>CACYXD010000001.1 GCA_902778255.1 uncultured Prevotellaceae bacterium
AGTGCTATGCTTTTTACGAACTATGAGCCAAGTTCCGCCACCTATAAATATGGTAAGGAGAACAGCTCCCCATGGCCAGAGGTAACCACTCCCCTCTCCCTTTGGAGAGGGGGCGGGGGTGAGGCTTAGTATCCCTGCTTCCCCTTTTCGCGTGATGAGTACGATGTGCGACTCTATATAGCCGTCGGAGAAGAGCACCTGTTTCTGCCGCTCCTCGGTGATGCTGATGGCTCCCATGGCTAGGTCGGCCTTGCCCGCCTGTACGGCAGGCATCTGTGCGGCGAAGTCCATCACGAGATACTCCACTTTCCAGTTCCTCCGGTTGGCCCATTCCGTCAGCAGGGCAGGCTCTAAGCCCGATGGTCTCCCCTGGCTGATGAAGTTGAACGGCGGCATGGTGCCCCGTGCCGCGCGGCTGGGGGATGTCCATAGTCGAGGGGTCTTCGGCCTGCTGCCAGCGGTCGTACAACTGCTGGTAGGTGCCGTCGCGGCGGATGTCGGCCAGGAAACTGTTGAAGTCCTGCTGCAACTCGGTATTGTCTAAACGGAAGCAGGCTGCTATCGGAACTGGTTGCATCCCTGCGTTTACAGAGTCTACCTTGGCAGCAATTTCCTTGCTGAATACCAGCGTCAGGCTCTCGCTGCCCGCCACATCCACCTTGCCGTTCTCCAAGGCGGCCAGCATATCGGTCTGCGTGGTCAAGCGCAGGATGTCGGCATCGGGAACCATGTCGGTGACGGCAATGTCCTGGACACTGCCGATGATGACACCGACACTCTTACCCTTCAGTGCCTTGAATACGGGGGGGATATCCTTCTGGTCGCCCGTTTGGGTGACGTTTTCCCCGTCATTAACTATTGTTGGCACGTAGCCTGCCAGACCAAACAGCGTCAGCATCAGGGCGGCCACGATGGCCTTCGTGTGCCGACGCTGCACCAACGACTGCAGCAGCAGGCCGATGAGCCAGGCCATGAGGAAATAGATGAGGGCTGTGACGATGAGGGGGAAGAAGGCATCGAACGTGCGCGAGCGTATCAGGTCGGAGGCGCGCGTCATGTCGGCTACGGCGATGTAGCCCACGATGCTCGTGCCCTTCAGCAGACTGATAATCTCGCCCTGATAGACGGGCATCACCGCCTTGACCACCTGCGGCAGCACAATCTTGAAGAACGTCTGCCTCGGGGTGAATCCCAGTGCCAGGCCCGCCTCCGTCTGTCCGCGGTCGATGCCCTGGATGGTGGTCCGCAGCATCTCGCTGATGTATGCCGCAGTATTCATGGCGAAGGTGACGATGGCCACCACGATGCCGGTAGCATCCACTGGTGCCATCACCACATAGTACATCAGCATGAGCAGCACCAGCACCGGCGTGCCCCGCATCAAGTCGATATACACCCGTGCCACTTGCTGCAGCCATCGGCGGCGGCTCATGCGCATCCAGCACACCAGTCCGCCCAGTATCGTACCCAGCACGGCGGCACATAATGTGATAAGCAGCGTCACCTGCAGACCGTCGAGGATCATCCTGTAGCGGTCCTCCACTATCAGGTTGTTGCTGAAGCTCTCAGCCATATTGCTAAACATATCCATAACGCTTTTCAACTTTTTTATTTTGTCATTTCTTTATTGGCCCAGTTTCTTGACGGGGAAAGTGAAGTAGGTGTCGGGAAAAGGCTCGTCGCGGAGCGTGAAGTGCCACCACTCCGTGTCAAGGGGCTTGAAGCCGTGGGCGAGCATGGCGCGGCGCAGTATCATGCGGTGCTCGAACTGCTCGGCGGTGATGCTGCGCATCGGCTCGGCGGGCGATTTGCTATTGTCGCCCGTATATTCACCCGTGTCGGGATTGCCGCAGAAGTCGGGATGGCTCTCGGGGCCGAACCAGTCGAAGGTGCCGCCCATGTCAAGTTCCTTTTCCGTGGCCATGTCGAAGAGCGTCAGATCGATGGTCGAGCCGCGGGTGTGACCACTGCGCTCATAGATGTACTCCTGCTCGAAGAGCACGCTCTTGTCAAGATCGGGATAGAAGTAGGGCTTCATCTTCGTGTCGGCGAGGTCCTGCGCCCAGCGCACGAAGTGGTCAACACTCTTCTGCGGACGGTAGGCATCGTAGATCTTCAAACGATAGCCTTGGGCCATCACGTCGTCGCTCACCGCCTTCAGCGCCAGGGCTGCCTGCTTGGTGAGCAGGGCCGTAGGCTCCTCATAGCCGTCGATGCGCTGTCCCACGAAGTTGTACGTGCCGTAGTAGCGTATCTCCAAGATGGCGTCGGGCACGACATCCGTCAGGGTTACAAACTGGCTGCTGTCGTCCGTCGGACTGACAGCGGGACTGTCGTCCTCGCTGCCGCAACAGGTTATTACACACGCGCCGCAGATAATAAATAGGATGGCGGCCATCATCCATTGGTATTTTCTCATCATGACATGTTTTATTTCGCCTGCAAAATTAATGAAAAGAGTCGGAAACAAAAAGCATCTTGTAACGAAAAAAGCCGAAACAGCCTGTTTTAGGTTGTAAAGGAGCCCGAAACACAACGCGAAACAGCCTAAAACGGAAGGTGAAACAGCCTAAAACGCAACCTAAAACAGGCTGAAACGCAACGCAAAGGAGCCTAAAACGGAAAAAAGAGGTGGTAGCAAGCGCATAGAGAGGTGGCAATTTTTCTTTCCATAATTTTGTTTATTAAAAAATAATTCATATTTTTGCACTCGACACCAAAACGTATCGCTTATGTGTACACAAGCAATGCAACAAAAGATAGCCGACTATTTCAAGACACAACCAGTCCTGAAAGTATGGCTTTTTGGCTCCTATGCCAGAGGTGAAGAGACACCAGAGAGTGACGTTGACTTGTTAATCATTCCTGAACAATCTGTAGGATTGTTTAAGTTAAGTGGCATGCTACTTGACCTTCAAGAATTGCTTAATTTACGTGTTGATTTGGTTACAGAGAAAGGGTTGTTGCCTTTTGCACGTGAGAGCGTAAACAGAGACAAAATACTTATTTATGAGAGAGCAGCTTAGAGATAGAAACCGTTTGGAGCATATCCTGCAAGCAATAGAAACACTACAGAAGTATGCAGGAAAACTTTCTCGTGAAGAACTTGAAAGCGATGTCTTGCGCTACTACGGAATAGTAAAGAATATTGAGATTATTGGTGAAGCTGCCAATATGCTCACTGTTTCTTTTAGAGAACAACATTCTGATGTCCCCTGGCGCGATATTGCTGGTATGCGCAATTTCTTGGTTCATGAATATTTCCGTGTAGATAGCGATACTGTATGGGCTGTTATACATAGCGAAATTATCGAATTAAAGGAACATGTTTCCCGCTATCTCTCTGAGACTGATTGGGATGCATGGGAAAAGTAATAAAAACAAATCTTAAACAAAACCAACATGCCTATGAGCAGATAAACATATAATAAGGACATAAGACTGGAACGTCCACTTTTGATTCTTGTTCTCGAAAATCGGCAAAAATTTCAAGATGTAGCAAGAACTGAAGTAGATAGTTCACGCCGTTTGGCGTGGGCATTTACTCGTTTAAGCTACATAGGTGTTTGCCGATACCTCGAGAACGTAGACGAAGTAAATTGTCCACGTTTTCTTTTTGTGTGTATTTGATAGCAATAGTAACCTAAAACAATATAATTATCAAAAACAAATTCTACTTCTTTTGATGTTTTTGTTACCAATGGCAGCAAGTGTACACGACATTGAAGTACTGAGTGACAATTGTTACGGAAAGTTATTATTATTCAATTAAAAGCAATATTCAAAATATGAAAAAATCACTTTTTATGCAAGACAGCTCTCGTAGCAATCACGGCTACGAGGCAATGCTAGACTATCAAATTTCATGGTTGCTACGTTTGGCTAAAGAAGAAAAAAACGACTGGTTGCACAAAATAGCACGAAGCGTTCTTTTCAAGTTGATTGAAAAGGAAAATGACTCCGATGTCAAAATCAACCGTGTAGAGGTATGGAAACAATGGGAACGCATTGATTTGACGGCTGAGATAGAAATAGAAGTTAATAATCAGACAGAGCGGCATCTTGTTGTAATTGAAAATAAAGCTTATACTTTAATTCACGATGATCAATTGAAAAAATATGCTTATACTGTGAATGCATATTATCACGACAAAGGACGTAATTCATATAAAAAGCATTTTTGGGTAATATCGTTTTTTGACCGAAGTGAGGAATGGTTTAATTCTTTGCAAAATCAGTGTGACGATTGTAAGGTAGTAAAATGGGAACTACTTTCTTTCTATGAGGTTATTGGATGGAAAGAGGGCGAAGAATTTCCAGATACAGAGAGTGACCTCTTTGATGAGTTCTGGTTAAGAGAATGGTACTAATATAAATAAATATGAATATGAAAAAAGTAATAATAGCAACAATGCTTTTGTTCTTTTTAGGACAAAAAATGAATGCACAAATCAAGATTTTTGGCAATGAGTATATTGATTCGCTTACTGCTACAAAAAATTACTATAGTCGTGATATAGATTTTGATGCTGTATTTCCTTCGGTTCTACCTAAAGATAAGAAATGGCTCCTAAAACCATATTATAATTCTGATTTACTGGATATAAATTTAACAGGAGATACAATATTCTTACCACGGCCTTATGAATTAAGGAATCAAGAGTTTGCAATAAACAGCAAGGGCAAGGCCGTATCCACATCAGAAATACCTGCGGGTTATTATTTCATCTCTGGATATGTGTTTTGTATAGAAAACGAAAATTCTGTTCGAGAGGCTGCGGGATTAACTCATTATAATTATGGATACGATTATCCTAATGATAAAAGTATACATGAGTTTAAAAAAGAAATATTGCTTAAAGGTAATGAAAACAAGGTATTTGTAGAGAAATTTCTTCGCTATGTAGTTTTTACATCAGTTGATACGATTAAGAATCAAGATTCATCTACTAGTTATTATTGCCAATTAAATAGAAATTATCCTCCTTTTCATGAAGACAAAATGATTTATCTACGTTTTTATAATGAAGCATGTAAGTTTATTGGATCCAATATGGTATGTGGATATATAACGTATGATAGCCTTCAGATGGTAAATGTGTTGACTGATGGTATTACGGGTGATCCAATAAAACTAAATGATAATAGTTTTATAGTAAAAGATGTTGTTATGAAAGAATCGTCTTTTTACTTGATACTGCAAGGTGAGAAAACAGGGGCTTTTGCCCAGAAGATTGAGATGATAAAATATGGATACGATAAAAATGATTTTATTTCTGCACATGGGGCTCCTCGTAGCTCCTCTCAAAAATGGGATATTTCCGTTTTTCTAAGGGATTCGCAAAGTGATTTATATTGGCTGTCTAAAAAAGATTTAGAGACTTTATATAAAAGACCTAAGATTGCTCAAGCTCAGCGTGATAAGGATAGACAACTAAGGAATCAACAATTAGAGAAGAGAAAACAAGAACAAAGTCATTTATTTAAACAACAGATGATTGGAAAATATGGAGTAGAAAAGGGTAATTTAGTTGGCAATCATCAGATATCAATTGGCATGACAACTGAAATGGTAAGGGATGCTTGGGAACGTCCTTTAAATACATATCGCACGACAACAAGTAATGGACAAAGCGTTGTGTGGTGTTATAACTATAAGACTAGAGTTTATTTCTACGATGGTAAGGTAGTACGGATTGATGACTAGGCGCTAAACTCAAAAGTATCAGAGATCGTGGGACCTTGATCTGCTTTAGGCTACACTCTGCAAGAATCCTTCAAAAGTGATTACGAACGTATCTATCTTGTGGATCACAGGTCTTTGATTCATATAATCACTAGGATAGATTGAAAGGAAAGGCTACTTTTTAGCCCATACACCCCACCCAATCGTCTGAAAAGCCTTTGTGTAAAGGGGAAGTGGAGGGGTTAGTGTTAGCACAACACTAACCCCAGGACTCCCCCTAACACTCCCCCCAACACCCCACCCACGTCATTCAAGTCATCTTGATGAGAAATCCAACAGGGTGGAGTGTTGGGGTTACTGTTGGGTGGAGTGTTGGGGTTACTGTTGGGTGGAGTGTTGGGTGGAGTGTTTGAGCAAGACCCCACCCAGCGCAAGCCCTGTATTCATCGGGGTCGCAGAAGATTTTAAGCCATTTGGGGGGAGTCTTGCGAACAAGTTTCTGTTTTATAGCAAAGGAGGTAGTGGTTCACGGCAGAGGATGTGCCGGTTCGCGGGTCACGAGCTAGGGGTTCGCGCTCCGCGAACTACCACTTCGAGGTGTTCGAACTGCCACATCAGCATATATGAAAAGTATTTGGCATTAGATGCACTCCCCCATTACTAGTTTTTTTTTTACTCTTTCTTTGTTCGTTCGGAAATAATGCGTATATTTGCAACGACATAAAACGAAAATCCTTATGAAAACAAGAAATCTGATCCTGATGATGGTGGCGATGCTGGCTGTGGCATCGGAGTCGATGGCGAAAGCCTTTGAATACATGATTGATGAAAATTCAGGTTATAGGCTGGTTTTCTACTATGCCGACGATGGCACAGAAGCTACCCTCCTGGGCTACGACTACTATAATCTGGAAAGCTTCAGTAAGACGCGTATTGACATCCCCTCGCATTTGACTATCAATGGGAAGCAGTACACGGTAACTCGCATCGACACCTATTCTAAAACATACAATAATGAGCATTGTCTGTATATACCCGAGACGGTGACGGCAGTGACCATTCCGAATACGGTGAAAAGCATCAATATGCTGGAGATGCCTGGCAATAGCTCCATAGCAGAACTGCGCATACCTGGCAGCATCACGGCTGACTACCTTCAGAAGATCAACATTAGCGGCTGTATGCGCAAACTGGTGTTTGAGGAAGGATGCGAGGTGGTGGGCGGATGGTCTTACTGCCCGTTTCTGGAAAGCGTGGAACTGCCGCAGAACTATAAGGTTTTTACAAAAGCCACTTATTTTGACTGGAAGATAAAGGATTACCGCGTGCCCGAGGGCTGCTGGTATTTCGGAGGCTTCAAGAGCTCGACCATCAAAAAGCTGCACCTCCCCAAGTCGCTTCTGACGGAGAATGAAGAGACGGAAGGCAGAGGAGCCATCGGTGGCTATTTCCTGGCCGAGATGCCTGAGCTGGAAAATCTGATTGTGGATTTCGAGCAGGCTATCTATCCTGACTACAGGTATCCGAAATTCTTTGGCGACGACCCTGAGCAGCCCACGTATAATGATCTCTATGGCCCCAGGCAGCTGACGCTATGGGTGCCGCGGGGGTGCAGGAAGAATTTTGGCTGCGGCTATCTGCAGTGTGGTGAGGAGCTGATGGGAAAGAACCCCGTGTGCTATGGTGCCATTCCTCGCATCTACGAGGGTACGCCCGATGCCCCCTATCGCCTGGTGTTCGACGGCGATCTTATCCTTTCAAGGTACGACGGTGTGGACTACATCTTCGTAGCGAGCCAGTCTGACCCCGAGGTGCTGGGCACCCAGGGCAACTACTGCTGCTATATGTGGCAATACTACGACGGCGACCTGCCTACGGACTATGAGCTGCCCGAACGCCTCGCTCAGCCAGTGAAGAAGGGCTACTACGTGAACGGCGCGTATATGGAGAGGGAATATTCTTTCTTTGTCACCGCCTATAAAGACGATCAATCTCGTGATAGTGGCGTGTTCCCCTATACTTGGAAAAGTCAGTCGTCAAGCCCTGCTGCCAACGTGCGCTCTATCACCATCGGCCCCAACACGTCAGCGCTGCCCAACGAGCTGTTCGCGGCTTTCTATGGCGTGAAGACGGTGATTGCGAAATGCAAGAAACCTACAGCGAGTGGCGGACAGGTGTTCCACCCCTCTGTCTATGCCAACGCCATACTCAAGCCTGGCGACGGCATGGTGAAGACCTACTGCGAGACCGTGGGATGGAACGAGTTCCAGCACATACAGGGCTCGAGCACTATTGACGGAAAGGTGTGGGAGTTTTACGACAAGACCAGTGGCAACAGCTACTATGGCTACAACCGTCCTGGTGGCGGCTACGGACTGGGCAACGGCCATTCGCCCCGCTACAACAGCATCATCCTTTACGACCCCACGGAAGCAAGAAGCCTGGTTCTGAGAAAAGCAGAGGATCAGGAGGGCGAGAGCAGCGCAACGCTGTGGCTCCAGCTGCCCAGCACGCTGGCCGACGGCGTACAGGATGCCGAGGGCAACTTCATCAGCGTGGACTTCTCGGCACTCAACGACAGCATCTACTACGAAGACACCTCACTGCGGGGCGTCATCCTCCCCGCCAAGCTCGACTCCATCGGCAAGGCGGCCTTCGAAGGCTGCAAGGGACTGCTCGACATCGGGTTCAACAGATATTATCCCGAGAATCCGCCACTCATAGGCGAGAATGCCTTTAAGGACACGCCTGAGGAGATGCGCTTCTGGGCGCCCATGGGACAGCTGAAGAAATACCACGACACGGAAGGCTATGGGCAGATGGAGCTTATGGGCGGCGTGTTGAGGCAGAGCTTCTACACCACTGGCGGCCAGTTCTCCCAGCTCTTGGACGATGGTCAGGAGATGTCGTTCTCTTACTACCCCACGAGTAATCAGGTCATCGTCTATGACAACTACCGCAACACGAGCAGCATCATCAACAACAAGCTCACTGGCGACATCGTCATACCCGCCGAGGTCATCGGAATGCCCGTGGAAGCCATAGAATACCTTGCTTTCCAGGCCACGGGGATGACGGGCGTCACGATCCCTGCATCAGTAAACCTTGTACGCCCCCTTGCCTTCTCGGGGTGTACGGGTCTGAAAGATATCACGATGCTGGGCACCACGCCTCCCACCATCAACCACTCGAATATGTTTGAGGATGATACCTACACCAATGCGACGCTTTGGGTACCCGTAGGTGCACGCGACGCCTATGCCAACGCACAAGGCTGGCAGAACTTCGCCCAGATCAGGGAGGGCAGCCACACGGGCATCGCCAGTCTGACACAACACCCCTCCCCCACCCCCCAGTATCATATGCTGGATGGCAGGAGGCTGAAAGACAGGCCGTTGCAAAAGGGACTTTACATCACCCAAGGCCGCAAGGTGCTGATAAAATAATGAATGCGAGCGGAAGTGCCGCTCGCATTCGTCTGTCTTTTTACCAGATATCTTCTTTGTCTTGGATATCATCTTCGTCATCCTGCAGGATGTCGAGGGGTGCTGAGTCAAGATTCTGTGGACTGGCACAGAGCAGCTGCATCTGCTGAATCTCCTCTACCTCCACTATCGGGGAAATATATGTTTTCTTCATCTTGTTTACTTATTTAATAACGACCTTTTTTCCATTCTCGATGTAGAGGCCACGGGTGGGCTGAGCCACCTGGCGACCCTGCAGATCGAAGAGGGGTGAGGGGTGAGGGGTGATGGGTGATAGATGGTTCGTGATGCCTGTGGCTTCCTCGTCCTCGAAGACCATAGTCAGCTGACGGGCTGCACTGGGCAGCATCAGATAAGCCTTGCGGGCAGGCATACTGGTGCCTGTGTACTCATGGAATCCGAAATGGGAGTTCTTGTTGCCCAGCACATAGAACGAGCCAGTGCCCAGCGATGAGGTGGGCGTGACGACATCCACGCCTTGGAGGTCGTTGCCGACGAAATGCTCAGCAACATCGCTGCTGGCGGTCATCGTGATGGCGTTGTCGTCGCAAACAAGGATCACGGCAGTGGCGGCAGGGATGACCTTGCCCAGCTTATGCAGCGTGACGGTGTTGCCACTGACGGTGGCGGTATAGGCACAGGCATTCTCGTTGACATCGATCTTGTAGCCCGTAGTGCCGTTGTAGTAGGTGGTCCAGTAGGCACCGTTGGCCAGCTTAGCGGCGAGATTGAGGGAGTTGGGCTGGAGCGTTACGAAGCCGCCATACACGCTATGGTCGTATTCCACCTTGCCCTCGTCGTTGATAGCATAGCCTGCAGGGAGGTATTTGGCAAACTCGCTTCTCACCCTCGTATTGTTGTATCCACCAAGGATGGCATTCGACAGCACCACGCTGGAGTTGTCGTCGATAGTCAGGTTGAAGCCATCGTCGTCACCGCCACCCAGGTAGGTGCTACCAGCGATATACATCACGCTGCCGTTGGTAACGGCGATGTCGGTTGCCAGCCATTCTATGCCGGTTTGCCAGAAATCATACTCGCTGTCATAGAATCCCTCACAGTTCAGCGTGGCATTATCTAATGTCAGGGTATGGTGGCTTCCCGTTGAGAAGTTGTTGATGCGACCAGTAAACGTGCCGTTCTTCAGCGTCAGACTGTTGTCCAGACAGAGGCCTGCCGCATAAACGCTGTGCTCGTTCATATCGAGAATGACTGACTTATGCAAAGAGATAGGAGTGCCATAGGTCACAGAGGGATCGTAGACATCCTGACAGAGCGTCACCACATCGCCGTCGTTGGCTGCAGCAAGCGCCGTCTTCAGATAAGGATACTCCGTAGTGCCAATCATAGCAGCGACGCCCGTTCTGGGTATGACTTCATCATAGGTGTCACTATAGTTGGTGCCGTCTACCTCGATATTGGCGGTGTAAGTCAGTACGCCATCGGTATCGACAGTAGGCTCGGTGGTCACCTCGGTAGTAAAATTATTGGTAAGGGAATGGTCGGGACGAGAGCAACGGCTACAGGTCAGCAAGAGAGTTGCCGCCAGCTTGCCATCGCTGGATAGGTGATCCCACGTCCATGTAGGATTGGTCCAGATATGTCCCAAGGCAGGCGTTTTGTAGTCACTGGGATACAGCTTGGTATAGGTGATGCCGTCAGACTCCTCACGATAGTAGTCGCCATAGGCATAGTAACAGGCTATCATTCCCGCATCTGAGCAGGTGGCCTCTCTGGCCTCTTCAGGATACACGCTGACCCAGATGGCATTTACCGTGGTGTTCTCGCCAGGCATCTTGGAAGGCAGGTTTTCCCAACCTATGAAGATGTGCTTAGCCTTCTTGGGAGATGCTGAGGGCCAGCTGACCGCAGTGTTGTAGTCCTGAGTGATGGGGTCAACAGCAGTGCCGCCACCGGTATCGAAGGTGATGGTGAACTGGGCTATCTGCCAGTGGGCAGTAAAGCTCTTGTTGCCCGTAGAGCCCTTGGTAATCTTCACACTCAGCACTGGCTCGTCCTGACCTTCATAGGTCCAACCGGTAAAGGTATAGCCGGTCTTTACAGGAGCTGCAAGGGTGATGTCGGCATCCTCAACGGTATAGGACAGGGGGTTGCTGGTGGTCTCTACGCCACCGTTGAGGTGGTAGGCTATGGAATAGGCGTTCTCCGTCCACTTAGCATAGAGCGTGGTATGGTGAGTGACGTGGTCTGTGGCGAAATTCCAGCGGTTGACACAGGCCTGCTCCTTGAACCAGCCACCAAAGGTGTAGCCGACGGCCGACGGTGCGGCAGGCTCGGCAGCCATACCGTCATAGTCAACCACTTGACTGGTCACGGCATCGCCGTGGCCTTTCAGATTGAACTGAACGGTGCGAGGGGCTTCTTTCCACATGGCCTTGACCTGGGTGTTTTCAGTGACAACAATCTCATCGCCCACATTATAGCTTATTCCGTCAACATACCACCTGTCGAACTCCTTGTCTGTGGGGGGAGTAAACGTGCAAGAAGGTAAAGAATAGTGGCGACCATAGGCCGTTTTAACATTGTTCATTTGGCCAGAACCGCCACCAGCAGCAAAAGAGACGACGACTGGCGTAACCATCAATCTGCCGCTGATATTGGATCTCTCGGCAGCCGTCTCGCTATTCTCCAGCATAAAGTCGCTGGTCAGGGTGACCGTACCGCTATAGCCATTGGCATAGATGGCATCGGTGGCATTGGTCCAACCCAGCGTCGTCGTACCATCCTTACCATTTCTGCCTTTACCAATAGCAGCACTGCCAGAGCCTCCGTTATAGGCTGTGACACGACCGCCATAGATATGGACTGTCTGGGGATTGGTGTAGCTGTTGCCTTGTGATAACTCGCCACTACCGATACCGGCACTGGCATCATTACCCCAGGCCGTCACAGTGCCACCATAGATATTGATGGTGCCACCATCGGTAGTCTCAGACTTGATATATCCGCAACCGATACCTGCACCAGAACTGCCACCTCTGGCCTCAATCGTGCCGCCATAGATATTGATAGTACCACAGCTCTTATCTTCAAACGTGCCCGATCTCTTATTTACATAGCCGCCACCGATGCCGGCATTTCCAGAGTCGCCAGTGGCCTTGATAAGACCCGTACCGCTCTGCTGGGTATAGATGTTCAACGTATTGCCGCGATGCACCTGGATACCCTTTTTGGCATTCAGCGTCACGCCGTCGTTAATAATCAGGTTGACGGTGCCAGTGACAACCACACGTTCGTTATACTCCGAATACTGGTCAACCACCCACCAGCCTTCAGTCCAGTCGTACATGTTCAGAACAGATGTGGGTTTCTGGGCTGTCTGCCTATTGCCATCGGCATCAATATAACTGTTTGCGGGAATAGTTGCCGCATCAAACGGCTTGATGGAACCACTGCATGTCACGTTAGCGCCAGCACCGATAGTCACCTTTCCGTCTATGTCATGACCAGCCATGAGCACCTTGCCATAGCCGATGTTGCCATTCGCTGTGGTGGTACCGCCAGTAAACACAATAGTCGGACAAGTCAGTGTGCCATCTATCGCTGCATTGTATCCCAAGCCGATAGCAGCACCATCGCTGCCATTAGCCGTCACCGTACCACCATTGATAGTGATGGTCTTCACGGCTCCCGTATTACCACCACCGATACCAGCAGCAGCAAAGCCACCAGTAGCATTGACAGTACCGCCATTGATGGTGATGCTGCCCGTGATGTTGTTAACATAGGAATTGTCTCCAAAAGGAGGATTCGTCATTGTCAAACCGCTATCTTCACCGCTGCCGATACCAGCAGCGCCACCAGCCTTATCGTAATAAACATACCACGTTCCGCCTTGAGCATTGATAGTACCACCATTAATGATGATCGTTCCCAAGCCCTGCGGAACAATCATGTAGGCCTGGGTCTGTGTGTTTTGGCGATTACCCAGCGAACCAATACCGGCACCACCACCGTAGTTCTTGCCACCGGTAGCATTCAGCGTACCAGTACTGGCAGCGGTTATCTCCAGCGTACAACCGGCAGGCACAGAAATGCCTGCACCGCCAAAGCCTGCCTTCAGGGTGTTTGTGCCATTGACGGTCAGGTGCAGCGTGGCACCGTTAGCCAGGGCGATACCCGAACGGGGCGAAAGGGCCTCGGAATAGTCGGTGTTGAAGCCGTCGATGGTCAGGTTCAGTTCGATTCCGTCCACCACGATGGCACCGGCACTGGTAAAGGTTGCATTGTTACCCGCATAGGAACTTGCCGGCACGGTACCAGCGACACTCTTGTTGTTGTAGGTCGCCTTGTTACCACTGTTGATTACTACAGCCGTGTTCTGCGTAATATCTGCTGCCCACATGCTTAAAGAAGTGAGCATCACCACTGCAAGTGACATCGTCGTTCGCAGTAATGTTGTTCGATTAATGAATGTTCTCTTCATGATTATATTGTTAAAGTTTAGGCTAAAAAAAGAAGTTGCGAAACACTTGGCATCCCGTCAAACATTTCGCAACCTATTATTATTTTACGGTCAGAAGATAGTAATTCTTCTTGCCCTTCTGAGCCAACAGATACTTGCCGTCGATGAGGTCGTCAGAGGTGATAAGACGGTTCTGGTCGGTGAGCTTCTCTTTGTTCAGCGCCACACCACCACCCTGCACCATCTTACGCATCTCACCCTTCGAGGGGAAGACGGGAGCTGCCGTGGTGAAGAGTTCTACAGCGGGCTGACCCAGCTGATCCTTGGAAATCTCGAACTTCTCTACACCGTCGAAGACGTCGAGGAAGGTCTGCTCGTCGAGCTTCTCGAGGGCTTCCTTGGTTGACTTGCCAAAGAGGATGTTTGAGGCCTCGATAGCCATGTCAAGGGCTTCCTGAGAGTGTACCAGCAGGGTGACCTCCTCAGCCAGGCGCTTCTGTAGCACACGGCGACCAGGATCCTGCTTGTGCTCCTCGGTGAGGGCATCGATGGTCTCCTTGTCGAGAGAGGTGAAGATCTTGATGTAGCGCTCGGCATCGTCGTCGCTGACGTTGAGCCAGAACTGATAGAAACGGTAAGGTGTGGTGCGCTTGGGATCGAGCCAGATATTTCCTGATTCGGTCTTACCAAACTTCTTACCATCGCTCTTGGTGATAAGCGGACAGGTCAGGGCGAAGGTCTCCACCTCGTTGCCCAGCGTGCGGCGGATGAGCTCGGTGCCGGTGGTCATGTTGCCCCACTGGTCGTTGCCACCCAGCTGCAGCTTCACGCCCTTGTGCTGATAGAGGTACAGGAAGTCGTAGCCCTGAAGGAGCTGGTAGGTGAACTCGGTGAAGCTAAGGCCGTCGCGAGCCGTACCGTTGAGGCGCTGCTGCACGCTCTCCTTCGCCATCATATAGTTCACGGTGATGTGTTTACCCACCTCACGGGCAAAGTCGAGGAAGGTGAAGTTCTTCATCCAGTCGTAGTTGTTCACCATCTCGGCAGCATTGGGCTCCTGGCTCTCGAAGTCGAGGAACTTAGCCACCTGGGCCTTGATGCACTCCTGGTTATGGCGCAGCGTCTCGTCGTTGAGCAGGTTGCGCTCCTGACTCTTTCCCGAGGGGTCGCCAATCATACCTGTGGCACCGCCAACGAGGATGATGGGCTTATGGCCGCAACGCTGTAGGTGGCGCAGCATCATGATGCCGCAGAGGTGACCGATGTGCAGTGAATCGGCCGTGGGGTCGGTGCCCAGGTAGGCGGTCACCATCTCCTTCTGGAGCAGTTCCTCAGTACCTGGCATAATCTGTGCCAGCATACCGCGCCAGCGCAGTTCTTCTACAAAGTTCTTTCTCATATATTTTAATTCTTAATTCTTAACTCTTAACTCTTAACTCCCTACGGCACGGGATCATAGCCGCTGCCTCCCCAGGGATTGCATCTCAGAATACGCCAGATGGCCAAGCCGAGCCCCTTGACAGGCCCGTGTTTGATGATGGCCTCTTTGGCATATTGCGAGCAGGTGGGCGTGAATCGGCAGGCAGGGGGCGTGAAGGGACTGATGCATCGCTGGTAGAAGATGATGGGCATCAGCAGAATCCACTTCAGCACGAGCACTATATAATGCCAGATGAGCCTCATACGCCTTAGTGCCTGACTTTTCTTGCTATGCGTTCCAACAGGTGGCACACCTTAGTGCTGACCTCGGCTGAGGGGCGATGCTGGTCGGAAAGCCATATAAAGGCAATCTCCACAGCCTGGCCATCGGGCACCTGCTCTATGAGCATCTGTTTTTGCAGGCGGTAGGCCTCGCGTATCTGTCGCTTCACGCGGTTGCGATCAACGGCATGATGGAACCTTTTCTTAGAAACGCTAACGAGCACCTCGACGGGCTCTTGCCCTTCTTGGCGCTCTCGCTGCATATACACGGCCCTAAGTGGAAAGACGGCCAGAGATTGGCTCTGGTTCCCACTGAAGAGTTCCTCTATCAGTTTCTGGCTGACGATTCGCTCCTGTTTCTTGAAACGTGCTGGAGCCGTCACTATATAATATATATATTAAGGTGAATTAGTCTTCCTGCATCAGCAGATAGTGCTGCAAGGCACCCGTCATCGAGGGATATTTCTCGGTGGGAGCCTCGAGGTCAAGGCGAAGACCGGCGTCGTGTACGGCTTTGGCTGTGGCGGGGCCGAAGGTGCCGATGGCAATGTTGCCTTGATCGAAGTTGGGGAAATTCTTGGTCAACGACTCAATACCTGCAGGGCTGAAGAAGAGCAGCATATCGTAGTCGAAGGTCTTGATCTCCTCGTCGGTGAAGTCGTTGCTCACGGTCTTGTACATCACACACTCGGTATGCAGCAGTTTCCTTGAGTCGAGCAACTTGCTGATAGAGTCGTTGTGTACATCGCTCATAGGCACAAGGTACTTCTCGGTCTTGTGCTTGATCATCGTGGGCAACAGATCATCAATCTTACCCGTATTGCCGAAGAACACCTTACGCTTACGGTACTGCACATATTTCTGGATATAGAGAGCAATGGTCTCAGTGACACAGAAATACTTCATGTCCTCAGGAATGGTGACACGCAGCTCCTTTGCCAAATTAAAGAAGTGGTCAATAGCATGGCGCGAAGTGAACACTACTGCCGTATGGTCAAGGATGCTGACTTTCTGAGTACGAAACTCTCGGGCGCTGATACCTTCTACCTTGATGAAGGGACGAAACACCAATTCAACGTCAAACCTGCTAGCGATATCGTAGTAAGGTGACTTTTCACTTGAAGGTTTTGGTTGCGAAACCAGAATCTTTTTAATCATTCTCTAATATCCTAAAAATTATTTCAATCCGTTGAAAATCGAGAGCCAAATACCGCCCGCTGCGGCAAGGGGTGCGATTTCGAGGGTGCAAAAGTACAAAATTATTTGCAGAAAAAGACCATTTTGACGGAAAAAAGTGTTCCAAACCTTATAAAAAGACAATATTTTGTTCATTATAAGAACAAAAACGAGGCAAACAAGCAAAAAAAGGGCATCAACCTCGGAATATATCAGAAGGAATGCAATGGGCAAAAACAGGATTGACGTGCAAGCAGTAATGAACACCTGAATGCCAAGAAAATGTTTCGACCGCCGCCTGCCAAAGAATACCACATTCGCCACATATTGTACGAATAATTTGACAAACAGATAGCCTAAGATATACAACGAGAAAAGCAGGATGGTCTCAACCTGATTGGGAAAGGTCTGATGGGGAGCCAGCAACTGAACAGCAGGAATAAATGTTGAGATAGCCAGCAACAGGCATCCCATGACGATGATGGCCACTTGCAACAAATGCTCCTGCATGGTATAGTTCTCAATCTCATCGTCATGCGACTCATAGAAAAAACTACTCGTCTGGCGGATAAAGAACTGATAGGAGTGGGCTAATGCTACAATAAAAAAGACAAGACATCCCATCAGGATGAGATTCATGGTGCTGTCAAGACTCAGCAGTTCGGGTACTGGTTCTCCCACCACCCCAAAACTACTGCTGTGCACCGAATCGGCGCACAGCAATGAATCGTTGACAAGAATCTTATAGTCCAAATGCCTGTCGGATATCGTTTACACGGTCCAGTTTCTCCCACGTAAAGAGTTCCACTTCCATCGTTTTCGTCTCGTGGTAATGACTGGTAAAGGTCTTCTTGATCACTTCTGACTGGCGACCCATATGGCCATAGGCTGCCGTCTCCAGATACATCGGCTGACGCAGTTTCAGTGTGCGCTCAATAGCTTTTGGACGCAGGTCGAAGAGGGTTTCAATCTTCTTGGCAATCTCACTGTCACTCATTTTTACACGAGAGCGACCATAGGTGTTGACATAGATATTCATAGGCTTAGCCACACCGATGGCGTAGCTCACCTGCACCAGCATCTCGTCGGCCACACCAGCTGCCACCATGTTCTTGGCAATGTGGCGAGCGGCATAAGCTGCTGAGCGATCCACCTTTGAAGAGTCCTTACCACTGAAGGCACCGCCACCATGAGCGCCCTTGCCTCCGTAGGTATCAACGATGATCTTACGACCAGTCAGACCTGTGTCGCCATGAGGGCCACCAATAACGAACTTACCTGTGGGGTTCACGTAGTATTTGATGTCATCATTGAAGAGGGCCAACACCTTTTCAGAGTGAATCTGTGCTTTCACACGGGGAATGAGAATATTGATGACGTCGTCCTTGATCTTTGCCAACATTTTCTCGTCTTCATCAAACTCATCGTGCTGTGTGGAAACCACAATGGTGTCAATGCGCTCTGGAATGCCGGCATCAGAATACTGTATGGTGACCTGACTCTTGGAGTCGGGACGCAGGTAGGGCATCAACTTGCCTTCCTTGCGGATATCGGCCAGTGTACGCATAATGAGGTGGGCCAGGTCAAGGCTCACAGGCATATAGTTCTCCGTCTCGTTGGTGGCATAGCCAAACATCATGCCCTGGTCGCCAGCACCTTGGTTCTCATCATCCTCACGGTCAACACCGCGGTTGATGTCGGCGCTCTGCTCATGAATGGCGGTGAGGATGCCGCAGGAGTTGCCGTCAAACTGATACTCTGCCTTGGTATAGCCAATCTTCTTGATGGTGTTGCGGGCAATGGTCTGCAGGTCTATATACACCTCGCTGCGCACCTCGCCCATGATGACCACCTGTCCGGTAGTCACGAAACTCTCGCAGGCCACACGAGCTTTGTCGTCGTAAGCCAAGAACTGGTCTAATATGGCATCTGAAATCTGATCGGCCACCTTATCGGGATGACCCTCAGAGACTGATTCTGAAGAAAATAGATATGACATATTCTAAAAATAATGTTGTTTGATTTGAGGGTGCAAAGTTACTGAGTTTTTGCGAGATAGCCAAATTTCAGTCAGTATTTCGGTTAAAAACGATAAGACAGGGATACCCCCACACTTTTCGTTTCCCACTGATAAGTAGGCACGATGACCATGTCATCTTCCTCATCCCAGCCAAGGATACGTTTCTCCACGGGCAGCAACCAATAGGCGATATGGGTGGAAAGGATGCCGATGCCTGCTCCAGCTGCCACGTCATACCACCAATGGCGGTCGTTATAGACACGCAGACAGGCCACACCAAGGGCTGTTCCATAGGCCGCAATGCCCAGGCCTGTGCCATATTCCATACGAATCATTTCCGCCCCCATAAAAGCACGGGCAGCATGACCCGAAGGGAAGGATTTGTTGTCGGTGCCATCGGGACGACGCTCATGGATGGTGTATTTCAGTCCGCCAGCCAATGCCGTCAGTGCGCAGAAGGCCGTTCCCGTAAGGAGCACACGATCCCTGCCGCTGTGCTTGGCCTCTACATCAAGCCATCCCAGGCCTAAACCTGCTGCCATAGGCACATACTGCACATAGTCGTCAATACGGGTGTGCTCATGGCGTTGACCGTCTGTCTGAGACAAGGCTGTCCTGCTGAAGCACAGCAGGACAGCACATAGTATGGCTATTGTGACGTTTCTTGTCATGTATTGTCGATTACTCCTCAGGAAGCATGATGACCTCGGCACGGTTGCCTGGCTTCAGGAATTCCTTCATGAACTCAGCGATGGTCTCTGGCGTCTGTGCCTGAACCACAGCCTTATAGTTGGTGTGGGTATCAATGCCGAACTTACGCATACGGTTCAGCTGGCGCAGCCAGTAGTTATTGGTCTTTGCCTGGTCGTCAACCTCTTTCAGCATATACTCTTTCACCTTGTTCAGCTTCTCGGCATCCACGCTCTTGACCATAGCCTCTACCTCTTCCTTCATGATCTTCGTGGCAACGTCGCCCTTCTCAGGTTTCATGGGGCAGTAAACCAGCAACTGGGTCAAGGTGCGGAAGTCGTCGCGCTGCATGCCAGACTGGGCCACAACACTATAGGCAGCTGAAGCCTCCTCGCGAATCTTCTCGGTATAGATCATCGTGAGAATCTGTCCTACCATAGAGGTACGGATCATATTCTGCAGCGAATAGTTCATCTTGTCGTTCATCCAAGTCATCACGGCAATGGCCTTCGGTGTCTCCATCTTACGCTTGAAGTCGTTGATGACCTCGCCCTTGAAGTAGGTATCCACATCCTTGCCTTTTACGACTTTCTTCTGTGATGGCAGAGAACCCAGATACTGCTCGATGAACGGACGGATGGTGGCCTCGTCATAGTTACCGATGATAGTAAAGGTGAAGGCAGCAGCATTGGCCGTCTGCTCCTTAGCCATCTGAAGGATGCGGTCGTAACTGACTTTCTGAAGATCTTCAGTAGTCATCGGTGCAAAACGCTTGTTGTGGCAAGAAAGGGTGAGGTGCAGGGAGTCATTGAATACCGACTCGGGCTGCAGCAGCTTGTTCTTCAGCATCAGCTCAGTGGTCTTCATCATGTTGTCGTACGACTCCTGATCCTTATTGATATTGGTGAAGTAGAGGTAAACGAGTTGCAGCATCGTCTCTACGTCGGCAGGTGTGGACGAACCGTTGATATAGGCACGGTCAGCATCCAACGAGAGGCTTGCACCGGCAATCTTACCAGCCAGAGCCTTCTCCAGTTCGGTATGTGAGAAATTACCCAGTCCGCTGGCCTCAATGACATCATCGAACATCTTGATATTGGCAAAGTCCTGCTCACCATAGAGAGAACTGCCACCGAATCCCTCACCATAGAGGATCACCTGATCCTTCTTCAAGTCGGTCTTCTTCAAGATTACCTTCACGCCATTACTCAGTGTCAGTTCGTTGCTGTCGAATTTCAGACCTGAGAGTTCCTTGGTTATCTTGCCAGACTTAGGCAGGTTGGCGATAAGGGGCTCATTCTTCACATTATCCACGTAGGCCTCTACCTGAGTGGCACGGGCCTCATCGATAGCTTTCTTCAGGGAAGCCTCTGTAGGATAAACGGCACCATCCTTTTCCTGATTGAAGTTGAGAACTACCATGTTAGAGTCCTTGTCCTCAAAGAACTGTGTCATCAGTTCGTTGACAGCCTCCAAAGGCAGAGCCGGTACCAGTTGCTTCATCACCTGATAATAGTCATCCAGACTGGGAATGGGCTCATTATCCAGATAGTTCTGCACATATTCGTTCACAAACTGCTTGTTGAAGCGCTTGTCCTTATTAGAATACTGTTTGTCCAACTGACTAGTGAAGTTAGACTTGTAACGCTGATACTCCGTGGCAGTAAAGCCAAACTGTGCAGCACGACGAGCCTCGATGAAAGCGGCCTTCAAAGCAGCCTCGGTCTGACCCTCCTTCGGCAGTACGCTTACCTCAAAGGCATCCTTGGTCTTTGACAACAAGTACTCACCATAGCCCACGCTACCCTGCAGATAGGGGCAGTCGGCTTTCTGAGCCAGTTCTGCCAGACGGTCATTGAGCATACCCAAGCAGGCATTTTTCAGGTAATCGATAATCAGATACTGCATATTAGCCTTGATCTCATCAGGGATAGGATCGGTCTTGAACATCAGTTCTACGATGCTGTACTGCATCTCTTTGTCCTTATCGACCACGATGATGGTCTCCTGATTGTCAGGTACGGCCTCAGCCACGACAGCAGCAGGGTTAGCTGGCATCTTGATGGGGGCAAAGAGGTTCTTGATCTTCTGCTCTACCTTGTCCACGTCAACATCACCTACGACAATGATAGCCTGATTGTCAGGACGATACCACTTCTCGTAATAGGCACGCAATGCCTCGGGCTTGAAGTTGTCGATAATCTCCATCGTACCGATAGGCATACGGTAGCCATATTTTGAGTTAGGATACAGTCGGGGCAGGTCACGCTCCAGCATTCGCTGCTGAGCACTGGTGCGCAGGCGCCACTCCTCATGAATCACGCCACGCTCCTTGTCAATCTCGTCGGCCTCAAGCAGCAAACCGTCGGCCCAGTCATGCAGGATAAGCAGACAAGAGTCAATGATACCCTCGCGGGTGGTGGGCACATTAGAGATGTTGTAGACCGTCTGGTCGATTGAAGTATAGGCATTCAGGTCATGTCCGAACTTCACGCCGATAGTCTCACACCATTTCACGATGCCGTTTCCTTTGAAGTTCTCTGTACCATTGAAACACATATGCTCCAAGAAGTGAGCCAGGCCACGCTGGTCATCGTTCTCCTGGATAGAACCCACGCGCTGAGCGATATAGAATTCAGCCCGCTGTTCGGGCCACGCATTGTGACGGATGTAGTAAGTCAGTCCGTTGTCCAGTTTACCAATCTTCACATCGGAATCAACTGGGATGGCAGGCATCTGCTGTGCCATCGTTGTTGTGACACCAGCTACGAAGAGCATGGTGATAACAAACAGTTTCTTGAAATTCATTGTCGATAACATATTAAAAACATAAAATATGACCGCAAAATTACTCATTTCATGAGACTTTGCGGCCATATCGCCTCCTTAATTAATTATTTTTATACATTTTTTTAGCAATCAAATGATATGCAGCATACCAATGAGGTAAACAAGTCCAAAGCCCAGTACCATTGATATGCAACCCACAATGATGCCAATCTTTGCCATATCCTTCTGCTGAACCAGGTTGGTAGAGAAAGCCAGTGCGTTTGGCGGAGTTGAGATGGGCAGGATCATAGCACTTGATGCTGCAATGGCTACACCGATAAGCACGGTGGGCGTGCCACCGATAGGAGCCAGTTTGTCGCCCATAGCTCCACAGACAATAGCCAGGATAGGCATAAGCAGGGCTGCTGTAGCTGAGTTTGAAATGAAGTTACTGAGCAGGTAACAGATAGCACCACCCAGAATCAGGATGAACAAGGGCGAGAACTCTGCAAAGGGAATACTTGCAACGGCATTCTCGGCCAGTCCTGACTTATTCAGACCATAGCCCAATGCAAAACCACCGGCCACCATCCAGATCACACTCCAGTTGATTTGCTCCAAGTCACGTTTATTAACAACACCCGTCAGCGCAAAGACACAGAAAGGTATCATAGCCACAGTGTAAGAGTTGATACCCGTTACACGGTCCAGAAGCCAGAGGATGACAGTAACAAAGAACGTGACGATAACAACATTAGACTGAAAGCCCTTTTTCATCTCACCGTCAATCTTCAGTTCAATGGTCTTCTGTGTAAAGGGGAACATCTTTCTCAGGATGAACCAGCTGATGAGAAGCAATACAATGACCAGTGGGAACATGAACATCATCCACTGACCGAAGCCCAGACCCAAGTTCAGACCCTCAGGATCGTTCAGGTATTTCAGGGCGATAGTGTTAGGAGGGGTACCGATAGGCGTTCCCATACCACCCAGATTGGCGGCAACAGGAATACTCAGAGCCAGCGCGACACGACCCTTTCCTTCAGGGGGCAACTGACGGAACACGGGAGTCAGGAAGGTGAGCATCATAGCAGCTGTAGCCGTATTGCTGACGAACATCGAGAACAAACCCGTGATAAGCAGGAATCCCAGCAATACCATCTCGCTACGCTTTCCGAAAGGCTTCAGCAATACCTTGGCCAACTGCGCGTCAAGACCAGTCTTCGTAGCGGCGATTGCCAAGACGAAGCCACCGATGAACAACATAATGACGGGGTCGGCAAATGTGGCCATCACACCTTTATAAGAAAGCAGCGGACCGACTTCCTCTTCATTGACCATCGGCAAGATGCCACTGTCCGTGCAGAACAAGAGCATACCCACGATAACGGCCACCGACGTAGCCCATGAGGAAACAATTTCCAAGATCCACATCAGCGTGGCGAAGGCGAAGATAGCGATGACGCGCTGTTGGATAACTGTGAGGTTTTGAATACCATACCACTCAGCCGGCATGTTCCAAAGCAGCAGTGTGACCAATGTCACAATAGCTATCTTGATGACACGCATTGTGGCATTGCTTGGGTGATACTTATGATTGTGGCGGAATTCACGGGCCGCCTCTACGATGTGTAGCCCCCTGTAATTAGTCAACATATTTCTTTTTTAGGTGTTTGTGGTTGCAAAATCGCGTGCAAAGGTAGCAAATAATTAATAATTGAGAATTGGGAATAGGGACCTAAAAAGTGGATGTTGTATTTAAAAACTCAAAAAACTTCCTCAAAACTGTGCGTTTTGAGGAAGTTTGTAAAGTGGAGTTTGCAAACTCGCTATTATTTGACTTGAAACTCCGTTTCGAGTTCGCTCACGTTCGACAGAGCGAATCTATTCGCTCTGTTCTCACTTACTCGCGAACTTCCCAGATATCGTTGGTCTCGAGCAGCTCCTCGAAGTTGTGATACTTTTTCTGAGCGCTTACCTCAGCCAGCTGTGCGTGAACAGCATCGTTGTAGGTAGGAGCCTCTACATCGCGGATAACACCCAGTGCGATGGGGAATCCATCCTCGGGAGTCATCATGGCGAGCTTCAGCTGCAGGGTGTTGTCCTCGCAGTGAGCATCGTGAACCAGTACATCGTCGATGGTATAGCCATCCTTGCCGATCTCTACAACCTTCAGTCCGAAGCCCTGCTGAACCAGTCCGAACTCATTGTTCTCGCCGAATACCAGCTTCTCGCCGTGCTTGACGTAGATGGCGTTCTTCTTACGACCCTCGTTGTTGTAAACTACATCGTGGCAGTGGTCGTTGAAGATCACACAGTTCTGCAGAACCTCAGTTACGCTGGCACCCTTGTGCTCGTAAGCAGCCTTCAGCACCTCTACTGTACCCTTGGCATCGGTAGCCACGCAGCGTGCGAAGAAGTGTCCGCGTGCACCAAAGCAGAGCTCAGCTGGGCGGAATGGATCCTCTACAGTGCCGTAAGGGCTCGACTTAGATACGAAGCCACGAGGTGAGGTAGGTGAGTACTGACCCTTGGTCAGACCGTAGATACGGTTGTTGAGCAGGATCATGTTGAGGTCGATGTTACGACGGTTGGCATGAATAAAGTGGTTACCACCGATAGCCAGTCCGTCGCCATCACCCGATACCTGCCATACGGTCAGGTTGGGGTTAGCCACCTTAGCGCCAGTAGCGATGGCAGCAGCACGACCGTGGATGGTGTTCATGCCGTAGGTAGCCATGTAGTGGGGCAGACGGCTGGAACAACCGATACCAGAGATAACTGCTACGTTCTCGGGAGCTACGCCAATCTCGGCCATAGCCTTATGGAGTGAAGCCAGGAAGAAGTGGTCGCCGCAACCAGGGCACCAACGAGGCTGGCCTTTCTTAAAATCTTGTGCTGTATAACTCATAATAGTTTACTTCTTTAAAATGTCCTCGAATGCGTTCACTAACTCTTCTACTACGAATGGCTGACCCTTTACCTGGTTGAACTGGTAAGGTACGAAGCCGTCGACCTTCATGCGGAGGTAGGCAGCGAGCTGACCCATGTTCTGCTCGGCTACAACCACCTTCTTGTATTTTGTGAGTACGTCGGCAGTGTTCTTTGGCAGTGGGTTCAGATACTTGAACTGAGCCTGAGCTACCTTGTAACCCTTAGCACGGAGCTCGTCCATAGCAGAGTGCAGGTGGCCATAGGTAGAACCGAAGCCTACAATCAGCAGGTCGGCATCCTGTACGTCGCCGTCAACTTCGAGGTCGGGCACCTGGATCTTTTCTATCTTTTCCTGACGTAAGCGCGTCATCAGGTCGTGGTTCTCTGGGTTGGTAGAGATAGCGCCAGTATTTGAGTCCTTCTCCAGTCCACCGAGGATGTGATCAAAGCCCTCGCGACCAGGAACAGCCCAGTAGCGGGTTCCGTTCTCAGCACGCATGTATGGCGTCCACTTACCCTTCAGTTCCTCAGGAACGTATGGAGGATTGATGGCATCGAGCTGTGCCATCTGAGGCAGTTTGAATGCACCAGAACCATTAGCGATATAAGCATCAGTGAGCAACACCACAGGCGTCATGTGCTCGAGGGCTATCTTGGCAGCCTGATAAGCAGCGTCGAAGCAGTCGGCAGGACTGGTAGCAGCCATTACTGGCATTGGGCTCTCACCGTTACGTCCGAACAGAGCCTGCAGCAGGTCGGTCTGCTCACTCTTGGTTGGCAGACCAGTAGCAGGACCACCACGCTGTACGTCGAGGACAACCAATGGAAGCTCCATGATCACAGCCAGGTTCATAGCCTCACTCTTCAAGCAGATACCAGGACCAGATGTTGAGGTAACACCGAGTGCCCCTGCGAACGAAGCGCCGAGTGCTGATGCGCAACCGCTGATCTCGTCCTCGCACTGAACGGTGATGACGCCGCACGACTTGTGCTTAGAGAGCTCGTGCAGCACATCAGTAGCAGGTGTGATAGGATAAGAACCCAGGTAGAGGCGCAGACCAGCCTTCTCGGCAGCTGCGATGAAACCATAGGCTGTAGCCTTGTTACCTGTGATGTCCATATAGCGTCCAGGAGTCTTCTCCTTGGTTTCTACGCGATAAACATTGATGGCACTTGAGTGAGTGTTGTGTCCGTAGTCCCATCCAGCCTGGATAACCTTGATGTTAGCCTCGGCAATAGCGGGCTTCTTGGCGAATTTCTCCTTCAGGAAGTTGCCTACGAGGTTCAGGTCGCGGTCGAAGAGCCAGCAAACGAGTCCGAGAGCGAACATATTGCGGCACTTCAGCATGGCCTTGTTGTCCATTCCGCTGTCAGCCAGACAGTCCTTAACCATAGTGGTAAGTGGGCACTGGATTACGCGGTCTGGATCGATACCCATCTCGCCGAGGTAATCCTCTGTCTTGAACTGAGCCTTCTCCAGATCCTTGGGGCCAAACGAGTCGGTGTCGATGATGATGGTTGCATTGGGCTTGGCATAGCGATACTGCGTCTTCAGTGCAGCAGCGTTCATAGCCACCAGTACATCGCACTTGTCACCAGGGGTGTACACCTTTCCGGCACCGATGTGTACCTGAAAGCCAGATACACCCGTAAGCGAACCTTGCGGGGCGCGGATATCAGCGGGATAGTCTGGGAATGTTGAGATACCGTTACCTACGGTAGCAGAGACCGTAGAGAAAATGTTGCCGGCGAGCTGCATACCGTCGCCAGAGTCACCTGAAAAACGCACGACCACCTGGTCGAGCTCCTTCACTTCCATTTGTCCTTCGCCTTGCGAAGTGACCTTGTCGTTTACAGCCATAATGCTAGTTATTTGTAATCCGAAAATCAAAATTTGCGTGCAAAGGTAGTAAAATTTCAATGAAGTGCATACAAAAAAGTGAATAAATTTTACGAAAGCGGTGCTTTTTATGCATAAATCAAGTCGTATATAAATAAAAATGCATTGTTATACATTACATACAACATGGCCGATTGACAAAAAGACACTTAAATAAAACTAATTTTTGGGGGCGATTGGTGTTGGTGTCAAGGAAAATGATTAATTTTGCACGCAATTTTTGAATTATACATTATTATACATAAAAGAAACATGGATAAAGTGAGTTATGCCCTTGGCTTGGGCATCGGTCAACAACTGGCACAGATGGGTGCTACCGACTTGAACGTAGATGATTTCGCACAGTCAATCAAGGATGTGCTTTCAGGTGCTGAATTAAAAGTCTCGCATCGTGATGCGCAGCAGATTGTACAAGAATATTTCGCTAAGAAAGAAGCTGCCATGAATGCAGAACGTGCCGAAAAGGGCAAGGCTGCCAAGGCAGAAGGCGAGAAATACCTGATGGAGAATGCAAAGAAAGAAGGTGTTATCACCACCCCAAGCGGTTTGCAATATCAGGTTCTGAAGGAAGGCAACGGCAAGAAGCCTACGGCCAAAGATTCCGTGAAGTGTCACTATGAGGGATTCCTGATTGACGGTACTGTTTTCGACAGTAGCGTACAGCGTGGTGAGCCCGCCGTATTCGGCCTCCAGCAGGTGATTGCCGGTTGGACAGAGGGTCTGCAACTGATGTCAGAAGGTGGTAAGTACCGCTTCTTCATCCCTTATCGCCTGGCCTATGGCGAGGGTGGAGCAGGCGCTATGATTCCCCCCTTTGCAACACTGATTTTCGATGTAGAGCTCATTGAGGTGATGTAATCAAATAACTAAATATTTTTAAAACAACAATGAAAAAGATTTTCTCTTTGGCTTCAGTAGCCATCGCCGTTGTCGCTATGATGTCGTGCAACGGAAACAACCCCAAACCAAGTTTGAAAACCGATGTTGACACCCTCAGCTATGCTATCGGTATGGCTCAGAGCCAGGGTCTGAAGGACTATCTGGCAAATGCCAAGGGCGTGGACACCACTTACATCGCTGAGTTCATCCAGGGTGTTACCGATGGTGCTAACGCTGCCGACGACAAGAAAAAGGCTGCTTATCTGGCTGGTGTGGAGATTGGTCAGCAGATTGCCAACAATATGATGAAGGGTCTGAACTATCAGCTCTTCGGCGACGACTCTACTCAGACCGTTTCTCTCAACAACTTCATGGCTGGTTTTGTTACCGCCGTTACAGGTAAGGAAGGCAAGATGACCGTTCAGGAGGCTGACTCTGTGGCAAATGTCCTGTTCGAGTCTATCAAGGCTAAGCAGATGGAGAAGCGCTTTGGCGAGAACCGCGCTGCCGGTGAGGCTTTCCTGGCCGACAATGCCAAGAAGGAAGGTGTGAAGACACTGCCTTGCGGCGTACAGTACAAGGTGCTGAAAGAAGGAACTGGCGTTGTACCTGCTGATACCAACACCGTAGTGGTAAACTACGAAGGTCGTCTGATTGACGGTACCGTGTTTGACGCTTCCAATCGTCATGGTGACAAGCCTGCCGAGTTCAAGGTTGGTCAGGTCATCAAGGGATGGCAAGAGGCTCTGAAGGCCATGCCTGCTGGTTCAGAGTGGGAGATCTACGTTCCCCAGAACCTGGCTTACGGTGCCCAGCAGTCTGGTCAGATTACTCCGTTCTCAGCCCTGATCTTTAAGGTAGAACTTATTGAGGTGAAGTAATTCCAACATGAAGAAGTTACTGACTATAGCACTCGCCCTTGTGGTGGGTGCTTCTTTTAGCACTATTGAGGCTAAAAAGAAAAAGGATAAGAAAGAGGTCAAGACCGAGGTGGCAAAGGCTCCCGTGAAACTGCTCTCGAGCAGCGATACCCTGAGCTATACCACAGGTATGACAGTCACCAACGGACTGATTGGCTACATGCAGACACAACTGGGTGTGGATACTGCCTATATGGCTGATTTCATCGCTGGGTTTGAGGAGGCTGTCAAGGGATTGAACGACCCTCGACAAAAGGCTCGCATGGCAGGCGTCAATATTGCCGATCAGGTAAGCGGACGTATGCTGTCTGGCCTGAAGCAGGAAACCGCCGGTGCTCCCGACTCCATCAGCGACCAGCTGTTCTTCCGTGGCTTCACAGACGCACTGCTGGGCGACACCACAGTGATGAACGCAAGCAAGGCTGAAACGATTTCACGCGAGAAGATAGAAGCCAACCGCCAGGCAAAGATTGCCGCTCAGACTGCCAAGGGGCGCGCCTTCCTTGCTGAGAACGCCAAGAAAGAGGGTGTGATTGTACTGCCCAGCGGACTGCAGTATAAAGTTCTGAAACAGGGCGACGGCATCGTGCCTCAGAAGACAGACAAGGTAAAGGTGCATTACGAGGGTCGCCTCATCGACGGCACCGTGTTCGACGCGTCTTCAAAACACGGCACAGAACCTGCCACCTTCCGTCCCGACCAGGTCATCAAGGGATGGACAGAAGCCCTCACCATGATGCCTGTAGGCTCAAAATGGCAGCTATTCATCCCCCAGGAATTGGGATATGGCGAACGGGCTACCGGACAGATTCCTGCATACTCTACGCTTATCTTTGACGTGGAATTGGTAGGTATTGACAAATAATTCATCATTTTTTCCAAAAAAAGGTTGCAAGTTTAAATAAAAAAGTGTACTTTTGCTTTCAAATTGCAAAAGTACACTTTTTAAATGGAGAAAATTGACAACCTGGACAAGAAAATACTTAGCATCTTGTCAAAAAACGCACGCATACCCTTTAAGGACGTTGCCACCGATTGCGGTGTATCACGTGCAGCTATTCATCAGCGTGTGCAGCGACTCATCGACAATGATGTCATCACAGGCAGCGGTTTTGACGTCAACCCCAAGTCATTGGGCTATCGCACTTGTACCTATGTGGGACTCACCTTGGAACGTGGTTCCATGTATAAGGATGTGGTCAAACGCCTGGAGCTCGTTCCCGAGGTAGTGGAATGCCATTTCACAACAGGCCCCTATACCATGATGGTAAAGCTCTATGCCCGTGACAACGAGCAGCTGATGCATCTGATCAATGGTCAGCTGCAGGAGATTCCTGGTGTGGTCGCTACAGAGACCCTTATCTCTCTGGAACAAAGTTTCAAGCGCGAAATTCCCGTTCATTTCGAGGAAATTGAGGGTTAAATGAAAGGATTCGACTTAAACAACATACTGACCGATGTCCATCAGGAGTTTCCTGTAGCACAGCGTCGGCCAGTTATCGGCATTACAGGCAACTATCAAGAGCTGACGTGCAAGTTGGGTGAAGGCTACTACAAACAGATAGTGGCTGCAGGCGGTGTGCCGATGATCATACCTCCTATTGCCGACAAGGTTGTGCTGGCCGACACGCTCGACCGTATTGACGCCCTGCTGCTCAGCGGCGGAGCCGATATCAACCCACTCTACTGTGGTGAAGAGCCTGTGCCTGGTCTGGGAGGCATCAATAGCGAGCGCGACCTGCCCGAGCTGCTCATTACCCGCATGGCCTACAACCGCCAGTTGCCTATCCTTGGCATCTGTCGTGGCATCCAGACCCTGGCCGTGGCCTTGGACGGAAAGGTGGAGCAAGACATCAAGCCGACCACCGTGAAGCATTCGCAGGATGCCGACCGCTCAGTACCTACGCATTCCGTCTCCATCGAAAAAGACTCCACCTTATATAATATATATGGCGGTAGCCAATTCTTCCCTCTTCCCTCTTCCATCATCCCTCTATTTGTCAACTCCTTCCATCATCAGGCGGTGAGCGATGCCGGACCTCGTTTCCGCGTCATAGCCCGTGCTGCCGATGGCGTGATTGAAGCCATAGAGAGCACGGAGTTCAAGCCCATACTGGGCGTGCAGTGGCATCCAGAGTGTATGGGAGACGACGGTCTGCCTATCTTCCAGTGGCTGGTTGACCAGGCAGCTAAGTTTAAGGAGGTGAAGCGCCTGCATCATCATATCCTGACGCTCGACACCCATTGCGACACCCCGATGTTCTTCCCACAGAACGTCAATTTCTCAGCCCGCGACCCACGTATCCTTGTCGACCTGCACAAGATGACCGAGGGCCGGCAAGACGCAACCATCATGGTGGCCTATCTGCCACAGAATAGCGAACAGTGGCAGGGCATCAAGGGCGAGAAGCGAGCCTTTGCCGACGATATCTTCGACAAGATAGAACAGATCGTAGCCCAGAATGCCAACTATCTGGCGCTCGCCCGCACCCCCCAACAGCTATGGGACAACAAGCGGGCTGGCAAGAAGAGTATCATGATGGGAATAGAAAACGGACTCGCACTCGATGGCGATATCAAGAATATCCGGCATTTCAAGGAGCGCGGCATCGTGTATATCACCCTTTGCCATAATGGCGATAACGACATCTGCGACTCCGCCCGCGGCTCTGAGACCCACGGCGGCGTGAGCCCCTTTGGCCAGGAGGTCATCCGTGAGATGAACCGCCTGGGCATCATGGTCGATCTGAGTCATGCCCATGAGCGCAGCTTCTACGATGCCCTCGAGATCTCCGCTACCCCCATCGTATGCAGCCATAGTTCGGCCCGTGCCCTGTGCGACCATCCGCGCAACCTGACCGACGACCAGATGCGTGCCCTTGCAGCAAAAGGGGGAGTATGCCAGATAACACTCTATAATGGATTCCTGAAGAAAGACGGCCAAGCTACCATTCTTGACGCCATGCAGCACCTCGACCATGCCATCCAGGTGATGGGCATCGATCATGTAGGACTGGGCACCGACTTCGATGGCGATGGCGGCATCCTTGGGCTTTCAAACAGTAGCGAGTTGACAAATTTCACCCGTCAGCTACTGGCTCGCCGCTACAGCCAAGAGGATATCCAGAAAATCTGGGGAGGCAATTTCCTGCGCATCATGCAGCAAGTACAAGAATAGAATAACAAAGGGCGCCCGCCGGGTGCCCTTTGTTTACCCCAGGAGGTTTCGCACTCAGTACCCCGACCGATGATTTAACCTGTGCAAGCAAGTGATAGGAAGAGCAAAAATATGCTCATAATCAGTCGGTTACAACTTTTATTAAATTATCTTAAATTATCAATTCTTTCTCTTTTTTGCACAGAAACGTGCCTTTTTTGCGAGTTTTTTGCAACTCTTGCGCGAACTTATAGGCCCCAGCCAGATAGACTCAAATGACCACGAATCTCTGCTTTCAGGTGCAAAGGTAGTTATAAATACTGATTCACACAAATTTTAAGTACATTTTTTAACGAACTTCTTCTGGTTTCAGAACTAACCATTTGTTTTTTAGCGAAGCGTGTGTCTTATTGTCTTTAATCTGTATATCTATAATATCATGTGTATATATAGCTTTTAATCGTGAGCATACGGATTGATATATTTCTCGTAGGAGGTATGATAGCCGGAAGGCCCTACCAAGGGAAGAACTACTTTAGCAGCAGAGTAGAGGGCCATCCATTGCTCTGGTGTGATGCTTGCCCACCGTTTATCCCTGTCACGGTCTCTATGAAAGGCATAGAGGGCCGATGCGAGGTTGAAATGTTTGGTGATGCCTCGTTCTGTTGCCTTTGGCTTGAAGAACGTCCAGTAGTCATTGTATGTGACTGTCTGGCCCACGTCATATACTCCAGTATATCCGAGATATTCCTTTATCCAGTTTATTCGTTCTTTCCTGTTCTTTCCTTCAAGAACAGCTGCGATCTTGTCAGCGGTGCTTTGGCCGAGGAATCCGAAGCAGATAGAATATGGTGGCATTCCTGGTGTGACATAGCTGATGTAATAGAGCGTGTCACTATCCTCGAATTTCTTGATGGAGCAAGAATAGTTCTCGAAACCGTACTTCGTGTTTTTTATCCATTTGATGTTATAACCCTTTTTTGGAAAGGACGAGTTTTGTGCTGCCATTGGTAGAGCCACGACCAGCATCAGGAGCATTAGTATCTTCTTCATAGGTCAAAACTATTTCCTTTTATATACCAGTCGTTCGCCTGTGGGTTCAAGAATCGTGCCCCCCTTTAACACAAATGTCGTATCTGTCAAGTCCTCTATTTGATAAGTACTCGTTTCATCCGACTCCTGCGCATTCCTAATAAACTTTGTAAGTATGTTTCTGACATACTCTGCTATTTCGTCATCACTGGCTTCGGTGGTATAATTGCGCTTTACCATAATTTCCAAGATTTCGCCAGTACAGGACTTCATTCGCTCCGTTAATTCCTGGCTTTCATATAGATGTACAATTTCTCCGCTTTCTTTCCAGTCTATTATACCGTCAGCCTCCCATACGTTATCAGACAAAGATGCCGTAATATTAACGGTTATTATTCCATTTTCGAAAAATGTCATTTCGTTTGTATATGACTTTTCAGTGTTAAGAGTTTGCGTTATTGTACAATCCCACCCATCAATCTCCATTGAATTGTTAGTAGTGTTTTTCCCCAGCCACGGTGATTTTGTAAGCAGATGCAAAGCCTTTGCTTCATCTGCTTTGCGACTTTCGTTCAAGAACTCCCAGCCTTTTATCGCTTGAAGGGGGGCATGGTTCTTCTTGTATAGCAGATAATGTTTGAATCCCAGAAAGCCTACTAATAAGAGAAATGGAATGACTGTTTGCCAGAAATGATCCTTAAACCAATTACTGATCTTTCGATTAACAGGCATCTTCCCCGAATCTTTCTTTTCCAGCCATTCCCCACAGTGCTTACATTTAATGGCACTTTCCAATATTTCTTCCCCACAATAAGGACATCTCTTTGTCTTTTCCATCTGTTTTATATCGTTAATGGTGGACACAATTATTAACCTCTGCTCTTTATGACATCATCTATATTGATATTAGTCGGGAATCGCAAAAATGACAGTTATCTGAGTTGAGTAATCGGAGGTTATGATTATACCTACATACTTTCCGTTGATGGTAGCATTACCCGAATACTGTGTATAAGTTTTACTATCTACAATCTCCTGCTGTTTAGTAAGAGAAGTTCTGTAGCGTTTCTCTGTCTCGGTTACAATACCACTGAGTTTGCTTTCAGAATAGCCAATATACTGCACCATGGCATAATAAAGCCCAGGTGTAGAACCACGGAACATATAAGATATGCTACAGGTGGTCTTGTCATTCGTATACATAAGCATGTACTGGTCGAACGTCAGTTGCCAGGAACTTCCTGCCATGTAATTCTTCACTTGTTCCTTTGTGGATCCCCACTCAAAGCACGGCTCCACATAGTCTACACTGCTTGTGTTTGTTCCCTGGTTTGTGGGTGTCTCATCATCGTCGCCACCACAGGATACCAGTAGCGGTGTACATAGTAATGCCATTGCAGTAATGGCTAATCCAATAATCCGATTTTTCATTTTGGCGATTCTTTAGCAGTTTTAAATTTACATTCTCGTTTGTGACAAAAAGAGGGCTGCCCCCTGTGTCCTACTGCAAGGCATCGCCAAACGCCCGAAATACGCACAGAAAGGCAGTCCTTCAATGAGAACTGCCGCCTGTGCCTCGTATCCCTTTCAGCGAATTTTGGCGATTTCTGCAGTAGGGAGACACATTCGTCGGATGCAAAGGTACGAATAATTTTCTAAGTTGCATCCGTATTTACATCTTAATTTGCATTTTTTATGTATGCAGGATAGCATAACAACGCAAAGAGCCATCCACACTGATGCATGAATGGCTCCTTACAAGAGAAGATAAACTTAGTGCTGCTGACCAGACTGACTGTTGCTGAATTGAGATTGTGAGTTCATCTGTCCAGGCTCCTGATAAGAATACCTCCTGCCCAAATTCATGAAGGAAGCTTTGGGAGCATCCAGTTCCAAGAATAACTCAGATTTACTCTTGCCAATGACCTTGAATTTGAACTCATTGCCAAACACTTTCTGAAGGCTCATCAAACCTTCCAAAGAGACTTCTTTCACCACGAATGTCATCATAAGACATCCATCAATCTTGGATGTAGTCAACTCAACGTCAATCGCTTTTGGCTTGACACTTGACTTCTCCATCATACGCAGCACAGCAGCTTCTATTTCCAAGATTTTGCTGCCCGACTCAAAATCTTTTAATACTAAATTAATCATACTTTTTACTTTAAAATTAGACGATGCAAAGATAGAAATCTTTAACGGCATAGATATACGTGAAAAATAAAAAGTCATATATTAACATTTTCATGACTGCCATGGTCTCGAAAATGTTAAAATACGAGATATAATTTTTCAAGCCTCTCAATATCCCGAAAGCATTGTAACTTCGCGACAGTTATTCCACGCAGGGGATATAGCCCACTACATCCCACCTACCGCAAGCGATGGGGGATTGTGGGCTCTCCGAGCGACATATAAATATAATGTAGAATCAGGGAGCAAGCTCCTAAAAAAAGAATCAAAATTATGGGAACAAAGACAGGAGGCCATTGGAGGCCATGCAACGTGGGCAGTGTCGAGGCCCACAACGAGAGACAACAAGAGTACCTGGATTCAGTAAAGAACTCGGGTCGTAATCTCTATTTCTTTGAGCACCTAACGAAGAACAATTCTTCATGGGTGAACGAATCAGAAAGATATCAGGGGAAAACAGTCGAGGAAATTCTGGAGGAACAGAAAAAACGGTACGAAGAGAAATTCGGTCAGAAGCCTCAGATGGCAGAGAAGAAGAGGGTCAACAAAAAGACTGGTCGTGAGACTACTGTATCTGGCTGGTCGCCTATCCGTGAAATGTGCCCGCCGATCAAGGCTGATACTAAGATAGAGGACTTCGACTATTTCCGGAAATGGGCAGAGAGACATCGTCTGAATATTCTTCGAATAGACCTCCACAAAGATGAGGGGTATTACGATGAAGAGACTGGTGAGTACAAAATGAATTACCACGCCCATGTAGTTGGTGACTTCTTTGACTGGGAAACTGGTAAGACTATCAAACTTGGTAAAGAGGTAATGAGCGAGATGCAGACCATACTGGCCATATCGCTCGGCATGGAGCGTGGTGAACGAAAAGGTGTCGACAGTCCCAACGCCATGACACATCAAGAGTACCGGAAAATGATGGAGCTTGTAGATGAAATGCGCAAAGACTTGAAAGACATGGCGAAAAAAGAAAAAAAGGAGCAGGCCGTGTTGGACGCAATAAGAGTTGAAGTAAAGAAGGAGGAAACGAAGCTAAAGTCCTTCACGTCGATGCTTAACAACCTGAAGGAACAGAAAGAACATCTGGAAATTGATATAGCAGCTCTCGAAGAGATGGGTGATACAGCTGAAAAGGAGCTTCAAGAAAAGAAACGTCAACTCGATGAGATCAATGACAAAATCAGTACGAGAGAGAAACAGTTAGGAGAAACCAATCGCCAGTTGGAGAGCGTCAGGGAAGAAATGAAGATTGTGAAGAATGAACTACAGGATCTTAACAGACAAAAGAAGGAAACAGAGCAGAAAATTAAGGCTATGATTGATGAAGGACTGGAACGTTATGACAACTTGAACAAGAAGATAAAAGAAAGACATGATGATGCTGTAAAACGCATCAAAGAGATTGATAAATCTGGAATCATAGAACGTAAGCAGCAGCAGGTGAACGCTCGTGACACAGTCGTGAATGCAATATGGCCGAAGGCGCAGTCTGCAATAGAAGCCATTGTACACCGTGCGTCCCATCCTGTAGATTCATTCACCTTAGATCAGGCCAAAGCAATTGATAGTGCTCTCAATAGTTATCCACAAGACAGAGACAGTGCTGCTTATGCGCTCATGGGACTTGCCCAACGTGACTTCGATGAACGGATGCTTCACTTTGGCTTCATCGAGGAAGCTGCACTTGAGGTTAGGAAAATTGCCAAGCACATTCATCCCATACTTGCCCTTCTCGGTCAAGGCAGGAGCAATAATGATGGCAGCGCGAGCTATATCACCGACCTCACTGACTGGGCAGGCAACCAGGTCAAGAGATAGCCGCAGGGAAACTATTGTAGTATTCCCTCTCTCATAGGTTGGTATAATAACAATTATATCAACCTTTTCTTTTACTACAAAGAAACTCGTTTACATCCTTGTGGTCGGCATAGTGGCTTCTGTAGTCAATGGCTGACGGAAGCGCATTCTTGATGAAGGCTGTAGCTTCTTCACCGGCCTTATCATTATCCAGACAGAGGTAGATGGTACCACTGATGGAGCGCAGCATATCGACTGTCTCTTCCTTGTTGACTACGGAGTTCATGACAACGAGGTTGTGCTTCACTTTTCCCGTCATAGTTACCCACGAAAGCATATCCAGAAAACCCTCAAAAACGACCGTAGGCGCGTTTTCTTGTCCGAGGTGGGTAGTTATGCCTTTCGGGCTTGTTCCACCCTTGTAAAACTCGCTGCGAAGTTCGCAACCGCCTTTTTCATTGGGGTATGCCAGTGCATAAAGGAACTTGCCATCATCTCTCGGTTGGAAACTATAGCGTGCCTCCTGCAGAAACTGCTGGGCAATGTGTGTATTGATACAACGTTGCGTCAGATAAGCATAAAGTCCGCGTGACTGCAGCGGCACCAGATTGAAGGTATGGAAGGCCGTACCCTCTACTACTTCTTCTTTCTTTTCGTTGTCGATTATTCTTGGCTGAGAAAAAGAAGAAGAACTGAACTCTGCACACACCCGACTAAGGTCTTTAGTGTTCAGGCAGGTCTGCACCAGTTCGATGATTCCTCCGGTGGCTCCTGTGGATAGATCCTTCCACACCTTTCCGTTAGGCGTGACATTTAGTGAAGGATTCTTATCCTCTTTCCAAGGACAGCGGTAAACGTACCAACCTGCTCTGGTTTTCTTCAGCGGTTTGCCCAGATAGTCCAGACATGTAATTTGTTCCTTTATTTGTCGTATATTCATCTGTTAATACTATTTACTTTCCCCAATGATGATGTATGCTGTTTGCTGAACAAGTACAAGAATTTTTGTTACCTTTGTTATTTTTGTTACATCATCTGATTATCAGGAAGTTAAGTAACACAAATGGTAACAGTATGGTAACAATTTCTTTTATCTCATTATATAATGTTACCTTTGTTACCTGTTTGTAACCAATAATTGTTACCGTATACAACGCTGATTATCAGCAGGTTATATAGAAAGTAACAAAAGTAACAAATTACTTTCTGTTCATTTATCATTGGAAATCTCTTTTTGCATTTATCAAAAATCATGAAGAAAAGAAAGCTCATTTGAAAAGGTGAAAATGCGACCGGTCACGTTGTTCCGGCTTACCACTTTGCCCTCATCATTGAAATAGTAGACTTTATGCACGGAAAATTTCCTTCAAACGAACCGAACTGATGTCGCGTTTTATTTTTTCGCTGACTATCTTTGTGTTCTTATCCTTCAAAACACTTACCAGTTCCGAAATGCTGTAACTTACGCTATGTCCCACTTCACTGATGATATGATTAAGATATTCCGTTAATTCAAGTTCATCTTGCTTCCGACTGTTCTCCACAATCTTTCGCCAGGCCTCGGTTTCTGTCTCTTCATGAGAGAACCAGAGGCGATCTTTTCCTTCTGTGGTTAGCTGTCTTTTTGTAAGTGCATAAAGGAATGCAGGAATCTCATCTACGCATTCTCCAAGGAATCCATTGCCGGTATTGTCACTAATTATCGGCACCTTGCGTACCCAGTGGCGGGTATCCTCTTTGGTGATTATCGTCGGACGAAGTTCGTCATTGGAACACATGATCATCTTCAAGTAGGTACGCTGACTGGTAATGTCCCGTCCCTTTTGTTCCGTGGGAAGTTCCATGGCTGTAGAGTAACTCTTTATCTTCTCCAGTAGAGCAGTCTTTTCTATCAGCGCCTCTTCGACATAAACCAAGTTCTTCGTTGCCCACTCCGAGTTGAATTGATTGCCAATCGTATCAACGGTAATAGCCATCGCATTTTTACCATATATCTCTCTTAGAAAATTGCAGAAAGTTGATTTACCTGTGCCGTTTTCCTTGCTGACGAGCACCAGGATAGGTAACCGACGTTTGGGGTATATATACATCACTTCCAAATAGTCTAACCCCAAGTCATACTGCTCACCGAAAATATGGCGAAGCAGCTGCTCTATATGATACCATTCACCTTCCTTTGGCTTATACTTTAGCGGCATATACTTATTGTAATATACATCCTTGGAGGGGCTTTCGATGAATCTCTGATATTTTACATGTTCAGGCTCGCAAACGCTATTAATACACTTTGGAGCGGCTTCTCGAATGGCCGTCCCAAGTTTACGCCCGAAGTCCTCGTCCATGTTGGCAGCAGGATACCGTTCGAGAACGGATTCGCCCCAGACGTTTGTACATTCCTTGTACCACGCTCCACCAATTCTCACATAATTACAGGCAATGGCTGCAGCCTGCTTCTTTATTCGTTCACGTTCTGCCGCTTCTTCACGTTTCTTGCGCTCTTCCTCTTTTTTGCGTTCATCGGCTATTTCAGCAGCCGATTTAACTTGATTCTGTACTGTATCGTTCATTTTTCCTATCGCTATTATGTTAAAAACGCAAATATTTAACTCAAAACTTGGCGTCGAAAGGAAAGTTACGCAGTTCGATTTTCCCGAACCAGCTTACCCCGAGCAGCAATGTTCGGGGAACTTTTTTGGGTGGTGGTCTCTTTCTTTTCATCGTCTGTCCTCCTATCTCCTTACCCCACGCTCTATAGGCGGGTTGTGTACAATATCTTTCAGTGTATCGTCGAGCTTAGCCATCTTATCACGATAGTCTGTGCCTTTAACATTTCCCAGGACTTCGATTGCCAATCTTTGAGCAACCAGTTCACGATGACCGACGAGCCAGTCCTTACTACGTCCCTTCGTATCAGCGAGCATGGTGAAATACTCGTTGAATGAGTCTTCCAGCCACCTGCGGCCAGTTCTAAGACCTTCGCCTGTGGCATGCTGAGTGGCGAAATCCACAACCTCATTCCATTTTGCATGAATGTCACTGTCTGTATACTTCATCTCTTTTCTTTTTCTCGGTCAAAACTTTAATTCAGGAAGGCTATTGATAGCATCTTCCTTCAATTTATCCACCACACGTGTATATTTCTCTGTGTGCCGCAGACTGGAGTGTCCGAGCAGACTGGAAACAGTCTTGATGTTAGCACCGTTATTCAGAATATTCACGGCAAACGAGTGTCTGGCGCAGTGCCAGCTGATGTGCTTATCTATGCCAGCCTTCTTCACCCAGTACTTTACTGACTTACTACTGCTTTCGTACGATGGGAGCCGAAAGATACGAGCATCCTTCCCCTGTCCTTTAGGTGGCTGACCTACAAGCTTAAGGAGACCATCGTTAAGAGGTATATAGACCCAGCTCTTTGATGAGTGTCCCTTAGTTTTCACCTGCTCGAATCTCAGCATTTTTGCGCTAAAATCGATGTTGGCGAAAGCTAAGTCTTTGACGTCGCACCACCGAACTCCTGTATAGAGGCAGAAGATGAATGCGTTCCGTACCATTACGTTCTCCTGTGGATAATGTGTGGCTATGAGTTTCTGCACTTCGTCCTGGGTGAGCCAGTCCTTTGTGAGGACATCTTCATCAGCTGCACATGTAATACCTTTGCAGGGGTCGCTCTTCATGTAACCAGCCTCAATGCAGTTCTTGACTATCTTCTTGAACCTCTTATATATAGTCTTGGCACCTTCGCCCTTGCTCCTGGTGTGGAGGTAGTCTACGAACCTACGGATAAGGTCGGGTGTTAACTCCTCCGCAGTCAACTGTTTCGGATCGAGCAAATTCTGATCCGTAAGGAAATCGGAAAACCTGTTGCGGGCTAACGTAATCATGCGTACATCTTTTTTATTATATGTGTCGATGTACTGCTGGCAGTAGTCAAGGAAGTTTACCTTTCGCTCTTTCCTGAGACGGTAGCCCTCACGGTTCTGGAGGAACTCCTGCTCGCGTTCCCATCGAATCCTACGTGCCAACTCTATGGTATCCCTATTCTGTTGACGCTGCATAGGATCTCTTGGGTTAGCTACGAGTGTGAGCTTCAGACTTTCACGCTTCCGGCAGGTCTTACCTGTCGCATGGTTATAGCCGAGGTTGTATTCAAGCGTCAGGCTGAGCACCTTACCATCCTTGACAGGGAACTGCTTCAGCTTTGGGTTCCCGTCCTCAATGAGACTTTTGATAGAAGATTGTCTAATAGTCATAGGCTAACGTCCATTTAGAGGGTTCCTGTCAACATATCGAACTGCTGCGGCTGCAATGCTCTCCTGCGTCTTACCGGGGCGAGAGCGAATCCATTCGAGCAGCGCACTTCGCTCGAAATACATAACCTTGCCCAGAGGACGATAGAAAGGTATCTCCCCTTTGGCGGTCATCTTGTAGAGATAACTCTTACTGAGGCCAAGGAAGGATGCTGCATCGCCCAGAGTAAGAATCTCTTTGTTCTGGTTCTCGATGACCTTCTTCACCTCGTCCGACACACATAGACTCACATAGTCCCTGATTTGATTTTCGAAATTCGTTTCCATAATTTTTATTCTTTGAGATTTTGGTGGCAAAAGTAGGTTTTTGTTATCAAAGAAGCCCTCTTGCAAAAAAAAAAGTCGTATATTAACGTTTTCACGACCCACTTGGGTGTAAAATTGCACATTTTTCAATAGTTTGTGCAATAAAACCTTCCAAAATCTCACTTTTACTATTTTAGTCATATCGCAAAAAATTCATCACTCCAGATGGGTGGAGTACCCTAACACAGAGCAACGGCTGCGCATCCCGTTGCTTACACACCGTGGTCACTCCGAAGGAATAACATGATGTCGGGATGGCAGCCGTTGGCATACCATTCAGCAGCAGAAGCATATATCTGCTACTATATATTAATAAGGTGGAATGATGACCGCCATTCCTGCGGCGTGACCTAATCACGGGTGTAAGCGGCACAAAGGTAGTGAAAACATCGGAAACTACCAAATAATGGCCGCTATCCTGCTCTCAAGGCGATTTTTGCGATAAATTTGCGAATTTCTTGCTTGCTTAAAATCGTAACCAACTGTCTATCAGTCAGATACTTATCTCCTTTTAGTACCCCGACCGAGAATCGAACTCGGAACTAAGCTTTAGGAGAGCCTTGTTATATCCATTTAACTATCAGGGCATCAGCGATTGCGGATGCAAAGGTACAAAGAAAAAATGAAAGATGAAAATTTTCGTCTTTCATTTTTCTGTTACGGCAGTCAGAATGCGATGTTCATACCCATATTCAGACTGGCATTGCTGCTGAGGGGAATGAACTCTTTCGTTGTCGTGCCAAGGATATGATCCATACCGATAAAGAAGTTGAAGCCTGACGGATGGACATTCACTACCCAGCCGGCACTTGCAGTAAAGGAGTTGAGCGCCACATTGACACCACCATCAACCCACTTCAAAGGCTTATAATTAGCACTCAGCCGCCCTTCCGTCCACGAATAGTCGCCGTCAAAGCGGTGCTGTAATAACAGGCCGAATGACACTGGGCTATAGACTGGAAGCACATACTCGGCACCCAATCGCGCTGTGGCTGCCAACATGGTACGCTCGCTACCCTGATCACCATCGTTTTGCAGATTGGCAAAATCGGCAATCTGGTCAGAGTAAGTATCGGCCTGATAATCAGCGGTATGGGGATCACGGTCTTCGTTCACCGAGATGTCATGAAAGCCATTGAAAATGAAGTTCTCGCCATGATTGGATGCCTGCACGCTATTACGCCAGCTGATGAAGCCCAGATCGGTGAGCGCAGCGCTGAGGGTCAGTCCCTCAACGCCCAGATGATCCATTTTATAGGTAGCGCCGAGGTCCAGTCCCAGTCCAAAGCCGTTGGGTCCAGTGTTGTCGACCTTGACTTCCTTCACGTACTTGTAGTAGCCCCTGCTCTTATCCTTGTATCTCTTCGACGCTTCCTTGAAGGTAAGCCCTTTGACGTTGAAATTGGCTTTCGCCTGACCTGTAATCACCCATTGGTTCTGGTCGGTGAGGTCGGCTACGACATGATCCATTTCAATATTGGCACGTGCCAGGCCCACCAGGACCTTCACTTTGGCCCCCACACGCAGATCTTCGTTTATCTGGCGCGAATGGCCTAATGCCAGTTCCACATACGACTGGGCCCTAAAGCCGAGGTCGCTGATGTTGTAACGCTTGTTGCCAGTGTTCTTGGCAAACTCAAACAGGTCGATGGGCAGGCGCAAACCAGCTGACGTACGCGAATTGATCTCAATCGTATTATAACCGCCAAAGCCCTTGAAACCTGCAGAGATAATAGCAACGTCAAGGTTGGTAGAGAGTTGGTTGTTGTCAGCCAGTTTCTCTTTTACCTGAGCCCATGAGATATCAGGATGCAGGAAGGTGACCGTCTTCTTTCCCGTGGGATTGGGATTTTTAAAGATGATGCCGTCGATACCGAAGTTGCCTTGCATCTTTACTGACAGACTACCGATTACAGGCAATGAAACATAGTCCTGCCCGTTTCCAAAGGCAGGGTTCAGGTCGTGGCGGTACTTATAGTCATCAATGAAATAGGCAGAGTTGAAGTCCTGTGCCAACATAGAGCCAACAGATGACAAAAGTGCTGCGACCAATAAAAACTTATTACACCGTTTCATGACCATGCTGTCTTTCTCGTTAGCCCTACAGTTTATTTGTCTTTACTGACAATCACTTTTCCCACCAGACGGACTCTGAGATCGTCCATCTTCAACACCTGCGCACGGGCAGCTATCAACTCATCAATGGACTTGTCTTTATAAAAGTCCTCCTTTTCTATACTGCTCAGCGGGGCATCGTCATTACCCTGCGGAACGGCCTCTGCCCGTAACGTCAGCCCATCCAGCTTCTTGAAAGCGTCCATCGCAGTTTGCTCCACACGGATCGTTATATTCGTAACGCCAGAAGCTGCTATCTCATTATTGGGGTGGTCGGTGGTCACCGTGACCTGCATACCATTGAGGGCAGAACTATTCACGCCAACAGCCGTACCTGAGACTGAGAGCCTGTAAGGCAGGCCGTTATGCAGTTTAGCCGTCAACAGGACATAGGGATGGTTCTGCGGATCGAAATGGAGGTCAAGATCTTTCAGATCTTTCATCCACCCGTTGATGGTATCCTTATAAACAATTCTCGAATTATCGGTCAATGCCAGAGGGGCATAGAACTGGTATTTAGATGGTTTAAAGGTATATGTATGTCCCAACAGGATACGCCCGCTCTTCGTCTTGTCGATACGTCCGCCCACTACCATCTTGATGCGATGGGGAATGCGGCTCAGCAGTCCACGCAGGTCTTCCGTGTACTGGTCGTATGCCGGTTCATCTACTTCTTTATTCGAAATCAGTATATTCGTTGTTCCATTGCGGTGGACCTTGATATCGTTCACGCTAACCGACTTGGCAGGCTGATCAGTAAACTCGGATGTCATGGTCAGGTCGAAGAAGCCGTCAAGATCGACATCCGACTCCACGCTGACGCGCAGCTCCGGATTGGCAATCTCAAGATGAACCGACGGGTCGTTCAGGAAATCGGGCACATCATTAATCTGGATATAGCTGAAGTCATCGATAGTGATGCTTGGATTGAACTTGCCTGTAGCATAAAGAATGGATATCGCATCATCCATTGCCAGGGTGCCTTTCAACGTCATATCATCATAGGCATCGGCTGCTGTTCTGAGATATATTTTCTTGACAAGCATAGAAATATCCACAAACCCCTTCAACATCACAGACTCGCTATTGCTTACCAGGTAACTTTCCTGATCGCCTTCAGGAACCTGCTCCTGGAAGTCGGTCATCCCCTTAATATCGCCCTCCAGTTCCAATCCCCTTCGTGGATAGACCTCAGTAAACACAAACTGATGTGCCCCTGCGTCCCAAGTCGCATTGGCAGGCATCTTCCTGGGGCTTATCTTCAGATAGTAAGGCATCTTGATCCTGATGGTGTCAATCTGGCGAATCGCATTGCACAACTTATCGTTGAACTGTACCCTAAGGGAAAACCTGCCGCTGGTCTCGACAGTGTCCAATTCCACCACAGCAGGATTCTGCGCTGTCTGGAAGGTAAACATGCTGAGATGATGGTCAATGGACAAAGGGGTTGGCAATTCTATTTCCTTATCGACCATTCCTGGGAAATCTACTAAAATAGATGCCTGATCAATACCACTGACGGTCACGGGATAAGTGGTAACCTTTCTGTCGGCAAGATTGATTCTATCGACCTTTGGCTCGCCAGCATCAATTTCCTCACCCTCCTGATAGAAATAATAGAAGCCTTCATTCTCGTCCAACTTGATGACGCCACCTTCTTCCAATTCTATCAGATCACTCAATCTGATGATATGAGTTGAGTTGGCTGGCAACTGAAATCCCTCGTTACTGCCCACAGCCATAGTCGTATCTAAACTGCCCAGATCATAATCGTTGTCAGCACAGCCCGTAAGCGACAAAAGACCGATAAAAACAAACAATAGGAATATATGGTGATACTGATGTAAAATCTTCATCGTATAGTTACTTCGTGATTCTTCCTTCTGTATTCTTATTCGCAAAATAAAGGAAAAATATCCAATTAACCAAGAAAACAGTCAAGAATTCTTCATTTTTATTAAATAAATCTCTAAGATGTGCTTTTTTATCGCTTTTTATGGTAATTTTGCAGGCTGAATCATAGAAAGAGATTGTTATGGAGTCAAAATTGGTCATCTACAACACGCTGACGCGTCAGAAAGAACGTTTCGAACCCCTTCATGCCCCCAATGTGGGTATGTATGTCTGTGGACCCACAGTATATGGTGATCCACATCTGGGCCATGCCCGTCCTGCCATCACCTTCGACCTGGTGTTTCGTTATCTCAAACACTTAGGATATAAGGTTCGCTATGTGCGCAACATTACGGATGTGGGCCACTTGGAGCACGATGCCGACGAGGGTGAGGACAAGATTGCCAAGAAGGCCCGTCTGGAGCAGTTGGAGCCCATGGAGATAGCCCAGTACTACACCAACCGCTATCATCAGTATATGGATGCGCTGAATGTGCTGCGCCCCTCTATTGAGCCCCATGCCACTGGTCATATCATTGAGCAGCAGCAGTTGGTGCAGCAGATTCTGGACAACGGCTTCGCCTACGAGAGCAATGGCTCCGTGTATTTCGATATCGAAGCCTATAATAAGAAATTTAAGTATGGCATCCTCTCTGGTCGCTCACTGGAAAACATCAAGGACGAGAGCCGTGAGCTGGCCGGTGTAGGCGAGAAGCGCAACCAGGCCGACTTCGCCCTGTGGAAGAAAGCACAGCCTGAGCATATCATGCGCTGGCCCTCGCCCTGGAGCGACGGCTTCCCTGGCTGGCATTGCGAATGTACGGCAATGGGCAGAAAATATCTGGGCGAGATGTTTGATATCCATGGTGGCGGCATGGATCTGGTGTTCCCTCACCACGAGTGCGAGATAGCACAGGCACAGGCCTCTATGGGACATCCTGCCGTGAAATATTGGATGCACAACAATATGCTGACCATCAATGGTCAGAAGATGGGTAAGTCGTACAACAACTTCATCACCCTGGAACAGTTCTTCACAGGTAATCATCCGCTGTTGGAGAAGGCCTACTCGCCTATGACCATCCGCTTCTTTGTGCTCTCAGCCCATTATCGTGGCACCGTAGATTTCTCGAACGAGGCCTTGCAGGCTGCTGAGAAGGGCTACGAGAAACTGATGAATGCCATCAGCGACCTGGAGCGTATTCAGGTCAGCGAGAAGTGCGATGCCGAGACAGAGAAAGTAGTAAAGGCCCTACGTCAGAAGTGCTATGATGCCATGAACGACGACCTTGCCACACCATTGGTATTGAGCCATCTCTTTGAGGCTTGCACCGTTGTCAATAAGTTGGTAGATCATAAGGCCACCATCTGTGCTGACTGTCTGCAGGAACTCAAGGAGACCATGCACCTCTTCGCTGAAGACATCCTTGGACTCTCATCCAACACCCAACAGCTATCTGCCAATGGCCAAGAAGCCCGCGAAGAGGCTTTCGGCAAGGTGGTAGATATGGTGCTCGACCTGCGTGCCAAGGCCAAAGCTAACAAGGACTGGGCTACGAGCGATCAGATTCGTGATGCGCTGGCAGCCGCTGGTTTTGAGGTAAAAGATACAAAAGATGGCGTTACTTGGAAGTTGAACAAGTAACGCCCTCGCACGTCATTTTGGCGGATGGCTATTCGCTTTTTGTAAGATGCCAGAAGTTCAAATCGAGCGTGCTCTCCACTTCATCCTCAATGGCATCGGGCAGATTACAGAAGAAATCGATGCCAGTACGCTTCTCCAGTTCATTGATAGTGATGGCATAGTCGCCCAAGAACTTTACTGACTGGTTCTCATCTATATGTCTGGTCCAAAAAGCCAAGCCATGATAGGTGTCGGTCGCCTTGTTGTAATGTAGCAAAGCCATATAGAAGTACTTAGGAATGATCAGTCCATTGCAGGTCTCTGGATAGATGCCATCCTCCTCAACATTGTTGATAGTCACCTTAGGAGTAATCGTTGCTGCCTTCACGATATAGAGCGTATCGCAGTGGCTATCAGTATAGCTGTCGTGGGTAGCATAGTTGCGTACCAATGTTTCCAAACGGCTCCACAAGCCGCCATTATGCGACTGATACTGCGGTTGCATATTGGTAAGGAAGAACGTCTGCTTGTTCTGTTCCTTTGAGCACAAGCGGTCGGCCGACGGACACAGATGTCCGCGCGAAAAGCCGCTACCTGAATACTGTGCCAATGTGGAAGAAACGGCCACCTCAGAATCAGACTTGAAATCATCATTGCGGGCAACGCTCGACATCGAGTTGCCTTCATGCAGTTCGTAGCACGTCCAACGATTAGCCACCAGACTATTGTCCCATTCTAACGAGAAAGTTATGCCGAAATCATCAGTACGTTTCACAATCACCTGACTCTTCGCAGCATCCTTTTCTTGCGACACATTAGCGTTCAGATGCGGATATTCCAATCGCCATGCCTCAGGATAGTCGGTCAAGTTAAATTCCTTAGCATTGGCATTGTCGTTGTCATCCTCAGCATATTCAATCTTCTCCATCTGCGAATACAGATAGTCGTATGAATACGTTTGCCCTTTCAGATACACTTTCATGCCAATTCCAGGAAGATAGGTGACGTGACTCAGTTCGTCAAGGCTAAACACCCGCATCATTCCATTTTGAAAATAAAGCTGCATCGCATGAGTCCTGCCATCGGGCGCAGGCCCCGCAGGCTCCACAGTGGTCTTCGTCTGTGCCTGAACGAAAAGACTTGATGTCATCATCACCAGCACAAGCAGGCACTCCACAGCGAAACCGATGAAACTTCCATACTCACGGCTGCAAGCATCACCGGCATCGGCCTCTTGCTCACCACCAGTAATGACAATATTGTTATCGGAGGTTATGTTTGCTGAACCTGTCAGCACACTGTCTGTTTCCATCATGTACGAATCTGTTGTAGGTTGGGAATATATCTTTTTCATAAAGCTGTCAGTCAAGAATTAACGGATAATGATTTTGTTCTTGCCTTGCATAAGCGCCTTGTCTGAGCAGACAATGTAGAGTCCTTTCCCGGGCTTCAAAACGCGCTGCCCATTCAGGTTGTAGATTTCGCCTTTGTCGCTCTCTGCACCCATCATATCAACACCTGATATCATCTCATCATCGGAAAAAGCCAGGCGAGCCATCTGCCCCATAGGAACGCGGAAGAAAGCACGCATACCGCGCAGATGGGCACCCGAAGAGGAAGGATAATAGAGCTTACCGTCAGACTTCAGGAACAATTCCGTTCTATCCGTTGCCATGTCTGTAGGCGAATAAACGGCCACAAAACTATAGTCATTGCTTGTAACTGTTTGTGCAGGAGTAGCCTTTAAAGTTACATCTTCCCATTCGGGATTCACCATGTTATTTGAAGTCTTTATCAAGTACGGCTTACCAGCCTCAATGGTTGTGGCCTCCTTGAATACCATGGTATTACCATTCAGGTAATCAAATTCACGGAGATCTCCTGCAATCGAAGCATCGAAAGGCAGGGCAAAAGTATTCCAATTATCCTTACTCAGCGAACGTCTCAGACGCACATTTGCATGCTCTATATCAGAAGTTGGCGACACGAACTCCTTATTTTCATCAATAACATAGACCACGCCCTTGTAATAATCCCGGGTAAAGGGAGCCACCACAAGGGATGTTGAGCCATCGGGAATCACAATGCCCGACACATCAATAATTGCGCCATCGTAGGCATTCGTTCCGAATCGGTCACTAAGTGTAATATCTGTGCCCACGCGTTGGTTTGAAATTGTAACCCAGTTGGCAATGTGAACATTCATCTCTTCATTATAGATAGTATGTGGAGCCACTGTTGATTCCCTCACGGCTTCTGCAAAAGCCAAATAATCGGTAACAGTATTGTTTGTAGGCACCAGCTTGAGCATCCCGTTTTCAGTAGTCTTTCGTCCTACAATCCATCCTGCTACATGCTGATTGTATTGAGGGATAGGATTGAACGTGGCTGTTGTTCCTCCAAAGTCGATGCAAAAAGCCCTCGTATTTTCGCGAAGAAACAGTTGATTACTACTTTGATCATAATAGAGCACACGCGTCTCATGTTCGTTATCGTCAGCAAAGAAAACTCTAAGCTCAACATCATCAGGGTTCTCGCGAAATTCCTCAATACCATTAACCGTTTGGCCAACTTCATAGCATTTCTCAACCACACTGCTGGCAATCTCCCCATAATACGCCCTGGCTTTAACCGTCGTTGTGCCGGTAATGCTTACGTTTGAGGTCAGTGTAGCAACGGAGCCATTCGTTGGCGAAGGTTCCGTGCCGTCAGTCGTATAGTAAACGGTAGTACTATCAGAGGGCTCCAACGTGATAATACCTTTTGCCGTCTCCGTAGTGTGAGGCCAGAAGTAATAACCTTCTGTCAGTGTGGGTGCATTGATCGCAGTCACGTTCTCCTCCACCTTCACATCGTCCAAGAATCCACGTTTGCCCGTAAAGGTCAGTTGCACACTCTTGGCAGTGGTCAGCGTAATGGTAATAGTATAGGGTGTCCATGTACCATTTACCAAGGTAATCTCAGTATCACCGAGGAGGGTAACACCTTCATTGGCTGTAACAGTCAACCGATTCTGGCTGTCGTCACCCCAACCAGCCGCGTTAAAGGTCAACGTAGCAGTCTTAGCGGTTCCTATCAGCACGATCTCAGGAGTCATGCAAGAACCATTTACTGCCGTCGTACCAAACTTTAAACACGCTTTTGCACCCTTGATACTCGATCCACTCCATCCATCTATGTCGTAATGGATATTACTTGATGCAATAGAGCCAGAAAACTGACCATCGCGACCTCCAGAGCCATTATTCACATTGAATGTCTCCCAAAAGGCAACGTGCGCAACGCCATCTGCCCAAACATTTTGAGGAGTCAGCATCAGCGCACACATCAAAAGACTCAGAAAGAGAATTCTTTTCGTCGAAATACTCATAGTTAAATAATTTAGTCGGGTGCAAAGGTACGATTCCATCGGCAAAAAGCCAAATATTTTTTAGATTTTGCGCTCGAAAACATTTCTTTTTCGACTTAATCAGCTCACAATTAGGATTTTTTGCCTAATCTGACCTGTGGTCGAAGGTACTTCCGTTCGACAATAAAAATAGAAAAATGGTGGTTTTCTTTTTGTATTGTTCTCACTTATTCGTACCTTTGCACCCATGAACGTAAAAGATTTTGAGATTATGGCTCCTGTGGGCAGCCGCGACTCTTTGGCCGCTGCCCTGAAGGCGGGAGCCGATTCAGTATATTTTGGCGTGGAGCAGTTGAATATGCGCTCACACTCTGCCAACCATTTCACGATTGACGACCTGCGTGATATTGCAGCCACCTGTAACGAGGCTGGTGTGAAGACCTATCTCACTGTAAACACTATTATTTATGGTGAGGATATTGAGACCATGCACCAAATCGTGGATGCCGCTGTAGAGGCGAAGATATCGGCTGTCATTGCCTGTGATATCGCCGTGATGACCTATTGCCGCCAGAAAGGGATGGAGGTGCACCTCAGTACGCAGTTGAATATCTCGAACGTGGAGGCCCTGAAGTTCTATGCGCAGTTTGCCGATGTGGTGGTGCTGGCGCGTGAACTGAAGATGGAACAGGTGGCCGACATCTATCGTCAGATAGAGGAGCAGCACATCTGCGGCCCCAGTGGCGAACAGGTACGCATAGAGATGTTCTGTCATGGAGCGCTCTGCATGGCCGTCTCTGGCAAGTGCTACATGAGTCTTGACAACACTGGCCGCTCGGCTAATCGTGGAGCCTGTATGCAGATCTGTCGTCGCTCGTATATTGTGACAGACCGCGAGACGGGTACAGAACTGGAGATAGACAACAAGTATATCATGAGTCCCAAAGACCTGAAGACCGTTCGTTTCATCGATAAGATGATGAAGAGCGGTGTAAGGGTCTTTAAGATTGAAGGTCGCGCACGCGGACCTGAATACGTGCTCACCGTAGTGCAATGCTATAAAGAAGCTATCCAGAGCGTACTCGACGGCACCTTTACTGAGGAAAAGAAGGACGCATGGGACGAACGCCTGGCAACGGTATTCAATCGTGGCTTCTGGGACGGCTACTATCAGGGACAGACATTGGGCGAATGGAACTCGAACTACGGCTCTAACGCCACGGAGCGCAAGCAGTACATCGGCAAGGGCGTGAAGTATTTCTCAAAACTGGGCGTAGCAGAGTTTGCCGTTGAAGCAGGTACGTTCAGCGTGGGTGATAAGATGCTGATTACAGGCCCCACAACGGGTGCGCTATACGTTACTATTGACGAGATTCACGATGACACAAGTAGTGTGGATACAGCCCTGCAGGGTACGCGCGTCAGCATCAAGGTACCAGAGAAAGTAAGACCAAGTGATAAACTGTTTAAGATAATAAAAGATGTCAATTAACGAACGGCAAGACGAGATCATCGAGGAGTTTCAGGACTTTGACGACTGGATGGATAAGTATCAACTGCTTATCGATTTAGGCAACGACCAAGCTCCTTTGGACGAGAAATATAAGATTGAGAGCAACCTGATTGACGGCTGCCAGAGCCGTGTGTGGCTACAGGCCGACTATGAGGATGGAAAGATACATTTCCAGGCTGAAAGCGATGCGCTGATAGTAAAAGGCATCGTAGCGCTGCTCATCCGTGTACTCAACGACTCTACACCACAGGAAATCCTGGATGCCGACCTCTACTTTATCGAGAAGATAGGATTGAAAGAACACTTGTCGCCTACACGCAGCAATGGCCTGCTGGCTATGGTGAAACAGATGCGTATGTATGCGCTGGCCTTCTCGCAGCGTTAAGGTTCTTCCTGGTAGTCGTTGATACGCTGCAAACAGAACTCTCGGAAATCACTCCAATGGTAATACGGGGCAACGTCTGTCTTCAGAGGCAGCGTGGCCTCGTTTTCATTGAGCAACACCTTGATAAGCACATCCTTATCGGCTAAATTCTTCCGATAGAAAATGATTTGCAGATTGCCTGCCATTGGTATGATATGATAGTCTATCCAGCCTCGCTGTTCCAACTGTTCCAAATCTGTAATGTCAAGATCAAAGCCATTGACACCTAACAGGCAGATAAGGGGCAACAAGGCTGTGTCGTGACCAAAACGCAGGTTGGCTCCAGGATGTTCCAATTGGATGCAACTATCGGCACGCTCAATGATATTGCGGAGAAGGAAGCGCTGAGAGAAAGGCATCTTGCCACCATTCGTAGGACAGAAACTCCACCCAAGATACCACTGTGCGTTCAACTTCTTCCAGTTCAAATACAGCTCCTCCTCAGTAAACAGGTCGTAAAGGTTCAGCTTTTCGCGTAAGTCGGTGCCTTGCAGGTCTGAAGCCAACTGGAACAGATAGCCGGCAAGTCGTTCTTTATCGATATTCTTGGCAATAAAAGCTGTATCAGTAAAAAGCGATGACATGAGTCGTTCTGTCGTAGGATATTTCTGACAGAAGGCATCAAAGTGGGCTTTGTTCTCATCCGACATGGCCTTGGCTGTAAGCACCTTGTCTATATGAAACAGATGGTGCATGTCGCGCAGACTGGCATCCTGATTGATGGTGACATGTGGGCGCATTGACTTCAACTGAGTCATGGCATTGCACATTGACAGGATACTGCGTATTGAGGTGCTGCTCCTGGCAGTGATCGTCACCTTGCCTTTAAACACCTGTGGAAAACGCTCCACCATACGCCGCATGATGTCCGTATGCTCTTGGGCACCTAATGGCGTCAGTTCTCCCATCCGTTCATGGAAATCAGCTTCTATCAGCTCTATGCGCCTCATCACATCACATCCTAAGGGTGTCAGCACGTTTTCCTCATCGGCTTTCGTCATGATTTGCTGAAGATAACGGAACACCTCTGGCTTGGTGATGTTGCGCGAACCATGTCGGCCGTAATGGCTGATATAGAAAGGCTTCTTGCCTTTAGGGGCAGGTGTCAGTTTTTGCTGTTTAGGTCCAGGGTAGGCCAAGAAAGAACCACCCGAAAAATTTGGATTATCCTTGATGTCTTGCTGAGGCGTTTGTGCTACTAGCGTGATAGCAATGCACAAAGCCCAAAGCATAGAAATAAAATGTTTCATATATTGCAAGTCAATAATCAGCACGCAAAATTACAAAAAAGATTCATATAAAGGTACAATATTTCAGAATTTTTCGTAATTTTGCCACATAAATCATGATGATATGGCAAAGAACTCCGTTTGGCAAGACGATTATTGGCTGTTACTGATGCAGATTTACCTGCACCGGCCTGTTGGCGTGAAGCCCCTGTACCATCGTGAGATGATTGATTTAAGTATTGAACTGCACATCTCACCTCAGGTATTACGAACCAAGATGCAACAGATAGCCAGTCTGGATACACCACGAATAGAGCGTATCTGGCAAACCTATGGAGAGAATCCACGCAAATTAGAACGTGCAGTCAAACTGCTACGTGAAATGAAAGGGTTTGGTGCTGCCAATGATTTCTTCCAAGGGGTTGAGGTGCAGGAGACTTTCGAGAAAGATTTCCGACCATTGTCTGAGGATCAGCGCTTCAAGCCTATCATGCTCATCATGATTCTCGATCTCTATTTCCGCCTGTCAACCATCACCATGGTCGCAGAGACACCAGAGGTGAAAGAATTGGCAAAACTGCTGAAACTAAGTGCTGCAGACATTGTACTGGTACTTGAAATCTACCAGACATGCGACCCGTACTTAAAGCGAAAGCCACTGAGTGGTTCCTGTTTGCAGGTCCCCTGTCAGCAGATTTGGCAGCGATACAGCACTATGGAGCCCCATGTATTGGCGGCCTACGCTGAGGAATTGAGAGAATATTTCAAGTCGTAGTATGTCACAAGGTCAGATTCAAGAGCAAAAGCAGGAGCAGCGGTTGCAGCAGACCGTCTCCCAGCAGCAGTTGTTGCAGTCCCATCTCATCGAACTGCCCATCCAGCAGTTTGCTGAGCGCATAGAGACTGAGATGCATGACAACCCTGCATTGGAGTCTGTTGCCGATGATCCTGACTACTCCGAGAATCCAGACTTTTCAGATTCCCCTAACACCACCGACGATTTCGATAGCCAGCGTGAGCAAGAAGAACGCAGCGAGGCTTTGGATGCCGCACTGGAAAGTATTGGCCGCGATGATGAGGAACTACCCGTTTATCATGGCGGACAGTCAGTAGCCGATGACCGCGAGGAGATTATCTTCGGACAGTCACAGTCGTTCTACGACGAACTGCTTGAGCAGGTAGGCGAAATGGAACTCTCTGAACAGGATCGCTATGTGATGGAATATCTGATTCGTTCGCTTGACGATGACGGTTTCTTGCGAGCACCGCTCGAGGGTATTGCCGATGAATTGGCTATCTATCATAATATAGACCTTTCAACGGTACAGCTGGAAGAAATTCTGAAAAAGCTACAGCAATTGGATCCGCCAGGCATTGGTGCCCGCACATTACAAGAATGTCTGTTGCTGCAGGTTGATCGCAGGGAAAAGTCAACATTGACCAGTCTGATGGAACAGGTGCTGACTGACTTTTTCGATGCTTTCACCAAGAAGCATTGGGATAAGATACGTATAGCAATGGGACTGAATGAAACACAGGCTGAGGCCCTGTTTCATGAACTGCGCCGACTGAACCCCAAGCCAGGAGCTGCTATGGGCGAGGCCATCGGTCGCTCTATGCAGCAGATAACACCTGATTTTATCGTTGACACACAAGACGATGGCACTGTGACCTTCTCACTCAATAGCGATGATGTGCCACAACTTCAGGTGTCGCAGTCGTTTGCCGATTTGCTCAAAGACTATCAGAACAATAAGGAAGGATTGTCCCGACAGATGAAGGAGGCGCTGCTTTATACCAAGCAGAAGGTTGATGCCGCCCAAAGTTTCATCGATGCAGTACAGACCCGACGTCGCACACTGACCCTCACGATGAAAGCCATTATCAAACTGCAGCACCGCTTCTTTGAAGAAGGCGACGAAGCCTTTCTTCGACCTATGATCCTAAAGGACGTTGCACAGCAAACAGGACTTGACCTGACCACGATCTCGCGTGTTTCCAACTCCAAGTACGTGCAGACGCGATGGGGCATTTTCCCTATGAAATTCTTCTTCAGCGATGGCTATGTCACCGAAAGCGGTGAGGAACTGTCAACACGTGAAATCAAAGCCGCTCTCCGTGATCTCATTGATGCTGAAGACAAGCATTGCCCATTGAGCGATGATGCGCTACGCGAGGCTCTGAAAGAGAAAGGCTATCCTATAGCACGCCGTACGGTAAGTAAATACAGGGAGCAACTGGGAATCCCCGTTGCACGACTGAGAAAGTAAGAACAAACATGATAAACAGGGAAAAAAGTATCATATACACAGCTAAGGTAGTCAGCATGATCTTCACGCCACTCTATCTGCCACTCGTAGGACTGATCATTCTGTTCCTATTCAGCTATATGAACCTGTTGCCCTTAGAGTACCGTCTGATGGTACTGACACTGGTTTATTTCTTTACCATTCTGTTGCCTATGTTCCTGATTTATCTCTATCGCCGTGTCCAGGGGTGGAACCGTCTTGAAATCAGCCATAAGCATCGCCGACTCGTGCCATATACCATCAGTATCGTATGTTATTTCACCTGTCTGTATGTGCTTGAGTCACTTCATATCTATCATTTTGTGTCGAGTATCGTAATTGGTGCGCTGGTTGTTCAGGTCACGTGTGCCATTATTAATATATGGTGGAAAATATCCACCCATACCGCTGCCATTGGCGGCGTGGCAGGTGCTCTGTTTGTCTTTGCCGATATCTTTGGCTTCAACCCCGTGTGGTGGTTCTGCCTGGTATTCCTCGTAGCCGGTGTCTTGGGCTCGGCCCGTATGATTCTGCGTCAGCATAGCCTGTCGCAGGTAGTCGGTGGTTTTGGTGTAGGTATGGTATGTGCCGCCTTGGGCATCATCTTTTTGTGAATTGTGAATTAATAATTAAGAATTGAAAATATGAAACCTATTGTAAGCATTATCATGGGTAGCACCAGTGATCTGCCCGTTATGGAGAAAGCCTGCAAACTGCTTGACGAGATGCAGGTACCTTTTGAAGTCAATGCCCTCTCGGCTCATCGTACGCCTGATGCTGTGGAGGAGTTTGCACGTACGGCCAAGGAGCGCGGTCTGAAAGTCATCATCGCAGGTGCCGGCATGGCTGCTGCCCTGCCTGGCGTTATCGCTGCCTCCACCACCCTACCCGTCATTGGTGTGCCCATTAAAGGTATGCTCGATGGACTCGATGCCATGCTCTCCATCATCCAGATGCCTCCAGGCATCCCTGTGGCTACTGTAGGCGTGAATGGTGCACAGAACGCGGCCATCCTCGCTGTGGAGATGCTGGCACTTAGCGATGAGGCTCTGGCACAGCGCTTGAGCGACTATAAGAGTGGTCTGAAGACTAAGATAGAGAAGGCAAACAAGGAATTAGCAGAGGTAAAGTATGAGTACAAGACGAATTAGTAGTGTGGCCCATGTGGGTAATATAGCCATTGGGGGGGACAATCCCATCCGCATCCAGTCAATGGCAACCACCGATACCAATGACACCGAGGGTAGTGTAGCCCAGGCCAAGCGCATCATTGATGCCGGTGGAGAGTTGGTACGCTTCACCACACAGGGCATCCGCGAGGCAGAGAACATGAAGAATATCTCAGCACGCCTGAAGGCCGATGGCTACAATACACCCCTCGTGGCCGATGTGCATTTTACGGCACATACGGCAGATGTGGCTGCGCAATACTGTGAGAAGGTACGTATCAACCCAGGCAACTATGTGGACCCAGGCCGTACCTTCAAGCACCTGGAATATACTGATGAGGAGTATGCCGAGGAGCTGAAAAAGATTGAGGCCAAGCTCGTGCCTTTCATCAACATCTGCAAAGAGCATCACACAGCCGTACGCATCGGCGTGAACCACGGTTCACTCTCCGACCGTATCATGTCGCGCTATGGCGACACGCCAGAGGGTATCGTGGAGAGTTGTATGGAGTTCCTGCGTATCTTCCGTCGTGAAAACTTTAATGATGTGGTTATCAGCATCAAAGCTTCCAACACGGTGGTGATGGTCACTACTGTACGCCTGTTGGTGAAGACGATGGACAAGGAGGATATGCACTATCCCTTGCATCTTGGTGTCACTGAGGCTGGCGAGGGCGAGGATGGCCGCATCAAGTCGGCCTTAGGCATTGGTGCCCTGCTGACAGAAGGTATTGGCGATACCATCCGCGTGTCGCTCAGCGAGGAGCCCGAGTGCGAGATTCCCGTAGCCCGCAAGCTGGTAGATCTCATCCCAGAGTGTACTCATCTGCGTCAGGAGGCAGAGCCCAGTATCAAGGATGATACGATCACCATCGCACTTGATGCCCCTGATTGGGAGACCTTCCAGCTGAAGGCAGCTATGACTGTGGGTGCCCTTCTCATCGATAGGAAGGCCACGAAGCTAGTGATAACTAGCTCTTCTAGTTTTACTAGTCCCATTAGTTTGACTAGTCTTTCTGATGCCCTTCTTCAGGCAGCCCGTATCAAGTTCACCAAGACGGAGTACATCTCATGTCCAGGCTGTGGCCGCACGCTCTACAACCTGCAGGAGACTATCGCCAAGATTAAAGCTGCCACCAAGGATCTCGTGGGTCTGAAAATCGGCATCATGGGCTGTATTGTCAACGGTCCTGGCGAGATGGCCGATGCCGATTATGGCTACGTAGGCGCAGGGCGCGGTAAGATCAGCCTTTATCGTGCCAAGGAATGCGTTGAGAAGAACATCCCAGAGGAAGAAGCCGTAGAACGTCTGCTGGAACTAATCAGAAGAGACAGGGAGTAATATCTTTATCAACTCTCTCATGCCTTCACTGGCACCCTTCTGTATCTGTTTGACACCAGATCCCGCACTGACGGGGTTGGGGTCGATGAGATAGACGGGCACACCTTGACGCACATAATGGATAAGGCCTGCAGCCGGATAGACATTAAGGCTTGTACCTATGATAATAAAGATGTCGGCTGTCTGAGCTTCTTCAGCAGCAGCAGAAATCATAGGCACGGCTTCACCGAAGAACACGATGAAAGGGCGCAGCAGCGAACCGTCACCAGCCTTGGTGCCTGGGACGATCTCGCAATTATCGGGAGTCAGCGTCTGCTGATAGCGGGGATCGTCCATGTCACGGCTAGAACAAACCTTCATCAGTTCACCATGCAAATGAATCACTTTTGACGACCCAGCCTGTTCATGCAGGTTGTCCACATTCTGTGTCACCACCGTTACTTCATATTGCTTCTCCAGTGCTGCCACAAGCTTATGACCCTCGTTGGGCTTTACGCTCCAGCACTTCTTACGCAGCATGTTATAAAAGTTGGTCACTAGCGTAGGATCGGCCTCCCATCCTTCGTGGGTGGCCACTTGCTGTACGGGATACTCCTCCCACAAACCATCAGCATCACGGAAGGTACGCAGTCCGCTCTCTACAGACATGCCTGCACCTGTCAAAACAACAATCTTCTTTTTCATAAGCGCTACGTCTATTTATTATGAGATAAGATGGGACAAAGATACAAATAATTTTCAATTCATAATTCATAATTGTTCACGATTATTATCTTTTAACTGAGTTCACGACCTATGGTTCATAATTATTTTGTACCTTTGACCACTGAAAACAACATACTAATTATGGAGATCATCAAAAACCAGCACTTTGAGGGTGAACGTCCGTTGTTCGGAAAGCAAGAGCTTTGTCTGGAACAAGTAACCATTGGCGAGGGTGAGAGTGCCATCAAGGAGTGCTCAAACATTGAGGCCAATGATTGTCGTTTCTGGGGCAAATACCCTTTCTGGCATGTGCATAAGTTTACGATTAATAATTGCCAGTTTGATGCAGGTGCGCGCTCGGCCCTATGGTACAGCAGCTATCTGTTGATGCGCAACACACGCATTGATGCGCCGAAGATGTTCCGCGAGATGCATCACGTTCATTTGGAAGATGTTGTCATCAACGATGCCGACGAGACATTCTGGCGGTGTCAATTTGTAGAAGCCGTGAACCTCGAGTTGCACAATGGCACTTATCCTTTCATGTTCTGCAACCACGTGCGCATCAATGGTCTGAAGTATGACTCATTGTATGCATTCCAGTACTGTAAGAACGTGGAACTGCACAATGCCAACATTGTGACCAAGGACTCCTTCTGGGAGTGTGAAAACGTCAATATCTACGACTCCGTAATTAATGGTGAATATCTGGCTTGGCACTCTAAGAATGTGCGCTTGGTAAACTGTCACCTAGTTGGCGAACAGCTCTTGTGCTATGCCAAAAACTTGGTGTTGGAGAACTGCACGTTTGATGCAGCCTGCGACCGTGTGTTTGAATACAGCAGCGTAAATGCCGACATCCGCGGACATATCGAGAATATCAAGAACCCCAAGAGCGGCCATATCGTAGCCGACAGCATTGGCAGCATCACCATTGACGAGTTTGTGAAAGAGCCTAATGACTGCATCATTGAAACCAGATCATGAAGTTCGATTTTGACGAGATAATAACGCGTCGCGGCACAGGCTGCGTGAAGTGGGATGCAGAAGCCCCCCGACAAGCGGGGGGCTGGCCTCTGCCAGGGGGCAAAGAGTCTCTCATCCCCCTTTGGGTGGCCGATATGGACTTTAAGGCAGCGCCTGCCATTCAGGAGGCTATCCGTCAACGAGTCAAACATGGCGTGTTTGGCTACACATTTGTAGAAGCGCCCTACTACGATGCCATTATCTCCTGGTTCCAGCGCCGCCATCAATGGACTATACACCATGAAGAAATACTCTATACCACGGGCGTGGTGCCAGCCATGTCGGTAGCTCTGAAAGCGCTCACGATGCCAGGCGAGAAAGTGCTCATCCTTTCGCCCGACTACAACTGTTTCTTCTCCAGCATCCACAATAATGGCTGCGAAGTGCTCGAGAGTGTGTTGCGTTTTTCACGCAACAACCGCTTCGAGGTCGATTGGGAAGATTTCGAGGCCAAATGTGCCGATGCAAAAACCACGGTCTTCCTGCTCTGCAACCCCCACAACCCCACGGGCCGCGTATGGACAAAAGAGGAACTGGAACGCATGAACACCATCTGCATGAAGTATGGTGTCAAGGTAGTGAGCGACGAAATCCACTGCGAACTCATCATGCCCGGCCACAGGTTCCAGCCCTTTGCTGCCGTGAGCGAGGCCTGCCGTCAGAATAGCGTCATCCTCAACTCACCCTCAAAATCATTTAATATCGCAGGGCTGCAGATTGCCAATATCATCTGTAGTCTACCCGAATGGCGTCGTCGACTGGATCGTGCCATCAATATCAACGAAGTGTGCGACGTGAATCCCTTCGGTCCCGTAGCCTTGATGGCAGCCTACAATGAGAGCGAAGAATGGATAGACGAACTGAGTCAATATTTATGGGGCAACTACAATGCGCTTTGCGATTTTGCCGCAAAGTACCTGCCTGAATGGAAAATATGCCCCCTGGAGGGCACTTATCTGCCTTGGGTTGACATCACAGCCACAGGCCAGTCATCACAGGCATACGCCGACCACCTGTTGCACAAGGCCAAAGTATGGGTGAACCCAGGCACCATGTATGGAACTCAGAGCGGTGAGGGCTATATCCGCCTGAATATTGCCTGTCCAAGGAGCACATTAATGGAAGCATTAAACAGAATAGCATCATGCAAATAGACAGGGAACAACGAATACGCAGGGCAGAGGAACTCTTTATGCAGGGGTTCAACTGTTCACAGGCAGTCGTGGCGGCTTTTGCCGACATCTACGGCTATACGGAAGAACAGGCACTCAAGATGAGTGCAGGTTTCGGTGCCGGTATCGGACGAATGCGCATGTCGTGCGGTGCCTTTAATGCACTGACTTTATTGGCAGGTCTCGACTGCGGTTCGACAACCCCTGGCGATCGCGAGGGAAAGTCGTACAATTATAAAGTAGTACAGGAATTGGCAGCTCACTTCAAGGAAGAACACGGCACGCTGATCTGTGCCGAACTGCTGAAACTCAAGAAGGGGGCTCCCCTATCCTATGAGGCATCAGAACGCACAGCCGAATACTACAAGCAACGGCCGTGCGTCAATCAGATTATCTCAGCTGCCCGTATCTACTGCGACTATCTGGAAGCGAAAGCTACAACTCAAAACTGACCGATAGTTGGAAACCTAAATAATTCAAGGCATCAAACTTACCTGGATCATAGACGTTCTTGTAATCAAACGGACTCATGGTATGATGTCGCCAATAGAGTGAAGCACAGAAAGTGCCCTCGTCAATATCGCCTTCAATGGCGATTAAAGGATAGAACGAGAGACTGTTCGGCTTCATGATATGCTCACCTTCAATACAATAATATCTACCATAACGCTTCGACTGGTACAGACGGACACCAAACTCTGCACCACAACCCAACGACAGATACACATCGTCGCCCAAAGGCAGGATTCTCAGATAGGCCTCCACAGGCACTATAACCTGACCACCCACAGGGCGCACTTCCTCGCTCTCATTCTCCTTGCTATAGAGCAACCAGTCTGACCATGTGGAATTGCGGATAAACTCGTATGGTGGCTTACGATCGAAATAGCCACGATAACCTACGCCAAAATTCAACTTCAGATAGTCTGACGGCTTTCCCACCTCCATCATCAGTCTCAGACTCCCACTAAAGAGCGGGTGATTGGTATCAGCATTAAACCCGATGCCAAGGGCTGATGTCGGGGTAAGCAGATGACGCGTTACCTGCCCATTGGCAGACATTGTCACAAAGAAGGCCAGCACGGCCACCATCATCATTTTTCTAAGTCCTTTACCCATGATTACTCCCATCTTTTTTCCTGTCATTTATTTATAGCGGTTTGGTGTTCTCAAACTGCACCTCGTAGGGCCACTGCTCGTTGTTCTGCGACCATTCGCTACTGCTCTTACCGCTGGTCCAAGGGTGTGACCAATGTTGTGAAGGAGCACCCATAACCACAAAGAACAGACGAGAACAATTCTCTGGTATCGTGAGCTCGGCCATCCCTTCCTTGGCGGACTTCACCTCTCCATATGTTCGTATGCCATCACTGGTATAAGCCACAAAGGCATAGCGCCACCCTGCCATCGTCTTATTAACATAGTGATAGTCTGCAGCATCGGTCAGCCCCTTGAAGTTGGCTTTCACCACCGTACCGGCTGTCGCAACTTTCATATTGGTGATATGGTAACCATAGTTCTGAATGCAAGTGGTGGGATCGGTGGTATAGGTAGAGGTGGTTGCATCAAGCACCTTCAGGCGGTTCTTGTGCTGTCCAATGCGGTGCTTGGCACGGTCGCGCACACCGTCGATATCCCACGTTGCCATACGCATATAACCCTCCATCAGTTCGTCGCAGAACTGCTGCTGTGTCAGGTTGTTCATACGCATATAAGTCTGTATAGGGTCTTCATATTGCTTTGTCTCGCGCCACATTTGTCCTATGAAACTACGTCCGTGAAGCATGGTCCACCAGTCTTGGATGTAACAGCAGGCATAGCGCCAGTCTTCGTGCAACATATTCAGGTGATGGTTGTCAAGATGCTGTTCGAAATACTCGCCATCGGTAAACTGACGGTCAGGGAATATCTGGTAGGCCTGCCAGTCAGCACAACTCTCCCACCATCCGTTATCGTTGCCTCCGCCCCAACCCCAGCGCCAACCACGGTCCATGTGCCAGCCTGCATCAGTGCCCAGGTCAGCCGATACAAGATACTGGAACGTATGTCCTACCTCATGGGCTATGGTATGACCGCCGCGGGCATTGGCAGCCCAAGGATTGAAATGGCCTATGCCCGTGAAACTACTTGTGCCACCGGCCTCCTGACCTTCGGTACCAGAGGCATCGGCCCGCCATTCTTTCTGATAGGGGACGTAGAGTTGAATTTTATACCTGTCGGTCACAGACTTGCCTTCTTCCAGAAAGCCCAGTTCCTTGGCATAGACCTGCCAGCATTTCTCAGCCACCTGCAGGATATTGTCGGCACTGGACACATTGCCGTCGCCAGGATACTGTATCTTATTGGGATTACTGCCATAGCGCACATCCCAGAACACAGCAAAATGCTCGCTCTCCTTCGAGTGGGCAAAGTTATAGCCACTCGTTGCCACCGTATTCTCATAGTCAGTACCGCTGTAAGTCTGAGGCTTCAGCAAGTAGCGCCCAGGATTGGTAAACATCATCGTGGTCTTGCCAGGCGTTGCAGTGAGCGTACGCGTGGCCGAGGGATAATAGACGATGGCCTGAGCCGTCTTCACCCTGATAGAGTCGGCATTTGCCAATGGTGCACTGGCATTCTTCTGAAAACGGTTGTCATAGCGCACCCAAAGGGTGTCCTGCGCACTCATAGCGCAGCACTGTGCCCATACGATTAAAAACAAACACAGCTTTTTCATCTCACGTAAACCTTTTTACCATTAACAACATAGATGCCGCCCCTCTTGGGATGAGCCACACTGCGGCCCTGCAGGTCGTAGAAAGTCCTCTCGCCTTTGGAGAGGGATGGGGTGAGGTTCCCAATACCCGTCACATCGTCCGTTAGCCTGATGCCATCGACATAGAAGACCATAGGCACCTGATTGGTGTTACGCGTTGACGTCGCCCAAGAAGAGAAGGCTTTCATAACAACGGAGTCGGTATGCATGGTCATGTCTCCTTCAGCATCAAGCGCATAAACATACGGCAGCTTCTGTTGACCGTCACGCAGGGTATAGGTACCAGAGAAACGCAGACGTACATTATCTTGATCCGAGCGCACAGACTTCGTTTGAGGTGCCTTATTCGAGGTTGTCATCGTAGCGCCCTCCAACAGATAAGCCGGGCCTGGCACACGCGCCGCCCCATAGCTGACCGTTGTCATCGCACCAGCGGCAATATCAGGCTCGCGTGTGGGGCGTATCAGATAATGTACGCCTGGCTGAAGCACGATGTCATCGGTATCAAGATTGAGGGAAATGAAATTTACTTGCGCCTCTGACTCGGTCTCCAGGATATCCTGGTAGGTGGCCAGCAACGTACCCTCGCCAAAAGCATCCAACAGATAATGACCTGCAAGCGACACTGGCACCACCAACGAGTTCCATTTACCCACCATCAGCGAGCGACGCAAAGCCAACAGCCCGTGATCCACGTTATAGGGCGAAAAAGTGGTGCTGTCTTCGCTCAATGCAAATCTCTGGGGTATCTCCAAGCGCATGGTCTTTACATCCGCCATGTTAACGCTTTTATCCGGAAACACCAGCTGACCATCCTTCAACCTGATAAGCAGCGAACTGGATGCTGTCACCGAATAGCGGTCGCTCTTCCCTTTCGCGTCGGTCACCATCAGCGTGCGTGCACCCTGCAGTGTCGTTGCCCTATTGGTCTGAGCCTGCATACTTATTGCAAAGGCAGCAAACAGAATAGATAATAATAATCTCATTCGTTATAGTAATTATAATTCCTTTTTAGTTATTTTGTGGCAAAGATAATGAAAAGAGCGGGATTAGCCAAATTATCCCGCTCTTTTTTACTGGGCATTGAAGTCTTTTAGACGCTTTTTATAATATTTTGGACGATTTTTGGGGCCAATAATAATTCACATTCCGCGCGGTGTTGCCTGTTGTCGTCAACGGATGCAAAGGTACAACGACGACTGCAAATAGATTCGCGGTGGAGGATGTGGGAGTTCGCAAGGCAGGAGCACGCCATTCGCGGGTCGCGAACGGCGTGCTCGACAACCGCGAACGCCGTGCTCCCATTTTTTTGACTTGAAAAGAATTAAACACGCTCAGGTATACCTAACTATAACAAAGGGCTTCCGAATCGATTCGGAAGCCCTTTGTCTATCCCAGAAACGCGTATTTTGCGACAACTGGGCTATTTGATATACTCTGAAAAGTCAGTGAGGTGCATGTCGCCCTTGCGAGCCAGTGTGTCGTGCATGGCGAAAGCAGCGGTCAGGTTGTGACGGGTCTGTCCCATCTTCGAGATCTTCAGGTAATCCCACAGCAACTGCTTATAATCGGGGTGAGCACAGTTCTCGATAATCAATTCGGCACGCTGGGCGGGACTCTTGCCGCGCAGGTCGGCAATGCCCTGTTCAGTGACGATGATGTTGACATCGTGCTCGCTGGAGTCCTGATGGCTGACGAAGGGAACGATGCTTGAGATCAGGCCGCCCTTTGCCGTAGAAGGACAGGTGAAGATGCTGAGGTAGGCATTGCGGATGAAGTCGCCCGAACCGCCAATACCGTTCATCATCTTCGTGCCGCTGATATGGGTAGAGTTCACGTTGCCATAGAGGTCAGCCTCGATGGCGGTGTTGATAGCAATGACACCCAGTCGGCGAATCACCTCGGGCGAGTTGGATATCTCGCTCTGACGCAGCGTGAGGTGATTCTTCATATAGTCCATATTGTCATAAACCTGCATCAGACAGTCGTTGCTGACGGTGAGCGAACAGGCAGAGGCATCCTTGACACGACCGTTGAGCATCATCTCAACGACTGAGTTCTGAATAACCTCGGTATAGATATTGAAATCGGGCACGTGCTTGTCCTCGCCCAGTGCACCCAGAATAGCGTTGGCAGTAGAACCTACGCCGCTCTGAAGGGGCAGGAACTCCTTGGGGATACGGCCCTTGTGCATCTCATCTACGAGGAACTCGGCGGTGAGGAAGCCTATCTTCTCAGTAACGGGGTCGCTGTCCTTGAAGGCGCGGGCCTCGTCGGGGATGTTACATTCCACAACGCCTACCACCTTATCCTTGGGAATAGACACGTAGGGCACACCGATACGGTCGCTCACCTTCTCGATCATGATGGGCTTGCGGTAGGGGGGATCCAGAGGCTCATAGACATCGTGGATAAACTTAGCATTAGGATTGTGGAATGCGTTGAGCTCTAGAATGACTCGCTTGGCCAGGCGGGCTGCCGTGGGGCTGATACCACCAGCGGCGGTCAAAAAGACATGATAGTCGTTGCCCACCTCTTCGATGTCGCACACCTCGAGGATAGCCCAGTCCAGATCACCATAGAAGCCATAGCGCAGCTCCTGTGCCATGTGGCTTAGGTGCAGGTCGTTATAGGGAATCTCGCCCAAGTTGACGTGCTTGCGGAAGTCGGGGTTGGTGGTGTAAGGCGCACGGTATTTAATAGCCTGTGCGTTGGCCATATCTCCATCGGTGCTCTGACCTGTAGAGGCACCTGTGAAGATGCCCACTTTGAACTCCCGGCCTGCCTCATGCTCAGCCACCGCAATCTTTGCCAACTCCTTAGTTGTTGCCTTGGCCACACCGGCTGGTGTGAAGCCACTCATGGCAATATTCTCTCCATTTTTAATCAATGCTGCAGCCTCGGCAGCTGTGATACGTGTATAAGCCATGTCTATTTACAATTTGACAATTTACAATTTTGGTCGCAAAGGTACAATTTTTTTTTGAAATATAAACTACAAATTAAAAAATATTATGTACCTTTGCACTGATATTGAATTAGAGCAGATAGATTATTTTCTCGATGAACCAACTAAACAGACTTATTTTATTGTTGTCCCTTATGATGTGTGCCATTGGCCTGCAGGCACAGGGTGTTGTAAGGGGAAAGATCCTGGAAAAGCAAAGCGACGAGGCCCTACAGTTTGTCACCATCCGTGTAACCGACGCCAACGGCACATTAGTCGGTGGCGGCATGACGGATGTAAAAGGAGCCTTCCACGTACAAGGTTTGAAAGACGGCCCATACACCTTGCAGGTATCGTTTATGGGCTATAAGTCAGCCACACGCCGCTTCCAGATTACACCTGAGCGCCGCACGGCCCACTTCAATGCCATCTACCTAAGTGAAGACCAGAGGATGCTGAAGGAAGTACAGGTCACCGGTCAACGCTCGCAGATGAAGCTGGAAGTTGATCGCAAGACGTTTACCGTGGATGAGGTGCTGGCAGCGGCAGGCGGTTCCGTCTCTGACCTGTTGGAAAATATCCCTTCTGTCGAGGTGACCACCGATGGCGAGATCTCACTCCGTGGCAACTCCAGCGTAGAGGTGTGGATCAACGGTAAGAGCAGCGGCCTGACCAGCGACAACCGTGCCGAGATTCTGCAGCAGATTCCTGCTGAGAGCATTGAGCGCATCGAGGTCATCGACAACCCCAGCGCCAAATATTCGCCTGAGGGAACGGCCGGCATCATCAACATCATCCTGAAGCGCGACCGCCGTGCCGGCTACTACGGTTCGGTGCAGACGGGCGTGAACAACCAGAAAGGCTGGAATGTAGGCGGCAACATCAACTACTCTTCAAAATGGGTGGATGCCTATGCCAACCTGGGTTATCGCAAGCGCAAGGGCGAGGGTGGCAACCTAAGTGACCAGCGCTATCGGGTGGGCGAAGGTCTGCCCTTCACCAATTACCAATACAGCGAGGGCGAGAACAACAACAACGGCGGCGGTCTCTTTGCCCGCGCTGGACTCACCTTTCATCTCTCGGATAATGACGACCTCTCTGTCGGTGGCATGACCATGCAGGGCAACCGCTCGAATGACAACTTGACTACCTACGAATATGGCACGTTTGATGCCGCAGGCACGAAGGTGGCCGACCGTATGTTGCGCCGCCAGACCTGGGGCGATGGCGACAACCATATGTACAACGCTGAACTATCGTTTACACATAAGTTCAACGAGAGCGGCACGCATAAACTGGAGGCTATGGTGGAGTTTAACAAATGGAACAGCGATGGCTCGAACGAATATCTCAATGACACTACATCGCTACTGACATCGCTCACCTCCTATAGTTACCAGTACCGTCCGATGGATATGAACAACCGCCACTGGGAGACTCGCTTGGACTATGAGAACAAGATCAACGAGAACTTTAAGTTGGAGGCTGGCTACGAAGGCCGTTTCTCACATGAGAACACCCCTCAAAGCAGTTTTGAGTATGCTGCCGCTGGGACGGCCGAGCGGCTTTCACCCTCTGATGCACGTCTGCAAGAGGATCCCTTCTTCTACAACCGCTTCATCTACGACAGCGACATCCATGCCCTCTATGCCACCGCCAACATGAAGTTCGGCAAGGTGGGCGTGATGGCTGGTCTGCGCGGCGAATACTGGAAAGTAGATACGAAGAGTATCGACTATTATCAAACGGAGACACCCTTTAAGAAGGACTATTTCCAGTTGTTCCCCTCGCTCTTCCTCAACTACGAACTGACGCCCACGTCGCAAATCCAGCTCAACGTCACCCGTCGTCTGCGCCGTCCCTGGGGTGGACAGCTCAACTCCTTCAAGAACACACGCGACGCCTCGATGATAGAGTTCGGTAACCCCCAGCTTACGCCGGAGTTCACCAATGCCTTCTCGCTGAACTACCTGAAAACATGGGCTGCCCATACGCTGTCTGTAGGCACCTACTACCGTCCCACCACCGACGTGATGCAGCGCATCCGCTATCAGGGCACCTACGACGGACAGAACGTGATGTATATGACCAACCTCAACGTGGCCAAGAGTCAGAGCGCCGGTGCCGAGGTGATACTGAAAGATAAGTTTTTCCGCATCCTCGACCTCACCACCACGCTGAATGCCTACTACTATAAACTGGACGGCTTTTCTACTATCGTAGAAGGTCAAAGCGTGAGCGGCGAGGGCAACGAGAACTTCGCATGGGATGCCCGCGTGCTGTCATCGGTCATCCTGCCCTATAGCATATCCGTGCAGGCCACGGGCAACTACCGTTCACGCTCGGTCATCACGCAGGGACACCGCAAGGCCAACGGCTCGCTCGACCTCGGACTGCGCAAGACCTTCCTCAACAAGACCTTTGCCCTGGCCCTGAACTGGCGCGACGTGTTCAACACCCGCCAGTTTGAGAACTATACTGAAGGTCCCACCTTCTGGCGCCATCAGAAAAACTGGCGCGACCCGCGCATCAACCTGCAGCTGACATGGAACTTCGGAAACATGACACAAAAGAAACGCCCCGAACGTGAAGACTCTCAGGGCGGTAATGAGGAAGAAAATAACTTTGGCGGCTACGAACAGTAGTTACAGAGTTACTTGATCTTGGAAGTCATCGGGCCACGCACGCCCTTATAAGCTCTCAGGTATGCCTTGGCAGAACCGAAACTGAGGAACATATCCAGACGGACGGGGATATGGTTGTCGTCGTCGGTCACGAAGAAACGGATGAGTTCGTGGTTCTCGCCATCCTCACGCTCATAGAATGAAAATACCAGACAGCGGAACTTCTCTTTCGTTCCCTCTATCTTATAGGTCTCCTTACCACGATAGGTAAGCCATGAATTGGTAAGGCGACGGGCATCACTAATGGGCATTGGGATGACATCACCCACTTTCATACCGGCACTACTGAAGTTGCGGGCACGCAGGAAGATACTCATCATATCATAGATACATTCAGCGTATTCCTTGTCCTTCCAGTGCTGCTCACCATCGGCATCAATGCGGTGCATACGCAGGTGACAGTTGTTGCGGGGGTAGCTGTACCAGAGCTCATCCACATAGTAGCGCTTACCCTCAAGGGCTCCCTTTCGGAAATACATGGGCGACAGGTCATTGGCATTACAATACGACAGCAACGTATCACGCATCACAAAGACACCATCCAGTTTGCTGTTGCCACGGGTGGTCAGACTGGTGCGGAAGGCTGGTTGTCCCTTAAAAGTAGATTTTACCGTGGACATAGACGCGCTACCCACCTTCAGCCACACAAACTTCCAGTTGAAATAAAGGTCGTAGGCAAGAAACTCGCCACTAGCGAAAGCTTTATTCTCAATGCCGCATTGCGACTGCGCATTCATGCCCAGAGGCAGAAGCACAAAAATGGCAAACAAAATTTTCTTCATAATGACAGCTTTTTATTTTCTTTGACGAGAAAACTTCTTTATGGTTTAATAGTTTTCAATTTTGTCGGTTATTTTGTAGGTATTCGATACCTTTTTCCCTTGCTCGGTTGATGTTACGGTTGCGCAACTGCTTTTCCTTATCAGGTTTCTGCTTGGTGATAGCCATCGGCTTCTGCCGATATCGGGGGGTGGCCGTCAGGTTCCATTGGCGGGTAGCCTCCCATTTGGCTTTACACTCTACTGGCTCGCGGTTGTAATAGACTGACTCAGGTTGCAGGTCTTGATCGTAGATGCCTGTATCCCATTGCCCATTACCATTGCGGTCGATATAGGCTCGTATGTAGTATTTCAAGGGTTTCAGATAAACGAACTCTGCCACACCCGAAGCATCGGTCAACGACTGGCGCACCACCTTTCCCTGATTGTCAAGCAGTTGGACGATGACAGAGTCGGTAGTCTCAACACCGCTTATCTCGACGGCGAGAAAAGCAAACTCATCCTCATGGCGTACCTTGAACTTCTGTTCCATCTTTTTGGTGGGACTCCCATAGATACTGTGCATGGCTGCTGAATCGACAGTCAACTGATAACTCACCTGCTGTTGCCAGTCGGCCACCACCTCATAGCGTCTGACCCCCACCTGACGAAGATGGAAATCAACGGGGGTCTCCACAGAGTCAATGACCGACACCAGGTGGAAAGCGGCACTGTCACAGTGTGACAAAGGCTCCGGCGCCTCAAAAAAGCAACGCTGGTTGGGATCCATCTGATTCTGTACACTCCATCTGACACTCAGGTGTCGGGTAGGCATCACACTGTCATAGGGCTCATCGTGCTTTTTCTTCTTGTCCTGCTCCTTCTTCCACTCGTCATACTCTTTCTGCTTCTCTTTCAGGCGCTTGGCATAGGGAGTCTTGGAAACAAACTCCGTAGTATCAGTAAACTCCACTAGATGACCTAGTGAATCGGTCATTAGGAAGGTCTTTTCTATTACCAGCGTATCCTGATTCACCAAAGCTGTATCAGCCAACCAGTAGGTCAGTGTGTCCTTCTTCTGCGATGCCTCCAGGATAAAGGCATCCTCACTGTCGAAGTTCAGACCGCGCAGACGAGGTAGCGTATCATTGCCATAGGTGAAGAAGATACCCAGACGGTTGGGATCCTTACGCTCTGTCTTCAACAAGTAACGATCAGTCTGAGGCTCCTGAAAGCACAATAGGGTGATATCATCGGGCAGGAAATGGGTATAGGCAACCTGCAGGATATTGGCAATATGGAGTGAGTCACGCCAAATAGTGTCCTGACGGATATCGTGACGCCATGATGGTGTGATACTGTCGTGGTTGAAGGCAATCATCTCGCTCTTCTGTCCAAAGACATAGTCACCGTCGTTGTCCTGCAGGGCAAAACAGCGATAGGTACCAGGGGCCACGCCCTTGATAGTGAAGCGCCCGCTACCGTTGGTACGCGACACACGCATCATAGGCTGCTTATGAAAGAGAGAGTCCTCAAACGAGTCGTAGAGCCCTACTAACATACCTTTGATAGGCTCCAGGTTCTCGGCATTCAGACAGTAGCCGCTCACCTCGAGCGTATCGATATGGTCGCCCGTAGAGAAACTGAAGGTGTAGTTACCCATCGGATTGCCCTCGTTATTATCTGAGATGGCATCACTGAAATCAATGGTATAGGTGGTGTTCTCTTTCAACGAGTCTTTCAGGTCGACGATGATCCTACGACCAGCAGCCTTGATCTCTACCTGCTCTATCTGAGGCGGCGAGACGATGACCTTGTTCTGGGCATCCTCCAGTTTAATATATTCATCGAAGTTGATAGTCACCTTATGCACCTTCACATTGACTCCCCTATCATCGGGCGTTGAACCGACAACACTGGGTGGGGTGTCATCATACCATCCACCGTCGGGGCTACCCATCCTGGCACAACTGACGATACAACAAATGGTGACTATGATATAGAAGAGTTTCCTCATGCGTTCATCTTTAGTAATTGATCAATATGCTCACGACTATTGCTCAGTCGTGGAACCTTATGCTGTCCGCCCAGTTTCCCCTTTGATTTCAGCCAGTCGTTGAAGAGATTCGGGCGGGCTGGAATGATTTCCAAATGCTGCAAGGTGATGTCCTTGAAGCGTTTGGCCTCGTAGTCGCTGTTCACCTCCTGAAGCTTACGGTCAAGGATACCGGCAAACTGCTGCAAATTCTCAGGAGCCTTTGAAAACTCGATCAGCCACTGATGACGGCACTTCGCGTTCTGGTCCATGAAAACAGGAGCCGCCGTATATTCCAATAGCTGTGCGCCCGTCATCTCGCAGGCATACTTCAAGCCCTGCTCGGCATTATCGACAATGAGTTCTTCACCAAAGGCATTGATGAACGACTTCGTGCGACCAGAGATAAAGAACTTATAGGGATTGGTGGAGGTGAACTGTACTGTGTCGCCAATCATATAACGCCACAGACCACATGAGGTACTGATCAGCATGGCGTAGTTCTTGCCTTTCTCCACACCCCAAAGAGGCACAATCGTGTCGGTGCCCATCTCCTGAAACTCATAAAAGACATCATAGTCGAGCATCAGCAGCATGGACTTGTCTGCAGGATCATCTTGAATACCGAAGAAGCCCTCACTGGCATTATAGGTCTCCATATAATGCATTTTCGAACTGGTGATGAGCTTTTCATATTGCTCACAATAGGGTGTAAAGGCCACGCCTCCATGGAAGAACACCTCAATATTGGGCCAGACCTCCTCCAAGTGGGTTTTGCCAGACAGTTCCATCACACGATTCAATACCGAGAGCATCCACGAAGGTACACCCGAGATATTGGTCACGTTCTTGTTCATCGCCTCACGGGCTATGCGGTCGCGCTTCACCTCGAAGTCACTCAACAGGGCCGTCTGCTTCGAGGGCACACGAACCAGATTCACTACGGGGTTGATATTTTCTATGAGGATGGCACTAAGGTCGCCCACCAGCGAGCCAGGCAGATTGTAATTGGGCGCATGACTACCACCCAGAATCAGTCCCTTCCCATCGAACATCCTGCTCTGAGGGTTGTTACGCAAATAGAGTGCCACCACATCGGCGCCACCCTTATAATGAACACGTTTCAAGCCTTCTGGTGAAACGGGGATGAACTTCGACTTGTCATTCGTAGTACCGCTTGACTTGGCATACCATTTCACGCGACCTGGCCAAAGGATATTTGCTTCGCCCTGTCGCATACGGTCAATATCGCCTTTCAACTCCTCGTATGTATTTACAGGGTTATTGCGTACAAAATCCTCATAATCCTTTGTAGCTGCAAAAAGGTGCTCACGACCATATTCCGTATCCTTGGCCTTGCTAACTAAATGAGCCAACACCTCACGTTGCAACTGTTCTCCTTGTGTATTATGTTTCTCCAGTTCCCGCCATCGTTTAGTAAACAGCGGTCTTACTATTCCTGTCAGACTCATTCTTTTTATCATATAAATAGAGGTGCAAAGTTACGGCAAACTTTTGTAATACACGCAAGTTTTACGTTTTTTAATAGGCAGCAGACGCCAGTCTAAAGATAAAAGATGCTTTCAGGCCCCATATTAAACAGAAGGTCCAGAATGCTGAGGTTTGGCAGAAAACCATGTTTCTGCTGATAAACCTGATAATAAGGACGAGGTTTGAAATCAGTATCCTCAAGTGGATGTTTGGGGTTGATGACCTGACGGAAGTCGTGGAAGGAGGTGATGGGGGACGGATGATGGGGGATGGATGATGGATGAATGTCCAGCAGTTCGCACATCTTCTGGCAGATAGCCTCGTTATAATCCATAAGAAAGTCCCAGTTGCGTTCCGAGAAAAATGGGCGCAGGTCATCCTCGTAATACTCAAAAAAAGGAGAGTCGCCGTATGCCGACTGCAAGGCCTGCCAATGCAGATGACGCCAGTTTCCGTGGTCGGAAATCCTCATCCTGTGCATGACATTTTCATCGTCATGTACTACCGGCACCGTCAGTGCCTGCACGCCCTGCGTGGTTGCAATAAGGCAACGGTTACGATAGGTCTGTTTCTGGAATGTCTCTTGCTGATCTATGCAGACCTGATCATAACGGTACAATTTCTGATACCACTGCACAGGGCCGAAATAGGTAGAAGATAGTAATGCTGTACCCATCAACTATTCTGAACTATAATGGCAAGAATAAACGACTATGGCGCCATCCTTTCCATATAGGTTGCTGCGGGTCACGGCTATAGGCGATCATAGAGACACGACCGATAATATATTCTTCTGCTATCATCCCCAAGACATGAGAATCAACCGCCTCCAACCAATAATAATCGGCATCGGCACAATCATTCAGACCTGGTACAATAAACATCTGCCCGTCATGACTGACAGAGTCACCTGGCAAGGCTGCTATACGACCAATAAGTACCTGTCTCGTGTCCTTGGGATTCTCAAAGGCAATCAAATCTCCTTTCTCCACCGACTGACGGACAATACGTCCATAACCAAAGAAGCTACCCTTTCCTCCTACCTTCAGGCCATAACTCCAACGGTTGACCAGCACACGATCACCAGCAGCGAACACTGGCTCAAGAACAGCGTCGCTGACGGTATAGAGCGTGATACCTGCTGTCCTAACAACCAACATCAGTATGAAGGCTATTAGGAACGCCAGTAGGAATCGGAGGGTCTTCTTCATTTACTTAATGTTATCGACAAAGCGGAACAGGCGACTCCAGCGGATGCCTCCACTAAAGAGACCGCGGTCAGGGTCACTACTCCACCAGATGAAGATAGGCTTACCCACAATATGGTCTTCAGGCACGAAGCCCCAGAAGCGTGAGTCAGCTGAGTTATGACGATTGTCACCCATCATCCAGTAGTAGTCCATTTTGAAGGTGTAGCTATCTGTCTGTTCACCATTAATAAAGATCTTACCATCACGTACCTCGAGGTCGTTATGCTCATAGACCTTGATAGGACGCTCGTAGATAGGCAGGTTATCAGTAGTCAGTTTGATGCTTTCACCCTTCTTTGGAATCCAGATAGGACCGTAGTTGTCACAAGTCCAGTCCTTCACCATATTCAATGGGTAAAGTTCTGCGGAATTACCGCCAGTCACAGGCGCTATAGCTTGTACCAGATCCTTCCTGTTTTTCAGAACCTCTGCAGTCTTGGCTGTCATTGGCATGATGACACGGTTGTTACGGAACTGTTTTGTCAACTGTATCTGACCTTCGCTCTTAAAATAGCTCTTGTCAGCACTACTCAGTCTGAGGTCTTCACAGGTAATGCCGTTCTCCTGTAAGAAGTCATTAGTCAGGATAACACCGTCATTGAACAGCACATCGTAGGTATATTGCACATTATCGGGCTCCTTATTGGCTTTACCATTCAGATAGACAATATGGTCAATAATCTGCAGGGTGTCGCCAGGCAGGCCCACACAACGCTTCACGTAGTTCTCACGACGGTCGGTGGGACGATAGCCTATGCCGCCATACTCACGCATATTGGCCTCCACATATCGGCGTCCAAAACTATAATACTCCTCAAAACGCTTTCTCTGTTCTGTCTTCGACAATGAATCAACAGGGAGCATCATAGGATAGTTCTGTTCATAGATGCTGCGGCCTGCTTCGTAACAGATGCGATAATACTCCGTCTGATAAGGCATATTTTGGCAAATGGTATCGCCTGCGGGATAGTTGAACACCACGATATCGTTGAGTTCCACCTTACCCAGTCCGGGTACGCGACGGTATTCCCAATGAGGCCATTCGATGTATGATTTCAGATCACCGATTGGCAGGGTATGCTGCGTCAAGGGTACTGTCAGCGGGGTCTCAGGGATACGGGGACCATAGCTCACCTTCGACACAAACAGATAATCGCCCGTCAACAATGATTTTTCCAACGAACTGGAGGGTATTACGTAATTCTGAAAGAAGAATTGGTTGATGAAATAGACAGCTACCAACGCAAATACAATGGCATCAACCCACGACATCACAGTACGCATCGGACCTTCCAAGTCCTGCCACCATTTCCAGTTAATCTTCTTTGAGATATAGGCATCGTAGATAAAGGGAATAATTAGCAATCCCAACCATGACTTCACCCAGTAGAGGAACAGCAGGTAGCAGATCATCACGACGATAAACTTAGCCCACTGCTTCTTCATATTCAGTTTTTTCTTTTCGCGCTTTTCCATATTATCTAGTCTTTCTAGGAGTTCTAGTTATTCTAGACTTTTAGAACTTAAACATATCACTAATCGTCAGCAGTCCCTGATGATCCTTGGTGTACTCAGCAGCCAATACCGCACCAAGAGCAAAGCCACGACGTGAGTGGGCATCATGGGTAATGGTGATAATATCGGCATCAGAGTCATAGCGAATAGTATGAATACCAGGTACTTCACCACGACGGATATGATCTATGCGCAGCAGTTTCGGATCAGTGGTATCCTCGGCCCAAGCCTCCTTACGGTCAATGTTTTCTACGATTTCCTCGGCCAGCGTAATAGCCGTACCACTGGGATGATCGAGTTTATGTACATGGTGGGTCTCTTCCATCTCCACATCATACTGTGGGAACTGGTTCATAATCTTGGCCAGGTAACGGTTTACGGCTGAGAAGATAGCCACGCCGATAGAGAAGTTGGAAGCCCAGAACAGCGTCTTACCGTTCTCACAAGCCTGACGAACCTCATCGCCGTGTTCTTTCATCCAACCTGTAGAGCCAGAAACAACCTTCACACCTTTTGCCCACGCTTTCAGATAGTTACCATAAGCAGCCTGAGGAGCCGTAAACTCTATGGCTACATCCGCAGATGCGAAGGCCTCACTCTCAAAATCCTGTTGGTTGTCAATATCAATGATACTCACAATCTCATGGCCACGGCTGCGGGCTATTTCTTCAATCATTTTGCCCATCTTGCCATAGCCGATCAAAGCTATTTTCATTTTAATTCGAATTAAATTGCGGTGCAAAGTTAGAAATTATTTTCTAAATATCAGATAATCTGAGGTTAAAATACAAAAAACTGCGTCACAAAACCATAATTTGTGACGCAGTTAAGGCAAAGGAATAACGTATTCCTAATCAAATTCGCTTCAGAATACACGAGTGAGACCTATCTCGAAGATAGGGCCTGTAGCCTTGAGGTCGTATTCAACTGTTGTGGTATATCCCATCACAGTAACGCTTTCCTGCTTCGTCTTCTTTGCTGATTTATACATGAAGTCGAAGTTGAGCCATAGGTTCTCGGCAACCAAGTATTCAGCACCAGCACCGAAGTTAAGGCCAAAGATGGTCTCTGACTCACCACCGCCAGAAGAAATCATCCAAGTTCCACCAACAATAGGATAGAAGTTGAATTTGTTATCCACAGGAATCAGGTAGTGGAAATTGAAGTCCATACCATAGAGGTTGCCACCATCTTTCGGGAACCAATACTCGTACTGAAACTCGCCACGAATCTGATCGGTGAAGTAATACCTGCCTTGGAAACCTACACCAAGGGGATTGTAACCATCACCAAAGCCTGCATAGCCGAAATGAGGACCAAAGGCAAATTTTCCTGACTGTGCAAATGCACCAATGCTCATGACCATCATGAAAGCAATCAAAAGAATTTTCTTCATAGTCTAGTCTCCTTTTTATTAGTTAAACATGTAATATCATTTTCTTGTTCAGAATCAGTGCAAATATAACCATTTTATCACCACAGTGCAAATTTTTTTAAACAAAATGCTTTTGATTACCATATAATTTAACTCGTATTAACAAATAATCGTTCAATTCCAGTCTTAGTATAGTTCTTTTCGTGTTAAAGTGTGTGATAAAAGCGATAGTTTGGAAAAAAAAATGTACCTTTGCGCTACATAGCTTATTTTAGAAGCAGATCAACATTTAGAATGATATATTATGGGCAAGAAAAGAGGAGGAAAGCGATTGACAAAACGTGATGTGGCAGAGGCTTTGCAGGCTTTGTTTCAGGCACATCCTGGTGAAACACTTAGCTTCAAACAAATATTTAAGGCGCTGAAATTCGACACTCACCCCGTGAAGATGCTTGCCATCGATGTGATGGAGGAGATGGCGTGGGACGACTGGTTGTCGAAAGTGAGTGACAATTCATATAAACTGAACCTGAAGACGCAGGTACAGGAGGGTACTTTCATTCGTAAGGCCAATGGTAAGAACTCATTCCAGCCTGATGATGGTGGTAAGCCCGTGTTTGTTGCAGAGCGCAACTCGATGTTTGCCCTCAATGGCGACCGAGTGCGAGTGGCTTATATGGCACGCCGTCAGAACCATATCAAGGAGGCTATCGTAACAGATATTTTGGAGCGCAAGCACGATCAGGCTGTTGGTATTCTGCAGGTTGAGAAAGACTTTGCCTTTCTAAATGCCGAAGGAAACTTCTTTGTGCATGACATTCTGATTCCTAAGAAGAAGCTCAAAGGAGGTAAGACAGGTGAGAAGGCTGTAGTAAAGATTACTCAATGGCCTTCAGCCGAGTCAAAGAACATTGTAGGCGAGGTGATTGATGTGCTTGGAAAGCAGGGTGAGAATAACGTAGAGATGCACGCCATCTTGGCGCAATACGGTCTGCCTTATAAGTATCCGAAACGTGTAGAGGATGCAGCCCAGAAGATTAATGCAGAGATTTCTGAAGAAGAAATTGCCCGTCGTGAGGACTTCCGTGAGGTCTTTACTTGCACCATCGACCCCAAAGATGCCAAGGACTTTGACGATGCGCTCTCTATTCGTAAGCAAAATAAGTATTGGGAAGTTGGTGTACATATCGCCGATGTGAGTCACTATGTTACTGAAGGTAGCATTATTGACCGCGAAGCTGAAGAACGTGCCACCAGTGTCTATTTGGTTGACCGCACCATCCCGATGCTGCCTGAGCGCTTGTGTAATTTTGTTTGCTCGTTGCGTCCTGATGAGGAAAAACTTTGTTACAGTGTGATTTTCGTTTTGGACGAAGAAGCCAACATCAAGGATTGGCACTTAGCCCACACCGTTATTAAGAGTAATCGTCGCTACGCCTATGAAGAGGTACAAGAAATACTCGAAGGCAAAGATGGTGATAATGCTGAAGAGCTGCGTCTTCTCGACAAGATGGCGAAGAAGCTTCGCGAACGCCGATTCAAGAATGGTGCTGTGAAGTTCGACCGCGAGGAGTTACACTTCGATATCGACGACGATGGTAAGCCCACCCGTTGTTACTTCAAGAAATCTACCGATGCCACCCAGCTCATCGAGGAATTTATGCTGTTGGCCAACCGTACCGTGGCAGAGTTTATCGGTAAGGCAGGAAAATCCCAAAACTCTGAAGATTACGGCAAGCCCTCCAAAGGTAAGACTTTCGTTTATCGTATCCACGACCAGCCCGACCCGCAGAAACTCGAGAGCCTGCGCACGGCCTTGGCACCCTTTGGCTATAAGGTGAAGACCAGCGGCACGAAGGGTGCTATCTCAAAGAACCTCAATAAACTGATGGAGGACGCACAAGGCGAACGCGAACAGAAACTTGTGGAGACGTTGACCCTGCGTGCTATGATGAAAGCCAAATACTCGACCCATAACATCGGTCACTACGGACTGGCCTTTGACTACTATACTCACTTCACATCGCCCATCCGTCGGTATCCTGACACGATGGTGCACCGCTTGCTCACACGCTACCAGGACGGTGGACGCAGTGTGAATCAGGATCATTACGAGGAGCTCTGCGAGCATTGCAGCCAGATGGAGCAGACCGCTCAAAACGCTGAGCGCGACTCTATCAAATATAAGATGGTGGAGTTTATGGCCGACAAGGTGGGCATGGAGTTTGATGCACACATCAGTGGTGTGCAGTCGTATGGCATCTATTGCGAGATTGACGACAACCACTGTGAAGGTCTCGTAGGAATGCACGACCTCGATGGCGACTATTATGAGTTCGACGAGCGCAACTACTGTTTGGTAGGTCGCCGTCATCATCAGAAATACCAGCTGGGCGATGCCATCCGTATCAAGGTGGCCCGTGCCAACATCGAAAAGCGTCAGCTCGACTTCATCCTCGCCGACTAATACTTAAAACTCAAACAAAAAAATGGCAATAAGATACACACACAAGGAGGAAGTTTGGAATTCATGGAGTCATGCTGGCGGTGCCATGATGTCCGGTGCTGTAGGTATCGCCTTTTTCATCGTTGTATTATTAGGCAATAACGACCGCTCATGGGCAGCCATTGGGGTTGGTCTTTACCTCTTCGGTATGCTGGGCAGCTATCTGGCATCTACTATTTATCATGCCCTAAAGCTCCGGAATCCTTGGCGAGAGCGTTTCCGTAAATGGGACCATGCAGCCATCTATTGGCACATAGCAGGCAGCTATTCGCCTATCACATTGATGGCACTGCGCAATGAAGGATATTGGGGATGGACGCTTTTCACCTTTGTATGGGCCTGCGCCCTCATAGGTACACTGATTAGCTTCATCAAACTGAAAGACCACTCGAATATCGAGACGGCATGCTTTGTAATCATGGGACTGAGCGTATTGGCAGCCTTCAAACCACTGATTGATACCGTATCCACAAATGCTTTCGTTTGGATTGTCCTTGAGGGTATCTTTTATATCACGGGAGCTGTCTTTTATTCATTCAACAAAAAGAAATACATGCACACCGTGTTCCATTTCTGCGTGCTGGCAGGCAGCATTTGTCATATCGTTGCCGTGTGGGACATCCTCATTAGAGACATTTTCTGACAACAAACTCAATGAGATTGGAGTGCGAGCTCAATAAGATTGCACTCTGTTTTCTATGCGAACGCTGAGCGTTTCTTTATCAAAGGTGATCTCCTTGCTACGCTCTATGAATTGGCTCAACACGCCTCGCTCAGCAAGTTCATGGGGCGTTCCTATCTCCAATGCCGCCTCTGTTCCCGTTGCTCCTCCAACGGGCTTCCTCCCCATCAGCCACACGGTATCAGCCACCTGCAGGGCCAACTCCAAGTCGTGGGAAGAGAGGAACACCGTTTTCTGCGCTTTCCTGCTGATACAACTCAAGAGAAGTAGCATATCCACCTTGCTGGGATAATCCAAGAAGGCCGTGGGCTCGTCAAGATAGATTATAGGCGTCTGTTGAGCTATTGCCTTGGCAATCATCACCTTCTGACGCTCACCATCACTCAATGTCTCTACCATTCTGTCTTTCAGGTGTGCTATATTGATTAGTGCTATCGCCTCTTCACACGCCCGACGGTCATCATCGCTCAATCGTCCCCAGAAGCCCGTATAGGGCGCACGTCCCATCTCTACGAGTTCCATCACCGTCATCTGTTGTATGTCGGGCTTTTCAGTCAACACGATGCCGATGGCACGTGCCAGTTCCTGTTCGGTGTATTGATCCAACTCACGCCCCTCTATCAGGATACTGCCGCTCAGCTTTGGCAGGAAGGCCGACAACGTCTTAAGCAGTGTCGATTTTCCTACACCGTTCTCACCCAACAGACAGGTCAGACAGCCCCGCTGGATGCTAGCTGTAATATGTTCAGCCACCAGCCTGGTGCCCTGTTTGATCCTATAGCCAATACTCAGGTCTTTTAGTTCTACGGATACCTTACTATTCATGATGACAGGTTGGTCATGTAAATCGTCTTGCAAAAGTATGCTTTTTTTCCGATGTGAGCAAGTAATTAGGAAAAAGTTTTGTACCTTTGCATTAAAATGCATTCTCATGCCGTTTCATCTTCTACACACCCAGACACCACATCCAGAGCGAATGAATGATCCGTTCTGCTACGAACCGCATCCACTTTGCTTAGCAGCAGCCGATGAGGTGCGCCACTATCTGAGCCAACATCCTGAATGGGAGGAGGAGATACAGGCAGGAAAGATGTTTGGTGTCTTGGTATGTGAGAACCAGGAAGGACAATTAGGCTTCCTGGCAGCCTACAGCGGACAGATAGGTGGGCGCGAGGATTGGCCGTGGTTTGTGCCAGCCGTCTTCGACTACTTGCAGCCCGATGGCTATTTTAAGCAGGAAGAGTCTCAAATCTCGGCCATCAACCAACAGGTGAAAGCGTTGGAACAATCTGGCGATTATCCGAACCTGCAAGCAGAATGGCAACAGGCCAAACGGCAGGCTAACCAGGAGATAGCGGATTACAAACAGCTGATGCAGCAATCGAAACTGCTGCGTGATGCACAGCGCGCAAAGGATGGTGAGACCGAAGAGATGATCAGTGAGAGTCAGTTTCAGAAAGCCGAACTACGCCGACTGAAGAAGCATTGGCAGGAACAGATAGCTGCCATTGAGAAGCGGCTGCTTCCTTTTTCTACAGAGATCGCCTCATTGAAGGCAGAGCGCAAACATCGCTCGGATGCCCTTCAGCGCTGGTTGTTTGACCATTTCATGATGGCGAATGGTGACAACAAATATCGCTCTCTTACAGATATCTTTTCCCAAACACCTCAAGGTGTACCTCCATCGGGCTCAGGCGAATGTTGTGCCCCAAAGCTGTTACAGTATGCTTACATCCATCACCTGCGTCCATTGAGCATTGCGGAGTTCTGGCAAGGCCGTTCGCCCCGTATGGAAGTACGCCATCACAACCACTTCTATCCTGCCTGCCGAGGCAAGTGCAGACCTATCTTGGGATGGATGCTTCCCATGGAAGACCATAAGACCTGTAAATTCTTAGAACCCACCATCATACACCAAGCATCCAGTTTCCTCATCATCTATAAGCCTGCAGGGCTCTTGTCTGTGCCTGGCCTGGCTAAAGCACCTTCTGTAGAGAGTATCGTCAAGGCGCAATACCAGGAGGTATATATGGTGCATCGACTGGATATGGACACGTCGGGCCTTATGGTGGTGGCCCTGACACAGGAGGCATATCTTCTGCTGCAACGTCAGTTCTTGGAACGCACTGTTAAAAAGGAATACGTTGCTTTACTTGAAAACGATATAACCGGTAGTGGTACCATCGCCCTAGCCTTGCGGCCCGACCTAACCGACCGACCTCGTCAGGTGGTAGATGCCGAATATGGCAAGCCTGCCTTGACGGAATACCAGGCCTTGGGCGGCAACCGCATCCGCCTGATTCCACATACCGGGCGCACCCACCAGCTGCGCGTCCACTGCGCCCATGAGCAGGGACTCCGTAACCCCATCAAAGGCGATCCCCTTTACGGCCGCCAGAAGGCCGACCGCCTGTTTCTTCATGCCGAACTGCTGTCGTTCAACGATCCCGAAACAGGCGAACGACTTTCATTTCATTATCCTGCCCCCTTTTGATTTATGAACAAAGAGATATCCTCCCCCATACTTGAACTGCAACGCCAGCGTGCTTTATTGCAGATGGAATATGATGAAGAGAAGCGTGCCTTTCAGCAGCAGACCGAAGCCCTCGGCATGTTGCGAAGGGTGAAGCGCGGCGATGCGTGGATGCCCTTACGTGTAGGTAAGTCATACTATAACTCCCTGAATCAATACTGCATAGAGGTATTCCGTAAGCCCGATGATGATACCGACCATAACTTTGAATTCGGACGACCTGTTCAGTTCTTCGTAGAAAGGGAGAAAGAGATTCATTTCTTTCATGCAACCGGTAGCGTGAGCTATGTCGATGGCGACCGGATGATAGTCAGTGTGCCCGATGGTTTCCCCGTAGGAGATCTGCAAGTCACCGACGGTCAACTGGGCATCCAACTCTTCTTCGACGAGACCTCCTATCGCCTGATGTTCGATGCCCTCGACCGCACCATGCGCGCCAAAGGTCGTCTTGGCTATCTGCGCGACCTCTTTTACTCGCGCCAGAAAGCCGAGACCTTCTCATTTCCCGACATCGGCTTCTCCTATCTGAACGAGACCCAGCAACATGCCGTCAACGAGGTGCTTAGAGCTAAGGACGTGGCCATCGTACATGGTCCTCCAGGCACGGGAAAGACAACCACCCTTGTAGAGGCCATCTATGAAACGCTGCGCCGCGAGAGTCAGGTACTGGTCTGCGCACAAAGTAACATGGCGGTAGATTGGATCAGCGAGAAACTTGTTGACCGTGGTCTCAACGTCTTGCGTATCGGTAACCCCGTACGTGTCGATGACAAGATACTCTCCTTTACATACGAGCGACGCTTCGAGGCCCATCCCGACTACGAACTACTATGGAGCATCCGCAAGGCTATCCGCGAATTGCGCAGCCGTCGTTCCCGTCGGGTTTCCGACGGGTATCATCAGAAGATGGACCGCCTCAAGAGCCGCGCCACCGAACTGGAGATACGCATCAATGCCGATCTCTTCGGCGAGGCACGTGTCATTGCCTGTACATTAGTAGGCTCGGCCAACCGTCTGCTCGACGGCATGAAGTTCGGTACGCTGTTTATTGACGAGGCTGCCCAAGCCCTGGAGGCTGCCTGCTGGATACCTATCCGCAGGGCCAGCCGTGTGATCTTTGCCGGCGACCACTGCCAGTTGCCACCTACCGTCAAATGCTACGAGGCCCTGAAAGGCGGACTAGGTCGCACGCTGATGGAGCGTATCGCTGACCAGAAGCCTGAGGTTGTCACCTTGCTGCGCATCCAGTATCGTATGCATGAGGATATCATGCGTTTCTCGTCCGACTGGTTCTACCATAACCTCATGGTGGCAGCCCCTGAGGTACAGCATCGCAGCATACTGGATCTCGACCTGCCCATGATGTGGATTGACACTGCGGAATACGAAGGCAAAGAGGAGTTTGTGGGCGAGTCGTTCGGACGTGTCAACAAGACCGAGGCTGAACTCACCTTACTATCGCTCCAGGCCTATTTCGAACTGATTGGCAAACAGCGCATCCTGGACGAGCGACTGGATGTGGGCATCATCTCGCCCTACCGTGCCCAAGTGCAGTATCTGCGTCAACTGCTCAGGAAGAAAGAATGGACAAAACCCTTCCGCACCCGCATCAGCGCAAATACCGTGGATGGTTTTCAGGGACAGGAACGCGACATTATCGTTATCTCACTGGTACGCTCCAACGACGATGGACAGATAGGTTTCCTACGCGACCTGCGGCGCATGAATGTGGCAATCACCCGTGCCCGTATGAAGGTCATCATCCTAGGCGATAGTCAGACGCTGACCCGCCATCCGTTCTATCGCAAGTTGCATGAGTACGTCAAGGCATTGAAAAGTGGATAGTGAAGAATGATGAACGCTAAAGAACTATATGATATTCTTCAGGAGCTGGCGACGGAAGAACCATCAACAGCCAACCTGCGACAGTTGCACGAGGTCGTCAAACTCTGTGCAGCAGAAGGTTGTCGTTCACAGGGTGGCACCTTTGGCAACCTCTTCTCACAGATAGACTTCGTGTGCAAGCACTTCGGACTGAAGGCGCAACAAAAGTGGGCCATCCAACAGGCCCGCCGCCGTTCCTCCATCACCCATCACCCAACACCCATCACCCCTGACGAGTGGCATTACTACTTGCGGGCAGTAACGCTACTGATCTCTACCGTCTTCCATGAGGATGTACCCGCCAGCCTACTGCAACTGCTGCCTGTCAACCTACAGCCTCAACCATCGCTACTCAGCATCAACAAACGCTATGTCCGCTGTATTGTACGTGGGTTTGACGATACTACCATCACGGCAGATAGCGAAGAAGGAGAGATTACAATTGACTACGGTACGACGGAGGGAGGTCGCGACTTTGCCTACCTAAGAAAGATCCTGCGCGAGGGTATGCAACTCAACCTATTAGACTGCCATCTATCACCTAACACCCATCACCTAACACCCCTACTAATTGTCGTCGAGCCCGACTTCATGCTTGACATCTCATCACTGGCAGCCTGTTTTACAGCCTACGGTCACCATCCACTGCTCTATACGGTGAACCGACTGAAGCCCCGTCCCAACACACAGGCCACGCTCTTAGGAAACTTTGCCAGTATAGCCCTCGACGATATCATCCACGACCCGCAGGTCACACTCCAGCAGTCGCTCGCCCGTTCCTACCGTGAACAGGCCGAACGCTTCGCTGCCTGTGAGGACTTCAATCAAGAGACCTTCGAACAGGCTGCTGCCGTACAGATGGAAAATATCCGCGAGACGGTATCAATTCTTAATTCTAAATCCTTAATTCAGAATTCTTTGTTGGAGCCTTCGTTTGTTTGCGAGCGTCTTGGGTTTCAGGGACGTGTAGATCTGATGACAGCTGATATGAGCCTGCTCGTGGAACAGAAGTCAGGCAAGAACCAGAAGATAGAATACCAGAGTCACGACAGTCACGGTCTGCAGTTGGAGAGCCACTACGTACAGTTACTGCTCTACTACGGCATCCTGCGCTATAATTTCGACAAAAGCGATCATCAGGTAGATACCCGTCTGCTCTATTCACGCTATACACCCGATAAAGGACTGGTAGCCGTCAACTACTACCGCACCCTGTTCCGCGAGGCCATCAAACTGAGAAATCAGATAGTGGCCACCGAACTGCTCATCGCCCGCGACGGCTTCGGGCGCATCATGCCCCTCCTCAATGCTGACATCATATATAAAGGTATAGCACGCGATGGTTATTTCCATCGTTATATCTTGCCTGAGATAGAAAACCTAAAATCTCAATTCTCAAATCTCAAGCCATTAGAGATTGCCTACTATGAGCGTATGATGACATTCGTCTATCGTGAGCAGCGAGCTCAGAAGTTGGGCAGCAGCGAACAAACGCTCCATCATGCCGGTGGCTGCAGCAGTGACCTCTGGCTGATGCCGCTCAACGAGAAACAGGAACAGGGAAACATCATCATGCCCCTCTGTATCACCAAACGCGAAAAGACTGTTCCAGATGGTGGTTACGACCGCATCACCCTTCATTTCGCCACCGTTCCAAACGCATCTCCATTGAGCACCCTCAACTTCCGCACTGGCGACATGATTTACCTCTATCAGTATGAGGACGAACCCGATGTGCGGAAAAGCATCCTATACAAAGGCACACTTGACTATATCCATGATGGTGAGGTCATCATCCAACTGAACGATGGTCAGCAGAACGAATCTATCTTTGCACCATCCGATAAGACCTGGGCGGTGGAGCATGGTGGCAGCAATGTGGGCATCTCGGGAAATATCCGCAGTTTGCATCAGTTTATCCTGTCGGCACCCCGCAAAAAGGCACTACTCTTAGGCCAGCTTATACCTGAGGCTGACACATCACTGACCTTGTCAAAGGGCTACAGCCCATATTACGACGATATCCTCCTGAAGGTCAAGCAGGCCCGTGACTATTTTTTACTTGTCGGTCCGCCAGGCACTGGCAAGACCTCCATGGCCCTCCGCTTCATGGTGGAAGAAGAATTAAGGAATCTCAACATATCGACAACTCAAGATAACTATATGTCGTCCATCCTCCTCATGGCCTACACCAACCGCGCCGTGGATGAGATTCGCGCCATGCTTCGCGATGCCGGACTTGAAAACGACGAGCGCATCGTCGTTGGCACCACTTCGATGATGCTGGCACGTCCCTTCCTGCTCCACGGCCGTCATTTCTCCCTGGCCATCGTCGATGAAGCCTCACAGGTGCTGGAACCAGGGCTCATCGGTCTGCTGAGCAGCGACCAGATAGACCGTTTCGTACTCGTGGGCGACCATAAGCAACTGCCCGCCGTGGTGCAGCAAAATCCAGAGGAGACGCGTGTTGACGAGCCGTTGCTGCGCAGCATCGGGCTCACCGACTGTCGTCAGTCGCTGTTCCAGCGTCTCTACAACTGGGAAGTACAGCAGGGGCGCACCCAGTTTGTTGGCACCTTGAGCCGACAAGGACGTATGCACCCCGAAGTGGCACAGTTTGCCAGTACCCATTTCTACAATGCCTGGCTGCAACCCGTACCCCTGCCTCATCAGCAGGAGTCAGCACTCAACTACTCCCTACCCTCGCAAGATGTCATTGACGATATCCTCAAAACTCATCGCATCGCCTTCTTCGACACCCAAACCTCAAACCTCACCATCTCCCTCGCCCTGCGTATCTGTCGTTTCTATGGCGACCGCTTCGAACCAGATAAGACGTTGGGCATTATCGTGACCTACCGCCATCAGATAGCAGCCATCCGCGAGTTCCTGCCCGACATAACCATTGACACCGTGGAGCGTTATCAGGGATCACAGCGCGAGGTCATCATTTATGATGTAGGCGTAAGCCGACAATACCAGCTCGACTTCCTCACCGCCAGTACCTTTACCGACGATGAAGGTCAGGTGGTTGACCGCAAACTCAATGTTGCTATGACACGTGCCCGCCGCCAGATGATTATCGTAGGCAACTCCGCCATATTACGACAAAATACGTTCTATCGTCAACTGATTGATAATTTTTCCACAAATTTGTAATGATATTCGAAGAAAAGCTGTATATTTGCAGGCAGTTTTATTTACTTTAATAACAAATTGATATGAAAAAGATTAGTTTAAGTGCAGCCTGTGTGCTGCTGGCAGGTAGTCTGATGTGCAGTTCATGCATTGGTTCGTTCAGTCTCTTCAACGGTTACGAGAAGTGGCAGTGCAATATGACCAGCAACAAATTTGTTAACGGTATCGTAGGTCTGATTCTTCAGCCCATCGTAGGTGGTATCTGCCTCTTCGTAGATGCTGTTGTGCTCAACACCATCGAATTCTGGACTGGCAGCAACCCTATGGCAGTGAATAAGGTGCAGACCGTTAAAGGTCAGGATGGCCGCTACTATGCTATCAAGACCCTGAAAGACGGATATGAGGTAAAGGCTCCCAATGGTGAGATCACCCTCTTCACCCACAACAGCGAGAACGAGTCATGGTCAATCACTCAGAATGGCATCACCAAGGAGATCATCCGCTTCAATGCCGACGGTACCATCCAGGCTAATTTGCTGAATGGCGAGAAGCTGACCGTTACCAACGACGAGGCTGGTATGCAGCAGGTTCGTGAGGCTGTCTATAACGACAACTGCTTCGCACTGCGTTAAAGCATCCTTAGCTCATAAAGACAAATGGAGAGCATCGAAATGGCTCTCCATTTTTATAATAAGACTTTTTCCGTGCCACAAGAAAGACTTTGGAATGCGAACTACTGTAAGGTAATGACAGCGAATTTCTCGCTGTTCTTCGCCTTTTATGTGCTGACTCCACTGCTGCCGCTCTATTTGAGTGAGCATTTCGGCACTACAAAGGATGTGATAGGTATGGTGTTGTCGGGCTATACCATCACGGCATTAGTGGTACGTCCTTTCAGCGGGTATATGGTAGATACGTTTCCACGCAAAAAGGTGCTGATGATTTGCTTTACGGCCTTCGCCATCTTCTTTGCAGGCTACTTGGCAGCCTCAACACTACTACTTTTTCTAATAGTACGCACCTTGCATGGCGGTCCCTTCGGTGCCTTGACGGTAGCTAACTCAACAGTAGCTATTGACGTATTACCCAGTAGCCGCCGTACCGAGGGCATCGGCTACTATGGCCTTTCTAATAATCTAGCAATGGCCATCGCCCCAACCATCGGCATCTTCGTCTATCAATGGAGTGGCAGTTTTGAGTTACTGTTCTGGATAGCACTTATTGTCGCCTTTGCAGGACTATTGGTAGATAGTACAGTAAAGACCCGTCCCCTTCCCCTCCCTAAAGGGCGAGGCGTCATTACTTTCGATCGATTCTTCCTCTTGCGCGGCTGGCTCTTAGGCGTCAATATGGTGACTTTTGGCTTCAGCTTCGGCGTGCTAAGTAATTACTTGGCTATCTATGGAAAAGAGGTGATGGGCATTACGGGAAGCACTGGTACGTACTTCATGCTGTGCAGTGTTGGACTAATCCTGTCGCGCATCCAAGGAGGCAAGGCTTTGCGTCAAGGACGCCTTACTTTTAATGCAGGTAGCGGCATGGTAATCTCTTTGGTAGGCTATACTCTGTTTATATTGGTACCCAATATGGTGGGCTATTATGCGTCGGCTTTGCTCATCGGACTGGGTAATGGTCATATGTGGCCTGCCTTCCAAAATATGACAATCAACGTAGCCAACAACAACCAGCGTGGCACAGCCAACTCTACCATCCTTATCTCATGGGATATCGGCATGGGGCTAGGTATCCTCGTGGGAGGTGTCATTGCAGAACTTATAAGTTATAGCGCTACCTTCTGGACCGTGGTACTCATCAATGGCTCAGGTGTTACCCTTTTCTTCTTAGCAACGAAACAGTTCTTCCTAAAAAGAAACCTGAACCCAACAGTCTTCTAAAACTATCGTCTTAACTGCTTGACTCCTAAATGATACCCCCACTTTAGCGCGAAATAGAACATCGTGCCAAAGAACAGACCGGCAATGGCATCGATGGCATAATGAGCCTGAATATAGAAGGTGCCTAAGAAAAGCAACACCGCAAAAGGCAGGCATACAAAAAAGACCTTCTTGTTTTTTGTTTCCCATGCCAGCCACATCACGATAGTAGCCACACCCACATGACTGCTGGGGAAAGCTGCCGTAGGACGTTCACCTGCATCATGGGCAAGCACCAACAACTTGTACATCACACCTTCCTCCCATCCAGGGATAGGTAGAATGAAATTACGGTTGTGGACATCAAACTGGATAGTGTCGAAATAATTACCAATATTAGGAAAAATGCCCTGCGCTATCTGATCCACCCCTACAGCCTTAAAATAGAACTGTGGTCCAGCTACAGGCAGGAAATCGAAGATGAGATAAAAGAGGAAGAACGAGCCCACAATGATAAACGCCGTACGCTCAAAATGCTCGTACCGACAAAAGAAATAGAACACTGTGATACCTACAAACAGCGGATAATAACTGACATAACCCATCGACAGCAACTCGCTGACGATAGGATGCGACCACGACTGACAGAACTCCAAGGCAGGTTGGAAGCCGAATAGCGACTGCTCATACCCCGCAAAAAGATGATCGAGATTGGGGAAGATACGGTTTAGCTCGTAGGTATCGGGATACCACCACGACAGCAACAGCAACTGACCCACGATACGAAACAGCATAGTGAGCCGACTGGAATATAGTCTATATACGCCCCATAGAGCCAGCGTGAGTATCACAGCCTGCGTCCTGAACCACATCATATCCAAAGGATGACTCAGCCGCACCCATGTCACGAGAATAAAAACCGTGGTAAACAGCGTGTAGGCTATCATAGCCCACTCCACCGCAATCAGACCCCTCCGCGGCAATTTCTCATTTCTCATTCCTTATTTCTCATTTGAAGTTAAAGCCATCCGTTCTCTTTGTACCATTTAATAGTCAGGGGCACACCTTTCTCTAGTGTATATTCCGGATTATAGCCCAGTTCGCGGCGTGCCGGTTCTATGTCACAACGCCAATTGCGCTGTTTCAGAATATGATACTTGTCATTGTTCAGGGCAGAAATTTTACCCGTGAGATGTCCCCACTTATCGCCAAAGAAAGTGATGACACGCAACACCCAGATTGGAGCGGTGATACGTATCCACCACGGATTTCCCAACTCCTTGCGGATAAAGTCGGAGAAGGTGGTAGACTGATATACCTCGCCATCAGAAAGGAAATACTTTCGGCCTGTCTGCCCTTTCTCGCAAGCCAGGAACACAGCCTGCACCACGTCAAGCACATAGACAAAGGTGATATCCTGCTGCTGATAGCCCACAGCAAAGTCGCTGTGCTGCTTGATACTCTTCGCCATCAGGAAATAGTCGCGCTCACGAGGACCATAGACACCAGTGGGACGGAGAATGACATAAGGGAAAGTGAGAGATGAGAGATGGGAGATCTGATTAGATTCCAACCACTGCTCTGCCTCAAGCTTACTCTTACCATACTCGGTATTCGGCTGAGGGGTGTCGGTCTCCTTAATCTCCACATAGGGCTGTTGTTCATGGATAGCCCCATAGACACTCAGCGAACTCAAATAGACAAAACGCTTCAGGGGTATCTGCAGTTTGATAAGTGCCCGCACCAGATTCTTCGTTCCCTCGGTATTGATACGACGGAAATCAGCGGTGTTCAAACATTTCGTCACACCAGCGGCATGGACTACATAGTCGAAGATATGGTCTTTCAACTGAGTCTCCAGTTGTTCCTGACTGCTTAGGTTCAACTCGATGAAATGGATGCGGTCATCCTGCAGAAAGTCCTTCTTGCTACTTCCCCTGACGGCTGCCCACGTCTCATACCCGCGCCTCAGCGCCTCTTCCACAATAAACGAGCCAATAAATCCACTGGCTCCGGTAATCAGTATCTTCATGTTTATCAATAATCGGTTGCAAAATTACGGCTTTTTATCGGATTACCCAAAAAAACACTCTTTGTTTTGCTTAATTCACAAATAATCACTATCTTTGCACACCATTACCATTGAACCATAACCATTTTAAGATGAACACAAGAACTTTGCTACGTTTTGGAGCGAGCGCAGTGGGTTGTGCACTCGTATGTATAGTCGTGTGTTCCTGTATGAGGAAATTCGACACGGGCAGCGATGCCTTTATTGTACGCCCATATATCAAAGACGGCCACTATACTGATGGCACGCTCTACTACGACATCGAGAAGAATGATGCCGTGCTGATTGGTACGAAAAATAAGGACAACAACATCGTAATTCCAGATGCTATAGGCGTCAACGAGGTTGTCTATCCGCTGACGAAGATACAGAACCTAGGGGTGTTTGACAAAGAGTCCTACGAGACATCCAAGGCAGTTACCGACAATGACAACTTGACATCGCTGACCATTGGTGTCAACGTAAGGATGATAGACAAGAACGTGTTCTTTCGCGACAGCAGTAGTTCAGATGAAAACAAGGACGGAAACAACAGAATGCGCCGTTTTGCCAAATTAGAGTATATCAGCGTAAGAGCCGGAAACACTACATTTGACTCACGTTATAATTGTAACGCTATCATTCAGAGTGAAAAAAACGAACTGCTATTGGGCTGCAAACATACCGTTGTGCCTAATGGTGTGACAAAAATCTCGGCAGCTGCCTTCCGTGGATGCGAAGGACTGAAGGAGATTTCCTTACCCTCAACACTGCACATCATCGGACCATATGCTTTCTCCGAGAGCCATCTGGAGATGTTGAACCTACCTTCCAGCACATTCAACATCGGCAGGTATGCGTTTTACCGCTGTGACTCGCTCATCAGCATCTCGCTGCATTGCAATGGTATCAACATAGAAAAAAACGCTTTCCAACACTGTTCATCACTGAAAGTGCCGGAAAGCGAAGTGAGATTCTATAACATCCATATATCAGTGCTGTCGCCTGAGGATGTCTTTGACAACGGCTGCAACCGCTTATTGGTACCTAAAGGCTGTCTCTCCTCCTTTGAGGAATGGAAGAAATGCTTCCATACCATTCAGGAACTCAACTAAGCTTTTATTTCTTATAACAGAGAAATATCTGATCTACATCCTTCCTGGGCAGACGCGGCGTGAGCAGACTGAACAGCACGACGATGGGGAAACCGCCAATCATAGCGATGGCACCACAGTTGATGGGGTTGATGGGGTTGCTCAGCAACATATTTACGACGGTGAGCCCCACACCCCATACGAAGCAAGCCCATACAGAGGCTGTAGTGACGCCACGCCAATAAAGGCCTAACATGAAGGGAGCCAGGAAAGCGCCAGCCAGCGCACCCCATGAGATACCCATGAGTTGAGCAATGAAGGTGGGGGGATTCAGGGCGATGAGCAAGGAGATGGCAATAAAAAACATGATCAGCACACGCATCACTACCACCTTACGGCGCTCTACTTTCTCGGCTACTACATCATCTATCGTTCCCTCTTCCACCTCACCTGGCAACGATTTCTTATCACGGTAAATCAGGTCAAGCGTCATTGTAGAGCTTGACGTGAGCACCAGCGATGCCAGCGTTGACATGGATGCCGACAGCACTAGCAGAACCACGAGTGCGATGAGCACATCAGGCAGGGTGATGAGCATGGCGGGTACGATAGAGTCGAAGGCTATTTTTCCATTCGCACCAATCACGGGGTCGTAGAGACGTCCGAAGCCACCAAGGAAGTAACAGCCACCAGCCACGATAAAGGCAAAGATGGTAGAGATAACCGTGCCGCGCTTGATGGCACTCTCGTCAGTAATACTATAGAACTTACCTACCATCTGCGGCAGTCCCATGGTACCCAGCGAGGTCAGTATTACGACGCCCAGCAAGCCCCAGGGATCTGGTCCGAACCATGAAGCGAATACACCTGTTTCGCCTGTATCATCAGCAGGAATCTCAGCCAGTCTCTCTACAGCAGTTGTAAGACCTCCGTTATTAGCCAGCACAGCCCAGATGACTGCCACGATACCGAAGAGCATGATGATACCTTGAATGAAGTCGTTCATGGCCGTGGCTTTATAGCCGCCAAGAATCACATAGACGGCTGTTAAGATAGACATGATCACCACGCAATACTCGTAGGGAATCTCAAAGCCCATCTCAAAGAGGCGCGAGATACCACTATACACACCAGCGGTATAGGGAATCAGGAAGACGAAAGCGATGATGCTTGCTGCCACACGCAGACCCTGACTTTGGAAACGGGTACCGAAGAAATCGGGCATTGTGCGACTCTCAATATGCTGCGTCATCAGTTTGGTGCGCTTTCCTAAGATGATCCAGGCCAGCAACGAACCAATAACGGCATTGCCAATACCAATCCATGCGGAGGAAAGACCATATTTCCATCCAAACTGTCCGGCATAACCCACGAAGACCACTGCCGAAAAATAACTGGTGCCAAAAGCGAAAGCCGTGAGCCAAGGACCTACGGAACGACCGCCAAGTACAAATCCATCCACACTGCTGGCCTGCTTGCGGGTGTAAAGACCCACGCCAATCATCACGGCCAGAAAGATAATCGTTAATAAGACTTTTATAATCATTTTTTGCTTGATTTTTCGAAACCGTTAGAATGCTACCTGCACCTGTGCCTGCAGCCAGTTATAATCCTTTGATGAAATATTCTCGCCACAGAGGCAGCGGGTATATTGCAACTGTACACGACACTTCTTGTAGAACCAGTACTGAAGACCCAGCGTCAGATTGGTCTGATCCCAGCCATCTACCTTAGTATTGCGGTCGAACGTCTCACCCGAGGCCACGATATCCAGTGCATCATAAACGGGGATACAGGTAGTGACATAGCCACCGCGGCTGCCTACCTCACCGTCCTCACCGCCTAGCCACTCAGCACGGATGCTGGCAGGACGAGCCTCTTTATATTCGCCCTCAGAGTAAGGGGCTGTCTTATATTCTACACCTACACTATAGCGATTGCGCTTGTAGTTGTCGCCCACAGCGATAGTGGGATTCCATGCGGCGGTACCCATCGCATTGCCTGTGCCTAGATAACCGGAGCCCACAATGCGCAGGCCGTCCATAGGACGCAACTCCAGTTTGGCAATAAAGTCTTTCTGGTTGTTCTGGTCCTTGCGGTTGATGCCCTGACCGCTCATCAGCGCCAGTTCATAATGAATCTTATCCTTAAAGAGATCGCCAAAGACCATCAGTCCTTGGTCACGACCATAATTTACACCGTTTAGGGGATCTGGACCTTCGCCAGCCAAGTATAGCACGGCCTGTGAATAGACATCAATCAACTCCAGTTGCGTAGGAGACATGGGATTTTCCATGGTGTAAGAGTGCTTAAACTGTCCTAAGCGGATGCTCAAGGCTTTATCATTTGTCACGCGGTAATCAGTATAGAATTCCTGCGGAACACTGGAAAAGTCGTGCATAAAGAGGAACGACCAGCGGTCGGTGATACGGGCCTTCGCCCAAAGAAGGGTGCGCTTCAGGTTATAGGAGTTGGTTTTCTGGCCATTGATATCCTGATACGACCAACCACCCTGTGCATAACCGTTCAGGGTGATACGACTGGTGAAGTCCTCCATCCATAGAGGAGCATCCTTCTTTTTTTGTCCCATGGCTGCCGTACTGCTAAATACGGCCAGCATTACGGCGAGTGTGGCCGCCATCCATGTCTGCTTTTTCATACCGTGCGATTAATTTAGTAATAAAATGATTTAGTTAAAAAAATAAAATATCGGCTGCAAAGGTAGAAAATAATTATGAATTACGAATTATAAATTACAAATTATTTTATATTTTTGCAACAATATTCAACTTAAAACTAACAAAATGAAACGATTACTGCTTTTTTTGATTACTATTTGTGCTTTTTCTGCATGGATGCCCGCTGATGCAAAGAAGAAGCAAGTGAACCAACAATCCGATCGTGAGTACTGGTGCGAACAGGCTTGGAAGATGGCGCAGCCCGTATTGGAAAACATGGCAAAGGGTGAACTACAGAAAAACATGAAGACAGAGTTCTCGCCCTCGTTCGACAACCGCAACCGCAAGGTAGTGTATATGGAGACCTTCGGCCGACTGATGGCTGGCATCGCTCCTTGGCTCGCCCTGCCCGACAGCGTATTCGGCAATTCCGCTGCCGAACAGAAGGAACTCGCACAGGTGCGTCAGCTCCGCGAATGGGCACTGGCTTCGTATAAAAACAGTGTCGATCCTGAATCGCCCGACTACCTAGTGTGGGGTGCTAGTGGTCAGAACCTTGTGGATGCCGCCTATATCGCCGAGTCGTTTATCCGTGCCTACGATGCCCTGTGGGTACCGCTCGACCAAGTAACCAAGGAGCGTTATATCAAGGAGTTCAAGATGTTGCGCAAATACGAGCCGCCCTACACTAACTGGTTCCTCTTCTCATCGACCATCGAGAGCTTTATAGCCAAGGCTGCTGGACTGAAAGAGTATGACGACTTCCGCGTGATGATGACCATCCGCAAGGTGGAAGAGTGGTACGTGGGTGATGGCTGGTATGCCGATGGTCCTGTGTTTGCTTTCGACTACTACAGCAGCTACGTGTTCCATGCCATGTACCTGGAGACCCTTCAAAACATGCTTGATGCCAAGCAAAACGGCACCCGACTGGAATACCGTAAGTATTACGACCGCGCTTTGAAGCGTGCGCAGAAATTCTCCATCATTCTGGAGCGCTTCATCTCGCCCGAGGGTACCTTCCCCGTCATCGGACGCTCTACGCCTTACCGTATGGCAGCCATGCAGCCACTGGCGCTGATGGCCTGGTACCAGAAATTACCTAAGGACCTGAGCAACGGACAAGTGCGTGCCGCCCTGACAAAGGTGATGCACCGAATGTACGACCAGCAGCAAAACTACAACGAAGGGGGCTTCCTCACCATCGGCTTCTGTGGTCATCAGCCTGAGACGGCCGATTGGTACACCAACAACGGTTCGCTCTATATGACCTCACTCTCGCTGATGCCACTGGGTCTGCCTGCCAGTCACGACTTCTGGACCTGCGAGGCACAGCCCTGGACACAGGTAAAGGCCTGGAACGGACAGGCCTTCCCCAAGGATCACCGCTGGGGTGATGATATCCAAACCAAGGACCGCTGGTAAACCTTTCGCCCACCTCTTATATAAAGGCCCTTGACAGGTTTGTCTATGCGCTGACCGCTTAGGTTATAGTACACGTTGGCCATAGTCGTAGCATAAGGCATGATGCTCCGGATGCCCGTAGTGCTCATACGGCAATAGAGGTATGGCAGGTAATAGCCTGATTTGAGGTTGGACCACAGAGCAAACTCATAGGTACTACCATTATAGATGGTACACTGGAAGAAGTCATTACTCTTGCTGTTCTGGATTTTGAAGGTACCATCCGCCTGCAGGGTGACACTAAAGGGATGCGCCTGTGCCTTGTCACTGCTGACAGCAACGGTGACATAGTACTTATTGCCATTGGGATTCTGGAGCAGATAGCGTCCGTTGCTGTCCTTAATATAGAATAGTCCTTGGCCAGCATCCTCAAACGTAAAGATGTTGTTACCATTGGCAACGGTTATAACACCGTCAATATCCTCTACGTCAGTAGTATAGAGATAAGCATAGCTTTTATTCTCAGGCACGGGACTGGCCGCGACAAGTTTGTTGTTGAGCGACCCAATCATCAGGTATTCACCACCATCAATGACCGAGGTGGACTTTACAAAACTGAAACCGTTGTCGATATATTTCAAGTCCAACTCCACCAGATAGGGATTATGGTCGGAGTAAGCCTTCGTTTCGACATTGACCGAACAGGGATTGGCGATGGGCAGCACCTTTACGTCGGTCACCTGCTGCGCCATGGTATTGTTGGCATAGACATGATCAATAATCTCACCACCATTAAAGCAATGAGTATAGGCCTCACTTCCGGCATACTTGAGAATCTGTTCCTCATAGCCAGCCTTCTCTATCATGTTCAGACATTCCTCGCCTACCATACTGTTCAGGTCGCCCACAACCAGGATGTCGGGGTCAAGGGCACTGCCCAGGGCCTGCAACAGATCAGTCATATTGTTGATACGTTTCTCTCGATTGGTCACGCCATTATTGTCCTCATCATATTCTCCGCCAGCCTTGAAATGGTTGATGCTCAGGGCAAAGCGCTCGCCTGTGGCCACCTGCTCAAAGGTCTGCAGGCGCATCTGACGCTGATACGCAAAGCCCCAGCCCGTAGCGTAACTCTCTCCATGAGGTTTGATGGTGGCTGTATTATAGATATAGCCCGACTTGATAACACCATTTGCATTATCGGGGTCATTGAGGTCATAGTCGAAACCATCATCTATTGCCTGATACTGAAGTCCCGTCTTCTGACTCATCACAGTGGCAATCAGTTGCATGGCCTCGGGCTTAGCCTCCACCTCGTTGAAGGTGTAGATATCAGCTTTGTAGGGAGCGAGTGCACCTACAATGGCATTAAGCTTGACGGTTCGGCCCTCCTCAGTATTGTAATTGCTCAGGACAACGGCATTGGTGGTGGTACGCGTCCGGTCGAGTGAATAGAAGAAGTTCTGGACATTCTGCCCCACAACAGTGATTTTCTCGCCTGCAAAAGCTGGTATCACCACCATCACACTCACGAATAAAGCAATTGTCAAGTAAACTTTTATCATAATCATCAGGTTTGATTGTTGTTGCAAAGATACATTTTTTTCTTTGAATAACAAGCCTTTTCCCTATCAAAAATAGGAAAAGCCCTACAGTGGAATAGGAGAAAGACCTTGCGTCGCTCCTATATAGTTCGTATCTTTGCAACGTCAACAAGAAGTTAAACGCTTTAAAAAGATACGACTATGAAGAAGTTTTTTACCTATACAGCAATGGTCATCATGATGACCACGTTGTTCACCAGTTGTGACGCAGAGTTCTGGGAGGATCTAGAAGATCGCAGTGAGGCACGTACGCTCGACGGTACTTGGACAGGCTATATCGATACCTACTATTACGACCGCTGGGGACTGACGGGCGACAGCTATCGCACCACGATGTACTTCGAGCGCGAGAGTCCCTATAGCGGATGGGGCTACGAGGTAGACTACGACCTGAACAGTCGCTATTCCGACTATTACTATTGCGAATTCACATGGGATATCTACAAAGGCAGCATTCGCATTCGCTATGCCGACAGTTGGAACGATGTCTATATCAACGACTACCGCCTCAACAGCAACCGCTTCGAGGGTTATATGGACGATGGTTCGTCAAAGGATATTGTCTTCCGTCTGAACTACGACAATCGCTTTGACTGGGGCTACTGGAACACACGCGGCATGACTCGTAGCGCTAACGACAGCACCACCACCTCGCCAAAGGTCATTGCCAGCGGAAAGTTCGCCAAGTAGCGACTATCTCACCAATACTTTATAATTACGCACGACACGGCCTGAATATCGCCTGACGATGTTCAGGCCGCGTCGTGGTTGGGAAATCCTCCTACCATCGGGCGTATAGTATTCCGTCTGTCCGTCGCGAACATCCGTAGACACTGGCTGTACAGCGGCAGGCATCTCGGAATGGCGAAGACCAAGGAAGGCATCCATGGCGATAGAGGGTTTTCGGGTGATGGGGTTCCATGCACCCATGTCATAGTCGTCGGCTAACTCCGGTTCCCAGTAGTACAAGCCGGCAGCACCAGCATCGAGCAACCGTTGCAGGAATTCGCACAGCCATTGGTTGGCCTCCATCGCACGATCGTTATAATAGCCCGTCTCGACGATGAGCACGGGTTTGCCGTAGCGTTTCTTCAGCGTGGTGACATTCTCGGCCACCTTCTTAATAAGAGAATCGGGAGTCAGGGTCGAAGTCTTCACATGCACCGACAGCCCGATAGCATCCCATTTGGCCCCTGCCACCTGCAATGTGTCGAAATAGTCGGTGAGCCATTTAGTATCCACGCATTCGCTGACATGGATGACAGTCTTCACCTCAGGATTGATGGTCTTGATGGTGTCATAGGCGGCATTGATGAAGCTAACGAAAGCTGCCGTCTCGCGACCATCGTTCCATAGGAAGCCACCATCCACCTCGTTGCCTATCTGTACCCAGCGCAGTTTTCCCGTCGCATTAATGCTCTTCACGGCACTACCCGTATGCTTGGCTACATCGCTCATCAGTTTCTCAACGGTGTGAGTCTTCCAAGCGTTGGGCTTAACATTATCGCCCCACCAGTCGCAGTAGTGCAGGTCGAGCATCAGGCCCATGTCGTACTTCTTGGCTAAGGTGGCCAGCGTCTTAGCATAAGAGAGATTGTAATCCGCAGGCGACGGACTGACTAGCACACGCAGTCGGACACTGTTGATGCCTTGTTCTTTCAGGATGGGCATCAGCGTCTTCTTCGTCCCCTCACGGTTATAGAACACTTTGCTCTGCCTTGACTCCTTTGTCAGCGAACTGATGTCGACACCGAAGTCAAAGAGACTATCGGCCTCAGCACGATTGAACACGCTGTCGGTGATGGTCGCTACTTCTGCAAACGGCTCATCATACTGCTTCTCCTTCGACGAGAAGTTGCGGGTCTGAACGCTCCATTTATCCGAGAAGCCCTTCAGTTCAGGCTTTAGGAAGATGCGCGCATTCTGCTTGTAGCCCTTCAGGTGCCAGTCCATCCATTTGATAGCCAGTTTTCCGAACTCACCGCCATACTGGTTCCAATAGGTACCGCCATGACCGGCATCCGACAGGTCGGCCCAGGCCACCTGCTTCTTCACGTTTTCGTAGTCGGTTTTAGCATTCCCATAGGCCACATCGCCCGTACCACCCGTCATATAGATGATAGGACAATGCAGTTTCTCAAGCGTCTGGGGCGATGCACCGCCCATCGACATACCGCCCATGCCGGCATTCATGATAAGCAGCGTTTTCACACGGGTATTGGCACAGTTGGCAATGGCCTGCGCACCGCCGCAGGAGTGACCCGAGAGGGCTATGTTCTTGACATTGATGGCATGATAATAGTCGCTGCTGGCCAGTTTTTCTTGCTTCACCAGCCAGTTGATGGCCGTGACCACCATCGTCTCATCCGATCCTCCGTCGTCGCGCTCATCATCAGTCATCTCGAAAGCGCCAATTCCTACGACGACATAGCCGTGGGAAGCCATCTCGTTGAGCATACGCTCATAACCGATAGACGAACCCGAACATGCACCGTTGCACCATATCAGAATGGGGAGCGGTCCCTCGCGGCGGGCGGCATATTTCACGTTACGTGGTCTGTAAACAGTAAAGTTGGGCAGTGTCTTCTCGCTCACGATGATGGCTTTATAGCGTCCGCTGCCGCCATTATCCACTTCTTTCTGACGAGTCACTTGTGCATTGATGGTCTCAGTATCGGCTCCAAAAACTGAGAGGGGCATCATGCTCAGCACGGCAAAGGTGATGCCTGCTGCTGTCTTACTAATAAGATTGAGGTTCATAGTCATAGGTTTTTTGCTTTCTTTTGCTGCAAAGGTAACAAATAATTATCCGAAAAACCTATATATAAGGTTAGAAAGTATTATCTTTGCACCCGCAAACAAAAGAAAAGAGACAACAACTAAACAATGACATATATTGGTGAACTTATTTCTATTGGCGTAGCCATCTCATGGACGGCAACGGCATTGCTGAGCGAGTTTGGCTCGAAACGACTGGGAAACCTGACGCTGAACGTACTGCGTATGGTATTGACATTATCATTCACGCTGGCATTGTTCTTGACAGCAGGTGATGGCAGTTGGCTAATGGATGTACCCACGAAGGCAATGGGTTGGATGTTGCTGTCAGGAGTCGTGGGCTATGTGATAGGCGACTTCTGTCTCTTCCAGTGCTATATCATCATCGGCTCACGATTCGGTCAGCTGTTTATGACGCTGGCCCCCCTGTCGGCAGCACTGATGGCCTGGGTGACACTAGGACAACAGATGACCATGATGAGCATCGTGGCCATGCTGGTGACGCTCAGCGGTATCAGCATGTCGGTATTAGGACGTGGTGAGCATCATAAACTGTCATTGAAACTACCCATCAATGGTGCTCTCTTTGCCATTGGAGCTGCCGTATGCCAGGGTGTAGGACTGGTACTGAGCAAGATTGGCATGGACTATTATGAACCGGTAGTGGGAATGCCCGACTGGCTGGTGCCCTTCAGTGCCAACTTCTACCGCTGCCTGGCAGGCATCATCGGCTTCACCTTATTATTATATACGCGCGAGGGGATGTCACCCTTACGTGAGGCCATGCACGACAAGAAAGGTCTGACGGTGGCTACAGCCACCACCATCTTCGGTCCCTTTGTGGGTGTAGGCTTCTCGCTGATGGCCGTTCAATACACTGGTGCCGGCATCGCCTCTACGCTGATGGCGACAACACCTATTATGATTATCCTGCCCTCCTACTGGATCTTCCACGAGAAGATCACGTGGCGGGCCGTCATAGGTGCCTTTGTATCCGTCATAGGCATCAGCCTCTTCTTCCTTTAGGCAATCTTCAGCGTACCACCTGTGTAAACTCAGGCTTGGCATCTGCGCCTTTGCCTATGGTCACATAGATGATGGAGTTTGACTCTTTGCCATCCATACCACGTCCCGTTACAGTAAACTTATAGTCAATACCATCGGGTGTAGCACGTTTGCCAAAGGTCTGTGGTGTACCCAAAGGGAACTGATAGCTGGAGCAGGCAGCATCGAAGATAGTACGCTCGGCATCGGTCACAGGTTGCTGGGCAGAATAGTCGGCCAACTTCTCAACCCTACCCTTCTTATATCCATTCTCTTTCAGGAATCGGTCCAACTCCTTTTCAGCTGCTGCCACACGAGCCGTACGAACCCCATAGCCTTCCTCTATCTTTGCCTTTGGAAGATCCTTGCGGAGGGCATCACTCGAAGTATTCAGTCCACCACTGCCGAAGGTGCAGAAGGGAACAATGCGCTTGCCTGCAAAATCCTGCTCTTGAACCAAGGTTATGATGGGATTGGCGTATGTACCAAACCAAATGGGATAACCCAGGAAGATGATGTCATAGTCGGCCACTTTCTTCGTGAGTGGTTTCAAGGCGGGCATCTTTCCGCTCTGCATCTCACGTTGTCCACGTTGGATGGTTTCCTGGAAATTGCCCGTGTAAGGTTCGACAGCCTCAATACTTTCGATATCGGCACCCGTCTGCTTCTGCAATTCCTGGGCTACCGCCTTTGTCGTACCTGTCTCTGAATAGTAGAGCACCAGCATCTTCTGTGCCGAAGCTGTTGTGATAGCTGCCATAGCTGCAATAAATAAAAAAAGTTTCTTCATTGTATACGTTTTTATTACTGTGAGCGAGAGTAGAATTTATTTGTTCAGTATTTGCTCGGCATGTTCCTTGGTCTTCACCTGCTTGCCAGCAAAGACCTGTTCGATGACACCCTCTTCGTTGATGATAAAGGTAGTGCGGATGGTACCCTCAGTCTTCTTGCCGTACATCACCTTCTCGCCCCAGGCACCCATCGCCTGCAGCAGCGTCTTATCGACATCGGCAATCAGCGGGAAGGGCAAGTCATGCTTCTCCTTGAACTTCACATGCGAGGCGGCACTATCCTTGCTCACACCTACCACTTCGTAGCCTGCACCTTGCAGCTCTGTATAGTGATCTCTCAGACTGCAAGCCTCCGCCGTACATCCGCTGGTATTATCCTTCGGATAGAAGTACAGAACCAGCTTACGTCCCTTGTAATCGCTCAAACGGATGTCCCGTCCCTGTTCATCCTTACCCAATACCTCAGGCGCCTTGTCTCCAATATTCATAGTTCATTCGGTCATTGAATTTCTATTGGCAAAATTACGAAATCTTTTCGAATTATGAAATGACATAAGGAAAAAGTTGTATTTTTGCAATAGAAAACAATGGACAGAGCAACCTTTGAAAGTCAGAAGGCATTTGCAGGCGAGAAGAAAGCCTCAATGCAGCGACGCTGTGTAGATAACGACTACACGGCACGACGGATGTATATGGTAACAATGGTGACGGAGGGGCGGAAGCCGCTCTTTGGAAAAGTGGTGGGGAGAAGTGATGCTGAGGAAACATCAATAGAGGCACCTCATATCGAGTTGTCGCCATTGGGACAAAGCGTTAAGGAGATATGGGATTCCATCAGCAGCTATCATCGAGAGGTGAAAGTGGTGGCGCTACAGATGATGCCTGACCATTTGCACGGTATACTCTTTGTAACGGAAAAGATGGAGAAACCGCTGGGGAAGGTGTTGCTGGGCTTTAAGCAGGCTTGCAACAAGGCTTTTAGGGAGCTGATGCCTGTGGAGTTTGTTGCTGTAGCACAGCAACACGCACAACAGAGCCGCGAGAACGGATTGCTATTTGCCAAGGGCTTCAACGACCAGATCTTGCTAAGGGACGGACAGCTGGAGCGATGGTTGAACTATCTGAAGGATAACCCACGACGCCTGTTGATGAAGCGGGAGAACCCTGATTTGTTTAGGGTGCAAAGGGGACTGATGTTCGCTGGCCTCAGCTTCTCCGCTATTGGTAATCGCTTTTTGTTGGAAAAGCCGCTTAAACTGCAGATTCAGTGCTCAAGGAGCATCAGCGCGGGCGATTTACAGGCGAAGATGAATGAATGCCTACGTGCAGCAAGACAAGGTGCCGTGCTGGTATCACCTGCTATCTCTAAAGGTGAGAAGGCAATTATGAGGGCGGCTTTCGAAGAGGGGCTGCCACTGATTTATCTGCAAGAGAATGGCTTTACTGATTTGGCAAAGCCAGGAGGAATGAGGATGGATGCCTGCGCCAGAGGTCAGCTCCTGATTCTGGCACCTTGGGAGCATCATAATGAGAAAACATTGATTAAGAGGGGGCAATGCCTGGAGCTTAATGATATGGCGAGGGCTATCTGTGAGGGCTAATTGTTGAGTTTGTTGCTGTAGCACAGCAACATGCAGGACAAAAGGACAGCAACACGCAAAACAAAAGAGCGCCGCAAATTTCTTCTTTGCAGCGCTCTTATTATAAATAAGGTGAAACCTTAGTCGGCGAGTCTTGCCTTGATCAGTTCGCGGTTCAGGCGAGCGATGTTGGCGATGGTCTCGTTCTTCGGACATACAGCCTCACAAGCGCGGGTGTTGGTACAGTTACCGAAGCCCAGCTCGTCCATCTTGGCAATCATGTTCTTCACGCGGCGGGCAGCCTCTACGCGACCCTGGGGAAGCAGGGCGAGCTGAGAAACCTTTGACGAAACGAAGAGCATGGCAGAACCGTTCTTACATGCTGCAACGCAAGCGCCGCAACCGATACATGTAGCGCAGTCCATAGCCTCGTCGGCATCCTCCTTAGGAATCAGGATAGCGTTGGCATCCTGAGCCTGACCGGTACGGATGGTGGTGTAGCCACCTGCCTGGATAATCTTATCGAAGGCATAGCGGTCAACCATACAGTCCTTGATTACGGGGAAGGCTGCTGAGCGCCAAGGCTCTACGGTGATCACGTCGCCATCGTTGAAGCGACGCATGTAGAGCTGACAGGTGGTAGCGCCACGCTCGGTACGACCGTGAGGTGTACCGTTGATGTAGAGTGAGCACATACCGCAGATACCCTCGCGGCAGTCGTGGTCGAACACGAAAGGCTCCTTGCCTTCGTTGATGAGACACTCGTTGAGAATGTCGAGCATTTCGAGGAATGAGGTGTCATCGGGGATGTCCTTCATTTCATAGCTGTCGAAATGGCCCTGGTCCTTGGGGCCGTTCTGGCGCCAGAACTTTATAGTAAATGAAATATTTCTTGCCATAATTAATTCTTGTAATTTCTGGTTTGTACCTTGATTGCCTCATACTCCAGTGGCTCCTTGATGAGCTCAGGCTCGTTGCCCTTGCCTTTGTACTCCCAGCAGCCTACATAGAAGTAGTTCTCGTCATCGCGCTTAGCCTCGCCTTCCTCGGTCTGGTACTCCTCGCGGAAGTGACCACCGCAAGACTCGTTACGGCTCAGAGCGTCGAAAGCTACGAGCTGACCCATGGTGAAGAAGTCGCGCAGGTGGATAGCCTTGTCGAGCTCCACGTTGAGACCTTCCTTAGTGCCAGGAACGAAGAGGTTGGTATCGAACTCCTTCTCGAGCTCGTGCATCTTCTTCAGACCTTCCTTCAGGCCCTCGGCGGTGCGACCCATACCTACATATTCCCACATGATGTGACCCAGCTCCTTGTGCAGAGAGTCAACACTGCGCTTACCCTTGATATTGAGCAGACGGTCGATCTCGGCGTTAACGCCCTTCTCAGCCTCGTCGAACTCAGGACGATCGGTAGAAACCTTTGGCCAAACAGCCTGGTCAGCCAGATAGTTCTGGATGGTGTAAGGCAATACGAAGTAACCATCGGCCAGACCCTGCATCAGAGCAGAAGCACCCAGACGGTTAGCACCATGGTCAGAGAAGTTACACTCACCGATAGCGAACAGGCCGGGGATAGTGGTCTGCAGCTCGTAGTCAACCCAGATACCACCCATGGTGTAGTGGATAGCGGGATAGATCATCATTGGCTTGTAGTACTTCACGCCATTGATCTCGTTAGCCAGCTCGCCAGGGAATACGTCGGTAATCTCCTCGTACATCTCGAAGAGGTTACCATAGCGCTGCATGATGACATCGATACCCAGACGGTTGATAGACTCAGAGAAGTCGAGGTAAACGGCCAGACCAGTGTTGTTAACACCGAAGCCCTTGTCGCAACGCTCCTTAGCGGCACGAGAAGCCACGTCACGGGGAACAAGGTTACCGAAAGCGGGATAGCGGCGCTCCAGATAGTAGTCGCGATCTTCCTCAGCGATATCCCAAGGATTTATCTCGCCCTTCTGCAACTTCTTGGCATCCTCGATATTCTTGGGCACCCAGATACGACCATCGTTACGCAGTGACTCAGACATCAGCGTCAGCTTAGACTGCTTGTCACCGTGAACGGGGATACAGGTGGGGTGAATCTGAACGTAAGAGGGGTTAGCAAAGTAAGCACCCTTACGATAGCACTGAACAGCAGCGGTGCAGTTACAACCCATAGCGTTGGTAGAGAGGAAGTAGGTGTTTCCGTAACCACCAGTAGCAATAACTACGGCGTTAGCTGAGAAACGCTCCAGCTGACCGGTAACCAAGTTCTTGGCGATGATACCACGAGCGCGGCCATCAACGATGACTACATCCTCCATCTCATAACGGGTGTAGAGCTTCACCTTGCCAGCGTTCACCTGACAGCTCAGTGAGCTGTAGGCACCCAGCAGCAGCTGCTGACCCGTCTGACCCTTAGCGTAGAATGTACGGCTTACCTGAGCACCACCGAATGAACGGTTAGCCAGCATACCGCCGTACTCACGAGCAAAGGGAACGCCCTGAGCCACACACTGGTCGATAATATTGTTAGAAACCTCAGCCAGACGATATACGTTAGCCTCGCGAGCACGATAGTCACCACCCTTTACGGTATCGTAGAACAGACGGTAAACAGAGTCACCATCGTTCTGATAGCACTTAGCGGCGTTGATACCACCCTGAGCAGCAATAGAGTGAGCACGACGGGGAGAGTCCTGAATACACAGGTTGATCACATTGAAGCCCATCTCGCCGAGTGAAGCAGCTGCACTGGCACCAGCCAGACCGGTACCTACAACGATCACGTCGAGCTTCAGCTTGTTCTTGGGGTTCACCAGACGCTGGTGAGCTTTATATTCCTTCCATTTCTCAGGCACTGGTCCTGCGGGAATCTTTGAATCTAATACTTTTGCCATAATCTTTTTTAATGCTTAATTCTTAATTCATAATGCATAATTAGCATAAAGCGCAGCAGCTTCCGCTACAGAGTGAAGGAGCGCAGCCGAAATAGAAGGCAACTACTACTACGATGAAGGCCAGCATCAGCAGGGTCACGTAGATACTACCGATGAGCTTCCAACGGCAGAGCCATGTCTTGCCACTCAGACCAAGTGTCTGCATAGCACTCCAGAAACCGTGAGTCAGGTGGAACCAGATAGCCACCAGCCAGATGATGTAGAGACCAGCGAAGAGAGGATCACCAAAGGTATCCTTGATGAACGCAAAGCCATCACCAGGATTGTGAGCCACCACCATACCAGTCAACTCGGCAAACATCATGTTGTACCAGAAGTTGTAAAGGTGAAGCAACAGACCCAGGCATACGATGATACCCAGCACCAGCATGTTCTTTGAAGCCCACTCTACCTTACCGGGGTTCACCTTTGTTGACACCTCGTAGCGGCTATTGCCACGGGCATCACGGTTCTGAGCCGTCAGGATGAATGCATACACGATGTGAACCACGGCCAGTCCAGCCAGACCTGCCGTTGCTACCACGGCATACCAGTTGGCACCCAGCAGCTCACAAATCATGTTGTAAGCCTCGCCAGAGAACAGCGCAACCAGGTTCATGCAGCAGTGGAACGTCAAAAACAGAATCAGCGAGATGCCAGTGACCGACATCACCACTTTTCTACCAATTGATGAATTAAATAACCACATAAATGATTGAAATTAATGAATAAAATATTTGTTTAGATTTATTGTCAAACTGTTTTAGGCCACAAAATTAAACAAAAATCGTGAGACTACAAACTATTACAGCCATAAATATATACAAAGCTAACAAAAAAAGGCTCCGCAATCTTTTGCGAAGCCCTTTTTTGATATATAGAGATTGCAGTAGAGGGAGTTACCACTCTTCTTTACCTCGTCTGTCTTGCTTGATTCTTTGGTTCGCGGCGTGTGTCCCAAAAGGCAGCAATATGGATGACATCGCCTTTTATGTAATAGACAATCTTATTCAGCCGACGAACAATGATACTACGATATTCTTTCTGGCGGTGGGCAAAGAGCGGATCAAGCCTACCTTGCGTTGGCATTTCAGTCAACGATATTACGGCATGCTCCACTTCATCCATAAAACTTTGACGTTCTAGTTCGCCAAAGTTCTCCAAGACATATTGCTCTATTTGATGCAGAGCAGCTGCTGCTCGTTTATGCCAATGTACCGTCATACAACAACCTTCTCTTGACGATGAAACACTTCGTCATTAGTCAAATAGTCACCAGCCTCGAAAGCGCCTTCTGCCTCATCAAGCATACCATCTATTTCCTCCATTGTATAAGGCTTTAGACGCTCATTTTCCTCTTTCTTGGCATACTCTATCAGATGCTCGCCCACCCATCTCATATTGTTGGGTGTGAGTGTACCATAGAGGTAGTCAAGCAGACTTGTTAATGTTGCAGTACTCATATTCACATCATTATTTTCTGCTGCAAAAATACAAAAATATTTCATATCTGCAAAATTTCCATTACATTTTTGTCATAAGGTGTTTCGCAGTGGACGACACGAGCTTTTTATAAATGTTATTATGTTATTATGTCTTTAAAAAGGTAAGGATGTAAAAAAGGCTCCGCAAACTTTTGCGAAGCCCTTTTTTGATATATAGAGATTGCAGTAGAGGGAGTTACCACTCTTCATCTGCATCAAACCATCCATCGAAATCACGTGATAACACAGGGTCACTTGTATCAAGTGTTTCCGTATGAGGTGTAGCCGTACCTGCATCACCAGTTACAGTAAGTGAACCAACCATAATCGACTCAGAATCTGTTGTGATCAGTTCCGTGATGGGCATTACATATGTCTTTTTCATAATTCAGTTCTCCTATTTACTTAATAACTTTTTTACCATTGATGATGTAAAGACCCTTCTGAGCCTTGTTTACACGCTGGCCGTTCAGGTTGTAAACACCATTCACCTTCTCACTGTTCATCAGAGCAGAGCTGATACCTGTTGTCTCATCATCGAACGCAATGGTCAGGCGAGCTGCGTCGATTGTCGTGCTGATATAGGCCTTGTCGGAACCCACAGTCTTACCTGAAGCAGGATAGAAGCCAACCTCTTCATTATGCTTACTGAGCACGTAGTTGTAAACATTACCATCATTGCTTGCCACAGCAGCACCAGTACCACGAACAAACGCATTGTCATCGGCAGCCCAAGCAGCTACACCCGTTGTCACAGGAATACTGTAGTTACCCGCATCTGCTTTAATCAATACACCCTCGCCTGCAGGAACGGTAGTCACCTTGCTGAAGTTGATGCTAGTTCCGCTAACTGTTGCCTTATAAGCAGTCAATCCAGTGACGCCAGAGAAATCAAGATCATTATCACTTGCATAGGTTGCAAAGCCTGCAGCAGAAACAGTAATGTTCTCAGACTTAAGTTCATAGCGGGTCAGAGTGAAGTTGTTCAAGATTGCCCAGTTGTCCCAAATATAGCAAGGCTTCTTCACGGTGAGGGTTAGGTCTGTATTACCATCCAGATAGATGTAAACGACATTTGTAGCTTCACCTTTGTTGAATGCTGTAACTGCATCTCCAGTATTAGTTGGTTTTCCATCTACTTCATTCCAGTCAGTGAAACGAACTTGCTCGCCATTAGCTGAAAGATAGGTAGAAACATTGTTGTACCCAGCAGCGTAGAGAGCTGTTGCAGCACTATTATCCTTACGGCGCTCATAGCCCTGAACGGTTACCTTATAGATGCCAGCAGGTAAATTAGTCTTGCCGATAGTCTGGGAATAAGAACCTGTAGCGTTCCATAATTCAACGAAATTGGTGCCGTATGCAGGCTGACCTTCTTGACCTCGAATCTGACTCCATGTCCAATCGCCCACGGCACCGGCAAACGTTGCAGTACCAATGTTTGCAGTGGCATCAACGGCATTATAGTTTGAGCTCATATAGGTAAGGAACTCAGCAGGAGTCGTAGTAATACCAGCAGCAGCAATTACATTACTGATATTCTCAGCAGGATATGAAGCAATAATAGCATCACGCTCAGCTTTAGTCTTTAACGTCCAAATCGTGGCATTTGCAGTACCCGCAATAGTGTGAACATAGTACCCATATCCGCCATTATCCACCTTTGCATAGAATTCACCATTAAAGTCCTTCAAATAGAATCCACCGGTAACAGAAACAAATTTCCATCCTGTAGAGGCATTATCCGTATACATACCTGCAGCATTACCTGAGTTAGTACTGAAAAGATAAACCCCAGTCCAATCAACAAACTCTATCGCAGACTTTCCTGTTGCATCAGTGACCAAATTAAACGGAATACCATATTTATCAGCAGCAGCTTCTGTGCCATATGCACATCCACGACCTAGGAACAACTTATTTGTTGCATCATACAGGCAATATTCTCCATCAAATACAGCCGGTGTATGAACGGTTACCTCAATTGCATTGTTCATGCTTTGTCCTTCATAGCCGTAAACATTAGCAGGAATAGCGATAACATAATCTGTACTTGGCGTAAGTGTACCAAGATTGATGCTGAAGCCATTGGTCACAGCGGCAAGGGCAATCTCACTGCCATTGACAGTAGCCTTTGCTGAAGCGATAAGGGCTGCAGAAGCCCCTGGATCAGAGCTTACAGCATCAGGGAATGTTACAGTAAAGGAAGAAGATTGAGTATAACCATTATTTGCAACACTCGGTGTGCCGTCACCCAGGGAATATGTATAAGCATCAGGTTCAACTGTCAGTGTAGCATCTGTCGAAACTTTAAAATACAATTTACCTGTGGTTAAAGCAACCACCTTCTTCGTGTCTGCCACAAGGGTTTCACTGGTTGAAACATCTTCATCAATATCTGTGCCTGTTTGTGTATATGTGATTGTATTTGCAACATTGGAAATAAATCTGTAATCTCCATTTGCAGGTACATCATAAACATACCATTTATCGGCTGTAACAGAAGTTACAGCTGTATATGTTTCTGCGTAGTTCTCAATTGCTAATGCCTGCAAATATAATTTGAAATTATCCCAAACGGCCCAGTCGTTACTTAATTTAACATCTTTCTTTGTTCCAACCGTAATAGTATGATTGGTAACATAAAATGATAATTGGTTATCGTCGTAAGCTCCATATTCAAATGCTTTTTTTGCATCAGTTTGAGTATTTGGAACATAACCAAGTGTACCATAGGATGTTTTAAATCCGTGATCTTCATCTATTTCTGCTTTTGCTTCAGAAGAAACGTATTGAAGTGGTTCTGTAGCATTTCCTGCGAACAACAAAGCATTCTGTGCATTGAGTTCTGCTCCATTTCCACCTGGACGATAAAAGCCTTGTACTGTAAGTTTATATTTACCATTAGGAAGTCCTGCAAGTGGTTGTGAAAAACTAAAACTTCCATTCCATTGTTGTTTATTTCCTTGTGAGAATGCAGGGTCTCCTCCATCATTTGTACCTGTCCATCCATTTGTATTTTCTGCCTCAAAGCCTGGATTTGCTATATAACCCGTGAAGTCAACATCTGTGGCTCCATCTATTTTATAGAGTTTGAAGTTATCATACACAATATCCGAACGTCCACTGTTCTTCATATTTTGTTGAACAGCAAATGTCAAGACAGAAGAAGAAGTTACAGTAAAAGCCACACCCTTTTTACTCCAAGGTGCATTTTTCATATATGCGTCAGAGCCCGGATTAGATCCTCCATTTGTAATAGAATATGCTATCTTTGCTGCTGGTAAGGTGGCAATTGTATTACTTGATGCATCTTTTACTGTTATACCGATTGTTGTACCATTTTTCGATGCATTGTTATTATTAGAATAGTCGGCTGCCTTATAATCAAAAACAAAATAATAATTACCTGGAGCTACAGCTGCTTTTGTTGTCGTCTTCAATTCTGAGTTTTTGTCCCCCCAACCTTGGCGATTGAAATAATAATACGTTCCATCAGTAGGAACAATCTTACCACCATTTACAAATCCAGATGAAGAACCACTTGCTTCGCTCTCCACTTGATAGTTGCTCATCGACGGAACTTCCCAACCATACAATCCAGAAGAAAGAGTAGTCTTAACTGTAACATCAGTTGTTCCATCAGATGCCTTAAGAGTTTCAAAACTTGGATTCGTCAAATACGTGCTTGTCACATCTGTCTGTGCACTAACAGAGATGCCTCCTGCTAATAGCAAGACAGCAGTAGTGAATAATAGTTTAATTTTTCTCATAATGCATTATAAATTAGTTAGTATAAAAATGAATTATCTCGTTATATTTGGTTATTTGTCGTTAGTATTTTGGTCGTAATGATTTTTAGACTTTATTCCAAAGTGCAAAAATAGGTAAAAAACTGGAAACAGCCAAATTTTTTGGTAATTTTCTCAATATTTGGGGTATAATTTGCAGCGGACCACACAGGCTTGGGGGAAAACAATTAGAAACAATGAGCAATAATTACGTTCAACAATAAGCAACAATAATTATTTCTTATTGTTGGATTAAATTATTTCCTATTCTTGCGTATTGTTTTCTTTATTAGCTGCGGAGGGCCTCAGCCTGCTTAGGAAGCCTCGCGTCAAGTGCCTTTTTGATGTTTTCAATGATCTTCTCGTCCATAGCCAAGACATCATTCTTCATGCCTCTTTTTCCGTTTTAGGCTCCTTTGCGTTGCGTTTCAGCCTGTTTTAGGTTGCGTTTTGGCCTGTTTCACCTTGCGTTTTAGGCTGTTTCGCAATGTGTTTAAGGCTCCTTTACAACCTAAAACAGGCTGTTTCGTAAAAACTTATGATAGGGAAGTCTATTTCAGTTTCTCTGTAAGCCGTTGCATATCGTAGTCGAAGTTGTAGAAACCATGAGGCTGGAGATCGTCGCGCACGCGGCGGCAGTCGGGCGTGATGGCTTCGTAATGGGGAATGCCATTGAAGCGGAACAGTTCCTGCAAGCGGGTGAACTCGGCATCGGGAATGCAGATAGTTTCCTCGTTGGCCAGCCATTCAGCCACATATTTCTTGTAGGCATCGCTACCGCCTGAGATACGCTCGCCTGCAATGAATACCAGCTTCACATCATCGCGCTTGGCAATCTCGGCACGCTTTGCCTTGCTGCTCTGAATGGCTGAACGACAAGGCCCGCAGCCCATGCCCCAGAAGTCGATGATGAGGAAGCGGCCTGGATACTTGGCCGAGAGGCTGCGAATAAGGTCGGCAGCAGGATTATTGTCAGGCAGGGGTGTAGAGAGCTCGGTCTGCGCCATCTTGGCGGCATAGAACGCTTCGCCCTTCTGATGCACGTAGGAATGTGATAAAGCGCCAAGATACAGGGGCATCATATTGCTGAGCGACGAGATGCTGGCTACATCGATCTGGACCTCTCCCTCGGTTTGGGTGGTATCGGCCTGCAGTCGGGCACAGAATTCCTCGCTGCTGCGCCAGGAATTGAAATTGCTCAGCATGTTCTTGTAGGTACAGATCTGGGCCATGAGGTTATCGTCCTTTGAGCCCATCAGTTCGCGAAAGCCTGCCAGAGCGGCCTCCAGCATTTTCTTTTCACTATGCGCATCCATCTCAACCTCGCCTTCCTCGTTGGTGCACACCGCATACATGCGCTTTCTAACGGGGTCGGCATACTGAATGCGGTTTACCGTGATGGGATAACTGCTGCTGGTGAGCATCAAGGGGTTATTGAAATCCACGCGATGCAGGGCCTTGTAGTTCTCTATCTTGCTGAGTTCCAGCCATTCAGCGCTATCGGTAATCTCCGCGTAATAAACGCCATCGCGCTGTTCGTATTTCTTCACATTATTTTCATGATATAGGGCGTAGTCCATGACGGCCTCGGCATAGCACACCTGCTGCTCGGCTATGGCCAGCTGCATTTCCAGCGGCGTGAGTTGGTAGCGACGGGCCTCCAGCTGCAGGCGGTAGAGCATATTCTGCCAAGTGCGTTCGGCCACCTGGCTCATCTCGCTGAACTTGCCCTGGAAACGAGCCAGGGGATGTACCAAATCCCACGATTTCAGATGGCCCTTCAGCAAGCGCTCCACCTCCTTGCTGCTACCATTGTTGTAATAGCACTCATACTGGCCGTAGGCATTTTTCTTCACGGTGATGTCGATGGTTTCGCCAGGACGGGCGAAGAAAGGCAGTTGGCCGAAGCCAACCTTCGAATCGTTGGTGTGGAACGTGTGGCGGATGGGATAGCTGGCCTGGAACTTCTTGCAGAACGAGCCATCGGCAGCTATATCGAGCACCAGGGTGGCAGCGTCATTCTCAAACACATCCTCGTAGTAGCACTCCATCGTAGTGAAGCCAAACTGCTCGGCATTGTAGCCTTCGATGCGGCCTTTTATCGTGATAGTATCGGTAGTGAACCAATCGGCAGGCACGCTATAGGGATAGGCCTTCTGCAACTCTTGCAGCGTGGGAGCCTTGATCTTGGCTTTCTTGTCGTGAATGCCCAGCAGCATGAAGGCTCGTGAGCCGTCGCCCTCGATGAAGTCGAAAATCTGCACTTTCTTGGGCAAGGGCTCGAAGTGCATGGTGAACTGGGTGATGCCGCTCTCAGGCGAAGTGACCCATGTGTTGAGCTTCAGTCCTTCGCACGAGCGCAAAGCATAGCGCTGGGCGTTCTCGTCCATCAGGTAGCTGGCGCTGACAAACTGGAAGGTATATCCCCTCGGACATTTCATGGTGAAGTGTACGGTAGTAGCCGTATCGGTAAAGACTACTTCGCGGGCGATGAGATCGCCAGATACGTTGACACACGACATGGCCTCGGGGGCCTTGATGGTCTTGAATACTTTGGCCTGACCTGTCAATGTGACGAGGGCAAGCATCGCGGTGATAATGGTTTTAAGTTTCATGATTGATAGTGGTTGAGTCTGTTACTTCATTTGCTCCAGCAGTCGGGCAAGACCTTCATAGTCGCGGGCATCAATCTCGAGGTCGAGTAGGTCGCCGTCGCGATTGAAGAGTTTATAGGTGGGGAAGGAATTGACATCAAGGTGGCGCTCAATGGCAGATTGCTGCTCGGCAGGCAGGTTGTAGTGGGCCACGTTGGGGCCGCTGACGTTGTACTCCTTGATGACGTTCTCCCACGATTCCTTTGGACTGCTATTGGCCAGGTAGAGATACTGGATATCGTAGTCCTTCAAGCGGGCGTACTCCTCAGTAGAGTGGCTGAGGGCATCCTTACACGGTCCGCACCAAGTTCCCCAGATGTCTAAGAGCACGAACTTGCCTTTGTAGGGTTCTACAAGTTTCTTCAGCAGCGCCTCGCCCTCGCTAAGACCGGCAAGGTTATCCGACGATTTCAGCACCAACTTGTCGAACTCGCGGTTCTCGATGGCGAGATAGTGGTCGTTCAACTTTTTCACCATCGCAAAGCAAACGGGATCGTTGATCATGGCCTTCAGCGTATCCAACACGTTGGGCAGCAGCGAAGTACGCTCATGGTCAATATGACTGAATGCCTGCTGGCCAAGATAGAGGTCCTTGATGAACGGGTCGGCATGGAGTGAGTCGAGCGTCAAGCCGTGTTGTTTCAAGGTGTTGATGACCATTCCGCCGTTCATGATCTTGGAGGCTTTCGGGGTGCTGATGATTTTATCCACCTCCTTGATCAAATCGGCATTCAGCGAATCGATTTCTTGGGATTTACGAATCCTCGCCTCGATGGTAGGTTCTGCTTCGACGAGAGCGGTTGCCTCGTCTATCCATTTAGCCCAACGTGTGAGCAATGCCAGTTCTTCATCGTTGGAAGCAAAATCCTTGTAGTTGTCACAAATACTGTATGAGAACACGGCATTACGTGCCCGTGAGGCATCGTCGATGTAGTCTCTCAGGAAGTTGCCGAGATCACGGTGCAGCGTATAGGGCTTCTCCATCTTTGTCCAGAAGGTATCGTAGGCATAGCGGCGGGCATGGTCAGAGAGTTGCATACCTTTGGTGCGGAAACGGGCCTGCCCAAAGGCACGGGCCTGCTGCGCCAGCGTGTTGCCTTTACTATAACGGTTGAAGCGGGTGGAGAGTGTGGGATGCTGCTCACACAGCGCGTCGATGTTGGCGTATTGTGCCTTGATGAGGCTATCGACAGAAGCTATATAGGGCTCAAAGATTTCTGCGTCGCCTTTGCCGGCACTCCCCGCCCCGTCATACAAATCGATGGTTTTCCAGTTGAGCGGATACTTGAAGAGCTCGTTCTGCAGGCGGCAGTCGTCACCCATGAAGAATCGGCGCCCCTCCTTGAAGTCGTAAAGCAAGAAGTAGGTCTTGCCAGGCTCGAACAGGTTGCGGACGAAGCAACGGCGCCAGTCCATAAAGAACTCCGTACTGTTCACAACGGGAATCTTTACGGTGAAGCGTCCCTGTTCGTCCAAATCGGCATAAACAGACTTCTGCTCGTCCGTATAGAGGTCCTGATAGCCGAACTGGAAGTTCTTCAGCTGCTTGTAGCGCTCAGGCATATCCTTGATCCAGCCCACAACGGTAACGGTATCCTCTTTGTAGCCAGTATCCACAAAGCCCATGCGCGTGTCTTTCGTGGGATAATCGGGCAGGAAACGACTGGTAATCATCGAATAGACCTTCTTTTCGCTACCAATCTGTATCAAGCGCTGGCCTTTCTTGTTCTTGCCGATGGCAACCTTCAACTCATCGTTGCCATTGGTCATAACGATGGTGGCCTCACCTGTCTTTGGGTTCACGTCGCGCTGTTTGTAGTTCCAGAACTTGCAATCGTAGATGACGCAATCCTCAAAGAAAGCTATCTTCCAATCGCCCTTATCATCGCGCCAGTAGGAAGGGAAGAGTTGCTTCCAGCGCTCTTCTGCAGGCTTGATACCCTTAATCTGAAAAGCACCTTGTCCATCGCCCTCGATAAAGTCGAATATCTTGGTGCCCTTAGGCAGTGGCGGGAAGTGGAAAGCCAAATCTCGTTTGCCGTCCTTGTTTGTCTGAAGGTGCTTGTTAAGTTCTATGCCGTCGGCAGACGTGATGGTATAGCGCTGCTCACCAACTTTCAAATAGGTATCTCCGGCAAACTGGAACCAGAAGTCGGGATAGTCCGACCGCTGTTGTGCAGTAATATATACCACGGTCTCGTTGTTCTTCAGCTCGACTTTCGTCACGTCGAGAGCCAGATTGAAGAATCCATCACCGTTACTGGTTCCATACTCGATGGTGGGCTGTTCCCACACAATTTGTTTCTCTTTTGCTTGTCCTCCCATTACGATGAGGGCAAACAGAATGGTGGTTAAGGTTTTCTTAATCATTGGTTGTGTTCTTATTTGTCGTTACCTTTTTATATTATATACGCAGAAATGGCGCAAATATATCGTCGCATGAAGTTAAAGTTTCTAAATTCTTCATAGTATCGTTATCCGCAAAAAAGACTTAATCTTGATTTATTTTTTATATCTGTAAGTTTTTCTAAGGGTATGGACAGCTCGGTTGGTTGAAATAATTGGTACATTTGCAACCGATAACCAATATACCGAAATCATGTCTCGACTCTTCTTTTGTATGCTCTTTGCACTTTGCTGCATGGGAATGACTGCTCAACGCCGGCTCGTAGTGGCCGACTGGGAGTTGCTGATTCCTGTGGCTGGTGTCAACGTGCAGGGAAAGCACGGCGTGCAGACTACCGATTCCCTCGGACAGGTCTTTGTTGCGGATGACGAGAAGACGCTCACCTTCTCGCATGTCAACTACGAGGGGCGTATCGTAAACCTGAATGAGGAGGGCGACACTATCTTTATGCTTTCAAAGCTGCTCAACCTTCAGGAGGTCATTGTCCTGGGAAAGGGTAAACAGCCTGATTATAGAGACCTAAACAAGGGTTTCCAACTTGATAAGACAGAGGCGCAGCTGGTAGGGATAGATCCCAGTACAGCCGCCCATTTTGACCTCGGCAGCGTCATCTCTGCCCTGATTCCTAAGAAATGGCGCCCTGGCTATAAGAAGGAGCAACGGAAGAAGCGCCTAAAGGAAATCTTGGATAACTATTAAAATCGCTTGATTCATTCAAATTGTTTCCCAGAATCATAGGACTGGTCTTAAATTCCTAAAGAGGGACAGAAAGTGATTTAGTAATATTCTGTTTTTCATAGAATTTCCTCCATAATTGCTTGGCAGTTTTGGTTTTTATTTGTATCTTTGCCACATATATCTAATTAGTAGTTATTACTAACCCCCAAAACTAAAAAATACAAATGAAGAAGATCTGTTTATTAGCAATCATGGTGATTGTATGCGTAAGCGTGTCGGCTGAGAAGAAGCAAAGTGAGAAATACATTGAAAAGCGTACGGCTGCAATTCAAGAGATGGACTCAATTCTAAAATATGGCGATAAGAGTCCTTGGGAGTTAAGAGAACTTGCGGACAAGAAATGTAAAGAATTCAAGAAAGACCCCGTACTAATGCGTGCTATAGCATCTGCCTTTGCCACACGAGCAGGATTAATAGAAGATTCCAAAGCCCGTTATAGGGAAATCAAGCGAAAGTATCCAAAAGATTTCGAAAGTTATTCTGATTATGCTGCCACGCTATTTGACTATAGTATCAAAGTAAACCCGAATGGCAGTCTAACTCGTGATCCTGAGTATTTTGATTTGGCCAAGGCTCAAATGGATAGTGCCAAGGTCGTTTTCCGAAATAGTAAGGCACCATATCTCTGGTGGCTGAACCGCTGTGTTCGATATGCCTACAATGATGCTATGGTAAAATCTTTTCAAGATGAAGTTGAAGCATACAGAAAGGCATTTCCTGATGAAAATGCTGACTATGAGGCAGCTAAGATTATGGGCGATTCTGAGATAGAAATGAACATGATTAACTTTGATAATGTTTATGATCCCGTAAGCGAAACCTCGGACAAATTACGTTTAGACGCAGAATACCACAGACGTATGTTAGCTCAAAAGTATTATGACAAAGTGGACATTAACCGTTTGCCGGCAGAAGATTTGTCAAACATTTGCTATTACTACTATATAAGCACAGAATCGAAATACTTAGGACGTGATGACAGAGCACTACTTCACGAAAAAGGGTTAGATTGTGCTAAAGTAGGTATTGAATCTTTTCCTGACAAGTTAAACTTCAGCCGATTCCAATTATGGCATGCAGCAGAGCTCACAAAGACTTATGATCTCAGAGTTACTCAAGCAAAAAGAAATAGAGATAAGAAGCTTCAAGCAAAAGAAACAGCAAAGCGTGACATGATTGCCGAATTAGGATTATCTGGAGCTAATAAGTTGATGTCAAATACGGACACCTTACTACGCCAAGACTACTTTTTTGCAGGTATAGTAAATCAATATAGTGGAAAGTATGATGAAGCAGTAAAAAACTATAAAAAAGCTGTAGGACCATTGCATTTAATCAAAGCTAAACTTCCATACAAGGCTCCTTTCCATAATTGTGACTCAATCTCTATCTATCAGAACCTTGCTGACTGTTATAGCAATGCTAATCGTCATAATGATGCCATAACACAACTGAATGCTCTTTACAACCTAAGAAATCAACACGGAAAGAGTAAGGCACTCACAGATTTCATGGATCTTGTTACAGAATACCGTGCTATTGGTAACGACACATTGAAAACACAAAAAGAACGATTTGAGGCCTTAGTTACCGCCGACTCACTTTATGCTTGCATACAGGATTCTATTGATGCTGGTAGCGAGAATTTCATATTCACTAAAGGCTTCACAGGCTACTATACCTTCCAAAGAATGCAAATAAGAAATATGATGGGAAGGCTTAGTGACTATCAGGATCGTGAAATTTATCTACCTACCGAGATGGCTGCAGATATTGTTCGCAAAGTAGAACCTGTTGCTGAAAAATCCGATAGAGAGACATCTATTTTAGGTATGGCCGCACTACTATTATGGAGAGATAAGTACAACAATAAAGACTATAAGGCTTGCCTAGAATACCAAGACCTTATAACAAAATATGATCCTGATGCTGCCGAGCTATATAAAAAGCCATTTGAACATGCAAAGAAGCAAGCAAGAAAACAATAATAATTCGAACTGCAAAACCGCAACAGCTGTTGCGGTTTTCAATATCCGAGAAACACAGGGACCTTCTTTATTTTACGGGATATTGGGTCTCTGTGATTCCCTGTCCTAGTGATTCTTATTCTCGTATTACTTTGTAGAAAAGAATAAAAGGTGATTGATCGTTCGAGGAAACCAATCGCCCGCTCCCACGAATCTTACTATTAATTGCTCCTAAGGGGGGCCTTTTTAGCAGTTTTTCCATTGTCCAAACGGAAAGTAACAGGAAGCGTAAACTTTACTCTTACTGCGCTACCGTTCTGCTTACCAGGATTCCACTTCGGCATTGACTTAATAACACGAGCGGCTTCCTTGTCGAGAGAGGGGTCAACAGATCTGGTGACCTTGACATTGGTGATGGAACCATCGCATTCAACTATGAAGTTGATAACAACACGACCCTGAATACCATTCTCCTCGGCAATCACGGGGTACTTGACGTTCTTGTTTAGATACTTCATTAGGGCAGCATCACCCCCAATGAAAGATGGCATCTGTTCTACAACATCAAAGGCTTTGTCTTCATCAACTTTTTTCCCTAATGGTATCTGTATTTTTGTGCCATCTTCTAAAGAGATCATCGTTTTCTTACTTTGATCTCCATCGTTATCTGATTCAATAATGAAAGTGATGGGTAATGTACATTTTACTTTTACAGGGATTCCATCTTTCCTACCAGGATTCCACTTTCGCATAGATCTAATAGCACTTAGGGTTGTTCCCACAAGAGCTTGATTATCGGAAGCACTAGCAACTACATTTGAAATAGTGCCATCTCGGCCAACTACAAATGAAACAAGGACGCGACCTTGAATACCTTTCTCCATAGCTGTCAGAGGATATTCGACCTGTTTGCTCAAATAGTCAATCATAGCTGTCATGCCACCTTTGAACTCCGGCTTTACGTCAACTATAGCTTCATCGACTTCCTCCATTGCTATTAGGTGTTTAAAATAATCGGTAAAGTCTTCCTTATAAGCATTGTAGTTATACTTCACCTCTTGTTGTTTACCATTTTTTTTATATCCGATGATAATGCACTTATCATCCATCATCATCTGAACGGTACTTTTTTCAACAATTGCATTTATTTCTTCGACTTTATCCGACTTGAACACATCGGTCAGCGAGAGTATTTTATTCTTTTGAATGTCATAAATGAAATTGCGGAACAAATTTTTTTTTACCATATCCTTGCCGTTTCCGTCAAGGCGTTTTTTCGTATATCCTACAAAATAATTAAGATAAATCTCTTCAGGACCTCCAATGTATTCTATCTTGAAAGACTCACTTTGTCCATATGTCCGTTTTTCAATGTCAGGCTCGCTTATCTCATCGAAAGTCTTCAGATAGTTATTGAAAGCCTCTTCGACAGAAGTACTCTCTTCTTTAAACAGGCGCTTGCTGATGAACTTCTGCAACTCCGGATACTGTTTGTGATATGCGAAGTCTGCTTTGACAGCAATATAATTATTGCCATCACGCACCAATTTTTGTATCTTGAATGTTTTTGCCCCCTCTTCCTGCGCTCTCACACATAAGCTGATGGCCAACATCACCAACAAGAGGATGATGTCTACAAATGATTTACGTTTCATAGATTTGTACTTTTAGAATGATTGTTACTCACATGAATAAATAACTATTTCTTTTTCTTATCAAAAAGTAATTTGTAGAGTTCGCTGTTATTTTTCTGGGCAAAGTCAGGTTCAAGGCCCACTACCTTGTTCCACATAGCACGTGCTTCTTTCTTGTTGCCCATTTTATAGAGGATTTCGCCTTTGCTGTCGTAGAAATTTGCCTCAGAAGGTATGGTCTCAATAGCTTTGTCTATAGTCTCAATGGCTTTGCCATATTGCTCTAGTTTTAGATAGACATAGGCCATTTCATTTAGGGAATTAGCCTTGAATTGTTTGTTGTCTTGTTTGGCTGCCATGTCGTACCATTTCATAGCCTCTTCAAGATTTTCTTCCATGCCATTCCCCAAGTTATACATATTGCCTAATGTGTACTGTGCTGCAGGGTCACCTGTCTCTGCTGCTTGTTTCAAAAGTGGTAAGGCCTCGTCATATTTTTCTTCTTTCATGAGCTTATCACCTTTAGTAACAAGTCGAAATATCTCCATATTTTCTGTGATATAGACTAACTCCTTATTGTCTATAGTGTACTCTGCAAAACAGACTTTAGTATTGTCAAGTAGGCGTATTACTAAATTGCGTTTTGAGTAAGCTATCAATTGAATTAAAAAAGAAAATCCACTCTTTTCTAAGTGATCTTCATCATACTTCCATTGGTTCAGGAAGTAGTCTTTTCCGTATTGATCTAACTTGTTCTTGTCTTCGTTAGTACATTCAATGGTTTTCAATAGCATCTCCATAATAAAAGAATTTCCTTCTAACTTCAACTGGCCTATTTCTTCTTCTGATAATTCTTTTGCCATCATATTCACATTGCCCTCATCTACAATCTTCTGTAAATTGAAATCGCAAACTTCTGGTTGTTTCAAAAGCCATTGGCTGTATGCTACCACCCATTGCTGGTTATATTGTACTGCATTGTTTATCATCATTTTTGTTGCAGCAATTGTATGCTTGTAACCTTCCATGACTTCTAATGATTTTAGGAAATCTAGATCCGCTTCTGTATAAATGCCATAGCTCGCGTTGAGCATGATTGTAGCAAAATTCTTTTTCATATGTGGTTTCATGGCATCCATGGTTTCAGTGTCTCCTATGGTTTGTGACCTCATGTTGAAGAAAGCATCAAAAATAGAATATATCTCGGCGGTGTCCACTGCCTCGTAATACTTTTTAATATAGGTTTGAGGGATCTGCTTGTCTGGCTTTATGCCATCCCATTTTTTTTCTTTTAAGCTTATGTTTATTGCGTCTGACAGATACTCGCTATATGCTAATGGCAATTTTTGTTTTAGCAGTTTTTCGTGTGCTTGGTAATTTTGACCTTCTGGTGTTTTCATCAATGCATTCAAAGCTTGTAATTCTTCAAGCGTAACACACTCTTTGAAAGGTGGTATCAACATATAGTCCAAGATGTCGTCTTAAAGTTTTTCTTTACGATATTTTGATGTTAATTCTTCAAGCTTTTCTTGGTCATACCCCAACAGCATCATACGATTAAGTATCTGAATAGAGCCCAATAGTTTTTCTTCATTTACGTTGGATATGTTTCCTTGAACATACTCCTTCATAGCTTCCCGATAGGGATCTTGTGCCTTTGTTGTTAAACACACGGTCATCATCACTACACTCAGCAGGATGAACTTGAAATAATTAAAATTTGTCATATTCTTTAGGTCTTTAGTAATCTGTGGCAAAGATAGTGTTTTTATGGAAAACAAACAAATCTTTTCGTTGTTTTCTTGTTGGTGATATTATGTAAGCCATGTCTCAGAAATAAAAAAAGGACTTTTTCCTTTTGCATTTTACTCACTTTTTCGTAACTTTGCACACGAAACTAATCCAAAGCGCTAATGAAAACTAACTACGAAATCCGATATGCTGCCCATCCTGAGGATGCCCGCCATTACGACACAGCCCGTCTGCGCCGTGATTTCCTTATCGAGCGATTGTTTGCTGCCGACGAGGTGAACATGGTGTATTCTATGTACGACCGTATGGTGGTGGGTGGTGCTATGCCCGTAGGCGAGGCTCTGACGCTAGAGGCCATTGACCCGTTGAAGGCCTCCTTCTTTACTACTCGTCGTGAGGTAGGTATATATAATATAGGTGGAACAGGTGTCGTAAAGGTTGGTGACGAGAATTTTGAGTTAGGCTATAAAGAGGCACTCTATATAGGAAGAGGTGACCGTGAGGTGATCTTCACCTCGAAAGACGCACAGAAGCCTGCCCTTTTCTACTTCAACTCCACAACAGCTCATGCAACGTATCCCTGCCGTAAGGTGACGAAGGCGGATGCTGTGGTAGCTCACATGGGGTCGTTAGAGACATCGAACGAGCGTAACATCAACAAGATGCTGGTGAACCAAGTATTGCCCACCTGTCAGCTTCAGATGGGAATGACAGAACTGGCTACAGGTAGCGTATGGAACACAATGCCAGCCCATGTGCACAGCCGACGAATGGAGGCATATTTCTATTTCGAGTTGCCCGATGACCAAGCCGTCTGTCATTTTATGGGTGAGCCACAGGAGACGCGCCATATCTGGATGCACAACCATCATGCCGTACTTTCACCCGAATGGAGCATCCATTCGGCTGCTGCCACGCACAACTATACCTTCATCTGGGGCATGGGTGGCGAGAACCTGGATTACGGAGATCAGGACTTCTTTGATATAAAGGAACTAAAATAAAGTTTGTAATTAATTGTTTAACAAATAATTCAAGTAAAAATGGCAAACATTTTTTCATTAGAGGGCAAGAACGCCTGGATTACCGGCGCTTCTTACGGAATTGGCTTCAACATTGCAAAGGCATTCGTTGCAGCAGGTGCTAAAACTATTATCTTCAACGACATCAACGAGGCTGCTCTGCAGCGTGGTTTGGACAACTACAAAGAGGCTGGCATCACAAACGTGAAGGGCTACGTGTGTGACGTAACCAAGGAGGATGACGTGAAAGCTTTGGTAGAAAAGATTCACACTGAGGTAGGTCAGATTGACATCCTGGTGAACAACGCTGGTATCATCAAGCGCATCCCCATGCACGAGATGAAGCGCGCTGAGTTCCAGCAGGTCATTGACATCGACCTCGTAGGTCCGTTTATCTGCTCAAGCGCTGTGATCCCCGAGATGATGGAGCGCCGCGAGGGTAAGATCATCAATATCTGCTCGATGATGAGTGAACTGGGACGTGAGACCGTTTCTGCTTACGCTGCAGCCAAGGGTGGCCTGAAGATGCTAACTCGTAACATATGCTCAGAGTATGGCGAATACAACATCCAGTGCAACGGTATTGGCCCGGGTTACATCGCTACACCTCAGACCGCTCCTCTGCGCGAGAAGCAGCCCGATGGCAGCCGTCATCCGTTTGACTCGTTCATCTGCGCTAAGACTCCCGCAGGTCGCTGGCTCGATCCCGAGGAGCTGGGTGGTCCCGCAGTGTTCCTCGCATCACACGCATCAGATGCCGTAAATGGTCACGTACTCTACGTCGATGGAGGTATTCTGGCTTACATTGGCAAACAGCCAAAGTAGACTGAATATGACATGAAAAAAAATCCGAATTGAAAAAATTCGGATTTTTTTTGTTTAAAACCATTGTTATATTATATAATTTTTGTATCTTTGCAAACGATTTCGGTTTCCAGTTTTGGACAACTTTTTGAAATCGTAAAACTAAAAAGTTTACCAAAATGGATAACTTGCTGTAGACCAATAACCTAAAAGAAGATATAAAAAATATAACAATGGAAATCAAAAATTTTACCATCACGAAGCGAGATGGTTCTAAAGATCGCTTCTCTCTTGACAAGATCATGAACGCCATCATGAAGGCGTTTGAGAGTGTGGAAGAACCTACTGACCTGGGTACTATCTCTAAGATTATCAGCCACTTGGATATGCACGATGATATCAAGGTGGAGGATATTCAGAACCAGGTTGAGGAGGCATTGATGCGCGAGGGTTACTATAAAGTGGCCAAGTCATTTATCCTCTACCGTCAGGAGCACACCGAGGATCGTGAGACATTGGAGAAGATGATGTTCCTCTCAGAATATATGGAGGAGTCAAAGAATGCGGCCACCGGTTCGAAGTACGATGCCAATGCTAACGTTGAACATAAAAACATAGCAACCCTGATTGGTGAGTTGCCCAAATCGAACTTCATCCGCTTGAATCGTCGTCTGCTGGTTGACCGTATCAAGAAGATGTATGGCAAGCAGTTGGCCGATGAATATATTGACAAGCTGACACACCACTTTATATATAAGAACGACGAGACCTCGCTGGCCAACTACTGTGCCTCTATCACAATGTACCCCTGGCTCATCGGTGGCACACTGGCTATCGGTGGCAACTCTACGGCTCCCACCAACCTTAAGTCTTACTGTGGTGGTTTTGTAAATATGGTGTTCATGGTCAGCTCTATGCTGAGCGGCGCGTGCGCTACGCCTGAGTTCCTGATGTACATGAACTACTTCATTGGCAAGGAGTTTGGTCTGGACTACTGGAAGCGTGCCGACGAGGTGGTGGATCTCTCAATGAAGCATCGTACACTTGACAAAGTTATCACCGACTATTTTGAGCAGATTGTCTATTCGCTGAATCAGCCCACAGGTGCCCGCAACTATCAGGCTGTGTTCTGGAACGTGGCCTATTACGATAAGTTCTATTTCCAGAGCATCTTCGGTGAGTTCTTCTTCCCTGATGGTTCTCAGCCCGACTGGGATGGTCTGTCTTGGCTGCAGAAGCGCTTCATGAAGTGGTTCAACAAAGAGCGCACCAAGACCCTGCTGACCTTCCCCGTTGAGACGATGGCTCTGCTGGTCGATGAGAACGGCGAGTGCCGCGATAAGGAGTGGGGGGAGTTCACTGCCGAGATGTACAGCGAGGGACACTCGTTCTTCACCTATATGAGCGACAATGCTGACTCACTGAGCTCTTGCTGCCGTCTGCGCAACGAGATTACTGACAATGGCTTCAGCTATACACTGGGGGCCGGTGGCGTGTCAACGGGTTCTAAGTCTGTGTTGACCATCAACCTGAACCGTTGTATCCAGTTTGCCGTGAACAATAAGATTGACTATCTGGAGTATCTGGGCGATGTGATCGACCTCTGCCATAAGGTGCAGACGGCCTACAACGAGAATCTGAAGGAACTGCAGAGCCACGGTATGCTGCCCCTCTTCGATGCCGGCTATATCAATATCAACCGCCAGTATCTCACCATCGGTATCAACGGACTGGTAGAAGCTGCTGAGTTTATGGGCCTGAAGATTACGCCTAACGATGAGTACAAGAAGTTCGTGCAGGAGATCCTGGGCTTGGTTGAGAAGTACAACAAGCAGTATCGCACCAAGGAACTGATGTTCAACTGCGAGATGATTCCTGCCGAGAACGTAGGTGTGAAACACGCTAAGTGGGATCGCGAAGATGGCTACTTCGTGCCACGTGACTGCTACAACTCTTACTTCTACGTGGTCGAGGACGACTCGCTGAGCGTTATCGATAAGTTCAAGCTCCACGGCGCTCCCTATATCGAGCACCTCACTGGTGGCTCTGCCCTGCACATGAACTTGGATGAGCACCTGTCTAAGGAGCAGTACCTGAAGTTGCTGAAGGTGGCTGCCAAGGAGGGATGCAACTACTTCACCTTCAATATCCCCAATACCGTATGTAACGAGTGTGGTCATATCGACAAGCGTTACCTGAAGGAGTGTCCTCACTGCCATTCAAAGAACGTGGACTACATGACTCGTATCATCGGCTACCTGAAGCGTGTGAGCAATTTCTCACAGGCTCGCCAGGAAGAGGCATCGCGCCGTTTCTATGCACATGGAAAAAAGCAAATAGCTAACAGCTAAAAGCTAACACCAGATGTTAAAGTACGTCAATACAGGAATTGTTTTTCAGGAGATCCCCGACGAGGTAACGCTGGCCATCAATATCAGCAACTGCCCCTGTCGCTGTCCTGGCTGTCACAGCCATTATCTCTGGGAAGATATAGGTATACCTCTCACCGCCGGAGCGCTCGATGATTTCGTTGAGCGCTTCGGATCGGATATCACCTGCTTCGCCTTCATGGGGGGCGATGCCGACCCAAAAGGCATCAATCAGTTGGCCCAGTATATCCACGAGACCTATCCACAATATAAGGTGGCGTGGTATAGCGGACGACTGCGTGTCGCTCCAGAGGTTCGCAAAACTGATTTCGACTATATCAAGGTAGGTCCCTACATCCGCCACTTAGGTCCCCTAAAGAGTCCTACCACCAACCAGCGCCTCTACCGTCAGACGGAGAATGGCGAGTTTGAGGATATCACCTACCGCTTCTGGCGCAAGGTGGCATTGTAAACTGCCCGCAGGCATTTCTCGCTTTTCATAGTGTAATCTCGCCGATTTTGTTATGCAATTTCGGCGAGATTTGCTTTCAATGTTAGAAAAAGAGAAGAAAAATACATTTTCCTTTTGCATTTTAATCACTTATTCGTACCTTTGCCCACAAATTACTAAAAACTACAACTAAAAAAATGAAACAATTCTACATTTTACTGGTAGCCCTGATGACAGGTACCTGGGCCAGCGCACAGGAAGAGCTGACTACGACTCAGGCCAAGAATCTGTATAAGAACGTTACGAAGACACGACAGAGCGTACACGACCCTTCTGTGGTGTATGAACCTAACAGCAAACGTTATTATATCTTTGGTTCGCATCGCGCCCAGGCTTATACCACCGACCTGCAGAACTGGAAGTGGTTCACGTCACCCTGGAAGGTTGGCAGTAATAATAATGCCAGCAACGAGGCGGCCTTTGTAACACCCAAGGTGACGAAGGTAAAGAAAGGTGGCGTAGAGGTAGATATGCCTGCCTTCAACGCACACGACTGGGCTGCTGCCTATCCCGACTGGCGAGACGGCAATGGCAATCCCTGGAGCATTGGCGGCAATATGTGGGCACCAGACGTTATCTGGAACCCCGTGATGCAGAAATGGTGCCAGTACCTGAGTATCAATGGTCCGAAATGGAACTCCAGCATCATCCTGCTCACATCAGATAATATTGAAGGCCCCTACGAGTATCAGGCCCCTGTGGTCATCAGCGGATTCGGTCTGAACGCTAATACTGATTTCAAGAAGACCGATGTGGAACTGGTGCTGGGTACGATATCTTCTCTACCCTCACGCTATAACCCTTGGGTCAACACACGCATCCTTGGCAACCCCAACAACATCGACCCCTGTGTCTTTTATGATGAAGAAGGAAATCTCTGGATGGCATACGGCTCATGGAGTGGAGGTATCTTCATGTTGGAACTGGATGAGGAGACGGGTCTGAGAGACTATGACGTGACCTACTCTACAAGCAACGGCGACCCCTATTTCGGCAAGCGTATAGCTGGCGGCTACTATGTATCGGGCGAGGGTGCCTATATAGAATATATTGGTGGCTACTACTACCTGTTTATGAGCTATGGTGGCTTGGATCAGAAGGGCGGCTACGAGATGCGCGTGTTCCGTTCGAAGAATCCTAACGGACCCTACACCGATGGTGGTGGGCGCAATGCTGTCTATTCCAACTATGAACTGAACTTCGGCAAGAGTGCTACCGCTCGCGGCGAGAAACTGCTCGGCCCCTATAGCCACTGGGGATTCATGGCGCAGGGCGAGCGCGCGCAGGGCCACAACTCCGTGATCGACGCGCCTGATGGTCGCACCTATCTCATCTATCACACCCGCTTCTGCAATGATGCCAAGAAGGATGATGAGGGACATCAGGTGCGTGTGCACCAGCTGTTCCAGAACAAGAACGGCTGGCTCGTTGCCTCGCCTTTCGAATATAACGGCGAGACCATCACCAACGAGGATGTTAAGACCAAACAGCCATTTACAACGGATGAGATAGCAGGCACCTATCAATTGTTGATACATAAGTTTGCCAATGACCATGCCAATCTGGAACAGGTGGAACCCGTCACTATCTCACTGAATGCCGATGGCACCATCACTGGCAGCAAGACTGGCAAATGGAGTATCGAAGAGGGCACGCACTATATCTCCCTGACACTGGCAAGCGTGGCCTATAACGGCATTGTCTATGAAGAGACGATGGACGTTACCAATATGCATGCCATCGCCATCACCGCAGTAAGCAATGGCGGCGTTAGTGTATGGGCCTATAAGTATCACCCGAAATATGAACTGGCCTATCAGGTCAAGACCCAGAAAGTGCCCGTAACCAATAATCAGGGCATCAGAAAGAGTGTAGACCTCTATGGCAGTATGCCGATCTATGGCGCACAGACCACGCTGGAGTGGACCAGCAACAAGCCGGCTGTTATCAACAGCTACGGCAAATACTATCCCATAGGATTGGAGGAAGACACGGAGGTGATACTGACGGCCCGCCTCAGCTGTGGCAACTATTTCTGGCAGGAGTCTTATAAAGTAAAAGCACAGTCGGAAACCAATGCCAAGCACTACAACGAAACATGGGCTGATGGTATGTTGGCTCACTATGATTTCGACGATGCCGAACTGACCAACAAGAAGAATCCTGAAGAAAAAGCGCAGCTGAAGCACAATGGTACTACGGCCAATCCTGTAATCGATGACATTGAAAAACTGCGCAACGGCAATACCGTACACCTGAACTTCGGAGCTAATGGTAAGGAGAGCTACGTGGCCATTCCCAACCCATTGAAAGGCAAAGACCTAAATGACGGTGCCACCATCTCGTTCTTCGTGAAGCGCACAGACGACAACCTGTGGGATGCCCTCTTTGGAATGGTTAATGGCAACCAGCGCCTCTATATGACTGGCAACCTATATATGGGCTTCAATGATGGTAATGGCAACTATGTGGATATCAACCATCCTGAGACAGTAGAGACAGGCAAGCTCGTACCAGGGAAATGGGAGCTGGTAACGATTACCTTCTCACGCACCGTCAGTTCTTCATCGGGTGGCATCACCATCTATGTCAATGGCACCAAGAACACGGATAAATACAAGGAGTCGCTCAATGGCAAGGAGGCCACCACGAAACAAGGGTTTGACTATAACCTGATACTCGACCTTATGGCTTCATGCGATGAACTGTGGTTAGGAAACGGCTCATTCTGGGGCTCTGCTGATGCCCGCTTCGACGATGTGATGGTCTATGACCGTGTGCTCAGTCTGTTGGAGATAGGGGCCCTTGCCCAGATGACCGACCGTGGCAACACCGATGGCGTGACCGATGGCATTGAGAACATTCAACCCTCAATAGTCAACATTCAACATTCAATGTTTGACCTGCAAGGACGTCGCATAGAGAATCCACGAAAGGGACTCTATATCAAGAATGGCAAAAAGATACTAGTAAAATAAGTCCTGTAGTCCTTGCAATAAATCAAAGCAAGTCCAGACAACGCTCAATGAATATGCCGCAGCAGCGATCATCCACATCGCGGTTGCGGTATATCATTTCCCGAACCACGTCCATCGCCTGACGCGTACTGGCCGAGAGCGACTCCTGCTTCATCAGATGACCAATGAGCACAGCCGAGAAGATATCACCCGTGCCGTGATATAGTCCTGGTATCTCGTCGTAGTCGTGGAAGAAATACTTCCCTGTGGCAGCATCATAGCCACACACCTGGTTCTTGTTGTCAATAAAGCAACTGGTGATGATGGCCGAGCGCGTACCCAGCTGCCCCAGTTTATCAAGCAATTCGCAAGCCTCGCGACGCGTCAGTCCCTCCTGTTTGAAAGGTTCGCCCGCAAGATGACAGGCCTCCGTATAGTTTGGAAAGATCAGATGAGCCACGCTAACCATCTCGCGCATCAGTCGTACCTGATCCTCGCCGATGCCATTATACAGCTTACCACCATCGCCCATCACGGGATCTACGAAGATCGTGCATCCCTGTTCGGCCTGATCCCTGCAGAACTGCGCCACCAGGCGCGACTGCTCCTCGCTGAACATCAACCCCGTACAGATGGCATCAAAGCGGAAACCCAGCTTTTTCCATACGGGCAGGGTCTGACGCATATACGCCGTAGTGTCCTGCATGGCGAAATCGCCATAGTCCAGCGTGTTTGACACCAATGCCGTGGGCAGGTTAAAAGCAGGAATACCCATATACGACAGGATAGGCAGCATGGCAGCCATACCCACCTTGCCGTAGCCTGCTACATCATTGACTAAAAGAACCTTTTTCAAATCTCAAACTTTTATCCTAAAAACTTTCTGCATTAATGCACTTCAAATTCTTCTGCAACTGCTGTGCACTGCTGGCACCCACCAGCACCGAGGTCACGCCACGCTGAGCCAAAATCCAGGCCAGTGCCATCTCGGCCAGTGTCTCGCCTCGCTTCTGAGCCTGCTCGTTATAAGAGCGTATCTTTGCCAAGAGGTCGTCGGTCAGCATACTCTCCTTCAGGAACTTCCCTTTCGACATACGCGAATCCGCAGGAATGCCATTCAGATAGCGATCAGTCAGCAACCCCTGAGCCAGGGGCGAGAACGAGATAAAGCCAATGCCCTTCTCCACACAGAATTCCAGGATGCCCTCTTCCTGAGGCGAACGGTCGAGCATATTCAGCCTGCCCTGATAAATCAGAAGGGGCACGTCGCGCTCACGCAGATACTGCTCAGCAAACTTCGTGGCTTCCAATGGCCAGCGCGAGATGCCTACATACAAGGCCTTTCCGCTACGCACGATATCCACCAAAGCCTGCAGCGTCTCCTCCAGAGGTGTCTCTGGGTCATAGCGATGACTATAGAAAAGATCCACGTAGTCCAGATGCATACGCTTCAAGCTCTGGTCGAGCGAAGCCATCATGTATTTCCTGGAGCCCCAGTTGCCGTAGGGTCCGGGCCACATGTCATACCCCGCCTTCGTAGAGATGAAGAGCTCGTCACGATAAGGCGCGAAGTCGTCATCCATCAGCCGCCCCATCGTCTCTTCTGCCGAACCGTAGGGAGGCCCGTAGTTATTGGCCAGGTCAAAGTGCACCACACCATGATCGAAGGCATAGTGCGTGATCTCACGTGAGCGCTCATACGAGTCCACCCCGCCGAAGTTATGCCAGAATCCTAGCGACACTTTCGGCAGCATGACGCCCGAGCGTCCGCACCTCTCAAACTTCATCCCGCCGTCATAACGCAGCGGATCAGCAAAATATTTATCCATAGACAATTGGAATTTGGGCACAAAGATACGAATAAGCGAGCGAAAAGCCAAATATATTTGAGCTTTTCCGAGCGAAAGTATCTTCGAGCGAAGCTCAAAGTTACGAAAAGTCGAGAGCAAAACAAAAGAATTCAATCTTTTTTTGCCGAGACAGCGTAACTTCAGCAAAGCCTGAGTTATGAAAAAACAAGAATTCGGGGACGGAGCTAAGTCTTCTTGCTCCGTCCCCGAATCATATTAAAAGATGTAGGATGATTACTTTATCACCACTTTCTTGCCATTTTGGATGTACATACCCTTTACTGCAGGTTTTCCTGTGAGGCGGCGACCGTTCAGGTCATACCAGTCCTCGACATTGGCAGCACTAACATTAATGGTACTGATACCTGTCGCATCGCTCTCGAAGATGATATTCATAGTACGGGCATGGTTGGGAGAGCTAGGGATAATCTTCAGCCAGCAGCGGTTGGCGGGCAGTATGCCTGCGTCCTTCACCCATGTGAAGTTCTCACCATTGAGCACGTAGTTGTCTGCCTCAGCCATGTCTGCTGCAGTGAAGGTCTTGGGCTCTAGTGTTCCAAAGAAATGCTCCGCGTCGTAGTTGACTGTAGCAGCTTGCTCATTGAGGTCTAACAGTACCTGCTGGTTCTCATCCGTACCATTAAAAATGATTAGCGGAGTGTTGGCAACGGCTGACTCCAGTCCATCAGCAAGTATCACGATAGCCTCATTAGCACTCATAGCGATAACAGTGCTTAGCACGATGCCGTCAGCAGTGCCCTCTGCGAGGTTCAATCCCTTATCTCCATAATAGCTGGCGTATGCTCCGGCTGGAATGGTCAGCGAGGCCAATGCCATCTTCACGGTCACGGTCTGCGGTGCATAGTCATTATGAGTTGCATCGCCCATTACACGGTAGTACACGGTATAGATGCCGGCTTCCGTACCCATAGGAATGGTTGTAGCGTAGTTTTCGCCATCAAGTGAATACTCCATCTCACCAAACGTAGTGCTACCAGCCTCTACCAATTCCTGTGCTACACCTATATAATATAGTCCAATCTTTGGAGTCGGAGCTGTAACGAGATAGTAATTCTGGGGATCGGGCATTACAGGCTTGATGTAACTGTATTCAGCCATACCTGCAACAGCTTCTGATACGCTAACTTTAGCGCCTTCAGCATTGATCTGCACAACAGCCAGATTATTAAATGCTACGTCACCACCGATGGCAGGATAGCTACCAGCAGTATTGCCGTCAATCAGACCACCAGTCATCCAGAAGCCTTCCGTAGCAGTAATCGTAACAGTGTTATAGACACCACCTCCCTGGCCTGCTGCCTTATTGCCTGTAATCTCACCACTGTACATTGTGAATGCGCCGTTATTGACGATACCACCGCCATTGCCTGTCGTGTTACCACCAGTGATTATACCTTCACCCGTGATGGCCAAGGTTCCGTTGTTAATGATAACGCTACCATCGGCTACTGCCTCTGTGAGGTTACGGTTTATTGTGTGTCCGTTCAGTTCAAGCACTACCGTTTTGCCCTCTGGAATAATGAGTGCAGCATCGGTGCTCTTGGCTATGACATCTTCTGCCAGTTTAATTACGCCACCGTTGGTCATCGCATTCTGTAAGGCGGCCCAGCCCGTTACCGGACCTTCTTCCTTATTCATCTCAATGCCAGCGTTTTCACTATCGAGTTCTGTAATTTCACCGTTCTTCACTGTGACATGTACCGTTTCAGAAGACATACCTGTCAGCGCTGGTAACGCAAGCGTCATCGTGTATGTAAATGAACCATCGCCATTATCTACTTTTTCAACAAATGTAACGTCGCCAAACGGCACGTCAATGGAATAGGTGCCACCCATAAAGGTTGCGCGGAACTCATTTGGTTCGTCACCACGGCTATAGCTGATAACACCCGTTAGTGTGCCGTAGCCTGTCCAGATATCATCACCAAGAGCTTCATAAAGTTCAGCCAAGATTGCAAACTTCTCTGGGTCGGGCATTACTGGCTTGATGTAGCTGTATTCAGCCATCTTTGCCTTTGCAGTCTTTGCGCTGACAGTTGTACCTTCTGCATCAATCTGAACGACAGCAAGATTATTGAAGGTGACATCACCACCGATTGCGGGATAACTACCAGCGGTATTGCCGTTAATCAGACCGCCTGTCATCCAGAAGCCGGTCGTAGCCGTATTTGTAATGGTGTTATACACACCACCACCCAGGCCTGCAGCCTTATTAGCTGTAATCTCGCCGCCATAGAGCGTCAACGTACCGTTATTAAGGATACCGCCGCCGTTGCCAGTTGTGTTACCACCAATAATCTTACCGCCCTCAGAATCTGTGATGGCCAGAATACCGTTGTTAATGATAACGCTACCATTGGCTGCTGCCTCTGTGAGGTTACGATTGATAGTATGTCCGTTCAGCTCGAGCACAACGGTCTTGCCTTCTGGAACGGTCAAAGCTGCGTCTGTGCTCTCAGCTACGATATTCTCTGCCAGTTTAATCACACCGCCGTTGCTCATCGCATTCTGTAGGGCGGACCAACCAGAAATCGGATCTTCTTCCTTATTCATCTCAATACCGGCATTCTCGCTATCCATCTCCGTGATCTCACCATTCTTCACAGTAACATGTACCGTTTCAGAAGGCATTCCTGTCTGTGCAGGTAGTGCAAGCGTCAGCGTGTATGTAAATGAACCATCGCCATTATCTACTTTGGCGGCAAATGTAACATCGCCAAACGGCACATCAATGGTATAGGTACCACCCATGAATACTGCACGGAACTCGTTAGGTGCATCACTACGGCTGTAGCTGATAACACCCGTTAGTGCGCCGTAACCCGTCCAGACATTGTCACCAAGGGCCTCGTAGAGTTCTGTTAAAATAGCGTATTTTGCGGGGTCTGGCATTACAGGCTTGATGTAGCTGTATTCAGCCATGTTTGCCTTTGCAGTCTTTGCACTGAGCGTTGTGCCTTCAGCATTCACTTGCACGACTACTAAATTGTTGAAGGTGACATCGCCGCCAATGGCTGCATAGCTATTTGCTGTGTTATTGTTAATCAATCCACCTGTCATCCAGAAGCCAGTTGTGGCGGTATTCGTGATGCTGTTATAGACACCACCACCTAGGCCTACAGCCTTATTACCAGTAATCTCACCACCATAAAGCGTCAGCGTTCCGTTGTTCAGGATACCACCACCGTTACCAGTTGTGTTACCACCGATAATCTTGCCGCCCTCTGTGTCTGTGATAGCCAGAATACCATTGTTGATGATGACGCTACCGTTGTCTGTTGCACTGGTCAATGCACGATTGATGGTCTGTCCGTTCAGTTCGAGGATGACAGTCTTACCTTCAGGAACAATCAGTGCTGCGTCAGTACTTGCGGCCGTGATGTTCTGTGTCAGTTTGATAACACCACCGTTTGTCATAGCGGTCTGCAGGGCAGCCCAACTATCAATACCACTATTCTCTTTGCTCATGTCGAGACCAGCGTTCTCGCTCTCCATTCCAGTAATTTCACCGTTCTTCGTGGTGACATGCAGCGTCTCTTGTGACATGCCTGTCTGTGCAGGAAGGTTCACTACAAGCGTATAGGTATACGAGCCGTCGCCATTGTCGTCTTTCGTTACCGTTGTGAAATCAGTAAACGGCAAATCTATTGTGAATGTACCGCCCATGAACATTGCGCGGAACTCCTCTGGGTCATCACCACGACTGTAGCTGATGACACCCGTCTGCTCACCGTAACCCGTCCAAACATCGTCGCCGAGGGCATCGTAGAGCTCTTTCAGAAGTTTGTTTTCTGCCCTTTCTATGATGAACGTTGCGTTAGCTGTGCCGCTGTAGTCAGAACCGCTGACGGCAGTAATGGTTACGTTAGCCGTACCTACGTTCAAGTTGTTCCCGTAAGACACCGTGTAGTCAGTACCTTGGGTTAGTGTGGTGGTGCCGTCTTTTACAATAACAGCAGGCTCAATGGCCGAGCCCGTGTAATATTGGTTGGCAATGGTCTGAATCCATGAATCCTGCAGGTTCTTGGCATAGGTTACCACCACCCATACGTTAGCTCCTGGCATAGTAAACGTCCATGTACCAGCAGCCTGTCCAGCAGTCACAGCTATCTCGTCCTGCAGGGCTGGAGCACGGAAGCCACGAGCACTGGCACCACCCCAGGAGGTATAGGCGCGAACGGTCACGCCTTTTGTCGAATAACCACTATTAGGCGTTACGTTGACGGTAACCACTTCATTTTTCTTGGCTTTTGTTGCTGACGTACCGCCAACGGAAAACGCCACCATGCCGTGAGTTGTGCTCTCGTCCGACAATGTGATGTCATATGAAGCAGCAGTAGTGCTGGAATTAAACTTGATATTGTTCAGATCAGAAAAATCTAAGCTTACACTTCCTTCAGGATAAGTGGTCATCGTTGCTCCTTTAATTGTGATTCCCGTGCAGCCAGCAATGGTGTAGTTTGAGGTCGAACTATATATGCCCAAGTCACTTGCCGAACCATTGCTGCCTCCGTATTTGTTCCCTGTGAATATACAGTTCACTATCATGAGAGCCCCCGACGAGTTGTTACCTATCGCACCACCATAACTTGCGTTTGAAGAGGTCGTATAGTTATTGAGGAACGTACACTCGCTCAGGTAAAGACTACCCATATAGTTATTGATGGCTCCACCGATTTCACTTGAATAGTTTCCTGTGAACGTCGTGTTGCTGGCATACAACTTGCCCTGATTTTCTATGGCACCGCCACCTTGGTTGGATCCGTCAGTATGGTTATTGCTGACAGTACAGCCGTCCAGCACCAATGTTCCATAATTACGGATGGCTCCACCACCTGCATTCAGGTCAAAATTGTTAAGCGTAGCATTCTTAATGGAAAGCGTATTGCCAGAAGAAATACTAAAAGCACGAGTAGAAGGACCACTCAGCTTCTTTCCATTTCCATTGATGGTTATCTTCTTACCACCACTAATGGTAATTGCCGAAGTGAACTGGATGTTAGCCGTCAGCCTTACATCATTGCCCGCATTCAATGCACTTTGCAGTTGTGAAAAGGTCGACACATCTGTCTGTGCCATTGCGCCCAAAGCTGTCATCAGCATGAGGACGAAAAATAAATAAAATCTTTTCATTTAGGTTAATTGTTTTGTTAATAATTATTGTGTTTTTTTATCGTTAAACCGAACGAATGCTACTGCAAAATTGCAAAAAGAAAAGCACGTATGCAATACGATACGTGCTGTTTTTACGAATTGTCCCTAAAAATAGTGCGATTTTTTACGAATTGTCACCTTGATTGAACCACCACACCTTAGGAGTCATACCTGTTTCACGGGCGAAAGTGCGGTAGAAAACACGTGGAGATGAGAAACCGCAACGTTGGCAAATTTCTTGTATAGTCCAGTCGGGATGCTCTATCTTCATCCGTTTGGCTTCGTCTATACGGCGACGGTTGACAAACTGATAGAACGTACAACCATACTCGGTGTTGATGAGTTGACTGAGGTAGGTGCGGTTGAGCGGCAATACCTGTCGCAAGTCTGTCAACTGGAAATCAGGATTAAGGTACGGCTTCTCTTTGTCGAGCCAGGCTTCCAGGGTAGCACGATAGGCTGCATTGGTCGGATTGATCTCTTCCTGCTCATCCGAAACGGTACTGCGCAACTGTTTCCACGGATCAGGTCGATAGAGCACTCGCTCGGTCGTGTATGCAATCATATACAATAAATACAGGTCTTGCGTGAACACACGCGAGGGGTCGTGCGAGACGCATAGCCAGAAAAATGACCCACCGGCAATAACCAGCATCACTATATAGCGCATAATCCATTGCGCGTCAATGTTGTCCATCGTGGAGAAGTTGTCCTCACACCATTGACGGTATTTGCGAATCTGCACGATCAGTATGTCCAACAGCCACAGCGGATAGAGAGCAATCAGTAATCGTAGGTCGATAGGCAATAAATACTCGAGTATTGCCATCACAGGCAAGGGTAGCAGTTGCAGCATGCTTCGCCACCACACAAAATGGCCCGGTTGCAGCGCTTCAAGGGGATAGATAAACAATATCCAGGCGAACAAACAGCCCACAATCATCGCGTTGCCTGTCAAGGCCTCCGTACCTGGTTTGACGAAAGGTATATCGTATAGGACGACACCTGTCACCAACACTACCTCCAACAGTCCCCACAGCAACAAAGCCACAGCCCATGCAATACGTGTTCGGTTGTCGTCGTTGTGTTTGAGGCAAAGCCACGCGCCAAAAAAGCAAAATGTTGCAATGCAGGCGTTTAGCAAGGGCCACAACCAACGTTCTGACAGTTCACCCGGTATGACTACACCCGTTGCCCAGTAACTAAACACTAGCACCGCTGATACTGCCAATCCGAATCTCACTTCCGATCTATATTCAGTCCGTATATGCTTTAAGATATTATTCTGCATAGTCTATCCTCATATTTACTGCAAAGTTACGAAATCATTTTCTATTATCAATTGCAAATTATCAATTATTTTGTATCTTTGCAGGCAATTATGGTATTGGATTACATTTGATTTGAATTCCTACTGTAGAAGAAAATGATGAAATTAGTACTTTCTATAGCGCTTTTAGTATGTGCCACTTGTGCCAAAGCCCAGACAACTTTCGAGCACCACGGCTTTAAAGCACTGCTTAACGGCAAGATACAGGTGGAAGTAGCCTTTGAGACTGCCCTGAACGATGGTGAACAGATAACGGCAGGCTATATCTATTATCCAAAGGCAAAAACACCAGCGCCCATCTTGATAGTGAAAGATGGCGACCGTTTCGTGGAATTTCAGCCAGACGGCGAGATAACAGGTGTGCTGTCTCTCGCCCTTACCCAGACAAATGGCACTTTCCACATACAGAAAGGCTCATGGAAGAATCCTACGACAGGCAAAGTGCTGCAACTGTCGAAGATCACAGAAATGTCTGACCTGCCCAGCTGGTGGCCTGGCACACCCGCTGTCCTTACTGCCCCTGGACGAGACGCATGGGAGTTTGGCTATCACGTGTATAACAAGGAAACTGGCGCAAGCGAAGACATGAACACCATCAATGTCTTCTTCAGGGTGAACGATAGATACAACCCGCTCAGCTTTGAAGAACGATTGAGTGGTACTTTTGACCGTGGGCAGGACGAACAAATAGAATGGGTGAGTGAAAGCGATATCAACTTCGATGGTATTCCCGATGTAATGGTCTATCTGGGATTAACGCCCAGTGCCCAGTCGCTCTACAAAGCATTCGTCTGGAATCCCGTCACCCGCCAGTTCTATCCTGTCTCAGCCTTTGACGAGATTCAGGAGCCGTTTTTCGATAAAGAGAAGAAGACCATCACCAGCACAGCCCGCAGTTATACCAAGGTTTATATCGATATGTATAAATGGAAGAATGGGAAGCTGAATAAGGTTTCAAGCAAGGAGATAAGTATCGGCTCAGAATAATTCCCTACAATGTAATTTTTAGCTCAAAATGAGCCGATAATTGAGAAATTATCCGTATCTTTGCACCGATTAAAGACATAAAAGTATGGATATACCAAGAGAAATTCTGCAGTTTCTGCACTATCATCCGTGCTGAGTTTCCGTTCTGTTGACTCCATCGACTACAAGAAAGCGATGCTCATCTTCTACGAGCAGAACAATCTGTATGCCTTCAAACAGATATTCATCGACCAGTTTGACTTTGCCGTGAGGGAGTATTTCTGATTGAAAGCCATTGGTAAAACAATTATTCCCAGCGTGGGAATAAATAGCGTTTAGCATGAAATCAAACGCCTGTCACCTTGACCTATTGAGAGGCTCCTATCATAAGTTTTTACGAAACAGCCTGTTTTAGGTTGTAAAGAAGCCTAAAACGCAAGGTAAAGGAGCCTTAAACGCAAGGTGAAACAGCCTAAAACGCAATCTAAAACAGGCTGAAACGTAACGCAAAGGAGGCTAGAACGGAAAAGAGGCATGAAGAATGATGTCTTGGCTATGGGACAAGTTTCTATGGCAAAATTTGGAAGTTTCAGAAATTGTATGTGCCTAAGGACAGCAAGACGGCTTATGCAGCTGCAGATGTATGGAAGGATTTTAAAGCCATCAAGGAATTCCCAGATCCTGACGTGAATCAGGACGGATATGTGGATGTGGTGGACGTAGTTGACGTAGCCCGCTTCGTGGTGGGTACGCCCAGCGAATCGTTCGACCAGTTCTTGGCCGACCTGAATGAAAGTGGCGAGGTAAATGTAGCTGATGCTGTGGTATTGGTCAACGAGATTGCAGGCGATGTAAATTGGGCAAGGTCTTTGCGTGCTCCTGCTGTGAGTGATGGTATCCTGACATTGACAAGGAATACTGATCAAAGCCTGTCGTTCTCAATGGAAGATAACAGCGCATATACAGCCTTCCAGTTTGACCTGACGATACCTGAAGGAATGGACGTAACGCAGATGACGCTCAATAGCCTGCGCAAGCAAAACCACCAGTTGCTGTTTAATAAAATTGACGCAGGTCACTACCGCGTCGTGGCTCTGTCAACGTCAAACAATTCATTCAACGGCACAGCAGGTGAGCTGCTCAATATGGCCTTCGACAGTCAGCCTACTGACGACATCGTGATAGATAACAACCACTTTGTGACGGCACAGGGCAACGACCTGCTGTTCAGCGCCATTGGCATCAGTGGCGACACGCCCACCAGTATCTCAGGTGTGAGCAGCAACGCGACCAATAGCGATGGTAAGGTTTACAACCTGAATGGACAGCGCCTGACAAAGCTACAGAAGGGGCTGAACATCATCCAAGGCCGCAAGGTGTTGATAAAGTAGCCAAGACCCCGCCAAATCGCTGGAAAAGCTTTTGTATAAAGGGGTTACTGTGAACTGCACCCCAAAAGTTGGACACAAAGAATGTGTAATTATGAGGAAACATTCATTTGAGAAACGTTTGGGGTGCAGTTCAAAGGAGGTGGTGGTTCGCGGCAGAGGATGTAGGGGTTCGCGGGTCACGAGCTAGGGGTTCGTGCCCCGCGAAGTGCCACTTCCGTATAAACGACATGCCGTTTTGAATCAACAAGACTTCATCTCTTTTCAGTCAACCCCCTATTGTCAATATTTTTTGCCTAATTTTGGTTTTACTGGAAATAATTTGGAGTTTCTTGTAATAATGGCTACCTTTGCAAAGTTATTGTATTTTTTAGAATAAAAGTATGAACGTATGACTCAGAAGCATAAGATACAACTGTTTGAAGAAAAGAAAGTACGTACCGTATGGGATGACGAACAGGAGAAATGGTACTTCGCCATTGTGGATGTGTGTGGCGTGCTGGCAGAAAGTAAAGATGCCCTCACCGCACGAAAGTATTGGAATAAACTTAAACAACGTCTAAAGGAGGAAGGAAATGAAACGGTGACAAATTGTCACCAGTTGAAACTTCGCGCTGCGGACGGCAAGATGCGTTTGACGGATGTGGCAGGCCAAAACGGAAAGAGATGGCTGAACAATCCCTGAAAAGACAACTGAAAGTGCTCACCATACCTGTGTTTATCGAGATGGCACTGGTGATGCTGCTGGGTGCTGTGGATACCGTGATGCTGAGTCGCTATAGCGACAACAGCGTAGCGGCAGTGGGACTGGACAACCAGCTTATCTCACTTGTATTCCTGGTGTATCAGTTTTTCTCGATGGGTGCAGCCATCCTGTGTGCACAGTATATCGGTGCTGGACTAAGGAAACGACTGGTGCAGGTGGTTGGCATGGCTTTGGCAGTGAACCTGATGCTGGGCATGGGCGTGAGCGCCCTACTCTACTTCAAAGCCGAGGCCCTGCTGCAACTGATGGGACTGAGACCAGAACTGATGGGCGATGGCGTGGTATATCTGAAGATAACTGGTGCGCTGTCGTTCTTCCAAGCCCTATCGCTCACCTTCTCGGCCTCGCTACGTAGTGCCGACAAGGTGGTATATCCCATGGTGGTGACGGGTATCGTAAACGTGCTGAACATCATAGGCAACTATGCCCTGATATTCGGACGATGGGGGTGTCCGCAACTGGGTGTAGAGGGTGCCGCCATCGCTACTGCAGCGAGCAGGGCCGTGGCTATGGTGCTGCTCGCCGCCATCCATTTCAAGGTGCATATCCCACGTTTCCCACTGAGCTATTTCCGTCCGATGCCCTGGCAGGAACTGGGTAACCTGCTGAAGATCGGCGTGCCGGCCATGAGCGAGAATATCTCCTACAGCCTGTCGCAGGTGGTGATCACCTATTTTATAAATCAGATCAGCAACGAGGCTCTGGCAGCCCGCACCTACTGCTTCAACATGATTACGTTCGTATTCTTGTTTTGTATCAGCATTACGCAGGGCGGCGGCATCTTGGTGGGGCATCTTGTGGGTCAACAGCGACATCAGGCGGCCTACGTATTAGGAAATTATTTCTTCCGCTGGTCAATGATTATCACGCTGACAGGCTCGGCCCTGCTGGCCCTCTCAGGACGCGGCGTGCTCAGCGCCTTTACTGACAATGAGGAGATTATCGCCATGGGCGTATGGGTATTTGTGGTAGATTTCTTCCTTGAGATAGGACGCACATCAAACATCTTTGCCGTGGGCACCCTGCGCGCTACGGGCGATGCCGTCTATCCTGTGGTGATAGGCATCATCTTCCAATGGAGCATCGCCGTAGGCCTGAGTTACGTGATCGGCATTCCCTTGGGCTACGGACTGGTAGGTATGTGGATCGGTTTCGCCCTCGACGAGAATATCCGCGGCATCATCCTGATGCGCCGCTGGCGTTCAGGAAAATGGCGCGACAAAGGATTTGTGAAATAAGAAAGTTGCATTTACAACATCTGACAGGTCACATTGAGAGAATGACTGTGATGAAAATAATAGGTAAAGTGTAAAAAATACCCAAAAAATGCAGAAAAAGTTGCACAATCACCCCCTGTGTGTGCACACAGAGGTCAGTTTTTTACGAAAAAGTTTGCGTAATTGAAAGAAAATGAGTTACTTTGCATCCGATTTTCAAAACGATTATCGTAAAAAGATTGAATATTAACATTAAAAACGAAAAAAATTATGTCAGAAATTGAAAGCAAAGTAAAGGCTATTATCGTAGACAAACTGGGTGTTGACGAAGCAGAAGTAAAGCCCGAGGCAAGTTTCACCAATGATCTGGGCGCAGATTCACTGGATACCGTTGAGCTCATCATGGAGTTTGAGAAGGAGTTCGGCATTTCTATTCCTGACGATAAGGCAGAGAAGATTGGCACCGTTGCTGATGCTATCGCTTATATCGAAGAGAACGCAAAATAAATCACTTAGGTGATAGGTGATAGGTGTTGGGTGTTGGTTGAGACTTTTCAACCAGGATTCAACACCTATTCAGTAATAACAAACCCCTATTACCCAACACGTTACACCAATATTTACTATGGAATTAAAAAGAGTGGTTGTGACAGGCCTTGGCGCAGTCACCCCTGTGGGAAACACACCCGATGAAATGTGGAAGAACCTCCTTGCAGGAGTTAGTGGTGCTGCCCCTATCACATCTTTCGATACAACCAACTTCAAGACCAAGTTTGCTTGTGAGGTGAAAGACCTCAACGTAAACGACTTCCTCGATCGCAAAGAGGCTCGCAAAATGGACCGTTACACACAGTTGGCCCTGATTGCTGCCAAGCAGGCTGTTGAGGATAGCCAGATGGATTTAGAAACCACAGACAAGAACCGCATCGGCGTTGTGTTCGGTGTAGGTATCGGTGGTATTAAGACTTTCGAGGACGAGATTACCTATTATGGTGTTCATCGTGCTGAAGGTCCAAAGTTCAATCCTTTCTTCATTCCTAAGATGATTGCCGACATCGCAGCCGGACAAATTTCTATCATGTACGGCTTCCATGGTCCCAACTATATTACCTCTTCTGCCTGCGCTTCTTCAAGCAACGCACTGGCCGATGCCTTCAACCTGATTCGCTTGGGCAAGGCTAACGCTATCGTAGCTGGTGGTGCCGAGGCAGCTATCTGCGAGAGCGGTGTAGGCGGTTTCAACGCTATGCACGCCCTGAGCACCCGCAACGACGAGCCCGAGAAGGCCAGCCGTCCGTTCAGCGCCAGCCGCGACGGATTCATCATGGCCGAGGGTGCCGGTTGCTTGATTCTCGAGGAACTGGAGCACGCTAAGGCTCGTGGTGCCAAGATCTACGCTGAGATGGTAGGTGCTGGTATGAGTGCTGATGCTCACCACATCACAGCCTCTCATCCTGAGGGTCTGGGTGCTAAGCTGGTGATGCAGAACGCCCTGGAAGATGCTGGCATGAAGCCCGAGGATATCGACTATATCAACGTACACGGTACCTCTACCCACGTTGGTGATATCTCTGAGGCAAAGGCTATCAAGGAAGTATTTGGCGATGCAGCTTACAAACTCAATATCTCGTCAACGAAGTCTATGACTGGTCACCTGCTGGGTGCTGCCGGTGCTGTAGAGGCTATGGCCACTGTGCTGGCTATCCAGAACGACATTATTCCTCCCACCATCAACCACGAGGACGGCGACGAAGATCCTGAGATTGACTACAACCTCAACTTCACCTTCAACAAGGCACAGAAGCGCACCGTACGTGCCGGCCTGAGCAATACGTTCGGCTTCGGTGGTCACAACGCTTGTGTGGTATTCAAAAAGTATGAGGCTTAACGATATCATTGACCGTATAAAGCTCCCTTTCCGCAAGGAGAAGGAGCTTTTTTCTTCTCTTCACGACATCATCGGATTCTATCCCCACGACATCAAGTATTATAAGATTGCGCTGACCCATAAGAGCAGCGGACAGCGTAATGACAAGGGGCGCCCCCTGAACAACGAGCGACTGGAATTCCTGGGCGATGCCATACTGGATGCCGTGGTGGGACATATCGTCTTCAAGCATTTCGAGAATAAGCGTGAAGGGTTTCTGACCAACACCCGCTCTAAACTGGTGAGCCGCGAGACACTGGGAAAACTGGCTCAGGAGATGGGGCTCACGGAACTCATCCAGAGCAACACCTCCAAGCGCTCGCACAACAGCTATATGGCTGGCAATGCCTTTGAGGCCCTCGTAGGTGCCATCTACCTGGATCAGGGCTACGATGCCGTGATGCGCTTTATGAGCAAACGTATCCTGGCCCAGATGGTGAATATCGACAAGGTGGCCTATAAGGAGGTGAACTTCAAGTCGAAGCTGCTGGAGTGGACGCAGAAGAACCGCGTGAAAATGGCTTACGAGATTCTGGCGGAAGACAAAGATAAGGAAGGATCTCCCATTTTCGGATTCTTAGTCAAGATAGAAGGCGTAGAAGGTGGCACAGGAAAGGGCTACTCCAAGAAGGAAGCGCAACAGGCAGCATCGAAAGAAACCCTGCAGCGCCTCCGTCGCGAGCCGCAGTTCATCGATGCCATCTTCCAAGCTAAGTCTGAACGTACTAAGATGGAAGAGGAGCCCACCGCTATTGCCCCTGACCTGGAGAAAGAGAAGGAGTTTATTATTAAAGCGGAGAATACAGAAAATCCGGAAATTCCAGAGAATCTGGAAATCCCAGAGAGTCTGGAGAATACAGACATAACTGATGAGTTCGATCTCTCTGATATCACGCATCAGCCCAAGGAACTCTCTCGTGAAGAGATCATAGCTGCTGCCGAGGCCGCAGCCTATGAGTCATAACTGATCGTTTTTATGAAGACAGCTGTCGTCGGTGGAGGTGCGGCAGGTTTTTTCCTTGCCATCAATCTCAAGGAGATGTGTCCACAGATGGACGTCACTATCCTTGAGGCCTCGCACCACGTACTGGCTAAAGTAAAGATTTCTGGTGGCGGACGCTGCAACTGCACCAACTCTTTTGAGGAGGTCAAAGACCTGCAGAGCGTCTATCCGCGAGGCCACCGCCTGCTGAAACGCCTCTTCAAGCAGTTTAATCATCGCGATGCCTACGAATGGTTTGAGAGCCGTGGTGTGAAACTCGTCACACAAGCCGACCAATGCGTCTTTCCGCAGTCGCAGGATTCTCAGACCATCATCAACCTCTTTCTTAGTGAAACACGTCGGCTGGGCGTGACCATCAAGACAGGCTATCGTGTGGGCAGTCTTGATGAACTCTCCGACTACGACTTCATCGCCATCACCACAGGCGGAATGAAGAATTCTCAATTCTTAATTCTCAATTCTCAATTCTTAATTTCTCCCGTTCCCTCGCTCTTCACCTTCAATATAGAAGACAAGGGATTAAGAGATTTAATGGGTACCGTAGTAGAGGCCTCTGCCATGATTCCTGGCACGAAGATGCGCGCCTCTGGCCCACTGCTCATCACCCACTGGGGCATGAGCGGCCCCTGCATCCTGCGCCTCAGTAGCTATGCCGCACGCCTGCTGAGCGAGAATCAGTACCAGATGCCCTTGTCTGTGAACTGGACATCCTTAAAAGAAAACGAGGTACAAGAAGAATTGCTAAACTTCTGCCGACAGTACGCCCAGAAACAATTGACCTCTATGCGTCCTTTCGACCTGCCTCAACGCCTGTGGAACTACCTTACGGAAAAAGCTCTTGCGGGCAGAGCGCACGCCCCTTGGGGGAGCCTCAACCAAAAGGAGCTAAACCGATTGACCAATATCCTTATCAACGACACCTATCAGATAGCCGGTCGTGCGCCCTTCAAGGACGAATTCGTCACCTGTGGCGGCATTGACCTCTCGGCTGTCAACCCTTCTACCTTAGAAAGCCGTGAGCACCCACACCTCTATTTCGCAGGTGAGGTACTCGATATTGATGGCGTCACTGGTGGTTTCAATTTCCAGGCGGCCTGGACTACCGCCTATGCCGTGGCCACCGCCATTAGCACCCAATGCAACTAGATGCAAAGCCACTTTTTTGAGAGAGAATACAAAAAAGTGGATAAATTGTTTGTTATTTCGTGTTTTTTTTAAATTTGCATCGATTCAATAACATAACATAAAACTTATAACTATTACTCGCCACTCATGCAAAATGAGAAAAATGACAAAGGGAGCAGGTGGAGCCAACGACTATACCACACAGGTGCTTTATCGTATGGGCTTCCAGTGGCCACCAACAGCTGCCGACTACGTTCATCGCTTCGTTAATACTATTGTGGGATTTGACTATTTTACAGTGTGAGGATGTAAGTGTATCGCTTACAACTGGGCAATCAGTACCAGGTTATCCTATTAAAGAAACTATAACATTAAATGGGGATGAAAATTTTCATCCCCATTTCTATATCTTATTATTCTATAAATCTTGCACCGTTGTCGGGTTTCACCCAAAACACCTGGAAGGTTTTTTCATATTCTGGGAACTGTTCCAAATAACGGGCGGTGAGCTCTTTCTCGATGTTTTCCTTCTGAGACGGATCAACCAAGGCGATACAGGCACCCTTGAAACCGGCACCACTGAAACGTCCGCCATAAACACCTGGCAAGCTGCGCATAATCTCATAGATAGCTATCAGTTCTGGCGATCCACACTCATAGTTATGAATACTTGACTCGCAGGAGTTGAACGAAAGTTGTCCGAAAAGTTTCAGGTTTCCTGTCTCCCATGCCGTCACACCTTGTCGCACCCTACGATACTCTGAATAAAAATGCTCGGCACGACGGGCAAAACGAGCTGGCATGGCGATACGTGTCTTCTCAAAGGTAGCTTTGGGAATATCACGCAAGAAAGTCTTGTCAAACGTCTTCAGAGGCTGTTCGGTATATGCCAGCATATTCCATGCTGCCGTCTTACACTCATACACTCTGAGATTATAGTCGCTATTGACTAAAGAACGTGTCAGGCCAGAGAAGAAGATGCCAATCTCAAACTCTGGCATGTCAGGATTTCGCTTGATAACCCGCCAGTCGTCAGAGTCACAATCCAAAAAGAGCAGTCCATCCTTACGTCCCAAAGCGATACAAGCCTGATCCAGCAAACCATTGTTCAGACCAATATACTCGCGCTCGGCCTCGGATGCTATCTTCACTATCTCAAATGGCTGTAGAGTAATGTCATTGGCCTTGGCAAAAGCCATTACATAGGCAATAAGCACTGCTGCCGATGACGACAGTCCACCAACGGGCAGACTACCCTGTATCACGCCTGTGATTCCTCTTTTCAGTTCGAAACGCTTCCGCAATGCATATTTCGCACCTCGGGCATAGTCGCCCCAATGATGTTCACGTACCTGAGAAGGTGAGTTGATTTCAAAATCCACTATTCCATCAAAGGTTTTCGACTCCAGATGAACATGACTCATTCCTTTTTCTGAGTCTTCAGAGGCTATATCAAACCACAGATCAACGCCTTTATTGATAGCGAATCCCGTTACCAGTCCGTGTTGATGGTCAACATGGGCTCCAAGCGGGCACACCCTATATGGTGCAAAGATATGATACTGGTATTTCTCCATGATATCCAAGTTATTCGTGATCTAACTGTTCGTACACGGAGTTATTACTCTTATATTCAGGTACTATCTCCTTCATTTTCTTCACCGTGGCCATATTGTCAAACTTCTTGGCAATACTGATGAGCTCCTCAATCTGGCGGTTCACCTCATTATACTCATATTCGCGTACCTCGGCAATACGTATCTTCTCATGGAAGGTGGGTTTGGTGCCTTCCAATTCATTGAGCACCTCTTCGTAGAGTTTCTCACCTTCACGCAGTCCTGTGAACTTGATCTCCACATTCTTTGCATTTGAGAGGGCTATCATACGCTTGGCCAGGTCAGCAATCTTCACGGGTTTTCCCATGTCGAAAACAAATATCTCACCACCATTACCCTTAGTACCAGCTTCCAAAACCAGTTTACAGGCCTCAGGAATGAGCATGAAGAAACGCACAATACGTTCATCGGTCACCGTCACAGGTCCACCCTTTCTGATTTGCTCCTTAAACAGCGGGATGACCGATCCGTTGGAACCAAGCACATTACCAAAACGGGTAGTCACAAACTGTGTGTGGTTCATAAAGCCAGAGCCCTCGTTCTGAATCTTTATACTACCTTGTTTATGCAATTCACTATTCAGACTCTGCACATAAATCTCGCAGATACGCTTTGAACATCCCATCACATTCGTTGGATTCACCGCCTTATCGGTAGAGACCATCACGAATTTCTTCACCCCGTATTTCACCGACAGGTCGGCAATCACCTTGGTACCATAGATATTATTCTCTACAGCCTCCGATGGATTGTCCTCCATCATCGGCACATGCTTATATGCAGCAGCATGGAACACATAGTCGGGCTTGAAATCACTAAAGATATGTTCCATCCTGTCCTGATGACAGATACTTGTAACAACCGTCTCAGCATCTATATCAGGAAAGTCACGAGCCATCATCAAACGGATATCGTGTTCAGGTGTCTCTGCTTGGTCAATAAGCATCATCTTCTCAGGCTTGAAGACAGCTATCTGACGTACCATCTCAGAACCGATCGAACCAGCCGAACCAGTAATCAGCACGCGCTTGCCTGTCAGCAACTCACCTACCGACTTCATATCAACCTTGATCTCTGAGCGGGGTAACAAGTCTTCTACTGACACCTCCTTCAGTTGCATACCCTTAATATCATCATCGGTCAACTGGCCATCTTTCACACTGGCTTCTTTCACCTGTTGAGCCATGTATATCTTACAGCCTGCTGAGATAAACATATCCTGCATTTCCTGATTATCACGAAATTCTGTAAGACGCAGGGGTGACACAAGGATAGCCTCAATCTTATCGCGCTTGATAACTGAAGCCAGGTCGTCATCGATATTGTAAACCTTCTCACCCATCAGTTCCATGTGCTTGGCACGCTTGTCGTGAGAAATAAAACCACAAAGCTTAAATCTCTGAGGCCCCTGGCTACGAATATTCTTAGCCAAACCTACGCCACCTGACAGCGCACCGTAAATCAGTACACGCTTAGCACGTTTGTCGGTGACAGCCACATCGTAGAGTGTCTTCACAAGAATTCTCATGCCCCACATCCACATCATGGCAATGGTGAATGCTATCAAGGTCTCTGTCTGACTTAAAATACAAATAGTCTTGATGCCATAGTGTTCAAACACCAAAGAGATAATCAGCGCCAATGATACATTGAACACAAAAGCATACAACACACGCAGCAAGTCAACAAACGATGAAAACCTCACTACGCCACTATATGTTCTGAACACCCTTGAACCAATTAAACTCAATACGGCATACAGCAATGAAGTATATATTACTGCAAACCTATTGTCAAACAGATTTCCTGTTTTCTCTATAATCCAATATGCCAATATGGACGACAGAAACACTATCACTGTGTCAGCTAAAAGCAGACACCAGTAAGGTAGTGACTCTCTGCTAAAATACCAATTCAGGATTTTATTGATTATTGACATCATATAGTCTTATATTTCATTTATTCGTATTTTCAGTTGCAAATTTAGATATTTATTCTCAAATAACAGATAATTTCACCACTTTTTTTAATAATAAAATATGCTTCAGCCTATTTCAGGTTGCGTTTCAGCCTATTTCGCAATGTATTTCAACCTGTTTCTTAAAAAATCAAGTAAAAAGTTGGATAATTCAGAAAGACTATGTATATTTGCACATTGAAATAACACATGATTTAAAAAAATGAATTTTACTGAACAAGCGAACAAAATTTTCCAACAGGCTATTCGCGATTATCATTTAAATGATGATGTAGATACACCAGTGAATAATCCCTACGAGATTGGTACTATAGAGCATAAGCTTTATATGAAATGTTGGATAGATACTGTGCAATGGCATTTAGAAGATCTGATTCGCGATCCACACATTGACCTTGGTGATGCATTGGCACTGAAGCGTCGCATTGACCACTCTAATCAAGATCGTACAGACTTGGTAGAGGAAATTGACTCATATTTCCGTCAAGTTTATTCTGATGTCACTCCCCTACCCGATGCACGTCTTAATACAGAGAGTCCTGCATGGGCAGTAGATCGTCTGAGCATCCTTGAGCTAAAGATTTGGCACATGAAGGAACAGACAGAGCGTCAGGATGCCGATCAGGAACATTTGGCTCGCTGTCAGGCTAAACTGGATATTCTGCTGGAGCAGCGCGTTGATCTTTCTACAGCTATCGACCAATTGTTGGATGATTATAAAGCTGGACGTAAAGTGATGAAGGTATATCGCCAGATGAAGATGTACAACGATCCCAGTACAAATCCAGTACTTTATAAAAAATAGTTTACGGTTTAAAAGTTTACAGTTTTAAGAGGTGAAGCATCAGCATATTTTAGTTATCAGGTTTTCGGCTTTAGGCGACGTAGCGATGACGGTGCCCATTGTGTGGGCAGTAGCTAAACAGTATCCTGATGTGAGAATCACCTTTTTGAGTCGTGCCTTTGTACGTCCATTCTTTGAGAATCTGGCACCTAACGTAAGCTTTATGGAAGCTGACCTGAAGGGTGAATATCATGGTGTGAAAGGACTTAATAAGCTCTATCGCCGACTGGCTGCCAAACAATTCACTCATGTAGCTGACTTGCACTCCGTTTTACGTTCCAACTACTTGCGCCTGCGTTTTAACTTAGGTCATTTTAAGGTGGCACACATTGACAAGCATCGCAAGATGCGCCATGCGCTAGTGAACAAGAACATGAAGAAAAAGGTGAAGCAGCAGTTACCCACCTCTTTCGAAAACTATACAGAGGTATTTGCTAAGTTAGGTTTCCCAATAAATGGTAATAACTTTACCTCTATCTTTCCGCCATTCGGTGGCGACTTGACACAGCTGCCAGAGATTTTCAATGAGAAAAAGGAAGGTGAGAAATGGATAGGTATAGCACCTTATGCTGCTCATCAGGGAAAGATTTATCCTAAGAAGCATATGCACGAAGTAGTACGTATGCTCATTGAAAAATATCCTAATATACGCATATTCCTTTTTGGACGAGGTAAAGAAGAGGACGAGACTTTCCCTGCATGGGTAGAAGAAATGCCACAATGCAGCCATGTGTCGAAACATATTGCAGCCATGAAGCAGGAGCTTATCCTAATGAGTCACTTAGATGTGATGGTATCAATGGACTCAGCAAATATGCACATGGCATCATTAGTAAACACGCCTGTTGTATCTGTTTGGGGTGCCACTCATCCTATGGCTGGATTCATGGGATGGAACCAGAGTAAGGAGAATGCAGTGCAATTAGATTTAGAATGTCGTCCGTGCAGTATATATGGACAGAAACCCTGCATACATGGTGATTTCCGCTGTATGACAGGTATAAAACCAGAAATGATTGTAGAGAAAATTACCAATATTATTAACTCCTAAAACTAACGTGTTATGAAAAAGTATGTATGTAATATTTGTGGTTATGTATATGACCCTGCAGAAGGCGATCCTGATAGTGGAATAGCTCCTGGAACAGCTTTCGAAGATATTCCAGAAGATTGGGTTTGTCCAGTCTGTGGTGTAGGCAAGAGTGATTTTTCTGTTGAAGAATAAAACTACTTCAATTTGAATATCGAGTTCAACATGAAATGATATATGACAATGCCTGCAGTTACTGACACATTCATGGAATGTTTAGTACCAAACTGCGGAATTTCCAAACAACCGTCTGAGGCATCTATCACTTCTTGATGAACACCTTTTACCTCATTACCCATAACAATGGCATACGACTTCCCTAGTTCTGGTTGGAACTGGGGAAGTTTTGTACTACCCTCTGCCTGCTCTATACTATAGACGATGACTCCCCTACCCTTTAGTTCTTCTACAGCCTCAAATGCCGTCTTAAAATAACGCCAATCTACGCTATCCTCAGCACCCAAGGCTGTCTTATGAATCTCAGCATGAGGCGGACAACCAGTGATACCACACAGATACACTGCCTCCAAACGAAAAGCATCAGCCGTACGAAATACGCTACCTACATTGTGCATAGATCGCACATCGTCTAATATAACTATCAGTGGTGTTTTCTCGGCTTCATGATACTCTTCTACCGAGAGTCGTTTCATCTCTATAGTACGCAGTTTTCTCATATCGTTTGCAAAATTAGAAAATAATTATGAATTATACATTATTAATGATGTATTATTTTGTGGATAAGTGTGTGGAAAACTCTGTGCATAACTATATAATAAGTAGTGTATAATAAACAGGCATCACACTACAGGTGGATATCAACACCTTTATCCAAGGCTTTTTTTGAAGATTTCCACACATTTTTGATGAAAAAAGATATAAACTTTGTAATTTTGCACCGAATTACGAAATTGTGGAAAACTATCGCACCTGTCTCATTTTCAATAAGAAAGAATTTACAACAGTTGTGAATAACTAAAATCCACATAGGTATAACTGAATGAGCAAGAAAAAGGTGTGTTAGTTTTGCACTTATTCACGCCACATCATACTACTCATTTCTATTTTTTTAAAAAGAAAAAGAAAATAAAAAATAATGATATGCTGTTGAAAAAAAAATGGACTGAACAAGGATTTATTGATGAACCTGTTGCCAAAGGTACTGATCTGAAAGCCGAGATTCGAAAACTTTGTAAAGAAAAAGATGCTATTATCCTGGCACACTATTATACGGTAGGAGATATACAGGATATAGCCGACTTTGTAGGCGATTCGCTTGCCTTGGCTCGCAAGGCTGCAGAGACGGATGCAAAGATCATGGTGATGTGTGGCGTACATTTCATGGCTGAGACCTGTAAGTTGCTTTCACCTGAAAAGGTGGTGCTCTGTCCTGACTTGAATGCAGGCTGTTCACTGGCTGATAGTTGTAAGGCTGAGGACTTGAAAAAATATAAGGAAGAAAATCCTGGCTATCAAGTCATCTCGTATGTGAATACCACAGCTGCTGTAAAGGCATTGACAGATGTAGTAGTAACCAGTGGTAATGCCAAGAAAGTAGTAGATCAGTTGCCAAAGGATGGAAAATTTATCTTTGGTCCAGACTATAATTTGGGTAATTATATCAATGAAGTAACAGGACGTAATATGTTACTTTGGAATGGTGGCTGTCATGTGCATGAGCGCTTCTCTGTAAATAAGATAATGGAGCTGAAAAAGCAATATCCTGATGCTATTGTGATGGCACACTTAGAGTGTAAAGGTCCAGTTCTTGCAGTAGCTGATGTAAAAGGTTCAACTGCAACGATGTTACAATATACACAGACAAGCGATAAGAAGCGTTTTATCGTGGCTACAGAGGCTGGAATTCTGCATGAGATGCAACGTACCTGTCCTGACAAGGAATTTATCCCTGTGCCGCCAGAAATCAGCGAGAGCGGCCTGGAATGCAGTTGTAATGAGTGTCAGTATATGAAAATGAATACATTGCTGAAGATTTACAACACCTTGAAGTATGAATGGCCACAGATTGAAGTAGATCCAAGTGTAGCGAAAGATGCTGTGAAACCTATAGAAAGAATGCTGGAACTGAGTTAAGTTCCAGCATTTATTTTATTCTTTCATGACAGCATCATAATCAGTAGAATTATTAACTATTCTGATGCCACATTCATATTGATTGCTCAAAATGTCTTTTTTAGGCTCGTAGAACGATGAATGGATGCCAGAAAGACCTATCAACAGTTGTGGCACGTTATCGCTTGAGAATGGTTTTAAAATGGCTTTACGGATACTTTCTATAATGTTAGGATGTAAATCCATGAATTTGTCTGAACACCAAAGTACCATAGGAATTTCATATTGGTATTTGAGAGCATGTTTTTGTTTGACTGGTTCATGTGTGCGTCCTACTACATTTCGATAGTCATAAACTTCATCACCATGGTCTGACAAGTAGAGTATAACGGCATTTCTCTGACTATAATACTGAATGATATTTCCAATGACGAAGTCATTATAACGTGTGGCATTATCATATTCTGCTATATATTTTTTTTGCTCCTTATCTAAATCATTACGCTGAATACTATCTACTGTAAAGATTGCATTCTTATCATTCTCAGGATAGCGCCATAATGGTGCTGTATGCTGACCCATGAGATGGAAAACGGTGAATGTAGAACCAGAATTTCTTTTGACAGAAAGAGCCGTTTCAACCAATTGTTGGTCGTAATCGAATGGACCTTTGTTAAGATGATGATAGGTAGATGCTATTATCTTTTTATTATAAAATAATGAATTATTTGAAAAATCATGAAAAAGAACGCTATTCTCTGATTTTTGGTTATCCCACATAGCTACGTCGAAACCAGCATGTCTGAATATAGTCATCACTAAAGGATATTCATTCCATGACTGATTAAGACTGATACTATTGGTTGAGAGCATGTTTTTTACTGCCAATGTGGTCATGTTATATGGTGATATTGCATCAGTAAAAACAAAGAGGTTTCCACGTTGCTGCTGTTCACATAGAACAGGTGTCGTATTTAGATTATAGCCATAGACAGAAGCGTGATATTTATTATAAGACTCACCAATAATTAGAACAACATCGAGAGTATCTTTTTCGTTTTTTGAAATAACCGACTGAAAGACTTTTTCTGATGCTTCTATGGCAATATCATTCTCTTGACTGGAAATATGTAGGTGATAAAGAGAATAAAGCAGGTTGGCAGGTGTATTTTCTATACAATAAAAGGCTTTTCCATCATACCATGACTGTAATTCCAATTGTGTTTTCAATGTAAACATTTGTATAACCATTACTAATTGATATATGCCTGTCACAAGCCATATCATCAATGGAATAAGGGTTAATCTTGGTATTTTTATTTTTATTATATTTAAGTATTTCTCACTTATCAGAATTAATAATACAATCAAAAGAGTAATAATATATGTGATAATACTGGCTGCAGATAAGGCATATGTAGAAAAAAACTCTGAAGTTTCGTTGCTATTTGTCTCATAGATAAGAAGTAGTATACACGGACTGATCATCGTATCAAAGTTAAGTATGAGGAAAATATTGATAGTAAAGAGTATGATAGCTATACAATAGATAATTAATCTAGTAATGTTGGATGTTATCATACAACATAACCATGCTATCAGAGCTGGCATTGCCGTCATAAATATCAGCCATCCAATCAATCGCAATGGTGGACAATAATCACCTAAGACAATAGAACAATATGTCCATCCTGGAATGGTAAACAGTATTAAGAACAAAAGAAAGACGAATGGTCTGTTGTTAATAGGATCTAATATGAAATGTTGTAGTCTATTCATAATATAAATCTATTTCTTTTGTATGTTTTTTGATGGTATTATCACTAGTGACAATTTATCATTGATGTAGGTTATCATCAGTGATATAGTAAAACTACATATCACAAGTATCAAAAATATGATGGGTGAATAGCGAAAACTATAAATAAAATCAGTGAAGAAATAATGGCTCAGATACATGTGTACCATCCACATTCCCATTGAGTATTTCCCTATGATGCTTATTATTTTAAGTTTTGATTGTTTGATTGATAGCTTAATAAATAAACAAATAAAAGCTATTGCATAGAGCGTGTCTAAAGCTTGAGAATCCATTAGGCATTTTAATGCAATAACAAGAAACAATAAAAATGCTGTAAGTAGTTTATTTTGCTCTAATATTTTCCATTTTGGATGTTTCAAAATAGATGTTCTTTGAATGATAATACCACAGGTAAATGGGAAAAAGTATTGTAAATACTGAAGCAGATGACCATATATAGAATCATATCCTATTTCGTTGATATGATTTTTAATGATATATCCTGTCACTCCATATATCAGTCCTGTAACAATAAGAGCTGTTAAATATGACTTTTTGTATTCTATTATTCTTATTAATAGAATTGAAGAAAGACAAATCATGGTATATGGAAATAAGAACCACATAGATAAGTTGTATGAATCAGAGTAGGATGTGATATTTCCTATTAGTTTCCATATATCTCCAGGATAATTTTCATTTCCAATAAAATGTCCTATGCTGACAAATATTAACAAACTTATCCAATATGCAGTAAAAATATGAAGCAATCTTTTTGCTTGACCATTCATTGAAAGTTTTCCATTTGTATATATGTAACTGATACCATAACCACTTAGAATAAAAAAGAACGGTACAGGTCTGCAACATCTGGTAATGATATACTCTATTGGATAGTTTCCAATGTAGAAGAGTGGTTGATATGGTTCATTCAATAAATCAGAATGGAAATTATGAATCAACCCATTGAACAGGTGTAGAAATAGCATCATAAGAATTGCTATGCCTTTTATGATGGTAGATTCGTCTTTTGTCATTTGACAACATTAATATCTTTATGATTAACAATCCATACACATTGATATTCTGTATTATTCAGAATTTTTGAGCTTAGTTCAAGCACTTGCTGTCTGGCATTATTACTACGTGCTATAGTGGTATCTCGTATTTCTTCTGGCCATTGATAATCAGTTTCATATTGTGCTGCCCTACCCCATCCGAAAGCCTCATTGGGTATTACGCAGAAGGACGAGAGTTTAGGATAATTATCCTCTATGATAATCACATAGACGGACTTTACTGGTTTACCAGTCTTTTCTATAGCTTCCTGACTCATTGTTTTGCCCACCAGACCCGATTTTATTGATTCATGGATAAGGTGTCCGTCTATAGTTATTGATGCGGTCAGAAAGAGTATAAATGATATTATAAGCGGCTTGATGGATTGTTGTTGATAGTTTTGAATGGTGTTAGCAATTATGATACATACAAAAACCAATCCTGCATAGGTATGCATCATACTAAATACAGTAAGTAGATGAGGGCCAACGGCTATTATCAAACATATAATGGTGGCCATCATTTTCTTTTCTATCAATAGTCTGTGTTTTTTGATAAAGATAAAAAAGAAAAACGGTAGTGTCAACAGTAGACTGACAATAGCTAATAATAGGTTTCTGTTAGGTGCGTGTAATAGGTAAATATAATCAACGGTAACAAAACTTGTAAATAGGAATTTAATAGTATTGGCAACTACTTTTAATATTCCAGGTTCATAATCCGGATGGATGATGATATTCTTTGGCAAGAGTATGATGGTCAGCGCATAAACCATCACAATGCCTATACCTATGATGATGTCTTTTTTAAGCGTTTTTTTGTCAATGAAGTCAAAACCGAAAGCTAATATCGGACAGATAAATGCCCACATCAGTCCGTTCTCCTTACAAAGTGTAGCCAAGAAGATAAGAGGTACCAATAGGTAGTATTTTGTACTTTTTGGTTTGATATAAATAAGGAATGCAATGATACCAACTAACAGTGCAAAGACCTGATTCTGACTATCTACGGCTGTAACAGTGGCCATAGTAGCTGGCATGACGAAGAAAAATAGCGTTACGATGTTTTTTACTATATGGTTGAATCCTAATTTTTCAAGCAACTTGAAGATAGCTATTGAACAAAGTAAGTGTCCCAATATAACTAAGCAATGGTTCCATGTAGGATAAAGCAGTTGTGGGTTGCGTCCTGCCACATATCCTATCCATGTGTCGAATGGTCTCCAATGGTAACCGTAAAAAAGAAAATGTTCTTTGATGAAGAATGTCCTGAAGTCAGGCGTAGTCATACTGAACCAGTCATCATGTGTAGGCATTATCTGTAGTACACCATACAGTAATAATGGTGTCAGTACAATAACGATTATGACACCCCAGTACAGCTGTATGATGCCTTTAACAGATTTCATCTTACTATGGCTATCTTTGTGACAACACCCTTTTCACCCTTACTGGTAGCTGCTGCGACCATATAGATACCGCTAGCCACCTGTTTTCCTTGCATATCGCAACCGTCCCATGTGAAGGTACCGCCATTTGAGCGTCCCTGAGCCACTAATTTGCCATTATTGGTAAGAATCTTCACGTCGGCATCATATGACAATCCTACGACGGTTATAAGGCCTGTATAGCCTGGTTCTACGGGATTAGGATAGGCATAGACATCATCTTCGTTCATTTCTGAGCTTGGTTCCGTAGCATCACTCATATACGAACAGAGTCCCATGTCGGTAGAGAAGAATACTTCTCCCGTTTGATGATTGATAGCAATAGCCTGTACGACATCAGACAGCAAATCACTATTGCTCTTAGTGAAATGTTGTACTTGTGTCAAATTATCATCACTGATAAGGTAGGCTCCATTACCATTTGTACCTATCCATTTTCGGTTACCGCCATCAATGACAATAGAAGTGACATTAACGCCATAAAGGAGATAGTCGGCATTATTAGTACCATCATTTCGAGGTACTTTGAACTGTGTGAAATAGGGACTGTCGGCATCTATCTGTGAACTCTCTATGATAAGCGGCCCACGATTGGTACCAACCCATATATTACCGTTTCTGTCTTCAGTAGAACATGTTACATCAATGATGTTCTCAATATTTATACCATCTTGATTAACAAAATCAGTAAATGATTTCAGCGTTTTTGTCTGCAGATTATAGCGATATACTGACGGAATAAACCAGTTGTGATTAACAAACCACAGGCAGCCATCATTATCAAACCTCATGTCAGATAAAACACCTAAACTCTTATCTTGAAATCCACTTTGGTCAAGTTGCATCAGCTTTGGAATCTTATAAGAAGTAAAGTTACCATTTTGATCCATGCTGATGAGTGATTGTGTGGGTGCTTGACTATTAAAGAGCCATAAGGTACCATCGTTTCCGAATTTCACACCTGTGACAAGTTGATAATTATCGTCAGTACCATTAAATGGTTCAATAAGACTATTTGTGTTGTTATAGAACTTGGTAAATTTTCCATTACGAAACTCATACAGACCATTATTACTTGCTACAGCAATATGGGAAGTATCAGTGGGGTCTATGTCAAGGGCATGATGCAGATAATATCTGCGTCCTGTTATTGTGGCTATATCGTCCTGATAGATTTGCCAGTTATCATTATCATATACCTGTACACAAGCATTGCTTATGCCATCATCTTTTCCGCCACAGGAATATAGTCGTCCGTATTGGAATTTCAGATAGTTGAACAGGTTGGATTTTGGTCCATCTAGTTTTAGTGTTTTGACAATATTGATATAAGTGTTCCAGTCGGCAAGATTCTCATTGAAGACAGGATAAGTATCAGTTTTTGTCCAGTTATTCTGATCAACCAAGTTATCGCTAAGCATTGCGGTTATAACGATACCTGCTTGGTTACGTGCATAGATATGTGTGTTGTCGAATGTGACGGCTTGTATGTTCTGGTTTAGCATATAGGTCTCACTAATCTCAGCGCGCTCCATATTGACTTTAATAATGCCGAATGTCATACAGAGGTAGGCATATTGCTGGTAGATATCAATACGATTGACGGTTTTACTCTCTATCATAGTCTTGGTATATAGAGAACTAAGATTAGTGACGTTCTCTTGCAGATCCATCAGATCGATGTTTCCGTTCTGATAAACGATAATCAATCGTTTGGCCTGCTGGTTCCATGCAATATAAGAAATATAAGTATCACTGAGAGCGTTGACTTTATCATAGGTAGTGATACTGTGGTCGTTGAGATTATAGCTATAAAGACTGTTTGAGGCACGCACAAAGAGCGTGTTATTGCCTGCTTTTACTATCTGCTGTGGCTCGTAATACGACATAAAGGCCCGCCAAGTACCTACTTGCGCCATTGACCATTGACCATTGACCATTGACACCAGTGCAAGAAAAATTATGAGGGCCAGTCTTTTCATACCATATACTTATTTAATGAGATAATCTGCCAGTTTTGCTGTAGCTCGTCCGCGATGACTGATACCGTTTTTCTGTTCGGCAGTCATCTCAGCAAAGGTATGTTCAAAGCCGTCAGGACGGAAGATAGGGTCATAGCCGAAGCCCTCTGCCCCACTCCGCTCTGTTGTAATCTCACCATTAACGATACCTTCGAAAAGATGTTCCTGCTTGATACTGTTGCACCCACAGGGGCATATATTCTTTTTCTGGATAAGGGCGATGACGGTGCGGAAGCGCGCTTTACGGTTATCTTTGTCCTTGAGTTCACGCAGCAAACGAGCCATATTAGCCTCGCTGTCGTGACTGTCAGCACCAGATTCCATGCTGGCATAACGAGCACTATAGATACCAGGCGCACCATTCAGTGCCTCCACCTCAAGCCCCGTATCATCAGCAAAGCAGTCAATATGATAATGGTCGTATACATAACGGGCTTTTTGCAGGGCATTCTCTTCTAGGGTCTGTCCTGTCTCAGGGATATCCACGTCACAACCAATATCCTTTAGAGAGAGTACCTCTACCCTATCGCCCAGTATCTGACGTATCTCCTGTAGTTTGTGCAGGTTGTTGGTGGCGAATACTATCTTCATTTTTTATATTTACTTTCATTTCATCAAAGCCTTCACCATAGACACCAATGACGGCACTCTGTGATACAAAGGCATTGGGGTCAATCATCTTGATGAGTCGGAACATACTGATACTCTCATTCTTCCTAGCCAATATACAGAGCACCTTCACTTCCTTGCCTGTGTACCAGCCGTGACCATCCAGGATAGTGACACCATGTTTTGTCTGAGTGCCAATAGCATTGGCTATCTCCTGCCATTTCCTTGAAAATATCATGAACTGCACAGACTGACGGCTACGGTTCATGGTGTAGTCGAGTACGTAGTTCTCCATCGCCATCACACAGAAACCGAAAGTCACCTTATGGGCACGCTCGATATAATCACCGAACTGCGGAAAGAACATACAGGAACCGATGATACAGAAATCGGCAGTAAAGAGCACGCTGCCGAGTGAAATATTGCTTCTATACTTATTGACACTGGCAGCAATAATGTCAGTACCACCTGTCGACCCGTTATTAGAGAATACAGTGGCTAGCGCTATGCCAGTGACTACACAGCCAATAATCATGGAGATGAACTCCTGTCCTTCGCCCATGAGTTTGAAAGGCAGTCCGTTGTCTTGCTTTGGCAGGATGTCCTGTGCGAATTTCAGCATGAAAGCAAGCATGAAGATGGCATAGATAGTCTTCATTAGGAACTTGAAGCCCAGTATTTTCAAGGCAACAATGAGCAGCAGTCCATTGATGATCAGGTAGGTATTCTCCAGATGAAATCCTGTGGCATAGTAGATGATAGCCGAGAGACCTGTCACACCGCCTGTCACTATCTCGTATGGCATGAGAAAGATGGTGAAGGCGATGGTGTACATCAGCAGACCAAGGGTGATGAAGAAATAGTCCTTGGTCTCGTTCCAGATGATCTTATGCTGAATAGTCATTTTAATTTACGATAGGACAATTTACAATTTTACAATTTATTTGCCCAGTACAATGTTCACCATGCGCTTCGGCACGATAATAACCTTTACTATCTGCTTGTCTTCTAAGTATTTAGCCGTGCGCTCATCGCCACGAACCAATGCTTCGATAGAAGCATTATCGGCATCGGCAGCCACCTGAATCTCAAAGCGGGTCTTTCCGTTGAAGGCCACACCCATCTTTGCCTGACTCTCTACAAGGTACTGCTCGTCCCATGTAGGCCATTGTGCATCGCAGACACTACCCTGCTCGCCCAGCATTTCCCATAGCTCTTCAGCGATATGAGGAGCGAATGGTGCAATGAGGATGACGAGGTTCTTAATCATCTCCTTGCTCTTGCACTTCTGCTGTGAGAGTTCGTTGACGCAGATCATAAATGCCGAGATAGAGGTGTTGTAAGAGAACTGCTCAATATCCTGTGATACCTTCTTGATGAGTTTATGGACGCTCTTCAAGTTGTCAGGCGTTGCGGCTGTTGCGGCTGAGTCGCAGCAAACAGAACTGCAGAGGTTCCAGAACTTCTTCAGGAAACGGTGACAGCCATCGATACCGTTGGTGTCCCAAGGCTTCGACTGCTCTACGGGACCGAGGAACATTTCGTAAAGACGCAGGGTGTCAGCACCATACTTCTCGACAATCATATCAGGGTTGACCACATTGTACATCGACTTCGACATCTTTTCTACAGCCCAACCACAGATATACTTTCCATCCTCGAGGATAAATTCAGCGTTGTTGTATTCAGGACGCCAAGCTTTGAAGGCCTCGATATCCAGCACATCGGCTGAGACGATGTTTACATCAACATGGATAGGCGTTGTCTCCTTGTAGTTATTACGTAGGTTCAGACTTACAAACTTACCCTTGTCCTGACCCTCGTCCTCAACACGATACACGAAGTTAGAACGTCCCTGAATCATACCCTGGTTAACGAGCTTCTTGAAGGGCTCTTCCTCGCATGAATAACCAGAGTCATAAAGGAACTTATTCCAGAAACGACTATAGATCAAGTGACCAGTAGCGTGCTCTGAACCACCTACGTATAGATCTACATTACGCCAATATTCATCAGCATCCTTACCTACAAGTGCTTTGTTGTTGTCTGGATCCATATAGCGCAGATAGTAAGCTGAAGAACCGGCAAAACCAGGCATGGTGTTCAGTTCAAGACGGAACACGGTCTTATTGTCGATTGCGGAACAATCGACCACTGTGTCAGTCTTGGTGTCCCAAGCCCATTTCTTGGCATGACCCAATGGGGGTTCGCCTGTTGCTGTGGGCTTATATTCATCAATCTCAGGGAGTTCCAAGGGCAGACATTCCTTTGGAATCATATAGGGCATATCATCCTTGTAATAGACAGGGAATGGCTCACCCCAGTAACGCTGACGACTGAAGATAGCGTCACGCAGGCGATAGTTCACCTTGACACGTCCCAGGTTGTGCTCAGTAACGAATTTCTTCGTAGCTGCAATAGCCTCTTTTACGCTCAGGCCATTGAGTGAGAAACCATCGAGTGTGGTCTTTCCTGCAGCAGGTGAGTTCATCACCCTACCCTCTTTCGCATCGAAACTCTCCTCAGAGACATCGGCACCTTCTATCAATGGGATGATAGGCAGGTTGAAGTGCTTGGCAAAGGCATAGTCACGACTATCGTGAGCAGGCACAGCCATGATGGCACCTGTGCCGTAGCCAGCCAGCACATATTCAGAGATCCAAACAGGAATCTTGTCGCCAGTAAATGGATTAACGGCATACGAACCAGAGAACACACCTGTGACGCTGTGGTCCATCTGACGCTCGCGCTCAGTACGCTTCTTCACGTAAGCCAAGTATTCGTCAACAGCAGCCTTCTGATCGGCTGTAGTCAGTTCAGCTACTAACTCAGATTCAGGTGCCAGCACCATGAAGGTCACACCAAAGATAGTATCGGCACGTGTGGTGAAGATAGTGAAGTGCTTCTCAGAATCGGCTACCTGGAACTCCATCTCTGTACCCTCAGAGCGACCAATCCAGTTGCGCTGAGCTTCCTTCAGGGAGTCAGTCCAGTCGATAGTCTCCAGTCCGTCGAGCAGACGCTGTGCATAAGCTGAAGTACGCAAGCACCACTGGCGCATCTTCTTCTGTTCTACGGGATAGCCACCACGCTCAGACACACCATTGATAACCTCGTCATTGGCCAGCACGGTGCCCAGAGCAGGACACCAGTTTACCATCGTTTCAGCCAGATAGGCAATACGATAGTTCATCAGCACTTCCTGCTTTTTCTTTTCAGAGAAGCCAGCCCAGTCGGCAGCAGTGAAATGCAGTTCCTCTGTACCCAAAGCGCCACAGTTCTCTGTACCCATTAGTTCGAAGTGCTCAATCAGTTTGATAGTAGGCTGAGCCTTGTGTGAAGAAGTGCTGTAGTAGCTCTTGAACATACGCTGGAAGGCCCACTGTGTCCAGTGATAGTACTTAGGATCACAGGTACGCACTTCCCTACTCCAGTCGAAAGAGAAACCAATCTTATCCAATTGCTCACGATAGCGGTTGATGTTCTGCTCTGTGGTAATAGCAGGATGCTGACCAGTCTGGATAGCATACTGTTCAGCAGGTAGTCCGTAAGCGTCGTAACCCATGGGATTTAGTACGTTATAGCCCTGCAGGCGCTTGTAGCGGGCATAGATATCACTGGCGATATAGCCCAGAGGGTGACCAACGTGCAGTCCGGCTCCTGATGGATAAGGGAACATATTCAGCACGTAGAATTTCTTTTTCTTCTCATCCTCAACTACGCGATAAATGCCGCTCTCGACCCATCGCTTCTGCCACTTTTTCTCAATGTCTCTGAAGTTGTATTCCATTTATTTTGTCTTATTTGTTGTTTCCTAACCTGCAAAATTACGATTTATCCGTGAGATAGCAAAATCTTTTGCCAAAAACTTTGTTGGTTCGATTTTATTTACTATATTTGCAAACGAAAATTCAACTTAAATTATTAATGCTTATGAATAAAATTTTACGCTTTTCGTTTGTAGCCTTATTGGCTATGGTGTTTGGAAATGTTTTGGCAGACACAAGTACTCTGACATTTACAAAGGCATGTGGAGGTTCAGATACAGCAAATGATGGTGCTGTTTGGACTATTACTTCTGATGGTGAAGAGTCAAATTTTGACAATACCAAAGGTATTCACTATGGAACAGGAAAAAAAGCCGTTCAGTACATAAAGCTTAGCACAAGTGGTATAAAAGGAAATATTTCTAAGATAGTAGTGAATGCAAGTACTGCAAATGGTGTATCAGCAACTGTTGATGTTAAGGTCGATGGTGCTGCATTTGGTGGAGATGCCAAATCCCTGGCAAATACTGCCACTGATTACACTTTCGAAGGTAATGCTTCTGGTGATGTTTTGGTTACAGTCACTAAATCAGAAAGTGCAACCGGTGCTCTTTATGTAAAGAGTGTGGAGGTAACCTATACTCCTTCTGCCGACAATGTTAGTAATCCAAAATTCAGTGTTGAAAGCGGTATGTATTTCGAAGCTCAGACTGTTGAACTGACTTGCTCAACAGAGGGTGCTAAGATTCTCTATACTATTCCTTCTGGACAGGATCCTGAATACACTGACGACCAGAATTACACAGGTGTATTCTACGATGGAAATCCTCTGACCATTTCTAAGACCACCACTATCAAGGCTATGGCTGTGAAGGATGGTAAGACAAGTAGTATCGTAACAGCAACCTATACCATTATTCCTACAGAGGGTAAAGGTACTGTTGAAAGCCCCTTTAGTATCGCTGATGCCTTAGCAGTTATAAATGCACTGGAAGATGGAGGTACCTCTTCAGTTGTTTATACCCAAGGATATGTAGTGGGTAATATTACAATTAGTAGTGGTCAGGCACAGTTTAAGATTGGTGCAACAGCAGATTCTACAGGAAATTTGATTACTGTTTATAAGGCTAAGGGTTTGGAAAATGAGGCTTATGTTGAAGGTGATGCTAAAGCTGGAGATTTTGTTGTGATTAATGCTGCATTACAAAAATATGTAAAAGATTCAGTCGTTACACCCGAGACACAGTTTGGTTATATCTATTCTATCAATGGAGAAAACAGCAAGGTAACTCCCACTCTCGAAGGTGATGGTAGTGAGAATAATCCCTTCACGGCTAACGATCTGATTATTATGAAGAAGAGCCAGCGTCCTACTGAGGCTGCCTGGGTGAAGGGTATAATTAGAGGTACCTATAAGAGCAAGACAGAACTGGACACAGATAAAGCTTCAAATATTGCTATTGCTACATCAGCAGAAGCTACAGAATTCGTGCCAGTTGAGTTGAAGGGTAGTAGTGTTTTCCGTGAAAAGCTGAATGTGGTTGATAATCCAACAAATAAGGGTAAGGAAGTAAAGCTTTATGGAAAAATCACAGATTACTTCAGCACCACAGGTCTGAAGGATTTGGAGAGTGCAGTTCTTGATAGTGAAATAATTATTTCAGGCATCAACGAGCTAAAGGCTAATACCAAGTTCAATGGTGCCATCTACAACCTGGCTGGCCAGCGTGTACAGACCATGAAGCATGGTCTCTACATCATCAATGGCAAGAAGGTCGTGATTAAGTGAGAATAAAGCAGAGCTCGCTCATGCTTTATCGAACGTGAACGAACTCGAGCTTTAGCTCAAGGTGATAATGAAGTAGTCTTTTCGATTACAATAACCATAGGGGATGCTTCCAAAAAGAAGCGTCCTCTTTTTTTGTCCGAAGGCATCGGACTCCCAGTCCGAAGGTAGCGTACTCAGAGTCCGACACTTGCGGACTCAGTGTCCGATACTAACGTACTACTAGAAAGTATGTAGTTATTTGTTGAGTATGCGTAATTTGCAGTCATAAATTTGGTATTTTACGCACTTATTAGTACCTTTGCATCTGTTTAAAAAGAAAAGACTATGGCAAAGAAGGATGGGGAACTGACCCCAATGATGAAGCAGTTTTTTGATTTGAAGGCGAAACACCCAGATGCAGTGATGCTGTTCAGGTGTGGCGACTTCTATGAGACCTACTGCGAAGATGCCGTCACAGCTGCTCGTATCTTGGGTATTACGCTGACCCATCGTAATAATGGATACAACAAGGGTGACGAGATGGCAGGATTCCCTCATCATGCCCTGGATACTTATTTGCCGAAACTCATCAGGGCAGGTAAGCGCGTGGCTATCTGCGACCAGTTGGAAGACCCAAAACTGACGAAGAAACTGGTGAAGCGCGGCATCACGGAACTGGTGACACCTGGCGTGGCCCTTTCAGATAACGTGCTGAATTACAAAGAGAACAACTTCCTGGCCTGCGTACACTTTGGAAAATCATCGCTGGGTGTGGCTTTCCTTGATATCTCTACAGGTGAATTCTTGACAGGGGAGGGCACAGCTGACTATGTGGAGAAGCTATTGGGTAGCTTCTCACCTAAGGAGGTGCTTTTTGAACGAGGAAAGAAGCAGGATTTTGAACTGAAATTCGGTTCTAAGTTCTTCACATTCCAACTGGATGACTGGGTGTTTACAGATCAGACGGCGCGACAAAAACTGCTGAAACATTTCCATGTGAAGAATCTGAAGGGCTTTGGCGTAGATCATTTGCAGAGTGGAGTGATTGCTGCTGGTGCAATCCTACAGTATTTGGAGCAGACACAACATACGCAGATAGGCCATATCACGTCTATTTCACGCATAGAAGAGGATAGGTACGTGCGTCTAGATAAATTCACTATCCGCTCTTTGGAACTGATACAGCCGATGCAGGACGATGGAAAATCGCTGCTCGACGTGATAGATCGTACGGTGAGCCCTATGGGAGGCCGATTGCTACGTCGCTGGGTGGTATTTCCACTCAAGGACGAAAAGCCCATCAACGAGCGTTTGGATATCGTAGATTACTACTATCGCGAGCCCGAGTTTCGTCAGTGTGTGGATGAAGAGATACATCGTATTGGCGACCTGGAACGTATCGTGTCAAAGGTGGCTGTAGGACGCGTGTCGCCTCGTGAGGTGGTGCAGTTGAAGACAGCCTTGCAAGCTATCCAGCCTATCAAGACGGCGTGTCTTTATGCTGATAATGAGGCGCTGAAAAGGGTAGGGGAACAGTTGAACCTTTGCGAGAGTCTGCGCGAAAGGATAGAGCGTGAGATAGAGAACGACCCACCACAACAGGTACAGAAGGGTGGGGTGATCCGTAGTGGAGTGAATGCTGAACTCGACGAACTGCGTAGTATTGCCTATAGCGGAAAGGATTACCTGCTTCAGATTCAGGAGCGTGAGGCGCAGCAGACAGGCATCCAATCGCTGAAGATAGGCTATAACAACGTGTTTGGCTATTATCTGGAAGTACGAAATACGTATAAGGAATTGGTACCACCAGAATGGGTGCGCAAGCAGACGCTGGCGCAGGCCGAGCGTTATATCACGCAGGAACTGAAGGAGTATGAAGAGAAAATCCTTGGTGCAGAGGATAAGATTCTCTCGTTGGAGGCCCGTCTCTTCAATGACCTGATTCTGGATATGCAGGCCTTCATCCCTCAGATTCAGATTAATGCCAATATCATAGCCCATTTAGACTGTCTGCTGTCGTTTGCAAAGGTGGCAGAAGAAAATAACTATATCCGTCCTGTCATCGATGCTTCTGAGGTCATTGACATCAAGCAGGGACGTCACCCTGTGATAGAAAAAGAACTGCCCATCGAGGAGCATTATGTGCCTAATGATATCCTGCTTGATAATGAGAAACAGCAGATTATCATTATCACAGGTCCTAATATGGCCGGTAAATCGGCGCTGTTGCGTCAAACGGCACTCATTGTACTACTCGCCCAGATAGGTTGCTTCGTGCCCGCAGAGGCCGCGAGAATTGGTCTGGTGGATAAAATCTTTACAAGGGTAGGGGCCTCGGATAATATCTCACTGGGTGAATCTACCTTTATGGTGGAGATGACGGAGGCTTCAAACATCCTAAATAATGTCTCCAGTCGCTCGCTGGTGCTCTTTGATGAGTTGGGTAGGGGAACGTCAACATACGATGGTATTTCGATAGCCTGGGCTATCGTAGAATATCTGCATGAGAATGCGAAAGGACATCCACGCACGCTGTTTGCTACGCACTACCATGAGCTCAATGAGATGGAGAAGAACTTCAATCGCATCAAGAACTACAACGTCTCTGTGAAGGAGGTGGATGGCAAGGTCATCTTCCTGCGAAAACTGGAGCGAGGCGGCAGTGAGCACTCATTTGGTATCCATGTGGCCGAGATTGCAGGTATGCCTCGCTCTATCGTAAAGCGTGCCAATGTGATTCTGAAGCAGCTGGAGAGCGAGAATGCCCAGGTGGGTGGGGTAGGGAAGCCTACTGCGGAAATCGCCAACAGTCGTGAGGGTATGCAGTTGTCGTTCTTCCAACTCGACGACCCCGTGCTCTGTCAGGTGCGTGATGAAATTCTCGGCATTGACGTGAACAATCTCACGCCCATTGAAGCCTTGAACAAGCTAAATGACATCAAGAAAATAGTTTCTGGAAAATAAATTTTGGCCAGAATTTAAAAAATAATGGCCAAAATTCTAAAAATTCTGGCCATTATTTTATTTCATTCTTAATCCTTTGATCATATAATAAGCACCAATGATGATGAAAGGAATGCTGAGTATCTGTCCCATATCGAAGGGAAGACCTTGTTCGAAGGCTTCCTGCACCTCCTTGAAATACTCAATGAAGAAGCGGAAAGTAAAGATATAAGCCAGGCAGAGGCCAAAGTAAAATCCTGTGCCTACCTTTTGCGGCATCTTCTTGTAGAGCACCACGCAGAGCAGGAAATACAGAGCGTAGGCGATAGCCTCGTAGAGCTGACCAGGATGACGTAGAACTACTTGCTGAGGACCATCGTTTTGGACAAACCAGAAGGCCCAAGGCAGACTCTCATCCGTAATCTTTCCTACGATCTCTGAGTTCATCAGGTTGCCAATGCGAATGCAGCAGGCCGTGATACCTGTGGCAATGGCGATATTGTCGAGCACGGTCCATACGGGCACCTTGAACTGACGTACGTAGAGTAGTAGCGCCAGGATCAGTCCTAATGTACCACCATGTGACGCAAGTCCTTGATAGCCAGTCATGTGCCAGCCGCCAGTAGCATCAATATGGATAGGTAAGAACATCTCTGTAACACCCTTCCAGGATGTCAGAAAATAGTCGGGCTGATAGAAGATGCAATGTCCCAGGCGGGCACCGATGAGGATGCCCATGAAGCAATAGATAAAGAGAGGCTCAAACTTCTCGTTGGGAATGCCCTGCTTCTTATATAGCCAGCGCACCATCAGATAGGCCAGTGCCAGTCCGATGAGCCACATCAGCGAGTACCAGCGGATGCTGAACGGGCCGATACTGAAGGCATCAAGCGAAGGGTTCCAGGTGATAAAGTTAAGGATATTCATAATCATCTAGTTTAACTAGTTCGACTAGTCTGACTTGTTAAAAACTAGCCTAGACATTGAATCTGAAATGCATGATATCACCATCCTGAACGACGTAGTCCTTACCCTCGACAGCCAGTTTGCCAGCCTCGCGGACAGCGGCCTCTGAGCCATACTGGATATAGTCGTCGTACTTGATGACCTCAGCGCGAATAAAGCCTTTTTCGAAGTCGGTATGGATGACACCAGCACACTGAGGAGCCTTCCAGCCCTTCTTGTAGGTCCAAGCCTTCACTTCCATCTCCCCCGCGGTGATAAAGGTCTCAAGATTCAGCAGGGCATAGGCCTTCTTAATCAGACGGTTCACGCCGCTCTCCTCCAACCCCAGTTCATCAAGGAACATTTGCTTGTCTTCGTAGCTCTCCAGCTCAGCGATATCCTCCTCAGTCTTGGCAGCGATAATCATCGTTTCTGCACCTTCCTCCTTGGCCAGCGTATCTACTTTCTTGGTGAAATCATTACCACTTTTCGCATCAGCCTCGCCTACGTTGCAGACATAGAGCACGGGCTTACTCGTCAGGAGGAAGAGATTACGAGCGCAATCCTGCTCTTCCTTGCTCTCAAACTCCACGATACGGGCATTTTTGCCTTGGTCAAGCACCTCTTTATAAGCCTTCAAGACAGTTACTTCCACCTTGGCCTCCTTATTGCCGGCAGCAGCAGCCTTTTCGGTCTTAGCCAGACGGCTCTCGATGGTCTCGAGGTCCTTCAACTGCAGTTCGGTATCAATGATTTCCTTGTCGCGGATGGGATCGATAGTACCATCTACGTGGGTAATGTTTTCGTCTTCGAAACAGCGCAGTACATGGATGATAGCATCCGTCTCGCGGATATTTCCAAGGAACTTATTTCCTAAGCCTTCACCCTTGGAAGCACCCTTTACCAGACCTGCAATATCTACGATCTCACAGGTAGCAGGAACGATACGTCCTGGATGTACTATCTCGGCCAGTTTGGTCAGTCGTTCATCGGGTACGGTAATGACACCCACATTGGGCTCAATCGTACAGAAAGGGAAATTTGCTGCCTGTGCCTTTGCGCTCGACAGACAGTTGAAAAGTGTGGACTTGCCCACGTTAGGCAGTCCCACAATACCACATTTTAATGCCATTTTCTATTTAAACGTTTAAATTTTGGCTGCAAAGGTACTAATTAATTGATAATTGACAATTGATAATTGATAATTTTTATGTAATTTAATGTGCTTCGAGCCAGTTTTTACCAAATCCGGAGTCGGCGACGAGGGGTACGCTAAGGGGGAAGGCACGCTGCATCTCCTCCAGCACGATGTGCTCTACCTGTTCTTTTTCCTCAGGATAAACGGAGAAGTTGAGTTCGTCGTGTACTTGAAGGATCATTTTGCTCTTAATGCCTTCAGCCTTGAATCGCTGGTGGATATGAATCATAGCTACCTTGATGATATCGGCAGCGGTGCCCTGGATGGGGGCATTGATGGCATTACGCTCGGCGAAGCCACGTACGGTGGCATTCTGGGAGTTGATGTCGGGCAGATAGCGACGGCGACCGAAGAGGGTCGTTACATAGCCCTGTTTGCGGGCTATCTCCTTTGATTGCTCCATATAGTCTTTCACCTGTGGGAAGGTCTGGAAGTAGCCGTCAATCAGCATTTTAGCCTCGTCGCGGGGGATATCCAGACGCTCTGCCAGACCAAAGATGGTGATACCATAGATAATGCCGAAATTGGCGCGTTTCGACTTGGTGCGCTCATCGCGCGTCACCTCTTCTATTGGTTTCTTGTAGATGTTGGCAGCGGTGGCAGCATGAAGGTCTTTGCCCTCTTGGAACACGTGTATCATGTTTTCATCTTGCGATAGATGGGCCATCACACGCAGTTCTATCTGACTATAGTCGGCTGAGAAGAACAGACAGCCAGGCTCTGGGACAAAGGCCTTACGAATCTCTTTTCCATCCTCGCCGCGAATAGGAATGTTTTGCAGGTTGGGATCTGACGAAGAGAGTCGTCCAGTGGCTGTGACGGTCTGATTGAATGAGGTATGGATATGGCCTGTGTGTGGGTTAATTAGCTTCGGAAGGGCTTCTATATAGGTGCCTATCAGTTTCTTTAATCCTCTGTGTTCCAGAATGTCAGCCACTATCTCATGTTTGTTTTTCAGTTGTTGAAGCACCTCCTCGCTGGTGACATATTGCCCTGTCTTGGTCTTCTTGGCCTTCTCTATAATCTTGAGCTTATCGAATAGGATTTCACCCACCTGTTTGGGTGATGCGATATTGAATGACTGTCCAGCCAGTTCATAGATACGTTTCTCAATCCCATTCATACGGTCTGTCAAAATCTTTGATGTCTCGCTGAGTGATTCCGTATCCAAACATACACCGTTCATCTCCATTTCTGCCAGGACGGGCATCAATGGCATTTCTATATGATAAAAGAGGTCTTCACATTCGTACTTCTTTAGTTCGGGCTCCAGTTTATTTTTCAACTGCAGAGTGATGTCAGCATCCTCGCAAGCGTATTCATAGACCTGAGAGGGTAGGAGGTCGCGCATGTTTTTCTGATTCTTACCTTTTGGTCCAATTAGTTCATCGATATGCACGGTTTGATAGTGAAGATAGACTTCAGCCATATAGTCCATGTTGTGTCTTAACTCTGGTTGGATGAGGTAGTGTGCAATCATCGTGTCCCACATCGGTCCATCCAGATGCACATCATAATTTCTTAACACTTCAAGGTCGTACTTCAGATTCTGTCCGATTTTCAGAATTTTCGGGTCTTCATACAGTGGTTTAAAGATATTAACAATTTGTAACGCTTCTTCGCGATTGACAGGAATAGGGACATAAAATGCTTTGTGTTCCTCGACTGAGAAGCTCAAACCCACCAATTCGGCATCAATTGGCGAGGTTGAAGTGGTCTCCGTATCTAGAACGAGAAAATCGTTTGTCAAGAAAAATTCACAAATTCTGTGCATTTCTTCCTCATTTTCAACGAGTTTGTATTCATGAGGGGTTGTTTTAATGGTCTCAAAACTCGAAAATTTTGAATCGCCTGCATCCTCGGGCGCAAATTCTGCAAAGAGAGAGAGCTCTAAATTATCAGTTTTTGGTTTCTTTTCAACTTTTTTAAGAACTCGGTTGGTAAGGGACTTAAACTCGAGTTCGGTGAAGAGTGCCGACAGTTTTTCCTCATCGGGTGACTGAAGAACCAAATCGTCCAAATTGAGGTCGATGGGTACCTCGGTGCAGATGGTGGCCAGGAAGTACGACATACGGATATCATCGACGTGTTCCTCCACTTTTGTCTTCAGTGCACCTTTCAATTCATTTGTGCGTTGCAGCAGTTCTTCGACCGAATTGAAGTCGTTGATGAGTTTGGTGGCTGTCTTCTCACCGACACCAGGACAGCCGGGGAAGTTATCGGCAGAGTCGCCCATAAGGGCTAAAAGGTCGATGACTTGGGATGTTTTTGCAATGCCATACTTCTCGCAGACTTCTTTCGGCCCCATTGTTTCATAGCCGCCCCCATGACGGGGACGATAGATAGACACCTTATCGGTGACTAATTGTCCATAGTCCTTATCAGGTGTTAGCATAAAGGTCTGGATATTTTCGATGGAATCAGCTTTTTTTGCCAGTGTCCCTATCACGTCATCTGCCTCATAGCCATCGACCTGAAGGACGGGTATGCGGTAGGCTGCCAGAAGGTCTTTGATGATAGGCACGGCTTTGCGGATATCTTCTGGCGTGGCTTCGCGTTGTGCTTTATAGGCTGGAAATTTCTCGCTACGGAAAGTAGGACCATGGGGGTCGAAGGCTACACCAAGATATTTGGGCTGCTCTTTTTCGATCACCTCTTGCAGGGTGTTGACAAACCCAATGATAGCAGAGGTATTCAGTCCTTTGGAGTTGATGCGTGGGTTCTTGATAAATGCATAATATGACCTGTAAATCAGGGCATAAGCATCGAGTAAAAAGAGTTTCTCCATAATATATTCAGAATTTTCGTGTAAAATTACTAAAAAAATTGGTTATATCAGGATATTTTCTGTAATTTTGTAGCAAAATTCAAAAAATGGACCAATTATCGCTTATAAAACAACCTATAGAATGCGAATTTGATGAGTTTACAAAACTCTTTCAACAGGCATTGACATGTGGTGATCGTATGCTGGCTGATATGTTGCAGCATATAAGGCAACGTGGAGGTAAGCGGATGCGTCCTATACTAACCTTATTAATAGCTAAGAACTATGGTAAGGTGTCAAGTGTAACGCAGAATGCTGCTATAGGTCTTGAATTGCTTCATACAGCTTCGTTGGTTCATGACGATGTGGTTGATGAGAGTGAGGAGCGCCGTGGTCAGGCTTCTGTCAATGCCACCTATAATAATAAGGCCGCAGTGCTGATAGGTGATTTCCTGTTGTCAACGGCATTGCTCCATGTATCCTATTCCGGTGACCAGCGTATCGTGCAGAATCTTTCGGAACTGGGTAGGACCTTAGCCAATGGAGAGTTATTGCAGTTGTGGAACATTGGAAATGAGGAGATTTCTGAAGAAATCTATTATGAAGTGATACGCCAGAAAACAGCTGTGCTTTTCGAGTCATGTGCTGCCATCGGTGCACTTTCCGCTGGTGCATCTAATGAAGAGGTGAAAAAGGCAAGTCTATTTGGTCAAAACCTTGGTATCATGTTCCAGATTCGTGATGACATTTTCGATTACTATGATTCTAAGGAGATAGGCAAACCTACAGGTAACGATATGGTTGAGGGTAAATTGACATTGCCTGTTATCTATGCTTTGAATAATAACCCACAGTATGAATCTATGCTGAATCTGGCCAAGAAGGTCAAGGGCGGTACAATTAATCGCGATGAAATCGCTGTTTTAGTTGAGTTTACGAAGCGCTCAGGAGGTATAGAATATGCTGAGAAACGGATGAAGGACTATCATCAAGAAGCGTTGAAATATCTCGATGAATCCGTGAAGGATGATGCTATTAGAGCGTCATTGACAGCTTATTTGGATTACGTGATACACCGAAAGAAATAAGTAACTGCCGATGAAATCTGTTAACTATAGATCCTGTTTCAAGATTGGCACTATTGTTTTGGCCTTTACCTGTGTGTTGATGTGTGGATTGATGTATATCTCGTTCCGACCTGACACACTAAAGATGTTCCACTGGTTCAAGGTTTTTGGTCTGCTTGATTATCTGGAGGAGTTGCAGCATAACCCAGCACGTGTACCTACATGGATGCTCTATAATTTGCCCGATGGCATCTGGCTTTTTGCATATAGCATTCTGATTGGCTGCTTCTGGAACTTCAAGATCCGTGACTGTTGGATGTTTATCCTTGTGATGCCTTTTATATGTATCCCTCATGAGTTCCTACAGGGTTTGGGTATCATGCATGGAACCTATGATCCTTCTGATGTTTTGGCTTATCTATTGGCAATAATTGCTGGTTTTACATATGTTTATGCGGTTAATCTTATGGCATTCAAGGATGTGGATAGGGTAGAGCGTCGTCGTACAAGTACTGGAAAACTGGCTCTGACCTTGTTCTGTTTCGTTCTTTTCGTATTATTAGCTATCGGTAGTGACGATACAGTAGGTCGTATCAGTGCTGGAACGGGTGAGGTCAATGCCGTAGAAGAACTCAGATGAAATAAAAAGAGAGGAATTGATTCCTCTCTTTTGTTTTATAATGAATGTTTTTTAGAAGAACTTCACTTCCTGTCCTACCACCTCACTCAGTATTAGGTTGGCTATACGACTTGTGCCAAGGCGGAACAGTTCGTTGGTGAGCCATTCCTTGCCAAGAACCTCTTTCACGATAGTATAATAGGTCAATGCATCCATCACGCTATTAATGCCACCAGCTGGCTTTAAACCTACCTTATTGCCTGTTTCCTCATAGTATTCCTTGATGGCCTGACACATCACGTAAACGGCTTCTGGAGTAGCGCTAATCTTTTCTTTACCTGTTGAGGTCTTGATATAGTCTGCACCGGCATACATCGACAGGATAGAGGCCGTTTTGATATTGGCTGCAGAACCCAGATCGCCTGTCTCAAGAATTACCTTCATAGGTACATCACCACAGGTTTCTTTCTGCTGTTGAATTTCATCTACCACTGTTTCGTAGTCGCCGCTTAGGAACTGTCCTACGTGCATCACGATATCTATGTTGCCGGCTCCGTCACGTACGGCGAGACCGGTCTCCACAGTCTTCACTTCGATGAGTGCTTGTGATGATGGGAAAGCACCGCTTACACATGTTGGGATAACACCTTCTACTTCTAGTGAATCTTTCACCAGTTTAGTGAAACGAGGGTAGGTTACTACTGTTGCCACATGTGGCATGAAAGGATATTCCTGGTCGAATTTGTTGACTTTTTCTACCAAGCGCAGTACGCTTTCATCTGAGTCTTGTGTTGTCAGAGTTGTCAGTTCAATACTTCCAAAAAGAAATTTCTTTACTTCTTGGGTATCGTTCTCGTGTACTTTCTCGGCAATGATTTTCTTCACTGCGTCCTTTACTTCCTCGTCGGTAATGTCGAGGTTGTACTTGCTGAGCACCTGCTCAATCTTACTCATTTCTGCCATAGTTATTATATTTAAAAGTTACTTTAATTTGGGGTTGGAGATATGTCTTTCTGCGTCTCTTCTCGTCTTCTTTTCAATGGATTTCCGTAGCTCTTCCGTGAGGTCTGTACCCGTTTGGTTGGCCAGACAGAGGAGCACCCAGAGCACGTCGGCCATCTCTTCCCCTAAGGCTGCCTTACCATTGTCAGCCTTTCTGGGGTCAGCGTCTTTCCATGACTGCTCGCCATAGCGACGACTGATGACACGTGCCAGTTCGCCCACTTCCTCGGTTAGTACGGCCATGTTGGTCAGTTCGGAGAAATAGCGTACGCCATATTCCTTAATCCATTGATCTACAATATCTTGTGCTTCTTTTATCGTCATTCTTTATCTGTTTATTCCCCTCCATTCAGGGAGGGATAGGGACTATTCTTTATTTTTTGTATCCATACATATTGTTACGGGTCCGTCGTTAAGCAGTTCTACTTTCATATCAGCGCCAAATTCTCCTGTGCCTACAGTCTTGCCTATGGCCTCTGAAAGTGCGTGGCATAAGGCTTCGTATAGCGGTATCGAGTGCTCATGGCTGCCAGCACGGAACCATGAGGGACGGTTACCTTTCTTATAACTGGCGTATAGTGTGAACTGGCTTACTACAAGTGCCTCACCCTGTACATCGATGATGCTGCGGTTCATGACCCCTTCATCATCATTGAATACACGTAGGTTGGCTATCTTTTTTACCAACCAGTCAACATCCTCTATATTGTCCTCTTCACATATGCCGAGGAGGATTAAATAGCCCTCCTTGATGGCCGATTTTACCTGGCCTTCGATGGTAACGCTTGCGTGTTTCACGCGTTGTATGACTGCTCTCATGTGTGCAAAGATACTACTTTTCTTTTTAATGACCAAACAAACTAACTTAGATTGTGTTGTAAAGTGACTTAGATTACATTGTAAAGTAGCCTGGATGACGTTGTCAAATAGCCTAAATGACGTTGTAAAGGAAGCTTTATGACGTTCTGTTTGATTTGAAGTGAGCCTGTATTATTGTTGCTTTTGCATCGCCAATAATTTTCCTAAGCGTTTGATAATCAGTTAGTTCTATTTGTTTAACGCTTTTGAGTTGTTGCAGGAGCAGGTCACGTGTCTTAGGACCGATACCTTTTATCTCGTCGAGTTCAGAATGCAAGGCGTGTTTACTGCGTTTATCGCGGTGGAAAGTGATAGCGAAGCGGTGTACTTCGTCTTGCAGTTGTGTCAAAATATGGAAAAGCTCTGAGTCTGTTTTCAACCCTATTACACGTGGTGGAAAACCATAGAGTAGTTCGTTCGTACGGTGACGGTTGTCTTTGGCCAGTCCGGCAATGGGAATATCCAGATGCAGCTCGTCCTGAATGACCTCACGGATCACTTCCATCTGCCCCTTTCCACCATCGGCCACGATGAGGTCGGGTAGGGGTTCTTCCTCCTCTAATAGCCTGCTGTAGCGTCTATAGACAACCTCTTTCATCGAAGCATAATCATCAGGTCCAACTACTGTTTTGATATTGTATTTCTTGTAGTCGCGCTTGCTTGGCTTCATGCTTTTAAAGACTACGCAAGCGGCTACAGCATCTGTACCAGAGATGTTGGAGTTGTCGAAACACTCTATTTGATATGGCATCTTAGGAAGCCCCAATTTCTCTTGTAGTTCCTTCATCAAGCGTACCTGTTTCTGTTCTGGATTCAACTTCTCAGCTTGTTTAAGTCGGTCGAATTTGTATTGTTTCCCGTTCATAACCGACAGGTCGAGTAACGACTTTTTATCGCCTCTTTGTGGCACTGTAAAGGTAATATTCTTTGAAATCTGAGGCAATTCTATAGGGACGATAACTTCTTTTGCATCACTCTTAAAGCGCTCTCTTAGTTCTATGATACCCAGTTGCAACAGTTCTTCGTCGCTCTCGTCCATCCTCTTCTTATATTCAATGGTAAACGACTGGTTGATACTCCCATTCGAGACGTGTATATAGTTGATGTATGCGGTCTTTTCATCGCTTGTAATTGATACTACATCTACGTTGTTGATGGTGTGGCTTACTACCTCGCTTTTGCTGACAAAGGAGTCTATGAGCAGGTATTTCTGCTTGATTTCCTCGGCTTTTTCAAACTCCAGATTCTCTGCTAGTCGTTCCATCTCATCACGCATCTCACGCAGTATCAGACGGGTATTTCCTTTCAGGATTTCCCGTGCCTGACGAATGTTGTTTTGATATTCATCATACGACTGTTTTGCTATGCATGGGCCATCGCAATTCTTGATATGATACTCCAAACATACCTGGTATTTATTTGTTGCTATGCCTTCTTTTGTAATAGGCTGTCGGCATATACGAGGCTTATAGAGCTTGTTGATGAGTTCCAAAATGGCATACATCGAACCTAAATGTGAATAGGGACCATAGTAGGTGCCCCATTTTTTATTGATGGTGCGTGTCTTGAAGATGCGTGGAAAGGGTTCATTGGTGATGCAGATACAGGGGTAGGTTTTGCCGTCCTTTAGCAGAACATTGTACCTTGGGTTGTATTTCTTGATGAGTGAATTTTCTAAGAGCAGAGCATCTTCTTCAGTGTTGACAACCGTATAGGAAATGTCGTGTATTTTTGAAACTAGTACCTTGGTCTTAAATCGGTCAACCTCTGTGTGGAAGTAGGACGAAACACGTGCTTTCAGACTTTTTGCCTTACCTACGTAGATAATAGTATGCTCGTCATCATAGAACTGGTAGCTGCCAGGTTTCTCTGGCAGACGTGCTACAATACTCTTTAAGTATGAAAGCCGTTTTTCGTTCTCTTCCTTTGTCATAGTCCCTATTTAAAGGCGTTTTACCGATTTCTGTTTCACGTGAAACATTAGATAGTTAATAGTGTTGTCAATTCAATTCCCTCAAAAAGATCCCGTCCATGAAGTCCTTCATCGGTAATCTCTATGATGAAGTTCATATAGACTTTCTTTGGATTAAAATGCTGTACTAGGTTGTAGGCTGCTTTGGCAGTACCGCCCGTTGCCAACAAATCATCATGTATTAATACGATATCGTCCTGTTCGATGGAATCAAGGTGCATCTCGATGGTATCGACGCCATATTCTTTTGAGAACGATTCTTTAATAACTGTTGCGGGTAGCTTTCCTGGTTTTCGTGCTAATACGACACCACATCCCAATCGTCCTGCAAGTGCAGCGGCCATAACAAATCCTCGACTCTCGATTCCAACGATCTTCGTGATGCCTTTGTCCTTGTAAAGCTTATACAACTCATCAAGCATGATTTGCATACAGTATCCGTTCTTGTAGAGTGTAGTTACATCACGGAAATTGATACCCTTTTTTGGAAAATCTGGTATGCAACGCAGATTGTCCAGTAATACTTTGTTGTTCATTTTCAGTTAGTTATATATGTTACACAATACCCAATGTTTCACGTGAAACTTAGCGCCCCATAAGTACCAAGAGCACGTTGATGTCGCTGGGCGAAACGCCAGGAATACGACTGGCCTGTGCCAGCGTTTCAGGATCAATCGCTTTTAGTTTCTGTCGGCATTCGGTGGAAAGACCATTAAGTTCTTCGTATTTAAAGTGTCCCTTGATGCGAATATTCTCCAGTCGATGCATCTTGTCGGCTACCTGTCGCTCACGTTCTATATATCCTTTATATTTGATGCGAATCTCGGCAGCTTCGGCAATTTCTTCCTTTCTATTGGGAAGGCTGTCGATGAATTCTCTTAATTGTGGAATGATAGGCATCAAGTTTTGGAAATTCAGTTGCGGACGTGCAATCAGTTCTTCCAACTTCACGCCAAACTGGAGTGGGGTAGTGCCAAGCTGTTCCAATGCAGGATTGATTTCCTTTGCTTTTATTGGAAAGCTCTTGCAAAATTCTTCGATTCTTTCGATAGCCTGTTTCTTTTCCATCCACCAGTCGTATCGATCTGTTTTTGCCAATCCTATCTGGTAAGAGCGCTCCGTCAGTCGTGCGTCAGCATCATCTTGGCGCAATAGGATGCGGTATTCTGCGCGTGAGGTGAACATACGATAAGGTTCGTCTACACCCTTTGTTACCAAATCATCTATCAGCACACCAATATATGATTCATCTCGACGCATCACAAATTCATCGGTTCCAACGCACTTTAGTGCTGCATTGATTCCTGCTACGAGACCCTGTCCGGCAGCTTCCTCGTAGCCTGTGGTGCCGTTGACCTGTCCAGCAAAGAAGAGTCCTTCAATAATCTTCGATTCCAACGTATGTCTCAGTTGGGTAGGATCGAAGAAATCGTACTCTATCGCATAGCCAGGACGGTAAACCTTTGCGTTCTCCAATCCAGCTATTCGGTGGAGTGCTTCTATCTGCACATCCATTGGAAGTGAAGAAGAGAAGCCATTCAGGTACATCTCGTTTGTTTCAGCGCCTTCTGGTTCTAGGAATAGCAAATGCTGCTCACGATCCGGGAAAGTCACCAACTTTGTTTCTATCGAAGGACAGTAGCGAGGACCGATGGATTGAATCTGCCCATTATAAAGCGGAGAGTCAGCTAATCCTGAGCGCAGCATCTCGTGAACGGCAGGATTTGTATAGCATTCCCAACAAGGTAACTGGGGGAGAGGATTATGAGCTTTATATGGCATATGGGCCTTATAGTATGAGAACTGATATGCCCGCTGTTCGCCATCCTGTTGGCGAAGCTTTGAGAAGTCGATGCTTCGCTTGTCCAGGCGTACGGGAGTACCCGTTTTCATGCGATTTGATCTGATGCCGTGCTGGGTGATGCTTTCTGTAAGGCGCTCTGCTGCAGGCTCTGCTATTCGTCCGCCCTTCACCATCTTGCGACCTATATGCATCAGGCCGTTGAGGAAGGTGCCAGCAGTAATTACTACGCTTTTAGCACGAATCTCTGCGCCCCAGATGGTACGCACACCTACAGCTGCCCCATTCTCCACAATGAGCTCGTCTGCCTGATCCTGCCAAACATCTAAATTATCTGTTTCATCAATGGTTTCGCGCCATTTCCAGATAAACTTCCCTCTGTCGCATTGTGCTCTTGGGCTCCATACGGCAGGCCCTTTGCCTACGTTGAGCATACGGAACTGGATGGCAGTAGCATCTGTCACGCGTCCCATCTGTCCGCCTAATGCATCAATCTCGCGAACTATCTGACCTTTGGCAATACCACCAACGGCAGGGTTGCACGACATCTGTGCAATCTTATTCATATCCATAGTGACCAGCAGCGTCTTCGCACCCATATTAGCTGCTGCACATGCTGCCTCGCAGCCAGCATGTCCACCGCCAATCACTATCACGTCGTAATTCAGTATCATCTTTCTGATTCGTATTTTCGTTTGCAAAATTACAAAAAGTTCGTGAATTAAGTCAGTGTATTTTATACTTATTTTATTTGCTATCTCAAAAACATTTTGTAATTTTGCCGAAAAAATAGCGATGGACGAAGATTTTGACATACGCGAAGAACGTTTTGCGAGCAGTAGTGGTGAGAAGGACTTTGAGAATGCCCTTCGCCCATTGCGATTTGGCGACTTCAGCGGACAACAGAAGATTGTAGAGAATCTGCAGGTGTTTGTTGATGCTGCGAAGTATCGTGGTGAGCCGCTCGATCATACATTGTTGCACGGCCCTCCAGGACTGGGAAAGACCACGTTGAGCAATATCATTGCTAATGAACTGGGTGTAGGATTCAAGATTACCAGCGGACCCGTGCTCGACAAGCCTGGCGATCTGGCGGGTATTCTGACATCGCTGGAGCCACGCGATGTGCTGTTTATCGATGAGATTCATCGTCTGTCGCCTGTCGTAGAGGAGTACCTCTACAGCGCGATGGAGGACTATCGTATTGATATCATGATAGACAAAGGCCCGTCGGCACGAAGTATCCAGATAGACCTGAATCCGTTTACGCTGGTGGGAGCAACCACCCGTAGCGGACTGCTTACGGCGCCGCTGCGAGCTCGTTTCGGCATCAATATGCACTTGGAATACTACGACCCGGAGACACTGAGCCGTATTGTGGAGCGCTCTGCCCGACTGTTGGGTGTGCCCATCACTGAGGATGCCGCTTTGGAGATTGCTGGTCGCAGTCGTGGAACGCCTCGTATTGCCAATGCTTTGCTGCGTCGTGTGCGCGACTTTGCGCAGGTGAAGGGTACTGGTGGTATCGATACGAAAATCACCAGAATTGCGCTGACAGCCCTAAATATCGATAAATATGGCCTTGACGAGATAGACAACAAGATACTACTCACTATTATCGACAAGTTCCGTGGGGGGCCTGTGGGTATCACCACTATCGCTACGGCTATCGGTGAGGATGCTGGCACCGTGGAGGAGGTCTATGAGCCGTTCTTGATCATGGAGGGCTTTATCAAACGTACGCCACGAGGCCGCATGGTCACAGAGTTGGCCTATAAGCATTTCGGGCGAAACCCCTATTCAGGGAATGTGATGCAGCCAGACCTCTTTGGCTAAACGAGAAATGGGGTATGAGAAATGAAAATGAAGAAATGATAAATAAGATGCGCACAGGTGTCTTTGTAGGAACTTTCAACCCCTTTACTGTGGGGCACGATTCCGTCGTAACCAGAGCTCTCTCGCTCTTCGATAAATTGGTCATAGGCGTTGTAGGCGACCATGTGCAGAAGCCAGGTATTCCTCCTGCTGTAGAGCGCATAGAGGCCATCAAAACGCTCTATAAAAATGAGCCCCGTATCGAAGTGAAGGCGTATTTTGGTTTGGCAGTCGATTTTGCCCGTTCTGAGGGTGCCCGTTTCATTGTGAAGGGTATACGCTCCGTGAAGGATTTTGAGTATGAGCGTGAGCAGGCCGATGTCAATCGTCAGTTGACCAGTGGCGAGATAGAGACCATTCTCTTATATAGCGAGCCGCAATATGCCTCCATTTCATCGTCAATGGTACGTGAACTGCAGCATTTCGGCGTGGATGTGAGCGGGTTTTTGCCAAAGCCCATAAATTAGTAATGAGAAATTAGGAACGAGTAATTATGATTAGTTATAGTGCTGAGGGGGTTCGCTTCCCAAATATCAAGCGTCGTAAGACCACTGCTTGGATTCGTCGTGTGGCGGCTACATATAATAAGAAGGTGGGAGAAGTGGGTTATCTCTTCTGTGATGATAAGCATATCCTAGAGGTGAATCGTGAATACCTCGGGCATGACTACTATACCGATATCATCACTTTCGACTATTGCGAGGGTGACATTCTGAATGGTGATCTCGTCATCTCACTTGATACAGTGCGCACGAATGCAGAACTGTTTGACAAGTCCTATGGCGAGGAACTGCATCGCGTCATCATCCATGGCATCCTGCATCTCTGCGGCATCAACGACAAAGGACCAGGAGAGCGAGAACAGATGGAAGCCGCAGAAAACAAAGCGTTGGAACTATTGTAGCAGTTCCAACGCTTTGTTTACTATATCACTGTCTTCATTATAGATGGAGAAATACTCGCTCATATCCCATAGATCGCGTGCTATGAGCGCTTTTAACTGCAATTTGAGGTAAGGCAGTGTCTTCGTTACTTCGGTATCGTCCTTGGGCTTTATTTTTTGTTTCTCACCCTCTTTGATGATATTGTCGATGAGCGGCTGCGGCACTTCAAAGTTGGCTTTGAACATTTGGAAGTCGGGATATTGTTTTTTCAGTGCCTTACGGTTCTTATCGATATACCGTAGGTTCTGTTGTATCACGATACTCTTGGCAGCCAGTTCACGATGGAATTTGGTGAAGCGGGTAGTATCGAGGGGAATGAAGTAGTCGGGCATGATACCGCCGCCGCCATAGACTGTACGTTGTTTCTTCAGCGTCTGAAACTTCAGTGAGTCGGCAAAGTGGATGCTGTCGGCATTGGTCAGTTCCCCATGGTTCAGGCGGTTCAGTATGTCTTTATCATAACTCTTCTTGTCGCCTTTCTCGTAGGGTTTCTGGATGCAACGGCCCGATGGTGTGTAGTAATGGGCTATGGTGAGGCGTATCATCGAACCGTCGGGCAGGTCGATGGGGCGCTGTACGAGACCTTTTCCAAAGGTACGACGGCCTATTACTATACCGCGGTCCTGATCCTGGATGGCACCAGTCACAATCTCAGCGGCCGAGGCCGTGTATTGATCAACCAGCACTACGATTTTGCCGTCACGGAAACTACCCTGCTTGGGGGCTTTGTAATCACGACGGTTGGTGACGCGTCCTTCGGTATAGACAATCAGGTCTCCGCTGTTCAGGAACTCACCTGCTATATCGGCTGCTGCCTGCAGATAGCCTCCACCATTCTCCTGCAAATCCAGTATCAGGTCTTTCATGCCCTGTGCCTTCAGTTTTTCCATGCTCTCCATAAACTCATTATAGGTGGTGGCGCCGAAACTGCCTATGCGAATATAGCCGATGCCCGGTCGTATCATATAAGTAGCATCAACGGTATGTACGGGGATCTTGTCGCGTTTCACCTTAAACTTCAGCTGATCTTTGATGCCAGGGCGCACAATGCGCAGGTCGGCAATGGTACCTTTAGGTCCGCGCAGTCGGCGCATGATTTCTTCCTTGGTCATCTTCACACCTGCAATGACTGTGTCGTTGACTATCACAATGCGGTCACCAGCCATGATACCCACCTTTTCCGAAGGGCCATTGATGACCGGTTGGATGACAATAAGTGTGTCTTCCACCATATTAAATTGCACGCCAATGCCTTCAAACGAGCCGTTTAACGGCTCCGTCATCGCCTTTGTCTCCTTGGGTGTGCTATAGGAAGAGTGGGGGTCCAACTTCTCCAGCATACCCTTTATGGCATCCTCCACCAGTTTGTTTTCATCAACGTCGTCTACATAGAGTGCCTTTACAGCCATCTCTGCGATGTTGAGCTTGCGCAATGGGTTGTCATCGCGTGTCACGTTCATTTGCGCATAACCAGCAAGCCCCATGATGGCTGTTGTCAGCAGTATAAATGTTCTTTTCATATTTACAGTTTCATTAAAACGACTGCAAAGATACTTATTTTTATGAAATTGCCAAATAATGTTAAAGTTTATTCACAATAAGTACAACATATGTGAAAGAAATTTCTCTTGAGCTCAGTGCTTACGATAAGGCAAAGACCAAGGAAAGCTATGAGAATGTGAAGCTGAATGCTTATGGAATATGATGATGTGACTCCCGTTGGCCGTATTTTAGGTAAAGTCCATAACGATGAGCGCTTCCTGTTAGAAAATATTGACTTCAAGTATTATCAGGCCCTGGGCTGGGTTGTAAAATTACGCCACTAAAGGAATATAATGAGGCCCAAACCGATATAATGATTTAGAAAAAGCAAAAGAAAAAGTTACGAAAAAGAAAGTGTTGTATTCAAAAAAATAGTAAATTTGCAGCAGAATTATCAATAGCTATTGTATGAAACAACATCTTTCTCTGCAGAAAACGTCATTTCGCTGCCTGTCAATGGCCGTTATGACGTTTTTTGCTGTCACAACTGTACAAGCTGCTACAGTGACGGTGACGGTGAAAAACACCCGGCTTCAGACCGTCACAGGCTTTGGTGCTGCCTGCTGTGACGGTGCCATGTGCCCCTATGGCGATGACACCACCCCCGTAACACTGCTCTATGGACCTACGTCAAAGATTGGTCTGAACATCATGCGAATGGAAATCTCCCCCAACTTCAAGGGTGATATCACTGCTGCCGACGTGGGATGGGATACGCCCTACGACTGGAAAGGTTCGCTGAAATGTGCGAAACTTGTCAAGCAGCGTGGTGGCATCGTGTTCGGTACGCCCTGGTCGCCTCCTGGTGATTACAAGACCAATGGTTCGGCTCAGGGTGGAAATGCCGACGATCAAGGCAAGATACGTGCCGAACTGCGCGAGGACTGTTATGAGAAGTTCTTCCCTTGGCTGAACACCTTTCTGGCCTATATGAAGGCGAACAAATGTGAGGTCGATGCTGTTTCCATCCAGAACGAGCCCGACTGGTGGGTGAGCTATTCTGGTTGTCTCTACACGCCCGAACAACAGGTGAAGCTAGTGAAGAACTATGCCCACATGCTTGATCGTGAGACCTATCCTAACGTGCGTCTTATCAGTGCTGAGCCCTTAGGTTTCGACCCGAAATATAGTAACGCATTGCTCAATGATTCCGTGGCACGTGAGCAGATCGACATCATTGCGGGTCACCTCTACGGACACCCGCCATTGGGTAATATGAAGAGTGCCAATACGCTGGCAAAGAAATACGGCAAGGAGTTGTGGATGACAGAACACTCGGTGACCGACAATATCGACCACCTGCCCAACTGGCACGAGCAGTTGATCTTCGCTGAGGAGTTGAACGAGTGTATGCTGTCTGGCTGCACAGGTTATATCTATTGGTATATGCGTGCCCACTGGGCCTTTGTTGGAACAGGCGAGACGAAATATAATGTCGGAACGATGAAGAATATTAAAAACAAGTTGTTGCCGCGTGCCTTCGTGATGTCCCATTTCTCGAAATACGTCACCGGCTCTACACGCTTGGCTACTACGCCCACAAAGACTGAAGGACAAGAGGCAGCCAGGGAGTACTCGGCTTATATCAAAGGCGATTCTATCATCGTGATGGCTATTGATACTATTGGAACCAGTTACGATCTGAAGATCAAGTTGCCCTTCGTTGTCAATAGCGGCATACATATTCTCTCTACAGGCAATGAGACAGCAAATCTGTGTCAGCAGAAAGCTATCACCATTGAGGAACCTACCAACGAGGTAACGGTAGAGATGCCCGCTCGCAGTCTGAATACCTATATCTTTATGATTGACCAGGGAGCTTTGGCTATCAAGGAACAGAAGCAGGTACAAGTGGCCGATGTCACGACCTATTACGACCTGCATGGACGCAAACTAGACGTACCTCAGGGACTCTGCATAGAGAGACATCGTGACGGTTCGTCGAAAAAGGTGTATATCAAGTAAGTCTGCACGATGGAACGACTGCTTCACTACGTATGGAGACATAAGATGCTGCCGCTTGGTGATCTGCTGACCACCGACGGGCGCGTCGTTGAGATATTGGACCCGGGATTGCTCAACCGCAATGCTGGGCCCGACTTCTTCAATGCGAAAGTGAGGATAGGCGGCACACTATGGGTGGGCAATGTGGAGATTCATCTCAGGGCCAGCGACTGGTATCATCACGCTCACGATCGCGATGTGCGTTATAATAACGTGGTGCTCCACGTCGTTAGCGAGGCTGATATGGATGTGATGACGCAGGATGGCAACTACCTGCCGCAGATGGTGCTGCAGATTCCCGACTCACTAAGGGAAAATTATAAGGAACTGCTCCACAACGACCAGTATCCACCCTGCTATAAGATCATACCCGACTTGATGCGCCTGCAGGTGCACTCGTGGCTGGCAGCCTTGCAGACAGAACGGCTGGAACAGAAGACGGAGGCTATCCGCAAGCGTGTGGAGCAGTGCAACGGGTCGTGGGAAGATGCCTATTTCGTCACCCTGGCGCGCAACTACGGCTTTGGCATCAATGGCGAGGCATTCGAGATGTGGGCCAAGAACGTACCCCTTCATGCTGTTGATAAGCACCGCGACGACCTGTTTCAGATAGAAGCCATCTTCATGGGGCAGGCCGGACTGCTGCAGGTGGAGAGCATTCCCGAGCGCTATCAGGCGGCAGCCCTCAATGAGGGTTATTTTGCCAAGTTGCGCAACGAGTATCTTTACTTGTCGCATAAGTTCTCTTTGCAGCCGATGGACTTTGCACCTTGGCGGTTCTTGCGTCTGCGGCCGCAGAACTTCCCCCATATCCGCATCTCACAACTGGCCAACCTCTATTATGAGCGGAAGGCGGGTCTCAGTGCCTTGCTGGAATGTGAGACGATAGAACAGCTGCGCCAGTTACTGCAGACGCACGTCACGCCATACTGGGAGACCCACTTTCTCTTTGGTGCCGAGAGTCCGAAGAGCACGAAGAAAACATCGGTTTCATCGGCAAATCTGATGATTATCAACACTGCCATACCCATGCTCTTTGCCGTGGGCAGACATCGGCAGAGAGAGGATCTGTGCGACCGTGCCTTCGATCTGTTAGAGCAGCTCAAGGCTGAGGACAACCATATCATCCGTTTGTGGAAGGAGTGTGGACTCGAGGTGCAGACGGCAGGCGACAGTCAGGCCCTGATTCAACTGAAAAAAGAATACTGCGACCGCAGGGACTGCCTGCGCTGCAGGATAGGTTACGAATATCTTTCAAAGCCCAGACAATGAACTATATCTTTGAAACGCGCATGGAAGTGCGCGACTATGAATGCGACATTGAAGGCATTGTGAACAATGCCCAGTACGTACACTATTGTGAGCACACGCGCCATCTCTTCTTAAAGGAGTGCGGCCTCTCGTTTGCCGAGATGCATGCTAAGGGTGTGGATGCCGTGGTGGCACGTATGCAACTTCAATATAAGGTGCCCCTGAGACCTGACGATGAGTTTATCTCACGTCTGAACCTCACGAAAGAGGGTATTAAGTATGTGTTCCATCAGGACATCTACCGCGCCAGTGATGAGCAGCTCTGCTTCCGCGGAAAGATAGAACTGGTGTGTCTTATCAGTGGTCGTCTGGGCAACAGTCCCGACTATGACGCAGCCTTCCAGAAGTTTATTAAGGCATGAACGAGCAGGAGGTTTACTATACCATTGCTTTGACCCGCATGACGGGGTTCAATTTCCAGACCGCCTTGCATCTCTACAGAGAGTTGGGGGGCGGACAGGTCGTGTATGAGCATCGCAACGATATCAAGGACGTGATACCCGACTGCACCGACCGACTGGCTGCGAGCCTGAAAGACTGGTCACTCCCCCTGGCACGTGCCGCTCAGGAGATGGAGTTCATCACCAAGCACCATATCCTGCCGCTATTGCTCGACAGCGATGACTATCCCCAGCGCCTCAGCGAATGCCCCGATGCACCTATCCTATTATATTATATGGGCTCGGCCGACTTGAACCAGCGGCGCGTCATCAATATCATCGGCACCCGCCACTGTACCCCCTACGGACAGGACTTGATACGTCGGTTTGTCAGCGACCTGAAACGACTTTGTCCGGAAGTGCTCATTGTCAGTGGACTGGCCTATGGCGTGGATGTCTGTGCCCATCGGCAAGCATTGGAAAATGGTTACGAGACGGTGGGCGTGCTGGCTCACGGTCTAGACGAAATTTACCCTACGGCTCATCGTGAGACGGCTAAGAAGATGCTGACACAGGGCGGATTGCTCACCGAATATATGACTGAGACAAAGGCCGACAAACTGAACTTCGTGAAGCGCAACCGCATCGTGGCTGGCATGAGCGATGCCACCATCCTTGTGGAGAGTGCCGCCAAAGGTGGCGGGCTAATCACTACGAGCATCGCCATGGATTACAATCGTTTTGTCTTCGCCTTCCCTGGTGCTGTGGGTGCACCCTATAGCGAGGGTTGCAATAATCTGATTCGTGACAATGGTGCCTCACTCATCACCTGTGCCGAGGATTTTGTCAATGCCATAGGTTGGCAGAACGATGTCCAATTGCGGCAGGCACATGCAGAGGGTATCGAGCGGAGCATCTTCCCTGAACTGAGCGATGAGGAACAGAAAATAGCTAGAATCCTCGATGAATTCGGCGATTTCCAACTCAACCAACTTTCCGTGAGAACAAACATCCCCATTGGTCAGCTCACCGCCCTGCTCTTCCAAATGGAGATGAAAGGAGTGGTGCGACCGCTGGCTGGTGGTACCTATCACTTGTTGAAGTAAGGACTGACAAGCGTGACTAATTAACTGTATCGATGAAAAAACTTATTTCGCTGATGCTGACGGCATTTGCCTTGTCTGTTAGCGCACAGCAAGAGAATGTGAGTATGCCAACTACCTGCCCGCCAAAGTAGGCAGAACCCATCACCTATCACCCCTCACCCATCTTCGACCTCCAGGGCCGCCATCGAGCCCGCTTGATGAAGGGCTTGAATATCGTTGGAGGTCAAAAGGTTATCAAGAGATAAACACAACTTCTAATATATCCAACTACAATTCAATGACGGATATCGACGATTTGGTTCGTTGATATCCGTTTGATTTTCTCCTTCTTTCTTGTTTTTTGGAGCCGAAATAGCTGATTATAAAAAAATAGTTGTAAATTTGCGGCGGAAATCATGAATAGTTCTAATAACCTAATAGATTTAGAATGAAAAAGTGCAGACTTTGGATGCTCATGATTGCAATGGCATTTTGTAGCATCGTTTTGTTTAATTCTTGTTCTGAGAAAGACGACCCCGTTACTCCGCAACCAGAAATCGTCGTGGCCTATGCCGACAATATTGACGAGACGGTCAGCCCTGGCGACAATTTCTATATGTACAGCATCGGCTCATGGTGGAAACGCGCGGAAATACCTGAAGATGACGACCATTATTTCTTCCTTGAAGAGGTAAGTAAAAAGTTTCAGCAGAAATTAGAAGCCCTTGATAATGCCGATGAACATGCCACAACCATGAGAAATCATTCTAAAGAATTGTTCACCAATACCGAGGCCGATCAGAAACGGATTTCGGATGCATTGGACCTGGTTCGTGCTGCACAGACCCGTGAAGAGCTGTGGACGTTGATGGGTCAACTGGCTGCCGAGGGTTTCCAGATGCCTTTCGGCCTGTTGTCGCTGTCGCACAAAGGCGTGATGGGCGTGGTGTTCGCCCCATCGCTGGAAAAAAATGTCGCTTCAGCTTTTGGCAAAGACGATGATGATGACGATGATTTCAACTTCGAAGATGATGGTGGTTATGACTGCAGGGCCATTGAGCCTATACTGACAACCAACTCCACTCGCAGCGTTGCCCAGGAGAAATGGCCGATGCTGGTTAAGGTGTGCCAGGGTATGGGCTTTGATCCCCAGCAGGCATACGTCGTGCTCGAAGACTTCTATCAGCTTGCCGTAGAAGATCTGGATATCGAGCCAACGGAACAGCTCGAGGAACTGCAGGCCATGGATTACGATGAGCTACAAGAAACGATAGAAGATTATATCCTTGACAACCTGCCCCTCTGTGACCCTGAGACCTTGTCGCAGCTTGAGGCCCAGCATGGAGCAACATTTGATGCAGAAAAGGTGATAGATAATGTTGGTCAGAACTACATGAAATATTATCTATGTTATATCTTTGCCAAAAACTGTTGCACACCTGAGATGAAAAAACGCGGCGAGGCCGACATTGCAGAACTGAAAGAGGCATTCCGTGAGCGTATTGCTGCCAATACCTGGCTCAGTGATGCATCGAAGGCCAACGTGCTCGACAAGCTCAATGCCATGGCAGTCAACGTGTCGGAACCCGACTGGCTGGCGGAGGGGCTGATAAACCTGAGTCAGACCAAGTCTTTCTTCGAGGACGTGATGGAGGTACGTAAGACCTACTTCAACCTCATCAAGAAACTCTACGGCATGAATGTGCAGCAGGGCTCTTTCCACTCATTGGCAGCATTTATCACAACCATTACGGAGGTCAACTCGGTTTATGCGCCTAATTTCAATTCCATGAACATCTTCCCGGCATTCCTTATGGAGCCCCTCTATAGTGAGAAGTCATCAACAGCAGTGAGATACGCGGCCATGACAGTATTCGGTCATGAGATGACCCATGGCTTCGACACCAAGGGTGCCGAGTGGGATAAGCTTGGCGATATGAACAGTATTTTGGCATCCGATGCCGATGCCGTTGAGTTCAAGCGCAGAGCACAACTCATGGTCGATTATTTCAACACCATCGAGATTGCACCAGGCATTTTTGCCGATGGTGAGAAGACGCTGGCAGAGAATATTGCCGATCTGGGTGGCGTGGAACTGGCTTTCCAGGCGCTCACCACCCATCTCAGGAAACAAGGTCTTACTGGTGAGAACCTGAAGAAAGAGCAGCGCAACTTCTTCGTGGCCTATGCCAACTATTGGCGCAATAAATACAACGATGAATACGCAGAGTGTCAAAAAGATAACGACGTTCACTCGCTGAGCCGTGAACGTGTAAACGGCATTGTGTCCAACATCGATGCCTGGTACGAGCTCTTCGATGTGAAGCCTGGCGACAAGCTCTATCGTGCCCCAGAGGATAGAATACACATCTGGTGACTCAATAACTGAATTTTAAATAGAAGAAAACAAATAGACAATGAGAAAATATTCTTTGATACTGGTGATTGTGGCCGCCATACTGCTGGAGGTGATGGGCGGAGCACAGTATTTTCTGGCTATCTACGGCACTGAAGCCGAACTGCTTGACAAAGCCTCACGCGACATGGATCAGAGTCTGCGGGTGGCTGCCGTTAAAAGCGAGGTAGAATCGGCTTTGCGCAATATTGTAGACGAGGTGGAATCAAGTATTGACGACCCCAATAAATATTACCGCATTGTCAACGGACTGGTGCTCAACAACCCCCATATAGTTGGCGCTGGCGTGGCCTTCCGTCCCGACTACTACAAAAAGCAGGGCAAGGGGCGGCTCTATGCACCCTATGTGTACGACCGTCAGCCTGACGTAACGCTGAAGAAGAAAAAGACTGTGGAGCCGATGGTGACCTCTACCCTTCTCCCGTTTGACTATACCGACCGCGAATGGTTCAACAAGCCCATTGCCAACGGGAAGAGCCTGTGGACGAAGCCTTACGTCGATAAGGGCGGCACCCACATTATTATGTGTACCTATGTGATGCCCGTGCACGACCAGACTGGCACCACGGTGGGCGTATTCTTTGCCGATGTGCCTATGGAGGACGTTTCGCTGCTGTCGATAGACATCTACAACGGCATCATTTCCAGTCGTATAGTGTTGTTTATCATCCAGGTGGTGAGCCTCATCATTATAGGTTTTATTATATGGATGGCGGTGAAATCGTTCAGGCGCTATCAGGGTCGTTATGTAGATTCTGAGAAGTCCAACCTGATAGAGGAGGCAGAGCGACTGAAAGAAACGAACGCACGACTGAAAGAGGTGAACGCGCGACTGACGACGGGCAAAACGAGCTGGCCGAAAAGGTGGCGCAGCTACGCGATCAGCCCACGATGAACACAAGTACCAACACTACCAGTAATTATACTTCGGACACGACCTGGTAATAAATCATAAGACTATGAAGCGAAAATCCTTATTATTCCTGGTAGGTGGCAGTGGCCTACAGAGACCACCTGCATCAAAGACGCCTACTCCAAGTTCACCGACTGGGCCCACAGCATTGCCGACCCTACCTCCAAAAAACTGGTATATGACCCCCGTTGAAGGGAAGGTGGTAAATTATAGAAAAGAGGATGTGCCAGTTTTGAAGGCACATCCTCTTTGTTGTTAAATTTTCTGTGCAAAACGACTATTCAACATTTCGCTGTTCACGAAGAAATACGAATTGAAGTTCCAGTCATCGACCTGGCCAATTTGTTCTTCAAATAGAGCAGCTAACTCAAAAGCAGGAAGTTTTGTTAAATCAGGAAGCGTAAGCGCCAGTCTCATTCCTGGGGTAAAAGTGCGGTCTTTTCCAAATTGTATCACTGCCACTCCATCTGAGTTGATGGAACCACGCATGAAATCAGGTCCATACTGACTGGTATATTCGCATTTGACAGGCATGAAATAGTGGAACACGAACACATTCTCCACCACCTTTCCTAACATAACCTCTTCATACGCTTCTGTGCCACGATGTAAGCGGTAGCCTACGGCAAGTCCTGTTTCTTCATTGATGCCGACAAACACGTGTTCCCACCAGCCAGAGTTGTAATATAAAGCCTGAAGTTGTTCTGCTGTTACAACTTCGCTTTGAGCTGGACGTATGCCGTCACCACGCACCCACCCCACAGCATTATTGAGAGGATCGCCCACCTTGAACCATCCGTCTTTCTGTTCATCAAACGACAGAAGTGCAGGGCCATAGATGCTTACTGGACCACGATAGCCTTCCACCTGAGCAGAACTCTTACTTGGCTCTTCGTACATCGGATAAACTTTCATGTCAAAAGCAACCAACTGGCCAATGTTTTCAACATTCACTTCCTTCAGAAGTTCTAAACGAGCTTCTATGAGGCTGTCTAATGTCGCATTCCCTGTTGTATCAGTTTCATTGCCACTCTTGCTGTTTCCACCGCATGAAAAAAAAGACAGTAGGCTTGTCAACACCAATGCTGCCATCCAAATATTCTTTTTCATTGTCGTAATTGTTTTAGGTTTAACTATGTGCGTGCAAAGATAAGTATTTTCTTAATAAAATATCACCAGTGACTATTAATATATGTTAATCGGAATAATGCATGATAACCTCGTCTTTCTTCACCTCTAGAATCATGGTGACAGGCCTTTGACTCAGTTTTATCATATCATTTCTATCCTAATAACGTAACAAAACCCCTTTTATTATTTGATGAATCAAACACCTGTCACCTTGATTCATCTGAAAACGAAACGTATAAGGACGCCGAAGAAAAACTCTCAACACTGTTGAGACAAATTAGCTGGTCACACAACATGGCTATTATGAGTCGCACGAAATCAAACACCTGTCACCTTGATTCATGCTACATCAAACCACAACAAGAACTCGCAGAAGACTATCATCGAACTGATTGTCTTTTATCTCTTTTCTACATCAAACCACAACCTCTTTCAGTGGCAGGAGTCTAACCACACATTGTCTTTTATCTCTTTTCTACATCAAACCACAACTGATAGGGGGATTAGTAGGACAGATTTTGATTGTCTTTTATCTCTTTTCTACATCAAACCACAACACATCTGGCGAACATCCTGCTGTGGCTAATATTGTCTTTTATCTCTTTTCTACATCAAACCACAACCTGCAGAGTGCCTATAAACAGGATTGCACTATTGTCTTTTATCTCTTTTCTACATCAAACCACAACTGGGGATGATGCCTATCAGCGGGCACCGCTATTGTCTTTTATCTCTTTTCTACATCAAACCACAACGCAAGATCATCCAATCCAAACATATCTATATTGTCTTTTATCTCTTTTCTACATCAAACCACAACAGGTTCTGCCGCTACCTTTAGCGAGGGTGATTGTCTTTTATCTCTTTTCTACATCAAACCACAACTGCGAGAGCATCCAGGTGGCGAAGGAATGAATTGTCTTTTATCTCTTTTCTACATCAAACCACAACTTGGTTTGCATAGCTGATAGAGGCGAGCCATTGTCTTTTATCTCTTTTCTACATCAAACCACAACGGCGGGGCACCTGCAAAGTTTCATCAATTCATTGTCTTTTATCTCTTTTCTACATCAAACCACAACGTGTTCTGCTGGCATTACTATACAAAAACTATTGTCTTTTATCTCTTTTCTACATCAAACCACAACGTGTACTAGTTATCTTGCTTACTTACAGGCATTTACTATATATCCTGCATACACGAAGTGGTTGAAATAGATATCTTTTCTCTGCAAAAATACTAAAAAAATTCTATTTATAATGGGGTTGGCCTGGATTTTTTCTCCACGGATCCCCATATATGAATGATGTTAGAGTATTGTTTATCAGTAATTGAAAGAACGCTCACATGCCCCTTTTCCGGGGTAAAACTCTTAACTCTCTTGATATGCACTTGTGCACTTTCTAACGAACCACAGTACCTTATATAAACACTAAACTGATGCATAGCAAAGCCATCTTTTTCCAAGTTCTTGCGAAACAAAGCCGCATCCTTACGTTCCTTCTTGGTTAAGACAGGCAAATCAAACATCACGAACAACCACATAATGTGATATGCATTTAGTCTCTCATATATCATGGCATTGCTGGCAAACTGAGTGAACTAAGCTCTTTTGAAAAACACTTCACCATGCTTGCTGTAGTCATCGACAAACCAACACTAAGAGGACGCTTTACCTTTTCATATAAGGTATCAGTATACAACACACGTATCAACTCTCCTTTTACATCTTTAGTAAGCTCTGTATTCCCACGCATTGCCAAATCATACACTACACCATCAACAAAGGGTCTGAAGGGTTCCATCAAATCATCAGCTAATGGATAAGCATTACTTCTGTTATGATGAAAAATGCCTATTGCAGGCAACAGACCTGAAGAGACAATTGCCCTGCATGTAGCTGCTCTTAGAATGGAATATCCATAGTTTAGCAATACATTGATTCCAGGCTCATCTCTGTTGCGAATGAAGCTATCACCAAATAAATGCTGAAAATATATACGAGCAGCTATACCTTCACGATTATCAACGTCACCACTTCTTACATTGGTATAGAAAGGTTTGAGGACATTTCCATTTTCACCAACACTATCCAAAAGAGATGCTTGGTTTCGAATTTTAGCCTCAACCACTTGTTTCCAGAGTTGTTTCTTAAGAACTTCACCACAGGCAATCTGATTTCTTAGTGTTTCGCCTTGCAGGTTATTACTATTCATGCTCTGAACCATTGCGTTTGGCATTCCCTTGTCATTGCATATAACGACCTGCACCTCATTTTCTGCCAAAGCGTTAAGCAAGGGTAAGGTGACGGACGTTTGCTGATGTTCTAACAAGACTACACCAACATCTTCAATGGGTACAGTCTGCTTTTCATCAGGAGAATCCTTATATGCAAGCACCAATTGCTGATTCTTCAGAGAAAGAATCATTGGGCTAGAAAAGACAAGTGTACGCTTCAGCATCGTTCAGTATTATAGCATTTCTATTTCGCCGAGAACATTGATTTTGAAATCAACGCCCTCGACCAAAGCATGGAAGTCTGACAAGGAGAGCATGATTTCCGATCTATATGATTCGCCTACTTTATACGCGCCCGATTTACGTTCTTTCTTCAATGTCGTGGCATCACGTGCATCTTGGTTATAACGCAAAACTATACGACCATCACTACGCATTACAGCTACAAAGTAGAAACGTCGGGCCACATCTTCCCTGTTTGTGAGATTGATCTGCTCATCGTCTGATTGCAGAAGAATAATCTGTGTACCAGTACGTACTATGCATCTAAAATTCAGCCCGTTCTTGTTTTCTGGAGCTATTGGATAACACTTCGTGAGGTCTGCGCTCTTCTTGAAATAGGAGGCGGCATCTATCATGTTGACTACTTCGTAAGTTCGCTTCATCTTACCCTTTATTTCTCCCTCATAGATGGCCATACAATAGTTTCCATCCAGTGTCACATGGAACTGACGCTTGTACTCCTTTTGTGATTTGTCTCTATGTGTGCGAATGTGCAAGGGATTTGTTACAGACGGAGTGTAGCATCTCACCTTCTTTATCTTTATGCCTTTTTTTTCATTCATAAAGATGTCTTCCTCCATTGCTTTCTTAAAGCCTTTTTCTGCAATAGCTTGCTTTACCTTCTCCTTAACAACATCATCAACGATATTCTCAATATCAGTTTCTTTAATGCTACTTAATTCCTTGCGAATAACGTATTTTATCTGACCATCACGTTCTATTGCCCCATAATAAGTGTCATTATGCAACGAGCCACGGGCAGAGTCGCCCAAAGCCAGTTTCTTGCCATTGGAGGTCTGAACATATTTACGGGCGTGCTTGGGCATATTGTCTGGTGTACTGTGAACAACCAGCATCTCCTGAGCGATAGCCTTTATATCCTCAGTAAAGGTTGACCACGGTTTGGGGAACGAAGGCTTGTTTACATTCGTTCTTTCATATTCCTCTAATTGCTGATAATACCTGGCTGTGGCATTATATTCTCCAGGCTCAATACAGGCTATAGTAATGGCATCGATGCAATGGTGAACATGATTGTCGCGAGACTTTTTTTCATATTCATCTTGTATGCCCCACATCTTTCTATATTCTGCCGTGGTGGCTCCTTTTACTACACGCACATTGCTCTTACTTCTGTCGTCGGCCTTATGGAACAGGGATTTCAGATACAATCCCGCATATTTACCAACAAGTCCTATGCCTGCGCCCTGTCTGCGCGCAAAACCTTCAGGAACTTCCTCCATTTGGAAACGCTTGTATTTTCCAACCCAATAGTCGAGCTCCAACTTCAGCAGATGACGTTTTTGTATCTGGCGGTCTTTAATAGCCTTGTCCATGCCCGAATGGGTCTTAACGTGATCCGCATCTTTACGCAACTTATCTATCTTCTTGCGCCATTCGTCAAGCCTAGACATGATTTCCTCATAGTTTGACAATTGAGTGGGCAGCTTTGCTTTTTTCACCTTGCGATTGAACTTGCTGGAGCATAGCGTCATGTTCTCAAGTGTGCTGTCACCACCCACACTACGTGGGATGGTATGTTCAATGTCATAACTGGGATTGGGCCCGATAAACTCGCAGATTCCTATGGAATCACCCGTATAAAGACAAATGTGGTTTTGCTCCTCCCAGAGTTGGAACTTTATGATATCGTCATCCGTTGGGTTGATATCCTTTTTGCATTCTTGCTTATATAGTTTGCGAATATCCTCTGCATATTTCTTTCGCTGATTCTCTCGGTCCTTGTTCCATTGGGCTATCGCCTTGCGCTTGTTGGCATCGTTCAACTCACGAGCATACTCAATGTGTACTTCCGTCTGACTGTCGATGGTGCCTTCGCGGAGCAATGTGTTAATCACCTTTCTTAATTGATGGAGCGAGCGCATGGCCATGGGATTGCGTACAGCATTCGTTCTTGGTGATCCCAACTGATAAACGCCTTGATCGTTCTTCTTGGCATCTGGATAGGTTTCTATCATAGAGGGATGGTATAGCTTTTCGGCAGCACCCGGCACCAGTTCACACATATCCTTCAGGATGTCCTTAATACAGAAATCAAGCGTTCCCTGCATGGTGGTATCTTTGGGATTGAAACTAGCAATCAATGAAAGAAGTTCCTTCGTGATGGATTCACCTCTATTTTTCCATACGTTCTCTCCTACTATATCGGGCACCTTGGCCATTAGCACAGCATGAGAATAGATAAGACCTTGTTCCAGCCAAGGGAGTATTTTGTTGACTGCCGACAAGCTGAGCGACGCAAAGCTATGGGTGAGTTTGATCTTTGAGAACTTTTCAGCCTCCTCATCGTCCAACTGAAGTTTCTCCTTGCCCCATTGCCTAACCTTTTCCTTGTCGCTGAAGCTATAGAGAACATTCCAAACATCATTGACCATTTGGCTTGGTGTTTTGTCAGCCGATAACGTATATCGCTCTGCGATAGCCGAGACATAATCATCGCCAAAAACAGACATGAGGCTTGCGATAGTAGGACAACCTGTTACGCCATGCGTCATTCGATAGTTAAACTTATACGCCTTGTCGCCTGCATCTTTTATATATTGATATTTACCCTTGCCAGCTATGGCTTTTGCTATATCTTCAAAATCGAACTGGGGCTTGGTTTTCCTAAAGAACATAGGCTTTGCCTTCTCATATTCCTCTTGTGAGAGGGGGCGAAGTTCCACATCATGAGGGCCTTTTATTTTAATGTTGTTCACAAAATGCAGCATCCTGAACATCTCAAAAGCGGGATGAGAATCTGACACACGAGGTTTCTTGGGCTCGAAAGTACATTTACCCACACTCTGTCGCTGACTCTTCAATGGACGCTGGAAGTACAACGCTTTTTCTAGGGTTTCTATCTGCTCGTCAGAAAGGTTCTGCTGGTGGCAGATGGCATAAAACTCCTTCTTATAGTGTTCCTCACGATCAGTATAATGCGTTCGTATTCTTTCGGTATTGCCCTTCTCCTTGTATATCTTATAGAAGTAGTCACCCAGATACTCACATCCTGCATCTGCCATACTCTTTGATAATGAGGATATGGCTTCCTTCACCTTACCCGTTTCGTCATCATTGCCCTGATCCAAACGATTGCTAAGAAAACCTCTTCGCTGAGCAAGGTGATACATAGCTCTTCCAAGTATATATCTGCCTGCCTCTTTACTAAAGTCTAACTTCTCATGCAGGCATAAATGTCTATAATAATAGGGATTCTCTTCAAAATTATCATTAGTCCGTTGCCAAGATATAAATGCCTCATCCATTGGATATGTCTTCTTTACATGCCACTGATGTAGAGCTTCGGGAGACAAATACGGACACCAACCCAATTCCACAAGCACTTTGAGAACCTCAATTTTTCTGAGCCTTCTACGAAAATACTGCTTTCTGAGGGCACGATGGGACGTCCTATCGGCAGCCTTTGATGATTCTATTCCCTTTTCTATCTTTACACCTTCTTGAAAGATAAGGCTACCTTTACGAATTAAGGAATAAGACCCGTCTTCATTCTTATCTACAACTGCCCAACCAAGGCTATTAGTACCAGTATCTATACCGAGAATTCTTTTCTTCATATTTATAGTTTTTAGATTTCAAGCACAAAAATACAAAAATAGTGATGAAAAACAATTATTATCACAAAAAAATTTTGTTGTTTCGTTATAATTATCTACCTTTGCCGCGTAAGATTTTCTACATCTTATCACAATAAGGCTATATGCCGAAGGATTTTATCCTATATGCCCTCTTCGGAGGGCATTTTTATTATGCGAGCAATGAATCATGGTGACAGGCCTTTGACTCATAGAGGCACTGGGATAGATTGAAAGGGAAAGCAGATACGCTTACGTTTTTTAGGTAAGACATCGCAAAAACACCTAACCACCTACCATAATAGGGTTGAAACCCTGATGTATAAAGGGTTTGAGGCATGGTAGGTGTTGGCCAAACACCTACCATACACCTACCATAGTTATATAAGATCTCAATATGTCCGTTTTACATTTATGGTAGGTGTTAGGTTAGGTGTATGGTAGGTCTTTGGTAGGTGTTTGAGCAACACATACCAGGGTTAACTTATTTATTATCAGTAGTTTACATCTAAAATGTTAGGTGTTGCTCATTTTTTGCGAAATGGCCTGTTTTTGATACTGAAACAGCATGAATGAGGATGCCAAATAGCTTGTTTGGGATTGTAAAGAAGCAGCAAACGGATCGAGATGTGCCGGTTCGCGACCCGCGAACCGGCACATCCTGACCCGCGAACCCCTACATCTCGGTGCGTTTACTGCCACTTCTCAATCCGTTTGCTGCTTCTTTACAATCCGTTTGCTGCTTGTTTAGGTTGCGTTTCAGGCTCCTTTACAACTGAAGTGACCCCCAAAAGATGGACACTACTTAAAGGTTGGCTTCAGACCTATCACCTTGATCCTTTGACGGTTTTCCTTGTGTTTCTGTCCTTTGATTTGATAATGACAAGACCTTTGTGGGACTTTGTTGTTGTGATGCTCTTAGGAAAAGTGACAGATGTGATGTTTTTTCTGAAAGAAAGCTCTTTCACCTATGGCTGTCACCGTATATTCAGTTTCCTCATAGACAATCTTCTCTGCTATGACAATGTCACCACTATAAGGATGAGTAGCATTACTGGTTACTTCCGTTAAGCCGGTCTTCAGATTGATATAATACGCGATGCCGTCAATCTCAACAGTAACTGCGTGAATCATCAACGACCATAAAATGGCTATTGCAACCAAGTAGAATCTTCTCATGGCTATATACGTTATTAGAATAATATGCAAATTAAGCAGGAATCATGAATCACGGAGACACATGACTCACTGCAACAGGCCTTTGATTCCCCCGTGATTCACAGTTCTTCCTCTTCCTCTGGTCGGTCTTCCTCGATGACCAGGTTGTCGATGATGAAGTTCTGGCGCTCCATGGTGTTCTTGCCCATGTAGTATTCCAGGAGCTTCTGCACCTGGTCGGTCTTATGCAGGGTGACTTGCTCCAGACGGATGTCGGGACCGATGAAGCCTGCAAACTCCTCGGGCGAGATCTCGCCAAGACCTTTGAATCGGGTGATCTCAGGATCGGGACCTAAGTCGCGGATGGCATTCACGCGCTCTTCCTCGCTATAGCAATAGCGCACGATGAAGTCGCTCTTAGGTGATGGGTGCTGGGTGTTGGCTCTTTTCGAGTCTTCATCGGCCAGCACTTGTTTGTTGCGAATCTTGGTGCGACGGTTGCGCACGCGGAACAGGGGTGTCTGCAGCACATAGACGTGGCCCTCGCGGATCAGTTCGGGGAAGAACTGCAGGAAGAAGGTGATGATCAGGAGGCGGATATGCATACCGTCAACATCGGCATCGGTGGCCACTATCACCTTATTATATCTTAGGGTGTCCATGCCTTCCTCGATATCAAGGGCGGCCTGCAGGAGGTTGAACTCCTCGTTTTCATAGACCACCTTCTTGGTAAGCCCGAAGGTGTTCAGGGGTTTTCCCCTTAATGAGAAGACGGCCTGCGTGTTTACGTCGCGGCTCTTGGTGATGGAGCCGCTGGCCGAGTCGCCCTCGGTGATAAAGATGCAGGACTCCTCCTTGCGGTCGTTCTTGGCATCGCTATAGTGGATGCGGCAGTCGCGCAGCTTGCGGTTGTGCAGGTTGGCCTTCTTGGCGCGCTCACGTGCCAGTTTGGTGACGCCAGCCATTGCCTTGCGCTCTTTCTCGCTCTCCTGAATCTTCTGAAGCATCACATCGGCCACATCGGGATTCTTGTGCAGGTAGTTGTCTACCTCGGTCTTGATGAAGTCGCCTACATATTTATTGATGGAAGGCGGCATGGGGTGATCGGCATCTACCTGAGTGGGCATAGGAGCCATGGTGAGCGAGCCGAGCTTGATCTTGGTCTGGCTCTCGAACATCGGCTCTTCTACGTTCAGGGCGATGGCTGCCACGATACCTGTGCGGATGTCGCCATACTCGAAGTTCTTCTGGTAGAACTCCTTGATGGTCTTGGCGATATGCTCCTTGAAGGCGCTCTGATGGGTACCGCCCTGCGTGGTATGCTGTCCGTTGACAAAGGAGTAATACTCCTCGCCATACTGGTTGGCATGGGTGAAGGCTATCTCGATATCCTCGCCCTGCAGGTGGATGATAGGGTAGAGGGCATCGGCGCTCATGCGGTCTTTGAGCAGATCCTCCAGTCCGCGGCGCGAGAGGATGCGTCGGCCGTTGTACATGATGGCCAGTCCCGTGTTCAGATAGGTATAGTTGCGGAGCATCGTCTCCACGATATCGTCATGGAACTTATAGTTGACGAACAGCGTATTGTCGGGCTCGAAATAGATATAGGTGCCGTTCTCGTCGTCAGAGGGCTCGGTGGTGTCGCTCACCAGCTTTCCTTTCTCGAAGGTGGCCTTGCGCACGTTTCCGTCGCGATAGGAATGAACCTCGAAATGACTGCTCAAGGCGTTGACGGCTTTCACGCCGACACCATTCAGACCGATAGACTTCTTGAAGGCCTTAGAGTCGTACTTACCACCTGTGTTCAACACGCTGACGGCCTCGATCATCTTGCCCTGCGGGATGCCGCGTCCATAGTCGCGCACGGAGACACGCAGGTTGTCGTCCACATTGATCTCAATGCGGTCGCCGGCCTTCATCTTGAACTCATCGATAGAGTTGTCAATGACTTCCTTCAGCAGCACGTAGATACCGTCTTCGGCCAAGGAGCCGTCACCCAGTCGGCCGATATACATACCAGGGCGCAGGCGGATATGCTCGGTACCCGAGAGGGTTCGGATGTTGTCGTCAGTGTAATTAATACTTTCCATCTATCCTTTATAATAAAGTGTATTTCGGCTGCAAATATACGCAAAAAAAACGAAGTATGAAAACCGTTACCCATTTTTCTTTTATTATATTTTGGAGATTTTGAATAAAAATATTACTTTTGCGATAGGAATACGTGAATCATAGATGAAGATACGCTATATTACCATATTGCTTTGCTGTTTACTGTCGCTTACGACTTGGAGCCAGCACAATTGGCACAAAGGCGATTGCCTTCGTGCTTTTGTCTATTGCAACGGAAAAAAGGTAGATGCGAACTATATTATAAGAAGTATTCCAACTGAAGTGTCTTTGGGCTATGAGAGTTATTTTAAGACCGCTATTGATACAACTCTCACTGGTTGTATTGAGGTACCCGAGAAAGTGACAGCCCCTGACGGACAGATATTCCGTGTTACCTGTATTTCACGCCACGCTTTGGCCAATTGCCGTCGGTTGACTGACGTTGTGCTACCCAACACCATTCACGATATTGGGGACCAGTCGTTTATGAACTGCAGTTCACTACGTTCTATTGTAGTGCCTTGCGGTACGAAATACATCTGGCCCTATGCCTTCCGCGGATGTACTAAACTGCAGCGCATAGAGGTGAGGGCTATCATGCCTCCCGACTCCTATAACGATGTGTTTGACGAGCACACGTTGCGCTTTGCAACACTTGTAGTACCTGCTACCAGTGCCGAAGCCTATCACAATGCCTTTGTATGGAATATGTTTCGCTACTCCATACCAGATTTTGACCGATGAGCCTTTCGCCGCTTTGCCGCCACTTTGGCTGTACTGAGGGTACAGATGCGTTGCTGCCAGAGCTGCCACTCGTTAAGCAGCGCTTCACGAATACGGTCGCGGTCGTTATCTGTGAAACGCTCATCAAGTCGGTCGGTATAGTCGTAACAGAATTGATTGACTGTCATTATCCGTTGCATGAAGTCATGCCAACGGTATTCCCATCTTGTCAGCGTGTCAGTATGCTGTTCCAGTTGGGTGCGCTCCATCTCAATATGAAGTGCCTCGATAGCTTTCTCTTTGGCGTAGGACACACGGTTCAGTTCATTGTCGAGCCGCTGCACATGCCACACCAAGAATCCCATAACGGTTAGAAATAATCCCACAACGATAACTCCTCCCCAGCGCATCAGTTGTTTGGTTTGTGATCTTTGTGTGATGATGTCTTTCTCCATTTCCTCAATACTCTGATAGCGTTCCTCGATGGGGAGCAGACATCGATTTCCAACACGCTTATAATAACTGGGTAGAGGCATCTGCCTCATCACGACACCGATTGAGTAAATATCGTTACGGATGTCAGGTATCTGCATTGTCATCTGTTCGGGCGACATATAGCTGACAGTACCTGCTGGCTGTTTCAGTACGGCATAGTCATCGGTGTCAGACTGACCGAAGTCTATCAGCTTTACGTGAAGTCCCTGTCTGGTGAGCATGATATTCTGTGGTTTCAGGTCGCGATGTGCTATTCCGAGCGAGTGAACGTATGCAACGGCCTGCAACAGTTCGTCCATGATGCGGAGTGCGTCGGCATCCTTCCCACCCGTTCCCTTTTTCGTTTTGCTTTTTGTTTGCAACCACTCTTTCAGCGTTATTCCCTCAACATATTCCATCACGATGCAGGTGCCCAGCCCTTCCACTTGCTCCATTCCTATGGTCTGCACAACATTGGGATGCTGCATACGTATGAGTATGTCAAACTCTTTTCGAAGCATTTGGCGGGGCATCGCTTTGTCACGGTTTGCATCGTTCAGTCCCTTCAGCATATACCAACGGCCATAGCGCTGTGCGCGTGCGATCACGTTAAAGCCTGATGTGTACTCAATAGTCAAGTCTGAAAACTGCTTGCTGACAGGCTCTGTTGTAATTTCGGAAATATAGCAGGAATATTCTTCTTCCATAGATTGTTACGTTAATCAGTGCAGAAGTTCAAACATTACGCCTCCCTGCTTTCCGCAGATATATGCTGTTGGAGGGTTGCTACCTTGCTTCAATTGGTCGAGATAAAGCGGCTGTCCCTCGATGATGAGTGAACAGAGGAAGGTGTCGCCAGTGGAAAGTCTTGTGTTCTTGGACGCTATAACACGAAAATGCAGGTCGCCGTTGTACTCCACGTCGCACACACGTCCTGGGCGCCACATCAGTCGCAGGCAATCGCCGCGTGTCAGTCCGTCAATGACGCTCAGTTGACGACCTAGAGACAATATGCTTGGCTGATCGTCGTTAGGCACTGTGCTGTTAGTTACAAAAGCCTCCAAATTGGCATAGCCGATGAAGTGTGCTAAGATGGAGAGCGTACTGTGGCGGGGCTCCCGCTTATCGGGCAGACGCCCCCAGATGCGTCGCAGCGTATTACGACTCAGCATCTCGCCCACTCTATTATAGATAGATTCACTAAGCTGGTCGAAATCTTTGGGAGTCTGGGGCCGTTGCCCTGTACTTTCCTCGATAGCCTGCCGTAGGGCTGCAATGTGTTGTTTGGTGATAATCATAACGCAAAGTTACACATTTTCCGTCAGAAGACAAGGTTTAATGACAAGAAATAAGTCAGCAATTAGTATAAATGGGCTGAAATGGACTGATGCGGACAGTAAGAATGGGCTGGAATGGACAGAATCTCTTTTGCTGAAAAGTCATATCTTTGCGGAAGAAATCAACTTTACTAATAACAAAAAACAATCAACATTATGAAAACAAAGAAATACATCACGCTTTTGGCAGCTGTGCTGTTTAGCACTATGTTGACCGTACCTCAGGATACTGCGGCAAAGAAGATTGAATATCTCGGTCACACCTATAATGGTAAAGTAAACAAACAGAAAATTCCAGAAGGTCTTGGAGAGCTGACGGTGAAGGGTCTAACCATTGAAGGCACATTCGCCGACCGTACTGTTACTGACGCAATAGTAAAAATAAAAGACGGTACTCCACTTAACAACACATTCAACGGAACCATTACCTACGACGAGTCAGATAAAATAAGACTAAAGGCTGGTGGCTCATTTACAAGGTGGTACATAGGAAAGAATTGTAACCAAACCTCATTCCGTATATCTCAAAGCGGCATTCCTATCCAAAATCAATACTCATACAACAAAAATAATGAAATTCAGAAATCGACCGAAACGCTGACAAGGGATATTGTCGTTGATGCTGATGGTTTCATAGATTTTGGTCTGAAGATTCCCCAAGGCGATTTCTCGAAAGAAATAGCCAACCTTTTGCGCATTATGAAATATGACATCCAGAAACTCGATATTCCTGAAGGTTTGCCATATTATTTGCAAGCTCAAATGAAGGAAGTGTATTTGGAAGTTGGAGGGAACCGTTACAAAAAGCAAATACCCCAAGTAACCAATTCGTCCAGTCAAACAACATGTAGCGACAAAAAGGGACGCACTTGGACCTATTCGATAAGTATGTCAAAAGATGTAATGACCAGTCAAGATATAATACAAAAAGAATTTAAAGTAACCTTTTTAAATGGCGACTATCTCTGGGGTAAACAACCGTCAATGTCTCAAAATGACATTGATTACCAGATAGGCGGTTGGAAAAAGCATTACAAAAACGGTGCCGTCGTTACTGTCAAATACGACGAAAAAAAATACAATGCTAATGTAAGGTTGGCTAATATATCATTCTTCTCACATAAAAGAAATATCGCCGAATTATGGGAATGTGAAGAGTTTATGTTGGCACCAAAAGCCTTTAGCGCTATATCAATTAATAACATCCAGAGTAACACTCCAAGCAAAGAGGTTGATAAACAGATTAAAGAGAAACTGCTACCCTATATGGAGAACAATGGTACCCAAAGCTCATTTGAGGTATATGCCTCACAGAACAAATACGGCGTTTTCAAAAATGGGAAATGCCTATCTACTAAAGAGGAACGGGAAATGCAGGCAGCCGCAAAAGCAGCAGAAGCTGAGCGCGTCAATAACATCAAGGAAGATCCTGTCATCGCCGACGCACAGAGACTGGCAGCAGGTACAAAGTATGTTGACCACAACTATAAGGTGACGAGAAATTTCGCCAAAGCAAAATTCGGCAACGGCCAGATGACTCTTGTGGAAAATCCCAACACCTCGACGGCCACACTTGAAGTCATCAACTTCGGCACTAAAGGCAATACCATCATCATGACCATTGAATTTACGGAAGCAGGTAAGCGCTATGTAAAAAACTTTTCTTGGTCTGGTCCGGATGTCAAACTTATGCCTTTTTCTCAAGATGGTGTCCAGGGGCTGATTGTTGCACGCAATAATGAGTCTACCTCATGTGGTGTCTTGGCAAAAGACACCGAGGGTAAATGGACAGTCATTGTAAACGCAGGCGATGCCGAGCAGACAATGTCATTTTTGAAAAAGGGGATGCTGGTTAAGGACGTACAGGCAGAATGGGCAAAGGGTGGCATGGGTAACTTCAAGTACACCCACAACAGCGGTAACATGAAAGTGTACACCCTCTATGGCCTAAGCACCACAAAACGCTATAATCCCTCACGTACCGATTACAAATACGTCGCACGCAACGATGCCAAGTACGGTGAGTTCTATTTCGATGCACAAGGAAAGCTTGTTAAGTGGCTCCTATTTTGAATAATATGTTCAATGCCTACCTAATGAGTAGAACCCAACTAATAATAATCCCGCTCTGGCCGAGCGGGATTACAAACACCCTCCCTCAGACGGAGGGGGCTTTATAGGCTTTTCTTGTAACAGCGGCGGCGTTTATGTTGTTCGTGATCGAAGTACATCCACTGGCTCTGCACCTTGCCATTGGTCTCCATCTCCACATGGGTCTCGCCCCACTTGAAGCCGTACTTCTGGTAGATGGGGATGAGGTCGTAGAAGAGGAGGGCGTTGGCACCCTTGGCGCGGTATTCGGGCAATACGCCGATGAGCAGACAGTCAACGACATCGGTCTTCTTGAACTTCAACGCCTTCATGATATGCCACCAGCCGAAGGGCCACAGACGACCGTTACGGCATTTCTGCAGGGCCTTGGTGAGCGAGGGGATGGTGATGCCCACACCCACGCAGTCGTGGTCGGGGGTGTTCCAGTCCTCAATGATACAGAGCAGCTCCAGGTCAATGAATTTGAAGTACATATCCACGTACTCGTCCATCTGCTTCTCTGACATCTCCGAATAGCCATAGAGGTGGCCGAAGGTCTTGTTGATGACGTCGAAGACGCGGTGTCCGTATTTCTCGGGACCATAGATTTCTGATTTCTTCAGTTTCTTGACATGCAGGTTATAGCGCTCCATGGTGAGCTCTGCCACACGCTTCATCTTCTCGGGCATACCGCTCTCTGGCACGAAGACCTTATACTCCACGTAGTCGTTGTCCTTCTCGTAGCCCTCCATCTGCTCCATGAGCACGGGGTAGTAGGGATGGTTGTAGAGGGTGGCCATGGTTCCAAGCTGGTCGAAGCCCTTGGTGAGCATACCCTCGGGATCCATATCGGTGAAACCAAGGGGACCGATGATTTCCTTCATACCCTTCTCGCGACCGTAATCCTCTACAGCAGCGAGCAAGGCACGCATCACCTCTGCATCGTCAATCAGGTCGAGCCAGCCGAAACGTACGCAGGGGCGCTGCCACTGCTCGTTGTAACGATAGTTGACGATGGCAGCCACACGACCCACCACCTTTCCGTCACGATAGGCCAGGAAATACTCGGCATCGCAGAAATCGAAGGCAGAGTTCTTGTCACGGCTCAGTGTCCTGAGTTCATCTTTGTACAGATTAGGTGCATCGAATTGGTTTCCACGATACAAATCATAATGTAACTGAATGAACGCGTCGAGGCCGCGCTTGTCGGTCACACGTTTAATTTCGATAGGAGACATTGTTGCAATATGTTGTTATTGTTTTTTATAATCAATGTACAAAGGTAGCAATTTTTCGTGATATGTCAACATAAAAAAAGGATTTTTAGCAACTTTTCTTGTCATTTCAAGAAAAATTATTATCTTTGCACGCAGAAAATCGGATTTTTTAAAAACCTCTAGAGTAATGAAAAGCAAAAACCTATTGACTGCTGCAGCCGCTATGTTGCTGATGGCAGGTGCTGCACAGGCACAAACAAACTCTTGGACATCGTATTCCTATGTTGAAGCACAGGGTGGTGTTCAGCTAACCTCAACCAATGCCCCCATGGACAAGTTAATCACTCCTACGGCAGCCCTTTCGTTCGGCCATTATTTCTCGCCCGTCGTTGGTGCCCGTCTGCATGTCAACGCATGGCAGGCAAAGAGTGGTTTCAACTCTATTGACAAGTATTACAAATGGAAATATATTACGCCCGATTTGGATCTGATGCTGAATCTGACCAATATGTTCAGCGAGGGCTCTGACAATTTCCTGAACGTCATCCTGCTGGGTGGTGTAGGTTTGAACTACGCTTGGGATAATGACGAGCTGAAGGATTTGAATATACCTGCCGATGTGACTCCGCTGGCATGGGACAAGAACCGCTTGAGCCACAACCTGCGTGCCGGTCTGCGCTTGGAGACCAATCAGGCTAAGCCCCTTGGTCTTTCTCTGGAAGTCAACGCCAACTCGCTGAACGATCGTTTCAACTCGAAAACCAACAACTCTGACGACTGGATGTTCACCGCTATGCTGGGTGTGAACTTCCGTTTCGGTCATAAGAAAGCAGCTCCCAAGTATGTCACCAAGACCATCGAAGTGATTGACACATTCTGGGTAGATGAGGCCACCACTATCAAGGTGATGGAGAAGCAGCCTAAGACCAAGACTGAGACGAAGCACATGAAGATGAACGAGGCTATCTTCTTCCAGATTCGTGAGAGCGATGCCAATGCCGCCAGTGGTATTGATGAGGCTATCAAGAAGGTGGCTGATCTGATGAAGTGTAGCGACGATGCACAGTTCACCGTAACGGGTTATGCTGATAAGGGCACTGGTTCTGCTAAGCAGAATAAGAAATATGCCCAGAAGCGTGCCGACGACGTGGCCAAGAAGCTGGTTGAAGAGCACGGACTGGATGCCAAGCGTCTGAAGACCGACTCAAAGGGCGATACCGTACAGCCTTTCGAGGAGAACGACAAGAACCGTTGCGTTATCGTGACTGGTGAGGGTACCTTCCGTATCACCACTACTGAGATGGTTGACGTAGAGGTAGAGAAGCCAAGCACCAAGAAGGTGATGAAAACCAAGACCCGCGAGGTGCAGATTCAGGAAGAGATTAAGTAAACAATGAATATTAGAGGTGCTGACAGATGATCAGCACCTTTTTTTCTCCCTCAGCGAGGGTGGTAGCGAAGATGTAGTCGTTGCCACCCTCGCTCAGTTTCAGACGCCTACGAAGGTCGGCCACGGACATGGGAAAATTACGGACGGCGATATTGGCCTGACGGATATCTTTCAGGGCCTGCTTCAGTTCCTGCTTATTTAAGGATGAAACGGCTATGATGCGGAATTTCCTTCCTGGGAATTCATCAATCAGCTCATCGGAAGAGAACAGGTGGCTGTTGGGTGCCAGCTGACTGATGCCGAATGCCTGTTCTACCTCGGCAAAGCAGCCCGCCTTCATGATAGAGGCGTTGGGCTCGTAGAGGTAGGCTGATGGAAGATGGCTGATGGAAGAAGGAAGAGGTGAGAGGGGCGAGGGGCGGTATGAGAATATGGAGTCATCATTGACACAATGCACGGCAAAGGGTTCCGCAGGTTGCTGTTGCATCACGATGAGCAATTCCTTACATTCGTTCTGCACAGAGACGATATGTACTTCCTTTATATACTGTTCCCCCAGGTCGCTGATGGCTTTGTGCCAGTCGAGCATAGGCGATAGCTTCAGCATCACGATGTCGGCCTTCTGAAGGAGCTCCTCTTTTATCTCCAGTACGTTGGGCGTGCAGTCGCTGATGCCGTAGGTGCGTGCGCCATGATCATCCCTGCGGGCAGGGTCCATGAAAATCATAGAGACATGATCGAGGCGATGGAGCACCTCCAATCCGTCCTCGTTCAAGCATTTGGCTTTAGGCGCTAAGATCTTCATGTTTGCCGATGAGATGGCAAACAATTCGCTATCCCTCTCTACATAAATAGCCTCATCAAAGGCCTCGCTCATAAAAGCGAAATCCACCCCGAATCCCCCAGTCAGGTCAACAAGGGTGGTTTGTGACGGCTTAATGTAACCACTCCCCTCTCCCCCGCGAGAGGGGTTGGGGGTGAGGCTGTTGAGGCTTCTTTTATACCTCGCCGTCTGTTCACTGGAGCATTGCTCCATGTTTAGGTGTGGCGGATAAAGAATGCCGTCGAGAGCTGCCCATGAGGGCAACTTCCGACGGGCTGTCTGTCTGCCCGCAATCTGCCGAATAGCTAATTCCAGGTCCACGTCTTGATCGCGACACCCTTTGAGTGCCAGCTGACGGATATCGGCATCGAGGTTTTGCTCGATGAAATCGCGGGTTTTATCGTTCATTTATTATTTCAGAATCACTTTTCTGCCTTCAACAATATAAAGGCCCTTCTTTAGGCTGTTGGGTGATACGCGGCGACCTTGCAGGTCATAGATTTGTTGACAGTTTACCGTTGACTGTTTAATGTCTTGGATGCCGTTGGCCTCGTTTGCGGCCAAAGTCACCTTCACAGAACTCATCTTGATATGGTTAGCCTCTGAGCCGAAGGTCACGCTGTTTGTCTTACCAGTCCATGTGTAGCCATTAATAGAACCTCCACCATTCAGGAGCCGGAGTTTCTTGCTGCTGTCGATGGTAACGAACTCCAGTTTTACCATTTCGCTACTACCAGATTCCACCTTCAGTTCATTGCCGCCATACATACGGATATGTTCGTTGTTGCAGAACATATTGGCACTGGAACCCAAAGAGTAGGTGATGGTGATGCCATTCTCAGTACCAGTGAGTGTATTCTCGCTATTCCCTGGCTTTGCACCATTCCAACTGACACCGAAGAACGCGTTGTTCAGGGCTATCTCACCGTCAACGGGGGTTGGGTCTGGATCGGGATCTGGATCGGGATCTGGATCGGGATCTGGGTCAGGATTTGGGATAGGAATAATCGTGCTGTCATATTTGTCGTAGCAGAAGACGGAGTCTTTTCTACTTCCCCATATGTAATCCTCCAGTCCGGGATAGTCTACGAATGGGTTGCGGTTGCCCTGTACTTCGTCACTTGCAACAGCATTATTGCGTGCACGTTCAACATCATCAACAGGGTCGAGTTGCGACCATCTGAAAAGCATATTCAGATACCATTGCTGCAAGCCAGGGTATTCATCAGATGTAAAGACTTTCTTTACTTCACCTTTGCTCCAATTCTTCAGCTTGTCTTGGTAACATGTAGCCATATAAAAGTATATGCGGGCAATGTCGCCTTTTACTTCGTCGTTAGGCTCAAACACCTTGCCACTATACCCTGCTGTCTTGCACGAGCCAAGCAGGCTGTAATTGTTTGCAGAAGCTTTTTCTACTGTTCCCACTTCTGCAATGACATAGGCCGAACGCATATTGTTGATTTTTGCATCAGTAGGTACAACATGTACGATGTCGCTTTTCATCGGACTTGCTTCGCCAAACCAACTTTGTGGAACTGTGTGTTCTTTGTTCCATCCAGCCCCTTCCTTGCTATTGCCATTATCATCATTCCAATCATAGTTGGTGATATTGGAATACCAGTCACGAACACACCCATCGGGGCGTTTGTCTGTATACACGTAATAATCTTCGAGTGCAGAATAGCTGAGTGTTGTATGATTTTTGATGATGCCAAATAAAGCTGTTTTCAAGGCTTCACCTTTCTTGCCATCAGCCGTCTGATAGTAAGTACCTGAATTGTTAGGTCCTTGTGCCCATGTAGCAGAGGCAAACAGGGCCAGTAGGAGTATTAGTGTATAGTTCGCTTTTTTCATAGTCACTTTTTTACGATATACTTTTTTATTAGACATAGTCTCAGATTTTTGTGCAAATATACGTAATTAATCTCATAATGCGAAACTTTTTTCTTAAAAAACTCAAATATTAAAACGTATTTGAAACATAAGATAAACAATGTGTCGGAAATTATTTGTAATTTTGCCTCCGAAATTAAAACTATAGAATAGTACTATTAAAATGCGTATTTTAAACCAAACCATTTCCTGTCTTACATTGACAGCTATGTGTTTTACGCCATTAGCGACGAAGGCACAGATTACAACCAACCAAGATAAATTCTTAGGAAACATCACCACCTGGGGGCAGATGGATGCCGGAGGCGGTGTCCCCCAGTATTATAAACTATGGAATCAGGTGACACCTGAGAATGAGTCGAAGTGGGGCTCGGTAGAGGGCACTAGAAACTCCTATAACTGGGGTTGCGACACGCCTTTCAACTATGCCAAGAATCATAATTTCACCTACAAGTTCCATGCGCTGATATGGGGTGCTCAGTATCCTGAGAAATGGTTCAACTATGATCTGTCAATTACCGAGCGCTATAAGGCCATTGAGAACTGGTATAATCAGGTAAAGAAAAAATACAACCACCTGCCTATGATTGACGTGGTGAACGAGGCTGTCGGTACCCACCAGCCAGGAAACCCATTGATGAAAGAGTCGCTTGGCGGTGGCGGTAAGACGGGTTATGACTGGCTAATCAAGGCTTTCGAACTGGCTGGCGAGCGTTTTCCCAACTCCATCTTGATTTACAATGACTATAACACGTTCCAGTGGGATACTGACAATTACATCAAACTGGTTCAGAACTTGCGTGATGCTGGCGCACCTATCGATGCCTATGGCTGTCAGAGTCATGATCTGAAGGGGGTTAGTCTTAACAGTTTGAAAACTGTAGACAAGAAGATTCAGGATGCGCTGAAAATGCCTATGTATATCACAGAGTATGATATTCAGGAGGAAAACGACCAAAAGCAGTTGAATGACTATAAAAATCACATCCCATATTTCTGGGAGCGTGATTACTGTGCTGGTGTAACCCTTTGGGGGTATGTTTACGGAAAAACATGGAATGAGGGAACCTCCGGCATCTATAAAGATGGCGCGGAACGTGCTGCCATGACCTGGTTGAAAGAGTATATGGCCAGCGATGCCGCCAAGAATGCCAAGAGCCCGTTCCCGGGTATGAAGAAACGTGTGGGCGTGTATATCAAGGCCAAGGACTTTAGTATGGCCAAGGGTGACACGCAGTCTATCAAGGTGCGCACCTTTATCACCGACGACGCCAAAGCCGAGAAGGCTGATATCGCCATCGACTCAGTAGTGCTTTACGATGGCACTACTCTCGTGAAAAAGATGACCGAGGCGCCTTATATCGCTCAATATACTGGCAGCACTGCAGGCACCCGTACGCTGAAGGCCATTGTTTATACCAATGATGGCAACAAGTATGAACGTATTTCCAGAATCACCGTCTTGTCTTCTACCACCAAGCGTGAGCCATATAACGGTACACCGGTAGAGTTGCCTGGTACTATCGATATGGGCGAATACGACAAGGGTGTTTCTGGTGTCACCTATAGTAAGGCCATAGGTCGTAATGCCACATCGGCAGCGCAGGCCGACGGTTGGATGGAATACACCGTGGACGTGAAAGAGGCAGGTATCTATCAGTTTGATGCTGAAGTGGCAGCAGCCAAGGCTGGGGGTGCATTCCATATCTCGGAATATGGTCTTGACGACCTGACTTTCTACACGAGCATCATCAATGTACCTTCTACAGGTGGTGCCAAGAATTTCCAGACCCTTCATGGTGTCTTCCTGAAGGAGCTGACAGAAGGCAAACATGTGCTCTGTTTAAATACGGACAAGGCTGGTTTCTATATCAAGAGCCTCACGCTGAAACGTTACGAAGAGGATAAGAAGATCAGCGTGGCGGTTGTTGCCAAGCCCACCAAAGTCAATGTGGGTGATACGACACAGCTTGTCGTGACAGCGAAGCCGACGTCAGGTTCTACGCGTACGATAGCCAGTGTGAGCGTCTATGCCAACGACCTGCTGATAGGTACTGTGACCAAGAGTCCTGACACATTGTTATATGTACCTACGGTAAAAGGAACCTATTCTATCGTAGCTATAGCGACCAATAATGAGGGTAAGTGCAAGACATCGGCGGCGAAGACACTGAAGGTCAATGGTGCACGTGTGCCTTACAACAATACGATAGTTGACCTGCCGGGTATTATCCAGGCAGAGAACTTCGACCAGGGCGGCGAAGGATTGTCATTCCATGACAGCGATGCCAATGATGAGGGCGATGCCAACTATCGCAGCGACAACGAGGGCTTGGATCTTGTGAAAGGCAATAGCGGTACGGCCATCGGCTATACGTCAAATAATGAATGGACGGAATATACGGTCAACGTAAAGGAACCCGGTGAATATTCATTCGAAGCCACTTGTTCTAACGGTAGCAGTAGCAATGGTGGTTTCACCATCAGTACCGTTAATGGTTCCACCGTCACAAAGATAGGCACCGTCACCGTGACGCCTACTGGCGGATGGGGCACCTATAATGTGATGAAAGGAAATCTGACCCAGAACTTGGCAGCGGGTCAACAGATCCTACGCTTTACCATCAGCAGTGCTGCTAACTGCAACATCGATAAGGTGAAGTTTATCTGCACTCTGAATACTGGTATCAAGACGATAGAGACGTTGCAGCCACAGCGTGTCGAGACCTATAATCTGAAAGGGCAGAAGGTGGATGCCAACTATAAGGGTATCATCGTTCGCAACGGAAGAAAAGTATTGAGGCGGTAAACAGCGCCTCAATACTTCAAAACAAAAATGAACTACAAAACTAACTTAAATGATGAAAAACAAATTACTGATAGTGGCACTCTTATGTGTCACAACTGCACAGGCGCAGCTACGACAGGAAATTCAGTTGCAGGACAACTGGCAGTTCTCGCATGATCAAATCACATGGCAAACAGTAAGCGTGCCTCATGACTGGGCCATCAGCGGCCCTTTTGACAAGAAGTGGGATCTGCAGACGGTGGCTATTGAGCAGAATGGAGAAAAGCAAGCCACGGAGAAGAGTGGCCGAAGTGGTTCGCTGCCTTGGATTGGGAAAGGCTATTATAAACAAAAGTTCTCGATTCCATCGGGATTCTGCGGTCACGCAGAGCTGGTCTTTGATGGCGCTATGAGCGAGCCTACGGTCTATGTAAACGATCAGAAAGCAGGCTATTGGGCCTATGGTTATAATACTTTCCGTGTGGATGCTACGCCTTATGTCAAAGAAGGTGATAACCTATTGGAAGTACATCTGCAGAATGTAGAGGAGAGTTCGCGCTGGTATCCTGGGGCAGGCATCTATCGTCCTGTGACGTTGATTCTCACACCTCAGCAGGCGCGTATTGATGACTGGGGTATCACCACCAGAACGGAGTTGCATGTTAAGAATGGTAAAGGCATTGATTGTGCCAAATTGGTGGTGGAGGTACCCATTCTCGATGCTGGCGAGGGACTGCCTGTCATCATGGAACTCTTTTCTCCAGATAACAAAAACAAGCTATGGGTCTGTCCTGCACCGCAGAAAAAAGGTTCAGGAAAGGCTGTCGGCACATTCATGATTCCCAATGCCGAACTGTGGACTCCTGAGACGCCTCATCTTTATAAATTACGTATCACGCTTTGTGACGGAAAGAGTGCTCCTAATGTATATGATGACTTTGGAAAGGCTATCGACCAGAAAACAATGAAAGTTGGCTTGCGCACCGTTCGTGTGTCAAAGGAAAAGGGTTTTCAGCTCAATGGCGTGACGCGTAAACTGAAGGGCGTCTGCCTGCATCATGACCTCGGCCCGCTGGGTGCGGCAGTCAACAAGGCCGCTTTGATTCGCCAGATAATGATTATGAAGGAGATGGGCTGCGATGCTATCCGCACGGCTCATAATATGCCGAGCCAATGGCAGATGGATATCTGCGACTCGCTGGGTATGATGGTGATGGCCGAGAGCTTTGATATGTGGAAATATCCTAAGTGTAAGAATGGTTATGCGCGCTTCTTTGATGACTGGGCCGACAAGGATATCACCAATCTGGTGAAGGCAAATAGAAATCATCCGTCAATCGTGATGTGGTCTATCGGTAACGAGATTCCTGAGCAGTGGAGTGAGGAGGGACGGCAGATAGCTATTCGCTTGCAGGGGTTGGTACATTCCCTTGATCCAACACGTCCAGTGACGCAGGGCATGGACCGTGTGGATAATGCGTTGGCCAGTGGATTTGCCCAGGCCATGGATATTCCTGGACTGAACTATCGATTGAATAAATACCAGAAGGCTTACGATACGTTGACGCATGGTTTCCTCTTAGGTTCGGAGACGGCATCTACAGTTAGTTCGCGTGGCACTTATTATTTCCCCGTAACACCTACAAATAAAGGTGTTCACCCTGATGGACAGTGCTCGGGTTATGATGTGGAATGGTGCTCGTGGAGTAACTTGCCCGATGATGACTGGCAATGGCAGGATGATAAGGACTGGGTGATTGGTGAGTTCGTATGGACGGGGTTCGACTATCTTGGTGAGCCCACGCCTTATGATGAGTACTGGCCTTCGCGC
>CACYXD010000002.1 GCA_902778255.1 uncultured Prevotellaceae bacterium
AGATATATCGCGAGTATCAACGAAGCGCCGCGCGAAACAGGCCAAAACGCGAGGCAAAACAGGCTGAAACGCCAAGCGTTTAAGGCCAAAACGCAAGGCGAAACAAGCCAAAAGTCAAACATTAAACATTAAAGATTAAACCAACAAAAGGGGCTCCCCGAAGCACACGCCTCAAGAGCCTCTGCTTTTATACCAAATTCAGAAAATGACAGGGAAGAATTCCAGCGCCGCGCAGAACTGATTATCAGCTACTTCAGCAGCTTGGAGGTCATGCCTGAGGAAAAGCCTGGTCTCCGCAACGATGGCAGATACACCGCAGCAGAGAATATTGCTGACCTCGGCGGATTCCTCATCGCCTACGACATGTACACGCAGTACCTGAATAATGCCGGCTTCTTTGGTGAGCAGTTTGACCTTCAGCGTAAGCGCTTCTATGAAGCCTATGGCTGGCTCTGGCACTCTAAGTATAGTGCCGCATATGCAGAAGCCCGCACGAATGGCATCAATGATGAAGGCGCCATGAAAGACGAGCACTCGCTCCCACGCGAGCGCACCAATGGTATTGTTGCTAATACCGATGACTGGTACAAGCTCTTCAACATCAAAGAGAGCGACAAGCTATATCGCAAGACTGAGGACCGTATCCGCATCTGGTAAAAAAGAAGCGCTCGAAATCAAATTGATTCGGGCGCTCTTTTTTTAAAGATCTATATTACTTATTTGCCGAAATAGCGCTTCAGCAGACCAGCGAAGCCAGCACCGTGACGAGCCTCGTCCTTGGCCATCTCATGAACGGTGTCGTGGATAGCGTCGAAGCCGGCAGCCTTGGCGTTCTTGGCAATGCGGAACTTATCCTCGCAAGCACCAGCCTCAGCAGCAGCACGCTTCTCCAAGTTGGTCTTGGTATCCCATACGACCTCGCCCAGCAACTCTGCGAAACGAGAGGCGTGGTCGGCCTCTTCGAAAGCATAACGCTTGAAGGCCTCGGCAATCTCGGGATAGCCCTCACGGTCAGCCTGACGGGCCATAGCCAGATACTGGCCTACCTCGCTGCACTCACCATTGAAATGAGCACGCAGGTCGTTGATCATCTCTTCAGAAACGCCCTCGGGCTTGCCGTCACCAATCTTGTGAACGGTAGCGTAGGTCATATCGGCATCATCCTTCAGTTCAGAGAACTTTGAGGCAGGAGCCTTACAAATGGGGCACTTCTCGGGAGCTTCATCGCCTTCATAGATATATCCACAAACGGCGCAGATAAACTTTTTCTTCATAATTCTTTAAATCAATATTTGGTTAGTAATAGGGTTATTTTTTGCAAAGATAACGATAAAAAATAAATCCTGCAACTTTTTTGCAGGATTTTTATTCTATTTTTCTTTAATGCGATATTTCTTCAGCACGGGAATCTCTTCACACAGCGCATCTGCCAGCAAATTCGCTACTACGCGCGCGCCATATATATTATAATGTGTATTGTCCTGCTTGCCTTTCGGCTCCGAAGGTTCTTCGCCTGGCTTGTACCACATGTGGAGTTTCTTCGATGCCTCGCGTCCCAACCCTTGTTCCAGGTCGTGGGTAATCTTGTTGGCATCCACGAAGTGTACGTTCATTCTCTGTGCCACGTCACGAGGGGCTACGCGATAGAGTCCGTGGGTGTCGATCAGGGAGTCGCCCTCTACCATCTTCACCCCGTCCTTGAAGGTCGATGTGCGCAACAGTTCATCATCCTCAATCTCTGGCGCTTTCACAAAGAAGTTGCGACGCACCACGCAGTTCATCAGCACGGGAATGCCACCATGCTCACGCGTCTCGCGCACATACTTTGCCAGATTATAGTCGAACGTGGAACCTGGATCGGTGTGCCGGTCGGCCTTTGGCTTCTCGTCGTTATGTCCGAACTGGATGATGACGTAGTCGCCAGGCTTCATCTTCTCCAGCACCTTATCCCATCGTCCCTCATTGATAAACGAAAGCGAAGAGCGACCATTTACGGCATGATTATCTACGACGATATACTCAGGATCAAAACAACTCTGAAGCATCATGCCCCACCCTCGCTCCTGCTTGCCATTGGAGATATCCTTTTTGGCAGCTGTTGAGTCGCCAATGATAAAGATAGTAGTCGTTTTCTGGTTGGTGGCCGAGGTGCAAAGGAGCACCAGGGCCATCAACATAGTAAGTAGTTTGAATTGTTTCATTTTATTTTTTCGAGATTTCGAAATATCGATGTATCGAGATATCGGCATTACGTGATTACGAGAGTTTTGCAATGAGCTCTTCAGCTGAAACGAGCATCTGCTCGCCAGTCTCCATATTCTTCAGCGTCACCTTGCCCTCAGCAATCTCGTTGTCGCCAGCCAGCACCACGAAAGGAATCTGCTTGGCGTTGGCATACGACATCTGCTTCTTCATCTTCGTGCTGTCAGGATAGATCTCGGCACGGATGCCTGCCTGGCGCACCTTAGCGATGACGGGCAGACAGTAGGCTGTTTCCTTTTCGCCAAAGTTGATGAAGAGCACCTGCGTGGTCTGCAGGGAATCCTTGGGATAGAGGTCCAGCGCGTTGAGCACGTCGTAGATACGATCTACGCCAAACGAGATGCCCACACCCGAGAGGCCAGGCATTCCGAAGATACCCGTGAGGTTGTCGTAACGACCACCACCAGAGATACTGCCCATAGGCGTGTCGAGAGCCTTCACCTCGAAGATAGCACCTGTGTAGTAGCTCAGACCACGAGCCAGAGTCAGGTCAAGCTGAATCTCATTGTTAAGTGAAGTCAGGAAACTAAGGATATATTTGGTTTCCTCGACGCCCTTTAAGCCTGTCTCGCTTGAAGCGAGCACCTCAGCGATGGTGTTGAGTTTCTCCTCGTTGGTGCCTTCGAGCATGATGATAGGCTGCAGCTTCTCTATCTGCTCGTCGCTCAGTCCATCCTCACGAAGTTCGGCATTCACGTTGTCGATACCAATCTTATCGAGCTTGTCGATAGCCACGGTGATATCCACAATCTTATCGGCAGCACCAATCACCTCAGCGATACCCGTGAGAATCTTGCGGTTGTTGATTTTAATCTGTACGCGCACGCCAAAACGGGTGAATACGGTATCGACGATCTGCATCAGTTCCACCTCGTTGAGCAGGGAGTCAGAACCCACCACGTCGCCATCGAACTGATAGAACTCGCGATAGCGGCCCTTCTGTGGACGGTCGGCACGCCACACGGGCTGCACCTGATAACGCTTGAAGGGCAACTGAAGTTCCTCGCGGTGCATCACCACATAGCGGGCGAAAGGCACGGTGAGGTCGTAGCGCAGACCTTTTTCGCAGATCTTAGAGGCCAGACGCAGCGTGTTGCGCTCCGTCAGTTCGCTATCCTCGATTTTCGACAGATAGTCGCCAGAGTTCAGGATCTTGAAGAGCAGTTTGTCGCCCTCCTCGCCATACTTTCCCATCAGTGTCTGAAGGGTTTCCTGCGCAGGGGTCTCAATCTGCTGGAATCCGTAGAGTTCATAGACGCTACGGATGGTATTAAAGATATAGTTGCGCTTGGCCATCTCTACAGGGCCGAAGTCGCGCGTTCCCTTAGGAATACCTGGTTTATTTGCCATTTACTTTCTTACGATTGTTTGTTCACGGTCAGGACCGATGCTGATGATGGTGATAGGCGTTTCGAGTTCCTTCTCCAAGAACTTGATGTAGTCAGAGAACTGCTTGGGGAACTGGTCCTCAGAGGTGAACTTCGTCATATCCGTCTTCCAACCGGGCAGCTCTACATATACAGGATTGATACCCTCCTCGATGTTATAGGGGAAATCGCGTGTCTCTACGCCATTCACCTTGTAGGAGGTACAAGCCTTGATGGTGTCGAAGCCATCGAGCACGTCGCTCTTCATCATGATAAGCTGGGTAACGCCATTCACCATGATAGAATAACGCAGGGCTACGAGGTCAATCCATCCACAACGACGCTCACGACCAGTCACAGCACCATACTCATGACCCAGGTCACGAATCTTCTTGCCTGTCTCATCGAAGAGCTCTGTGGGGAAAGGACCTGCACCAACGCGTGTGCAGTAGGCCTTCATGATACCAAACACCTCGCCAATCTTGTTAGGTCCGATACCCAGACCCGTGCAAGCACCAGCACAAATGGTGTTTGAAGAGGTGACGAAAGGATAGCTACCGAAATCGACATCAAGCATCGTGCCCTGAGCGCCCTCACACAGCACGCTCTTACCAGAACGCAGGATCTTGTTAATCTCGTGCTCTGAATCCACGATGGGGAACTGGCGCAGGTACTCAATACCCTCCATCCATTTCTTCTCTACCTCCGTGATATCGTATTCAAAGTTCAGCGACTTCAGGATAGCCTCGTGACGAGCCTTGGCTGCAGCATACTTCTCAGGAAAGTTCTCGAGGATATCGCCTACGCGCAGACCCGTGCGGCTTACCTTATCAGTATAGGTAGGACCAATGCCCTTACCCGTCGTACCTACCTTGTTCTTACCTTTCTGAGCCTCGTAGGCAGCATCGAGCACACGGTGAGTAGGCATAATCAGGTGAGCCTTCTTCGAAATATGAAGACGCTCTCTCAGCGGATGACCACTGGCCTCGAGTGCCTTTGCCTCCTCCATAAAGAGATCGGGAGCCAGCACCACGCCATTACCGATAATGTTTACCTTTCCACCCTGGAAAATGCCAGAAGGGATAGAACGGAGTACATACTTCTCGCCATTGAACTCCAGCGTATGACCAGCATTAGGACCACCCTGAAAACGAGCTACCACATCATAGTGTGGAGTCAGCACATCAACAACCTTTCCCTTACCTTCATCGCCCCACTGCAGTCCGAGCAGGACATCAACTTTACCTTGATTCATTGTCTTTATGTTTGGTTTTACTTTTTCAACTTTCTACTTTTTCTCGTCAGAGCACCTTGACAGGTGGAACAGATACCATAGAGATAGAGTGAGAATCCGTCTTTGCGGAAGCGTTTCAGGCGCAACTCATCAATCACCTCTACCACCTCGGGGGCGGTGATCTCCGTCACCTTACCGCATACCGTACAGATTTGATGGCAATGATTGTTGTCAGAAGTACAAGACTCATACTTCGTTGTGCCCTGAAAACGATGGCGAATGACGAGACGCAATTCCATAAACAGATTCAGCGTATTATAGAGAGTGGCACGAGAGACCGGGAATTTATAACCATCCACCAGCTTCTCTCCCAGTTCATCAAGGGTAAAATGGCCATCCATACTGCAGACAGCACGAAGAATCGCATAGCGTTCTGGCGTTTTGCGATGATTGTTTAATTCCAGATAATTATCCAGAATGCGCTCTGCAGCAGGATAAATGCCTTCTCTTTTATCAATTTTCGCCATTTCGATGCAAAATTACGAAAAAAAGGGCGAACCGCAAAGGATTCGCCCAATTTTTCATTTCAATAACATTTTATCCACCAAAGTTGTCGTACATGATACTTTCGGGATCTACGCCAAGAGAGTCGAGCATAGAAACCACGGCCTTCGACATGGGGCCAGGACCGCACATGTAGTACTCGATATCCTCGGGAGCCTCGTGGTCCTTCAGATAGGTGTTCAGCATTACCTGGTGTACAAAGCCTGGAGTGTACTTTACGCCAGCTGCATCGGCTGCAGGGTCTGGACGATCGAGTGCCAGGTGGAAGTGGAAGTTGGGGTACTCCTTCTCCAGTCCGAGGAAGTCCTCAAGATAGAACACCTCGTTCAGAGCGCGTGCTCCATAGAAGTAGTGCATCTCGCGATCGGTGGTGTGCAGCGTCTTGGTCATGTGCATGATCTGAGCACGCAGAGGAGCCATACCGGCACCACCGCCAACCCAAATCATCTCCTTCTTCGAGTCGAAGTGTGGGTGGAAGTCGCCGAAAGGTCCGCTCATGATTACCTTATCGCCAGGTTTCAGCGAGAAGATGTAAGATGAAGCGATACCTGGGTTCACATCCATAAAGCCACTCTTGTCGGCCTTGAACGGAGGCGTAGCGATACGAACGGTGAGCATGAACACATCACCCTCGGCAGGATAGTTGGCCATTGAGTAAGCGCGGATGGTATCCTCAGGGTTCTTACACTTAAGTGGGAACAAACCGAACTTCTCCCATGCAGGCAGATACTCGTCGCCAATCAGAGACTTGTCGAAGTCCTTATCGTAGTCGATACAATCGAACTTAGGAATCTTAATCTGGGCATACGATCCAGGCAGGAAGTCCATGTGAGCGCCAGCAGGCAGCTGCACCTTGAACTCCTTAATGAAGGTAGCCACGTTCTTGTTACTGATAACGGTACACTCGTACTCCTTAACACCAAGGATCGACTCATCAACATGAATCTTCAGGTCGCCCTTAACCTTGCACTGGCACCCCAGGCGCCAATGGTCCTTAATCTGCTTACGGGTGAAATGTGGCTTCTCTGAGTCGAGAATCTCGCCACCACCCTCGAGCACCTGAACCTTACACTGGCCGCAAGAGGCCTTACCACCACAGGCAGAAGGCAGGAAAATACCATTCTGGTTGAGGGTAGCCATCAGGTTGTTGCCCTGTGGTACATTGAGCACACGATCGCCATTCACAGTGATATTCACATTGCCCGAAGGAGAAAGATATTTCTTTGCCACGAGCAGGATGATGACGATAGCCAGGATCGTCACCAGGAAAACGATAATACTATCTATAATAAACATAACTGTCGCCCTCCTTAGATTTTAAGTCCACTAAAACACATCATGGCCATTGCCATCAGACCTACAGTAATAAACGTGATGCCGAGACCCTGAAGGGGCTTGGGCACATCGCTGTACTGCATCTTCTCGCGAATAGCACCCATAGCCACGATAGCCATTGTCCAGCCAATACCAGAACCCAGAGCATAAACCACAGCATCACCAATATTTGTGATAGCCTTTGTCTCGTTGGGATCAAGCAGGATGCGCTGCTGCATGAAGAGCGAAGCACCCATGATGGCACAGTTAACGGCAATCAGAGGAAGGAAGATACCCAGAGCGGCATAGAGCGAGGGTGAGTATTTCTCGACTGTCATCTCTACCAACTGTACCATACCGGCAATCACAGCGATAAAGAGGATGAACGACAGATATGAAAGATCTACACCAAAGATACCATCGGCAGAGAGCACTTTCGTCTGAAGCAGGTAGTCAACGGGAACGGTAACTACCAATACGAAGGTTACAGCAAGTCCAAGTCCCAATGAGGTCTTCACATTCTTCGAAACGGCAAGGAACGAACACATGCCCAAGAAGAAGGCGAAAATCATGTTGTCGACAAAAATCGAACGGAAGAATAATGATATTGCGTGTTCCATAATTTACTTCTCCTTATAAAAATAAGCACGGTGTACCCAGATAACGATTCCCACGAGAATCAGAGCCATTGCAGGCATTGTCATCATACCGTTGTTAAAGTCCTTGCAATCAATAATCTGGAAGCCCAGCAACGAACCGCGTCCGAAGAACTCGCGTACGGCACCCACGATAATCAGAATCATGGCATAGCCGATACCATTGCCCACGCCGTCGAGGAACGAAGGCCAGGGCTTGTTCTGCATGGCGAAAGCCTCAAGGCGTCCCATCAGAATACAGTTGGTGATAATCAGACCCACATAGACAGAGAGCTGTACGCTGACATCATAGACGTAGGCCTTGAGAATCTGGCTTACGATGGTCACCAAGGCAGCAACAACCACAAGCTGCACCACGATACGGATACGATTGGGGATGGTGTTGCGGATGATAGAGATAATCACATTCGAGAAAGCCGTAATCACAGTGACGGCAAGTCCCATCACAATGGCAGGCTTCAACTGACTGGTTACAGCCAATGCAGAGCAGATACCCAGCACCTGTACCAGTATAGGATGATCGAGGTTCAACGGATTGGTGAACGCCTCTTTATTTTGTTTACTGAATAATGCCATAGTCTCTTACTTCTTTAAAAAGTCCATATACTTCGTCAACTGCTCCTGAAGCATTTTGCTCACAGCTGTAGAGGTAACAGTAGCACCAGTAACAGCATCCACCGTTGTCTCATTGTTGACATTCTTCTCTACAGACAGGGCGAGCACTTCTTTTGTCTCGTCAGCAAATATCTTCTTTCCTTGGAACTTAGCCTGCCAATCAGCATTGTCCTTAATCTCAGCACCAAGTCCGGCTGTCTCGCTCTCGTGGTTGAAATAAGCACCATAGACGGTGTTCTTGTCGCTATTGATAGCGAGGAAGCAGCTGATACCGCCCCACATGCCCTGACCCTTCAAGGGAAGCACGTATTTCACGTCACCCTTCTCAAGGGTGCAGACATAGACGTTCTGAGCCTCGTCGAACTTCACAATCTTCTCGTAGGTAGCATGTGCCTCTGCATCATCCAAACCACGCAGGTTCAGCGAGTTCAGAATCTGCTTCTCAGTATCGAGAGCTACGTTAGCGTCCTGCATGGGCTTCAGGGTCTGCGACACGAAAGCCAACAGGAAGGCCACGATGACCACCATAATCGTACTATATATAATAATGTACGTATTGGAATTTGTATTCAGTTTCATTTTGTACCTCCTCTCTTCATTCGTTTCGAGATATTGCGATCAACCACGAAGTAGTCGATAGCAGGAGCAAACATATTCATCAGCAGGATGGCCAGCATCATACCCTCGGGGAAGCCAGGGTTCATCACGCGAACCACAATGGCTACGGCACCAATCATGAAGCCGTAGATCCACTTACCACACTCCGTACGGCATGAGGTAACAGGGTCGGTAGCCATAAACACAGCACCAAAGCAGAAGCCTCCCAAGGCGATGTGGTGATACCAATGAATATTCTCAGGCATCATACCAAGCTCATCAAACAACAGGCCTGTCAGGATACCACCAACGAAGACGCTAATCATGGTCTTCCAAGAAGCAATACCCGTGAACAGCAGAATCACAGCACCAATGGCGATAGCGATGACAGAGGTCTCACCGATAGAACCAGGAATCAGTCCATATACGGCATCCATCGAGAAGGTGTAGTCGCTGAGGTTGGCCAATGGTGTGGCACCAGAGAAGCCATCGGGCACCTGACCACCGAATCCGAAGATGGGGCTGTCGGCAATCCAAGCCTGGTCGCCAGTCATCTTCTGAGGATAAGCGAAAAAGAGGAAGGCGCGAGCCAAGAGTGCAGGGTTGAAGATATTCATACCCGTACCACCAAAAATTTCCTTACCGATAATCACAGCGAAAGCAACAGCAATTGCCAACATCCACAATGGCAGATTGACAGGAACAATCAGAGGAATGAGGATACCAGATACAAGGTAACCCTCCTGAATCTCCTCACCTTTCCATTGAGCCCAGGCAAACTCGATACCCAGACCTACAGCATAGGAAACCAGAATCTTTGGCATCACAGCCAGAGCGCCAAAGAGGAACATATCCACGAAGGAAGCATCCAGATTTGATGCGATAGCATTCTGATAACCAACATTATACATACCAAACAGTAAAGCAGGCATCAAAGCGATGACCACCATACTCATAATACGCTTCGAGTCGATAGCGTCGTGGACATGAACACCCTTCTTCGCCGTTGTGTTGGGCACGAAAAGGAAGGTCTCAAAACCATCGAAGACGCTACGGAAAGCGTGCAGTTTGCCATCCTTCTCAAAGGCGGGCTTTATCTTATCGAGATAATTTCTTAGTGCTTTCATCGTCGTTATGCGTTTTCTTTACGTAAATTATTCAATCCCTCACGAACAATGCGCTGGAGTTCCAACTTTGAAGAGTCAACAAACTCGGCCAAAGCAAAGTCCTCAGGAGAAACCTCATAGATACCCAGCTGCTCCATCTTGTCGATATCGCCAGCAATGATAGCCTTGATGAGATATTCGCCATAAATGTCCATAGGCAGCACGCGGTCGTACTCACCACTCATAATCATGTGGCGCTCACCACCCTTCACACGGGCATCCAGTGCATACTGCCTCTTGCCAAAAAGCCAAGAGAAGTAGCTGCGGCTCACGGAGAACTGACCGAAGCGGGGCATAATCCATCCCAATATCTCGTTGTTATCGTCACCCTCGGGAATCACGGTGATCTCTGAGCTGTGAGCACCCAGGAATCCATTCTTCGTAGTGACACGACCAGTCAACACATTACCATTAATAATACGCACGGAGTGGTCGGCATCATAGCTGTTAGAAAGCAACGTAGAGAGTTCTTCACCCACCAGCATATCCACATAGCAGGGCTTCTTCACCTCGCTACCACAGAGAGCGATAGTGCGGGTCAGGTTTACCCTACCCGTGCTAAACAAGCGTCCGATAAAAAGCACCACAGATGGATCACCAATAGTCCAAACAACCTCACCCTTGTTCACAGGATCGATGTTGTTCACCTGTACGCCTACGTTACCAGCAGGACACTTACCCTTGAACACGTTTACCTCAACGTCCTTCACATTCTCCAAACATGAGCCTACGCCTACTCCTAGATAAGTCTTGGCAATCTTTGAAAGAGCGGTAAGACCAGTTTGGAAATCCTGTTCCTGTCCCTTTACCTCAAACTCGAAACTGCCAGCCAGAGGCTTGTCGCGCAAAGCTGAAACGAAGATTGCCTTCGGCATAACCGAAGGATTTGTAGAAACGGCGTATGGCAGCTGGTCGATATAACCAAAGAGACCTGCCTCGAGAAGTGCGTCAACGACGGCCTTACCGTCAAGCTTTTCCACATCTTTCTTACCAAAATCTACATACTGTTGCTGACTGTCGGCCTCTACTTTCACGCAGAGCACCTTGCGACGCTCACCACGCTCCACAGCGATAACCTTACCGCTTACAGGCGAGGCGAAACGAACTTCGGGATAGAACTTGTTGACAAACAAAGCATCCCCGGCTCGGACAGTATCTCCTTCGCGGACAACAACCTTGGGCGTAACGCCCTCGAAATCGTCAGGCACCAAAGCGAATTGCCCGTTCGATTTGAGGTTCATTTTCGTTTCCTCAGCTTTTCCTTGAAGGTGAATGTCTAAGCCTTTGCGTAGCCTAATAACATTTGCCATATTCAAAAAAATTGGTTTGATTGTTCCTTTTGGCCTGCAAAATTAATTATTTTTAGGAATAAAGAGAAGAAAAGATTTACAAAAATCAAAGAGTTCGAAACTTTTGTAGTAATTTTGCACGTAAATTTTGGCAATATGTACATTAATTGCCAACTCGAATTGACAGAAAGAGGTGAAAAAGCTCAAACATATCATCAACGGAACAATATGGAGCCTTATGGTTCTGTATGTATTGACATTGGGCTTAATCCACCTTCCACCAGTCCAGAAATTTATAGAGAAACAGGCTGCGTCATCCTTATCCGAAGTGCTTGGTACCGATGTCAGCATCGAGCGCGTAGAATTAGGATTCCTCAACCGTATCATACTGGATGACGTACTCGTACTTGACCAGCAGAAGAAAGATTTGCTACGAGTTGGTCGTCTGTCGGCAAAAATAGACCTGCTGCCTCTTGCAGAAGGGAGAATTTCTATTTCTTCGGCCCAGCTCTTCGGAGCACATGCTCAGTTCTACAAAGCCGACTCATTGGCTACACCCAACTACCAATTTGTACTTGACTCGCTAAGTTCCAGCGACTCTACAAGTAACAATACTCTGAACCTGCGCATCAATTCGCTGATTATCCGTCACTCGAGTGTGTCGTACGACCAATACGACATCCCCGAGACACCGAACCAATTTAACCTTAAGCATTGGAAAATCAACGACATCAGCGCATACGCCATCCTGAAAAGTCTTCAAGAGGATTCACTCAATATCAACATCAAGCGATTGGCGTTCAACGAGAAATCAGGACTTAACGTTAACCGTCTCTCCTTGTGGGTAGAGGCGAATCCGTATCAGGCACGACTGAAGGAACTTCAACTTCAGACACCAGGCTCTGAAATTTGTCTGGATTCTGTTTATGCCACCTACAACAAAGACCGAATTACGGAAACCATCAAGTATCAGGCATTGCTCAATGTTGCCCGATTGTCAACGGGCGACTTCGCGTGTTTCCTACCTAGTCTCAGCACCTTCACTCAACAGTTTGCCATCAAGACAGAGATCAAGGGATCGGCAAACGACATCACCTGCAAATACGTAGAAGTATCGTCAGATGATCACTCGCTCATGATTCATGCTAAGGGTGAAATACGCCAATTCCAAGAGCAACCGCAATGGGCCATCAGCCTATCTCGTTTTGATATCAAGTCGCAACTGCTAAGTCAATGTAAGCAAGCCTTCTGCCAGATTCCAGATGAACTGACTCGATTGGGCGATGTGCATATGAACGGCACTTCGGAAAGGAAGGTCGACGGAAGAAGCAACACGCTGGCCCATATCCAGACAGGCATAGGGAATGCCATTTTAAGACTGGGTGTAAATGCCGACAACACCATTGATGCCGATATCGACACCAAGGCGTTCAATTTGGGGCAACTGCTCGCTAATCATGAACTTGGCAACCTATCTACACAGATAAACATACGCGGCAAGAAAGATGACATCACGGTTCAAGGGATAATAGACCTTTTTGAATACAATTCCTATACCTATCATAATATTGCTATCAATGGCAACTACAAGCAAGGCGACATCAGCGGCATATTTAAAATCAACGATCCAAACTTCCAAGCCGATTTAGAGGGTGAGCTACGCCACAGCCAACGCTCTGCCATAAAACTTACAGGCCATATCAGGGACTTCAAGCCACGAGCCTTGAACCTCTCAGACAAATGGGGTGATACGCGATTCTCAGCCCACATCAATGCAGACTTCATAGCTGGCAACATCAACGATGCGGAGGGCATCATCAGCATCAGGGATTTCGAGATGATGGCCAACGACTCTATCGGTGACTATTATCATTTGGAGAACCTGACAGTCCAGTCTGGCTATGAAGACGGCATCCATTTCGTCAGACTGGACGGTGATATGGGAGAGGCCGAAATTCAGGGCGACTTCAACTGGCAGACCCTGCCACAAAGTTTTGTCAACTACATCGCCTCACGGCTCCCTACCCTCCCCAATCTGCCAAAAGCCACCAAAGCTACCGACAACAACTTCATTATAAATCTACAGATCAATGATGCCGACTGGATGCAAAAGTTGTTAGGTATCGCCATCAGTTTCGAGCGTCCGCTGACACTTCATGCCGCTATTGACGACAACAACAACCTGCTTGACATTGAGGGTACACTTCCAAAATTCACCTACAATGGTAGCCAGTATCAGGATATGCTCATCAACATCGGCACAAAGGAAAACAGCACCAATTTCCTGGTCAGCCTCACAAAGATGATGGAAGATAGCGAACTGATGGATCTTGAGCTAGAAGGCGAAGCTGCCGATAATAACATCTCGGCCTCTTTCCATTGGAATCAGTCAAACATCTTGGAGCCTGGGAACACCATGAACGGCACAATAAATACCATTACACAGCTGTATTCTAACAGCCAAGAAATCCCAGAAGCCCATATCCGTATCCTGCCCTCTGAGATGACCTTTAAGGACAAACCCTGGATAATGGAGCCCTGTGATATATTATACTCTGAGAAAAGGCTTATGGTTGACCATTTCTCACTGAGCCACCAGCGTCAGCACCTGCAAATCGACGGAATAGCCTCTGATTCGCCTGTCGAATCTATAGTCATTGACTTAAAAGAGTTTGATGTTGCCTATATCCTTGATCTCGTCGATTTCCATTCAGTCGAGTTCGAAGGCCTGGCCACAGGGAAGGTGAAAGCTGCCCAGGTGTTTGGCGACTTCAGTGCCAATGCCGACCTGACTGTTGATCAGTTTAAATTCGAATCGGGTCGCATGGGTACGCTGATGGCGAGAGCCGAATGGAATAAGAGTGAACAGCAGATAGATATTGAGGCCGTTGCCGACAATGGGCCTGGCTCCCAGACATTTATCAAGGGATACGTCTCACCTGTGAGAAGCGACATCAGGCTCGACATCAATGCCGACGGCACCAACGTGGAATTTTGTAGGTCGTTCACCAGTTCATTCCTCAAAGATGTATCGGGCAAGGCGTATGGAAACGTCGTTTTGTCAGGTCCATTGAGCGAACTCGACCTTATCGGCCAAATTGTCGTCGATGGACAAGCTACCGTCACGGCCCTCAATACCACCTACGCTCTGCCAAAGGACACCATCATTCTGAAGTCCAACGACATACACTTCAACCATTGCACCATCAAAGATAGAGAGGGGCAGACAGGATTTGTCACAGGCGACATCCGTCACGATCACTTCTCTGACTTCACGTTCGACATTGATGTAGAGGGCAACAACCTGCTGGCCTACGACTTTCCTGAATTCAACGACGGCATTGTATGCGGAACAGTGTATGTCACAGGCTCTGCCAATATCCACGGCCACCCTGGTGAAGTGACCATCAATTGCTATGCAACGCCTGAGGCACGCTCCATTTTTGCCTACAACGCCACCAACCCCGATGCTATCAGTAATCAAGAGTTTATCGTCTGGAGCAATGATGCCAGCATCTCTAAAAGGAAAAAAGAAGATAATATTCACGAGACGTTGGCTTCATCTACCAATATCTATATCAACTTCAACATTAATGCTACACCAGAAGGCACACTCCGCATCCTAATGGATGCCAACACCAACGACTACATCACGCTCAACGGCTATGGGAATATCAAGGCCAACTTCTACAACAAAGGACCATTCACCATGTTTGGCACCTATAATGTTGAGCGCGGCACCTACGGCATCACCATTCAGAATATCATCAAGAAAAACTTCATCTTCCAGAACGGCGGGTCTATCGTTTTCGGAGGCGACCCCTTCAACGCCAACCTCAACATGCAGGCCCAATATACCGTCAACGGTGTGTCGCTATCCGATTTGAATCTGGGCAATTCGTTTAGCAACAATTCCGTACGCGTAAACTGCCTGATGAACATCACAGGCACGCCAGGAGCACCACTAGTTGATTTCGACTTTGAACTTCCTACTGTCAATGCCGAGGAAAACCAGATGATACGATCTGTCATTACAAGCGAACAGGAGATGAACCAGCAGGTACTCTATCTGCTCGGCATCGGACGTTTCTATACGCAAGGCGCTAACAATGCAGAGAGTCAGCAGTACGGACAAACCCAGCTCGCCATGCAGTCATTGCTCTCGGGCACCATGTCGTCACAGATCAACGAAGTGCTCTCGCAGGTCATCAAGTCCGATGACTGGAACTTCGGTGCCAACATCTCAACTGGCAACGAGGGATGGCACAATGCGGAATACGAGGGACTCATCAGCGGCCGTATGCTCAACAACCGACTGCTCATCAACGGACAATTTGGATATCGCGACAATGCCACGCAGGCCACCCCCTCGTTTATCGGCGACTTCGACATCCAGTACCTGCTCAATCGCAATGGCAACTTAGCAGTCAAAGTATATAATCAGACCAACGACCGGTATTTCACTCGCTCGTCGCTCAACACACAGGGCGTAGGACTCATCATGAAGAAAGACTTCAACGGCATCGGCGACCTATTGCGCAAGACAAAATAATTCTGTTCTCTATTCTTGGCACGAATTTTGCATAGCGTAAGTTAATCGTAAAAAACAAAACTTAAGAATATGCAAAAAGGTAACATTGGGGTTACAACAGAGAACATCTTCCCCGTCATCAAAAAGTTTCTCTATAGCGATCAGGAGATTTTCCTGCGCGAAATGGTGTCTAATGCTGTTGACGCAACGCAGAAATTGAAGACCCTCAAAGAAAAGGGCGAATATACTGGCGAACTGGGCGATCTCACCGTACGTGTGAGCCTGGATGCCGACAAGGGCACCATCACCATCAGCGACCACGGTATCGGTATGACTGAGGAGGAGATTGACAAGTACATCAACCAGATTGCCTTCTCAGGTGTTACTGATTTCTTGGAGAAATACAAGGACAACGCCAACAACATCATCGGCCACTTCGGTCTGGGCTTCTACTCTTCATTCATGGTATCTAAGAAGGTGGAGATTATCACCAAGAGTTGGAAGGAAGATTCAAAGGCCGTAAAGTGGAGCTGCGACGGCTCTCCCGCCTACGAGATTGACGATGCTGAGCGTGAGACTCACGGTTCAGACATCATCCTCTATATCGACGATGACTCAAAGGAGTTCCTCGACAAGTTCAAGCTTGAGGGGCTGCTCAACAAATACTGTAAGTTCCTGCCCGTGCCAGTGGCTTTCGGCAAGAAACAGGAGTGGAGCAAGGACGAGAGCAAGATGGTCGATACAGCCGAGGATAATATAATAAACAATGTTGAACCCTTGTGGATAAAGACTCCCTCTACACTGAAAGACGAGGATTACAAGTCATTCTATCGCACGCTCTATCCAATGCACGATGAGCCCCTGTTCTGGATTCACCTGAATGTCGATTATCCCTTCAACCTCACGGGTATCCTATATTTCCCCCGTATCAAGAACTCGCTTGAGCTCCAGAAGAACAAGATACAACTCTACTGCAACCAGGTCTTTGTAACCGATCAGGTAGAGGGTATCGTACCTGAGTTCCTTACCCTGCTTCATGGTGTTATCGACTCACCAGATATTCCCCTGAACGTCTCTCGTTCATACCTGCAAAGTGACCGCGAGGTGAAGAAAATCTCCACCTATATCACCAAGAAGGTGTCCGACCGCTTGAAGGCTATCTTCAACGAAGACCGCAAAGCCTACGAGGAGAAATGGGATGACCTGAAGCTCTTCATCAACTACGGCATTCTGACCGAGGAGAACTTCTACGATCGCGCCAAGGACTTCTCGCTCTTTAAAGATACAGAAGGCAAATACTTCACATTCGACGAGTACAAGACCCTTATCGAGGCTGCTCAGAAGGATAAGGACGGCAACCTTATTTATCTCTATGCCACCAACAAGGACGACCAGTACTCTTACATCAAGGCCGCTCAGGACAAGGGTTACAGCGTACTGCTGTTCGACGGACAGCTTGACGTGCCCTGCATCCAGACCTTGGAGCAGAAGTTCGAGAAGAGTCGCTTCACGCGCGTAGATGCCGACACGGTGGATCATCTGATCCAGAAAGAAGACAAGCCCAAGACTGACTTGAGTGACACAGAGCGTGACAATCTGTCAGCCGTTTTCCAGTCGCAGATGCCTAAACTCGACAAAGCCGAGTTCATCGTCGAGGTCAATGCCCTTGGTGCAGAGCAGCGTCCTGTGGTCATCACCCAGAACGAGTGGATGCGCCGTATGAAGGAGATGAGCCGCTATCAGAGTGGCATGAACTTCTACGGTCAGATGCCCGACACCTTTAACATCGTGCTCAACAGTGACCACCGACTCATCAAGGATGTCCTTTCAACCTTCAACTCTCAACTTTCTACAGAACTCCAGCCCATCGAGAGCGAGATCAAGGGTCAGGAGGCTCGTCTGGCAGCCCTAAACCAACAGACAGAGGGTAAGAAGCCCGAGGAGATTTCACAGGAAGTGAAGGACGACAAAACCAACACCCAGAAGGCCATCGACGAGCAGAAAGACAAGAAACAGGGTGTGATTAGCGGTTTTGCCGCCGACAACGCCATCGTGCATCAGCTCATCGACCTTGCCCTGCTCCAGAACGGCATGTTAAAGGGCGAAGCGCTCGATAAGTTCCTGCAGCGCAGCGTTGAACTTATCAAGTAGACATTACAAAATAAGCATCTTTCATAGGGGACGGAAGCACTTCCGTCCCTTTTCTTTGGTATCACGTAAAATTTTTCCTCACCAATTTTAGGTATTCTCACGAAATCTTTGTAACTTTGCAGCCACGAAAATATTTTCACTATTTTAAAATAGGTAACAATGATTTATTCTAAGGAAGTTGAAAACATGTGCGTTGTGGCCAAAGGCCCCAACCACGGTCCTGCTCCCATCCCCAAGGACATTTCGGGCTATACCCACGGTATTGGCTGGTGCGCTCCTCAGCAGGGTGCTTGTAAGCTGAGCCTGAACGTAAAGGACGGCGTCATCCAGGAGGCTCTTGTTGAGACTATCGGTTGCACCGGTATGACTCACTCAGCTGCTATGGCTTCTGAGATTCTGCCTGGTAAGACCATCCTCGAGGCTCTGAACACCGACCTCGTTTGCGACGCTATCAACACTGCTATGCGCGAGCTGTTCCTGCAGATCGTTTACGGACGCACACAAAGTGCTTTCTCTGAGGGCGGTCTCGTTATCGGTGCTGGTTTGGAAGACCTCGGTAAGGGTCTGCGTTCACAGACAGGTACACTCTATGGCACCGTTGCCAAGGGTACTCGCTATCTGGAGCTCACCGAGGGTTACATCACCAAGCAGTTCCTCGACAAGGACAATCAGGTTTGCGGCTATGAGTACGTTCACCTGGGCAAGATGATGGAAGCCATCAAGAACGGCATGGATGCCAACGAAGCTGTTAAGCAGTTCACCGGTTCTTACGGTCGTACTACTGCTGAGCAGGGAATTGTTAAGGCTATTGACCCACGTAAAGAGTAAGGAGGAAACAGATTATGATTAGAAAAGTATCATTCGAGAGCTACGAGCGTCGCATCAATCAGGTGCTGGCTGCTCTGAAGGAGAACGGCATCAATAGCATTGAAGAGGCTAACGAGATTTGCGAGAAGACTGGCGTTGATCCTTACCAGATGTGTGAAGAGACCCAGCGTATCTGCTTCGAGAATGCTAAGTGGGCATACGTATGCGGTGCTGCCATCGCTATCAAGAAGGGTGTGAAGAACGCTGCCGAGGCTGCCGAGGCTATCGGTATCGGTCTGCAGAGCTTCTGTATTCCTGGTTCTGTTGCCGACGACCGTAAGGTAGGTCTGGGTCACGGTAACCTGGCTGCTCGTCTGCTCCGCGAGGAGACCGAGTGCTTCGCATTCCTGGCTGGTCACGAGTCATTCGCTGCTGCCGAGGGTGCCATCAAGATTGCCGAGAAGGCTAACAAGGTGCGTAAAAAGCCCCTCCGCGTTATTCTGAACGGTCTGGGCAAGGACGCTGCTATGATTATCAGCCGTATCAACGGTTTCACATACGTACAGACTCAGTTCGACTACTACACAGGTGAGGTGAAGGTCGTGAAGGAAGTTCCCTATTCTGACGGTCCCCGCGCCAAGGTGAAGTGCTACGGTGCTGACGATGTTCGCGAGGGTGTTGCCATCCTGTGGAAGGAGAATGTTGATGTATCAATCACTGGTAACTCTACCAACCCCACCCGCTTCCAGCACCCCGTTGCCGGTACTTATAAGAAGGAGCGCGTGCTCGCCGGCAAGCCCTACTTCTCAGTAGCTTCAGGTGGTGGTACCGGTCGTACCTTGCACCCCGATAACATGGCTGCAGGCCCCGCTTCCTACGGTATGACCGACACTCTGGGCCGTATGCACTCTGACGCTCAGTTCGCAGGTTCTTCTTCTGTTCCCGCACACGTAGAGATGATGGGCTTCCTGGGTATTGGTAACAACCCCATGGTAGGCGCTACCGTATCTATCGCAGTAGAGATTGACCTCGCCCTGAACAAGAAGTAATCCGCTTACTTTCATTATAACAGCACCTGCTGACTCCCTCTAAGGAATCAGCAGGTGTTTTTGTATTCATGAATGAGAATCATCGACCCTAAAATTTCCTTAAAAATTTGGAAGTATCGATTATTTTCTTTATCTTTGCCAATGAATCAAAAATATAAGACTATGGCAAACAAAAGGACACTAAAGAAGGCTATTACACAGATCTGTGAGGAACTGTTTACAGAAGCCATAGCAGCATCGCTGTATGGCAACGAAGCACATAAGGGCAACGCCGAAGCTTTGCTTGTGTCGATTATCAAGACGCAAAGCAACTACATCAGCCGTGTATCACATCCTGAGCCTGGTATCAAGGCCAAGAAATATTACAAGGACTTACGCGAGAAATTTGCGGCACAAGCCAGCGAAATAGCCGATCAAATTAACAACCTGTAAGCGGATGTGGCAGAAATTCTGTAATTGGTTACTATTCAAGCAAATGGGGTGGACAGCGGAAGTAACAGAAGCGCATCCTGAGAAATATATCATCTGTCTGGCCCCCCACACTAGCAACTGGGACTTTCTTATGGGCCAACTTTACAATGGTGCCAAAGGGTTGGGCAGTAATTTCCTGATGAAAAAGGAATGGTTCTTCTGGCCTATGGGGCCCATCTTCAAGGCTATGGGAGGCATACCTGTGTACCGACAGAAGCACAGCAGTATGACCGACTCAATGGCCGAGACTGCCAAGAGAACGAAGACATTCCATCTCTGTATTACGCCCGAGGGGACTCGCTCGCGCGTTGAAGAGTGGAAGAAAGGTTTCTATTTCATAGCCCTTAAAGCGGGCATCCCTATCCTACTCTATGGACTAGATTACGAGAAAAAGCACATACAATGCACCAAGACCATCATACCCACAGGTGATTTGGATGCCGACATGCGCGAGATAAAACTTTATTTCAAAGATTTCAAGGGCAAGAACCCTGAGTTCTTCACCATCGGAAATGTATAGACTTCGCTTTCTTTGGATCTTTTTCATCTGTTTCGCAAATACCATGAACGCTCAGACTTCGTGGGGAAAGATTGACTACGAAGGAAAGCCATGGGTAAAAAACATATCACGGCCATACGAGATAGAGCACGGACTTGAAGGGCGTCACCTCTCGCTCTGGGCAAGTCATGGACGTTATTACGACAACGCCGAACGGCGCTGGCGCTGGCAGCGTCCACCACTGTTTGGAACCACCGAGGATCTTTTTACCCAGACCATCGTGGTGCCCTACCTCATCCCTATGCTCGAAAATGCCGGCGCTGTGGTTTTTACGCCACGCGAGCGCGACTGGCAGCGCAACGAGGTAATCGTCGACAACGACAATCTGCCTTCACTGGTGAATTATCAAGAGCAAAACCTGCGCTATGTATGGGAACAAGCACCAAGTCAGGGATTCGCCTACCATCAGGGCAACTATCAAGACAAAGACAACCCTTTTATGGCTGGAACTGCGCGTATGGCTGAAACCACACACAACAATAGTAGAAAAAGTACCGTCACCTACCAGCCCGACATTCCTGAAGAGGGACGCTATGCCGTTTACGTAAGCTACCAGACAGTAGAGAAGAGCATCGATGACGCCCATTATACCGTCTATCACCAAGGCCAAAAGACAGAGTACACAGTCAATCAGCAGATGGGTGGCAATACATGGGTCTATCTGGGCACCTTTGATTTTGACAAAGGATGCAGTGAGAGAAACAAGGTTGTCGTGTCCAACCTTAGCAAGCGCAAGGGCATTGTGACCACCGATGCCGTACGTTTCGGAGGTGGAATGGGCAATATTGAACGAGGGGGCATGACTAGCGGCCTGCCGCGTTGTCTGGAAGGCGCACGCTACTATGCACAATGGGCAGGAATGCCTTACGAGATTTACAGTTGCAAAAACGGACAGAACGATTACGGCGACGATCTCAACGTACGCTCGCTGATGACCAACCTGCTTTGTGGAGGCTCTGTCTTTGCCCCTGACTCCATTGGACGGCATGTACCCATAGAAATGTCGCTGGCCATCCATAGCGATGCTGGCTTCACGGAAACGGGCGAAGGCATCTACGGTTCACTGTCTATCTGTACCACGAAATACGGCGACAACTATCTGGCAGCAGGCATCAGTCGTGAAGCCTCAAAAGAATTGGCTACTGCCCTTCTCAACAACCTGACCACCGACATGAAGTATAGTTTTGGTGAATGGACCAGACGTCAAGTTAGAGACCGTAATTACTCTGAGACACGTTTGCCTGTCGTACCAAGTTCTATCCTAGAAACATTATCACATCAGAACTTCGGAGACATGCGTTATGCCCAAGACCCCAACTTTCGCTTCACGCTGGCACGCTCCATCTACAAAACCATCCTGCGCTATGTGACAAGCCGCCACAAACGTACAGCTATCGTACAGCCCCTGGCTCCCAGCCGCTTTCACATCGAATTTTCAGACAAGCCTGGCGAAATAATCATCAGCTGGCAGGGCATCATTGACGGACAGGAGCCCACTTCGGTGCCTACAGGATATCTTCTCCAGATAGCACAAGACAACACTGGATTCGACAACGGCACCGTACTCCGTGGAACATCGTGCAGTGTAAAGCTAAAACCCAACGTGATGTATCGCTTCCGAGTGGTAGCCACTAACGAGGGCGGACAGAGTTTCCCAACAGAAACACTTGCCGCACTCTATAATCCCAAAGCCGACAAGACTATCATGATCGTCAACGGATTCAGTCGTCTCTCATCACCAGCCATCAGCAAGCAGGGACAAGGGTTTGACCTAAATGAAGACATTGGTGTTACCTATGGCAAGACAGCAGGATGGCTTGGCCTGCAAAGAATTTTCGATATCAACCGTATAGGCATTGAGGACTCCACCGGACTCGGATATACCACCCCCGACCTGCAAGGAATGTTTATTGCAGGCAACGACTTCAATTACGTAGCAACACATGCCGATGCCATACGCACGGCTAACAGCTACAACATTGTAAGCTGTTCGGCACAAGCAGTGGAACAGGGCGACATCAATCTCAACAACTATCACATCATTGACCTAATACTGGGGCTGGAGAAAGACGACGGACACAGTTTGGTAAAATATAAGACCTTCCGTCAAAGCATGCAGGAACGGCTGAGAGACTATACAGCCTGCGGAGGAAACCTGCTGGTAAGCGGTGCCTATATCGGTTCTGGCATGAAGACAGACGAAGAAAAGTCGTTTCTCGATGATGTTATAAAAACACGATTCGAAGGCACTAATTACGATATCAACAGTAACATCAGCGGACTTGGTACGACATTTACAATATATCGTCAACCCAACGAATACCACTACGCCGCTCCCCAAAACGACATACTGATGCCTACCTGCGCCTATGCCTTTCCAACGATGGCTTACAGCAATGAAACCTGCGCTGCTGTAGCTTATCAGGGTAGCGATTACCACTCGTTCGCAATGGGATTTCCATTGGAATGTATCACAGACAAAGGGAAACGCGAGATGATTATGAGAGGAATACTAAACTTTTTATCAAACAAATAAATATGGCAAAAATACAAACCAACGCCTCTGGTACCAGAAGCATCGAAGTGAGCGAACAACACCTGGCCACCATAGAACAATACCAACTGCTGCGAGACCTGATCGACTCAAATGGATACATCGATGAGCCTGTACTCGAGAAACTGAAACTCAACATTCGGGCGCTGCTGGAGTCGGAGGCTGGTCGCGACAAAGCTCTGCTCGACCTCTGTTTGGACGTGATCTATCATCCAAACATGAAAGCGCTGGGATTGCAGAACCTGACAAAACTCTTCCTCGAATGGAAAGAGAGCCAACGCCCAACATCCAATACCCAACATCCAGAAAATGGAGTATCGGCTGACTGATTTTCTACCGACAACCAAGAAAGAACTGGAACTGCGAGGATGGGATACACTAGATGTAATCTTGTTCTCGGGCGATGCCTACGTAGATCATCCGTCCTTTGGAGCTGCCGTCATTGGGCGCATTCTCGAAGCAGCAGGCTATAAGGTGGCCATCGTACCGCAACCCGACTGGCACGGCGATTACCGCGACTTCAAGAAATTGGGGCGCCCACGTCTGTTCTTCGGCATATCACCAGGATGCATGGACTCGATGGTCAATAAATACACGGCAGCACGCCGCCTACGCTCCGAAGATGCGTATTCGCCTGACGGTCGTCACGACATGCGTCCAGAATACCCCACCATCGTCTATACAAAGATACTTAAACAGTTGTATCCCGACATACCTGTAGTATTGGGCGGTATTGAGGCTTCATTGCGCCGACTTACCCATTATGACTACTGGCAAGACCGTCTGCGTCCCAGCATCCTTTGCGACAGCGGTGCCGACATCATCAGCTATGGTATGGGCGAGAAAACCATCATAGAGATAGCCAACCGGCTGGCTAATGGAGAGAGCATCAAGGACCTGACCGACCTGCCGCAGATTGTATATCTGACAAAGGATATCACACCTACAGCCGACGATATCGTGCTGCATTCCCATGAGGAATGTCTGCGCAACAAGAAATCACAGGCCGAGAACTTCCGCCATATCGAGGAACAGTCGAACATGATGCACGCCAGTCGCCTGCTTCAGCCACTTATCTCTGCCACCACCCCCGATGGTTCTCCATCGGGCACCTGTGTTGTTGTCAACCCTCCCTACCCCCCAATGACGACAGACGAACTGGATGCCTCCTTCGACCTGCCCTACACGCGTCAGCCCCATCCCAAGTACAAAGGCAAACGCATCCCTGCCTACGAAATGATTAAGTTCAGCGTCAACATCCATCGAGGCTGTTTTGGCGGCTGTGCCTTCTGCACCATCTCCGCCCATCAGGGGAAGTTTATTGCCTGTCGCTCGAAAGGGAGTATCATCAACGAGGTAAAGCAAGTCATTAAGATGCCTGATTTCAAAGGCTATCTTAGCGACCTCGGAGGCCCCAGCGCCAATATGTATGGGATGCACGGACGCAACCTGAATGCCTGCGAGAAATGCAAGCGTCCCAGCTGCATACACCCTCAGATTTGTCCCAACCTCAACACCAGTCACCAGAAACTGCTCGATGTATATCATGCCGTCGATGCCTTGCCTGGCATCAAGAAGAGCTTCATAGGCAGCGGTGTGCGCTACGACCTATTATTATATAAAGGTAAAGACGAGGAAGCCAACCGTTCAGCACAGGCCTATACGCGAGAACTCATCTGCAACCACGTGAGCGGGCGACTGAAGGTAGCCCCCGAGCACACCAGCGACCGCGTACTGATGCTGATGAGAAAACCCTCGTTCCGGCAGTTTGAGGAGTTCAAGCGCATTTTCGACCGCATCAACCGCGAAGAGCATCTCAACCAACAGATTATACCCTACTTCATCAGCAGTCATCCGGGCTGTCATGAGGAAGATATGGCACAGTTGGCTGCACTCACACGGAAGATGGGCTATAAACTGGAACAGGTACAGGACTTCACGCCAACACCTATGACAGTATCTACAGAGACCTGGTACACAGGCTACGACCCCTATACGCTTGAACCCGTTTTCTCTGCCAAGACCCCACGCGAGAAAGAAGCCCAGCGACAATATTTCTTCTGGTATAAAGACAATACAAATGCAAATAATAGAACAAAACCTCGTAGCGAAAGACCCCAAGAGGAAAAGCGAGGACGGCATCGTCATCACAGATGATTTTATTGCCGTTATCGATGGCTCCACATCCAAGACCGACCGACGTTACTGTCTTTTCAAAAGCAACGGCCGATTTGCCATGCAGATCATCGAGAAATATATCCGCAAAGCACCAAAGGGCATATCCTGTCACGATTTCTGCGTAGGCGTAACCCGTCAGATACGCAATCATTATAAAAACAAGGACATTCCAAGACTTACAGAGCATCCAGAGGATAGACTCACGGCCAGCGCCGTGATTTTCAGCCGTCTAAATCGTCAGATATGGATGATTGGTGATTGTCAATGTATGGTGGGAGGCGAATACTACGACAACCCCAAGCCCTATGAGCAAGAACTGGCAGAACGAAGGGCTGAGATTATTCTGTCAGGTACGGAGCCCAAAGAGTATTATCTCACTGACGACACAGCCCGACAGCAGATTATTCCCCTGATGCTAGAGACCATGAAGCAGCAAAACGTGACCTATAGCGTCATCGATGGATTCCATATCCCAGAGCAATATGTCAGAGTCATCACACTCGACTTCCAACCTTGGGAAATCATTCTGGCTAGCGACGGCTACCCTTTCCTCTGTCCCACCCTGCAGAAATCGGAGGCGAAACTGGCTTGGCAGCGCCAAAACGACCCGCTAAACATAGGGCAGTTCAAAGCCACAAAAGCCTTTAAAAAAGGTAACAATTCATTTGACGATAGAACATACATCAGATTCAAAGTTTAAAAAAACATTTATTCTTCGCTTTCAATGCTCGAAAATTTGCACAGTTCATAAAAAAAGAGTATCTTTGCACTCGCAAATGAGGGCAAATCCTCAGAGGCAAGGCTGGTTCCGTAGCTCAGCTGGATAGAGCAACAGCCTTCTAAGCTGTGGGTCTCGGGTTCGAATCCCGACGGAATCACTTAATTACATAAAGCCTTATTCTATACGGATGGGGCTTTTATAATAAAAGGATTGTAGATGAAACTTATCATCCTGACAAAGGCCACGTTCTTCGTGGAGGAAGACAAAATCCTGACCACTCTCTTCGAAGAAGGGATGGATAATCTGCACTTATACAAACCAGGGGCAGAACCCGTTTATTCCGAACGGCTTCTTACCCTCCTTTCAGAGGACTACTACAAGAGAATTACTGTTCACGACCATTTCTATCTCAGAGAAGAATTTGCACTAAGAGGCATCCACCTGAATACGGCCGATGCTGAGTTGCCTTATGGCTATAAAGGACGTTTCAGTTGTACATGCCACAATATTGGCGAGTTGAAAGAGGCCAAGAAAAGAGCAGATTATGTATTTCTGAAGACTATCTTCGACAGCCATAGCAACCCTAACGACAAACAGACACTGAGCGAGGAAGAGTTGAGAGAAGCGAGCAAAAAGGGGCTTATTGACAAGCACGTCTATGCTATGGGCGGCATCTCTCTTGACAATATCCGCCAGATGCGCGACCTGGGATTCGGAGGCGTCGTGATATGCGGTGATTTGTGGAACCGCTTTAATATTCACCAGGAGCAAGACTACAAAGACCTGATTTCCCACTTCCAGAAGTTGCAGAAAGCAGTCAATTAGACTATATTCAAATCATACGTACTACATAAAGCAATGACTACACAAGACTCTTACATGGTATTCTCGGGCACCGCAACGAGATACTTAGCTGAGAAAATCTGCCAAAGCCTGGGATGCCCCCTGGGCAAACTGCAAATCACCAAGTTCTCTGATGGAGAATTTGCCGTCTCTTACGAACAATCTATTCGTGGACGCGACATCTTTCTTGTACAGAGCACATTCCCCAACAGCGACAACCTGATGGAACTGTTGCTGATGATTGATGCTGCCAAGCGTGCATCAGCCCGCACCATCAATGCCGTCATTCCCTATTTCGGATGGGCTCGTCAGGACCGTAAGGACAAACCACGCGTTAGCATCGGGGCCAAGCTCATTGCCGACCTGCTGAGCATTGCCGGCGTTAACCGCGTGATTACGATGGATCTTCATGCAGACCAGATTCAGGGATTCTTCGACGTACCCGTTGACCATCTGTACGCGTCGGGCGTACTGCTCCCCTATCTGCAGAGCCTGAAACTTGATGAGCTTGTCATTGCTTCACCAGACGTAGGTGGTTCAAAGCGCGCCAACACCTATGCCAAGTACCTGGGCTGCCCCCTCGTATTGTGCAACAAGACCCGTGCACGCGCCAACGTTGTAGCTACCATGCAGATCATCGGCGACGTGGAAGGCAAAAACGTAGTCATTATCGATGATATGGTAGATACAGCAGGCACCATCACCAAAGCTGCCGACCTGATGATGGAAGCAGGAGCAAAGAGCGTACGTGCGTGCGCCTCCCACTGCGTAATGAGCGGTCCTGCCAGCGATCGTGTACAGGCATCCGCTCTTGAGGAAATCGTCTTCACCGACTCTATTCCCTACACACAACGCTGCGCCAAAGTAAAGCAGATCAGCGTGGCTGATATGTTTGCCGAGACCATCCGACGCGTCATTGAGAATGAGAGCATCAGCGACCAATATATTGTATAACAAGGATGATGATGAAGACAACCTCTTATCTGATAGGATTTGCCCTTGCTACTGTTGCCCTTGTTTCGTGCAATTCTAACGGCTTCAAGGTGAAAGGTGTGGCAGAGGGATTTACCGATGGCGATACACTCTATGTAATGTCTATGGACTCTCCCGATCCTTTAGACACGCTTATCGTCGAGGACGGCAAGTTTGAATGGAGCGGTGAAAGCGACTCTACGGTGATGTGCTCCATCGTTCCAGCCAATTATATGTCTATGGTAGGTTTCTTCCGTGAACCAGGTACCATCAACGTGCTGCTGTCAACATCTAGCAATTCGGAAGTGTCGGGTACCAAGTCCAATGATGCCCTGCAGGAATTCAATAATCTGCAGCACGACTATCAGAAGAAGCTCGAAGAGATCAGTGCACCACTCTATTCCGACTCCATCGATGAGGAAGCCCAGAAAACCTTGTATTCACGCTTCGCCGAACTGAAGGATCAGATGGATAATGATGTGAAGGCACTGGCCGTGAAACACCTTGACAACGAACTGGGCTATCTACTGACAATACAGTTGGCATACGATGATGTCTTCACAAAAGAAGAAATCCTCAAACACATAGCCAACATGCCTGAAGCCTATCAAAAACGTAAGCCTATCAAGGATATCATAGCGATGTTTGAGACCACCTTCTCCACGAAAGAAGGCGATACCATTCAGGACTTCAAGATGCAGACACCCGAAGGAACTGAGGTTAGTATCATGGAGCTGCTCAAGCCGAACAAGCTGACCGTGATAGACTTCTGGGCTTCATGGTGCCAGCCCTGCCGTGAGGAAATGCCTAAGATGAAACAGATGCTGGCTGACTATCAAGAGAAGGGTTTCGGTATCGTAGGTATTTCTATCGACGATGACAAAGAAGAGTGGACAAAGTGCATTGAGGAACTGTCACTCACCTGGCCTCACTTGTCTGATCTCCAAGGTGGTACATCACCGGTGGCCAAGAGTTTCGGCGTACGCGCTATTCCCTTCACAGTAGTCGTTGACCAGCAGGGAAAAGTGCTGGCCAAGGAACTTCGCGGTGAAAAGCTCTCACAATTTATCAGCGAGCACCTACAATAAGAATCAAATGTGATTATCGTTGGGGAATACTACCGTTGGTTTAAACGTCTTAGCTTCCTCAAAATCCATTAAGGCATACGAGATAATGATGATGGTGTCGTCGACCTGAACCTTTCGGGCGGCGGCACCATTTAAACATATACAGCCGCTACCACGCTCACCCTTGATAATATAAGTCTCGAAACGCTCACCATTATTATTATCTACAATCTGTACTTTTTCACCAGCAATCATGTTGGCAGCATCCATCAAGTCCTCGTCAATGGTGATGCTTCCCATATAGTTCAGATTAGCCTCCGTCACACGGACACAGTGAAGCTTCGACTTCAATACTTCTATCATCATAGCGTCTATTCCTTATACTTTATATGGTCAATAAGTCGAATAGGCGTCTTACCGCAATATACCGTTATACAGCCTACAACATAGGGCGAGTCATCCCAATCAGCCAAATCCTGCAAAGTATTACCATCCACAATTGAGAAATACTCTACATCCAGACCGTCCACCTTATTGATATCGGCCACCACCTTGTCATGAGTTTCCTTGAGCGTATGCTTCTTGGCATATGTCAGACTGCTCTTTAAAGCCTTGTAGATAGCTGGAGCAATAGCCCGCTCATCGGGAGCCAGCAAACTGTTGCGACTGCTACGTGCCAGGCCATCGGCATCACGCACGATAGGACATTCCACTATCTCAACACCCAAGCCCAACTGACGCACCATTGCCTTCACAACGGCTATCTGCTGCCAGTCCTTCTCTCCGAAATAAGCCCTATCGGGTCGGACAATATAGAACAGACGGCTCACCACCTGACAGACACCATTGAAATGGCCTGGACGATGTGCGCCCTCCATCACCGTAGAGACGGGTGGAAACTCAAAATGACGCGTATCAGGCGTAGGATACATCTCCTCTACCTCAGGAGCCAAAACATAATCAGCACCACACGACTCCAACAGGCAGCAGTCGGCCTCCAAGTCACGTGGATAATTCTTCAAGTCATTCTTATCATTAAACTGCGTGGGGTTCACGAAAACAGACACTACTGTAACACCATTCTCGCTTACGCAACGTCTTACCAATGACGCGTGTCCTTCATGAAGTGCACCCATCGTGGGCACCAAGCCAATTTCCTTACCCTGTTTGCGTTCTTCAAAAAGCGCGTTTTGCAGGTCAACAATCTTATTAAAAACTTTCATTCTTAACTAATACCTTTTGTTTTGGCGGTGCAAAATAACAACAATTTTCTCAAATATGGAAAAAAAACACTAAAAATAAGCCTATAAAATGTCACTTTTTCCTAAAATCACACATTTTATGCAGTTTTTTCCAAATATTTTCGTACCTTTGCAATGCAAATAATCAAATAAGAAGATGGCAAAGAAGAAAATTCTATTCATCAATCAAGAAATATCTCCATATGTACCCGACACCAATATGTCGGTTATGGGACGTGAATTACCACGAGTCATGCAAGATCGGAGCCATGAGATCCGCACCTTCATGCCGAAATGGGGTACGATTAACGAGCGACGCGGCCAGTTGCACGAGGTCATCCGACTTTCTGGAATGAACCTTATCATCAACGACACCGACCACCCTCTTATCATCAAAGTTGCCTCTATCCCCGTGGCACGCGTCCAGGTCTATTTCATTGACAACGACGACTATTTCTCAAAGCGTCAGATGGCAGTCGATGAAAATGGCGTTGACTACACTGACAACGGAGAAAGAGCCATCTTCTTTGCACGTGGTGTATTAGAGACCGTCAAGAAACTGCGTTGGATTCCCGACATCATCCACTGTCAAGGCTGGATGAGCGGTGTGGTGCCTTTCTATATCAAGAAAGCCTACTGCGACGAGCCCTCTTTCGCCAACACCAAGGTTGTCACCTCTCTCTTCACGAAAAGCATCAAAGGTGACCTGGGCAGCAACTTCAAGTCGTATGTCGAGTTCCGTGATGCCAAGTCCGACTTGCTGACAGGGTACAGCGACAATTTCGATTGCGAAGAGCTTGGCAAACTGGCCATCAACTATAGCGATGGAGTAGTAGCCTCCGATGCAGATGTCAGCAAGACATTAATGAAATACGCAAAAGACAAAGGAATACCAACGCTAGGTTATCAAGGTGAAGACTTCGGAGATGCCTATGAAGCATTCTACGATCAAATCTGTCCTGAATAACCTGGAAAAAATACGCAGGAAGAATATGAATAAACTCATCAATATGGCTGGTGCCGTTATTACGGCAATGGCCATTTGTTCATGTGCAGAAGATACCGACACCATTGGCCAGTCCATCACCATCTCAGACGAACAGTTTGAGATTGAGGCTCCAAAGGAGTTTCCCGTCGAGACACGTTCGTATGTGGCCGACTCCGTTTATACACAAAGCAGTACGTGCTACTTGGGCCTCGTCCGTGATCCTGAAACCCAGACAGACGTGAAAAGTGAGTTCGCCACTCAGTTCCATCTCCTGGACGTGATAAAGCTTCCACAGCCGAGCGAGTTTGTCAGCCGAGAAAATGATCTGCCCATAGCCGATTCCTGCGACATTCTCTTCTATCTCAGTAGCCCCTTCAATGCCATTGACTCGCTGCAGTCAATCAAGATGACCGTACACGAGCTGGCCACCACGATGGAGCCAGGAATGAAATACTATTCCAATTTCAATCCTATCAAGCGCGGAATGGTGAAACCTGGCGGGCTGAGCAAGAACAAGATGTTCAGCTATCGCAACCTCACCGACGAGGAAGACCCTGAGAATTTCCACATCCCTCTCAACGACCCCTACACCGTTGGCGGCGTGACCTACAACAACTATGGCACGTATATCATCCGCCAGTACCACCAGCACCCTGAATATTTCAAAAATTCCTATGCCTTCAGCCATCATGTATGTCCAGGCTTCTTCTTCGAGATTACCGATGGCTACGGCTTCCATGCCAAGGTGTCAAACATCGGCCTGCGTCTGTTCTTCCGCCAGCAGGGCGACACGGCTGTATATAACTCGGCACTCATTCTGTCTGGTACACGCGAGGTACAGCAGACTACACTCATCACCAACGACCTGAATGCCATCAAGCAACTGGCAGCAAAGTCCACCAACACCTATGTGAAGTCGCCAGCAGGTCTCTTTACCGAGGCCACCCTACCCGTCAAGGACATTTTCGAGGGCCACGCCAACGACTCTATCATTGCTGCCAAGATTTCCTTCCAGCGCATCAACGACCAGTCTGACGATGTACGTATGTTCGGCATCCCTAACACCCTGCTGATGGTTCAGACCGACAGTCTGACCAACTTCTTCGAGAGCAACAAAGTGCCCGACCAGCAGACCACGTTCTATGCCAATTTCAACTACATCAATTCCACCTACTCTGGCACCAACACCTATAACTTTACCAATATCATTCCCCTGGTAAAGTATATGTGGCAGCAATACCAGAAAGGTATTGCCTCTAATCCCAACTGGGAGGCCGAGCATCCCAACTGGAACAAGGTACTCCTGGTGCCTATCACCTACACCAGCGGTTCATCGACCAGTGCCGAGCACGATATGTCGCTATCAAGCACACAGTTGATGAAAGGAACGAAGAATGCCGACTCACCCGTGAAAATCCAAGTTATTTTCGCCAAAACAAATCGTTAGGAAAAATGGCCGACGGATATTTGGAAAAGCGTCAGGAGGAATACGAGAAGCGCAAAGCTGCGTGGCTACGCCAAAAGAGTCATGCGCTGCCTCACCGCCTCAAACAGCAGAATAGCAGCCGAGACCGAGACGTTAAGTGAATCCAAGCGCCCCAGCATGGGTATGCGGATATGGGCATCGGCAGCCTCGCGCCATTGGTTGGTCAGCCCCGTAGCCTCCGTACCCATCACAATAGCCGTTGCACAACGCATATCCGTATCATAATAAAGACTTGAATCTTGAAGTTGAGCTGTCAGGATGCGTATCCCCTTCGACTTCAGAAACCGAATACACTCCTCTGACGATACAGCCACCGTAGGCACTGTAAACAGCGCCCCTATACTGGCGCGAATCAGGTTGGGATTATACAGATCTGTCAGCGCGTCACACACAATCACGGCATCAGCACCGGCAGCATCTGCCGAGCGCAGCACAGCCCCCAGATTGCCAGGTTTCTCCACGCTCTCGAGCACCACTATCAGCGGATGCTCCTTCAGTTTCAGGTTCTCCAGTCGCAAGTGCTTCATGCGCATCACGCCCACCACCCCCTCGGTGGTGTCGCGATAGGCAATCTTCTCATATACCTGCGGGCTTACCTCATAACGCTGCGTAGCCTTCAAGTCATCTACCGACTCGCTCAACAGCGACTGACACACAAAGAGACTATCCAGATCATAACCCTGACTCACACAATGGCGCAACTCGCGCAAACCTTCAACAACAAAAAGATCGGACTTCTTACGTTCCGATGATTTCTGTTGAAGCAAAACGAGCTGTTTTACCTTCTGATTCTGTAAACTGGAAATAAACTGATAATCTGCTGTCATCACTTTCGAGCGGAATACGGGACTCGAACCCGCGACCCTCGGCTTGGGAAGCCAATGCTCTACCAACTGAGCTAATTCCGCATTGACACCCTGGAGCCGACACCCGGACTCGAACCGGGGACCTACGCATTACGAATGCGTTGCTCTACCAACTGAGCCATGTCGGCAACCCTTGTTTTTAGTTTGCGGCTGCAAAGGTACTTATTTTTTTCCATACCCACAAATTTTAGTCTCACTTTTTCTTTTTCTTTCGAAAAAAATCGTAACTTTGCGCCTTAAACAAATACTTCCAATGAACGACATCAAGAAAATAGTGCTTACAGGCGGTCCCTGCGCAGGAAAGACCACCGCTCTGGTGCGCGTTATCGAGCATTTCTCAAGCCTCGGCTTCAAGGTTTTCACCATTCCCGAAGTGCCCACCCTGTTTACGCAGGCAGGCATGAACTACCTGACAAAAAATCAGGGATTCTTCTATGAAGGCGAGAAAGCCACCCTCGAGATCCAGCTTGCCTTGGAAGACAAGTTCCTACGCATGGCTCAGGAATGCACCAAGCCCTGCATCATCGTATGCGACCGCGGCGCTATGGACATCTCCGCCTATATGGCACCCGAGACGTGGGACAGCATTACCCGCGCCGTGGGCACCTCCACCCCTGAGCTGCGCGAGCGCTATGATGCCGTGCTCCATCTTGTCTCAGCTGCCGATGGAGCCGAGCAGTTCTATACCACCGCCAACAACGCCCAGCGCTATGAACAGATGAATGAGGAAGGACTGCGCATAGCCCGCGGACTCGACAAGAAGGTGATCCACGCCTGGACGGGACATCCCCACCTGCGCGTCATCAACAACCATGACGACTTCGACTGCAAGATGAACCGTGTCATCAAGGAAATCTCCAACGTGCTCGGACTCCCCCAGCCTATCGTCGAGGAGCGTAAGTACATCGTGGAGCTGACGGGCCAGTTCCCTGAAGACAGCATCCAGAGCGAGATCACTCAGACCTATCTGCAGGCCGATCCTGGCACAGAGATACGTCTGCGCAAACGCGGATGGGGACAGAAGCAGGTCTATGTGCACACCACCAAGAAGAAGACCTCCGACAACGAGGAACTAGTCACTGAACGCCAGATCAACCTCTCGCTCTACGAGATGATGCTCTCGCTGGCCGACCCCACGCGCCACACCATCCGCAAGCAGCGCAACAGCTTTATATGGAAAGGCCAGTATTTCGAGGTCGATACCTACAAGGACGAGCTCGAAGGGCTCATCATTCTCGAGACCAAGGGCATCGTAGAGGGAGAGCCCGTGAAAGTCCCGCCCTTCCTGCATATCATCAAAGAAATCACTGGCAACGAGAGTTACTATAACTACACCCTTTGCAAGAAAAAAAGCTAAGACGTTTGAGGCGTTTAAGACTAATCCCCGACATCTGCAAGCAAACATCAGGGATTTATTTTTTTACATCTAATTTCTATTTCATAAGCACTTTCACGCTCTTATCGCCAACCTTTACAATAGCGATTGAGCCTGGCTTGATGCTAGTTGCGATGGTAGCCATATTGTTGTGGGAAGCTGCTGTACCCGCTTGCTTTCCATCGGCGGTATATACGCTGACATCTGTCTGTTCGTCAATACCTTCTACCGTGATGAATCCGCTGTCTGTCTTTACAGGGTATGTCGGCTTCGACAAGGAAAGTGCAGAAATGCTCTTCAATCATCTCACTCGCGATTCTGATAATCTGTTCAGAGTCATACTAACTCAACCATACGTTCGCTGCCTTCGACTGGCCACTAAACAGGAAATCGACACACTTGTTTTAGAAAAAGGGTTTCACGACAATAGTAATGGGCAAGAAGTAAACTACACCTCAGATCGAATTGCACTAGATGATATGCACCCAGCTAATGTGTTCATTGACGAAATCAGTTCGAAGGCCATTTGCATTGATTGCATCGTAAAGTTCATAAAATAAGCGCCTCAAGCGCCCTCCGTCTTAGACGAAACAGGCTGAAACACCTTGTGAAATAGGCTTAAACGCGATGCGAAATAGGCTTAAACGCAAGGTGAAACAGGCTTAAACGCAAGACAAAATAGGCCGAATCGCAAAGCGAAACGGCCTAAAACAGAAAAACAACAGATTTTTCTTAAATGAGGGGCATACCCAAATCTTTACATTGCTGACGCATATCGTCGGGCCAGATAGAGGCCTGGATCTCGCCGATATGAGCCTTATGGAGCAATACCATGCAGAGACGGCTCTGACCAATACCGCCACCGATACTCAGAGGCAGCTTGTCGTTCAGCAACTGCTGATGGAAATACAGCTTCTCGCGCTGCTGCTGACCCTCGATCTCAAGCTGGCGCAGCAGGCTCTCCTTATCCACACGGATACCCATGGACGAGAGCTCAAACGAGCGACCTAAGACGGGATACCAAATCAGGATGTCACCATTCAAGCCCTTGCGACCATCCTCGGCCACCGTGCTCCAGTCGTCATAGTCGGGTGCGCGTCCGTCGTGCTTCTCGCCATTGGCCAGTTTGCCGCCAATGCCAATCACAAACACGGCGCCGTATTTCTTACAGATGGCATCCTCGCGCTCCTTGGGCGTCTTGTCAGGATACATCTGCAGCAACTCCTCAGCGTGGATGAAGTGGATCTGCTCGGGCAGGAAAGGCTTCAACTGCGGATAGCTCTCACACACCAGGTATTCCGTACGACGGATGGCGGCATAGATACGCTCCACGATATTCTTCAGAAAAGCCAGCGTGCGGTCTTCCTTGCGGACCACGGCCTCCCAGTCCCACTGATCGACATAGAGTGAATGCAGGTTGTCCAGTTCCTCGTCGGCACGGATGGCGTTCATATCCGTATAGATGCCATAGCCTGGCTCTACCTCATACTCAGCCAGCGTGAGTCGCTTCCATTTTGCCAGCGAATGTACCACCTCGGCACGTGCCTCGCCCAGGTCCTTGATGGGGAAGGTGACGGCACGCTCCACACCGTTCAGGTCGTCGTTGATACCAAGTCCCTGAAGTACGAAAAGTGGAGCTGTGACACGACGCAGGCGCAACTCCGTAGAGAGGTTCTGCTGGAAAAACTCTTTGATCAGCTTGATGCCCTGCTCCGTCTGACGCATGTCGAGCAGGCGCTGGTAGTCTATGGGTTTAATGACTTGACTCATGGTTTATTTACAATTTTGAGTGCAAAGGTAACAATTTAATATCAAATTGCAAAAGTTTTGTATTAAATAATGTATAAATGACACACATTTGCCAATAATTATGTAATTTTGCAACCGAGAAATAGTAACTAACTAGAAACTATAAACATATTTTTTAATGAAACGCATTCTTTTTACATTGATAGCCTCGGCTGTCATTACAACTAGTCTGACTGCGCAGCGCACCACCGACAAGCTGGATCGCGGTCTCGTAGCCGTGCCCTCTGGCACGGGCTCATTCGTGAGCTGGAGAATCTTTGGCGAGGAATACTACGACACGGAGTACAACCTCTATCGCGACGGCACCAAGATAGCCGGTCCGCTGAGTGTCTCCAACTACACCGACCCCAACGGCAAGGCAGGCGCTACGTATCAGGTAGCTGCCGTGGTACGCGGAAAGGAGCAGGAGCGATGCGAGGCCGTGAAGCGTCTAAGCCAGCAGTACATCCAGTTTGCCGTGAAGGATATGTATGATCGCAACGGCAAGAACGTCACTGGCAACTACTCGATCAACGATATCGCCCTGGCCGATGTCGATGGCGACGGCGTGAGCGAGTTTATCGTGAAGCGCAAATATGTGGACCAGTTCACCATTGCCAACGACACGGCTTTCAATTGTCTGGAGGTCTATAATCTGAAGGGCGACCGCCTCTGGTGGATTGACTTAGGTCCAAACATGGTAAGCGGCCCTGACGAGCAGTTTGATGCTGTGGGTTACGACTGGGACGGCGACGGCAAGGCCGAGGTGCTGATGCGTGGTGCCGACAACATGATTATCCACTGTTCCGATGGTTCTACGGTGAACATCGGCAATATGAAGACCAACACCCGCAACACCGTGAACCAGGGCGATGCCAACCTGGCCTATACCAACACTGGCAACGAGTATCTGCTCTATATCGAGGGGGCCACAGGCAAGCCATACTCTATCGGCAGCGGCACCACGCCGCTCTGGATTAGCTACCCCCTGCCTCGCGGCAATGCCAGCGACTGGGGCGACGGCTATGGCCACCGTTCTACGAAGCACTACTTTGGCGCGCCCTTCCTCGATGGCCGCCATCCCTTCATCTTCCTGGGACGCGGCTGCTACACCAAGCACCACATGAAGGCCTTCACTGTTGATCCCGCCACCCATAAGCTCACCCAGTATTGGGAGTGGAGCAATAATGAGGGATGGAGCAGTCCTTGGTATGGCAACGGCTATCACAATTTCGGCATTGCCGATGTTGACTGGGACGGACGCGATGAGATTTGCTTCGGCTCGATGGTCATCGACGACAATGGTAAGGGACTTTCAACTACAGGCCTTGGCCACGGCGATGCCCAGCATTGCTCTGACTTCGACCCCTATCGTCACGGACAGGAGATTTTTGCCTGCAACGAAGACGAGCCTGCCATGAATTATCGTAATGCCACGACTTCAAAGATCTACTATCGTCTGCAGTCAACTGGCGACGACGGACGTGCCCTCTGTGGCAATTTCTCCAACGACTATCCTGGTGCCATTGGCCACTCATCGCAGTCGGGCACCATCTCCTGCGTAGCCGACAAGGTTATCACCAACGGTCCCACTGGTTTTACCAACAACTTCCGCATCTATTGGGACGGCGACCTGCTAGAGGAAGGCCTCGACGGAGCCAACAGCCGTGAGGGTGCAGCCCGTGTGTTCAAGGGCAACGGCAGCGTCGTGTTCACTGCCGACGGCACCGCCAACTGCAACTGGACTAAGAACACCCCATCAGCCACTGGCGATATCCTGGGCGACTGGCGTGAGGAGATTATCGTGCGCACCAGCGATAATAAATATGTACGCGTGTACACTACTAATATAAAGACCAACTATCGCAACTACACCCTCTGGCACGACCACCAGTATCGTCAGGGCATGGTGTGGGAGTCGATGGGCTACAACCAGCCCCCTCATGCCAGCTATTTCCTCGGCGAACTGGAAGGCATCACCATGGCACCCCCACCCCTCACGATGACTGGACGCACTGAGATAGCCAACAACGGCACCATCAGTTCTGCCAACAACGACCAGCACGTCATCGTCTGCGAGACCAACGATACCAAGATCACCGTGGCCAGCGATGCCAAGCCCTATATGGTGACCTTCAACATCCCCTCGTGGATACAGGGTACCAACAGCACCAACACCAACGGCAACCCCACCCTCAAACGTGCCTACTACACCTGCGACATCACTGGCAGCGCCTTCACTGGCACCATGCGACTGGTAAAGCAGGGCGACGGCACGCTCAACCTGCCCAAGGTCGATATGACCTATACTGGCGAGACCAACGTCTGGGCGGGCGTCATCAACTTCGACGGCACGCTGAAAAACTCCCCCCTCTGGCTCAACCGCTTTGCCGAGCTCAACAGCGATGGCGGCACCTTCCGCTCTATCAAGATGGACTACGCCGCCATCCTGCGCCCAGGACGAGCCGACAACTGTGGCACCATCACTACCGACACACTCCTGCTCGGCTTTGGCTCACGCGTCGTCTTCGACATCTACGATGACCTCACCGCCGACCAGATCATCACCAAATATCTGAGCATCGAGACCAAGAACTGGGAGTACGGCCCGCAGTACCTGATGCCAGTCTTCGAGATGGCTTATCATGGCGAGGGCGAAACGACCCCAGGCAAGTATCTGATAGGCTCTGCAGCCAACATACAGGGCAACCTCGGCGACATCCGCATCGAGGGCGTACCCTCCACGATGAAGGCCTACCTCGTCAGCGAGGCTGGCAATATCTATGTCAAGATCGAGGGAATGCGCAGCGCTACCACCATCAGCTGGATGGGCAGCGAGAGCGCCCTGTGGGATCTCGACAACACCAAGAACTTTACCAAGGGCGATGACAAGTCAACCTTCGTCACTGGCGACGACGTGCTCTTTGGCGACGAGGCACAGGAGTTTGCCGTCAGCATCAACGCCGACCTCGAAGCCGACACCATCTTTGTAGAAAACAGCAAGGCCTACACCTTCCAGGGCACGGGCGCCATCATCGGCAACTCGTCGCTCTACAAGACCGGCAAGGGCACACTCACCATCAAGAACGAAAACACCTATACTGGCGGCAACCGCATCTCAGGCGGTGCAGTCATCGTCACCTCGCTGGCCAACTCCACCCAGGCGAAAGGCAATCTGGGAGCTGTCACCACCAATGCCGACAAGTTTGTGATCGAGAATGGCGGCGAACTGCGCACCACGGCAGCTGTGACCAATGGCTCGGCCATCAAGTTTGCTGGCGAGACAGGCGGTGTCATCAACAACTCGGCCGACTTCATCTCCGACCGTGCCATGAGCGGCACCGTCATGACCAAGCGCGGCGATGGATGGATGAAGCTCAACACCAACAACGCCTCGCTCAACAAGATGGTCATTGCTGCAGGCACCGTGCAGTGTATCAATGCCGGCACACCCGCCAAGAGCGTGGAATATACGGGCGGCACCCTGCGCGAGAACACTGGCTCCAGCTACGCCATCAACGTGCCCAAAAACAAGCGCGGCACCTGGTATATGGCCAACCGTGCCACCTACACCAACAAGATTACTGGCGAGGGCACGCTCACGGCCTATTGCATCACAGAGAAAGGCAGCACCTGGTATGCCACCCGCACCCCTATCCAGTGCAACTTCAGCGACTTCGAGGGCATCCTCGTAGCCACCTCCAGTCAGGACGATCCCGCCGTGCTGCGCTTCACCCTCGACACCAGTTCCGGAATGCCTAAGGGCACGATGAACATCGCCGAGAAAGTGGAGATACAGAACAGCGGCCGTACCTTCCGCATCGGCAAGGTCACTGGCAATGGTACCCTGGGAGGCAGCTGCGCCTTCAGCAATGGTGCCAGCGTAGGAGCCAACACCTGGCAGGTAGGCAACGACGATGCCTCGTGGACCAGCAGCGTGAAGGTCATCTCCAATGCTAACTTTGTCAAGGTGGGCTGCGGAAAGGTCACATGGGGAGCTGCCAACACCAACACCGGCACCACCACCGTCCAGGAAGGTGAGCTCTGCGTCAACTCCACCACCAAGCTGGGCACAGGCAAACTGACCGTGGGTGCCGACGGTATGCTCTCAGGCTCAAACACCAAGAGCAAGGCCCTGGGCAACAGCAGCTATGTCATCGACGGCACCCTGCGCCCTGGCAGCTACGAGGGCGCCATCACCGGCACCATCTATTTTGGCGGTAAGAACATGACCATCTCTGAGTCAGGCATCCTCGCCATCAGCGCCAACAAATGTTCATCATCAGCATCCAACGGCTGTACAAACATTTCCAACATCGGCACGCTGACGCTCAATGGCACCCTGCTCATCATCCCCACCAAGACCCACACCCTGCAGCCAGGCGACAGCATACGCATCTGGAGCGACATCGCCACTATCCAGGGCACGCCCAGGATCGATGGCATGGGCATCGAGTGGGACGACAGCCGCCTCATGAGCGATGGCCTGCTCTTCGTCAAGTCCATCTCTTCCGGCATCCACTCCACCCTCCAGTCCCAGTCCGCCACTTTCGACATCTACGACCTGCGAGGCCGTCTGATGCGCCGTGGCGCCACCACGACAGAAGGTCTGACCCCAGGCATCTATATCATCAATGGGCGCAAGCAGGTAATCACCCGCTAAAACCAGATGTCTCTGCAACATACAAAAGGGCTTCCGAGTAATTCGGAAGCCCTTTTGTCATAGTCAGGTGCACCTAAGTGTATCTAAATTATCTTGCTTGGGGTTCGCGGGGGAGGAGCACGCCGTTCACGGGTGACGAGCACGCCGTTCGCGGGTCGCGAACGCCGTGCTCGCGTCCTGCGAACCGCCACATCCCCATTTTCGTGCACGCTTCTATTCTTTTTTAGCTTATTTCGGCATGGACAGACGCTGAACTACAGGCTATTCACGCAAGCGTTCCTGATGATGTAGCGTAAGCTGAATCAGACATTGTTTGTCCCACATTGTGGACAGATACCCTTGTGGCGCATTCGTGCGCCACATTTTCCGCATATATAGTCGGCACGGCTGACGCGCACATAGCGATGGACGGCGAAGGCGATATAGGCCACAAGAAGGGGATAACCGATGAAATAAAGGGTGGAGATGCTGAACACGACATAGTCGATGGCGCAGACGCCCATCAGTCCGGAACAATAGACGATGGCCTCGCTCAACGACAGCTGACGACGGATATCATCGACGGTGGCAATGGCGATGAGCAGCAACGCCCATACCGACAGGAGGAAGAGGCTCAGGTGGAGGGGCACGCTGAAGGGATTGAGCGTGGGGTGATAATAGTAATGACGCCAGGAGTCGGGATCGGCCAACTGGATGGTGCTATAGAACACGGCAGCGACGGCAACGGCAATGGCGAGCATCGTGGGATAGATGGAGGGGATATCGTTGAAATGCACCAGTCGGGCTCGGCGACGATAGAGCAGGCGCACGGTATAGGCTGCCACGACCACGACGAGGAAGGCGAGGAAGATGAGCAGGTGGGTGTCGGAGAAGAAGGTGATAAACTGCGAGATAGGATTGTCGGGCGCCACACCAGGCAGCATGGCTTTTTCACGTATCCACCCTATGGTAAGTTGGTCGCGCGCCACCTGCACCCATACGGAGTCGATGGTATCGGCAGGCAGGGTCATGATATCGGCCACCACGAGGCGGTCGCCACGCGATACTGCTAGGGAATCGACCATCATGTCGCTGATGAGTTCGGAGGGCTGCTGCACCAAGAGCCAGAGGCTGTCGGCGGTAACGATGAAGTTATAGTTCTGGGTGTAGTGGTGGGTGGTATAGAAGGAGATGGAGTCCATCTGCTCCTCGGTGACAATCCAGGCATCCGATGTCTCAGGCTCCTGATGATAACAGGAAGTCAGAAAAATGAGAAATGAGAAAAGAGGAATGAGAAATTTACTCTGCATAGACATTCATTTGACAATGACGACAATCGAACTCCAGGGGGAACAGGCGTCCGTCGCCCAGACGTAGCGACAGGGGCTCTTTCCACTCAGGCTTGCGACCTCCATTCTTCACACAGAAGCCCAAGGAATAGCGCAGGCAGTGGCGACACTGCATGATGGGCCCCGACTGGGGACGCAGCTCATAGGCCTCGCTCACCTGGATGCCCTGCTGCTCGTAGAACTTGCGCGCCAGACGGTTGGAGACGTTATAGAGATAGGGAGATGGGTAAGGGGTGAGAGGTGAGAGGTGAGGAGTGAGAGGTGAGAGGTGATGGGTGATGGGGGTTGGGTGATGGGGTGCGGCATCCACGACCTGACGACGGAGGTCGGCCAGTAAGCTGCTGGGAATGAAGTAGTTGAAATCGGCAGGGATGCGGACTTCAGTACACTCGTAAGGGGTGCCGCCAAGCTTCGAGAGCTGGCGGATGATGTTTTCACGCGGGTCTTTCTGAGCCTCCTGATGGTCAGCGACGATAGACGCCACTGCCTGGCCCATCTGCAGAGAAAAACCATCGCCAGTGGCACGCAGCTCCATCGTGACAGGAATCTTACGATCAGCACTGGCTTTGCCCAACAGGCGCTCCATCTCCACGTCGTTGTTGCGATAAAGGCGAAGTCCAGGACGCAGGTTGGCTGGCATCTTCAGCGGGAAGAGACGGTTTCCCTCTACCCTATTGACGCGAAAACCCTCGAGCTCACGATTCGCGTTGACGAAGCAAAGGCCATCGCCATTGCTGAACGAGGCGACGCCTGCCACATTGAACGAGTTGCCACGAATCTCCTTGACCGTGCCCACGTATTCACCCATGGCCTTGGGCGTGTCGAACGAGGCAATGTCGGGCTGACGGCCATGAAGGAAATAATTGGTGTAGCCGCGATTGAAGGTCTTGCGCAGATCGGGGGTGAAGGTATAGGTGGAACGTCCTGAGGAGGCGCGCTGGTAGTCGTGAGGATGATGCTTGATATAGTCGTTGAGCAACTGGCTATAGGCGGCAGTCACATTCTTCACATAGGTGACATCCTTCAGACGGCCTTCAATCTTAAACGACGATGCACCAGCCTCGATGAGCGCTGCCAGCTGCTGACTCTGGTTCATATCCTTGAGCGACAGGAAATAGCGCTGATGGCCTATCTCCCTACCCTCGGCATCGAGCAGGTCGAACTTCATGCGGCAGAACTGGGCACAGGCTCCACGATTGGCACTGCGCGAGAAACAATGTTGCGACGCATAGCAGAGTCCGCTGTAGCTGACGCACAAAGCCCCATGGACAAAGACCTCGAGCTCGATGTCGGGCACCTCACGATGAATCTCGGCAATCTCCTGAGCCGAGAGCTCGCGGGCCAAGACAGCCCGCTTGAAGCCTATATCGCGCAACCAGCGCACCTTGTCGGCCGTACGGTTATCGGTCTGCGTAGAAGCATGAAGCTCTGGAAAATGGTAATCATCATTACTCATTCCTAATTGCTCATTCCTCATTTCCAAGACCGCCATATCCTGCACTAGGATGGCATCAACATGGATATCGGCCAACTGCCTGAGCAACTGGCGCGTATCGTCGAGTTCATCGTCATAGACGATGGTGTTCACCGTCACATAGACGCGGGCACCAAACTGGTGGGCATACTGACAGAGCGCCTCAATGTCTGAAAGACTGTTGCCAGCAGCCACTCGGGCGCCAAAGCGGGAGGCTCCGATATACACGGCATCGGCACCATGATCGATGGCTGCGATACCACATTCCAGGTTCTTGGCAGGTGCCAGCAGTTCCAGTTGCCTCATCCAATCTTATTGATATCGTAGGGCGTCTCTTGATAGACGTAATAGTTGACCCAGTTATTATAGAAAAGGTTCGCGTGCGCGCGCCAGGTGACCAAGGGAGGCTGTGAGGGGTCATTGTTACGATAATAGTTGCGTGGCATCTCCACATCGTCGCGCACGCCAAAGTCGCGCTTATACTCAGTATCGAGGGTGTTGGGCGCGTACTCCAGATGGCCAGTGATGAAGAACTCACGTCCGCCTCGCGCCATCACGATGCTGACGCCGCTATCGTCGGAATCGGCAATGAGCGACAGTTCGGGATGAGCCAGGATGTCGGCCTTACGAATCTCGGTATGGCGACTATGAGGCATCATGAAGCAATCGTCAAAGCCACGGAAGATGGGCATCTGAGGTACCAAGGGGCGCTGCTGGAAGATGCCGAACATCTTTTTCTGCAACGGATACTTAGGCACGCCGTAGAAATGGTACAGGCCAGCCTGAGCCGCCCAGCAGATATAGAGCGTGGAGGTGACGTGGGTGCGTGCCCAGTCGAAGATATCGACAATCTCGTCCCAGTAGGTCACCTCTTCATAGTCCATCGTCTCGACAGGAGCACCCGTCACGATCATGCCGTCGAACTTCTCGTTGCGCATCGACTCAAAGTCGCGATAGAACATCATCATATGCTCGATGGGGGTGTTCTTGGGTGTGTGGCTCTTGAGCTTCATGAAGTTGATATCCAGCTGCAAGGGCGTATTGGAGAGCAGACGGATGAGGTCGGTCTCAGTGGTAATCTTCAACGGCATCAGGTTCAGGATGACAATCCTCAAGGGACGGATATCCTGAGCGTGGGCACGCGAATTGTCCATCACAAAGATATTCTCACGTTTCAGAATATCGATGGCGGGCAGCAAATCGGGTAATCTTAATGGCATCTTCTTTCTATTCCTCCGTAATCTTTACTACAATCACTGATACATTATCATAGCCACCAGCTTCCTCGGCAGCATCGCACAGCTTATCGGCATCGACACCATGGCGCAAGAGGTCGCGCACATGCGTATCGCCAATCATATCGGTCAGTCCGTCAGTACACAGCATATACACATCGCCTGGCTCGACATCGCCAGTAAGACTATCGATGTCGAGGTAGGAATCGGTGCTGCCTCCGCCAATGCAGTTCACAATCTGGCTGGAATGGGTCGAAAGGCCCAGCGCGTTGCTAAGCGAATGGTCGGTGGTGAGCTGTTCAAGCAATCCGTCGCGCAAGCGGTAGAGACGGCTGTCGCCACAGTTGATCCAATAGTAGCGTCCTGAGAAATAGACCATCCCCACGAGCGTGGTGCCCATGCCCTGATAGACCTGATGCGACTTGCCCTTGGAGTCGATGAGCATACAGATGCTCTTCAGCCAGTCCTTCAACGCCTGTCGGAAAGGCTCGTCATCGAGCGTTGCCGGCAGGTCGCGGAAGAAGAAACGCAGGTTGGTCAACGTGTCGTTGCTGGCCACCTCGCCACAGTTGTGTCCTCCCATGCCGTCGGCCAATGCCAACATCAGGCGGTTATCGGGTTTTACCTCAAATTTCTCAGAAAACGACTCATTGCGCACAAGGACATCATCGACCAACGCCATGTCTTCGTTGTTGGTCCGCACACATCCTGTACGACTCGATGCTGATATTTGGAAATATGTCATAATGCTAGTTGATAATTACTTGAAGTACGATATTGGCAATGCTGACGAGATCGCCGTTCTTGATAGACATCTCTACCTCGGGCTGCAGACGATGGTCGTTGAGCTTGGTGCCGTTGGACGAGCCCTTGTCGACGATGTTCCAGCCTGTGTCCTGCCTATACAGCAGTTGGGCATGAACGCCTGACACATAGCCCTGCTGACGGAAGAACTGCACGTAGGGGCCCTGTTTACGGCCTATCACGGCACCATTGATGCCCATGATACGTATGCCCAGCGAATCGTTGAACAGCATCAGCTGGGGCATCGTGGCACCAGGCTGCATCACGCCACCCATCACGCCTCCGCGCGAACTCGTTGTGATGGCGCCGCGCGTACTTGTGGCCACACCGCCTCGTGAGCTCGTGGCAAAACTGCGTTGCGACACTTGCCGCACTGACACCGATGCCGAGACACTCATGTTGCCGCCATTTCCTGGACGGTCCAGGAAATCACTGGCAGAGAGCATCATGCTGCCGCATGACGTGCATCGGCGCCCCATCCCCACTCGACCGCATCGCTCGCAGTAGAGCAACGCCTGGCCGCACTGATCGCAGAAATGGGAATTATCGTCAATCTCTTCTTTACAATTCGGACAAATTATCATTGTATTCTTACTCTAATCTTGTTCTACCCTAACCTCAACTTCTATCCTTGATATCCTCAGGCTCAATGAGCTGATAGGTCTCCTTGGTCACCTGATCGGCAGGCATATTGGAGACGCGGAGCGAGAGCTGCTGGACGGTCTCGTCAAACAGGTTGCGTATCTCACGGGCATTGCCGAAGGTGTCGTCTTTGTTTTCCAACATCTGACAAATCACATCCAGAGCCTTGAACTCGGCACCTGGCGACAGGCGATACTGCTCTTTCTCGGCCATCTGCTTGTAGATAGCCAGCAGTTCCTCCTGGGTGTAGTCCTCGATATGGAGCTTATGGGTGAAGCGGCTTGCCAGTCCGGCATTCATCATCAGGAACTGCTCCATCTTGTCACGATAGCCAGCCACGATGACGACGAACTTGCCTCGATCGTCTTCCATGCGCTTCATCAGCGTGTCGATAGCTTCCTTGCCATACTGGTCGTTCTGGTCGGAGAGCGTATAGGCCTCGTCAATAAAGAGGATGCCGCCCATGGCCTTGTCGCACATCGAGTTGACAATCTTGGGGGTCTCGCCCATATATTTTCCCACCAGCGTAGCTCGGCTGGCCTCGATGACCTTCGAGGTAGGCAGTATCTCCATAGCCTGGAGTATCTCGCCCATCTTGCGTGCAATGGTGGTCTTACCAGTACCAGGATTACCAGTCAGCACGAAGTTCATAGACATCTGCTGCACGTTGCCGGCTCCCATGGCGGCACGCTGTTTGATAAACATGCTCTGCACGGCCAGGCGGCGGATGGCGTTCTTGACGGCGCGCATACCAATGAACTGGTCGAGCTCGGCCAGCACCTCGTCGAGCGGACGGGCAGCGCTGCTCTCGGCCATTGGCAGGTCTTCTACCGTGATACGGTACATATCTTCGAAAAGGAATCCGTCGGCCACATCGTCGCATACCTGCACATCGGGCTGACTCATCGCCTTCACCAGTCGCTCGCTCTGTCGCTCTACGGTCTGGTCGAAGATGCGGCGTGCCTCACGGGCATTGCCGAAGTTCTTGTCGCGACGGAGATACAGCTGTTCAAACTGGCGATGAACAGCAGCCTTGGTATCATCGTCCATCTCGAATTTCTTCGACGTGGCCATATTGACAAATATCTGTGTCAGCTCGTCAGGCGTGTAGTCCTCGAAATGAATGGTCTGGGTGAAGCGGCTCTTGAGTCCTGGGTTGGAGTCGATAAAGTCGTGCATCTGGTCGGTATAGCCCGCCACGATACAGATAAACTTGCCACGATCGTCCTCCAGGCGCTTCAAGAGGGTGTCGATAGCCTCGTTGCCAAAGGCATCCTGATCGTTTGACTTCAGCGTATAGGCCTCGTCGATGAACAGCACGCCGCCCATGGCGGTATCGATGAGCTGATTGGTCTTGATGGCGGTCTGACCAGAGAAGCCTGCGACCAGCTTCGAGCGATCGGCCTCGATAAGTTGGCCTTTTGACAGGATGCCCAAGGTCTTGAACACATCTGCCATGATACGGGCCACGGTGGTCTTACCAGTACCAGGATTACCTGTAAACACATAGTGCTTGCCCTGGAAGGTGTCTGTCTCGCCACGCTTGATCTGCAGGGTGAGATAGGCAGCCAGACTGGTCACCTCTTTCTTCACAGACTCCAGGCCCACCATACCATCGAACTTCTTCAGGCACTCTGAGCAATCGACGGCACGTGGCGCATCGTAAGGAATATCCTGCACCTCAATGGTCATGAGCTGTTCGTTGGACATCTGCGAGACATCGTCTTTCTGCAGTCGGCCTGCCTGACGCTTGCAGATCTCATCAAAGAGCTGTCGCATGGTGCGTCCGTTGGCAAAGTCCTTCTCACGCTGGTCGTACATCTCCTTGATTTTCTTGCGTGCCAGCTTTTCTGCCTCTGCTGAGAAGACATACTGTTTATCTTTCGCAAAGACCATCAGGATCTGATAGAGTTCATCGGGCGAATAGTCTTCGAGGTTGAGGAAATAGTTGAAACGGCTCCTGACACCAGGATTGATGCGGAACAGGTTGTCCATCTCCATACGGTAGCCGGCAGCAATGACCACAAACTTGTCGCGATCGTCCTCCATGCGCTTCATCAAGGTCTCCAAGGCCTGAGCGCCCTGGGCATCGCGGTCGCCCGCCTGACTGACAGGTGCCAGCGTGTAAGCCTCATCGACAAAGAGGATGCCGCCCATGGCCTTGTCGCACAACTCGTTGACCACCTTGGGGGTCTCGCCTTGATACTGCGACACCATCTTGGAGCGATCGACCTCGACCACATGGCCAGAATCCAGATAGCCGATGGCTGCGAGTATCTCGCCCAGCTTGCGGGCAATGGTGGTCTTACCAGTACCAGGGTTACCCGTCAGCACGGTGTGCATCGACATCTTCTGAGCCTCACCAAGTCCACGCTCGGCTCGCTGCATACTGTTCTGAACGGCATACGCCATCTCGCGCACAGCCTGCTTCACCTCGTTCATGCCGATAAACGTATCCATATCCTTGAGGATATCGTCGAGCGAGCGTTCTTCAGGCACGTAGCCTTTGATATCGTCGCGCTCAATGGTGGCATCCTTGCCACCACGGCTGATAAACGAAGAGAAAATATCTTCAGCAGTCTTCATGGCCAGATGGGCATTGCCGAAGGTATCGTCCTTGATCTTGATCTGATATTTGAAATAGCGTGTCAGCTGTTTGTCAGCCTCTTCAGTAAATCCGTTGATGCCATACTTGTTGCGCAACTCGAGCTTCACCATGTCGCAGAGCTCCTGACAATTGGGCACTGGCAATCGGAAGGTATATTTGAAGCGGTTCTTCACAGCGGGGTTGTTCTCAAGGAACTCCTCGAAGCCCTTGGGCAGACCAGCCAGTATGACGATAGGATTGCCATCCCATTTGTCCATCTCGACAAAGAGCTTGTCGAGCGGGTTCACCTGATTGGAGTATTTGTCTGGCAACAGTTTCTGTACATTATCAAAGAAGAGAATGCCGTCCTTGGCCTTCTTGATATTATCGTCCCACTGATCTACAAATCGCTGGTAGTCCACAGCATCCACCATTGTGAGCTTGGGTTTCTCAATGATTTTCTGCTGGCAGAAATAGTCGCGAATGATTTCCGACAGCGCAGTCTTGCCAGTACCTGTCTCACCCATGATGATGCTGTTGATTGACAGGCGTATGCTACCGATGTCCTTACGTGTGCGCAGATAGGCATACGTATCTACAATGGTTTTCAGCTGCGCTTTCACATCGTCAAGTCCCACGAGTTTGTCAAGCACGTGCTGCGACACCAATGGCTGTCCGCACCACTTGCAGAACTTGGCTATGCTTCGGTTTTCCTTATGACAGTGTTCACAATTCATTTGACGGATTCTTGTTGGGGTTTTGTAGTTTGATGCTTCCAGCCTATAAGCTTAGGACTGAACAGGCAAAGTTCACCAATCATCACAATGGTGAGCAGCGACCACATGATATAATGGATCACCGACTCGCCAGAGAGTGAGTGTATGTGGTCATCTACCTCGTCGAGCACACTGAAGTGAGAAGATTTGTAGCGTGATGACTTGGTCTTGAAGGTATAGTAGAGTGGCTCCAGCAAGGTTGACTTGATGTCTTCCTTCTTGAGTGCGTCGTTAATGAACTTGGTATCGGTCTTATGCTCACGGCTCAGGTCAGTGTACCAGGCTATCAGGATATAGACTGCCGTGAGAAGCAGCACCACAAGATGGAAGATTGCCGGCACATGGGTATCGACCGTCTTCAGGATGAAATAGGTAATGAAAGCCGACAGCAATCCCAAACTGCCAAAGAGCATCGACACCAGTGTGCCGTAGCCTCTGAAGTAGGCTCGCACAGCAATGATAAGTCCCGTCATACCACCAAGGGGATAGATGATGGTGGTCAGATGGTGCTTGAAGATATAGCTACGATCGTCGAGGCCAAGGATGAGCACCAGCAGCACCCACAGTCCACAGAGTCCGTAGAAGCCGAACTTGAAGAACATATCCTTATAGCGTGCCGAGAGCCATTCGTCGCGTACTTCCCTGACGCGGCTCTTGGTTTCCTCGATAGCCTTGCTGAAACGTCGGAAGTAGAGGTTCTGAGGATCCAGTTCGCCCAGTTTCAGCACCCATTGCTCCAGTTCGCGCTCATAGCTATACTCCTCTTCAAACTGCTGATTAGGATCTTCATGATAGAATACCGACATCCACTGCATGAAGCCGCCGTTGCGCATCTCTGTCTTTATCTGCGGATGTTTCTTGCTGTCCACATCGCGTCCATCTGCCAGCGACACACCGTTTGGCAGGAAATAGACGGGCTTTGCGCCGAGTATGCGGCAGAAGCGGTAGAGAGCCGTGCGCAGATCGTAGGCACTGAGTCTTTCTCTGTTCTCCTCTGAGTTCAGGTCAAAGCAGGCATCAGCCTCCGACAGAAGTCGCAACCAGCCTTGCTGTTTGGCATAGAAATGGAAGCGCTCGTCAGGATCAACATACTCTTTTGCTATGGCCAGCAGTTCCTCTGTGTTGGCATGTTGTGCCTGCACCAAATCATAAGCCAGCAGCGTACCTATCTTTTCAGGCGAGTTGGCCTCGCGCAGGTCGTAGGGAATGTCAGAAGCCAGTCGATACAGCACTTTATAGGCCAGCGTTCTGGAATATTCCGCATCAAAGGTCAACTGCTTCACTGCCTCGCAAACGCCCATATCGGCATGGGAATAAAGCCACGAGAGCAGTCGTCCGTCGCACAAGGCGCGCCAATCTTCCTCTCTCACCTTCTCATAGCCGAAGTCATGTACTATCTCAGTGATTGACGATGAGGGCAGATGGGTGAGGAAAGGTATGCTGGGATCCAACTCATAGACCATGCGGAACACGCTGATCTTTCCATCCACATCAGGTTGGAAGTACGAGCGCATTCGCGTCACGTCACCCATGTCCTTCGACTCCAGCCACAGGAACAGGGCGTCGTTGGGATTGAGCAGCAACAGGGCATATTTCTCCTGGTTCGAGAGCAACGTCAGCACAATGCTTGTTGCATCCTCGCACTCACGTCCGTTGACATCGATGTACTTGATGGTGGGATCCATCGCGAAGCACGAGGCAATATAGCCCGCCTTCTGATCTGTAGGATACCTGTTGGTCAGAATATCCTTCACCACAGTAGCCAGCTTCACATTGCCGCTCGACTCCAGCCACTGCACGATGCGTCCGCTATACAGGTAGTTGGTAGCCAGCTGCTCGTTATCGATGAGCAGTGGCACCAGTTCCTTCACATTCTCAGCAATCAGGTTACGCTCAGGGTCAACGACGAAGCTCTTGTAGCGCAGGAATGGTGATGAGATATCTACAGCCACATCCTCGCCCTTGAACCATCGCTCTACCTCGTCGTATCCCCATCGGGTCTGCTGGTTCACTGATGTCAGACCCTGCACAATACGCTTCACGGGGTCTGGCAGCTCATTGAGTCGCGGCAGTCGGCCCTCGTTTTTCTGCTTCATCATGGCACGCTCGTTCGAGCTCATAGGACTCTCGCCCAGCCATAATGTGAAGAGTGTCATACCCAACGAGTAGAAGTCGGCGGCAAAGGTAATCTCCACCACGCCGTCAATCACGTCGGTGTACATCTCAGGGGCAGCGTAGATGGGGGTACGTGCCTGAGTGGTGCGGAACGACTTTCCTTCTGTCTCCTGAATAGATGAGATACCAAAGTCGCCCAACACCAGTTCCTGCTGTGCCTCATCACGGAAGAAGTAGTTCGTGGGCTTCACGTCTTTATGCAGCAGGTGGTTCTTATGACAGTAAGCCAATGCAGCAGCAGCCTGTAGGGCCAAACGGCGAAAGCGGTTGAAGTCGCCGTTGAGCTTCACGTCTTTCAACGTGCCTCCCCTCAGATACTCCATCAGCTCATAGTAGCGGTTCTTGCCCTCCTTGTAAGTACGGCCGTAGTCCATCAGATCTACAATCATCTCAAACTGGAACGAGCGCACCAGCTGCAGCAGCTTCTTATTGATGTCGAAATTGGGATAGTAGAGCTTCAGTACATACTGCTTTCCATCACGCTCTACCAAGTATATCTGCGCCTCACCCGAGTTGTCACTCAGGCAGCTCACCTCTTTATAGTCAATGCCTTTCAGATTGAACACATTGGTTGACGAAGCATTGGCATTGGCTGCCGACGAAGCAGCACCGCCAGGACGCATGGTACGCTCCATCGAGTTCTTGTTAGACGAGCCACCTACCAGCGTAGCATCAGACATTCCTACCAGCGTAGCATCAGACATACCCACCAACGTGGCGTCAGACATACCTATCAGGGTGGCATCAGACATACCCATCAAGGTGGCATCGTCATTCGGCTGGGGCGCTGTATTCAGCACCACCGTCTTGTCATCCCCGTCCATCTGTGACTCACGTGCCAGCACCACCGTCTTGTCAGAGGCATCGGCTGACATATCGTCAGGCTCTACATAAACATTCGTTTTTTCCAGGTTATCGTCTGCCATCTCTATTTATCGTCCTTTATCTCTTGTTTAGAATTATGTCCCAGTATCACCCATTTTCCGCCCATCTGTGGCTTAGCGCATCCACAAGGGCTGGAGTGCAATGCCTGTTTGTAGTTACACACCCACGCCAATCTTACGCCAGAGGGTTTCTGGGCCATTGCATAGTTTCTGACACGTGCCGGCGATGGATCTTCAGGTATAGCCAAGCGGTTGAGCAGTTCGGCTATCTGGTCCAACTTACGGCTCTTGCTCTCGTCCAGTTCCTCCTTGGTCACGCGCTTGCGCTTGGGTGTCGGCACCACTTCAATGGTCTTTCCCGTATCCTCGGCCAACAGGGTGAGCACACGCTTGCGCAATTCCTGCAGCTCGTCGTCACGCTCCTTGTCCTGTACGGTCTCGTATGGCAGCTGCATCTGCAACTCGTCATACTCCTGCGTCAATGCTACCAGCGTCTTGTACTCAGGCATCTGACGCACCTGCTCCAAGGTCTCACGAGCCTGATCAGTCAAAGGACGTCCGCACTGCTTGCAGAACGAGAAATCGTTCAACGTATGACAGGCAGGACATACGATGCCGCCTCTGGGCTGTCCGCACTCTGGACAATAGGCATCCTGATCGCTGAAACTGGCTCCGCAAAACGAGCATACATCAGTACGTATATAATGATGGCAAGCCTCGCAGAAGTCTGCATCAGGATCGATCTCACTACCACAATTGGGACACACGCCTGTATGGAGGAAGGCACCACACAATGCACAGTAGTCGGCATCTGGCTCATTCACCGTGCCGCACTTAGGACAAGTCACACCTCCCGCCATGTTCTGCGCCTGTTGCGCATACATGTTATTATCGCTTTGCAGGCTCTTTTCGCGCAGCCTTTGTTGCTCTTGATTTAGAAATTGATCGTCAGCCATTCTAAGATTCATTAAATTTGCTGCAAAGATAGCGAATCTTTGGGATTCTGACAAATAAATAGGGGAAAATATGCTGTGGGAATTGTCGGTGATTCAAAAAAAATGAGTATCTTTGCGGACAGAAACGAGGCTATGAAGGAAAAAGGAGAGAAAAAAGACCTGCTGGCTTATATCCGTGAAGGGCGCACGATGACGCAACAAGAGAAGTTGCGGCTCATCGTGCAACTATCCATTCCCTCGATTCTTGCACAGATTTCCGCTACGGTGATGTTCTTCATCGATGCCTCTATGGTGGGACATCTGGGGGCAAAGGCTTCAGCTTCCATCGGACTGGTTGAGACCACTGGCTGGCTGATGGGCGGACTGGCCTCAGCTGCCTCGATGGGTTTTTCTGTTCAGGTAGCTCATTTTATTGGCGCCAACGACTTCGGGGGAGCGCGTCGCGTGCTGCGTCAGGCACTTGTCTGCTGCTTGATATTCAGTGCCGTGATGAGTGCTGTCTGCATAGGCATCAGCCCCTTCCTACCCTATTGGCTTGGCGGCACGGCAGAGATAGCCCGTGATGCCTCACTCTATTTTGCCATTATCGGTCTGGCTGGCATCTTTTTCCAGATGGAAGGCTTGGCAGGCTCCATGCTGAAATGCTCAGGCAATATGAAGATACCCTCTATCCTCAACATCGGCATGTGTGTGATGGATGTTATCTTCAACTATTTCTTTATCTATATCCTCGATCTTGGCATCATGGGAGCGGCTATGGGGACGGGGCTTGCCGAACTGGTCACAGCCATTCTCATGCTGTATTTCCTCCTGATCAAGAGTGATATGCTCCGTCTGAAAGGCTTCCCAGGCTCATTCCGCCCAAGGAGCGATACTGTAGGGACGGCCTTCAAGATTGGTGCACCTATGGGACTGCAACACCTGCTAATGGGTGGCGCACAAATAGTGAGCACGCTGATTGTTGCGCCACTGGGCACTATCGCCATTGCCACCCACTCGTTGGCCATCACCGTCGAGAGTCTTTGCTATATGCCTGGATTCGGCATCGCTGAAGCAGCGACGACGCTGGTAGGACAAGGGATTGGTGCAGGCCAGAAGGTGCTGACCAAGAGCCTGGCACGTATGTCGGTAGGCATGGGCATCATGGTGATGACCTTCATGGGCATCATGATGTGGATATTCGCTCCAGAACTGATGCTTATCATGTCGCCTGTTGAGGACGTCATCGCCCTGGGCACCAAGGTGTTGCGAATAGAGGCTTGGGCCGAACCGATGTTTGCAGCAGCTATTGTCTGCAACGGCATCTTTCTAGGTGCTGGCGACACGCTGAAACCAGCCTTTATGAGTCTGGCTTCCATGTGGGGCGTACGTCTGACGTTGGCCTGGTATTTGTCAAAGGACTATGGACTGACGGGTGTCTGGCTGGCAATGGCCATTGAACTGACTTTCCGAGGCCTTATCTTCCTGACACGCCTGTTCGTTGGGCATTGGAACGACAAGATTAAGTTAAAAGTTAAGAATTAAGAGTTAAGAGTTAAGCATTGAATATATGAGACGTCATTTTTTATTCATCATTTTTGCTCTGTTATCTAGCGAAGCGCTATTCGCACAGACCAACGAGGTACTGTTGGAAACAACGGAAGGGAATATCCGTATCATGCTTTATGATGATACACCCCTTCATCGTGATAACTTCCTGAAACTTGTGGGCGAGCAATTTTATGACTCGCTGCTCTTCCATCGTGTCATCAAAAATTTTATGATTCAGACGGGCGACCCGAAGAGTAAAAACGCAGAACCTGGAGAGACACTTGGCGGAGGCGATTTAGGCTATACCTTGCCTGCCGAGATCAACACCGCAGCCCACTACCACAGCCGTGGTGCTGTGGCAATGGCACGTGAAGGTGATGCCAAGAATCCTGAGCGTCGCTCCAGCGCCTGCCAGTTCTATATCGTGTATGGTAAAACCTACTCTACCAAGGAGTTAGAGGCAATTCAAGAAAAATTACTTGAAGCCACAAATGGTAAGACAAGCATCAGTTCTGAGATGTTCTGGACCTATCGCAAGACTGGCGGTTCACCCCATCTTGACGGACAATATACCGTATTTGGAGAAGTCATCGAATGACTGGATGTCGTAGAAAAGATCCAGAAAGTTTTCACCGATGATTATAACCGCCCCGTTGACGATGTGCGCATCCTCCACGCCAGAATCATCAAGAAATAGAATCATCTGATATGATTCGCTGCCAATACAAAGAAAATTGCAGGTCTCGGTTTCTCAACTAAGACCTGCATTACTTACGATATTAATAACTAAAAACCTTTTCTACTTTTGTTACCCTTTTTTGCAATCTTTTTTACCTTATTAATACCTATCGCCTAAAAAACAATCTAACTAACCTTTTATTACTAACTAACCTATCGAATTATTACTAACTTTCTATGCTTTTTCCTATATAGCCTTTCACAAGGCTCATCCATTTACCTTAAAAACTAAAACATTCTATTGAAGATCTCGTGTCATTGTTTCCTTTTGACGATGCAAAGGTACAACGATTTTTGAATTCACGTATCAATCTTCAGCAACTTTTAGTAGAAAAAATGATTATTATTGACACAAATCAAGATATTGTGTCCGCACACAGCAATTTTTCTATCCGATTTGTCAGTTCTACAAATTCCTGAATCGACAGTTGTTCTGGACGCATTGTCAGCATAGACGCATTATCATTAAAGAATGGAGAATCTGCTGGCAACATCTGCTTCAGACTGACACGCAACATCTTACGACGCTGGTTAAACGTAGTCTTTACAACACGCTTAAACAGTTCTTCATTGCATCCCAGCTTCTGAACCTTATTACGCGTCATTCTGATCACGGCGCTCTGAACCTTGGGGGGCGGGTTAAACACGCCTGGCTCTACCGTAAAGAGATACTCCACATCATACCACGCCTGAATCAGCACAGAAAGGATACCATACTGCTTATTGCCAGGCTGTGAAGCCATACGCAAGGCCACCTCACGCTGAATCATACCAGTACAGCAGGGAATCAGGTCGCGATTGTCCAACATCTTGAAAAAGATCTGCGAGGAGATATCATAGGGATAGTTTCCTGTCAAAACAAACTGCTGTCCGTCGAACACCTGTCGCAAGTCCATCCTCAGGAAGTCCTCGCCCAAGATATTTTCGCGCAACTTTGGAAAATGCTCGTTCAGGTAATCCACGCTCTCACGGTCTATCTCTACCACCTTAAACGGACGCGGCTTCTCTACAATATACTGCGTCATCACGCCCATACCAGGGCCTACCTCCAAGACAGGGATATCTGGACAGGCATCCACCGTATCGGCTATACGCTTAGCTATCGACAGGTCGGTCAGGAAATGCTGACCAAGATTCTTTTTAGGCCTTACTTGCTTCATCATCTTATCTCAATTTCTTGTTTTCTATTCGTCTGGCACGTGTCCTTGACACCTCCGACAGTTTTCCTTTCAAATACTGCTCCATGATTAGGGCAGCCATTGGAGCAGCCATATCGGCACCAAAGCCCCCATGCTCCACATACACGCTGACAGCGATTTTCGGATTATTCATCGGCGCGAAACAGATAAAGGCCGAATGGTCTTCACCTGGGTTTTCTATCGTACCCGTCTTGCCACAGATAGGATAGACGGTCTTGATACCCACAGCCGTACCATGATCTACGGCTCCTTTCATCCCATCAATGACGGGCTGATAAGCTTCTTCCTTCACTTTCGTCTGACGTTTGGTCAGATAGCGCTTATTCTGCGTGTTCTTATGAATATGGGGCACATAGAACCATCCGCGATTGGCAATAGTCACTGCCAGGTTACAGAGTTGCAGAGGTGTGAGCGTCACATCCCCCTGCCCCATTCCGGCCCACCAGATGGTCTTGCCGTCCCAACCTTCCTTATACCGTCTATTCAGGTAATCGGCACCAGCCAGCAGTCCTCCCTGCTCACCTTCAATATCAATATGCATTGGGCCTCCTAAGCCCATACTCCGCATATAGGAACGCCAGATGGTGATGGCCGAGTCGCACGACTCATACATGAAGTCATCATTGATCATCGAGGCGAAAGTCATCAGGAACCACGTATTACATGAATGGGCAATCGCATCCCTTAATGCCAATGGCGAGCGATGCTTATGGCAACCCACCTTGATATTACCGTCTGTGATACCCTCTACGCACTCTACCGTCGTCTCTGGCGTCACGTAGCCCTCTGACAGCATCACCAGTGCCTGCGCCGTCTTAAACGTAGAGCCTGGTGCCTGTGGCTTACCTATCGCCTGACGCACGTCACTACCCTCTGGCGTATTCGTAGCCAGACAGAGTATCTCGCCATTCTCTGGATTGATAGCCACGATAGCCCCCGTCTTATTCTTCAGCAGCCGTTCGCCCAACTGCTGCAACAAAGGACGGATAGTCAGTGGTCCGTCAGTAGGCAGTCCTTGTGCGAAAGCCGACAATGCCAGCCAGAAGCCCACCAGCAAAAGAACTTGTCTCCTCATTACTATTTACTCGTCCATCTGGAAGAGGGGATCTTCCGGCATCACCATCACAGGCTCCGTCTCGTAGGCCATCTTCACCTTTGCAGGCACATATTCATTGGGCACCACCAGTCGGAACATATATTCACGGAACCAGCGATCAGTCATAATCAGACATCCCTGCTGTCCCCATGTAGCGCCCCACGAGTTCTCTACCTTCCATTTCGTAGCCTTACCTTTTTTATCCAGATCCACAGCCGTGAGGGTCATAGCATGGGTAGAACCACTATCGAAAGTAGAGATACGCTCAGCCTTGGTCATACCGAATGTGGTATTAAAGAGCGAGGCATAGTCAAAGTTCTCTGTATCGGCATAGCCGCGCTTACGATCCAGCATCTTAGCCACATCGTATGAAGAATAGAGCTTATGACCAGCCTTCAGGGTGTTGATGGCCATCTCCTCGACATCATCCATCGGCAGATTGATGTATTTCCAGTTATGTCCGTCGTAGGTATGACGGTCATACTCTACCTCGTAGGTCTTATAATACTCACGACGGGGATCGTTCATCACCATGATAAACGTACCGTTGAGCGATTTGCCCACCACCTCTTTATAGAACGACTGCGGGGTATATTCCTTTGCCTCGCCAACGGTCTTGCCCTTGCTGTTCTTAAAGGCATAGGTAAACTTCTGAGGCGGTTCACCAATGGTATATTGCAGCATGTGGTAAATCTGGCTGAGCATACGCGTCTTAGCCTTCTCGATGGCTGCAGACTTCTTGTCTTTCTGCACCATCTCGCGCAACTGCAGTCCAAACTCACGCAGTTTCGAGGCAATCAGGGCACGTGCCTTCGAGGTGTTATCACTCGAATACGACTCGGGCATCACCTCTGTAGGCACCAGTCCGTATTTCTCCGTCAGGTCAGCCACACCGCAGAACGTACCACCGTCATTAATGGGATGATGGAAAAAGAACTGCACGCGCTGGTCGTCAATGGGTTTCTTGCCTGTATCGATACAGCCCTGAAGCATCAGGTTGGCCTTTTCCAACTGGTCGTAGAAAAAAAGATAGGCCTGCGAGAACTCCACCGTGAGCGAGTCCTTGCGCAGGTTGAAGTCAGAGCGCAACACGTTCAGTCCACTGAACATCCAGCAGCGGCCCGATGATTTCTGGTCGGTGATGCTCTGCTTCTTCGTCTCTATGCTGAAATGCGTGTCCAGCGCTCCTGCGTTCCTGCGATTCTGCGTCAGGTCGTCAATGGCATTGGCCGCAATGGCATTCACCAAAGCACGATCTGCTGGTTGCAACACATTCTCTTTCTCCATCTCCGAGAGCATCTTCTCGCTGATACCCCCGTCTTTTGTCTGTGCCTGAGCCGTCAGCGCCACGCACAAGGATGCTAAAATCAGTACGTTTTTCATATTATCAATTTTCTTTTTTAACCCTTAACCCTTCTTATTTTCCATCCCAAGGCAGCCACAAGGATTGTCATCAGCGGACTCAGGATATTAAAGAAGCAATAAGGCAGGTAGGCAATAGTTGCCACACCCAGTACCGTGCTCTGCGTCATACCGCAGGTATTCCAAGGCACCAGCACACTGGTCACCGTGGCCGAGTCCTCTGCCGTACGACTCAACAAACGCGGTTCGTAGCCTTGCTTCTCATAGACATTCTTAAACATATTGGCCGTGAGCACGATACTGATAAACTGATCGCCCGTTGCCACATTCAGGAAAAGACCTGTGCTGGCAGTAGAGGCCACCAGCCCTACCCTGCTCTTCACCCATCTGATCACCACTCGCGTGATGCTCTCAATCATGCCGCTGGCCACCATCACCGCACCAAAACACATGGCACAGACAACGAGCCAGATCGTATTGAGCATACCTGTCATACCGCCTGTCGATACCAGTTCATTGATTTCTGCACTACCCGTCTCGACTGCCGTGGGGCCATAATAGGTCATCACCAGTCCCTTTGTCAGCGCAGCTACCGTACTCAGCGACGCATCGCCAGCTATCTCCATCAGGATATGTGGCTGCAGGATGATGGCTGTGATGCCTGCCATCAGAGCCGACAGGAAGAGTACGATGACTGAAGACATCCGCTTGGCAATAAGCACACCCGTAAGCACAGGTACCAATAGCGTCCACAGCGAGATATTAAACGTAGAGCCCAGCCCCTCTGTATATTGGCCGACATGAACCACATCATCGCCCCCCTTGCCAAACCCTATCTCGGCAAAAATCACAAGTGTCAGCAGAAAGGCAGGCATCGTGGTGTACATCATATAGCGGATATGCGTGAAGATATCCACCCCCGTCGATGACGAGGCCAGGATGGTGGTGTCGCTCAAGGGTGACATCTTATCGCCGAAATAGGCGCCAGAGATAATCGCACCCGCTGCCATCGCCTCGTTGATATCCAGCGCATGGCTGATGCCCAGCAGGGCCACGCCGATAGTGGCTATCGTAGTCCACGAACTGCCAGAGAGCAACGACACCAGCGCACATATCACGCAGGCACATACCAGGAAGAATTGGGGCGACAACAGCTGTACGCCATAGTATATCAGCGTGGGCACCACCCCACTCACCATCCACGAGCCCGCCAGCATACCTACGGCCAGCAGGATTAATATCGTCACGGCCACACCTCCCACCGTCTTTTCTATCTGCTGCTCGAAAGCTTTCCACGGCTCACGATAGAAGACCATCGAGATAAACACGCACACAGCCGAGCCTATAAGTAGCGACACCTGACTGCCGCCGCTCAACGAGTCGCTGCCAAACAGCGCAATAACCACCGCCAGCAGGCCTATCAGCACCACCAGCGGGATAGTAGCTATAAGAGGATGAGGGAGTCGTTTCTCCATTTTATCTTTGCAATTCTGCTGCAAATTTACAAATAAATATAGAAAAAACAAAGAAAAGCCGGCAACTTCGTACCGGCTTTTCTTAAAAAACATTATGTTGGAGTTTCTTATTTCATTTCTGTCAGCATCTTACTCATATCATTCATATTTTTCTCAATGAGTTTATTGATGACTTTCTGAAGCTTCTCAAATTCTTTCGGCAGAGAGCCAAGCTCTTTCGTCATCGCCGTAAAAAGCTGATTCTGCTCTGTATAGAACTTCAGGATTTCCTTATAGCCTCCACTTATTACTTCCACTTTTTCTTTTAGAGGTACTTCAGGCGACTTTTTTATCGTCTTGACAACATCTTGGAAATTAGCATCTAACGTCTCGTTCTGCTTGGCAATCATGGCAGTGGTTTTGTTCGTTCCAGAGAAGTTCTTGGTTTCATAGGCATTTCCTAACAATTGATAAGTTGTTTTGATGGTTTCCATACCAGTCTTGATAGTCATCATTTTTGACTCCAACTTAATCTTCAACGGTAGTTTCCAGGCCTCAGCGTCAGCATTGTCGATGATTGCCACAGAGTCTATCGTCGTTGTATCATCTACTACGACATCAACATATTTTTCTCCCCAGACATCATCAATACCACGTTTCTGCTTGTCGTTCAGCAGACTCTTGCCAGAATAGCGTCCCACACGTCGCTCATAATCGCGATCTTCGTCGTAGTAGCCATTGTGAATGGTGATACGATAGGTCTCGCCAGGCACGAAGTCGAGGTTGATCCAAGCAGAACAGAGTTCACCATCAGGGAAGATACAGCGCAGACGTCCAGCTACAGGGTGATCGAGCTCTGTCTGATACTCGAAGCGCTTGTTCACCACAGGCACGCAAGCCACGTAGTCATCATCACCAATGTTAGCGAGGTCTTCGCCCGTTTCAGCGATATAGATATTATAGAGCGAGTCCTTGATATTGGCATCCACGCGACCCTCAATCCTGAAGGTATTCTTCGAGGTCTCCAGTTTCTTTGCATAGATGTCAGGGCGCAGAGAGGAAATCATATAGACAGTACCATATACATCTACGCCATCACTCTCCCAAACGATGGCATAAGCATCGCGCAGCTGAGGGTTCTCAGGGTTCTTGCAGCACATCAGCCACATCTCCTGGTTTTTATTGGTGCGAATACGTTGCGTGCTTTGAGTCGGACTCGACCCATTGTTGTTGATAACCTTCAGCGAGAACATCTCGTTGCTACCTGGCTGAACATGCAGGAACTGATACGCCAAGGGTTCGTTCTGGGGGAAGTTGATGGCCACCGCATTCAACACGTTGTCATTTTTAATGCGGTTTGCCGAACAATGGAAAGGCACTATTTTTATACTCGACTCAATGATACCTGTGTTGGGATTTCGATTCACAGAATATACCTGTCCCTCGTTCAGGCCAAACTTTTGAGTAATGGCGTTTAGCGTGAAAATAACGAGCTCTGGCTTCTTCTGAGGGGCTGCCGACGGGTCGGCACTAATGGTTATAATGGTGCTGCAAGCAATGAGCAGCATGATGAATAGACGTTTCATAATCATTTTGTTTTTTATTTTTGGGCTGTTTGTTCTATGTGATATTTTGCTATTTCGAGTTCCAGTTCCACCCATTTCAGATAGGCCTCGTTAGCTTGTTTCTTCATGAGGGCAATCTCCTCTGGGGTGTACTGATAGTTCTCAGGACGGGTGATGGGAATGTCGCGTTCAGATAGTGTTATTGTGGTGGTTGTCTGAGCGATAGCCGGCTTCTCTGCCTCAATCGTTTTGATTGTCTCTTCAGGAGCTGTTTCCTGAGCTATCTGTGGCTCTTCTTCAACAGGCATCTGCTGCTTCTTAGCCTTTGAAGGTGTGCTTTGTGCTATCTGTTTAGGTGCTTCCTTTGCAGGTGCTTCTGGCAGGATGACCTCCTGTTTCACGTCCTGTTGAGGTTCTGCCTGCTTGGGCTCCACCTTTTCTGCCACTTCCTGATTCGTGTCCGTTCCCATCGTCGTATCCTTTGGCGGAGTCAGATACACCATCATGAAGCCAGCCACGCAGGCTGCTGCAATCCAAGGCCAGAGCTTTCTGACCTTTCCTCCCTCTTTCGCAGGGAGTTGTTGGGCTTTCTGCATCACTCTGGCGTTCAGGTCTGCAGGCATCTGAGGACCCTCCGCCTCTTCCATCCGGATGGCGTCGCGCAGGTTCTTGTCCTGCTCCAATAAAGCTTTGAGTTCGTCCTCGTTCATTACTGTAACATTTTTATGATTCTACAAAGTTTCTTTCTCGTTCTGCTTAGTTTCGAGGCGATCGTCGTGGGTATCGACTCAGTAATATAAGCAATCTCCTTGAGGCTCTTTTCCTCGTAATAGAACATCGTGATGATGGCTCTCTCGTCAGGAGGCAGATATTTCAGCGCCGCTCGAATCAGTTGCACCGTTTCCTGATTGGCATGTCCGAAGGTCTCGTCCACCTCTGTATCAGACAGCGCCTCGGCCTTGCCGCCCTGATCTTCGAAATAAACCACGGGCATCGCCTTATGCCTCAGGAAGCTGATTGCCTCGTTATAGGCTATGCGCGAGATCCATGTCTTTAGCGACGATTTCTCTGCGTCATACCTATTTATATTCTTAAAGACCTTGATGAAGACATCCTGATAGACCTCTTCGGCATTCTCAATGACAGATACCAGTCGCACCACCTGTGCAAACACATCACGACCATAGAGGTCGAGCATCTGCTGTTGTGCTTTGGGATTTTGTTTGAGCAATCCCGCTATCAGTTCTGTTTCTGTCATGATTAATTTAGTCTTACATTTATATATACGCAGAAAATGACAGAAACATTGCACTCTGGCAAAAAAAATTTCCCTTTTTTACAAAATTATTCGGAATTCCCTTTCAAATAGTAGCGAAAGCATATACGCATCAATACCCCTGAATTGCGCCAAGGAGGTACCAGGCAGTTAACTACCAACGTAGAATTTATATAATTTTGATTCCGAAATCATTTCGGAATCAAGTTGATGTTTGGGAAATCTATTTCCTGAACATAATGCAACTCAAACTCTTTCAATGAGTTGCCTTATCAAAAAAAAGAAGGAAGCCAGGCGGCAGAATTGCGCTCGAACTTTGTTCGCTTTGCTTGCAAAGAACCTTCTATATGCGACTATTTCAACGTCTCGCTACCAAACCTGCGACCATCAATCCGCCTTTTTCACGATTTTGCTGCAAGTCTGCGATGTTTAGGTTGCGTTTGATGCTTCTTTGCTATCCGTTTGCAGCTTCTTTACGATGCGTTTGCAGCTTCTTTACGATGCGTTTGCAGCTTCTTTACGACTCAAAACAGGGCATTTCGCTGACGTTTCCTGATTTAGGTTGACTGTTTCGCGAAAATGGCCAACACCTACCATTTTTATTATAAATGCTTGATATTTAACAAGTTAACTATGGTAGGTGTTGTTCAAACACCTACCATACACCTACCATAACACCTACCATAAGCGGAAAAATATCTTGGAGATTACTGATGGATTTTAAAAGAAAATCATTATCTTTGCATTCACTATGCCACAGGAACAATCGCAAATTCGCGAACGGCAACGCACAGACCTGCGCGAGCCGCCACGCTATAAGGTGACTATTCACAACGATGACTTCACACCAATGGACTTCGTGGTGAAGGTGCTGACACAGGTGTTTTTCAAACAGCCTGCGGAGGCAGAACAACTGATGCTACAGGTACACCACTCGGACAAGGCGGTGGTGGGTATCTATACCTACGACATCGCCGTGTCGAAAGTAAAAAGGGCCACGATGATGGCTCGCAACGAGGGATATCCCCTGAGGCTGACTTACGAACCAGATTAAGGAAAAGGAATGGCAGAAATAAAACTGACAGAAAGACTGAACGAACTGCTGCAGGACAGCATAGAGCTATGCAAGGAGCGAAGATATGAATTTATCACGCCCGAGGTGGTGCTCTATGAACTGCTCTCGGAGGATGTGTTCGTATCGGTGATAGACTATTACTGCGACATCACAGCGCTGATGGAAGAGGTGGAGAACAGGCTGGTGGAAACGGGATTCGTGCCCTACAACCTGGAATACCAGCTGATGCCGTCGGAGCAATACACGCAGATGTTGGGAAAGGCATCGCTACAGGTTATCTCAAGCAGCGCCGAGGCTATTGATATACCCCACGTGGTGGCAGCCATGCTGGAGTTGGAGAACTCATGGGCCACCTACCTGCTGAAGAAACACCTGGGCGACGATGAGTCGGAGTTTATCAGCGACATCATATCGACCTACGAGGAGGCTGGCCAGATAGACCAGGAAGAAGAGGGCGGCGAACATTCGGAGGAGGCCTCCGGATGGCGACGACTGGTGACGTGTATGAACGACATGCTGGACCAGAAGAACCCGCTCATAGGGCGCGAGGCGGAACTGGAGCGAACGATTCAGGTGCTCTGCCGTCGCGACAAGAACAACCCATTGCATGTGGGCGAGCCTGGCGTGGGAAAGACGGCCCTGATCTACGGACTGGCTGCACGCATCAACAGCGGCGACGTGCCAGAACGACTGAAGGGCAGCAAGATCTATATGCTGGACCTGGGCACCATGCTGGCCGGCACACAGTATCGCGGCGACTTCGAGAAGCGCATCAAACAGGTGATGGACGGCGTGTCGGGCGAGAGCAAGAACAACATCATCTATATCGACGAGATACACAATATGGTGGGCGCTGGCGCCGTGGGCGAAAGCTCGATGGATGCCTCAAACATGCTGAAGCCCTATCTGGAGCGAGGCGATCTGCGCTTCATCGGGTCAACGACCTACGAGGAATACAACAAGCATTTCTCACGCTCAAAAGGTTTGGTGCGCCGCTTCCAGCAGATAGACATCCTGGAGCCCAGCATCGACGAGACAGTAAACATCCTGATGCAACTGCGCCCCAGGTATGAGGAGTTTCATCAGGTGGTCTATGAGGACGAGGCCCTGCGCTATGCTGTAGAGGCGAGTGCGAAATTTATCAACGACCGATTTCTGCCCGACAAGGCCATCGACCTGATTGACGAGGCGGGAGCAGCGCTGGAAGTGAATCAAGGGGACAGGTCGCCTGATTCACAGCAAAGCCAGAATCACGGACCTGTCCCCATGATTCACGTCGTCACCAAAGCCCTCATCGCCGAGGTACTGGCTAAGACTTGCAAGGTGGAGGCGATGGCGACAAAAGAGGACGACAACGAGAAGCTGGCAACGCTCAACGAGCACCTCTTAACACAGATCTACGGACAGGACGAGGCCATCCGTCAGGTGGTGGAAGCCGTGCAGATGTCGAAGGCAGGACTGCTGGACGACAACAAACCCACGGCATCACTGCTCTTCGTAGGGCCCACGGGTGTGGGAAAGACGGAGGTGGCACGCGTGCTGGCCAAAGAGCTTGGCATCGAACTGCTACGCTTCGACATGAGCGAATATACGGAGAAGCACACGGTGGCAAAGCTCATTGGTTCGCCTGCAGGCTATGTGGGATATGAGGACGGCGGACTGCTGACGGATGCCATCCGCAAAACGCCCCATTGCGTGCTGCTGCTCGACGAGATAGAAAAGGCACATCAGGACATCTACAACATCCTGTTGCAGGTGATGGACTATGCCAAGCTGACGGACAACAAAGGACGGAAGGCCGACTTCCGCAACGTGGTTCTCATCATGACGTCGAATGCCGGCGCACAGTTTGCAGGACAGGCCAACATCGGCTTTACAGGCAATGTGAGTCGTGGCGAGGCGATGCTGAAACAGGTGAAGAAGACGTTCAAGCCTGAGTTCATCAACCGACTGAGTGGCACAGTGGTGTTCAACGATATGGATCACCACATGGCGGAGCTGATTCTCAAGAAGAAACTACGCGAGCTGCAGGAGAAGCTCACGGCAAAGAAGGTGACGCTGAACCTGAAGGACGAGACCTTCGCTGCGCTATTGAAAGAAGGTTTTACCAGGGATTATGGTGCGCGAGAGATGGACCGCGTCATCAATCAGCGCCTGAAACCGCAACTGATGCGCGAAATACTCTTCGGCTCACTCAAAAACGGAGGAGAGATCACTCTCTAATTCAAAAGATGGTATATCAACTTGATGACGATTTGTGGTTCCCTGACCCACGCCAGGCTGATGAGGATGGATGCTTGGCAGTGGGCGGCGACCTGAGCATAGACCGCCTGTTGCTGGCCTATCAGCACGGCATCTTCCCCTGGTTCTCGTTTCGCGACAGCGACGAGCCCGTGTGGTACTGTCCGCACGAGCGCTTCGTGATCTTCCCCAACGAGATACATATCTCCCACTCTATGCGCACTTTATTAAATAAAAAGAAATACACGTTTTCGTTGAATGAGGACTTTGAGGGCGTAATCCAAAACTGCAGCAAGTTGCGCTACGAAGAAGAGGGCGCCTGGCTGGGCGAAGACATCATCAAGGCCTATACGGAGCTGCATCGTCAGGGCTTTGCTGCCAGCGTGGAGGTGTGGGAGAGGAACGAAAACGATAACGAAAACGAAAAGGGGAAGCGACTGGTGGGTGGTCTTTATGGCGTGAATATCGGGTCGGCCTTCTTTGGCGAGAGTATGTTCTCGCTGGTGCCAAGCGGTTCGAAGCTGGCGCTGATCTATCTGGCCAAGACCATGCAGGAGCTGGGTGGCGGCATCATCGACTGCCAACTAAAAACCGCCCATCTGGAATCGATGGGCGGCAGGTATATCAGCTACGATGAATATATGAAGCTTATTTCTTCTTACTAGTGGTACTAGATTTGCTAGTTTTACTAGTCTTACTAGTTTTACTAGTCTTACTAGTTTTACTAGTCTTACTAGTTTTACTAGTGCTACTAGCCTTAATAGTTGTCTGGGGCTTATAGTATTTCAGGGCCTCGGGCATCCATTTCTGAATATCGCTGATACGCTGCTCGTCAGAGGGGTGGTCGCTGAACAGACCGCCTGAGCCGCTGCTCTGAGCTGCCATACGCTGCCAGAAACTGGTAGCCACCTGAGGGTTGTAGCCTGCCATAGCGGCGAAGATCAGTCCCATGTGATCGGCCTCGCTCTCCTGTTTGCGAGAAAAACCTGAGGTCCAGAGGGCACCGCCTAACGACTGCCCCAGAGACAGGAGGGCCTGCGTCTTCTCGCTGACGCCAGCACCCTGAACCACAGCACCCAGGATAGCCGTACCATACTGGTTCTTATACTCATTGCTCAAACGCTCAGCCGAATGCTTAGCTACGGCATGGGCAATCTCATGACCTAGCACGATAGCCAGCGAGGCCTCGTCCTGAGTGATGGGTAGCAGGCCTTCATAGACCACAATCTTACCTCCAGGCATACACCAGGCATTCACCTGCTTGTCCTGCACCAGGTTAAACTCCCAGGCGTAGTTCTGGGTCTCAGCACTCAGCCCATTGCTGTTCAGATAAGAGGTCACAGCATTGGCCAGGTTCTGCCCCACCCGCTTCACCATAGCGGTATTGGTGCTGTTAGTAGAGGCCTTAGCACTCTGCATATACTGCTGATACTGCTGGGTTGAGAGACTCAGCACCTCACCGTCGCTAACCAGCAAGGTTTGTTTTCTGCCCGTGATGGGCACGGTCGATGTGGTGCCACAGCTCACCAGGAGCACGGCCACCAGCGACATCAAAATGATTTTTACTGACTTCATAATGGTTTGTTTTTATAACTGAGTGCAAAAGTACTAAAAAGCGGACGAACAGCAAAAGAAAAGACAAAAAAAATGCCTCCTTTGCAGGAGGCACACATTATTCATTTCTAATACTTTCTTTTTACTTCAATCCACGATTCTGCAGTGTAGCATTGAGCAGGGTCAGATACTTCTTATACTGCTTCTCGTCAAGGATATAGCGCATATAGCGTACGTCCTTCTTCACAGCCTGATCAACCAGTTCCTTGCGCTCATCATTCTGAGCATAGGCGGCCAGCATCATGTCGTTGCAGAAAGCAGTGTGGATGTCTTGTACAGCCTCCATCTGATCGCTGTTCAGGTCGAGCGTTACAGCCAACTTTCTCATATTGACTGTCATATCGTAGGCCTCGACGTTCTTTACAGCACTGTTGTTCTCGTTCTCAGCAAATGCCATTGTCATACTCAACATGGCTACTACCATCAAAACAATCTTTTTCATACTCTTTTTCCTTTCTTTTCTTTACTCGGGACCTTGAGTTTTTTTTGTGTTATCCTTTTTAAATTTTTAATGTTGTTAATGTTTAATGTTTAATTCTTTCGGTCCCTACCTTAATAATATAATGTGTTGTTATCCTTGTCGCCAGGCTTTTTATTTCCTTTTGACGATGCAAAGGTACGGCGTTATTTTGATCCGACAATGGATTTTTGGTCACTGTGTGCGTTAACAGTCCGATTTTTTGACCAAAATCAACAAAACGATGTCAATTCTTAATTCTTAATGCTTAATGCTTAATGTTTAATGCTTAATTTAATTACGTAACTTTGGCCACAGCCGAAGGTACTACACTCGGAAATGCAAAGAAAAGCGAGCTTTTTTTTTGTATTTCTCTCGTTTTTTCGTACCTTTGCAAAAAATTAAAAAGACATGGATAATAAGCAAAACAAGTACATCAGCGTCAATTACCAGCTCTTCACCATCGGCAACGATGGCCAGAAGGAGTTGATAGAAGAGACCCAGCAGGGCAATCCTTTCAAGTTTATCACAGGCTTTGGCTTCTCACTCGACAGTTTTGAGCAGCACATTGCCACGATGCCACAAGGCGAGAAGTTTGACTTTACCCTGAAACCTGCCGAGGCTTTTGGCGAATATTTCGCAGAAGGTGTACACAAACTGCCACGCGAGGAGTTCTTCGTCAACGGCAAGTTCGATAGCGCCAACATCTTCCCTGGTGCCGTGATTACGATGAAGAATGAAGAGGACAAGCACTTCATGGTACGCGTGACAAAGGTGGAGGACGATGGTGTAACCCTTGATGCCAACCACCCACTGGCTGGCGAGACCCTGCAGTTTACGGGCGTGGTGCTCGAGAACCGCGAGGCCACAGCACAGGAAATCCAGGATCTGATTGCTCACATGAGTCATGGATGTGGCGGATGCGGTGGCAACTGCGAAGGCGGATGCGGCAGCGACTGTGGTGAAGACCACGAATGCGGCGGAGGTGGCTGCGGACATTGCCACCACTAAGGAGTTAAGAGTTAAGAATTAAGAGTTGTCGCTTCGCGATTAAGAATTAAGAATTAAGCATTGAGTAACACGTTTGGAAAACTGTTTACGCTGACCACCTTTGGTGAGAGCCACGGCGCTGCCGTAGGAGGCGTGGTCGATGGGATGCCGGCAGGCATAGACATCGATATGGACTTTATTCAGAGCGAACTGAATCGTCGTCGCCCTGGACAGAGCAAGTTGACCACCTCACGTCAGGAGGGCGACAAGGTAGAACTGCTCAGCGGGGTGTTTGAGGGCAAGACCACTGGCTGTCCCATCGGCTTCATCGTGCGCAACGAGAACCAGCACTCGCAGGACTATGAGAACCTGCGCACGCTGTTCCGCCCCTCTCATGCCGATTTCACCTATTATAATAAATATGGTGTACGCGACCATCGCGGCGGTGGCCGTTCGTCGGCTCGTATCACCATCAGTCGGGTGGTAGGCGGTGCATTGGCCAAACTGGTATTGCGCCAACTGGGCGTCAGCATCCAGGCTTACACCTCGCAGGTTGGCGATATTACGCTGGAGCGCGACTATAAGAAATATAACCTCTCGCTCACGGAGACCAATGACGTGCGCTGTCCAGATGCGGAGAAGGCCCAGCAGATGGCTTCACTCATCGAACAGGTGAAGGCTGAGGGCGACACTATCGGCGGTGTCATCACTTGCGTCATCAAAGGCTGTCCCATTGGTCTTGGCGAACCTGAATTTGACAAACTCCATGCCCAGCTTGGCAGCGCGATGCTCAGCATCAATGCCGTCAAGGGCTTTGAATATGGCGAGGGCTTTGCCGGCGTCACTCAGCGCGGCTCCGAACAAAACGACCGCTTCACCGTGGGTCACGGTTTACCCGTGACCACCCCCGTGACCACCACTTCCAACCACAGCGGCGGCATCCAGGGCGGCATCAGTAACGGACAGGACATCTACTTCCGCGTGGCTTTCAAACCCGTGGCTACCCTACTCCGCCCTCAAGAGACTGTTGACTTAGAGGGTAATGCCACCACATTCACCGCCCACGGCCGACATGATCCCTGTGTGTTGCCAAGGGCAGTGCCAGTAGTCGAAGCCATGGCAGCCATGGTCATTTTAGACAATTATTTATGCCATTCGGCATACAAAAAATAAGAAAATTTCGACGAAATTGAAAAATTTATAGAAAAATCCATTGCCGAATGGATTTTTTTGTTTATCTTTGCAATTGCTATAAGGGTTTGTGAAAATCCGAATATGCTTTAGTTAAGTCTAGTTTAGTTTTTGTGTTGGTTAAGGGCTGGCAATTGCCAGCCCTTATTTTGTGTTTTTATTGCTTGAAAACTTTCTTGCCGTCCTGGATAAACAGCCCCTTCGGTTGCCCGTCTATCCGCTGTCCGTTCAGGTTGTACTTCGAAGCCTTGGCATCATCATTCTTCACCTCTGTGATTCCTGTCATATACGTTTCGCTACGTACATAGAGATAGCCGCTCGTCATCAACTTGCTAGTATCCCATACCTGCGTGGCCGACGGACGCTCTGGTACAACAGAGGTAAAGCCGGTACCCGTGCGTGTGCCTGAGAAGACAATAAAGACCTGATCATCGGGAATGCTCTCCACATTATCCATGTTGAGCACCAGCGTAGCACCATTGATGGTCAAGGCACCCTTGATGGCATTAGCACGCCCCTTGCCGTTCTGACAATACAGGGGAATCTCTACATTTCCGCCCTGCTCTACGATCAGTCCGCCATTGAGCTTCAGCTGTGCGCCAGTCACCAGCGTGTCGCCAGCAAACACCGTACCGCCATTCTTCACGGTCACCTTACCAGCAACGGTACCTACGCCAGCCAGCGTAGCATCGCTGTTCACGGTGACGTTACCTGTGCCTGAGTTAGTGCCGTTGACCACGAGTCGGCCACCATTGACCACCGTAGTTCCCTTATAGTCATTGGTTCCAGTCAGACGCCATACGCCCGTACCTGTCTTCACGATATTCACCGTGCCGACATGACCACTGCCTGAGCACGACCAGTTGTTAATCACACCGCGGAAGGTCTCGTCAGTATTGGCGCTACCCACCGTCCAAGTACAAGTGAAATTATCGGTCTGCTTGCTCGAACCATTGAGATAGGTACCTGCATCGCCGGAAAGACCGCCAAGGGTCTGATTGCCACCTGTTGACCAGTAGCACAGGTTGGCATTGCCTTTCAGTTCGATGACGGTATTGTTCAGTTTTGGCGTCTTGTCGAGCAACAGCAGCGATCCGCGCTTATCGCTACTCACGCCGTTGGCGATGAGTCGGCCTGTAAAACCGCTCCAGTCACCCTGCACATACTCACGCAGGTAAGGGATATTCAACTGGATGGTACCAGCACCCGTCACCTTATTATTAATATAGCAGTTGCGGTTGGGCGAGAACTGCGAGGTGGTGCCCTCCTCTACCTCAATGGGGAAGCTATAGGTCTCATAACCGCTTGTCTCACCCTTAGTCTTCAGATGACCGCCAGCCATCACGAGCTTGGAAGAAGAACCGATGCCTGCCTTAGAGATATCCGTCGTACTCAGATAGACCGTAGAGCCTTTCAGGATAGTTGCGCCACGATGGCCGAAGAACTTCGTGGTGCCTACAGTCAACTGTCCTGCACCGTCGATGATAAAGTCGCTCGAAGCATCAGATGCCTCGATAGCGCCGTTCATCGTCACCGTAGCACTCTTGATATTGAAAGTAGAGGTGCTCGAGAGCTTCAGCGAACGGTTGGTAGCGGTATTGCCGCCAATATAGCGATAGGTACCGCCATCGAAGATCCAGTTCTGTGCATACTCCACACTGGCACCGATAGCACTGGCCTCACCGCCATTCTTCAGCGAAGAGAACTCCAGCACGCCGTCGTGCACCACGGTAGCGCCCGTATAGGTATTGGCGCCCGTGAGGGTCAGCGTGCCTGTACCGGCCTTGTTTACTGACGTGGCACCGCTGATCACGCCGCCCACAGTCAGGTTCACAGGTTCCTTAAAGACCACAGCAGCAGGCGACACCGTCTCTGCCAGCGTCAGCGTGCCATCAGCCTGAGGTGCCAGCAGCACGTTCTTGCCATCGGCCTCGGCCTTCACGAAATCGCCTGATGTCCAGGTATAGTCGGGCTCGTAGGAGTCGATATCGAGCACGCCAACCTCAATGGGACGTGTGGACATCTCGGTCTCAGCAGCCTCGGACAATTGGTCGCCCTTGAAAGCACGGATGCGAACAGTATATTTCGTGGCGGGCCCCAGATTGGCGATGGTGTAGCTCTTGGCATTGGCTGCCGTACGTGCCACCTCCTGGTAACTGCCTGTAGCGGTCTTGATGTCTATCACAAAACCGTCCTCATCGTAGGTATAGTCGCGCCAACTGATGGTCAGCGTCTGTGTAGAGGCCTTGTCGAGCACCAGTGCCACTGGGGTACGCAGGAAGAAGTCACGATCGTCAACGGTGATCGAGTTGATATAGTTCTCGATATTGGCATAGCCGTTGGAGGCCTTCGTCATCGCGTCGTTCTTGGTCTTGTCAGTACCGTTGGCATCTTCCCATGCATCGGGCATTCCGTCGCCGTCGGTATCCTGCTTCTTCACGCCAGCATAGACCTTCCAGGTACTGGGGGCGCCATACACAAGGGTCTCCTCGTTGGAGATGAGCGCGCCTTTCTTACCATAGCTCAGCACCTCGTCAACCATATAGCAGTCGGTCATGTCACGATAAGGCAGCGAAGCTCCCACCGTAGGCAGGTTGGTCTCCAATAGGGTCTTACCGGGATTGAGCGTCAACTCAGGATAGGCGTAGGGCGTAGCCTCGCGTGTAGCGGCGTTATAGTCGGTAATCTCGAAGGGATCGAACACACCATCCATGTTGTTGTCCTGCCAGTTATCTACGCCGTAGCAGTGGAAGTCGGCATTACCGCCAGTGAAGGCTGCCCCACCCTTGGCGGGACCGTTGATGAAGAGGTTCGACTGGATGTTTACATACGACTTCCCCTCAGAGTCGCCACCCATGATATAGGCACCATTCTGCCAGTTATAAACGATGTTGTTGGCATACTGGTTGATACCCTTGATCTTGTTGTTTCGTGTAGAATTGTCGCAATAGAAGTTACCTATCAGCGAGATATAGTCGGCCTGCATCAGTCCGCCTGCCGAGTGGGTCATCAGGCCCTGGCCTATCACACAGTTCTGCAGGGTGATATCCTGTGGCGTAGTGCCCTTGCCATCGGGGTTAATTGAAAAGGTCTCATCTAGTCCCCAGGAGAACGAGCAATGGTCGAAGATCATATCGGTACCATTGGCAATGCCCGCACAATCCTTGCCCGAGTCGCCTTTATGTCCCATACGGAAGCGCATGTGACGCACAATGATGTTCGATGCACCCGAGAACGACACACCATTGCCATAGACGGTGATACCCTCGCCTGGTGCAGTCTGTCCTGCCACATAGAGGTTGTTCTTGAACACCAGTCGGCTCTGCAGGTTGATCACACCAGCCACGTCGAACACGATGATTCTATTGGCCTGACTCACGGCATCACGCAGCGAACCCGTACCAGAGTCATTCAGATTAGTTACATGATAAACGCTGCCTGAGCGACCGCCTGTTGCAAAGCGACCCCATCCCTGGGCGCCAGGAAAGGCTAACTGCTGGGCACCTGCTGTCAGGCATATTGCCGACAACGCAAGCCCTACAAATAGTTTCTTTGTTTTCATCTTTCTTGTTTGATTTGTTAGTTTTAGTTATCTAAGTGTTTTTATTGAATAGCGCCTACTATCTCATTGACATCTGAAATGCCATGTTTGTCAAGCCATTCGTTGATGCCGTCGCGTACTTTGATGGTCACAGCCGGATCCAGGAAGTTGGCTGTTCCTATCTCTATGGCGCGTGCACCGCACATCAGGAACTCAATGGCATCTTCAGCCGTGCTAATGCCGCCCAGTCCGATAACGGGTATCTTCACGGCCTTAGCCACCTGATACACCATACGCAGGGCTACAGGTTTTACACAGGGGCCACTCAGTCCACCAGTGCCGATGCTCAGCGTCTTGCAGCGCTTCTCGATATTCACCGCCATACCCATCAAGGTATTGATCAGACTCACGCTGTCAGCTCCCTCGGCCTCTACGGCACGGGCAATCTCGGTGATATCCGTCACGTTGGGCGACAGTTTTACGATGAGCGTCTTATGATAGGCCTGACGAACGGCTTTCACCACGCTGGCAGCGCCTGCACAGGTCACGCCAAAGGCCATACCGCCGTCCTTCACGTTCGGACATGAGATATTCAGTTCAATGGCGGGGATATGCTCCAGCGCATCCACACGGGCAGCACATTCCGCATAGTCCTCAGGCGACGAACCGCTGACGTTCACGATATAGTTTCCGCCAGTAGGCAACAGCTGCGGATAGATATGCTCACAGAAATAATCCACGCCCTTGTTCTGCAGACCCACGCAGTTCAACATCCCCTGCGCCGTCTCTGCCATTCGTGGATAGTCGTTACCTTCACGAGGTTTCAGGGTAGTGCCCTTCACGATGATGCCGCCAATCTCTTTCAGATCTACAAAGTCCTGAAACTCAAGACCATAGCCAAACGTACCCGAGGCGGTCATCACGGGGTTCTTCATCTTCAACGCCCCTATATTTACTTCTAATCTTGCCATAATTATGAACCATTAACCATGAACCATAAATCACCACATCAGTCTGCTGATGGGGAATACAGGCCCTTCCTTGCATACACACACATTCGTTGTCACCGTGGTCGGCGTTTCTCCGTCGCTCTTTGTCACCGTGGTCGGCGCATCTCCGTCGACTCTCACCTTCTCCACACAGCAGAGACAAGCCCCCAGACCGCACGCCATCAGGTTCTCCAGCGATACCTCGCATTTAATTCCTTTCTCACGCGCATAGCGGGCCACCGCCTTCATCATCGGTGTAGGTCCGCAGACCTGGATCAAGTCAAACTGCTCGTTCTGCAGCACGCTATGATTAGTCACAAAACCTTTCTCGCCCATGCTTCCGTCCTCTGTGGTCACCAGCACGCGTCCATATTTCTCAAACTCCTGAAGCAGCAGCAAATCCTTGGCAGAGCGTGCGCCCAACAGGAACGTAGGCTCTATGCCCTGCGCCTTCAGCGTAGCGCCAAGATACAGCAGAGGAGCCACGCCTACACCGCCACCAACGAGAAGAGCCTCACCCCCAACCCCTCTCGCAGGGGTGAGGCTTTGTATCGTAAACCCATTCCCCAGCGGCAGCACGCAATTCAGCTTATCGCCCGCCTTCAATTTTGCTAGTGCTTTGGTGCCATCGCCCACGCAGGCCACCAGCAGCCACAACTCATTGACCTTTTGGTCAATGTAACAAATGGAGATAGGCCTACGCAGGAAAGTAGATGGAGAACCATCTACACGCACTTCAACGAATTGACCAGGAAGCATCGGGGGCAGGGGCTCCTTATCAGACAGCTTTATGAGCACATAGCGCTCATGAACGCGTTCCAACGACACAACCGTGAGGTCTAAAATATATTTCTTCATTTACACCTTATTATATATAAACAAAATTTGTTGCAAAGATACAACAAAAAAATGATTTTAAACACGAATTACCATTAATTACCCACGAATTATCATAAATTATATGAATAATTATATGGGCAATTAATGATAATTATATGTTTAAAAGAAAATAACAGGTATTTATATGTTGGAAATTACTTCTTCGAGGGCACAAAACTTTCCCATGTTTGATCATCATAATACACCCGAATTTCAGTAACGCGTCTTAAAGGTTTCTTATCATTATTTAACATTTCAGCATTTTGTTCGACTCGTGTATTCCTAACACTATTGAAATGATTGACCGCTGGTTGAACAAATTGTGGGGTAGGAGCAGGCATCTGAGCAAAATCGATGACCTGATCAGTTTGTTGAGCACCAAAATTAGATGTGGTTTGCGTTGAGGTTAAAGCCTCTGGATCACTCTCGACCCCTAATTTTTGAGACGGTGATTGATACATTTCACCAAGTCCGAACATCAACCAGTCGAGACTGATATCTGGAAATTTCTTTTTAATGCTCTCAATGATGTTGATAGTAGGGCGGGTGCGATCATTGAAGATGCCACTCAGGGTGGCTGGGGTGGTGCCGATGTAGTTGGCGAACACCTGCTGACTCATGTGCTGAGCCTCCATGATTTGTCTGATTCTGTCCTTCATTTTTCTAACCAAGTCGTTTTTGACCCTAAAAGGGAGGTTTTCTTTTCAATTTACAAAGGTAAAGCAAAAAAATGAACTGTGCAACTTTTTAAAGAAGAATTTGTGATATTAAAGTTTAAATATTTATTTTTGAATTTGTAAAGTCAAAATGCAAATAACGAGTTTTCTTGGTTCAAATTCATAAATCTAAACCTTCAAGCATTTAAGAAAGTAAATAGAAAATATCATAAAAATTAGTAAAATGCTGATTATTAACCTATTAATAACGCAAAACGGGCGGTTTTGGAACATATAATCACCATTAATTGCCCATATCATCTACCATATAATAGCTAAGAAATCTCGATAAATAAAGGATTAATGAAAAATTCATGGGTAATTCATGGTAATTACATGTTTAAAGGAATAAGCAAAGTCTTAATTCGTATTATAAATATATCTATGTGATTTTTAATGGTTTATATCTGTTAGAATAAACCTTTATGAATATACATTCATGTATTTGAATACAGAAATTCGAATACTTAATCCTAAATTTTAAATTATTAAATCGTAGCAAGTTTACGTTTTAATATTCGTATTTGCATCCGATTTCTTTATGATTTAAAATGTTTAATCCTTTAAACTTTAGATTCTTGAACTATAAAGAAAGTTAACTATAAATTTTAACGTGCTCAAAATTCGCTATTTTTGAATGCTTGAAAAATTCTGAACCAGCATTCGGATAACTGAAAATTTTTAAATTATGAGGGTAGTTATTTCATTGGAACGTGCTGATTTTATGGGCAGTTAGGGTCAAAAAAAGCGCCCTTGGCGGGTGCTCATTCTAGATCAAAAACAGGTAGTTTTTAGTGCAAAATGAAGAAGATTAGCTCCTTCATCAACTCCTCTGGAGGGGTGTTTGGGTTGTCAAGACCTTTACTTTTTGCATCAATTTCGCGTAGTTTGGAAATTATCTGCATCGTTTTCATGGCAGAGAAATTTCTCATGCCAGTCATGTAGTCTTTTGCTGCCCATGGCGATCTCAGTTCCAACCACTCTGCTACCCCCTCCTGACTCCCTTTTTGGGGTGCATAATAGGCCAACATCAGATTCTGGAAGTAATTAAAGAGCATTGGGAGGAAAGAATAGATGCTTCCCGCCTTCGGATTTTTTTCAAAATATTTAACAATTTGATTCGCTTTGAACACATTTTTATTAACAATTGCATCTCGCAGTTCAAAGCCATTAAAATCCTTGCTCACCCCTATCTGATCCTCCACCACCTGGGGTGTGATGCGACGATCCTGGTCACCAAGACTGAGCAGCACCTTATCAAGTTCGCTGACGAGGCGACTTAAATCGGCTCCAATGGCATCCGCAATGAGTTGCGTAGATTTCGGATCGATGCTTGCATTTTTCTGTTTGACGTAATTTTCGATGAAAGCAGGCAAATCACGGTCCCTCAGCTTCTGACTCTCAAAAAGAACGCCCGCCTGTTGGATGGCTTTCACGTAATCGCGCTTACGGCCGTCAATTTTGCCGTTTTTATGACAGATAACCAGAACTGTGCTGAGAAGCGGCTGTTTCAAATATTTTTCCAGCGCGTCCGTATTTTTTAAATTCTGAGCCTCTTTCACGATGACCACCTGTCGTTCGGCCATCATGGGATAGCGCCGCGCTGCATCGGCAATCTGCGATGCATTCACGTCAGAACCGAACATGATGGTCTGGTTGAAGTCGCGTTCCTCAGGCTGCAGGGCATGTTCGGCGATATAGTCGCAGATTTTGTCGATATAGTACGACTCCTCGCCCATCAGGTAATAGACAGGGCGATACTGACCGCTCTGCAGTTCCTTCATAATACTGCTATAAGTCACATTTTTGGTCTCTGCCATTGCTCTTTGCAAGATTTTTAGTACTTTTAAACTTCGTTTTTAGGTACTTTCGCTCGGAAAATGCAAATTGAATTTGCATTTTCTCTCGCTTATTCGTACCTTTGCAGCTGCAAAGGTACAAAATAAATGGAAATAAACCTACCTCCATACGAAATAAAATTACGCGAGCAGAACGGACATCGTCAGATTTTCGACTTCCTGCGCCGCCGTTACGTGGCCTTGACGCCTGAGGAATGGGTGCGCCAGCATTTCGTGCACTTCCTGGTAGAGCATAAAGGTTACCCCAAGGGACTGCTGGCCAACGAGGTAGAGTTGCGTATTGGCGAAAAGAAACTGCGCTGCGACTCCTTATTATATAATAAGGAGTCGCAGCCGCAGATGATTATTGAGTATAAGGCGCCGCATATCGAGTTGACGCAGCGCGTGTTCGACCAGATCACGGCCTATAACACCCTACTCCACGTAGATTATCTTATCGTGTCCAACGGTCTGCAGCACGTCTGCTGCCGTATGGACTACGAAAAAAATAGTTGGGAATTCCTGCAGGATATTCCCAACTATTCTATGATTCACAGTTTAGAGTGTAGAGTGTAGAGTTTACTACCGCTATTACACCATATCATTGGCGTCGGTTGTCTTCTTTGAACTTGACGTCTTGCGCACGCCAGTGCCGGCAGCACGACGACGTGTGGTCTTCTTCTCCTCTGTAGCAGGATTCTCAGTCTTTACACCAGCCAACTCGGGATCAACGAGGATACGTCCGCAGTACTCGCACACGATGATTTTCTTGTGCATCTTGATATCCAACTGGCGCTGGGGTGGAATCTTGTTGAAGCAACCGCCACAAGCGTCACGCTGTACATAGACGATACCCAGACCGTTGCGGGCATTCTTACGGATACGCTTGAACGAGGTGAGCAGACGGGGCTCAATCTTTGCCTCCAGCTCGTGGGCTCTCTCTCTCAGCTTCTCCTCCTCGGCATGAGTCTCTTCCATGATCTCATCCAGTTCGCTCTTCTTCAGATCCAGGTCGCCCTGACGCTCTGCGAGCACGCTCTGGTTGGCCTGCAGCTCTTCCTGCTTCTCGGCAATACGATGCTGGGCCTCATTGATCTTCTTGTTGCAGAGCTCAATCTCCAGGCTCTGGTACTCAATTTCCTTAGAAAGCGTGTCGTACTCACGGTTGTTGCGCACCTCGTCGAGCTGCTTCTTATAGCGCTCCACATTAGCCTGAGAATCCAGGATCTCGCCTTTTTTCTGCGAGATAGCACGCTCAAACTCCTCTACCTCGCTCTGAATACGCTCGATACGCGTGTTCAAGCCCTCAATCTCGGCCTCCAGGTCTTCCACCTCGAGGGGCAGTTCACCACGCAGGGCCTTCTTCTCGTCGATAGACGACAGGGCCTGCTGCAACTGGAACAAAGTCTTCAGTTTCTCTTCCACTGACAAGTCTGTAGGATCTTTCTTTGCCATAATTCTGATTTAATTTATTTCGTTATTTCGATGTTTCGATGTTTCGAGGCTTTGAGGCGCCGAGGTTTCGAGGATTCGATATTCCGATTAAAAAAAATAAATCGGATTCGTAATTGCCTCGGCGATGAAGGTCTTGACTCCCGGGCATTCCTTCTGGATGATTTCCTGGAAGATTTCCGATGTAAACTGCTCGCTCTCGTAATGGCCGATGACGCAGATCTGTATCTGCTGCTCGTGACCGAAATACTGGTGGTAGTGCATCTCGCCTGTGATAAAGGCATCGGCACCAGCCGCGATGGCCTCGTCGAGCATGAAGTCCCCTGCCCCGCCGCAGATAGCCACCTTTTTAATAGGGCGCTCCAACAGCTCATTGCAATGGGCGCATTTCACGCCGAAGCGCTCCTTCACCCGTGCGATAAAGGCCTGCGCCGCCATTGGCTCTGGAAGCTCGGCCTGGACCATGGGGATTTTCTCAGCGGGGAAACCACTGAGCACAGTGGCGGGAGAAGCGCTGGGCACAGTGGCGGAGGCGCCCAGCTTTTCTGCGATTTTGAAATTTACGCCTCCGCGCGCATTATCCATATTGGTATGCATGGAGATGACGCAGATATCGTTTTTGATGGCCTTGCGTACCGTGCGCTGCACGTCGTTGGCATCGCTCACCTGCTTCAGGCCGCGAAACAGCAACGGGTGATGGCTCACCACCAGGTTACAGCCCTTGGCGATGGCCTCGTCGATGACCTTTTCAGTCACGTCCAGACACAATAATGCCCCTGAAACCTCCGCCTCTGTCAATCCAATCTGCAGGCCAGCATTATCCCAGCTTTCCTGTAGCGGCAGGGGCGCGAACTGTTCAAGGGCGCTCAGCACTTGTTGTATTTTCACGCTTCAATTTGCTTTACAATCTGCAAAGGTACGAAAAAATATTCAAAATTTCCATCATTATTCTGTATTTTTAAACACACTTTAACAATAAGTGTCATTTTTACAAAACCGAAACGAGAGCGCAAAGTTTCCCCGCAACCTCTCTTGATTTAGTTAAAAAATGTTAGATAATATCCAAAAACACCCCATAAAATTGTCTATATTTGCAAAAATGCCTACCTTTGTCGATAAAAAGAGTGCGAATTATATTCGTTTTCTATTAAAATGGTACGACATTTGTATAAATATATAAAAAGATTCCTCTTCACGTTTCTGCTATTTATAGCAGAGTCGTGGTGTCTATTTTTATATGCGCAGTCGTCCATTCCTGACGCCCCGAGCTACAAAGACTACTCCTTTATCAAGTTTATAGACGACAAGCCCGACTCCGCGTTGACCCGCATCAGCGATGATGAATTTCTCGACGAGGCGGGAAAGATTGTATTCCGAGTAAACCGCTACGACGTCTTTACCAACGACTCCCTACTTCACGAGTTGGACAAGGTCATCTTGCCCCTTATCAACCAAGACAGCCTGAAGCTGCGTCTGATGGTGGTGCGTGGTGCCGCATCGCCAGAAGGTCCTGTGCCCAACAACCGTATGCTGGGTCGTCGTCGTGTGGAGACGCTTGTTAATTTTTTACGTGCGCGCCTAAGTGTTCCAGTAGATAGCGGCACGCTTTCAACTGAGTCGGTGACTGAGGACTACCGCCTGCTTTTGGCTATGATGCGCCGCCAGTCAGACCCCGACCTGGATGTGGTGCAGCGCCTCTGCGACTACCACCTGCCCCGCTATGAGTACACCCGACTGAAGATCAACTTGCAGCGCCAGCAGAGCGGCCGACTCTGGAAGCGCCTGCTCAGAGAGTACTTCCCAGAACTCCGTGCCACCCGCATCGTGCTGTTCTTTGAGCAGACCAAGGAAACGCCTGTTACCCCTGAGATTCCTGTAATTCCTGAAACTCCTGAGATTACGGATACTCTTGAGTCCCAGGAGCCCGCAGATACCATCTACCTCACCCTGCCCCGCCGTGAGTTGCTTTCTGTGAAGACCAACCTGCTGCTGGACCTTGCCTACATGCCTGGCTACAACCGTTGGTGTCCGATACCCAACATTGCCGTTGAGTACTATCCACAGCACGGCCACTTCACCTATGGCGCCTCGCTCGACTTCCCTTGGTGGCAGCACCACAACGACCATAAGTTCTTCGAGATACGCAACTATCAGCTGGAGACGCGCTACTACACACATTCTGGCGACATCAACCTGCGTGAGCCTGGCGAGGGCGCTGCCTTCCGCGGACTCTATTTCTCAGTCTATGGCCACGCAGCACTCTACAGCATCTGCTTCAACAAGAACAAGGGCTGGGAAGGCGAGGCTCTGGGTGCCGGCCTTGGCATCGGCTACGTGCTGCCCATCAGCCGCACTGGCCACTGGCGCCTGGAGTTTGCCGCACAGTTTGGATTCATCTACAGCGGCTACGACCCCTACCAGTTTGAGAACACCATCAATCCCGCCTACCACGACAATCTGTATTACTACAAATGGAGTGGAAACGTGGCAGATTTCCGCAAGCGCCAATACCGTTACTCATGGATTGGCCCCACTCGTGTAGGCGTTACCCTGAGCTACGACCTACTCTACCGCAAGTGGAAGAAAAACGGCGCAAGCCTTAAGAGCACAGAAAGGAGGGCCTATGAGAAATAAGCTGATAAGCCTCATCGGACTTCTTATAGGGCTCATCGGCCTTATAAACCTCCTGACCCTCACTTCTTGTGAGCGTGAGCCGGTGCTCCATCTTTACGATTCACAGACTATTACCACCGACATCCCCGTGGTGGACCTCGACCTGAAGGTGATCTGGGACTACCAGCTGACGTTTGACGTAGAGTACGACTGGCAGGCCGAGTGGTACTATGGTTGGGACGAGAACGACAAGGTCATCTATGGTGAACTGGGCTACAGCCAGCCCACCACCTTCAACCTCAGACGCTACTACACGGGCGCCGTGCCTTACGCCCCCCATACCACCGTCATCGCACCCCCACCCTTCACCGGCTCTCACTATCAGGACCGCTTCGAATGGGGCTTCTGGGATGTGCTGGTGTGGAACGAGATCAAGACCATCGACGGTGTGCAGAGCCTTATCTTCGACGAGCAGACCACCCTCGACTCCGTAACGGCCTTCACCAACCAGTCTATGCACGCCTCGCGCTATCATGTGCCCAAATACACACGGTCGTTCTATGCCCCTGAGCCCCTCTTCGCAGCCTACGACCAGGCCATTGAGATACGCAGCGACCTGAAAGGCTTCGTCTATGATGAGGAACGAAATGTTTACGTACGACAACTGAATATGATGATGTACCCCATCACCTATATCTACCTGACGCAGGTTATCCTGCACAACAACAGAGGACGCATCACGTCGGCCGATGGTAATGCCAACCTCTCAGGCATGGCCCGCTACACCACGCTGAACACGGGCACCGCTGGCGATGATCCTATTGCGGTATATTTCAACAGCACGCTGAAGACCAACTGCGCCCTTGTGCCCTACGGCACGCCAACCGATGCCCCGTCACGAGCCATAGCCGAACATGCCGACATCATCGGCGGACGCCTGATGACATTCGGTATGTGTGGCCAGACGCCACGCCTCATCAAGGATGCCAGCGGGGTGACCGACAAGGAGCAGCACTATCTGGACGTGACGGTACAGTTCTACAATGGTATGGACTCCACACTTGTCTTCGACGTTACCAATCAGGTGCGTCAGCACTATAAAGGCGGTGTCATCACCGTCGAGTTAGACATGGATACCGTCCCGATACCCAAGCGCCCTGGCGGCTCAGGTTTCGATGCCGTGGTCAAGGAAGTCGAGGACGGCGGAACCTATGAGTTTGAGATGTAGCGAGAACTATAACAAGAACGAAAACATTTATAATTCACTTATTTATTAACTTTTTTAAATTTTTCGCTTATGAAAAAGAATCTATTTTTCCTCGCAGCAATCGGTGCTATAGCACTGACCAGCTGCACAAACGATGAGTTCATCGGAGAGAATGGGCCTAATGAGCCTCAAATCAAAGAAGGAGCCATTAATTTCGGCTTCAATGTGCCTAACACCACACGTGCCAACGTCACTGGAGCAGCTGCAGCTGACCTGCTGGGTAATAAGTTCGTTGTTTTGGGTGTGAAAGGTGATGGTACTGGTATTGACCAGACTACTGTTTTCTCTAACTACGTTGTTGAATGGGCAGAAGGTACAGCCAAAACGACCGAAAGTAACACAGCAGATTGGGAGTATGTAGGTGTTTCACCTATTGCTGACCTTACGGGCGTAGCATCTCAGACTATCAAATTCTGGGACTACAACACAACTGCTTATGACTTTGCGGCCTTCTCTGCAGGTAAAGGTAATAGCATTATTACATCTGGCGATCCTGGTTCTAATCAAATTTTGGCAACGCCTATTGTTTACGCCAAAACGTCTCCTGCAACCATAGCAAGCTATACCCTTAAAGGTGCTCGTGCTGATTTGGCAGAATGCTACATCACAGACATGAAGACTGTTGCCCAGGCTGCTTATGGCAATGAAGTGCAACTCCAGTTCCGTTCATTAGCGTCGAAGGCTCGTATGGCAATTTACGAAACTGTTCCTGGTTATTCTGTTCAGAATGTTCGTTTCTATACAACAGATGCCGCAAGTGACGCAGATATCGACACGGATTTGTCTGATGCTGCTTTTGCAAATGCAACACTTTTTGGTGCAGATGCATTCTATACAGGTGGCCTCTACACTATCAGTTTCCCCACTATCGGTAGCACTAATAGCTCTAATAGCGACTACAACAAGGCACACGTAGTAATCAGTGGGGAAAGTGCAACTGGCACTCAGTCATTCGGTACGTTGAACTATACTGCTAGTAAGCTTGGAACTTCATCAAATGCTGCAACTTTCGCTGGTGCAGAAGCCCCCTATTACCAGACTATTTTGCCCAACGAGAACGGTGTTGTACTTGAGATGCGTGTAAATTACGACCTCGTTTCAGACGATGGATCTAACGAGACTATCACAGTACATGGCGCTAAGGCTTTTGTTCCTGCAACTTACACCAAGTGGTTGCCTAACTATGCTTACACCTACATCTTCAAGATTTCTGACAACACCAACGGTTGGACAAGCACAGATAAGTCAGATCCTGCAGGTCTCTATCCTATCACCTTTGATGCAGTAGTCCTTGACCCGATTGTTGCAACTAATGAGCAGACTACCATTACAACTGTAGCTATGCCTAGCATCACTACCTATCAGAAAGATCATGCAGCTTCTAATAATGAGTATGTAGCTGGTGAAATCTACGTACAAGTGATGAATGGTAGCACACTTGCTACAGATCTGCACACCAAGAGTTCTCTCTATAGCCTGAGCGAGGCTGCTAGCGAGGCTGAGGTTATGGATGCATTGAACCTTCAAGCTAGTGAAGCTGGAGGTGCTGCCTATATTACGGGTCGTAATGGTTTGAAACTTACTTCTGTAGCCTTGACGTATAATGAGGCTGATCCAACAGATAAGCTGTACATTCCTGGCGAAGATGGCAATAACATTATTGTTGATAAAGGTAAAGCTGCTAAGTTCACCGCTACAGCAGACACATACTATGCTTATGTATATCAAGTTGCCGATGCTGCTGATGATAATGTCATCTACCCAGTTGTTTTAACCGCAGAACCTGACGATTGGTCAACAACAGACAATGTATACTATACAGATGCTGCTTGTACTAGTCATGCAGATACCGCGTATGCAGATGGTACGTATTACAGAAAGTATACGAATCTGAACAAGACCCTCGGAGTTAAGGTTATCAAGGTTATGCCTTAATCCTCTCTCATATATCCACCGAGGTTCGACTCCTCGGTGGATAACATACGGAAATAATATCTAATAATGTAAAACGAGGGCCGGTGCCCTCACAAAAAGAGATAAACAATTTTTTATTTAATAACTTTTTAAACTTTTACAATTATGAAAAGGAACTATCTATTAGCTACAGCACTCGCCATTATGACATTGGCAAGTTGCTCTGAGAATGACTATGTAGGAGACCAGCAGGCTCTGAATAGTCCAAGTGACGGAGCGATTAGCTTCAACATGAATGTACCTGCAATTACTCGTGCAGATAAGACGGGTGCTGACGCAGCTACAGACTTGAATAACCAGTTCATCGTCTATGCTGAAAAGGCCGAGACTGAAGATGGTGCTGCTCCTGTTGCAGGAAAGCTCGTGTTCCAAAACTACAAAGTGGCTTATACCGCTAACACAGCTTATACCACCACTTCTAACACAAAGAACTGGGAATATGTAGGACAAGCATGGACTTCTGATGAGCAATCTCACATTACCACTTCTACTACAGATGCCCAGACTATCAAGTATTGGGACTGGGGAGCAGACACATATACTTTCACAGCAGTATCTGCTAAACCTAGTGATATCAGCAATGGTTATGTTGGTATAACAAAGACAACCGAAGCCACTACTGGAAACAAAGTATATGACAAGGGTTATACTGTAGCTCTTACAGCTGCTGCAGACCTTGACAAACTCTTCTTCTCAGAGCGTAAGGTTATTACAAGCACGAACAATACTGATCGCGACGCTACCAACGCTTATGGTGGTAATGTCACCTTGCGTTTCCACAACGCTGCTTCCAAGGTTCGCGTAGCTATGTATGAAACAATTCCTGGTCATACTGTAACTATTAACTCGTTCAAAGTTGTTGATAATGCTAGTCCTACTTTTGAAACGATGACAACTACAGAGACTGGGCGTTTCAAAGCCAACTTCGTAAATAATGCAAATGGAACAGCTGGTAGTATGACTGTGAAGTATGTCGCTTCTGGAACAACCGTGAATCATCCCACTGTTTCTTTCACTCCGACTTCTGCCGCTGCAAACATTCTGGAACTTGGTGACCAGTTGAAGGCTACTGTCACAATAGGTGAGAGTGCAACAGGTGCCACCTATGATAAGGCAGCAAAAGCTTACACCAGCGTATTCCCCAAAGAAGACAACGCCCAGAATCTCAAGTTGAAAGTCTGCTATACCCTGACAGCTCCTGTGACGGGTGAAACCATCGTAGTCACAGATGCTACTGCTGAGGTTCCCGCTGAATATCTGAAGTGGAAGTCTGGCTATGCCTACACTTATATCTTCAAGATTAGCGACAATACCAATGGTTCAACAGGCACACCTGGCACTAACCCTGCAGGTCTCTATCCTATCACCTTCGATGCTGTAGAAACAGTTGACGAAGATGGTTTGGCAGAGTACATCACGACTGTTAGCGAGCCTAGCATTACCACATTCGGCGTAAGTGGAGGCAGTTACGTCAGTGGTGGTAGCGAGTATGCAGCAGGTAGCGACATCTACGCAACCTTCACTGAGAGTAGCACGGTCAAGACTCCTGTTCTTGGAACAAGTGGTGCACAGCATGTAAATGTATTCAAGGTTACTACACCTGATGCAACTAACTTCCCAATTACAGAAGCTTCTGTTGCTGAGGCTATCGCTAATCCTGGAAGTATAACTAATAATGTATACACCTGTACTGTAACCTATACAATAGTATCAGGAGAAACTACTTTTGCAGCTGGTACGAATTACTATAAAGCAGATAGTGAAAGTAGAGTACCTGGAACAACGGGATATGTACCGACTCTTGCAGTAGCAGCTACTGACTATACAGTTGGAGAAACTACAAGAACAGTAGACATATACACCTGTGCAGTCACCAGTGTAACTGAGGTGACAGATGAAACCACTCTGGCAGCTGGTACGACATATTATAAGGCAGATGGTAGTAGTGTTATACCTGGAGGTGCCAACTATGTACCAACTATAGCTGTTGAGGGTGCTGACTATGAAGTAGCTCCTAAGATAAAGGCTGTTAACATTACAACGTATGATACAGACGATACATACTTTACTGGAAATGTAAAACCTGCTGTAGTAGCTACCGTTCCTGCTGAGGATGGTACGACCAAGACCATCGATGCCGTGAAGCTCACAGGTGTGAAGGCTGGTACTTACGCTATCGAGTATGAGGCATCTGCAGCTTGGACTGGTGATTACAAGAAGGTTTACAAGGTAATTGTAGTTCAGTAATCCCCCTCTATCCTCCCCCTTCCTCGCTCCCCCTTCGTAGCAAGGGGTGAGCAGGGAGCTGGAAGGAAAATCATTCCCAAGCTGGGAACGGTTAGTTCCCAAGCTGGGAACTAGGCATTCCCAACGTGGGAATAAAGCATTCCCAGCGTGGGAATAAATTAGGAACTTAGACCTACAAGGTCAGAAAGAATTTGATATATGATTAGGAAGTACGGACATATCATCATGATGGCAATGGCAATGCTGTTGAGCACGGCCTGTAGCCAAAGCTCCGAGGATTCGGAGCTGGGTGGTGATATGCCCGTTACTGACTATCAAACTGCTATTAGCTTCAGCGGCAACGAGAGCCAGGAAGAGGCTGTCACCAGAGCTGCGAGCAAATCACTAAGCGAGAATGTAACAAGCTTCACAGTGTGGGGCTACAAGAATATGAGCTATGATGAGGGTACAGGTTATGGCGACCTGCAGACGGTGTTCCCAGGCTATACCGTGAATTGGTACGCCAACAGCGCCGCCACCACGACGACAAACACCAACAACTGGGAGTACGTACTGCCAGCACCCTCTGAACAGACCATCAAATACTGGGACTGGAGCGCCAAGGTATATAGGTTCTTTGGTGTGACAGGAACGAAGTGGGAAGCCGGCGATTGGCTCCTGGGGCAATATAAGCTCAATCAGACCGTTGGGGCCTATGAGATAAGCCTCAATGCAAACGCCACAAGTACAGATGCGATAAACAATACGCCCTACTTCTCACATCTGTGGTTCTCCACAGGAAAGTATCCAGAATACGCCGACAAGCAGTTTGGCAAGCCGGTGACGCTGGAATTTTTGAAGCCTCTCACGCGCGTGCGATTCATATTTAAATACGTGTACCCGCGCGAGGGAGTCATTTTGAGAGACCAATCATTTAAGCCAACAACAGTTGGCGGCAAGATAGCCCGCAAGGGCACCGTGACCATCAGCTACCCGCTGAAAGGTAAGACTGAGAAAGAGACATTTGCCACGACGGTAGATACCAGCTCTGGATACCTGACTGCATTCACCGTGGACAGCGATCTCGAGGACGACGCAAAGGACTACGTGACATTGTCGTCAGGCCAGATGACCAGTGATGGCTGGTACATCGTAGCGGCCAACAAGTCGCAAGGCAGCTATACGTTGAGTGTCACCATCAACAACGATGCCAAGACCGCCGTCGTGCCGGCTGAGTATATGAGCTGGCTGCCAGGCTACAGCTACACCTACATCTTCAAGATCACTCAGGAAGGTGGCGTGGAGATTGGTTGGGTAGAATATGCCGTAACACCATGGACAGATCTGGAAGCAGACCACATGGTATATAATTGGTAAGAGTTAAGAGTTAAGAATTGAAGAGTGAACAGACCATAGTAAGAGAGCTGAGAAGGCTGATGGGACTCATAAGACCGATGGGGCTTATGGGACTTATGCTGCTCATGAGCCTGATGGGACTCGTGGGGTGCTCGTCGGACGACGACGAGTTCCTGGGCGAGACATCGCAGGGAGCCATTATCCCTGAGGTGGCCAGCTATGTTACATGGTATGAGGAGGCTCGTCAGAGCAATAAGGGCAATAGGGCTTGGGCTGTGCCTACAGGGTATATGGCCTATGAGGATGGCATAAAGCCTATCGGCATCGCCTTTACACAGGACACTAAGGCACCTATGATTGGAAGTTTCTTCTATAGCAGCGGAAAGTGGCGCACCAGCTTCGACGATATCAAAGCTGAGACCTACTACCTCTATGGCTATATACCTCACTTGCCTGGCATCAGGTATAGCATCACGGACTATAATGGCGGAGCTAATGATTCAGAAAAGAATGCCGACTACAGCACGGGAGCCATCATGACGCTGGAGAACGTGCCCACGGTGATGCCTAACGACCTGTGCGTAGTGATAGGTGCCAAGGACGGTACGGGCAAGGAGACCGTAGATGGTCTGCGCCGTGGTGCCTTTGCCTATGCCGCCAAGGCGACATCATCAGGCGAAGATGCAAGAGGCAACTACGTGTTCCTGCTCTTCGACCACCTGTATGCTTCACTTCGCGTCAAGATGAAGGTTTTCGACACCTATGCAGCACTGCGCACCATCAAGCTGAAGTCGCTACAGATGAGCACGAAGGCTGGTGACACCACGAGCAAGGACCATAACACGATTACCGTCAAGCTGCTGGCCAACGATGGTAGCGAGAGTCCCATCTCAGGCGCCATCACCTATGAGCAGACGGGTGCGACGATTGGCACTGGCGGAGAAGAGGGCATCGAGTTCTGGAAATCAGAATCTGCTGCTGGCCAGACGCTGACTACTGCATTCCAGGATTTCACAGGACACTTCATGCCGAGTGGCATCACCACCCTGATCCTGACCAGTGTGTATGATGTGTACGACACGAAAGGCAACAAGATACGCGAAAATTGTAAGGCCACGAATACAATGGTTGTCAAAGACCTGCTGACAGAACAGACGGTGACCCAACGTGGCAAGAAATATACAGTCAATATGACAATCAACCCGACATACTTGTATGTATTGTCGGAACCGGACCTGGATAATCCCACGGTGACGATTGACTGAAGAGTTAAGAATTAAGAGTTAAGAATTAAGGATGAGACGATATATTACCATATTGATTTTTGCACTCCTGAGCACGATTGTAGCACAGGGGCAGATTAAGATTGGTGGTAACGTATATGGTGGCGGCAACCATGCAGAGGTGAAGGGCAGCACGAGGGTGACGGTGAAGGCCGGTGACTTTGGTGCCGTTCTTGACACAACTGCAGTACGCCCATTGGCTGACCCCAGTGGTAAGGTGTTTGGTGGTGCACGTATGGCTAACGTAGGAGGAAGCTCCTTCGTGAACATCGATGGCGAGAACGCCACCGGCTATATTCTGATCAACCAGGTATTTGGCGGTAACGATATCGCCGGCAAGATCGGTACGGCAAGAACGGTAGGAGAAGACATTCCTGCGGAACTGACAGCGGTGAAGCGCATTGCGGCTGATGATACCGATTCTACGAAAAACGTCGTCACCAACACCTTCAACAGCTATGTGCGCATCAGCACGAAAGTGTGGAGAGATGAAGTAGGTGATACCATAAAAAGATATACTCCTGCAGAGATTACTGCTGCAAGAGATCCGGAAGCTGATGCCTATGGCAAGCGCACTACCGATGTGAAGCCCGATCCTGATGCCAAGAAGGTATATATCGGACAGCTCTTTGGCGGCGGTAACGGCGACTACACGTATCTGGATGAATACGGTGACTCGCTGAGAGATGGTGACGACTATATCGCCAAGCATGGAGACATCATCATTGCCAGAAGTAATACTCCGCTCATACCCCCAGAACAGGATAGTGTCTATCTGGAGGTATTGGGTGGCTCTATCGTCTATGGCTACGGTGGTGGTAACAACGCTACGGTAAAGGAACAGGCACTCATCCACTTCAACAACCCCAGTGCGGTGGTGAACCATATCTGGACCGATTCCACTGGTGTGGAAGTTGCAGAAGGCACAGCAGGTGCCATTGACCTGCTGACCAACGACCGCTTCAGGGAGATGGGCATTAACCTCGGATTCTCGCAGCCAAGTAGTGGTGCTTATCAGGTAGGCCGCTTCTTTGGTGGCAACAATAAGGCTGAGATGCACATCCGTCCGACGTGGAACCTGCTGGCGGGTAAGATTCGCAACCTCTATAGTGGTGGTAACCGCGGCGCGATGACCTCTCCTGAGGGTCTGCTCCTTGAAATTGAGGATTACTCCAGCCTCATCGTTGATAACCTGTATGGCGGTTGCCGTATGGCAGACGTGAAACCTACGGTGAATGGTGAATATGCGCCATGTACGAACCTGCCGGGCTATAGCTTCCCCAACGAGCTGTCGGCCCGCACGCTGGTACGCGGCGGCTATGTGCATAATGTATATGGTGGTAACGACGTGACGGGTACCGTCTATGGTGGTAATGCCATCGATATCAATACCAATGTCTATGGTAATGTGTATGGTGGCGGTAATGGCAACTACCCATATACCGACAACGAATATCTGCAGGATGACGAGACGTATGGCGACTTCTACTACGATGGCGGTAACTCTACCATGGACTCCCTCCGGGCCTTCCGTCCGAATGCTGAGCAGGTGTCTATCCATCTGAAAGGAACAGATGCCAGACATCCAACCACCATCCACGGTTCTGTATTCGTAGGTGGTAACTGTGCATCGCTGGATGTCAAGAAGAAGATCCCGCTGATTGAGGTGAAGATGGGTTCACACGTCATTTGCGACAATGTATATCTCGGCAACAATGGTGAGGGTATGATAGACACTACATACCTGAAGCTGTTTGCCCAAGAAGGCTTCAACTCATGGCAACTGACCGACCCCGTTGAGTTCAGCGATTATATGGAAGGCGTAGCCATGACTCAACAGCCGCGCATCGTATTCGACAATATTGCCAACGGAGACCCTGAACCCTATAAGCAATACTCCAGTTACGTAGGTTCCTTCTTCTGTGGTGGTAACGTGGGTAGTATGGCTATCCCTGGCAAGATGATCTTCAACATTGACAGCTGTCTGAATATCTATAATAAGTTCGTGGGGGGCTGTAACAATGCCGATGTGATTGCTGAAGATGGTCTGAATGCTTACTACGAAGGTGGTCTCATAGGCTCTAAGGAAGAAAGAGGTGAGGGTAAATATACTGACAACAAAGGCAACATCAAGGACCGTCTGGAAATCAACTTCCAGAACCTGGCTATCATGCCACTGCGCTGGAATGACGAATTTACCCAAGTTACTAATGGCACTACGCTTACAGCCGGAAAGGAATACTATCATACCGATTTGCGCTCAACCAAGTTTATTGCCGAAGGTACGGAAGTGGCTAAAGAAGACAGCACTTACTGGGAGCTGACAAGAATCGGTGACAGGCTGATATGGAATACGGCAAAATGGTCTATCCCGGAGGATAACTTCGTAAGCGTTGCGAATAATGCCGTGAATGACTCCACCCGTTTGCTGGAAGGTAACATCTATGGCGGCTGCTATAACAGTGGTCACATCAACGGAAACATCGTTCTCAACATCAACGAAGACATCTTGCTGAAAGACGACATCTTCGGTACAGGAACGAGTGCATTCTTTGGGCAGAAGAAATCTGGTGTGATATTTGATAAACAGCGCGACGACGTGATGGCTGTGGCCCTGTCAGTGTTCGGAGCCGGATATGGTGAGAAGACAGAGGTATGGGGTAGCACTACCGCAAACCTCAACAAGGGCTACACCTTACAGATATTCGGCGGTGGCGAGCAGGGTGTTGTAGGCAAGAGAAGACACGACGCTAATGGTGCTCCTATTATCGATGGTGAGGGTAACTATAGCTATGCGTTCAACCCGAAATACAGCACAACGGTCAACCTCAACGGTATTGCAACGGTATATTCTAAGGATGGTAAGGTAGAGAATCTGGCAGAAGCAGAATATCTGTATGGTGGCGGTAACGAAGGCCTCGTAGCAGGTAATACCCTTATCAACCTAGGTAACGGACGCATATACGACGCCTTTGGCGGTTGCAGTGATGCCGACATCCTCGGACATTCTGAAGTGTATATAGGTCGCCAGCCCAACGGTAGCGGCGGCTATAAGGACGGTTTCCCATTTATTAAGGATATTGTCTATGGCGGTAACGACTTCGGTGGTACTATCTACGGTGAGTACGAGGACAACTACGACTTCACGAAGCGTGTAAAGAACTATGCTACCGACAAGACACAGTTGCACGGCTATAAAGCTAACGAGATACCCGAGGTTCTGAAGTCATCATCGTATGTGGAGTACCTGCAGGGTCGTGTCGATTCCATCTTCGGAGGCGGCTACGGTGCTTACGACTACACAGACACCCTGCTCTATGGTAATGACGCTGCCATGCCTAAGCAGCACAGCTCTTTTGTGAATATCCGTCCGAAGGATCATGCACAGAACGCCCTTAAGGCCGTCTTTGGCGGTGGTACTGGCTATCCTGCCAACCGAGAGGATGACAAGGCACAGGACCGCAGCTATGTGCTTGTTGATATTCCTGATGGAATGGAGACCTTCAGCAAGATGGAGGTGTTCGGTGCCGGTAGTTACAATGGTCTGGGCATGAGGTACCACATGAATGCACAAGGTAAGACGGTAGATGAGGAGGACACTCCTGTCAGCAGTCTTGACGAGGCTTCTGCCATCATCGACCTGCTTCACGGACATATCCAAAACGCCTATGGCGGCAGCTATCAGGAAGGCGTGACACGCCGTACGGTGGTTAATGTGCCTGCGGAAGCTACCATCCAGATTGACAGCATCTTCGGTGGTGCTTACGGTAGGTATATCCTGCCGCCATGCGATGTGTATGAGACGCAGGTAAACTATAACAATACCAGTGAGAAGGCACAGACTTACGCCATCTTCGGTGGTAACAAGAACGAGCGTCGTTCACTCTTCACACAGGTCAACATCTCTTCACCGGTATATAGCAATAAGGCGAAGGGCTATACCGCAACGGTCTATGGTGCCGGCAAGGGTATCGACACCTGGTCAGAGCATACTGAGGTGAATTTGCTTGATGGCGCTAGAGTCTATAAGGTATATGGTGGCGGTGAGATGGGTCACGTGCTCAACTCCGCGAGCATACAGGCCTACATGAATCTCTATAAGAACGATTTGTCGAAGCAGATATCAGAACAAGATCCATTCTGGAAGAGTGGCGGCAAATATACGATAATTGACGGGAAGCGAGTTCCGGCAAGTGCTGAATTGCTTACCAGATGGAAGAAAGACTGGAAGGATGCCTGGACAATGGGTAGTTACTACGAGCCAGGAGTTTCAAATGGTGAGACTGCAGGAACTGCATATACAAAATATGCTACCAACGAAGCTACCAGCCTCGATCATTTCAGTGACCGTGCGGAGCTGGACGACAAGACCGCAGCACAGCTGGACGGCAGGAAGAAACATAACACCAATGTCATCATCAACAAGGGTGCAGTCGTAGAAGGCTATGCCTACGGTGGTGGTTTGGGTGATGTAAACGAGTCGCTTACTGGCGATATATATGGCACAACCTATGTTGCCGTACTTGGCGGTCAGGTCAACAGAGACGTATATGCCGGTGGTGAGGCCGGAAGCGTTGATAACCTCTTCGGTGCAACAGAATTTTCGGGTGACAAGTTTGTGGCTTCTGCCAACGCATATATCCAGGGCGGTACGGTACGTAACGTCTATGGTGGCGGTTACAAGGGACACGTAGGATATCATACAGGCGATATCACACAGACCTTTGTCGGAGACCGTCCTGCAGAGGCGTATGTAGTAGTCGGTAAGGCGGGCACCAACACCTTCGAGGGTGGTGCTCCAGCCATCACGCGTAATGTATATGGTGGTGGTGAAGGTGGTTCTATCTATGGTTCTTCAGAGGTTAACATCAACAACGGTTACGTCGGCTATCGCTATAAGAACACGGGTACTGAGTCAAAGCCTAAGTATGAATATGTAGAGGAACTGGACGACAAGGAGCCCAATGACATCGCCATGGCAGGTAATGTATTCGGTGGCGGTTATGTCATCAATAGTTACGTGGACAGCGTTACCGTCAATATGTACGGTGGTACCGTACGTGGAAGCCTGTACGGTGGTGGTGAGCTCGGTCCTATCGGACGCGGTGCCCTCAGAACCGGTTTCGGAAGGGGACTGGTGAACGGCGATGCTACCATCTTCAAGGCCGGTACTACCAATGTCAACTTGTATGAAGGTCTCGTAAAGCGCAACGTCTTCGGAGGAGGCCGTGGTAAGGACAGCTGGGGTGGCGACGGTACCATGTATATGGATAAAGACCTGGTGGCTTCTTTGAAGTCGGGTGGCTTGTTCTGTAAGGGTTATGTCTTTGGTCAGACCCGCGTCAACATCCATGGCGGTGAGATAGGTACTGAAGAAGGCATGGCCAATGGCTATGGTAACGTCTTCGGTGCTTGCGATGAAGGTACGGTTTATAGCGCATTGCACGACAAGACAGGAGCTTTGCACATAGGTTTGAAACGTGGTACGCGTTATGTAGAACCTTATCAAGGCTACTATTATGAGTCAGCAGACGGTACAAATTACCTGACAAATGACGGTGACCTTATCTTCACCGAGGACTGTAAGGTGGTTGTAGAGCCACACACAAGGGCTTATCTGGACGTCACTGTCGGTGACAGTGCCTATAAGGCAGGTCAATATGTGCTCATGTCAGACCTTAATAAGCTGAAGGGTAAGAATGATGAACCTAAATGGACCAGTCTTGATGACAAAGGTATCATCATCCATAATGCCGTGTTTGCCGGTGGTAACATCGCAGCGGGTAGTAGTTCGCTGTACGCTAATGCGAAGACGGTATATGGTAATGCTACCGCTTCTATCCACGATGTCTATAACCGCGACCTGATTACCATCGGAACAGGTCATACCGGAGGTCTGTACGGTGATGGTAACCTGACATTCGTTGACGGCTACCGTGAGTTGAATATTACCAACTACGGTACTGACTATTACCATATTGCCAAGACGTTGACCTATGATGAGTATAAGGTGCTGCCAGAGCGTGAGAAGGCATATTATGAACTGAAGTACAGATGCTTAGTGGAATGTACAGATAATGCCGGCACAACCTATAGCGTTGGTTCTACGCTGTCGCAGGATGAAATCTTAGACCTTTTTATTGGAAATGCATCAGTGATTGTTGACAACAAGCCCAGTTCTACCTATTGGAAGGAGGAAGGTGTCGTATCAGTCTATGCCGGACGTATCATGAATACCATCCAGCGTGCCGACCTCTGCGGTGTGTTCGGTAGCCGTATGGTGATGAGAGGCGCCCAGGACCGTGTGCCTGAGACGGCAGACTATACCAACTACACCATCAACCGTGTACGCGAGGTATCACTGAACAAGATAGATTCTAAGGCTGGCGATACTGGTGACCATGCCACTCACGGCAACTACTTCGGTATTTATAGTAAGGTGAACTACCTTGGTGCACTGACCAGTGACGTCAGGTTCTCCGATGTACGTACTACGAAGTCTGATGATGCGAATGTTGCTGCTGATGGAGAAAAATCTTTCTATGACTGGAAGCGAGAAAACAAAGGCAACAAGAAGAGAAATAACGGTAACTGCCATAACCACTTGGCATTAGCATCGGGTGTCTATCTGGAGCTGACCACAGAGGAGAGCACAGGTAATACGCTCGATACGAAGGTGTGGGGCCCCATCACCGGTGTTGTAGAACTCGACCTGATTAATGTGCAGCCTGGCATGGGTGGTGGTTTCGTCTATGCCAAGAATATTCATGGCAAGCCAAAGGATATGAGGGAAGAGCGTAAGACTACCACACTGACTGCCCTCAACAAGAATGCTGTCACGAAATGGGAGTATGACTATATAGAGACCAACCCAGGCTTGACTGGTGCAGCGGCTGAACAGGTGGAATGGGAAACCTCTGGTAACTTTATCCATAGCTCGCAGACCATCGTCGATGACTGTTACAACATCAGCAACCGCTATTTATTAGGTAATAGCCCAATGCCTGCCCACTATTGGTACATTGCCGGTTCTGTATATGTATATGATCAGTATATCTCTGCATATACTGGTTCTCCGAATGCATTCAGAGAGACGGTGGAAGTGCCTATCACCATCAGTGCTGCCGCACATGGTACGATGACGTTGTTGGATGTGCAGCCTAACTACTACGCATACTATAAGACATATACCAACTCAAGCTCTAACACACCGCTTACTAACGATCAGAAGATTGTTATCAACGATGTGACCTATCAGAAAAACGATCCTATCAGCTACTGGGATTGGAACAAGCTGACAGCAGGACAGAAACAGCTGTTTGTCAAGGAAACCTACGTCACATCAGCCGGCTGTAAGATTGGTAGTGATACCATCTATGCTGGTACGGTGATGCTGCCAAGCGAGTATAATAGATATAAGGCTGCGGCAGAGACAATGGATGTGATGTCAAACGGTAAGGAGGTTGAGTTCGACGAGATATTCCACTCATCCAACAACATGAGCCATAACAACGGTTACCTGCTCACCTATAACGTGACTAACCCGAAGATATGGGATAAGTGGTACACGCAGATTAATAGTACGACACATGCTAAGAAGCAAGATATAACCGTTGATGAAAGGAGCTCTTATGAGGATGGTCCTACCTATTATCCTTCAGCCACGGGTACCTATGGTCAGCAGTTGTATGATGTGAATGCAATCATTCCGAATACCATATATAATGAATATGATGCATTGGTAAATCCGCCTACTGAAAACCAGGCAACGTTCGTACCTGCTCATCTGGTGACCACGGAATACATGTCAGGCAGTGTACACTACTATCCTGGTGCACCGGTATCTGCCAGCATCGATGGACATACCTCACCGGCATACGTATGTACTTCTACTATCCAGTTGTCAGCAACGGAATATATCTATGTCAACGACCTGATGACGGAAGCACAAAAGAATCAACTCAAGAGTGACTACTCTGATCTGGCTACAGAAATAGAAAACAGTGTTAAGCCTGCATATATCTGTACGGTAGCCGGTCTGTATGGTGGTAAGTATTATACAAAGGATAATAACTACCGTGCCCTGGAGGCTTATAGCGCCATGTCGCCTGAGGATCGTCAGAAGTTCAACTTCAATTACGATGCCCTTGACTTGCTCATCGACTCATTGTACGGTGGCACAGTAGGTCAGAAGTATCAGTATGACTCGAAAGCAGCTACGTTGGAAGGAGCCAATGCTAATGCTGCCCATTACTCACTGACAAGGCCTATCGACTATACTGCAACGTATGCAGGTACATCTAGTAGGACGTTGCCGACTGGAGTTACAGTAACAAAGATTGGTTCTCCAACACCTGTCAATACGCTGAGCACAGATGACGAGCTGCTAAGCACAGAATTCGAGAAGCTGCCTAATGAGCAGCACCACTATGCAGCTATTAAGGTGGAGGAATCTACAACTAATACCACGGTTTATGTCATCAAGGAGTCCTTCGTTCATGGTGACAAGGCTTATGCTGTAGGTACTACTATAAGCTACGATACATACAGTAGTCTGACTTCATCAGAGCAAAATAACATCACAACGCTTACCTTCACACCTGGTCAATCAAATAAGACCTACTACTATTGCCGTGAGGAGTATATGGTAGGTGAAAAGGGCGGAGGCGTTAAGCCTGCAAAGGTAAATATTACCGGATCTGCTGGTGGAATAGAAACAAGAGACGGAAAAGACTGGGTAACAGTAGGTACCATCATTAATGAGAATACTAGTGGTAGTGATAAGGGCTACAATGATCTGCCTAACTATCAGACAGAATTCACCATCCATGGTGAGTCACCGATGGAGACCAGTACGTTGTATGTGGCTCGCAATGCCAACATCAACGATCTCTCTAAGGAGAAGATTATCACCGTCATCTATAAGTATGACTACGAAGAGAGTGATGATGATGGTGCACATGTTATACCTGTTACCGAACGTCATGTGGTGAACATCCACATCAACTTCAAGAGTGGTATTCCGACTGTGGAAGACATCAACGCTCCTACTATCGTACTGCCAGGTACGGGTATCACCATGCGCATACCTTCTGTAACACCTGGTGCCTACGAGGTCACCGGTGGCGGATGGGAAATCTATGAGAAAGAGGATGATGCCGAGAGCCACATCAACGGTATGGCATATACACCTTCTGTTGATCCGCTCTACTGGTATCAGGATGGTTTCTATCTGGCATACTATGCTAAGACATATCTGGGTAAGACCTACTCGAACCACGTGCCTGTCAGCGTGGCTAACTACCACGACCTGAAGGAGGTGATGGACGACAAGATCAACCACCTGCACGTGGACTATGACCGCAGCCGTCTGCAGCGCGACTCAAAGATTTATATCAACGACTATAGTGGCAGTTCGCAGAACGGACTCGACCTCTTGAAGGACTTCTATGATCTGAGTCTGATTACTAATTCTTCACCTGGCATCACCCTCGACCACGACACCATCACCAATGCCGGCAGGCTGAGAGGTCATACCCTGCTGAACAACAGCGAGCAAGAAGTGACGTTGTCAGACGGTTCTACGGTGAAGAGAGGCGTAAAGGGCGGCGATAACCTGGAGTTCTTCCTGCGCACCGATATCAAACATACTGATAGCTGGACAGCCATCGGTACTGACGATGTCTGCTTCAAGGGTAACCTGCACGGTGATGGCCATACCATCAGCGGTCTGAAAAACTCACTGTTCTATAACCTCTGCGGTAGCGTCTATAACCTTGGTGTCACCGGTTCGTTCCAGACGGCTGGTGTGGCAGACAAGGGTACTGGTTATGTAGAGAGCGCATGGGTGAAGACCAGTGCTACAACACCATTGGGATCTAAGCCTAACGCAGTCTTCGGTAATCCTACCGACACAAAGGGCTTCCAGATAGTAAACTCTTACTTCTGGAATGGCAATAAGAAGCTCTATGGTAACATCGAAGGCGATACTCCTGCTGTTCCTGATTACGAGGAGACCATCACTTCTGGTGGTGACCGTGGTAAGGCAACGGCTAAGTCCGACACTGCTTTCTACAACGGTGAGCTGACCTACGACCTGAACAACTTCTACCTCTATAAGCGCTATAATGACAAGAAGATCAACAGCGGCCTGACATATTCTTACTGGAAGGATGGCGAAGCTGAGCCACAGACTGGTCATTACGCCAGCAACCCAAGCCACTGCTCTTCTGGTTATGACAGCAAGCTTAAGTATGTGGAGGACCGCTTCGCTGATGGTGACTTCCGTTATGCAGCTGGAGAAATACCAGGCTCGGAGGATGAGCGTCTTTGGATAGACACAGAAGATGATAATAAGCCTTATTACTTCCCCATCTGGCCTGATGACTATATCTTCTTCGGTCAGAAGCTGACCTATGGTTGGGCTGCTCAGGCTCATCAGAATGTACCTACTGCTGTTGCCCGCGACGAAGGTCGCCTGTCAACAGAAACTGATGCTAACCGCGTATATCGTGCTCCGGCATACTATCGCTCTAAGACGATGGGTATGACACACTTCAACCCACATGCTTATCTGGCACAGAAGGAGAAGCTGAGCGACGAGCAGATTGAGGCTAATGAGAAGGCTATAGAAGAAAGTCGTCCAGGAGATGTTGTCACTCCGCGTGATGTATATCCAAACATGACTGCTATCGACTTCAAGGGACATAACGACCTTGACTATCAGCTTGGATTGAATGGCAAATGGTTCTATGCACCGCTTCTCGATGACGACGGTCTGTTGAGCATCCAGAACTGCGACGAGACACAGAATATCGTGGTTTATGCTCCTGCGGAAGATGATAATGAGAAGACTTACACCGTGCTGAACAGCTACTTTACAGAGCCTGACTATAGCGAGCATTACGATAACTCTAAGGGCTACCGTATCGTAACTGAGGCTTCAGCAGCAAGTGTTCATGGTCACCTCGTTCAGAGCGATAAGAAGACCACCAACGACCATCTGCTCGTAGATTATCAGGACTTCAATGCACCAATAGCATATACCTTAGGAGCAGAGAAACGTATGTGGTACCAGCGCTTGCCTCTTGACAAGGAATATGTCGACCTTACAAAGGGCTGGCAGGGCATCAGCTTACCGTTCACTGCTGAGTTGGTAACCACCAACCAGAAGGGTGAGATCACTCACTTCTACAATGATGGCGGTGAGAATTCGAAGGGACATGAGTACTGGTTGCGTGAGTTGACAAATAACGCTGAGATGACATTAAAGAGCGAAGGTGTCCTGGAAGCCAACTTCCACTATCCAAGTGCGGCAGATGCTAATAAGAATGCGACCAACACATTCCTCTGGGATTACTATTATGAGAATACGGCTGTACACAACCAGAAAGACGAGAATGCTGATAAGTACCAGCAGTATTATAGTGAGTCTCGTACACACGACAGTTATCCGTTGATGACAAGGGCTACACCGTATATCCTCGGTCTGCCAGGAGCAACTTACTACGAGTTCGACCTGAGCGGTAACTTTGATGCCAAGAATACTGCAGTAAGCATTCCTAAGCTTGGTAAGCAGATTATCACCTTCGCTTCCGACAAGCATGAGCCCATCGGTGTGAGCGATGACGAGATGACAGGTACGAAAGTGACATACGGTGGCAATGACTATACCTTCAAGCCCAGCTATATGAACAAGCCACTTGATGGTTCAGAGGTCAATGCCTATACCCTTGAAAACAACGGAAGCAGCTACGACAAGGTAGCAGAAGATACGATTATCAGTGTCAGTGCCTTCCGTCCTTACTTCCTGACCACTGCTTCAAGTTCCAGCAGGAAGTTCGTACCTGAGCGCATTGTATTCAACAGTGTCAAGGACAGCTTCGGTGAGGAATATGATGAAGATTGCGGCGACGGTGCACTTCGCATCACCTCTCGCCTACGCCATATCATCGTAACATCTACGTTGAAGACGCCAAGGACGGTGACTATCCATAATGCTGCCGGAATCCGCATCGCCACCTTCATCATAGAACCAGGTCAGACCATCGAGACGCTGATCAACATGCCTGGTTTCTACGTCGTAAACAAGACTAAGATAGCAGTAAGATAATGACAAGTAATACAACCATACCGCATAAAAAGACCCGCCGCGCAGCCGCCCATGACTACACACGGCCCGGGCTCTACCACATCACCATGCATGTGGCAGAGAGCTTAGGGCAGCCTCTCGGTACTGTGGCGGGGTCGCTGGAGGCCCCCGATGGCAGTGCCGATGCTCCGCATACAGCGCTGTCGACGGTCGGTCAGATGGTAGAGCACGAGCTGCTCACCGCCATCCATAGCCATTACCCCATGGTAGCCATACAGGACTATGTTATCATGCCTGAGCACCTGCATTTCCTCATGGTGGTCACTGACCGCCTTGTCAGTAAGAACGGCACGTTGCAAACCTTGGGCCATGTATTATCAGGCTTCAAAAAGGGCTGCAACAAGCGCTATTGGGAGATGACAGGAGATAGTAGCGACGGGCAAACCGTCGCTCACACTGAGCCAAGTGTTGAAGGCAGTGTGCCTAGCGGTTTGCCCGCTATGTATAAGGTGCCATCTTGGGGCACCACTGGTCGCCAGCCGCTCTTTGCCCCAGGCTACTGCGACGTGATGCCAGTGGATACGGCGCAGCTGGCTACGCAGCGCGCCTATATCAAGGGCAACCCCCGCAGCCGCCTGCTACGCATGAGCAACCGCGCGCAGCTCACCGTGCAGCATGGTGCCATCATGACGGCGCTGACGCCTGCCGCCCTTGACGGCTATCTGCAGCGCGAATGCCCGCCATCGGCCGCTACCGCTGAAGCACTGGCGGCCATACAATGCCGCCTGCTCACCGCTGCCAGCAGTGTGCCCAGCGGTTTTCTCGCTGGAAAGGTGTTCATCACTTGCGATACCTTTGGCAAACGTGCGCTCCTGACGGAGCACCGCTGCTTGCCAGTGGTGTGCCATCGCAAGGATGCCGCCCGCTTCAGCGAGCAGAAACAGCGCTGTCTGGAAGAGGCTGCACATGGTGCCGTCCTTGTCGGCACACGTATAGCGCCTAAAGAGCGCGAAATCATGGATGACGCCGTGAATCACGGTTTCCCCGTGATTACCCTCCACGACAACGGTTTTGCAGACCGTTATCACCCCTCCGCAGACCGCCTCGGCCTCTGTGCCGAAGGCCGTCTGCTCATTGTCAGTCCTTGGAAATACCAGTACCGAGGCAAGAACGAACAAATCACCGTCCTTTTCTGTAAGGCGATGAACTGCGTGGCGCAGGCCCTATGCCGCACCCGTGACGACTGGTGGAAATAGCGCGCTCAGCGCTAATAATGTGCTCAGCGGTTTACCCGCTGAGAAAAAAGAAGAAAACAAAATAAAAAACAATATATAAAAAAGATATGAAACGAATTATGAATGTTAACGGTAAGTTTACAGACATTTATTCATACGTAAAGAATATATTATTCCTGACGGTGCTGCTGACTGTTGGGGCAACCAGTGTGTGGGCGCAGGAGACCGACTATTCGGGAACGTACTATATTGCCAGCGTGTCTAAAAGATCTGCGGGAAAAGACAATAATTATACATACAATGTCAATAATCCGGCTAATAACTACTATCTGTGTCCTACGGAAGAATGGTGCTCCTATAAGGCAACTAATGATTTCGAAGGAGGCGATAATGGACAACCGTTCCTGACCACCTATAAATGTAGGGATGGCGTCTATGATGCTACTAAGGCTATATGGGTTATTGAAAAAGCGCCAGCTCCTAATGATGCTTACTACTATATAAGGCATAAGAAATCAACCAAATATTTAGTGGCCAATGGCCAGATTTCAGGTGCTGGTATAGACCGTATGCGCGTTCACCTTGAGTCTGTTGTAGATCTTGATGCAGCAGGTGACAAAGTGCTTTTTGACATCTCATTAAATAGTAAATCGCAGATAGTTTTTTCTCCTCAGGGGATTAAAGAAACAGGAAAACATGACACTTTTGACCACTCTACGCACAGATGGTTGACCGTTAACAATGGTAACTATAATTATCTTACTGGACAACCGGGTAAGACGGGTGGTCCTACAGGATACGAAAATACTTCAGGTATCTTAGGTATATTTAATAAAGAAGATGCCAACGCTCCATTATATCTTGAAGATGCTCGTGTTGCTCGTCCTACATTCTCGATGAATGATGCAGGAGATGTAACCATAACTGTTCCTGCCGGTACAACCGTTCATTATACCCTGGACGGCACAGATCCTACGGCGGAGAGTGCGACATATTCATCCGTTATATTAGCAGCAAATATTCCTGCAGAACAGACCGTTAAGGCTATTGCTGTTCCTGATGCTCCAACGGATAAACTTCCTTCTGTTGTTGCTACCTTGCCGCTTATCACTTATCACATCGTTAACAAGTCGAATGCCATCGCTGTCAGCAGTAGTGCTATCAGACAGTTAGCAGGAACACCTTTGAGGAATGGAAATACTGATGCCAATGATGATGGAATTACAGATGGCTACAATGACATTCCAGAAGGACTGCGTAGCCCATATATCTCTGACGAGACGATAACCTTCTACACGATGGAGGGCGATTTTGATGCCAGCAAACTTGATAACGAGCACAAAATCACGGAAACACCTGACGAGAGTGCTAACATCTATGTGACTTATTCGACAGACAAACTGAACGAAAAGTTCCTGCATCTGCAGATGGCTCGCCCAATGAATATCAAGCATGAGGAGAGCAGTACCTATAAGTACATCTATAATAATAGTGGAACAGTGACGTACGATGCCTCTGCAGAAGCCTCAATAACCGATAGTAAATACCTGTGGTATATCGGTAACAGTACCTATCCTGACCCGTACAATGTGTTTGTGAAGAATTCAACGAAGGCATCCAATCTGAAGTATGCGTCGTCAACACTTTCTTTGACTGCAGAAGATACATATTATTTTATTACTGATACTACCTATGTTGATGCAAGTCATCAAAATATTACCCTGAAGAATATCTCTACTGGAGATTCATTTACTATTAGGGTTAATGAGGTTGAGATTCCTACCAGTTATTACCTGATTGATAAAGCTGGTCAAATCATATTCGGCCCAAAGGAAAGTACTTCTGCCACGATGGAAATACCAAGTGAATGGTACAGTCCAGTGGTAAAGAAGTATCACTATTGGAGAAGTAGTTCTTTTGAAGAAGATGGTACTACTTATACGCTTAAGGAAGACCAGATAGAATTAAGTGGTCTTGCCGAACTTGGAACGAGTGAACATATCTATATTACTTACGATGTTGATAATGAGTTGCTTGACCTTGATGGCCGCAACAGTCTTGAGATTGAGGATAAAGTTAATTTGACTTATAGGCTTCAGTTTGCGCATGGCGTGAAATTCAATCAGGAAGACGGTAAGGATGGTGTGATGGCTGCAACACGTAAGCCGATCTATCCTTATAGCAATGGTGATGCCGCACTCTATGTCTATGGTGACGAACGTTGGGAGGAACAGTTGGCAAGTGGTGCCAGCACACGTACACGTTGGCTGTGGTATATAGAGCCGGCAAGGAAACTCACTAACGCCAATAGCGTTGATGACCTCGACCCCTACCATGTAAAGATTTCGTCCTATCAGACCCAGACGAATTATACCAATCCTGAAACTGGTAAAGTCGTAACAAATTTCCACTCCTATCTGAAGACCTATAAGCCAGAAGGACACAATGCTATTGTTACCAGTGTTACCAATGACAACCCTGCAGTGACGGGAGGAGATGAAGATGATCCAGCCGACAACAGCGAGGCTACGGAATACATGATCCTGGGATCGTCAATGAACAACCTGAAACTGGTGACGGTTGATGCCATATCTGATGGTTCAACTACAGAGCGTCGCACTGTCAACTCCTTTGAACAGTATTGGAAAAACAATCCTACGGTGCAGAAGAAGCTGACCACCAAGGTGACAGCTGTCGGACGTAATGTAACGATGACTGCTGCTCAGAAAGAGGAGCTGCCTTCAGGCTGGCATGCGTATAATGCCTGGGCTAATTCTCAACCGTGGGTACATAATAATGATAACCCTGGTGGTACACCTACTACAGGTAAGAAGTTCTTGAAAGAAGAGCACGTCTTCCAGACTGTTGATATGGGCGACGGAGAATTCAAGTTCATAGAAACGGAGATTAAGCCTATGCTTATCCTGCTTGACCAGCACGGATGGGAGATTGTTCGTCTGCCATTGCCCAGCGGTCCTGATGATCCGAATCGTGCTGCACGCTATGCTGAACTTCACAAGTACAGCAGTCCGATGGTGGAGAAATACCATTTCTGGAAAACTGGTACCAAGGTACCTGGCTACCATAAGTTCAGAGTTTCAGACTATGCCACGAAGTCGGATGGAACGGAATACACCTCAGACGAATTGGGTAGAGCAGATATCACTAATCCTTTAACTCCGCCAAACCTTCCTGACTACAGTTCACAGGCCCTCGTGAGTAGTAAGGAGCGTGACTGGTATGTTACTTACGACGTGAAGGCCGAATATGCTAATACTTATACTGCTGCAGAAGAAGAAAATGGAACAGCAGCGACTCCATACCTTATTAAGCAAAACGGCTATTATGCCCAGTATAGCGGCTCCGGCAATACACTCTCCTCAACAACTACGGAACCCGATATTACGAATGTACCTGCTGGTATGCAATGGTACATAAAGCCCAACTTCAACATTGACGAGGAGATGGGTTATCACTACGAAGGCCAATATGAAGAGAAGAGCAAGGAAGATACGGATCAAGATAACTTTGATGCTGGCAAGAACGGTTTTGACCCATATAACGTACAGATAAAGAGTGCTGTTCCAAATACCGACCGTTACTTCACTGCCAATACGAGCGGTTCAATAGTCACCAGTCTGTGGGCAGGTACATCAAGCAGTATCACCCTAGAGAATATGACCGAAACCACAAGGCAGCCTGGTGTTATTGGTCTTGACCAGACAGAGATGAAGATTACCAATGCCACCTTTATGGTGGTGGATGATGGTCATGGCAATATGCGCCTGATGCCTCGCTTTGACAATACCAAAGTGATGCACTCGTTCACTACGCTTGCAAATCCTGCAACAGCAAATGCCGACAGCATTGCCAAACAAGCCTTTACGCTCACCCCGGTACCACAGGTTGTGAACAGCTCTGCTGATATAAAAATCATGGGTGGTAATTATTTGTTGGACTATCCTTTTGATGCATCATCTGGCTCTATTGGTACCAAAACAGTTCCCTTCATAGGTACTATTGAAGGTAAAATAAGTCAGAGTTTCAGTGTATCTGCACCTTTCATCGCATATGCTGATGGGGCTGTCATCAAGAATGTGATTATTGAAAATGCCAACAGCATTAGCGGAGATACTATAGGCGCCATCGTGGCTACTGCAAATGGTGCTACCCGTATCTATAACTGCGGTGTGAATAGCGGCAGTGTCAGCGGCAGTGTGTATGCTGGTGGCATTGTGGGCTTACTTAACGATTCTTCACGTGTCATTAACTGCTATAGCTATGCTGACGTGGGTGGTGGTACTGGTGGCGGTATTGTGGGGTACAATAGCCATGCATCTAACTCAACCGATCTTAAGACCATGGTGATGAACTGCATGTTCTATGGTAATATGACCTGTAGCAGCAAGGCTCCTATCTATAATGGTGAGATTATTTCTAACGTGGGACAAGCAGGTTTGGGCAACTATAACTACTTCCTTGCCGAGAAACCTTACGTACAGAACAACCAAATCAACGTCTATAACTGTGCATTGATGGCGGAGACCCGTTTCCTTCAGCGCTTTGAGTTCTTCCGTATGCTGCTGAACAGCCATTTGGAACTGGCTGCATGGTATGCTACGGGTAAATACGATAGGAACGAGATGATGAAATGGGTATTGGAGACGGCAGACAGGAATATTGAAACCCCTCAGCCATATCCGATACTGAAAGCTCATGGGCAATATCCATCTATTATCAACTATGACGCTGAAAATGCGGAACAGTTTTCTGAAGATGCTGAAATAAAGAAGACACAACGTAATCAAGGCCGTAAATTTGGTACACTGTCGGTGACTGTTCAGATGGGAGATGGCGCACAGTTTAATAGACCTGCTGATGCAAGCATTACAGAATCAAGTCTCTCCCTACCGATAACAGATAAAGACTTTGAACATTTCAACTTCAACTATCGCAAGGTACAGTTGCCCTATTACAACGATGTGGGAACAAAGAACTATACCGGTAACCGTGTAGTGACAGGTTGGAAAATTGTTTCCATCACTGGCGGTACGGCAGGCTCTTACACAATTGGTGCAGATGCCACAACGGATGCTGACGGTAATATCACTGCAACACCATACAACTTCGCAGACCGTAACTGCACCAATAAAGATTTATACAGCGAAAGTGGTCGTGTGTTCAACCAAGGTGCCTACTGGGATGTTCCCGAAGGTGTAACGAGTATCACCATTGAGCCTTATTGGGCACAGGCGGTATATCTGGCAGATGCTTATCCTGACGTGGTGTATAACGAGAATATGGGTACTCCCTATAATGTTAATGTTGCTGGCGGGCAGATCTATAAGGATAACACCTCTTACTCCATCGCTGGCAGTAGTCAGGTAGTGCGAACCACCATCGGCAATGCTGTATCAACACTTTTCAGTGGCATTGCGGAAAACACTTCAAACAACCATACAGTCTATGACTATGCCATAGTTTTGGTAGGCAATACCCATAATATAGGTATTTCCTCCGGCAATATAAAACGGCCATACACCATTATGTCCATTGATGCCGACCATGACAACGAGCCCGACTATTCTTATATCCTGCGTTTTAACAGCCGTAACGAAAGTCACCCTGTGAGGGTTGACTTTGTCAACATGCCAGGTCTTGGTATGGCACAGAAATCAACGGGTGGATCAGGTTCATACAACTTTGGTATTTTGATTCCAAAGGGTTGGTTTGAATCTACTAACACCTCGTTGTTCCGTGTTACCCAGTTCGAGTACGAACACGGTAGCCATCCTGCAACCTCACCGATTATCGTGCAGGGCGGTGTCTTTGAACAATGGGTGAGCAACAACCAGAAGGGAACATCAAATAAAATACCTTATATCCATGTAGGAGGAAACGCGTGGTTCAAGGAATTCCACACAGGTTGTCACCAAGATAAAAGCATAGCGACCAAACACTCACCAATATCTGTGACAGGCGGCGATTATAACGAATTCTATCTCACGGGGCTCTATCGTGGTGATGTTGCCAGTTACGCTGACAATGCTGAGTGTTATATCAACGGTGGACGCTTCGGCATCGTATGCGGTGCCGCCATGGAGGGTGTCGGAAAAGCTAATGGTGCCGACAATACAGGTAATATCACTTGGCAGATACAGAATGCTGATATCGAAGAGTTCTATGCTGGAGGTCTTAATGCTGCCAGACCTGTGACCGGAAACCTTAGTACTACCATTACTGATAGTCATGTGGGCATCTACTGTGGTGGTCCTAAGTTCGGAGACATTAGTCCTAACAAAATCGTCACTACAAGGGCTACTAATTGTACCTTTGGTACCTATTTTGGTGCTGGCTATGGTGGAAACTCATATAGCCGCTATGCACCAGCGAATCAGAACAACGTTACAAATATCAACTGGAACAATTGGCTTAATACCGAATACACGCAGGAATACAATGCTACCTATGGTGGCGTTTCAACCCAATTTACTTATCAGTTCCTGCCAATGTCTGACAATGTTACCAATGTGGCTCGTATCTTAATAGATTTTGTCAAGTTCTCATTGGCTACCACGCATAATGTCACGTCTCAACTCACGGGATGTACCGTGACGGGTAACTTCTATGGGGGCGGTAGGCTTGGTAAGGTTGATGGTAATGTAACCTCAACACTGAATGGCTGTACTGTGAAGGGCAATATATTCGGTGCAGGCTATTCTGCAGAGCTACCTACTGTAACGGTTGATGCTATAGGTTTTGAAACGGAGCCTTTATACTATACAGCAACAGGTACCTACCGTACAGGTGTGAAGTACAAAGAAAATGAGGCTTATAGACCAACAACCTACACATGGGCGAAAAAAACCGGTAACAGTTGGATCAATAAAACCGACCATATTCTCTACACTAACGAGGACCTGACAACCCTTGGTGCTGTTACTGGCACTGTCACGCTGACAATTGATGGAGCAAGTGCTGTCGGTGATAATGCAAATGAGGATAGTGGTAATGTCTATGGTGGTGGTGAGTCGAGTGATGCTACAAGCGATGTGACTGTAAACGTCCTTAACGGTTCTATGACTGACGTCTATGGTGGCGGTAAAGGTCAGACGACGGTTGTCGGTGGTGACGTAACGGTGAACATCGGTGCCAAGGATGGTGGCGGTGCACTCAGCGGTTCTGGTGCCGTGAAAGGCAATATCTATGGCGGTAGTGCCCTTGGCGTAGTGAATGCTATAAGCATAAAGGATGGCAATGGCAATATTACGGGATACGCCCCATCAGCGGACAAGACTTCCCATGTCAATATCTATGGCGGTGCAGTAACTGGTAGCGTCTTCGGTGGCGGTCTTGGCGAGAAGACAGGAGTGAGCGACATCGCTGCCCAGAACTTTGGTGATGCCATCATCAGCATGGAAGGCGGTAGCGTTGGAGACGCCATCTATGGCGGTGCCAATGCTAATGGTGTGCTAAAGGCTGATGCTAAGGTGACATTGCTGGGCGGTACGATAAATGGCGGTTCAAAGGATACAAGTAAAGACGTTGTCTTTGGTGGTGGTAAGGGTGAACCTACGCTGGTAAATGGCAGTGTATGGGTGAATGTAGGTAATTCTAACCATACTGGTGCAGCTATCATCTACGGTAACGTCTATGGCGGTTCTGCATTGGGTAATACCAGTGCCAGCAAGACGGGTAGTGATCCGATGGTGTTCAATGCCAGCGATACTACGTATGTAAACCTCTATGCCGGTACGATTAACGGTAATGTGTTTGGTGGCGGCTTGGGCCGTAAGGCAGCAGCAGCTGTAGGCACAGAAGGGCAAGAAGGATATATTGCTCCTGTAACAGCTGTTGAATCATTCGTTGGTGGAGATGTAAAGGTGCTTCTTGACGGCGCGAAGGTACATCAGGTCTTTGGTTGTAACAACCTGAATGGTACACCAAAGGGCCATGTGAAGGTGCATGTGAAGCAGACTAAAAACTTCGATGGAGACGACACATATAAGAATCATAGCGAGACAGCCCTCGATGCTCGTACCACATATGATGTTACTGCTGTTTATGGCGGTGGTAACCAGGCGGACTATAACCCGACAAAGGCTACCGGCTCTGCTGCTGATAAGGAAAAGGCATTTGCCGAAGTAAAGATTGAAGGTTGTGATAAGACCAGTATAGAATATGTCTATGGCGGTGGTAATGCTGCTGCCGTGCCAGCAGACTCAATTACTATTGAAAGTGCCTACATTATTGGTTATTTGTTTGGTGGTGGTAATGGATCTGGCGCAGGCAACCCTGGAGCTAATGTGGGTATTATTGATACAACTGCCTATAAAACTAACCCCGCAAATGGTATCTATGGTACTGGTATCGCAAAGACAAAGTTGATTGGTGGTCAGGTTCGTTACGTATATGGTGGTAGTAATACCAAGGGTAACGTACGTGGAGGAACATCGTTGGAGAGAAAAAATACTGATACCAATTCTTGTGACTTGATAATTGGCGAAATCTACGGTGCCGGTCAAGTGGCTCCAATGGATGGCGATGTCGTCATTAAGCTGGACTGTATGCCTAAAGATTTCGTTTCTCAGGTGTTCGGTGGTGCCAAGAATGCTACTATCAACGGTAATGTCTATCTGACAGTTTCCAGTGGTAAGTTCGGACGTGTCTTTGGTGGTAACAACCTGGGTGGTAGCATCAATGGCTCTATCGAGGTAAATGCTTATGAGGATGGATGTAAGCCTTTGATTATCGGCGAGCTCTATGGTGGCGGTTTCAATGCCCCCTACTCTATCTGGGGTTGTAATGACAGCGACGGAGATGGAACATGGACGCCCAACACTCCTGCAGGGGATCCTCATGTTGCAGAAAATGCTGATGCTATTTCGGTGAATGTATATTCATGTACTTCTATCGGTAAGGTCTTTGGTGGCGGCTTTGGTGCTACTGCCAATGTGGTTGGTAACACCCACGTCTGGATCAACACCATGCAGGGTATTGTTGACGGAGAAATGAAGACCTATGGTGAAGGTGTGTACATCGGCAAGATAGGTCAAGTCTTTGGCGGTGGTAATGCTGCTCCAGTGAAAGGCGATGTTACCATTGATATCGGTACGGCAACAGTAAGCAAAATACCTTCCACAGGTGAGGATGCAGAAAAGATAGGTATCAGAATCATCAATGGTACCGACTATCTCAAGACGACAACGGATGCTGATACTACAATTACTGCCGGTATCTATGGCGGTGGTAATGCAGCCGACGTGGATGGCAACGTTACGATGAATATCGGTACGGTTAGTCAGAACCAGGGCATCAACATCGGTGGTAATGTCTATGGCGGTGGCTATGGTGAAACGACCCATGTGACTGGCAATGTGACGATGAACATCGGCGCAGATACAGGTACTGCTCCTGCCCATAACTACGTAGGCTATGCTAACATCACTGGTGATGTCTATGGTGGCAGTGCGAAGGGTAAGGTGAATTCTCATTTAGTAGAATCTACCGAGACGTACACTGCTGATAAGACTACTCATGTAAACTTCTATGGCGGAACTATCTATGGTAATCTGTATGGTGGCGGACTTGGCGAAGCAACGCATGCTGCCGACGTCTATGGTCCTGTGACTGTGACGATGGGAAGTGGTACCGTCAATAACGTGTTCGGCTGTAATAATGTTCTTGGTACTCCTAAGGATTCAGTACTAGTTATTATCAATGGCGGTACTGTTAACCAGAGCGTCTATGGCGGTGGTAACCGAGCTGTCTATACACCAAGTGGTGAGCAGAATTATCCGGCAGTCAGAATCAATCATGGTACTGTCACGGAAGATGTCTTTGGTGGTGGCCTGGGAGCAGCTGCAACTGTCACTGGCAATCCCCAAGTGACGATTGGTGATACAGAAGAGAATCATACGGTTGCTGTGGGCGGCAGTGTGTATGGTGGTGGTGATGAAGGTAATGTTAATGGTAATCCCCATGTCATGGTACAGAATACAAATACCACTATTGCCAAGAATGTGTTTGGTGCTGGTAAAGGTAGAAGTACCACCTTCGAGTGTGCGGAAGCTATGGTGGGCGTTAATAACGCAGGTGCCTGCGCAAATCCCGAAGATTATGAAAACAAAGGCACGAAAGTTACCATTATTAACGGTACTATAGGAACGCTCAATGAAGGAAATCTCGTTGCTGGTACCGGTAACGTCTATGGTGGCGGTGAGATTGGCCGTGTGGAATGGAATACGCAGGTGGAGATAGGTGTCGGAGGAGGCGCACCTGTTATCGAAGGATGCGTATTCGGTGCCGGTAAGGGTTTGGAGACCCATGGTTATTCAGCGCTTGTGCGTGGTAACAGTACTGTCACCATTGATGGCTATGCTAAAATTGGAAAGAACGTCTATGGCGGTGGTGAGATAGCTACTGTGGGCAGATATTGGGTGAAAGGTGGTAATGCTACTCCTTGCGATGGTGAAGATGCACCTAATACACCACCTGCAAGTTTGCCTAGTGGAATGCCTTACCAAATGCGTAAAGGTGGAATATGTAATGTCACCATCAAGGGCAATGCTGATATTGGCTATCATGGCGTTGCGAGTGACGCAGGACATGTGTTTGGTGCTGGTAGGGGTGTTAATCCTCACTTCGTTGAAAGTGGAGAAGGTGAGTCCAAAAAGATGACCATGGAAGGTTGGGCGGATCTCGCTTCAGAGGCAGATTATTTAGAGTTCCTCGAAACTTTGGCCTTAGTCAGCAGAAGTACGGTGACTATCAACGGTTGCAACATCAAGGGTAATGTCTATGGTGGAAGTGAGAGTGGTTTCGTACAGACCTGGACATCTGTAACCATTAAGGGTGACAGCAAGATTGGTACGAAAGGTTCTACGACTTACGGTAACGTCTTTGGCGGTGGTAAGGGTCTTGCAACCTTTGCGGAAGCCGGAAAGGTGAGAGGATATACCACTGTGAATATCAGTGACGGTATCGTATATGGTAACGTCTATGGTGGTGGCGAACGAGGTTATGTTCAGCAGAACGTGAGTGTCACTGTGAGTGGCGGTCAGGTTGTCAACGACGTTTATGGAGGTGGCGCATTGGCAAATACCAATACGGATAACTGGAACACCTCAGGCAGTGCATTTGAGTATGTGGCGGTCGATCCTGTGCCCACTGTTAATGTAACTCCTGTCGGTGGATATTACACGAGATCGGGTGATTCGCCTAATTACGTTTACACATTGGTACCTAATGGTAAAGCAGCAGTAGATAAGACATATTATAAAAAGAAGGTAGTCGGAGATTGGAATGCAACTCATCCTTATACAACCAAGGTTATCCTGACTGGTGGTGTCATTGGAAATGCCTATGGTGGTGGTCTTGGAAGTTCAACTGTTGCTGCCAATGTATATGGCGATGTAAAGGTAACGGTAAATAAACCAGCAGAAATTACGAGTACTGGTGGTTCCGGAGTCGCATTTACAAGAAAGACTGTAAATGTCACGTATGGAATAGGGAATAAGCAAAAAGAGTATGTTATTCCATTGACAGGACGTGTCTTTGGCTGTAACAACATCAATGGTACGCCTACTGGAGATGTCAAGGTTGAGGTCTATGCTACAAAGCAAATAGAAATAGACGAACAAGATAACTATACGTTGTATCCTATTTCTGGTGAAGGTAGTGAACACAGTCCGAATAGTCACAATAAATATTATGAGGTTCAGGCTGTCTATGGTGGCGGTAATCTGTCAGACTATTTGCCTGCCACAGGGAAAACCACTTCGGTTTATATTGGCGAATGTGATGTAACAAGTATAGAGAAGGTATATGGTGGTGGTAACTCTGCCGTTGTACCAAGTTCTGAGGTTGTTATCAATGGTTCATATGATATAGGTACTGCGTTTGGCGGTGGTAATGGTGGCGACCTGGTTCAGAAAGATGGCGTTTGGTATGAAAATGATGGTGCTATCGTTATAGGAACTGCTTTGATGAAACCTAAGGGCGGTAAGGTCGGTGAGGTCTTTGGCGGCAGTGACGCAAAGGGCTTCTGTGGTAATCCTATTATAGATAAAACGGAAACCAACCCATACTGTAAATTAGTAACTACCAGAATGTATGGTGCTGGTAAAGAGTCGGACGTGGACCATGTGGATATAGTAATTTCTGGTTGTACAGCTGAGAATACTGATATTGAATATGTCTTTGGAGGTTCTTATAATGCTCATATTGCAGATTATATTAATTTGACTATCAAAGCTGGCGTCTTCAAGAATGTATTTGGCGGAAACGACCGTACTGGTAGTATCGGAGGTAATATTACAGTAAATATTGAGGAAACCGAAGATTGTGCAAAGCCTCTTATCATTCAGAACTTGTTTGGTGGCGGTAATCAGGCTGCTTATCCTGGAACAAAAAGAGATGGTACTGAAATCGCCACATCAGGAAAGATTACTGTGAATGTCAAGTCTGCTACGCGTATTGATAACATATTCGGTGGTAGCTTCATGGCCGACGTGAATGGTGATACTGAGGTGAACATCAACATGTCGAAAGGTTTCTGGGCAGGAAAGACATATCAAGGAAAGCTCATACCAGATTCTGTCGGTGTCATTGGCAATATCTATGGCGGTGGTAACCAAGGTGTGGTTCGTGGTAATTCTAAGGTTAATATATGTACTGCGGATTCCGTAGGATATAAGACAATACCCGCACATCTAACCTACAGAGAGAAAGACGGTCTCTATTATGTTCCTGTCACTGGAGCAAGAATCACCGGTGATGTATTTGGTGGCGGAAACGAAGCCAATGTGAATGGTAATGATACTGTGAACATCTGCACTGCCGATTATTCTGGTATTTCTGGATTCCAAGGCGTTTCTATTGGTAAGACCGTCTATGGCGGCGGTAGTGCTGCTGATGTGAAAGGTAATACATTCGTGAAAATGTCTGGTGGCTATGTCTTCAATGGTGTCTTTGGAGGTGGCCTGTCCGGTTCGGTGGGTACATTTACCAGAAGAACTGAAGATGAATACACAGGTGTCTATGGTCATACATCTCACACCGGCTGTATTGGCAAACCCGTTTCATGTGCTGAAAACACAGGTAAATGTACGGTTGTGGTTGACGGTGGTCAGATAGGTCCTGTTGAAGTGGCAAAAGATGGTATGAACAGGTCGGTGGCTAACGGTGGTCCTGTCCCACAAGGTTGGGTATGGGGCGGAGGCTGCGGTCTCATCGAGGATCCTTCTACTAACCCTGATACGCACTTCAAGACCTACGTTGGAAGCACTGATGTGACTATTGGCGGTACGGCTTTCATTCTGGAATCAGTCATCGGTGGCGGTGAGTTCGGGCGTGTGCTGGGCAATACGCTTGTGAAGATTAAGGACCATTGTCAGATTGGTGTGGGTGATGGCCAGTGGGAAACCGTGGCTGGCGTCGATAAGCCCATACGCTATACTGATGGTTATGACTATGGTAGTGGCGCTACTACGAACCAGTTCATCGACCCGACCGTAACACCGGTTACAGATGGGAACAAGTTAGCCGAATGTTCGCACTTCCCGTATGGCAATGCAGGTCAACACCTGCCTTACGACACATACTATAAAAAGTATTGTAACAAGGATGCCTCATTTGCAACGAATCATCCAGAATTAGGTCCTGCCAGCACTGATAATCCTTCTGACGGTCAAACATGGATTGGCTGTGTATTTGGTGGTGGCTCTGGCTATATGCCTTACGAGAAGGCCGATGGCACTGGCTATGACTGGTGTAAATCGGCAGGTTGGGTAGAAGGTAATACTGAGGTACAGATTACTGGTGGTCATATCCTGAACAATGTCTATGGTGGTAATGAGGTTACTGACGTAAAGGGTACATGTACGGTGACGATGTCTGGCGGTACGATTGGTGTACCGCGTACCTTGGCACAGATTGCTGCACATCCCCTTAGCTGCTATCTGTTCGGTGCTGGTAAAGGTGACCAGCGCACCTACTTCAACGATTATAACAATGTAGGAAACGTAATAGTTAATGTTTCTGGTGGTATCATCTATGGTTCTGTATTGGGTGGCGCTGAGGATGGTCACGTGCTCGGTAATACTTCAGTGACAATTAGTGGTGGTACCATCGGTACCTGGGGTACTTCCTATGTCGATGGTAACGTCTTCGGTGGTGGTCGTGGTTTCTCTGGTGAGAACCTGGCTGCTGGTACCGTGGGGGGCAACACTACGGTGACTATCAACGGCGGCAAGATGCTGGGTTCTGTCTATGGCGGTGGTCGTATGGCATCGGTAGGTGTGAACTTCGCAAGCGCTCAGGATGCATCTTCAGGACAGTTCACGGAGGATACCAATGAGAACACCTATGGTCATGTCACCATCAATATCACTGGCGGTACCATTGGTAATTCCACTGAAACTGCAACAGAAGATGGACACACCAAGGGCGGTAATGTCTTTGGCGGTGGTATGGGTAGTCTGACTAAGCTTGACGGAACAACGCCTAACACACTCTGGACAAAAATGGCACAGGTGAAGACCTCGTCTGTCAATATCACAGGTGCTTCTACCCATATCAAGAGTAATGTGTATGGCGGTGCGGAGTATGGTACGACACGTGACAGGGCTTGTGTGACTATTGGTGGAACAAGGAATGAGTCAACAGGTGCAATCACTCCTGTAATAACTGCAGCAGGTACACCAACCATCAATGGCCATGTCTATGGTGGCGGTTATGGTAGTACCAATAATGCAGCGACCTATAACAGTGATATCGTGGCAGGCGAAACCACAACCTATCGCTTCACGCCAATGCAATATGCAGGTATTGTGGGTGGCGAGACGGTTGTCAACATTGTTGGCAACAGCCACGTTAAGGGTAATGTCTTTGGCGGTGGTGAAATGGCCTCTGTAGGTGTCATCGACTATAGCGTTGACGGCAGTGGCAATTATATCAATGTTATTAAGCATGACACCTATGATGATGCGAAGAATACCTTCCATGACTTCGGTCTTAGCTGGCCCTATAAGTTTGACTATGTACCAACGCTCAAGGTCGGTGCGAATTACATCAAAGGTGGTAAGACCACAGTGAACATCGCAGGTTCTGCAGAAGTCGGCACCTATAGTGGTAGTGCCTATACCTTTGGCGGCTATGTGTTTGGCGGCGGTAAGGGTAAAGTAGATTTCAATAATGGTGGTGTAAACGACATCACGACGCAGCGCTATACGGAAGCTCATATTTGTAACGTCCGAGAGACAGAGGTGACTATTGGAGGTACATCAACAATCAGAACAGTTTATGGCGGTGGTGATAACGGACACGTTCTCGAGGATGCCAGCATTACCATCAATGGCGGAACCATCAGACGTACTGCTTTTGGCGGTGGTAAGGGTACCGGCGAATTCAAAACAACATTGTTGAATACTTCTGGTTCAGGCAGTTCTGAAGTATCTGTTTGCAGCTGGACGGCTGGTAAGGTCTATGGCAACACCTCACTTACCATGAATAATGGTAGTGTAGGCTGGTTTATCTATGGTGGCGGTAACATGGCCTCTGTGGGTAAGGGTAACTATACTGGCGGATCGGATGACTATTATGCTGCGGGCTATGGCGAATTGCCCTCTGCCGATGGTGCAATTTGGACAGCAACCCCAGCAGCAGGGACCTATGCCCACTACTTCCAGAACAGTGGTATTGCTACGGTGAATATCTATGGCGGTACTGTGGGAGCTGATGATGCTGGTGATGATTCTGACGGTATCCCTTATGGTTCTGTCTTTGGCGGTAGCCGTGGTAAGGCTGCCAAGTCCACTGGTTACTCTCCACGCTACAAGTACGTGCCCGACTTCTTCATGGGTTATGTGAACAAGGCAAGAATTAAGATTGGTAAGACTCGTGATGAATATGTGGGTGACTATGCATCCTATACCGGTCCAACAATCTATGGCTCAGTCTATGGCGGTGGTCAGGACGGCCATGTACGCAACAGTACTGAGGTGACGATAAATAAGGGAGCCATTTCTGGTCAAAAACCATCAGTCGATACTGGAGGTCGAAGTGGTCATGTGTTCGGTGCCGGTTCGGGTATCGGTAAATACACGGATGGTGGTAGTTATTGTAACAGCTCTTCCGGTTCTGTCACCTGTACGACGCAAATTGACGTGAAAGGCGGTAGCATTCATGGTAATGTCTATGGCGGCGGTGCCTTGGCTTCTGTAGGTCCCCGTAATATGGGTAAGAATGAACAGAAAGAAAAAACGGAATCGAGCACCCATGCATCCTTCTCACACAATAAGGTGACGATAGAGGGTGGTAGCATTGATGGCAGCGTATTTGGTGCCAGCCGTGGTCCTGGTTCTGTCATGTTCTCTGGTGTCTCCCCCGTATTCTCTGGTGTTGGTACAGGGACAGGGCAATACGATCCGACTAAGTTTGCTACCTCAATATGGACTGAGGTGAACGTGAAAGGTGGTACCATCGGTGGTAATGTCTATGGCGGTGGCGAGATGGGCCAGGTCAAGGCGAGTACAGTAGTCAGCCTGACCGGTGGTAGCATAGCCCACGATGCATATGGTGGCGGTAAGGGAACAAAAGATTCCATTGCAGCTGATGTTGGTGGTGATGTTACTGTGGAGTTGAACAAGAGCGTGGAAACTACTGCTAAGGGATGTGACGTAGAGAAAATCTTCGGTTGTAACGATATATACGGTACACCGAAGGGACATGTCACAGTGCATGTATTTGCTACGCAGCATAGAGACTCGACACAGATTAGTGCTAAGAGTACGAAGTTCAAGAGTATGGAGGGTGGATATACCATTGCCGAATCTGGCGAAAGTAGCTATAAAGCTAAAACTAGCGCTGATGACCTCGGGAAACTCGCCCAAACCGTAGGCTTGACTTCCGATCAGATTACCGCATATGAAACTGCAATTTCTGGCGGTGCTACTGATAGTATTAAGAATGTAAGACTTAATGAATACATAGAAGCTGTTGCAGACAAGAAATACGACGTACTTGCTGTCTATGGTGGTGGTGACCTGGCAATCTATGAACCGACAGATCCTACCGAGAATACGGATGTCATCATTGAGGGTTGTGATGTGACCAGCATCAAGCAGGTCTATGGTGGTGGTAATGCAGCTTCTACCCCTGCAACTAATGTCAGAATAAACGCTGCCTACGAAATCCATGAGGCATTCGGTGGTGGTAATGGTAAGGATATTTATGAGTTAAATGGTGAGTGGTATGAGAACCCAGGTGCCAACGTGGGCTATTATGCGACATACCATCATACCTCTGCCGGAGGTACACGAGTCAGTCCTCATCCCGCTGTCGAAAACAATGGCTCTGGAGGTTATAAGGATGCAACGACTAAGGATGCTCGTCGTGCTAACTATCCTTACGGAAATGGTACTACCAGACTGGAAATTACCGGAGGACGTATCCATACAACCTATGGCGGTAGTAACACGAGGGGTAATATCAGAGCAGAGGCATTTACTGGCACCGAAGATGCTGGAGATTGCCCTATGCAGATTGATAAATCATATACAGCCGGAAAGAGTGCCGATACCGATGCAGGATCAAAAGTTGAGGCGAAGTGCGTAGAGGTTAAACAAGATGCCATCTATGGAGGGGCTCTGGACGCTAATGTGTATAGTGATGTTGTGATTGATATTACCAATGGTACTTATGGTAAGGTATTTGGTGGTAATGATACCAGAGGAAAAATATATGGTTCTATCACTATTAATGTACATGAGGAAGGCTGTAAGCCTATCGTTATAGACTCACTATATGTTGGCGGTAAATTGGCTGATTACTCTATCTATGGATTTAAGGAGAATGGCTCTGCACGTACTAAAGCGGAATACGACGATTTGACTTCTGAGCAAAAAGCGGCTATCACTGTTCAGCGAGACCCACAGATTAATATCATCTCTGCCACGAAGATTGGTACTATCTATGGTGGTGGCTATCAGGCAAAGGTAATAGGTAATCCATCTGTCAATGTGAACATGGAGAAGGGTAAAGTACTTGCTAAGTATGCAAATGATCCTGCTAAGGCGGCTGCTTACACTGTAAAAACTCACGATTCACCTGATGGATACACCTATGAAGTGGTTAGCCATCCTGAAAATGGAGATGCCATCCTTGCAATCGGTTCTATCGGCACCATCTATGGTGGTGGTTATAAGGGCGATGTGCAAGGTAATACTTCTGTGGCAATTGGTACTGGTGAATGGTTGAACCAAAGAGGTCAGCGAGAAACCACAGATGCAGATGGTAAAGTCTATACTTATAATACAACTACCCAAAAATGGGATTGGACTAAGACTGTAGATGAAACCACGACATCGGGTACTGTGGATGACAAACCTGTTCCTGCCCGCAATGCTGCTACGATTACAGGTAATGTATTTGGTGGTGGTGAGGGTGAAGCCCTTGAGAGCGGTGACCGTGCTTTCTACTGTGAGGCTGCTATGGTTGGTGTTGACCGTGAAGGTGAAGATCCTACAAAGCGAGACGGTGGAACAACTGTCATCATCGCGAATGGTACAGTGGGTACTCTTGATGGTGGAAGCCTCGTATCGGGTACTGGTAATGTCTATGGCGGTGGTAAGATTGGCCGTGTAGAGAAGAATACAGTTGTCACCATCGGTGTGGAAGGTGCTACTGGTGCAGGAACCAAGTTCAGACCTACTGTCTTAGGTAGTGTATTCGGTGCAGGACAAGGTGTTGCAACTCACGGATACTCTGCTCTGGTTCGTGGTAACAGTACTGTCACCATTCAAGGTGTTGCCAAGGTTGGACAAAGTGTATATGGCGGTGGTGAGAAGGCTTCTATCGGACGATATACCATTGCGCAAACTGATGAAGATGCTACGGCACATGGAGTAGAAAAGGGTATGCCTTATTCTCTGTTGTCAGACAATAGCGGCAGTTGTACAGTTATCGTCAGAGACAGTGCTGAAATAGGACCTAATGACATGATTATGACAAGGGCTGGCGGTCCTGATAACTCGGGCCATGTCTTTGGCGCTGGTCAGGGCGTTTATCCTTATGAAGGCTTCTCAGGTGTAAATAAACCATGGCGTATGACGATAGGTGGTACCAAGGAAATATATAATACTGCTACTGCTGCTGATACACTTTTATATCTGAAGTATGTTGAATCTCTTGGCTTGGCTACCCAGACAGATGTCACTATTGGTGGAAATGCCTTCGTGAAGGGTGATGTCTTTGGCGGTGCAGAGCAAGGATTTGTGCAGCACGATACAAAGGTAACCATAAAAGATAACTGCCAGATTGGTGGTGGTTATGTACAGATGAATGATGCTGGTGAGTACTTGTTATCACCGTACAGTCTTAACCGCCGTTATACAGACGCAGAGTGGGCTGATGGACGTCTTTACAAATATGGTGAGAGCAATTATCAGCATTCTCTGCCTGAGTGTGCAAGCTGGAGGTATCAGTCTCCATATGCTGCGCATGATATATTTGCTGGCACTGTTGGTTACGACTCTAAGGGGGGCGCACTTACAGCAACCAACGGCAGTACCTTCTATGGTAATGTCTTCGGTGGTGGATCGGGCTATTTCCCCTATGCCGCAGGTAAATGGCACTGGAAGGCTGGTGATGTTGGTGGCAATACCGTAGTGGAAATCAAGGGCGGTCATATTCTGACCAATGTGTATGGTGGTAACGAGCTGACAAATGTGGAAGGATCGTGTACTGTTACGATGTCAGGTGGTACCATCGGTGTGCCTCGTACCCTAGGTCAGATTACAAAGCACCCAGTAACCTGTTACCTCTTCGGTGCGGGTAAGGGTGACCCACGTGTATTGTTTAACAAGCAGACCAATGTACAGAACGTTAAGGTTAATGTTACTGGTGGCACCATCTACGGTTCAGTCTTCGGTGGCGGTGAGGATGGTCACGTGCTTGGCAATGACACGGTGAATATCAGCGGTGGTACCATTGGAACTTGGGGTACTTCCTATGTAGATGGTAACGTCTTCGGTGGCGGTCGTGGTTTTGCAGGTGATGCCTATACCGCAGGTAACGTGGCTGGTAGCGTGACGATGAATATCACAGGCGGAACGATGTTAGGATCGGTCTATGGTGGCGGTCGTCTGGGGTCTGTGGGCTACGGTTTGTATGACGCAGGCGCAACAGGATACGGCGAGATGCGTGACGATAACAAGATGGATGATGGTACAACTGCTCCTGCAGGAATGTTCCCGAATGGACGTGGTCACGTGGAAATCAACATCAGCGGCGGTACCATAGGTAATACCTATGAATATAAAATACCTGATGCCACAAACATTGCAACTTTAAATACGGCTTTAAGTAAGTCTTTAAATACAGACTTCACACAATGGAGCGCTTCAGACTGGACGACCTGGCAGGATTATTACAATGTGCCAAGTACCACCTATGACACCTCTGACGGCAAACTGCACCACACAAGAGGTGGTAATGTTTATGCCGGAGGCATGGGACGTCGTCTGAACCTGGCAGGTAATCCAATCTCAATGGCAAATGAGGGCATTAACTGGCTTAAGCTGGGTAATGTCAAGAGTACCAAGCTGACGATTACTGGCGGTACCATCAAGAGTAATGTCTATGGTGGTGGCGAGTATGGTGCCGTGCAAGGCAACCACAACGTGCTTGATGGTGAAGGCAATCCTATCAAGATAAATAATAAGAATGTGGTCGCTGGTACGGAAATTATCATCACCGGTGGCACTATCGGTACCGAGATTCTTGGTGAGAGTGCTTCAGACGTAAAATACACCTACGGTAGTGTCTTTGGCGGCGGTACCGGTACTACAGACGATGTCGAGTTTACGTATCCTGTTGCTAAGGCTGATACGTTGGGAGCTTATGTTGCTGACAGTACGAGGATAACGTTGACCAACGCTAAGGTGAAAGCCAGCGTCTATGGCGGTGGTGAGCTTGCTGCTGTGGGTGGTAACACCCATGTTACTATCAGCGGAACGACTGAGATAGGACGCAACGAGGTCTATGGTATGGATGATGAGAATCCTGGCTATGTGAAGTATGGTAGCTGGCGTATGGGTAACGTCTATGGCGGTGGCCGTGGTAGTGAAAAGGCTGCTATTGCCGGATTGGTAGAGGGTAACACCAACGTCCTTATCAGCGGCGGTAATGTTTACCATAACGTCTATGGTGGCGGTGCCATAGGTTCTGTCGGTACCTTCTTCGTATCTGAAGGACCAGGACCAGGAAGGCGACCCATACCAGCAGGTGTTCCTTACTGGAACGTCGACGGAGAAGGTACTAAAGGTCCAAATGGACTTGCTGATGGAAATACTGGTTTGGCAACTGTCACGATTACAGGTGGTACCATCGGTATCAGCGGACGTGACAACGGTATGGTATTCGGTTCATCACGCGGTGGTATCTCAGATCCTAATGAATATTATACGCAAACGGAAATAGATAATGCCACTGTAGGTGACGATGCCTACGGTAAGACCACTAATGATGTCAAGAGTACTGGCATCGACCAGTACGATAGGGTTGCATGGGTGAGAGGTTCTGTCGTCAACATCGGTGCACCAAACAGCAGTGGCAGGGCAACTGTGCTTATCAAGGGCTCTGTCTATGGTGGCGGTGAGAATGGTCACAACTACCAGAATGCCGTGGTGAATATCAATAGCGGTACCATCGGTATTGCTGATAAGATTCCTGGCACCAGTGACGATGATCCTTGGTGGAACTTCAAGAAAGATGGAGTTGATAACGATTCCATCAATGAGTATGTCCGTGCATACCGTGGTAACGTCTATGGAGCCGGTAGTGGTTCGGATTACTATAAAGAAAGAAAGGGCAATAAGCATTACAACCCGAAGTCTGGCTTTGTAGGCGGTAGTACAATAGTCAACATCAAGGGCGGTCATATAGGACGCGCTGTATATGGTGGCGGTGCTATGGCCTCTGTGGGTAATGTCACTAATGATACGACAATTACCAGGAGCAACTATGAGGCAAGAGGAAAGACTGTATCAGATATTTCAAAAAATGAAGAGAAGACCAATAGCTTTGCACTCAGTTGGCCGTATAGGTTTGAGTTCGCACCAATGACCGGTAAGGCCACCGTCAATGTGACGGGCGGTCATATCGGCACGAAGGATGTTGATGGCGGTGACGTCTTTGGTGCTGCCCGTGGTGAGGCTGGTGACAGATACGCTACGGCTCACATGGCATACACCAATGAGACCGAGGTGACTATCAACTATCCGTCCACTGCAGACCTTCCAAATATGGCAGCAATACAGAACAACTATGATACGCCGTGTGTCACAGGTGCAGTACATGGCAGCGGTGAGAACGGCTTCGTCTATGGCGATACCAAAGTGACGCTGATAAATGGTTTGGTAGGCCACTCTATCTATGGCGGTGGTAAGGGTAAGGGTACCTATACGAAGACACTGAATAAGGTAGTTGGTAGTGGTACTTATCCAGCTAAGATTTACAGTCTTATTGCCGGTAAGGTATTCGGTAATACCTCCGTCACCATGCTGGGCGGCCGTGTAGGACGAAATATCTATGGCGGTGGTAACACGGGTTCTGTCGGTAAGGGTAACTTTGCTGGTGGTACGGATGACTACGTTAATGACTGTGAATTAGGAGCAGCACAAGGCTATGGTGAGAGGATAAATGAAGCGTTGTGGACACCAAGTGCAAACTTTAACCCCAACGCACCTATTAAATTGCCAACTACACCTGGTGCTTCTGCCCCCTATAATATTCCTGTGACCAATGCTGACTACTTCCTCAGCAGTGGTAAGACGACTGTGAATGTCATCAGCGGTACCGTAGGCTACATCGATTCAGATCCTACCGTTAGCATGAAGAACCAACTACCTTACGGTAACGTCATCGGTGGTAGTGCCGGTGAGGCAGCGCCTAACATTACAGAGGATCCTCGCTATGAGTATAGTCCAGCCTTCTTCTCTGGCTATGTGAACGAAACTGATGTCACCATTGGTGGATACAGGTGTAAGACGGCTTATACTGGCCATGCCGTGGGAGACCTGATGACTGCCAAAGATTTCGAGGATGTAGCTGTGGGTGATACTGCCAAGTGGGAAGTGGTTGGTCCGACCATCTATGCTTCGGTCTATGGCGGTGGTCAGGATGGTCATGTGCGCCGCGATACGAAGGTGACAGTCTTGGGCGGTGAAATTGGTAAGCCTTATAATGCAACCAATATCTCACTCTTAAAGACCGATAACCTTGACGACCCACAGTGGCTGCACCGTGGTAATGTCTATGGTGGTGGTTCTGGTATCACAAAGTATAAGTATGACTTCGATGGCGACGGCAAGACCGACAAGAACGACGGTTCGCTGACCTATGATGAAAAACCTGTCAACGAGGAGGATTACAGTAACTCTTCTGGTTCTGTGACACGCTTCACAGAGGTCAACATTCTGGGCGGCACCATACATCGTAACGTGTATGGTGGTGGTTCAATGGGTTCTGTAGGTGCTCCGAATATGGGACAGAATTATGTTCCATATAAAAAGGATCTAACTAATCAGGCCACTCTTGGTAAGCAGTCACAGAATACCATCAATATCGGTGGCGGCAAGAAGGTGGTCATTATAGGAACACCATACGATAGCGCAAAGGGCTGGACCTACAACAAACTCTATGGTGGTGAGGTGTATGGTGCTAGCCGTGGTATGTCAACATTGAATCCTGAGGAGTTCTCTAATTCTGTATGGACCGAGGTAAATATCTTCGACAAGGCCACTATCATGGGCAACGTCTATGGCGGCGGTGACAATGGTGCCGTGAAGAAGAATGCCGAAGTTAATGTTGGAGGAATTAAGCATTAAGAATTAAGCATTAAGCATTGAAAAAGATTATCATGATAACTGGCGGGCAGCGCTCAGGGAAGAGTGAGGAAGCCGAAAGGCTGGCACTATCCTTGAGTGCTGCCCCCGTCTATATGGCCACGGCTCATATATGGGATGAAGAGTTTCGTGAGCGGGTGCGCCGTCATCAGGAGCGACGCGGCCCGGAGTGGACCAACATCGAGGAGGAGATTCACCTCAGTCATCACGATGTGACGGGGCGCGTGGTACTCATCGACTGCGTCACACTGTGGCTCACGAATCTATTCTTCGAGAATCAGGGGGATGGGGCGCGTGATTCAGCATTGAATCATGGACCTGTCCCCTCTGTGATTCTCGAGAAAGCCAAGGCAGAGTTTGACCGCTTTACCTCTCAGGATGCCACCTTTATCTTCGTGACCAACGAGATAGGGCTGGGCGGGGTGAGCGAGAATACCCTGCAGCGGCAGTTCACCGACCTGCAGGGCTGGATGAACCAGTATATCGCACAAAAGGCCGACGAGGTGATACTCATGGTATCAGGGATACCAATGAGAGTTAAGAGTTAAGAATTATCGCCTATGGCGAATATGAATTATGGATGATGAATTAAGCATTGAGAAAATACAAGCAAAGATTGACAATCTGAATAAGCCGAAAGGTTCTTTGGGACGACTGGAAGAACTGGCTTTGCAGATTTGTCTGATTCAGCAGACATTAGAACCACGCCTTAGCCACCCATGTCACCTGCTTTTAGGTGGCGACCACGGCATTGAGCGTGAGGGAGTCAGTGTGTCGCCCCGTGAGGTGACCTGGCAACAGATGATCAACTTTACGCGCGGCGGCGGCGGTGTGAATATGTTCTGCCGTCAGCATGGGTTTGACCTGAGCATCGTAGATGTAGGAGTAGATTATGACCTCTCGCAAGTGCCAGGCATCCTTGACCGCAAGATAGCTCGCGGTACAAAGAACTTTCTCTATGAGCCGGCCATGAGCGAGGCCGAATACCAGCAAGCCCTCACTGCGGGCGTCAATTTGGTTGATGCCTGCAAGGATAAAGGCTGCAACATCCTGAGCATCGGCGAGATGGGCATCGGCAACACCTCGCCCTCCAGCATCTGGATGCACCTCTTCTGCAACATCCCATTGGAGGAATGTATCGGTGCCGGCTCTGGCCTCAACAACGACGGCATCCGCCATAAGTACGAAGTGCTTTCAAAGGCGGTCGAGAATCACAGGGACAGGTCACGTGATTCAAAATTGAATCATGGACCTGTCCCCGCGATTCTTGACGAAGTCATCCGCTACTTCGGTGGCTTCGAGATGGTGGCTGCTATCGGGGCTATGCTGCGTGCAGCCGAACTGCGTATGATCATCCTTGTCGATGGTTTTATCATGACAGCCTGTGCACTGGCTGCCTGCCAACTGCGCCCTGAAGTGAAGAACTTCATGATTTTCGCCCATTGCGGCGACGAGAGCGGACACAAGAAGATGCTCGATTCCCTTGGAGCTAAGCCCCTGCTCAACCTCGGTCTCCGACTGGGCGAAGGCACAGGCGCACTCTGCGCCTACCCTATCGTGGATTCCGCTGTACGAATGATTAACGAAATGAACAATTTTCAGAATGCCAACATCACAAAATACTTCTAAAGACAGCTCCTCAAGGTTCTCCTTGGGGCCCAAATGGTACGACCGCCCCTGGTCAGCCTTCATTTTCTTCACCCGCCTACCCTTCTGGCGCCTGCACGAGCCTCCTCGTCAATGCTATAACTCCGTGGTAGAATGGTGGCCCCTCACCGGTTGGCTCACCAGCGGTGTGATGGCAGCCATTCTCTATTTCGGTTCCCAATTAAGCATGATGCATTATGAATTATGCATTCTTCTTGCCATCATCGCCCGCATCCTCATAACGGGTGCCCTCCACGAAGATGGACTAGCCGATTTCTTTGACGGTTTTGGCGGTGGCGGCACCAATCGTGAGCGCATCCTCACCATCATGAAGGATTCGCATATTGGCACCTACGGCATGCTGAGCCTCATCCTCTACCTCGCCCTACTCTACCTCTGCCTCTACAATATGACACCGCTGATGGCCGCCCTCACCGTATTGGCTGCCGACCCCTACGCCAAGATGCTAAGCGCACAGATGACCCAGATGATGCCCTATGCCCGAACGGAAGAGACCTCGAAGGCCCACACCGTCTATCGCCGCATGAGTATTCTATCAGGTATTCTTTTAGCCATACAGGGACTGCTGCCCCTGGGCATCTTTACATTTCTAACTTCCAACCTCTCACCACTCACCTCTCAGCCATCCTGGCAGTGGCTGCTCTTTGTCCCTTGCCTCACGATGTATTGCCTCTATCGCTTCGTATGGCATCGTCTGCGCGGCTATACGGGCGACTGCTGTGGTGCCTTCTTCCTATTGATAGAACTCAGTATATATCTGACTGTAGTACTTTCCTGACGCTTTCCTATGCAGCCCCATTACCGGTCATATCGTGATCAAGGCTTAAAGCCATCAGTACCAAGGCAGGAAACTGTCAGTTCCAAGGCCTGAAACTGTTAGTTTCAAGGCTGAAAACTAAAAACTAAACACAAACTATATTATGACAAAGAAAGAACAAATGGAGATGAACAGACGACAGTTCCTGAAGCGACTGGGCTTAGGAGCAGGGTCGGCAATGGCATTGATGGCAATGGAGCCACTGAATGTACTTGCAAAGGAGAAAGGCAAGGCAGGAGTTGAGAACCGCATGACCTATCGCGTTCAGCACGGCTCAGGCAAACAGATCTCGTTGTTGGGCTTCGGTATGATGCGCCTGCCTAACAACCAAGACGAGGTGAACCAACTGGTAGATTATGCCATAGAACATGGTGTGAACTATTTCGACACCGCCCCCATGTACATGGGAGGACAGTCGGAGGTGCTCACTGGCAATGCGCTCTCACGTCATCCAAGAGAGAAATATTTCGTGGCCACAAAGATGTCAAATCAAAATCGTAGGACATGGTCATTTGATGAGTCGAAAAGGATGTACGAGCGCTCCATGGAGCGTCTGAAGGTTGATTATATCGACTACTACCTGCTACATAGCATCGGTGGCGGTATGGACTCGCTGAAAGGGCGATTCCTGGATAATGGTGTGTTGGAATTTCTATTGAAAGAGCGCGAGGCCGGCCGCATCAAGCACCTTGGTTTTTCATATCATGGCGACGTGCGCGACTTCGACTGGCTGTTGGACCGCCAAGAGGAATACCACTGGGACTTCGTACAGATTCAGATGAACTTCCTCGACTGGCGTCACGCTTCGATGCGCGGTGGACGACGTACTGATGCCGATGCGGAATACCTTTATGGGAAATGTGAGAAGCAGGGGGTGCAATGCGTGGTGATGGAGCCGCTGCGTGGCGGAGCCTTCGGACGCATGGCACAGGAGCTGACCGACCAGTTGAAGGCCGTTCATCCTGATGACAGCACAGCCCGCTGGGCTTTCCGCTGGGTGGGCTCATACAATAATATCCTGACCATACTGAGTGGTATGAATCGTATGGACCACCTGGAGGAAAATATCAAGACTTTTTCACCTTTAGACCCTTGCACAGAACAGGAGAATATACGTTGCTGGCCGAGATTGCCGACCAGATGTCGGGCATCCCCACCATTCCTTGCACCACCTGCGAATACTGTATGCCATGTCCCTATGGTGTCAACATCCCAGCCAACTTTACTGCATATAATGAGGCTGTAAACAGTCATCTGCTCCCCCTACCCCATAAGGAGGCTGCCGACTATGCAGAGCGAAAGCAGAAATTTATTGATAGCTACAAGAAGGCGCTACCCGATGATAAGACATGGGCATCAAGGTGTCAGGACTGCGAGGTCTGCCTATCGAAATGTCCACAGCAGATTCGCATTCCCAACCAGATGGCCCGCATCGTAGAGACGCTGAGGAAACGCTAATCGATTATTTGGAGAACAACCCCTTGAAAAAGCCGCCGACAGCACTGCCTACCCTGCCGGTGGCTTTTGCTATGCTGTCGCCAGTGGCCTCAAGGCCCTCACCCAGTCGGTCACCACGATAAGCTAAGAGCTTTTTCGTATAGCGCCCTTTTAAATTGTTATACTCCTCTACCTGGGCATTGCTTAACTGTGGCTTCACCTTGCGATACAAGTGCATCAGTGTGTCCTGACGGGCAATGAGCGAATCGGCTACCGGTTTGGTCAACGAGGGTTGCTTCTCAACAAAAGCAGCAAACTGACGATAGGCAGTCATAAACTGCAGGGTATCGTTCTTCTGGGTGTTCTGAGCGTTGACAACCGTTAGGGTCATCAAGGCTATAATGGTGATTGATATCTTCTTCATAATCTTTTTACCTTTCGAATTATTCAATTTCTGCGTGCAAATATACAACTTTATCCCTTAAACACTTTGTACATTGACATTTTTTTAGTAATTTTGCCATCATGAAACCTAATTCATTCTAAATAATGAAAAAAATACTGACACTATTCTTGCTGAGTACAGTACTGACACTTTCTGCTCAGAATGCACGTGAGGAAATAAAAGCCAATCCCTGGTTGGCTGGTTCTAATTATTTAGACTACGATCGTCAGTTGCCTGACTTCAACTATACGAAGGCTCCAAAGGGCTACATACCTTTCTATTTTACCCACTATGGCCGTCACGGTTCACGCTGGCTCATCGGCAAGGATGACTACGAACGCGTATTGCGCCCACTGCGTAAGGCCAACGAACAGGGCAAGTTGACTGCCGAGGGTAAGAAGACACTGCAACTGCTTGAGACATTCAACAAGACCACCTACAAGCGCCTGGGAGACCTGACCACCGTAGGTGAGCGCCAGCATCACGGCATCGGCAAGCGCATTGCCGAGCACTTCCCTGAGATATTCCTGAAAAAGAATGTGGCCATCGATGCCCGCAGTACGGTAGTGAACCGCTGTATCCTGTCGATGGTAGCAGAGTGCGAGGAACTGATGGCTGCCAACCCCACGGCCCGCATCCATAATGACGTGAGTGAGAGCCTGCAATACTACCTGAACCAGGGACATGAGGGTAAGGTAAAAGGAGCCGACAAGCACGTGGACTGGCAAAAGCTGAACAAATACACAGAAAGTAAGACACACCCCGAGCGACTGATGAAAGTGCTCTTCAACGATGAGAAATGGGCTGCCGACAGCGTGCGTCAAGGGTCGCTGATGCGCCACCTCTTCGAGATGGTCATCAACATGCAAAGTCATGAGGACGGTCCTGATATGCTGAATCTCTTTACGGAAGAGGAGCGCTATGACCAATGGTGCATCGCCAATGTGAGCTGGTATGTACGCTATGCCAACTCGCCCATGACAGACAATGCCAAACCTTTCAGCCAGTATAACCTGTTGAAGAACTTTATTGAGACGGCTGACACCTGCGTGGCATTAGGAAAGCCACAGGCCACCATGCGCTTCGGTCATGAGGTGTGCGTGATGCCATTGGCCTGTCTGATGGAACTGGGCAACAGCAATGCCAGCGTCGAAGACCTCAACGAGCTGGACAAGCACTGGCAGAACTACAAGATATTCCCCATGGGCTGTAATATCCAGCTGATTTTCTACAAGCCCAAGAAAGGCGATGGCGACATCCTGGTGAAGGCATTGCTCAACGAGCGTGAGGTAACACTGCCTGTTGCTGCTACCAGCACTCCCTATTACTATAAGTGGAATGACCTGCGGGAGTACTGGCTTAACAAACTCAACAAATTCAACGATTAAGATAGTATGAAAAGATTTTTCTTTCTAATCTGTTTCCTGCTGACCACATGTATTGACGTTCTGGCAGAGTTTGGAGATAGACCCAAACTGGTAGTAGGCATCGTTGTTGACCAGATGCGTTGGGACTACCTGTCACGCTACTATGACCAGTTTCAGGACGGTGGATTCAAGCGGCTCATCAATGATGGCTATTCATGTAATAACTGTCTGATTAATTATGTGCCTACGGTCACGGCTATTGGCCATACATCTGTCTATACAGGCACCACACCAGCCTTTCATGGCATCTGTGGCAACCAGTTTTATATTGATGGCAAGCGTGTGGGATGCGTTGCTGATGAGAGTGTAAAGAGCGTAGGCTCAAACACCCAGAAAGGGCAGTCATCCCCTCACAGACTGTTAGCCACAACCATTGGTGACCAGCTGCGCCTGCATACCGACTTCCGTTCCAAGGTTATCGGCGTGAGCTATAAAGACCGTGCAGCCATCCTTCCGGCGGGGCGCAGTGCCAATGCTGCCTATTGGATAGACACCAAGGCGGGCTGTTTCGTCAGTAGCACCTACTATATGCAGGAACTACCGGATTACGCCAAGAAGATGAACGCTCAGATGGCCAAGAACGAGGAGCTGAAGAAGGTGGGCGAAGACGTATCACTCTATCCCCTCTGCGGACACCTTATCACCGATATGGCTATCGCAGCCTTAAAGGGCGAGAACCTAGGACGCAATGGTATTACAGATATGCTCTGCGTCAGCTACTCTCAGACAGATGCTATCGGCCATAAATGGGCCACACGAGGCGAACATACTGACGAGGCCTATATGGAACTGGACAAGGACATCAGGCGTTTGCTACAGGCTCTTGACGCACAGGTTGGACAGGAGAACTATCTGCTCTTCCTGACGGCCGACCACGGAGGAGCCCATAACTGGAAGTTCATGCAGGACAACAAACTGAACGGCGGAAAGTGGCTGTATAAAGACACACAGGATCAGACTGAGGCATACGTCGCGCAAAAGTTGGGCAACCAGAAGGCTGTCATCAGCGAGATACTGGACTTCCGTATCTACTTGGATCATCAGTCGATAGCGGATCAAGGCTTAGACCTCAACACCGTCAAGAGTGCCATCATCGACTTCATGCGTACTGCGCCCAACGTGATCTATGCCGTAGATTTTGAGAAGGTACGCACCACAAGTTTACCTGAGCGCCTGCAGAATATGGCACTGATGGGCTATCATCCCCGTCGTTCTGGCGACATCCTGATTATTGCCGAACCAGGCTATTACATGTATGGTGAATGGTCGTCGCCCATAGGCACCACCCACGGTTCGTGGAACCCCTACGATGCTCACATTCCCCTACTCTTCTATGGTTGGCATATAGAGCACGGGGCCACCAGTCGTGAGGTACATATCAACGACATCGCCCCCACCGTCTGTCAGATGCTCAGCATCCAACAGCCCAATGCCTGCTCAGGCGAAGCCATTCTGGAAATTATTGAGAAGTAAAAACTATGATTAGACTGCTTTTCTTTTGCCTGATGCTGATGAGTAGCATCACCATAAGCGCACAGAGTGCGGATAAGCTCTACGATGAGGGTAAGAAGCTTTATGACCAGGAACAGTATAAAGATGCTGTGCCCAAACTGCAGGCTGCTGCTGACAAAGGGCACAGAAAGGCACAATATCGTTTAGGCCGCTGCTATGACAAAGGCTACGGTGTGAAGGAGAACGACCAGAAAGCCTTTGAGCTATATCAGAAATCGGCCAAGCAGGACTATGCTAAGGCTCAATATCAGTTAGGCCGTTGCTACCTAAAGGGAAAGGGTGTTGCTGCTAATCAAGAAGAGGCGAAGAAATGGCTGAAACGTGCCATCAGCGATGACAAGCACGGCGACGAAATTCTCAAAGACCTACGTAAAGCGAAAGCCGACGGTGAGGAGGCCACAAAGATACTCACGCTTCTTGGCAAGAACAAATAAAGAAAGGGAACCGCATGGCTCCCTTTCTTTATTATTCACTTTTCTATTTCTTATTTCACTTCCTCAATAATCTTAGCTCCTTCCTTCAGAGCCTCCATATTCAGAGGAATCAGGCTGTGATGACGCTCAGGCAGGGTCTTGAAAAGTGCCTTCTCTACGCCCTTGTCACTCACCACTGGAGCCACCTTTAGAAGACCGCCAAGGATAATCATATTAAACACCTTGCTGTTCTTCATCTCGGCAGCCTTGTCCATCGCGTTGATCTCATAGATGGTGATGTCCTTACGCGTAGGCTTATTGATAATGCCGAAGCCATCGTAGATAAGGATACCACCAGGCTTGATCTTAGGTTCAAACTTCTCGAGTGAGGGCTGGTTGAGCACCACGGCGATATCGTACTTGCTGAGGATTGGCGAAGAGATGCGCTCGTCGCTGACGATGACGGTGACATTGGCCGTACCACCACGCTGCTCAGGACCGTAAGCAGGCATCCAAGTCACCTCCTTATCCTCCATCAGTCCACTATAGGCCAAGATCTTACCCATCGAGAGCACGCCCTGACCTCCGAAACCTGAAATAATTATTTCTTTCTTCATACAAATTATCTTTTAAAGACAGATTAACTTTTTAAGACAGAATAACATATTAACATATATTCTATTAGTGCGACTTTTTGTTATTTTGTTACTATGTCTTTTAAGTTACTATGTCTTATATTGTATCTTTTAAGTCACCTTTGGGATAGAAGGGGAACATGTTCTCCTTCATCCATTCGTTAGCCTTAGCGGGCGTGAGTTTCCAACCGCTGTTACAGGTAGAGACAAACTCTACGAGTGAAGAGCCTTTACCAGCCATCGAAGCCTCGAATGCCTTGCGCAAGGCCTTCTTGGCCTTGAGGATAGAGGCTACGCTCTCAACACTCTGACGAGTCACGTAGCAGGTGCCCTCGAGCTGGGCTGCAATATCAGCAATCTTTAGGGGATAACCATGAATCTCTGGGTCACGGCCATAAGGACAGGTAGAGGTCTTCTGACCTATCAACGTCGTAGGCGCCATCTGACCACCCGTCATACCATAGATGGCATTGTTGACGAAGATAATCACGATGTTCTCGCCACGGTTCAGTGCATGGATGGTTTCACATGTACCGATACAAGCCAAGTCACCATCACCCTGATAGGTGAACACGAGGCGATCGGGCCAGCAGCGCTTGATACCCGTAGCCAGTGCGGGGGCACGACCATGGGCAGCCTCCTGCCAGTCGATATCAATATAATTATAGGCAAAGACGGCACAGCCTACAGGCGACACACCTACGGCCTTGTCTGCCATTCCCATCTCCTCGATGACTTCAGCCACAAGCTTATGTACCACGCCGTGGCTACAGCCTGGGCAATAGTGCATATTATTGTCGTTCATCAGCGTCGGCTTCTTGCAGACGATGTTCTCTGGTTGAACTATTTGATTTCTATCCATAACCTTATTATCTTTTTAAGACAAAGTAATTGTATTAAAAGACATAATAACATAAGAACATATTTTTAATAACATATCATTTTTGTTTTTCATTATCTGTTAATATGTTAATGTGTCTTTTAATTACTATGTCTTATTTCATTATTTTGTCTTTAAGCGCATTCACGATTTCCTCGGGATCGGGAACGATACCTCCCAGACGTCCGAACTGATCTACAGGCACAGCACCGTTCACAGCCAGACGTACATCCTGCACCATCTGGCCAGCATTGATTTCAGCTACGAGGATACCCTTTACTTTCTTAGAGAGTTCAGCAATCTGCTTCTCGGGGAATGGGAACAGTGTGATAGGACGGAACAGACCTACCTTGATACCCTGCTCGCGGGCAATCTCAACGCTCTTCTCAGCAATACGGGCGGCACTACCGAAAGCTACGATAGCATACTCGGCATCGTCCATCTGCTGCTGCTCAAAGCGCACCTCATTCTCCTGTATCTTACGATACTTCTCCTGTAGAGCCAGGTTGCGCTTCTCCATAGCCTCGGGCTTCAACTCCAAAGAGGTAATCACCACACGCTCACGGTTCTTGGGTTTACCTGTAGAAGCCCAGGGGCACTCCTTGATAACCTCCTCGTCGGTACGACGGGGCTTGAAAGGAGGCAGCACCACCTTCTCCATCATCTGACCGATGACACCATCGCTCAGAATCATGGCGGGGTTGCGATATTTGAATGCCAACTCAAAGGCGAGGTCAACGAAATCGGCCATCTCCTGTACAGAAGAGGGAGCCAGCACAATAACCTTATAGTCACCATTACCACCACCACGGGTAGCCTGGTTATAGTCACCCTGTGAGGGCTGGATAGTACCCAAGCCAGGACCGCCACGCTGTACATTGACAAATACACCAGGCACCTCGGCACCAGCCATATAGGTGATACCTTCCTGCATCAAGGCGATACCAGGAGATGACGATGAGGTCATAGCGCGCTTACCAGCACCGGCAGCACCATAGACCATATAAATAGAAGCCAGCTCACTCTCAGCCTGAACCACCTGCATACCAGTGGTCTCCCAAGGCTTCAACTCAGCCAGCGTCTCAATCACCTCACTCTGCGGAGTAATAGGATAGCCGAAATAGCCGTCGCATCCGCAACGAATAGCAGCGTGGGCAATAGCCTCGTTGCCTTTCATCAACACAACTTCTCTTTCCTCTGCCATAGTTTATTCCTCCACTTTTTTACGATACACGGTGATACAACCATCAGGACAGACAATGCCACACGAAGCACAGCCTACACAGGCCTCCTCGTTGACAGCCTCCACGTATGGATAACCGTGCAGATTAACTTTGTTGGCCAGGGCGATAACCTTCTGAGGACAAGCGACGATGCAGAGGCTGCATCCCTTACACCTCTCGGTATCTACCACAATAGCACCTTTCAATTTTGCCATATTGTATTTGTTTAACGCATTAACCTCTTACGAAATTGGCTGCAAAGGTACTAATTTGTAAGCAGAATGCAAAAGAAAATGACCTTTTTCTTCACATAATTCCGTTTTCAATGACAAAAAGCAAAAATCCGTAGGATTGCGATTCCTACGGATTATACATATCTTTGCAATAAAATGCCATAATATCGTCAAGCATACGCTTGGCTTCAACAGCCGGACTGTCGGGGTCAAGCTCTATAGCCTGGATATAGCAGTTGATGGCTTCATGCCATTTCGATTCTTTACGAAAGGCATTGCCTTGTTCGTACCACTCCTGCGCCGTCATTATTTATAGTATTCGCGCTTTCCTGCGGCTAAAGTGTTTTTCATTAGCGAACAGATGGTCATGGGACCTACGCCACCAGGAACGGGGGTGATGAACGAACACTTGGGTGCTACCTCGTCAAACTTCACATCGCCAGTCAAACGGAAGCCACTCTTACGTGTAGCATCAGGCACACGGGTTGTACCTACGTCAACAATGACAGCACCCTCCTTCACCATATCAGCTGTCACGAACTCAGGACTGCCAATAGCAGCGATGATAATATCTGCAGCACGGCACTCCTCTTTCAGAGTCTTTGAGCGAGAGTGACACACGGTTACGGTAGAGTCGCCATACTGCTTCTGCATCATGAGCTGAGCCATAGGCTTACCCACGATATTTGAGCGACCGAGGATGACACACTTCTTACCAGAGGTCTCGATGCCATAGCGTTTCAGCAGCGTTATGATACCAAGAGGAGTGGCAGAGATAAAGCAAGGCAGACCAATGGCCATACGGCCCACGTTGATAGGATGAAAGCCATCTACGTCCTTACGATAATCTATGGCTTCAATAATTTTCTGCTCATCAATGTGCTTGGGCAATGGGAGCTGCACGATGAAGCCATCCACATCATCATCGTGATTCAATCGCGACACACAGGCCAGGAGTTCTTCCTCCGTGATATCGTCCTCATAGCGAATAAGGGTCGATTTAAAACCGCAAGCCTCACACGCGAGTACCTTATTCTTTACATAAGTCTCAGAACCACCATCGTGGCCTACCAGCACAGCTGCCAGATGGGGTTGTTTTCCACCCTTGGCCATAATGGCCTTCACTTCCTCGGCAATCTCAGCCTTAATAGCAGTTGCCGTTGCTTTTCCGTCAATTATCGTCATTTCTTCATATTTTTCATAGCCGCAGCCATCTGGGCCATTTTACCTTTATCCATACCGCTCACCATCTTCATCATCTTCTTGGTCTGGTCAAACTGCTTTAGCAGGCGGTTCACCTCTTCGAGCTTAGTACCAGAACCCTTGGCGATGCGAAGCTTTCTGCTTTGGTTGATGATATCTGGATTCGTGCGCTCCTTTGGAGTCATCGAGTTAATGATAGCCTCAATACCCTTGAAAGCGTTGTCATCGATATCAACATCCTTCAGAGCCTTGCCTACACCAGGTATCATACCAGCCAACTCCTTGATATTACCCATCTTCTTGATCTGCTGAATCTGAGCCATGAAGTCGTTGAAGTCGAACTTATTCTTGCGGATCTTCTTCTCCAATTCGCGAGCCTGCTTCTCGTCGAACTGCTGCTGGGCGCGCTCTACCAGTGAGACCACGTCACCCATACCCAGGATACGGTCGGCCATTCGATCGGGATGGAACACGTCAATGGCTTCCATTTTCTCGCCAGTACCCACGAACTTAATCGGCTTGGTCACCACGGTACGAATACTCAGTGCAGCACCACCGCGGGTGTCACCATCAAGTTTGGTCAGCACAACACCATCGAAATCCAAACGGTCGTTGAACTCCTTGGCGGTATTCACAGCATCCTGACCTGTCATCGAGTCGACCACAAACAGGGTCTCGTCGGGGTTGATGGCCTGCTTCAGGTTAGAGATCTCATTCATCATCTCCTCGTCGACAGCCAGACGACCAGCGGTATCAACAATGACCACGGTATAACTCTCTTGCTTAGCCTTACGGATAGCGTTCTGAGCGATCTCTACCACATTCTTGTTGCCTTCCTCAGTATAAACATCAACACCTACTGTCTCAGCCACAACTTTCAACTGCTCAATGGCAGCAGGACGATACACGTCACAGGCTACCAACAGGGGCTTCTTGTGCTGACGATCCTTCAGCATTTTTGCCAACTTACCCGTAAAGGTGGTCTTACCAGAACCCTGAAGGCCGGACATCAGAATGATGGCAGGACGATTCTCAAGGTTCAGTTCGACAGCCTTGCCACCCATGAGTTCTGTCAACTCATCATGTACAATCTTCACCATCAACTGACTGGGCTTGATGGCTGTGAGTACATTCATACCCATAGCCTTCTGCTTCACAGTATCGGTGAATTGCTTGGCTACTTTATAGTTCACGTCGGCATCCAACAGAGCGCGACGCACGTCCTTCAAAGTCTCGGCAACATTAATCTCGGTGATTTTTCCTTCACCCTTCAATATCTTGAACGACCGTTCCAGTCGCTCACTCAAATTCTCAAACATATTATATAATTGCAATTATTGGGGTGCAAAGGTAATACAAAAAAATGAGAAATGAGAAATGAGAAATGAGAAATTAACTCATTTTTCGCATTTCTTATCAAATTACCTCATCCACAAGGACGTCGTGTTTCTCCGACGGCACCTCAGCCACACGTTGGAAGGGGAAGCAAATGCCTAATAGATATGGGTGGTGGGTGGTGAAAAAATGTGCATTTAGGAATCGGTCGTAATAGCCTTTGCCACGACCCAGACGATGACCAGCAGCATCAAAAGCCATACCAGGAACTAAGATCATATCTATCTGGTCGTAATCTACGAAAGGCTCGCCAACGGGTTCCATGATATGGAAAGCCCCTTCTTCAAGGTCGGCACGTGAAGCATAGTGACGCAGTTCCATCGTCTCATCACCTGTAACTTTAGGAAGGATTATCACTATACCTTGAGCGACCAACAGATCTACCAACGGACGGATATCCACCTCATCAGGCAAAGGCCAATAAGCCATTACTGTCTGCGGATTACGCGATGCGACAATTCCTTGTAGTTTCTCCGCCACCTCTTCCGACATCTTCGGCAACTGGGCTTGATGTTGCTTTTTCGCCTCACGCATCTGGGCACGAAGCAGGGGCTTCGTGTTCGCACCATTTCTAGCCGAAAACTCACATCCGCAGTACTGTTGGTTATAGAACTGATTCTCTTTGAGCAACTGATTGCGACGCTCCTGCAATCCCCCCTTACGCCAGTTCTGGGCCCAAAAGACAACGTCATTGACCATTGAGCGTTGACCATTGACCATTTGTTCAGCGATATGACCTGCCCGTTCTATCTGTTCCAGACTTTTCCATCGACTGGAGGCCAGCGTAGTGGTAAAATAGCGGAAGCCCAGCTCCTGAGCCCTACGGGCAGTCTCTGTCAATCGGAGTGTAAAGCACTGTTCGCAACGGAGGCCCCGTTCGGGTTGGTTCTCCAACCCGCAAACGCCCATACGCCATACTTGATGGTCATAATCACCATCAATCCATTCTATTCCCAAACTCTCTGCATGACGTTTACTCTCGTTCTTACGAATCTCGTACTCCTCGCGAGGCCAGATATTAGGGTTGTAATAAAAAATGGTGGGACGCACACCATTCGCCATCAGCCATTCTACAATAGCCGATGAACAAGGTGCACAACAAGCATGCAACAACACCTTGTCACAGTCCTCTGGCTTTCCAAATACGTTCTTTCGCGGCATTAATCTCTTGGAATTTCTTTTCAGCAGCCTTACGCACATCATCACCAAGTGACGCTACACGATCCGGATGATGTTTTAGCGCCAAACGGCGATATGTTCTGCGCAACTCTTCATCAGAAGCAGAAGGTCTGACACCCAGCACCTTATAGGCATCCTCCAGTGAATCACCCTCAAGATGGAGCATGGCATCAACCTCTTCAGCAGATAGTTGCATCCATTGAGCCACCTCTTTCAGTGCAACAATCTCTACCTGATCAACGCGACCATCGGCCTGCGCTATCATCACGAGGAAATTAAGCAACTGCAAACGACCGGAATAGTCAACATGGAAAGAAACTTGCTGACAGGCCTGATGAATATTCTGCTTGAAGGCTTCAGTACCAATACGATCCTGCTCCTCAAAGAGTTTACGCATAATGTCATCGCCCTCTTGCGCGGCAGCTTCGCCAAAGTTCTGACGCAACATACCACGTACCAATTCCATCTCCGAGTGCATCACCTTGCCATCGGCCTTAACGATATAAGCCGACAGCACCAACATTGATATAAAGAAACTGTTTCGGTCGCCTTCACCTGTCAACTGGTCATTCACTCTTGATGCCTGATTATAACCATCTTCTGCATCAACAGCCATATCAAAAGCCGATCCGATTAAGAACCCTATGAGTCCTCCCATAGGGCCAAAGGCACTCCATCCTAAAGCGCCTACAATCCATTTACCTAAAGCCACTTACTAATTGAGAATTGATAATTATCCAATAACATTCATCAGAAAGTCAACGGCTCCATTCACCCCAAACTGTTTCACGTTCAGCGAGATGTCATAGTTGCGGGCATCCTGCCATTCACTGCCTGTAAACGTCTTTGTGTAGAGTTCACGACTGTAGTCGTTATCAACGATCATAGCAGCCGCATCACTCTCTGAAATATCATATTTCCGCCCGATACGCTTCTTCCTGCAATCCACATCCGCATGGATAAAGATTTTCAGGGCGTTGGGATGATCACGAAACACATGGAAACCGCAACGGCCAATAATCACACACGACTCCTGAGCAGCAATTTTCTTAATAACCTCAGCTTGGGCATCAAATAACTGACGCGAAGTCTGATCATGCTCTTGTCCATTATACTCGGCTCCAGCCATATAAGAGCGATAGAACTGCGTAAAGTCATCGCGCCATAATGGGTTGCGAGACTCTATTTTCTCTACCGCATCCTCTACTATATTATATTTGCGAGCCATCTCGTTGAGGATCTGCTTATCCAACAACTTCACATTGAGTCTACGAGCCAACTCTGCTCCAATCTCATGTCCACCAGTACCAAACTGTCGGCTGATAGTGATGACAAATTTCTCCTCCTTATTCATAAGCATATAGATTTAGTTGGTTTTTACTTCTTTGTGGCAAAGATACAGAAAAAAAATGAATTACACAAACATTCAACCATTTTTTTCTATATACAATGCACACATTTCTGCACAACGTTCTCCATCGACACCCGCCGAGACTATTCCCCCTGCATAACCAGCTCCTTCACCGCAAGGGAAAAGGCCCTCTATCTGTACATGCATCAAGGTTTCATTGTCACGCACGATACGAACAGGGGAAGACGTTCTGGTCTCTACTGCAATCATCACAGCCTCGTTGGTCAGGAAGCCATGAGCCTGCTTACCAAACTGACGGAAGCCCTGCTGCAGACGTGAGACGATCGGTTTCGGCATCCAGAAATGCAGAGGCGACGATACCAGGCCTGGGGCATAAGAACTCCGAGGCAGATCGTAACTCAATTTCCCATTAACGAAGTCTGCCATACGCTGCGCAGGAGCCGTTTGCTTCATATTACCCTGTTGCCAGCACATCCGTTCCAACTCCTCCTGAAAACGCATCATGGCAAGTGCGGGAGCAGATTCTTCACTCTTCACTCTTAACTTTTCACTTTCTATATCTTCCGGCCTCACTTCAACCACCATGCCCGAGTTACTCCATTGTGTGCCACGACTGGCAGGACTCATACCATTGACCACAATCTGCTCAGGACCGGTGGCTGCTGGAATCACGAAGCCACCCGGACACATACAGAATGAATACACACCACGACCATCCGCCTGAGTCACAAAAGCATACTCAGCTGCAGGCAACCATTGTCCTCTACCCTCTTTACGATGATACTGTATCTGGTCTATCAACAGCGAGGGATGCTCCAAGCGTACGCCAACAGCAATGCCCTTAGCCTCTAGATGAATTTTTTCCTCATTCAAATAGCGATACACATCACGAGCAGAATGACCTGTAGCCAGAATCACGGGACCAACGTATTCTTTGTCGGCTGCAAAACAGCCGACCACACGTTGTCCAACAATAAGCAAGCGCTCCACCTTGGTTTGGAAGTGCACCTCGCCACCACATTTTATAATAGTGTTACGCATGGCCTCAATAACTTGCGGCAGTCGGTCGGTGCCTATATGGGGATGAGCATCAGCTAAGATATTGGTCGAAGCACCATGCTGACAGAACACGCGGAGAATCTTCTCTATGTTACCACGTTTCTTTGACCGCGTATACAGTTTCCCATCTGAATAGGCGCCTGCCCCACCCTCGCCAAAACAGTAGTTGCTCTCACCATCCACTTGTTGGGTACGTGAGATGTTCGCCAGATCCTTTTTACGCTCATGCACGTCCTTACCTCGTTCCAATACAACTGGTCTGAATCCCAACTCAATGAGTCGGAGAGCCGCAAAGAGACCACCAGGACCAGCCCCCACCACGATGACCTGTGGTCTGTTGCTCACATTCTGATAGTCTACATGCTCAAACTCATCCTCAGTAGGAAGTTCGTTCACATAAACCCTCACCTTCAGGTTCACAAAGATGGTACGCTGCCTTGCATCTATCGAGCGCTTCAGTATGCGCACAGCTTTCAGAGCGCCCAGGGCCAGTCCCTGTTCCTCGGCAATATATTTCCTTAATTGTTCCGTGTTGGCCGCCACCTGCGGCAAAACACGAAGTTGATATTCGTTTGTCATTGGATGCAAAATTACAAATAAAATATGGAAAAACAATATGCAGTAGTAATTTTTTCACACTTCACATTTCTCTTTTCACTTTTAAATATGTACCTTTGCATCATATATTAAAAAAACAATCAATTATGAAATGTCCTAATTGTTCACACGAGAACGACGAGAATGCGTTGTACTGCAATAAATGTGGTATGAAGTTTGACAAGAAGCAGGACTGGAACAGCATCCTGATTATGGCATACTGCTTCTCTATTCTTTTTTGGGCTATTACCTATCTTGTTCTACCAAAAATCTTTGCTTGGTTTGAGATGCCGTGGTATACGACAGAAACTATCTATTCTTTTTGCGGCATCATCTCGTCATTACTTACATTTGTACTTCCTTTCGGCATTCGTACAACATGGATGAAGATTGTGGCATTCGTTATTATTTTCATAGCTGCTATAATCAATATCTTTGGCAATATTACTGCAATTATTGAGATAATTAACACTTAATTCTAAAACAATACGAGTTTTTTTTGGTGTTTTACAAGCTAATTCGTACCTTTGCAGCGCCAATGGAGTAAGCCCCGCTTGTTGAGGGGTACCGTTGGAAAGATAAATTGCATAGGAATATGAAAGTAATGAAATTCGGCGGAACGTCCGTAGGTTCCGTAAAAAGCATTTTGAGCTTAAAAGAAATTGTGGAGGCAGAGGCTCGGACGCAACCTGTCATAGTAGTAGTAAGCGCACTCAACGGCATCACTGACAAACTGATTGCGATGTCGCAGATGGCAAAACAGGGAGACGAGCGCTATCGTGAGGAATTCGACGCGATGGTCAGACGCCACCACTCGATGATAGACACTATCATCCAAGACATCAACAAGCGCGTAGACCTTATTAATAATGTAGATCAACTCTTCGATCAGTTGAAGAGCATCTACTATGGTGTTTACCTCATTCACGACCTCTCGGAAAAGACCGAAGACACTATCGTATCGTATGGTGAGCGTCTGAGTTCACACATTGTCGCTGCGATGGTGAAAAACGGCGTTCGTATGAACAGTCGCGACTTTATTCGTACTGAGAAGAAGCAGGGCAAGCACGTAATTGATGCTGACCTGACCACAGAACTGGTGAAAGAGGCTTTCAAGGATCTGAACGAAAAAACAATCTACGTAGTTCCCGGCTTCATTGCCCGTGATCGTGATAGTCACGAGACGACCAACCTTGGTCGTGGCGGTTCTGACTACACCGCTTCCATTCTTGCTGCCGTACTGAACGCTGAGGTTCTGGAGATTTGGACCGATGTTGATGGTTTCATGACAGCAGATCCAAAGGTCATCAAGAGCGCATATACCATTAACGAACTTTCTTATGTAGAGGCGATGGAGTTGTGTAACTTCGGCGCCAAGGTGATTTACCCGCCGACCATCTATCCCGTCTGTGTAAAAAATATTCCCATCAAGGTTAAGAACACTTTCAACCCAGAACACCCAGGTACACTTATCAAAGCCAAGATAGAGGATGACAACAAGCCCATCAAAGGTATCTCAAGTATCAAGGGAACTTCCCTGATTACCGTCACCGGTCTGTCTATGGTAGGTGTCATTGGTGTCAACCGTCGTATCTTCACCACACTGGCAAACAAGGGTATCAGCGTCTTTATGGTGTCACAGGCTTCTTCAGAGAACTCCACCTCTATTGGTGTGCGCGATGAGGATGCCGAGGCAGCTGTAGAGGTATTGAATGCCGAGTTTGCCAAGGAGATTGAAACGGGTGCCATGTTCCCGATGCAGGTAGAGAGTGGCTTAGCCACCATCGCTATTGTGGGTGAGAATATGAAGCAGACGCCAGGTATCGCTGGTAAACTGTTTGGCACGCTCGGTCGTTCGGGTATCTCTGTGATTGCTTGTGCTCAGGGTGCTTCAGAGACGAATATCTCATTCGTGGTCGATGGAAAGTTCCTGCGTAAGTCGCTGAACGTGCTCCACGACTCGTTCTTCTTGTCGGAATATAAGGTGCTCAACATCTTCATTTGCGGTATCGGTACTGTGGGTGGTATGCTGCTGGAACAGATTCGCACCCAACAGCAATTCCTGATGCAGTCACGTCGTCTAAAACTAAACGTGGTTGGAATCTCTGACGTTGCCAACTTTGTACTCGACCGCGATGGTATAGACCTTGACAACTACGAGCAGATCCTGCGTGCAGGCTTCCCTGCTGATACAGATCACATGCGTGAAGAAATCATCAAGATGAACATCTTCAACTCTGTCTTTGTTGATTGTACTGCCAGCAAACAGATTGCTCAGCTCTATCAGACATTTCTGGAGCACAACATCTCAGTTGTTGCTGCCAATAAGATTGCTGCATCAAGCGATTATGACAGCTACCTGAAGTTGAAGCAGACGGCTCGTGACCGTGGAGTCTGGTTCCGCTATGAGACTAACGTAGGTGCTGGTCTGCCAATTATCGGTACCATCAATGACCTATGCAACTCTGGTGATAAGATTCTGAAAATTGAGGCTATCCTCAGTGGTACGCTGAACTTCATCTTCAACGAGATTGCTGCCGATGTGCCCTTCTCTGAGACCGTTCGCCGTGCCAAAGAGCAGCGCTACTCAGAGCCTGACCCACGTATCGACCTCAGCGGTACGGACGTAATTCGCAAACTGGTTATCCTGACACGTGAGGCTGGTTATAAGGTAGAACAGGATGATGTGGAGAAGCACTTGTTTGTACCCGACAGCTATTTCGAAGGCAGTATCGACGACTTCTGGGCAAAGTTGCCTGAACTCGACGCTGATTTTGAGGCGCGTCGCAAGGTGCTGGAAAGCGAGAATAAGCGTTGGCGCTTCGTAGCTACAATGGAAGCCGACGAGCAGAACCCATCATCTTTCAAGACCAGCGTGGCCTTGAAGGAGGTGCCTTACGGACATCCGTTCTATGGTTTGGAAGGTTCTAACAACATCGTACTCCTCACCACTGAGCGCTATAAAGAATATCCGATGCTCATTCAGGGCTACGGTGCCGGTGCAGCCGTTACTGCAGCTGGCGTCTTTGCGAATATCATGTCAATCGCTAATATCTAAAATAGTGTACCGGGCGGTTTTGCCGCCCGGTTTCTGTTCATTATGAAGCACATTATCATCTTGGGCGACGGCATGGCCGACCATAAGGTTGACCGTCTTGGCGGGAAGACCCTTCTGCAGTATGCTCGTCCTGAATACATGAATCGATTGGCAAAGGCAGGCCGTACGGGCCGTCTGGTTACCGTTCCTGAAGGTTTCCCTCCGGGCAGTGAGGTCGCCAATACCGCCATCCTGGGCTATGATCTGAACAAGGTATACGAAGGGCGCGGTCCTTTGGAGGCAGCTTCTATTGGTTACGAGATGCACCCCAATGACTTCGCTATCCGCTGTAATATCATCACATTGGAGGATGGAAAGATCATCACTCATAATGGCGGCAACCTCCAGACGGAGGATGCCCGCATACTCATCGACTATCTCAACGAGAAACTCGCTAAGCCCATCAACGAGAAAGAGGGTTGCGAACGCGTCAAATTCATCTGTGGTATCCAATACCGTCACTTACTTGTCATCAAAGGCGGCAACAAGCACATCGTCTGTGCCCCACCCCATGATCACCCCAACGAGGAATGGCGTCCCCTGTTGGTAAAACCAGAAGACGGTCTCGTAGGCAGCGACATCGTCGCTGCTCAGTCCACAGCCTCTCTCATCAACGACTTGATTCTGCGTTCTCAAGAATTGCTAGCCAAGCATCCCTATAATATCGAGAAAGCAAAGCGCGGTGAGCGTCAGGCTAACAGCATCTGGCCTTGGAGCGGTGGCTACCGTCCCTCTATGCAGACGCTGATGCAACAGTACCCGCAGGTAAAGACGGGTGCAGTTATCTCAGCTGTTGATTTGATTCAAGGCATTGGCAAATACGCAGGTCTGCGTATCATCAAAGTGGCTGGAGCCACCGGTTTGGCTGACACCAACTACGAGGGCAAGGCGCAGGCTGCTATCGATGCTCTGCAGAAGGACGACTTCGTGTTTGTGCATGTAGAGGCTACCGACGAGGCTGGTCATGATGGAGACCTGAATTTGAAGCTCAAGGCCATCGACTATTTGGACCAGCGTCTGATAAAGCCTATCGTCGAGGCTACTGAACTGATGGATGAGCCCGTATGTATCGCCATCCTGCCTGATCACCCCACCCCCGTTGAACAGCGCATTCACGTCAACGAGCCTGTACCCTTCCTCATATATTATAAAGGTATCGAGCCTGACGAAACGCAGTTCTATGATGAAGAGTCATGCGTGACAGGAAGTTTCGGTTTACTTCGTCTCAATGAATTTATGCAAACATTCATGAGTTTTTAAGAACCTCTTTTTCTGAGCATATTATTTGGTGGAATCAGAAATAATACGTACCTTTGCAAAATCAGTCAAGAAATAAACAAAACTAATATTGCTAAAATACAAACAACAAAAAAAGGATTACTATGTTAAAACCATTAAACAAACATTTCGCTCCTAAGAGCGTAATGCCTGAAAAGGTGATTCAGTTTGGTGAAGGAAACTTCCTTCGTGCTTTCGTTGATTGGATTATCTGGAATATGAACCAGAAGACCAACTTCAATGGCAGTGTTGTCGTTGTTCAGCCTTTGAATGGCGGTATGATCGACTGGCTGAATGGTCAGGACTGTCTGTATCACGTGAATCTACAGGGCCGTGAGAATGGTAAGCCTGTCAACACACTTGAGCGCATTGACGTTATCAGCCGCTGTCTGAATCCCTACTCTCAGAACGATGCCTTTATGGCTCTGGCCGACCAACCTGAGATGCGTTTTGTCATCTCTAATACCACAGAGGCTGGTATCGCTTTTGATCCCGCTTGTAAGTTGGACGACAAACCCGCCAGCAGCTATCCCGGTAAACTGGTGCAACTGTTGTATCGTCGTTATCAGACCTTCAATGGTGATCCTACCAAGGGGCTTATTATCTTCCCATGTGAGTTGATTTTCCTGAATGGCCACGTGCTGAAGGATTGCATCTACAAATACATTGAGCTATGGCAGTTGCCCGAAGGCTTCAAGAAATGGTTTGAGGAGTCTTGTGGCGTTTACGCTACCCTTGTTGACCGTATCGTCCCAGGCTTCCCCCGCAAAGAGATTGCAGAAATCCAAGAAAAGATTGGCTATCGCGACAACCTCGTAGTACAAGCAGAAAACTTCCACCTTTGGGTTATTGAGGCTCCAAAGGCAGTTGCAGAGGAGTTCCCTGCAGACAAAGCCGGATTGCACGTATTGTTCGTACCTTCAGAAGAGCCATATCATAAGCGCAAGGTAACACTGTTGAATGGTCCTCACACCGTACTAAGCCCTGTAGCATATCTGAGTGGTGTCAACATTGTGCGTGATGCTTGCAACCACGAGGTTATCGGAAAATACATCCACAAGGTACAGTTTGAAGAGCTCATGCAGACCCTCGACCTGCCTATGGAGGAGTTGGAGAAGTTTGCTGCCGACGTACTGGAGCGCTTCGACAACCCATTCGTTGATCATCAGGTGACCAGCATCATGCTGAACTCATTCCCCAAGTTCCAGGCTCGCGACCTGCCAGGTGTGAAGACCTATCTCGAGCGCAAAGGCGAACTGCCTAAGGGCCTTGTATTCGGTCTGGCAGCTATCATCACCTACTACAAAGGTGGCAAGCGTTTCGATGGTGCCGAGATTACTCCCAACGATGATCCGAAGATTATCGAACTGCTGCAACAGCTTTGGGCAACAGGTGACACCCAGAAGGTGGCTGACGGCGTGCTCGCTGCAGAGTTTATCTGGCAGGAAGACCTGAACAAGGTTGCAGGTCTGAACCAGATGGTGAAGCAGTTCCTCGACCTGATTGAGGCTAAGGGAATGCTGGAGGCAGTTAAGACAATATTGTAATATTTCTCCGAAGTTTAGGAGTTGCAAGAGTGTCTGGAATAACAGACGATAACTCCTTGCAACTCCGTTTTCATACTCTTATAGAGACATCGCTCTTTTATTCCAATTCAAAGATTCCTGTTGGTGTAGTACGCTTTAGTACTTCCAGTTGCAAGTCTTTGCCGGCCACGATACCATAAGAACGCAATACCGTCTCTACCGTTTTTCGAGCCAATTCAGGATGGTTATTCTCCTCTGACAAATGGCAGAGCCACACATAACGCAAATGCTCACCCATATTGCGAGCTATGGCTTCACCACAAGCTTCATTATTGAGATGACCATTTCCATTACTGATACGCACCTTAAGATGATCAGGATAAGGTCCTTGTTGCAACATCTCCCTATCGTGATTGGCCTCTAAAACCAGATACTGTGCTCTCCCGATATACTGAGCCATCTCGTCAGTGACGCGTCCAGCATCTGTTATCAGACAGAAGTTGATTCCTTCAGCCTGAATAAAATAGCCAACATTATCACTACTATCGTGTGGTACTGTAAATGGCGTAATGGTGAAGTCACCCTCCTGCATCGTAACACCAACCTCAACATATCTGCGAAGCCCTTGGCCAACCTTACGAGTCACGCAATAGTTTCGGTCAATGCCATCATGCACAAGACGGGTAGCAAAAACAGGAAGCTGAAAGTCATAACTCATACTTCCCACACATTTGATATGGTCAGCATGATCGTGAGTTATCAGGATGCGGTGAACCTTTGAGAGGCTCAAGCCATAGTCACGGAAATACTTCTTCAGTGAACGTATGCCTACGCCTGTATCTATCATCAGGCTGTCGGTCTCTGTCCACAGATAATAACAGTTGCCACTGCTTCCGCTTCCAAAAGAAATAAATCTCAGCATCTATGTAATTCTTTTATTTTTTACTCTTAACTTTAGAACGGCAATCCCACTGCGAAATGGAAAGCGTTGTCGCGACTGAACCTGGGATGGAGGATGGGATAATGGGGATCGTCTTCCGCTTCATAAGAGGGATTAACAGCCTTCATGCCAAGGTCAAAGCGCAAGATAAAATAGTCGAAGTTCAGGCGAAGACCTAAGCCGTAACTCACAGCCATCTGATTGAGGAATTCGTTGAAACGGAATAATCCCCCGGGCTGTACCTCATATTCTCGCAACGTCCAAATATTACCTGCATCAACAAAAAGAGCACCACTGAACTTCCAGAACAGTCGCGTGCGATATTCTGCATTCAGATCGAGTTTCATATCGCCCGTCTGGTTGATGAAGTTAATTCTTCCATCCTTCTCTTTGAACTTTCCTGGTCCTAGAGATCGTACGCTCCAACCACGAATACTATTGGCGCCACCAGAGAAATAACGCTTCTCAAAAGGCAATACAGTAGAGTTTCCGTATGGATAGGCTATTCCCAGTCCTGCGTGGAGTACCAACTGGTTGTTCTCATCAATCTGGAAGGCATGACTCAAATCCAAATCACACTTCACGTATTGTGCGAAAGCAATGTTAAACAGCCGGTAATGCCCATTATCATCTTTCTCGGCATCCATCGTATGCGAAGCGAACGAGAGTACATTACCCGAGGTCTCAACATTTGACTTAAAGGCCGTATTCCCTTTTGTGTATGTATAGCCAAAACCCAATTTGGTAATAAACAGATCCTCGTAATTATACCTCAAGATCGCATTACGCGCATTATCATTGCCCAGGTAAAGATCGTGGAATGTTTTCGATATCCAAGGCATGAAGACATAATTAAGATCAAGCAGATCTAACTGAAAGCGTTCATGACGATGAGGAAAGTTCCACCTGTAGCGCCATGCTGCCGAAAGGAGACGGCGATGGAACTCAGGACGGTCTTGCATATCATAGAGCAATGACACCTCGCTCGTAGCATTAACCCTCTGATGCAAGCGCATATTGAGGAATGGCGATATAAATCGTGGGAACTGCAGCTTTGCCTCTGTGCTGTACTCTACGAAATCTTGATTGGAATAACCTTCCAACCCACGTATGGCCTCATAGGCACCTCGTAATTGTATTGTAAGAACCTCACTACCCCTGAACAGATTCCTATTCTGGTACGTTAACGAGGCCGCTGCACCGAGATCGCCAGCAGTATTAGTTCCTTCTGGCTGGAAACTGATTGTAGAAGGTTTGTTATTCTGTAATTGTATATGACAGTCAAGCGAATCATCTGCAGGTGTCTGAACAAAAGTGATATTTGTATATTTTACAGCTTGCATACGCCCGAAATGATTGTATGTATTCTGCAATCCCGTTGCAGAATAAGGCTTTCCTTCATGAAGATGGGTACACTCATGTAACACATGACGCCGGAGATGAATCAGCGTATCAGCAGGGTCACCACTGCTATAGTTGATATGACGCAGCCAATAGCGTGTATGAGCAACCGGCTCTTGGGCACTTTGATGATACAATGAAAGGCGAAGCGTGAGATTAATCAAATGAGAATCTGCAATGGAATCTGCCTGATAAGTGATAAAATCCTTATGAAAGCGATAATAGCCGCTGTCAGCCAACAATGTAGTAATGCGTTTTCGCTCTGCATCCAATCGGGCTACATCAAACCTCATTCCACTTCTCAACAGACTCTTAGTAGAATCCTGTTGATTCAGAATGCGCGCTATAGCCGTATCCTGAATATCATAATCAATCTGATGAATGAAATAAGGCTCTCCGGGCATGAGCGTATATGTAACATCCACCTTTCGTTTGTGTCTTTCGACAACCGGTCGGACGCAGGCATTAAGAAACCCCTCGTTCTTCAGTTGCTGAGTCAGGTCGTTGCAGGTAAGCACGGTACGTATGCTGTCGTAGATGACAGGCGGTTCGCCAATGGCCTTCAGAGTGCGGTTTACCCATTTCGAGGAATCACGTCCAGAAAGGGAATATGTTGCCAATGGCAGTTTAAAAAGCGAGAACCACCGGCGATTGGGCATCTGGCGTACATAACTGCGTAGCGCAATAGTATTCAAATCGCGATAGTCACCCTCTGTTTCCAGCTTTACGCTATTTAAAAGGAATTCATTTTCAGGCACATATTTTGTTGATGAACACGATGATAGCAATGCTGTCGCGCCCAACATAAAGAGACCAAACTTGAATACCTTTCGCATAATCAAGCGCAAAAGTACACAAAAAACTTGAGATAAAATAAAGAAAGCGAGTTTTTCTTTTGGTGCTTTACTCGCTTATTCGTACTTTTGCACAATGATTAGTAAAAACCAGATTAAGTTTGTTCGGCAACTCGAACAAAAGAAATTCAGGAAGAAAGAGCATCTCTTTGTTGCCGAAGGTCCCAAAGTGGTAGGAGATCTGTTGCGCGCAGGTTTTAAAGCACACAGCATCTTTGCCACCAACGAATGGAGTCATAACGGCCATGCGTATCAGGAAGTTAGCGAAGAAGAGCTGCGTAAGGTCAGTTTTTTACAGCACCCACAAGCGGTGTTAGCCGTCTTTGAGATACCGAACAAGGAAATCGAGTCTGTCTCTACGCTATCCCTTGCACTTGATGATGTACAGGATCCTGGCAATCTGGGGACCATCATACGCATTGCCGATTGGTTTGGCATTACTACCATCTATTGTTCCGAGGGTACTGCAGATGCATGGAACCCGAAGGTCGTACAGGCGACGATGGGTAGCATTGCACGAGTAAACATCGTTTATACAGACCTGGCAGATGTAATCCTTCAAGCCCAAGTTCCAGTCTATGGCACCTTGCTTGACGGACAGAACATCTACACTCACAAGCTGACCAGCGAGGGTATCATTGTTATGGGAAATGAAGGAAATGGTATTTCACCCAACATCCGACAACTGATTACCCATAAACTGCTGATACCTCAGTTCCATGAAGGCCCAGAGAGCTTAAATGTTGCCATCGCCACCGCTATCACCTGCTCTGAATTCCGCAGGAGGGGATAATCTTACAGCAGCCGTTGCAGGATAATGGCATCATAATAGGCGCTGCCGTCAAAGAGCCAGTCATGCAGACTACCCGACTGCTGATAACCGTATTTACGGAATAGGTCCAAAGAAGCCGTATTACTAGCAGCAATCACCACATAGAGCTGATGGAGATGAAGCGTAGAGAGTGCATATTCGTGTATCTGCGATATGGTTGCTTTCGCATAGCCTTTTCCACGATAGCCACTACTGATTAAGATACCGAGTTCAGCCTTTTGGTTCTTCGGGTCAAATTTAAGAAGATCAACCATTCCGACCATCTCTCTAGCCTCGTTCTCTATGATGAGTCTCACCTGCTTATCCGTGTAGATATCGCCAGTATTATTCGCCATGAAATCATGCAGTACAAAACGCGAATAAGGCACATTGGTGAGTCCGAGTTTCCATATCGACGTATCGTTCTCTATGGTATAGAGCACGTCCAAATCCTCAGGTTCCATTGCCCTGAGCCTGACTATTGGCAACTGTATCATTTGATAATCTCTTTTGAGGTGATGATAACGCGGGTCTTCCTGCTATAAGTGCCTATCTGCTTTCCTAGCTGCTTGACAGCATCGGCAATCATCTGTTCAAATGACAGCGTATCAGCATCATAGACAACACAGTCAGAGTCGGATTTCTCTTCAGCTATTGCAAGTCCTTTACGACGGGCTATGTCCATACAACAGTCAATCATCGGCTGCTGCCCCTGAAAATAATAGGTCGTGTCGGCAGTACGCTCGCCATAATCACCCAGATACCTACGTAATAGCATATACTGCATCTGTACAAGCGCCAGGAAAGCCCTACAATAAATGGCTATTTTTACTGGCAATGTCAGCAAGAAACCAAGATGGCCATAATGTTTTCGGAAGAATATCAGCATTGCCTGATAGAACACATGGACATAGCGGAATGACGTTTTCTGGGTTGATTCCCCTTTATAATGAACGATATGGGCTGGTATATACCAGTTCTCATACCCACCTTTCTTGATACGATATGAAAGGTCGATATCCTCGCCATACATAAAGAAATCCTCATCGAGCAATCCCACCTTTTCTAAGGCTGAGCGTCGAAGCATCATAAACGCTCCACTTACCACATCTATTTGTCCTGGCTCCGTCCACGACAGATGACTCATATAATATCGACTTGACAAACCGAGCATCTTGAGTAATGAGACATAGGGAGTGGGAAGCCCGCGACGCGACTCTCGAGCAATGCTTCCATCAGCATTATGCATCATCACGCCTGCCCCACCCGCATGGGGATGAGCATCCATAAAATCCAATACCTGACGAATACTGTTTTCGCCTACGAACGTATCTGGATTGAGCAAGAGGACATATTCGCCGCTTGACTGTGAGATGGCGATATTATTGGCTTTTGCGAAACCGAGATTATGGTTACACTCTATCAGAGTAATGGTATCGGCAAAACGGCGCTTCAAATAGTCAACAGAGTCATCAGAGGAATGATTGTCAACCACAAAAATCTCTACCTCAAGCCCCTTTGTGGCTCGTTGTACGCTGTCAACACATTGTTCAAGATAATAACAGACGTTATAGCTGACTATGATAACCGTTAGTTTCATACTTCTGTCTCCTGGTCTTCAGTATTATCTGCTTCTACTTTCGTTTCTTCTGTCTCCGCTTTACACCGGTTCATCGTTGGCAGTACAAACGGCATCGTGAGCATCACCATCACAGCCAGATAGCCAAAAGCGGCTTCAAAGCCATAGAGATAATATAGCAAGGTGTTACTCACCAGCAAGAAACCTAATATCAACATGCGCACACTACCCCACTTCAGCAGAGCGTCTTGCGAGTTTGCTATGAGCGCATGATGAATGCGCTGGAACTTAAACAAGCGCAAGGCCAATGGTACCAAGCCTAATGTCAACAGTATCTCCACCATCTGTACAACGACCCCCAGTTGGCGGTCTTCGTCAGACGAGAGCAAGGCCATATCTACCTCCAAGAACTCCCCACAGCAATACAAGCCTGCAGCAGCGAATAATATCAGCCAATAGATGGCCATCAATATGTTACGTGTTCGTTTCATCATTCATTGAGTTTTATTTCCCGTCAAAAGGTGTTCGGTTCAGGATTGATCGTCCCAGCGTCACCTCATCGGTATATTCCAGTTCGTTGCCGACAGCAATACCTCTGGCAATGATGGATATCTTTACATCAAAGGAAGCCAATTTGCGGAAGATATAGAAATTGGTCGTGTCGCCCTCCATCGTTGAGCTTAGAGCTAGAATGACCTCCTTCACATCCCCTTCTTCCACACGGTTCACCAGCGACTCTATTTCCAGGTCGCCAGGCCCGATTCCATCCATTGGCGAGATGAGTCCGCCTAGGACATGATAAAGGCCTGAAAACTGCTGGGTGTTTTCCACTGCCATCACATCCTGAATGTTTTCCACAACACAGATGGTTGACGCATCCCGACGCTCATCCGAGCAGATAGGACAGACCTCCTGATCGCTGATATTATGACACACTCGACAGAATTTCACCTCTTGCTTCATCTGACTGACGGCATCGGTAAACTGCATGACATCCTCCGCATCCTGACGCAACAGGTGAAGCACTAGCCGTAAGGCCGTTTTGCGACCTATGCCAGGCAGCTGAGAGAACTCATGAACAGCCCGTTCTAATAGTCGTGATGGATATTGCTGTATCATATCAGTTCACTCAGTTCCAACCAGCGCATTGACTTCTCATCGAGTTCTTCCGTCAATAGCGGCAGTCGTTTGCTCATCGTTGTTATCTCGTCAACGCCCAGCATTCCACTGCTCAGCGCTTCCTCAATCTGTTTTTTCTCTGTTTCAAGCGCGTCTATATCCTTTTCCAGCTGCTCATACTCACGTTTCTCCTTATACGACATCTTGCGTTTGTCCTCTTTGGACGTTGGAGCTGTAGCCGTTGGAGCTGTTGACTGCGCAGGTTTTGCTACAGGAGCAGCATCTTTTGGTTGCAGGGCTTGCCATTCGCGGTATTGGGTATAGTTGCCGGGGAAATCCTTGATCTCACCTTGTCCTTTGAACACCAGCAAGTGATCGACCACCTTATCCATGAAGTAGCGGTCGTGACTCACCACAATCACGCAGCCAGGGAAATCCTGCAGGTACTCTTCCAATATTTGTAGTGTCACGATGTCCAGATCATTGGTGGGCTCGTCCAGCACTAGGAAGTTGGGATTACGCATCAAGACGGTACACAGATAGAGTTTGCGTTTCTCACCGCCTGACAGTTTATAGACATAATTATGCTGCTGTTCTGGCGTAAAGAGGAAATGCTGTAGGAACTGACTGGCTGTCAGGTGTCGCCCGCTTCCCAGATCCACATACTCCGCAATATCCCTCACCACATCTATCACCTTCTGCTGTTCATCAAATTTCAGTCCTTCTTGCGAGAAATAACCAAATCTGACCGTCTCTCCAATGACGATACGTCCATCATCAGGCGTCATCTGTCCCAGCAGCATCTTCAGAAAGGTAGATTTTCCCGTACCGTTATTACCCACTATTCCCATCTTCTCGAAACGCGAGAAGTTGTAATAGAAGTCCTTCATGATAACCGTATCATCAAAGGCTTTCGAGATATACTGACACTCAAATATTTTCGAACCTATATAGACATTGGATGCTTTCAGCCGGATGGCACGCTCCTCGATACGCGACTTAGCGATACGCTCCAAGTCATAGAAGGCTTCCTCACGATATTTTGCCTTATGACCTCGTGCCTGTGGCTGTCGGCGCATCCAGTCAAGCTCAGTGCGATACAGATTATTGGCACGTGCTATCTCAGCCCTACGGTTATCTATTCGTTCCTGACGCTTTTCCAGGTAATAGGAATAGTTGCCACGATAGGTATAGATAGTTCGGTCATCTATCTCCAGGATGACAGAGCAGACTCGATCCAGGAAATAGCGGTCATGCGTCACCATCAGCAACGTCTTGTTGCCACGATTCAGAAATCCCTCGAGCCACTCAATCATCTCCAGATCCAAGTGGTTGGTGGGCTCATCAAGGATCAGCAGGTCGGGCTCTGTTATCAGCACATTAGCCAAAGCCACCCGTTTCTGCTGTCCACCACTGAGCTGTCCCATCGGCTGCTGCAGATTACGAATCTTGAGCTGGGTGAGGATTTGCTTGGCCTTGAGCACTTTCTCTTCATCGCCATGATGGTTGAAGCAAGCATCAAGCACCGTATCGTTAGGGTCAAAGACAGGCACCTGTTCCAAGAATCCTACTTTCAGGTCACGACGATAGATAATATCTCCACTATCATACCCGTCCTTACCCGACAGGAGCGACAGCAGTGTTGACTTTCCCATACCATTCTTGGCTATCAGTCCTACCTTCTGGCGCTCAGCAATCGAAAAGCTGATATTCTCGAAAAGCACCAGCGAGCCGAACGACTTGGTCAGCGACTGCACCTCAAGATATGGTATTTCCTTAGCCATCTACTATTTCAGCGACTTATTGACCTGATCAATATAATTGAGCACCTCTTCGCGCCCGCGCGCATTATTAGAAGAGGTGATAAAATATGGCGGCATCTCCTCCCAGGTCTCCAGCATCGTCTTCACATAAGCATCAACGTTTGCCTTCACCTTTGATTCCGACAGTTTATCGGCCTTTGTAAAGATGATGGCAAAGGGGATGCTCGATACCCCCAGCCAATTGATAAACTCCAAGTCTATCTTCTGTGGCTCCAAGCGGATATCAACCAGCACAAACACATTCACCAACTGTTCGCGCTCCAATATATAGCCACGGATCATCTGGTCAAGCTTGGCCACCTCGGTCTTGGAACGCTTGGCGAAGCCATAGCCTGGCAGATCGACAAGATACCACTCTCGGTTCATCAGGAAATGGTTGATGAGCAAGGTCTTGCCTGGCGTTGAAGATGTCTTAGCCAGTTTCTTGTTGCGCGAGAGCATATTGATCAAACTCGACTTGCCCACATTAGACCTTCCGATAAACGCATATTCGGGTTTGGTGTCCTTAGGGCACATCGACTCGCGTGGCGACGACAGTGTGAATTCTGCTGTTTTGATATCCATATTTTTTGAGATAATAAAGGGGCGACGCGCTTTCTATGCCCGACACCCCTTTGATGTTTTCTTCGATTTACCTGATTCTATCGAGCGACCTCACTAACTTCTCATCCTTCACTATTCTGTTTCGAGCCAGGAAGAGAAAGATGACAGCCACCATCGGCAATGCCATCGGCCACACCAGCATAGGTTGCTGCACGGCTAAGATGATATAATAGACTATTGCCAACGCCATAGCTGCCGTACATAATGTAGCCTGCGTGGGACGTTTGCGGAAGAGGAATATATTACCCAGCGACAAGAGCGCCAAACAACCTAACAACACCTCTGTCCACAGCATATCGCTCATTACCGCACTCACGGCAAATGCGATACCCGCCAGTAGAAGGAAAATGGTCTGAATACGCTGAATCATGCCTCTGCGTTCTGAGCATCCTTAGCAGGATCGCGCCAATAGACCTTGCCCTCTACGAATTCCTGAGTAGCCAGCAGCGATGGTTTGGGCAACTTCTCGTAGTAGCGTGAAATCTCTATCTGCTCGCGATTTTCGAACACTTCCTCCAATGACTCATTGTAAGAAGCGAACTCAGCCAGTTTCTTTGACAGGTCTTCCTTGATTTGAACTGAAATTTGATTAGCACGCTTCGCAATGATTGAAACGCTCTCGTAGATGTTTCCAGTCTCATCACAGAGATCCATGATGTTGCGAGTAACGGTATTTACCGGTGCTTTTGATTTCTTGTAATCCATTGTTGTATTTGAAATTATATTAATCCTTTGTTACTTTCTTGCATTTAGCGATATATTTCTCGGCCAGCGACTTGCTTGTTGACTCCGGATACTCGTTCAGGAATCCGTAGCATTCGTCCTCAGCATCCTGATAGCGCTCCATACGCTTATCTGCACTTGAGTTCTCGGCCAGTTCAAACTTGCTCTTCATAATCAGCAGCGAGAAGTCCTCACGGTGATTTGAATAGGGATAGGTCTTCAGCGCATTCTGAGCCACGATGATGCTCGATGAATAATTACTCTCGCTGTTGGAGTTGATGTTGCCGAAATAGCCTCCCAAATTATAATAGAGCTGTGCTGAGAGCAGTTCCTTCATCACCAGTTTTTCCTGCAGGTCAAACAGGCGGTCTTGCGCTTTACTTCGCAGTGGAGACTCCGGATAGAAATCCAGGAATTGCTGGTAGGCATTGATAGCACCTATCGTAGGCGTCTGATCCAGACGGGGCTCTGGCGCACCCTCATAAAGCGACTGTCCGACATAGAACAAAGCCTGCTCGGCATACAGACCACGCGGATAAGACGAGAAATACTTCTTGAAGGTAGTTGCTGCCGTCTCGTAGTCGCCGTTCATATATTGCGACATCGCCAACATATAAAGGGCCTCTTCTGCTTCGTCGGTACCCTTCTTCAGCGTGATCAGGTCTTGCAGCAACAACTCAGCGCGTCCGAACTTGCCGTCTGCGAAACATTGCTTGGCAAATTCGTACTTGTAGTCGTAATCAGTACTCTTGAAAACCCTGTTAAACTCAGTTGCGCATCCCGTCAGCAGGAGTACAACTGAGCACAATATAATGGTTTTGATTTTCATCTACATCGAGTTTTGAGCTGCAAAATTACACATTTTTGCGCAAAGCACAAAGCGTTTATTAATTTTTTAAACACAGATTATACAGATTTCACAGATTATTTGTAATTTTGCAGTTTGAAATGGACTTTAAACTGACTTCCAAATACCAACCTACTGGCGATCAGCCAGAAGCTATCCGCGAGTTGACCGATGGTGTAAGACGTGGAGACCGCGCCCAGGTTCTACTTGGTGTGACGGGCTCCGGAAAGACGTTTACGATGGCCAATGTGATAGCCAACATCAACCGCCCAACCCTTATTCTTAGCCACAACAAGACGCTGGCCGCTCAGCTCTACGATGAGATGCGCGGCTTCTTCCCCGACAACGCCGTAGAGTATTACGTCAGTTATTACGACTATTATCAGCCTGAGGCCTATCTGCCTGCCAGCGACACGTATATCGAGAAAGACCTGGCTATCAACGAGGAGATCGACCGCTTGCGTCTGTCGGCCGTGAGCAGCCTGCTTTCTGGCAGGAAGGATGTCGTTGTCATTTCGTCTATCTCCTGTATCTACGGTATGGGCAGTCCCAATGCGCTGTCAGAAAATGTTGTCGAGATCCGCCAGGGTCAGAATATCGAGCGCAACGCATTGCTCAGAAAGCTGGTGCAGTCGCTCTACGTGCGCAACGATATTGCCTTGGAGCGCGGCACCTTTCGCGTAAAAGGCGACACCGTCGATGTTTATATGGCCTATAGCGAAAAGATTCTGCGCATCACGTTCTGGGACGATGAGATTGATACCATTGAGGAGCTCGACCCCGTCACCCTGCTGCGCTTAGGACGCTATGCTGACTACAAGCTCTATCCTGCCAATCTGTTTATGACCACACAGGAACAGACCAACAAGGCCATTCACGATATCCAGGACGATCTAACCAAGCAAGTGGCGTTCTTCGAGGAATTGGGCGACCCCATCAAGGCCCAGCGCATCAAGGAGCGCGTGGAGTACGATATGGAGATGATCAAGGAACTGGGCCATTGTTCGGGCATTGAGAACTATTCCCGCTATTTCGACGGCAGGAAGGCCGGCGAGCGTCCCTATTGTCTGCTCGACTTCTTCCCCGACGACTTCCTGATGTTCATCGACGAGAGTCACGTCTCCGTGCCTCAGATAGGCGCTATGTACGGTGGCGACAGGGCTCGCAAGACCAATCTCGTGGAATATGGTTTCCGTCTGCCCGCTGCCTTCGACAACCGTCCGCTGACCTTCGATGAGTTCCAGCAGGAGGTCAACCAGATTATCTATGTCTCGGCCACGCCTGCCGATTACGAGCTGGCACAGTCGGAAGGCGTTGTCGTAGAGCAGATTATCCGTCCTACGGGCCTTCTTGACCCTGAGATAGAAGTGCGCCCCAGCGAGAATCAGATTGACGATCTGCTGGAAGAAATCCGCTTGAGGACAGAGCGTCATGAAAGGGTGTTGATTACCACCCTGACCAAGCGAATGGCAGAAGAGCTAACAGAATTTCTGTTGAATCACGGTGTACGCACCGCCTATATCCACAGCGATGTGGCAACCCTCGACCGTGTGCAGATACTGGAGAAGCTGCGCAATGGTGAGTTCGATGTACTGGTGGGTGTCAACCTGCTGCGCGAAGGTCTTGACCTGCCCGAGGTTTCGCTGGTGGCCATCCTTGATGCTGACAAGGAGGGCTTCTTGAGGAATCGCCGTTCGTTGGTTCAGACAGCAGGCCGCGCTGCTCGAAACGTCAATGGGCGCGTCATCATGTATGCCGACACCATCACCCGCTCGATGCAGGAGACCATTGACGAGACTAATCGTCGACGCACCAAGCAGTTACAGTATAACGAGCAGCACGGCATCACGCCCACACAGATTCAGAAAGCCCTGAAGAGTGCGCTGAGTCGCAGCGACGACCGTCCAGACATCAAGGAACTCAAGAACGCCCAGTTCTCAGGGCACGATTCTCATTATGACAAGGCCGCCGATCCTATCGAGGAGCGTATGACGCGTCCGCAGCTGGAAAAGCTCATTGCCGAGACCACACGCCGCATGAAAGAGGCGGCCAAGCAGTTGGATTTCCTGCAGGCCGCCCAATATCGCGACGAAATCATTCGTATGCAAAAGGAATTGGAGTTGAAATAATGCTCAACCCTCAATTCTCATTTTTCATTCTCTAAAACTCGCTGGTGAAGTGGAACTGGATATGCTCGAAGTCCTGCTGAGCCATCTGTAGCACGTAGCCTGAGTCGGCCAGGAACACATCCCTACCCTCTTTATCCTTCGCCATATACTGGTACTTGCGCTTCTTGAAGATCTCCAGCTCTTTTTCGTCATCACTCGAAATCCAGCAGGCTTTATACAGGTGTACGGGCTCCCAGCGGCACTTGGCGTTGTACTCGTTCTCCAAGCGGTACTGGATAACCTCGAACTGCAGCTGTCCTACGGTTCCGATAATCTTGCGGTTGTTAAACTGGTTGACAAACAGCTGTGCCACACCTTCGTCCATCAACTGGTCGATACCTTTCTGCAACTGCTTGGCCTTCATAGGATCATCGTTCTCGATATACTTGAACAGCTCGGGTGAGAACGAAGGCAGACCGCGGAAATGCAGCTGCTCGCCCTCAGTAATCGTATCACCAATCTTGAAGATGCCTCCCGTATCGGGCAGACCTACAATATCGCCTGGCCAAGCCTCGTCGATAGTACTCTTACGCTGCGCCATAAACTGCGTGGGCGAGGTAAAGCGCATCGTCTTGCCCTGACGCACATGCAGATAGGGCTGGTTGCGCTGGAATTTTCCGCTGCACACCTTACAGAAGGCGATACACGAACGGTGATTGGGGTCGATATTGGCAGTAATCTTGAAGATGAAGCCAGTGAATTTCTGCTCCTCGGGCTGCACCTCGCGCTCCTCAGCCTTGGTAGGACGGGGACTGGGCGCAATCTCTACGAAGCAGTTCAGAAGTTCCTGCACGCCGAAGTTATTCAATGCAGAACCAAAGAACACGGGAGCCACCTCTGCCGAGCGGTAGGTCTCTACGTCAAACTCGGGATAGACGCCATCTACCAGTTCCAGGTCTTCACGGAGCTTGGCAGCATCGGTTTCTCCTACGCGCTGATCGAGCTCAGCGGAACTGACCTCCACACTAACTTTCTCCGTAACGCGCTGCTTATCAGGCGTAAAGAGGTCGAGTTTCTGCTCGTAAATATTATACACGCCCTTGAACTTTGCACCCTGATTGATAGGCCAAGACAGGGGGCGCACCTTGATTTCCAGCTCCTTCTCCAACTCATCAAGCAGGTCGAAGGGGTCACGACCCTCACGGTCCATCTTGTTCACAAAGATGATGACAGGGGTCTTGCGCATACGACACACCGTCATCAGCTTGCGCGTCTGCGTCTCCACACCCTTGGCACCATCCACCACGATGATAGCCGAGTCAACGGCAGTCAGCGTGCGGAAGGTATCCTCCGCGAAGTCCTGGTGACCAGGGGTATCCAGGATGTTTACCTTGTACTCTATATCCTTGCCATCGGGGGTGTAGTCAAACTCCATCACAGAGGTTGACACCGAGATACCACGTTGCTTCTCGATCTCCATCCAGTCGCTCGTGGCTGTCTTCTTGATTTTGTTACTCTTCACGGCACCGGCCACCTGAATCTGTCCGCCAAAGAGCAGGAATTTTTCTGTCAGCGTGGTCTTACCGGCATCCGGGTGCGAAATAATCGCAAACGTTCTTCTACGTTCTATCTCCTGATTCACAACTATAATTTACTATTTGACTATTTACTATTTACAATTTTGCAATGCACTCGGCCAACGAGTCTTCCCAGTAAGGAATCTCTATACCATAGGTCTTCTTGATCTTTGTCTTGTCAAGCACGCTGTAGTGCGGACGGGCTGCCGGCGTAGGATATTCCGAGGTGTGGAGCGGACGTACCTTACAGGTGTTGATACCAGCCAACCGGTGGATGGCTTTCGTAAAGTCATACCACGATATAACACCCTCATTACTAAAGTGATACACGCCAGGATTAACGCCTTGGTTTATGGCAGCAAAGATGGCCACAGCAAGGTCCCGTGCATAGGTTGGCGTGCCTATCTGATCGAAGATGACACCCAGTTCTTGACGCTCGCGTCCCAGGCGTATCATCGTCTTCACAAAGTTATTGCCAAACGTAGAGTAGAGCCAGGCCGTGCGGATAATCATCGACAGCGGACACAGTTTCTGCACATTCAACTCGCCCACCAGTTTCGTACGTCCATAGACGCTGTTCGGACAGGTGTCCTCATCCTCCTTATAAGGGGTGTGATTGGTGCCGTCAAACACATAGTCGGTAGAAATCTGGATCATCCATCCACCCCTGTTTCCCACGGCGTGAGCCAGGTAGGCGGGAGCCTCGGCATTGAGTCGCTGACAGAGCTCCTCGTTCTCCTCGGCCTTATCCACAGCGGTATAGGCAGCGCAGTTCACAATTCCGTCAATCTTGTGCTCCTCAACAAACGCCTCAATAGCCTCCTGATTGGTGATATCCAGTTCCTGCACATCGGTATTGAAATAGGTATGCTGTGGGTTCTCACGCTCCAGCAATTGCATCTCGTTGCCCAGCTGTCCGTTACAGCCAGTTATCAATATATTCATACGCTAAAACTCCAGCGGTTCTTCTTTGTCTTTCTTGTAATAATCGCTCAGCATCCCTATGAAGGTAGAAACCTCCTTGAGGGCGTGCTCCGTATTCGTGGTGATCTCCTTTTTCTGCAGACGCAACATCATCACGCCGTAGAGCAGGTTCAGACAGGTCTCTATCTCGCCCTCTTCCTTGTTGGCACCACGGTTGCGCAATTCCACGATAAAGGGCAACACCTTGTAATATTCGGCATTATAAAAGGGAAATTTCGACGATGAGAGTAGCTGCTGGTGCAGTTCTGAGAGCATCTGCAGCGTCACCTTATTGATTTGCAGATGACCTTGCTCGCGACAGCCCTCCTGGTTCATCATCCTGATCAGGTTGCCAAACCAGTCGGCCTCCTCTTCCTTCCGCTCGTCGTCATAGTCGAAACGGTCGATATATTCTCGGCGGATACGGGGCAGTGAACAGCCGAATGCACGTATCGTATCCTCTACCTGCCACATATAAAGCAGGTATTCCGCAATGTTGTTCTTACGTAATTCCTGTGCAACAAACATAAATAATTCAGAAAATATTATAGAGATGCAGGCTGAAGAGCGTGGTGAGCAGCACAATCAAACTGCCCAGAATCACCAGCGTGCCAATTATCCTGTTGATAATACGAATGCCGTTATTGTCGAATTTCAGTCTTATCACGTCCACCAGCCAGGTCAGTCCCCACCACCACAGCAGCGCGCCGCCCACGATACTGGTGAAGCCCACCACCATCTCAAGGGGTTTATCGGGCTGCAGACCAAATGAGAACTGCGCATACAGGGCCATAAAGAGGAAGACAATCAGCGGATTGCTCAGCGTCACAAGGAAGGCCGTAATGCCGTTGTGAGTCAGCGTGCCCTTGTTCTTTCCTGGCGTGCGCAACTTCTTCGTAGGATCTGTGCGATAGGTGAAGATGCCGAATGCCAGCAGCATCAGGCTACCCGCTATCTGCAGATAGAACCGGTTGGTATCGTTGCTCACCAGCTCTACCACCATACCCATGCCCAAGCCCGTGATACCGGCATAGATAATGTCGCTCAGCGCAGCGCCACAACCCGTGACGAAACCATACCAGCGTCCCTTGTTGAGCGTACGCTGCACACAGAGCACGCCTACAGGTCCCATAGGAGCTGATGCAATGATGCCAATGAGCAGCCCCTTGAATACTATATCCAACAAATTCGGTATCGTGTTTACGTCGAATGTCATAGCGTTTGCAAAGGTACAAAAAAAAAGTGAATTATGAATAGGGAATCGCAAAAAAATTACTATCTTTGCAGTCGGAACAACATTATTTAAACTTAAAGCACCAAAACAATGGAACAACAAGCTATCAAGCCCTACGTCATCGGATTAGATCTGGGAGGCACCAATTCAGTCTTCGGCATCGTTGACGCACGCGGCGATATCAAGGCTACCACCGCCATCAAGACTGGTGGTCACGCCACAGCAGAATCATACGTCAACGCCTGCATTGAGGCTCTTCAGCCCATCATAGAACAGGTCGGAGGCCTTGATAAAATCAAGGCAATGGGCATCGGTGCCCCCAACGGCAACTACTATAAGGGCACCATCGAGTTTGCGCCCAACCTGCCTTGGGCCCACGACTGCATCGTGCCTCTGGCTCAGATGTTCAGCGAGCGCTTAGGAGGCATCCCCGTAGGCCTGACCAACGATGCCAACGCCGCTGCTGTAGGCGAGATGGTCTATGGTGCCGCCCGTGGCATGAAGGACTTTATCGTCATCACCCTGGGAACAGGCGTAGGATCGGGCATCGTGGCCAACGGACAGCTGCTCTACGGACATGATGGCTTTGCTGGCGAACTGGGACACGTCACAATGGTACGCGGTGCTGAGGGGCGTCCCTGCGGATGCGGCAGAACGGGCTGTCTGGAAGCCTACTGCTCTGCTACTGGCGTGGCACGCACGGCTCGTGAGTTGCTTGAGAAGACCACCCGTCCTTCCCTGCTTCGCGATATGAAGCCAGAGGACATCACCTCGCTCGACGTGAGTATTGCTGCCGAGAAGGGCGATGAACTGGCTCTTGAAATTTATAATTTCACAGGCAAGATGCTGGGCGAGGCCTGTGCCGACTTTGCAGCCTTCTCTTCGCCTGAGGCCTTTATCTTCTTCGGAGGCATGACCAAAGCCGGCGAACTCATCATGAAACCCATTCGCGAGGCCTACGATGCCCACGTCATGAAGCCCTTCCGAGGCAAGGCGCAGTTCCTCGTCAGCGGACTCGACGGGGCCTCGGCCGCCGTTTTAGGTGCTTCAGCCATCGGTTGGGAGATAAAATAAGGGGGTCGAAAGATCCCCTTTTTTATATATTATTATGGTGGAAACAGGAAAACGATTGAGAAAAATCAAGTTTTTTAACAAAAAAATAAAAAAAATTAGCAAAAATATTTGGTGATAATAAAGTTTTTTGTACTTTTGCACCCGAATCAAAGTTAATGCTGCCCGTAAAAAGGTGGTTAAGTTTAACAAAACAAATTGAAAAAATGAAAAAGATTTTGATGACTTTGGCTACAGCTTTTGTAGCAGTTTCAATGAACGCTCAGTATTATGTTGGTGGTACCGCTGGTTTCACTAGCATCAAAAACAACTCTACAACGCCAAACATCGAGAGAACAACAAACGATCTTACAATCGCTCCTGAATTTGGTATGGCTCTCGATGATAAGATGAGTGTAGGTATTGCTTTATCTTACGAGTCTCAGTCACAAGAGGACAAATGGACTGGTGTTGGTGCTGATCCCGTTGCAAAGCGTCTGAAGCCTACAACAACTACCATCGCTCTCCGTCCCTATGTTCGTTATCAGCTCCTGACTGTTGGTAAGTTCAATGTTTTTGCTGATGGTGGTATCAATTTCTCTATTGATAAGACTTCAGAAGCAGGTTTCAAGCCTGGCACCACTGACACATACGACAACAAGGCAGGTATGAATCTTGGTCTGTTTGTAGCTCCTGGTGTTTCTTTCAAGATTAACGACCAGTGGACTCTTGTTACTAAGTTCGACGACGATATGTTTAATTTGGGTTACACCAAGTCTCAGGTTGCTGATCTTACCGGCGCCCCCGATCCTGACACAAATTTCAACTTTGGCGCAAAGACCAACACTCTGTTCCGTCTTGACAACCTCCGCTTCGGTGTATTCTACAACTTCTAAGAAACATTACAGAAGAATCAATTATAAAGGTGTGCTTAGGCACACCTTTTTTTGTGCGCGGTCATTTGGTCATTTGGCCAAATCAAAAACGATTACACGGTGCGTGACTTAGGATGTGCCGGTTCACGGGTCGAGATGTGCCAGTTCGCGGCCCGTGATCACGGCGTTCGCGGGTCGCGAACGGCGTGATCGTCATTTACGATGTTATTTGCCTCAATATTCGAGAACCGCAATGGAAATATTATACCTTTTTGCGAAGCAGCCTCAAACGCAATGCGAAACAGGCTGAAACGCGATGCGAAACAGCCTCAAACGCAAGGTGAAATAGCCTCAAACGCAAGCTAAAACAGCCTGAAACGCAAGGCGAAACAGGCTAAAACGCAAAAACTAAGAGAAGAGCAAGCCCACCTGATAGACCACAGCCGATACAATCCAAGCCAGGCAGGTAGTGTAAACAGCAGAGACGAAAGCCCAACGCCACGAGCCCGTCTCGTTCTTGATAGCAATAATGGTGGCTATACAGGGGAAATAGATGAGCACGAAGAGCAGGTAGCAGTAGGCCTGAAGAACGGTGAGCGACTCCAGGCCGCCCAGCACACCGATGGTAGAGGCCACTATCTCCTTGGCACCCACACCGGCCATCAGCGACACATCAAGCTGCCAGTTGAAGCCCTGAACGGAGAATACAGGAGCCACAGCCTGTCCCAGTCGCCCGATGATACTGCTCTCCATCGAATCGGCCACACCCGTGAAGCTGAAATAGCCCAAAGCCCACACCAGGATGCTGGCCACCAGGATGACACCGCCCATCTTCTTCAGGTATTCCTTACCTTTCTCCCAGGTATGGCGCATCACGGCCCTGAGCGTTGGGAAACGATAAGGCGGCAGTTCCATCACAAACGGAGTGTCCTCGCCCTTGATGATAAAGGTAGAGAAGACCTTGCTCACTACCACCGATAGGATGATGCCAATGAGATAGAGGGATATCATGACCCATGACTGGTACTCTACTGCGAAGAATGTGCCGATAATCATGATATAAATAGGCAAGCGTGCCGAGCACGACATCAGCGGGAGAATCATCATCGTGATCAGGCGCGAGCGACGGCTCTCGATGGTACGGGTAGCCATCACGGCTGGCACATTACAACCAAAGCCCATGACCAGCGGGATAAACGACTTGCCATGAAGCCCCATCTTGTGCATCAGTCGGTCCATGATAAAGGCAGCACGAGCCATATAGCCTGAGTCCTCCATGATGGAGATGAAGCAGTAGAGAATGAGTATCTGAGGCAGGAACACGATGACGCTGCCCACGCCGCCAATGACACCATCGACGAGCATAGAACGCATCGGTCCCTCGCTCATCGTAGCGCCTATCCACTCGCCCAGCCACTCTACGCCTGCCTCAATCCAGTCCATAGGATACTGGCCAAGGATAAACGTGGTATGGAACATCACGAAGAGGATGGCGAAGAACACGGGGAAGCCCCAAATCTTATGCGACAGCACGGCATCGATACGATGGGTGGTGCGATAGGTATCTTCCTGCTTTCCCGTTACATAGCCCGCCTCCTTCAGGGCGCCGTTGATGAAGCCGTACTTGGCATCCATGATAGCTGTCTCAGAGTCAGTGCCTGTCTCATCCTGCACACGCGAAGCTGCCTTGTCGCGAGCCGATAGCAGCTGGCGGCGGTCTTCCGGACGATGTTCCTCGGAGAGGTGCTGTCCGATATAGCGCAGGGCCTCGCTGTCGTGCTCCAGCAGTTTGATGGCCAGATAGCGGGTGGAATAGTGCTGGGTGATATGCTCGTCTTTCTTCAGGAAGTGCTGAATATGACTGATGCCCTGCTCTATCTCGTGGCCGTAGTTGATATGCAGATGACGCGCGGAGCCCTGCTTGCCCTCATAGACCTGGATGACGGCACGGAAGAGTTCCTTCAATCCCCTACCCGACTTGAACGAAGTGGGAATCATGGGCATACCGAAGAGCGACGACAGCGTAGGAATGTCAAGTTTATCGCCACGACGCTCAAACTCGTCGTACATATTCAGGGCGCACACCATACGCACGTTCATATCAACCAACTGGGTGGTAAGATAGAGGTTGCGCTCAAGGTTAGAGGCATCCACCACGTTGATCACCACATCGGGCATCTGCTCAGACAGGTGCTTTCTAACGTAAAGCTCTTCAGGGCTATAGCACGAGAGGGAATAGGTGCCTGGCAGGTCGGTGAGCATAAACTCATAGCCGAACATCGAGGCATGAGCCTCTGTAGCATCAACGGTAACACCACTATAGTTGCCCACATGGGCATGAGCGCCCGAGGCATAGTTAAACAGTGAAGTCTTGCCGCAGTTGGGATTACCCACAAGGGCCACATGGATCACACGACGCTCGCGCAGGGCTTCATGATGCAGATAGTCTTCTTCATGACCTTTCAGAATAGCGGGCGGCAGTTGCTCACTATAGGCAATGTCGGCAACCACCTCGACCTGGTCGGCTTCATGATGGCGCAACGACACCTCGTAGCCCATGATGCGATACTTCACAGGGTCTTGCAAGGGGGCATTCTGCAGCACCTCGATAACCTGGCCCTTGATAAAGCCCATCTCGATGATGCGTTTGCGGAAGCCGCCGTGACCCAGCACCTTGACTATTACGCCCTTTTCACCCGTTTTCAGCTCTGAAAGTTTCATGATTATTCTAATTTTGATGCAAAGGTACTATCTTTTTCCGAAAAACGGAATACATCAGCAACAAATACCTAAAAATGAGGATGCGGCGAGGAGTGCCGAAGATGACTATTCCTCAATGTTGGTTAGCGAACTAGAGAATGACGAGAAGAGGTTGGCTACGCTCTCAGTAGGATAATAACGCATGAAACGAGCCGAACGGCGCACGTTCCACATAAAGGCCGACTTGTTGCTGGTGTGTACGAAGATGTCCTTTCCCTGCGAGAAGCGCAACTGCTCCTGACTATAGGGAATGGACGAGGCAAAGCGCTCAATATGATAGTTAGAGGGCTTCACGTCAAAGGGAAGTTCATCAGTTTGAAGTCCCAACAGTTCTACCAGCAAGGCGCCCTCAAGTTGTATCATATTCTGCAGGCGGAGCTTTGCTATCCACTTCTTGAGCTGCTCACGGTCGACCTTAGCGCCTCGCTCACGAATCAGCTCGCCTACAACCAGCATCTGGCGCACCCAATGGTCGTCGCGCAACAAGCCATAGGCCAAGCGCAGCAGTTCTTCCAGCAACTGGTATTCTACGGATTGGGTATCGGTTTTCGCGGCTATGGATGCCAGACTACGCTCCAGGCGAGGCGACAACGATGAGGGCTTAGGCACGGTGCGGTAGGAATAGGCTGAAGCCAACGACGCCCATTCCGAGGTTACCGCCTCAGGGATTACCTGAATAAAGAATTGTTCGTTAAGCACCTCCAGGCCTGCGTAGGTCTCGGCCTCAACACCGTGGGCTTTGGCAAACAACATCGTCTTCCGCCATTTGCAGGCTGACATAGGCTCAACCATTTCCTGTTGGCCAAACACGCCAGCTCGCAAAAGGCGGAAGAAATTTCGTGTTGTTATATCCATATTTTTGAGTGTGTAACGCTGTTTTGCAGCGTTAAAAAAGAATCAAAGCGTGACGCCGTTCTTGAAGATGGAAATCTCGCGATAGTCGTTTTCCTCGTTGCGGGCCAACTCGCCACTGGCTACTGCCAGCACCTTGTCGATAAACTCTGGCACGAGTTCTTCCATCGTACGGCCCTGAACCAGTTGACCTGCAGAGAAGTCCACCCACTGGGGCTTGCGCTCAGCCAGCGTAGGATTGGTGGCTATCTTCATCGTAGGAACAAAGGTGCCAAAGGGCGTACCGCGACCTGTGGTGAAGAGCACCAGATGACAGCCGCAGGATGCCAGCGCTGTAGCAGCAACAAGGTCGTTGCCAGGAGCCGACAGCAGATTGAGGCCCGTAGCTGAGAGACGGTCGCCATACTCCATCACGCCGCTCACAGGGGCGCGTCCGCACTTCTGCGTACAGCCCAAGGCCTTGTCCTCAAGGGTAGAGATACCACCAGCCTTATTGCCTGGACTGGGGTTCTCGCCTACGGGCTCGCCGTGACTGAGGAAATACTCCTTGAAGTTATTGATCATCGAGACGGTCTTATTGAAGAGTTCAGGTGTCTCGCAACGGTTCATCAGAATAGTCTCGGCACCAAACATCTCAGGCACCTCGGTCAGCACGCTGGTACCACCCTGAGCCACGAGCCAGTCGCTAAACTCGCCCACCAGGGGATTGGCGGTGATGCCGCTAAAGCCATCGGAGCCGCCACACTTCAGACCAACGCGCAATTTTGAGACAGACACGTCCTCTCGCTTGTCCTGAGCGGCTATAGCGTAGAGCTCACGCAGAATCTGCATACCAGCCTCCACCTCATCGCCATCTACTTTCTGGGTCACAAGCAGGCGGATACGGCTCTTGTCGTAGTCGCCTAAAAGCTTCATGAAATCATCGGGCTGATTGTTCTCACAGCCTAAGCCCAGCACCAGCACAGCACCTGCATTGGGATGGAGCACAATGTCACGCAGCACCTTACGGGTGTTCTCGTGGTCGCCGCTGAGCTGCGAACAGCCATAGTTATGATGCCAGGTATAGATAGCGTCAACATCCTTGCAGCCAGTTTCCTGACGCAGTTGCTTGGCCAGACGCTCGGCAATGCCGTTGACACAGCCCACAGTGGGCACAATCCATATCTCGTTGCGTACGCCAACATCGCCATTCTTGCGCACATAGCCTTTGAACGTACGGTTCTCTTTCTTGATATTCAGCGTCTCGTTGACAGGTGAATAGGTATATTCGAGCGTACCAGAGAGATTGGTCTTCAGATTGTTCTCGTTGATCCACTCGCCAGCCTTCAGGTCCTTACGGGCGTGGCCGATGGGATAGCCGTACTTGATGATATTCTCACCTTCCTTCACGTCGCGCAACAGCACCTTGTGACCAGCGGGCACATCTTCGGCCAACACCACACGCTCGCCTCCGGCCTCAATGACGTCGCCTTTCTTCTTTTCTACTAAGCAGACCACCACAGAGTCTGCAGGATTGATTTTGAGATAAGTTTTAAGTTCCATAAAGTATTGTTTGTTTTTATCCGATATTTATTCGGCGATAGAATCCAATATTCTCCTTGACCAACAGTTCGATAGGCATATAGTTCACTGGCGTCACCTCTTTCTTGAGCACAACAGCCTGGAAAAGCGTCTCTACGCAGGCATAGCCTTGCATATAAGCGTGCTGGGCTATGAGGAACGAGATACTGCCCTGACGCACGCACTCCGCATTCTTGGGCACCATATCGTAGCCCATAATCTGGACGTTACGCCTATTGGTACGCAAGAGGAACTCGCCCACAAGATGGGCCTTAGAGTTGAAAGTGATGCAATGATGCACGTGAGGGTGACTGGTGAAGAATTCCTCCAAGATGCGGTTGTATTGCGACTTGGGCCCATCCAACGGCAGATTGACCTCGGTGATGGCAATCTCAGGGAAATGGTCGCGCATATAATGACGGAAGCCCGTTTCACGGTTAGACTGCTGCTTAGAACCGACATGTCCGTCCTTGAGCTGTTTCATCATCATGATCTCAGTCTCCTTCGAGGCAATGAGCATCATCATGCGGGCAGCAAAATAGCCACTCTGGAAAGAGTCCTGACCATAGAAGGCAAGGGGCTTCAGGTCTGGCAGATAGGAGTCGAGCAGGATGAAGGGGATATTATGGTCGTTCAGGGCATTGGTGAACTCACGGGTGAGTTCCAGTTTGGCGGGCACCACAATGACGCCATCGGGATTCTCGGCCAGACACTCCTCGGCAATCTTCGAGAACGAAGGACCGTTGAAACGCTCATAGTACATCATTTTCAGGGACACGCGGAAGTCGCGGCGGTGCTCGGTAGATGCTTTTACGCCTTCTTCCACCTCGTCCCAATAAGCCTCACTCTCGTGCATCGGAATGACGCAGCAAAACTTATAATCTTTATTGTATGCCAATGCCGAAGCATATACATTGGGCTGATAATCCATTTCAGCCAACACTTTCTCGACCTTCGCACGTGCCCTAGATGACACATTGGGTCTTTCATGCAGAACGCGGTCGACAGTGCCCACTGACACTCCCGCCCGCTCAGCGATATCCTTAATCCTAATCTTTTCTGAAGCCATAGCTTTTTGTTAATCCAGTGTGCAAAGGTAAGAAAACTTTGCGGAATAACAAAAAGATATGGCGTTTTTATTCATATTTGATAATAACCTTGCGCTTTTCGAAGGATGTATAGGAAGGGGTTCCTATAATCGTCACCCAGTCTGTGTAGACCTCAGAATCGCTGCCATTATCCAAAGCTTTACTCTTATTACAGGTAGCCGTAAACGAGCCTCCGCTGACGATGATACCCTTGTCGCCCTTCACAGCCTTGGGCTTGCCTTCATCGTTGTCGCCCGTGGTATTGGCCACCAGCGTACCGCCTGCAAACTTCACGGTATCGGCGCAGTTGATACCCTTGCCGCCATCACCGGATGAGTTGATGGTGAGCTTTCCTGCCGTCATCAGGAACAGGCTGTCGCATTTGATGCCAGCAGCCGAAGCGGTGTCCTTCACACCGTCAACGGTTTCTATCAGACAGTCGCCTTTGGTGGTAATGACAGTCTCGCCTCCAAGGATATTCACCTTAGCATCACACTTGATGCCGCGAGCACCATCGGCCTTCACTACAACAGTCAGTTTGCCGTCCTCAATAGTGAAACCGTCATTAACCTTAATACCATTAGACCCCGTATCGTCCACATTGACATTGATAGTACCGCCACTGATGATAATATAGTCGTCGCTGGCAAGTCCGTTCTTCGCATTGGCGTTGATGGTCAGCGAGCCAATACCCTCGAAATAGATCTGACCTTCGCTGAAGAAAGTTCCCTTCTGAGAGAAAGTCTGTTCGCTATACGAAACGCCATCGGTCAAGGTATTCTCCGTACCATCAGCCAACGTCACATAGAGACTCTTTCCACACTGGTTGTTGATAGCAGGCCCGTCGGGATTGGTAATGCTGACACCATTGAGGATGATGCCGTATTTCTTCAGGCTATAAACAAGCAAAGAACCATCGGTCGTCGTTCCGCTTAGGGTGAACCGCAGGAAACGGCTGCTGGTAGAACGGACGGTCACATCAGCACCCTGAACGCTGCATACAGAGGCAGAATCGCCTGCAAGCACCACCTCGCTCCCACTCCACGTAATGGAGATATCGAGCGTATCGGGAATTGAGGTCTGCGAATCATCGTCGTCTGAGGGGGATACGGGCGTATAATTGTCGTACGCTGTGGTATCATCATCGCCACAGGATATCATCGTCCCTGCAGCAAGGCCTATCAACAAGAGGCCGAAAAGGGTCTTTTTCATTTTGTGTCGGATTTTAGAATTAGAACTTAAACTTATAGCCCACGCCCAGATAGTGCATATCGGGCGCATAGTCGTCGTCATCGACATTGCGCATATCCTGGAAACGATAGAACAGGCCCATAGAGTGTTGCTTGTTGATACGCACATCGGTGCCTACGGTGTAGCGAACCTTCTCGATGGCCATACTATGATAGAACTCCACACTGGCATAGGGGGTCAGCAGGGCACGTTTCTGATCCCACTCCACCTGAAGACGTGAACGTAGCTGATGCTTGCCCTTCGAGTCTCTCACATAGTCGCTGTCGAGCGACTTGGTCTGCAGATTCTCGTCAATCTTCCATCGGTCAACGCTCTTCTCAGGACGGTAGGTGTACTGCCAGCGCTCGCGCAAAGACACACGCAGATTACGCCACACCTTATAATCGCCACTTACTGAAACATGAAAACGATGACGAGGGCCCCAGTAGCTGGGACGCCATTTGGTCTTCGAGGAGCCCTCAGTAATCTTCTCACGGAAGTTGGTATTCAGGAAGTTATAGCCTGCATCCACCTTCAATCGCTTCGACAGTTTGTAATCGGCATTCACCCCAACGGTCCAACGGTCAAAGGTCTTGAAATCATTGCGGGTACGGAAGTCTGCCTCAACACCTAAGCCAAACTGACTATTAATCTTTTTCTCAGCTTCAAGACCAACCAACAGTCCACCCTCGCTCTGAGCGCAAATCGGAGCAAAGGTCATAAGCGCCAAAAAGGCAGAAAGGATTAGATGTTTCTCCATTGCGATTTCCTTACCGTAAACTGTCCGTCAACCTCATTTGCTTTCACCTTACCTTCATAGGTAACACGCAACACCACAGAGTCCTTCAGGAAATCAATGCCACCGACTTCCACCTTCTTGATCTTCAAGCCTGTTCGCTGTTCCAAGTCGGCAATCAGCGCCTCCTTGTTCTCAGGCTTTGTAAGCTCCGGCCGATCATACTGTATCAGCTTAGTGTTCATAATCTTCAAGCTACGCTCGCACATGAGGATAGCTCCAAGCACAATAATATCGATAACCAGTAGCTTCAACAGATCGATCAACACATTGATGGTTAATTCACTCTCAGCATCAAACATGGCATGAACCACAGAGAGACAGATGATGATGAAGAGGTAGGTCATCTCGCGTACAGGCATAGTGTCTGTACGATAGCGCATGATACTGAATATACCAAACAAACCAAGACCAACGCCCATTGTAGCCTTTCCGCGATCCATTCCCATCATGAAATAGACCAGGAAGAAAATGGCTACCGACATCAGCATGAAGGTGAAATAGAAGTCACGACGACGCGATTTCTTGAAGTACAAGCGATCGATAATCACCCAGTTTACCAACATACACAAAGCAAACCTGAGCAAAGCATACCCAAAATCGCTGATAAAAAAGCTTTGAATAAAGTCCATCTTATTTTTAGTTTTTATGATTAAATCAGAGCAAAATTCTCTCTACATCACGCAACTTCGCCTTAAAGCGATTGACTGGCAGATGCTGATTGGTCAAAGCTGCCCCCATACAGTATTTGCTGAAACCGTGGGGATGGATATGAAGCTGGCGCAACATCTCGAGCACAGGCGAGAACACCAGACCGTCGCGCTTCAACTCGATAATGACAAGAGGGCCCATATCACGATCAGTATCGGTCTGCAGGTTATGAAACTCAAGCGAGGTATCGATAGTCAGACGCTCGGTCTTCCCCTTGTTGACCAGCGTAATACGGCGGAAGAAATTATGCATGTGGGGAATCAGCGTATCGACATCATACCTCAACGTACGAGACAGAAACTCACGCTTCTCGGTATCAGCCAAATCCATATCGCCCACCTCAATACGCTTCTTCTTTGTGCGACCGTGATTATTCTTGGTCTTTACCTCCATGAACTGCAGGTTGCTGCTGACGTAGGTACGGAAACGGATTTTCTGTCGGTTGGTGTGACCGTGCTGGTGCTCCTTATACATCTCATAGTCGCGCGTATCAAAATATGTGGTGTCATAGAGCACATTACGCTCACCGTCAATCTCCTGCGCATAGTAATCATCGTGAGCCATCTCAAGCAAACGATAGAGCTGAGGCAGACTGGTCACGAACTTGGTGTCCGTGCGGTTCATCAGCTTCACACTACTCATCTCGTCAAGAGTGATTGGCGCAAAAGATTGTAATATTTCGTCCATAGAAAGGGTTTCGGTTATTGATTTGGCGGCAAAATTACACATTTCCCATAAACTGAACAAATTTTTTCAGTGAAATCATTTATTTATTCAGCAAAGCCATTTAGCAAATTATTAAAGGATGTTAACAGTAAAAACTTTCCAAAGAAATATTTTTGTAATTCAGGAAAAAGTAATACCTTTGCACCCGCTAAACAGCTAAGAGACCTGAATGGTGCGTTAGTTCAGTAGGTTAGAATGCCTGCCTGTCACGCAGGAGGTCACGAGTTCGAATCTCGTACGCACCGCTTCTCTTTTCTGAAACAAAGCAAACATAACGGTTTGGTGCGTTAGTTCAGTAGGTTAGAATGCCTGCCTGTCACGCAGGAGGTCACGAGTTCGAATCTCGTACGCACCGCAAGAAACACAAAGGCTCATTGATTTTCAGGAATCGATGGGCTTTTTAAATATCAACCAGAAAAGAAACGTAAGACTATGATTAAGAAAAAAATTCTTTTGACAGCATTTGCATTACTTGGACTCACTGCTACAGCCCAAGTAAAGACCACTAGAGCCACACTCTACAACCAGTTCAAGCCATCGGTTATCACCTTGAAAACAGGCAAGAACATCCGCCAGTCACTCACCAACGTGTTTCTGAAAAACAGTACGCTGGTATATTTGCAGGGGGAATACACAATGGAGGCCAACATGGAAACCATCGCAACTGTAGAGTTTGACGACCGTAAATATGTCAATATCAATAACCAGTTGGCTTATCTGGTCGATTCCGTCGGCTCTAACCTGCTCTATCGTATTGACCTGCTGGATATGAATGCCTACAACCAGCAACTGCGTAACAACATCAACATCTCGAACATGGGATTTGAGAATGGTGGAATCACAACTTCAACGGTGGATCTGAATAATGAGGAAGACTATAAGTTCCCCATTTTCTCACATTTCTATTATTATTATAACGGCGAGATCATCAAAGTGCATGAGCGTGAGATCTCGCGTCACCTGCCCAAAGACAAGGAGATGAAACGTAAATACCGTACCATCATTGGGCTCGACAGCTTCAGTTGGTCAGACGAGAAAAGCCTGATCCAACTGCTCAAGGCTATTAGCAATAATCAATAATTACTTCAAACCTTATTTCTAATGAAAGCTACGAACGTCAAAGAATATTATACAACGGCTGTTAAGGTGGCCGACCAAGTACTGAAAGACCCTCGCAACAGCGTCAATGAAGTACTGAAAAACCAGCTGGGCTACGAAAATGGCATCAGGGGATTCCTCACCGACCCCTGGAATCTGGTATTCACCATAAATCCCCTTGCCCTTGGTGCGCGCGTTCTATATAAATATATGAGAACAAAAGAGCGCCAACGTCAAGAGATGGAGATGATGAAGCGTACCATCATTGCCAAACAGCAAGCTATCATCAAGAAGTTGGAAGAAGAAAACTTCCAAAACGAAGAGCAGCGCAAGAACATGCAGGAGACCATCGATTTTCTGGAGCAGGCACTGAAACGTATTGAAGATACTCAGAAGAAGAAATAAATGCAAGCTATGGCTGACAAGACATATACCGACGATGAGAAGCGTACGCTACAGGTGCTCAAGATGCAGGAAGGCGACATAGCCAGACTGAAAGAGCAAACTGAAGGCGAGACTCAGCATCTCAACGAGATGGACAAGCGATTGGCTGCATTGAAAGAACGCGCCAAGTCAATGGCACAGGCAACGGACACAGAACTGCCTGAGGAGCGTCATACCCCTACTCTTGCAGAAACAAGCCCCAAGGAGCGTATGGACAGGAGCCAGATTCCATCATGGGAGTCGCTAGAACAGAGAGCCAGCCAACAGCATATTGACAAAGACATCACTATTGAGGACCTGTTGAGCGGACAAGAAATCAGCTATGCCATAGATGAGGTCAAGCGCATCAATGACGAGTTTGCTGCCCGCACAGGACTCACGCAAAGCGACCTGGCATTCCTCACAGTTGCTACCGGCATTCAGACGGCACGCTGGGCCATGATGCCCAAGATAGTAGGACAGCTGGGACGTTCAGGAAGACTCCTTGCCACACTCTCGCCATCGGCAATGGCTATGCTGGAACAGAAACCCGACACGAAAGAACTGACGCTCATAGACGAGACCAACGAGGAATTTATCGCTGAAGCGGAGAAAATACATGAAGGGCCGAAGAGTTGGGAAGAAATACTGGAACAGAAGGACGACCTGCCTGACAATGCTTTCAACAACGACTCGATGAACTGGCTCTTTGGTATTGTCAACAAAATTACAGGCACTCACACGAGCAGTAACTTCGCATCGACAAACGCTGTCACTGGCGAAAACATCAGTACGCCAGGTATATTGGCAGAGGCTTTGCGAAGCATCAAGGACGACCCACGAAGACTTACTGCTGCTATCTATTCACAATACGCGCAACAGAAAGCCGCACAGGGAGAGACCGTTGATGTGCTGTCGCCTGTCACAGAGGCCCTACAGCCAGGAATGGAAAGCGAGATCTTTCAGATGCAGGCCCAGCAACTGGCATCGATGAGCGACCTGACGCTGATTGGCAAGCAAGCCGCCTTACCTTTGGTAATCAATATGGTGGTGGGACTGCTGCATGGGATGAGATACAACCCTGAGACGGATGGGCCACGTGAGTTCTACGATGCCCGCACGCGCAAAATCATCCTTCTGTCAAACATGATGGCATCTGGTTCCAATCTGGCTTTTGCAGCAGCCAGCGAACATTGGGAGAAACTTGATATCGGTGGACTGCTGGTCAGTGGAGCACGCGCCATCCAAGACTGTGCCTACCTCGTCAATCTCGAGGATCATTTCATACGCGAACAGATGGACAAGGTCTATGAGAAAGAACTCCAGGATATTGACCGTCACTTCAAAAACGAAATAACAAAGATATAATAAAAGCATCATTAATGACACAAGCAATTCAAAAAACTCTACGCGACTCTGCCGCCATGCGGTGGACCGCTTTGCTGCTTTTGGCTCTGGCCATGTTCTGCAGCTACATCTTCATGGACATTCTCTCACCCATCAAGGACCTGATGCAAGAAACACGACAATGGGATTCTACCTCCTTTGGACGTATGCAGGGTGCGGAGGTCTTTCTCAATGTCTGGGTTTTCTTCCTGATTTTTGCCGGTATTATCCTCGATAAGATGGGCGTACGCTTCACGGCAGTACTGTCTGCCGCAGTGATGCTTATCGGAGCCTGTATCAAGTGGTACGCCATCAGCGAGTCGTTTATGGGAAGTGGATTAGAAGCGTGGTTTAATAGTCATCTGAACTGGGGACCGCTCTTCGGACTAGAATGGCTCGACATTCTGCCTTTCGCAGAGGGAATGCCAGCATCAGCCAAACTGGCTGCTTGCGGTTTTATGATCTTCGGTTGTGGCTGTGAAATGGCTGGTATCACCGTAAGTCGCGGTATCGTGAAATGGTTCAAGGGGCGCGAAATGGCTCTGGCTATGGGGTCGGAAATGGCATTGGCACGTCTGGGAGTCACCACTTGCATGATCTTCTCACCATTCTTTGCCCGTCTTGGTGGTTCTGTCAGCGTAAGCCGAAGCGTTGCTTTTGGCGTTGTGTTGATGTGCATCGCGCTGATAATGACCATCGTTTATTTCTTCATGGATAAAAAACTCGATGCTCAGACAGGCGAGGCGGAAGAGAAAGATGATCCCTTCAAAATTAGTGATCTTGGCAAAATTTTGACCGATAGCGGATTCTGGATTGTTGCCTTGCTCTGCGTACTTTACTACAGCGCCATTTTCCCCTTCCAGAAGTATGCCGTTAACATGCTTCAATGCAACCTTACGCTCGAGGAGCCTGCCAACGGGTCTTTCTGGGCAAGCCCTGCAGTGACGCTTATTCAGTATGGCATCACATTGGTAGTGGCAGCTACGGGTTTTGCAAGCAATTTCATGAAACAGAAAGTATGGAAATTCGCGCTGTTAGGAGTGTCCGTAATTGCTCTCATCACCTACTGTTATATGGGGTATATGCGTCAGTCGGCCGAAGCAATATTCGCTGTATTCCCTTTATTGGCAGTTCTTATCACACCTATTCTTGGCAGTTATCTTGACCATCACGGTAAAGCAGCTTCAATGCTGGTACTGGGTTCACTACTATTGATTGGCTGTCACCTGACATTTGCCTTCATACTGCCTATGTTCAACGACAGCACTCTTGGAGGCGTAATTGTTGCATACGCCACCATTCTTGTGCTCGGAGCCTCATTCTCCTTGGTACCAGCCTCACTCTGGCCAAGTGTTCCAAAACTGGTAGAGCCAAAGATTATCGGTTCGGCATACGCTCTGATATTCTGGATTCAGAACATTGGTTTGTGGCTGTTCCCAATGCTTATTGGTCAAGTACTCGACAATACAAATCCAGGTGTCACCGACCCAACAAAATTCGACTATACCTGGCCACTGGTAATGTTGGCAGGTTTGGGTGTTGCCGCTTTAATTCTAGGATTAGTTCTCAAGGTGGTTGACAAGAAGAAAGGACTCGGACTGGAGTTGCCTAATATCAAAGAATAATTACAAAATCATACAATAAAAATGACTCAACATATAGCGTTTAAAGATGCCAATGCCAATATCTTTGCCTTTGAACAGGGTAAAGAGGTGAAAGAATACCACGTGATACTGCGAGCTGCAGACTGTAAGATGACATTTTCGCAACAGCTGGAAGCTGTGCTGAATGCCTATCAGCAACTCATGAGCGAACAGCTTCATGGGGCAGTGGCCGTCTTTAAGCGCTATTTCTTGAGTGATGCTGCCAATCAGGCCGACGAGGTGATTGCCTCTGATGTCAGCGACTGTGCAAAGAGTATAGTAGAACAGGCTCCTCTCGATGGTACGAAGATTGCCCTATGGGTCTATTTGATGACTGGCGTTAATACCAGACTATTGAAAAGCGAGTTGTTTGAAGCCAGTCATGGCAGCTACCGACACCTTTGGAACGGCAGTGCCCATAACCTGGCGGCTAACTCTGAGTATCAGACACGCCTGCTCTTCAATGAGTATATCATGCAACTGGCCCAGGAGGAGTGTACCCTTGAAGCCAACTGCCTGCGCACCTGGCTCTTCGTCAACGACATCGATCTGAACTATGGTGGTGTGGTGAGAGCCCGAAACCAGGTTTTCTTCACCCAAGGACTGACCAACAATACGCATTTCATTGCTTCTACAGGTATTGGCGGACGTATGCACGACCCCAACGTACTGATGATGATGGACAACTATGCGGTGGCAGGTCTGAAGAAAGAGCAGATCAAGTACTTGTATGCACCTACTCACCTGAACCGCACCAGCGATTATGGTGTCAGTTTCGAGCGCGGCACAACGGTGGATTATGGTGATCGCCGTCACGTGCTTATCTCAGGTACTGCCAGTATCAACAACAAAGGTATGGTAGTACACCAGAAAGATGTGGTGAAACAGACACAACGGATGTGGGAAAACGTAGAGGCCCTTCTCAGCGAAGCCGATTGTAGCTTTGATAACGTGGCCCATCTCATCGTCTATCTGCGTGACGGTAGTGACTATGCCGTAGTCAGCGACTTGTTCCACCAGCGCTTCCCCGACAAGCCAACGGTTATCGTACGTGCACCGGTTTGCCGACCGGAATGGCTTATTGAAATGGAGTGTATGGCAGTAAAGGCCATTGAGAACAAAGCGTTCGAGTGTCTGTAAAAACAAAAGACGAATAAAGGCTGTGAAATTCATCACAGCCTTTAATTATTCTGCCTTCTGCTTTTTGTTTTTCTTTATCAGGCTATAGGCCGTATAAAGACCCAACTCACCTGCCTTACCCAAGTCTCGAAGCCCATCATCCAAACGCTTCATGTAAATCAGACAAAGGCCGCGATTAAAATAAGCCTCAGCAAACATTGGCTCATGTTTCAACGCTGCCGTATAATCGGCCATTGCACGTTCGTAGTCCTGATTCACAGCAGCCTGCGTAGCCCTGTTATACAACAGCCAGGGGGAATTAGGGCTCAGTTCCAATGCATGGGTCAAATCACCCTGTACACTGGCATTCTTCAACTCGATATTAGTACCTTGTGAAGCCAGGAAGCGATTGATACGCATCTGACAGAACGCACGTTGCCACAATGCCAATACGGAAGTGGAATCAATCTGCAAATATGTAGAAAGGTCGTCAATGGCTGCATCATCATTCTGAATCATCGTATAGGCTATGGCCCGTTGCAACAGCAGAGACGAGGCCGCTTTCTCTGTCTTACTCCTTTCTATGGTCTGCGACAGCGAGTCGATGAGTGCGAAATAGGATGCCGTACGGTGGTCGTCCATCCCAGTATTCAAGGTAGAGATATAGATCTGACGTCCCTTCAACTCTCTGTTCATTTGATCAACACAGGCATCATAGGCTGTGAATCCGCTCACATCGCTACGTCGAGGTTCATACGAAAGCATCAGCATCGGTTGGAATTCCATATCCACACGATGGTTCTGCACATGTCCACGATAATCGTTGTCGTACTCCCGTTCAGTGGTCTGTTCATCCTCCATCACCAACTGATTATATTTCTCTACGTCAGCATCACTACGCTTGCGTATCTTGCTGGGATCCATTCGCGGTTGCGTGCCATACAGGTGCTTGAACAAGCGGGCTTTATACACCGTCAGTTCATCAGCCTCAGCCAGTTTGTTGTTTCCCATCTTACGATAGCAAGCCGCACGCGACTCCAATCCCAACCAGAAATTGGGGAATTCGTCAATCACCTTCGTATAATCGCGGATGGCTCCTTTCAGGTCGCCTGTGTTTTCCAGCAGCACCGCCCTATTAAACAATGCCAGCATATTATCCGGCTCCAATCGCAATACGAAGTCAAAGTCAGTGATAGCCCTATTGTCATCGCCCACCTGAGCCCTCAACAGACCACGATTGTAATGTCCCAGGAAATTATTCGGTTCTAAGTCCAGCGCCATATCATAGTCGGCCATAGCTCCACGCAGGTTGTTGGTATGGACACGCGCCAAAGCCCTGTTGATATGACAAGTTGCATTACGAGGCATCAGATGGATGGCTCTATCCAGTTGCACGACAGCACTATCCCACTCTTCCCTCGACAAATAAATGATGCTACGAGCAGCCCATGCGTGTCCGTCATACGGATCTATCTCGATGCTTTTATTCAGTGCCTCGAAAGCCTGCGTGGTGTCTTTCATCTGCATATACACATCGGCACGCATCCCATAAGCCTTTGCATACTGACTCCAACGGCGCTGGATGGTGTCCAACTCCAACAACGCCTTTTCGTATTCCTTATTCTGAATTCTACAGAGCACACGGTTATGCCAGAGGCCGCGGTTTTCCGGATCATACCTCAATGCCCGCGTGTAGTCGTCAGCTGCATCCGAGAATTTTTCCTGATTGATACGCGTCAGTCCCCGCAGTTCATAGAGATTAGTGACATACGGATTGCGATGTATTGCCTCTGAGCAATCGCGCTCGGCTCCTGCAAAATCATCCAGGTAGTATTTTGCCAAAGCCCTGTAGAACCAGGGCTCATAGAGATATGGCTTGGCCGTGATGGCCTGATTAAAATACTGGATTGACAGCACATAGTCCTCGTAATAGAGCGCAGAACGCCCTATAGCAACAAGCCTGTCTGTGTTGAACTGGGCAAAAGCTGCAACAACCGACAGGCAAGAGACTATTAATGCGACAATCCGTTTCACGTTTATCTTCTTACCGGCTTCGTCTTGTATCCACAACGATAGCGTCCCAGCGTCAGCGCCTTCAGTTTGCTTTTAATCAATTGCTTTCGCAGCGCTGAAATACGGTCGATAAACATCTTGCCGTCCAAATGGTCAAACTCATGTTGCATCACACGAGCCAGATAGCCTTCAATCCATTCGTCATGAGACTCGAAATTCTCGTCCATCCATTGCACACGGATACGTGTGGGACGCACCACTTTCTCGTGGATAGCAGGCAACGAAAGACAGCCTTCCTCTGACGAATCAGTATTTGACTCATCATACTCCACGATGTGAGCATTGATATATACCTGACGGAAATCCTTATATTCAGGCAAATCTTCTGACAGCGGATCAAGGTCAATCACTACCAGACGAATGTCTCGGCCTATCTGAGGCGCAGCCAGGCCGATACCTTCAGAATCAGCAAGGGTCTCCCACATATTGCTGATCAACTGCTTCAGTTCAGGATAATCAGGGGTGATATCCTGAGCCACCTTACGCAAAACGGGCTGACCGTAAATATAAATTGGTAAAATCATTGTTTAAATCGAAATTGTTAGAATTTTCGCGAGCGCATATAGTCTTCCAGGATGATTGTGGCACTTACCTCGTCAACCAATCCTTTATTCTGACGGGCTTTCTTATGCAGCCCACCGTCAATCATGACCTGATGAGCCAGCACCGAGGTGAAGCGCTCATCGTAATAGTCAATAGGAACGGTTGGTACTGCCTTACGCCAGCGATTAACAAACTGCTGTACGCGTGCCAGATTCTCACTGGGTTCGCCATTGGGCTGACGCGGCTCACCAATCACAATACGCTCTACGTTTTCCTTTGCTATATAGTTCTGCAGCCACTCAAACAGCTCAGAAGTGGCGACAGTCGCCAATCCGCCTGCAATAATCTGCAGAGGATCGGTGACTGCCAGTCCTGTTCTTTTCCGACCGTAGTCGATAGAAAGTATTCGTCCCAATCTCCTTAGCGCTTATCGGGTGTAGTAGAGCAGCCAGGCATCAGGATATGTAGCGCGCAACTCATCACGGCTCTGTACGGCATCAGCCTTACTGTCGAATGTTGTTGCCACCACACGATACATATTACGTTCGTCGTTCTTTACCACCTGTGCAGGATAACCGGCATTCTTCAGACGCTGCTGCAGTCCCTCGGCATTTGCAACCACAGAGAACGAGCCAACAACTACGCTGAAGTCCTTCAGACCGGTGCCATTCACTACTGACACGCGCTCCTGACGTACAGTGACATTATCCAGATTGTCTACAACCTTTGTCTGAGTGGCAGGCTTTGTCACTACAGGGGTCACTACAGGAGTCTCCGTCTTGACCACCGGTGTCTCTACTACGGGCTGCTGAGTCTGCGATTGAGCCTGAGCCTTCTCATAGGCTTTCTTATAGGCGCTCTCACTTGATTTACAACCTGTCAGCGACATTGCCAGGCAAATGCCTGCACACAAAACGATGTACTTTTTCATAATTTGTTTATTAATAAAAATGAGTTTTCTGATTTCATGTGCGAAATTACGAAATCTCATTGAAAAATGTACAAAAAAGGTGCATAAACTTTGTTAAATAAGGAAAATATGCGGTATTTTCCAAAAAAATACCTCAAAAAGACTTGTGGTTTTCCTTTTTTTGTGTAAATTTGCTCTCAAAATTTAAAGTATCAACATTAATCAATAAGTTATGAAAGGTTTAGGATACGTAGGTGCATTTCTTGGCGGAGCCCTCGCAGGTGCTGCCATCGGTATTTTGATTGCCCCCGACAAAGGTAGTAACACACGTCAGAAGATCTCCGACACGGTTGACGAGTTTCTTAAGAAGCACAACATCAAGTTGAATCGCAACGAAGTTGGCGATCTGATTGAGGATCTAGAGGAGGCTGCCGACTAATTACCAGCACAATAGCGATGTTTTCGAGCGACAGGAATGTAGAGACCATCACTCAGCTTATTGAGATGGTGAAGCACAATGTGGAGCTGCGTAAGGAATATGCCAAGCTCGACATTGTAGAGAAGGTGGTGCGTCTGCTCAGCGCTGCAGCGTTGGCGCTGACGCTGACTTTCATTTCTGTTGCCATTTTATTGTTTGCATCAGCTGCCTTTGCCGTATGGCTGTCCAGCTATATCGGGCTCACTTGTTCACTCTTGTGCGTTGCAGGCTTCTACCTGCTTTTCCTGCTCCTTGTCTATGGCTCGCGCAAGTCGTGGATCGAACGTCCGCTGGTCAAGTATCTGTCTCGTATGCTCCTTAATTAGTTTTCCATCCTATGGCAAGAAAGAAAAGAGTACGCCCCTACCATTCCCTAGAGGAGATCCAGTTGCGTAAAGAGCAGCTGGACGAGGTTATCGAGTTGGAAAACGAGGAAATCAAGCGCCTTTGGGGGCAGCTTTCCAAAGATGATGAAGAGCTGTCGCGTGGCGAGCAGATTACCAAATACATCAAATATGGTATGATGGCTTACGATGGTGTGATGACACTTCGCAAGCTGAAGCGCAATTACGGCAGTATTCTGAATATTTTTCGCAAATAGCGTTTAGGCTATCTCTATCACCTGTCCATCGAAGGCCAGTTCCACGCCTTCAGGCAATATCCTGTTCACTTCTTCATGAAGTCCGATGTCGTGACAGACGTGGGTTATCAGCGTACGCTTGGCTCCCACCTGTTTTGCGAATGCTAAGGCATCATCCACCAGTTGGTGTGAGTGATGTGGGCGATCGAAGCGCAAGGCGTTAACACATAGCACCTCTACCCCATCGAGCAAGGCCACTTGGTCTTCCTCCATCGTCTTCATATCCGTGATGTATGCAAAATTGCCGAAGCGATAGCCCAGGATTGGCAGTTTACCATGCATCACTCTGACGGGCATGAAGTCAATATCGCCGATTCTCATAGCCTTCCCTGCCTCTATCTCATGCAGACCTATCTGTGGAACACCTGGATACCTATTCTCTGCAAAGCAATAAGGAAGCATACTCAGCATTCCCTGGCGTGCAATCTTGTCAGCATATACATTTATCTCTCCAAACTGACAATACGGCCGTATATCATCCATCCCGCCCACATGATCATAATGGGAGTGAGTGACTAGGATACCGTCTATCCGTCTGAACGGCTGGGGCAGAATCTGCTGGCGGAAATCAGGACCAGCGTCAACCAACAGGCGTGTAGCCTCTGTCTCGACAAGTATCGAACAGCGCAAACGCTTGTCCTTCTGGTCTGTGCTCCTGCAAACTTTGCAATTGCAGCCAATGACAGGCACGCCGCACGATGTTCCCGTTCCAAGGAAAGTAATCTTCATACAATATTCACTTCTGGATAAATACGGATGCCGAAGCGCTCATAAACGTCCTGACGGATGGTATCACTCAGTCTGACAATCTCTTCGCCTGTGGCCCCGCCACGATTCATCAATACCAGCGCCTGACGGTCGTGCACGCCAGCATGTCCCAAGGAGCGTCCCTTCCAGCCACATTGGTCGATAAGCCATCCAGCTGGGATTTTCTCATGTTGTTCATCTACAAAGTAATGGGGCATCTGCGGGTACTGCTTCTGTAATATCTCATACTGGCTTCGTTCCACCACAGGATTCATAAAGAAGCTGCCGGCATTGCCCTGCACCTTGGGGTCTGGCAGTTTTTCCTGACGGATGGCAATGATCACCTCGCGCAGCTCTCGTAGCGTGGGTTCACCAATGCCTCTGCGATCCAGTTCGGTACGGATATTCCCATAGGCCACATTCAATGTGTAGTTAAAACTCTTCAACCTATAGGTCACATAGGTGATCAGATACTTGTTTTTCCACTCTTTCTTAAACCGACTCTGACGATAGCCATATTCGCACTCGTCGACAGGAATCACGCAGATTTGGCCTGTGGCTATCTCAACAGCCTCGACTTCACAGATCAGGTCGGCAGCCTCGGCCCCATAAGCGCCTATATTCTGTACGGCAGATGCGCCCACATCGCCAGGTATGAGTGACAGGTTTTCTGCGCCCTGCCATCCCCGGCTGACGCAATAGTCCACCACGTCGTCCCAGGTTTCGCCACTGCCTACTCGCAACAGTACCTCGCCCGTAGCGTCATTCCGCTGGCATACCTCATATCCCTTGATGGCAGAATGAACCACTATGCCCTTGAAGTCACTGGTCAGCAGCAGATTACTGCCACCGCCTATAATCAGGATAGGCTCCGAGGCAGAACTCAGTATATGAGCCACCTGACGGGCCTCTTCTGCCGAGGCATATTCCAAGAAGCGAATACAACGCCCCTCGATGCCGAAGGTGTTGTGTTCCAACAGACTATAATCACGCAGATCCCTCATTATTCCGACAGCTTTGTCAGTTTCCATTTATCATGCTCTCTACGGAATGTCATCTCCACCTCCAAGCCGTTGGCAATGCCACGCAAGGCAAAAATCTTCAGGTTGGAATGACCGTAATGCTCGCCATAAACGATATTATAGATGACACCGCGAGGCAGTTCAGGCGCAAAGGCTTCCCAGAAGTCAGGTGTAATGACGCCCTCCATCTGCTCCAGGTCATTATCCGGATCTGGCCCGCTGAATATAATCTCGTCGTTCAGACTGTGCTGACGGAACACGGAATCGGTGGCAAAGCGACGATAGAAAGCGAGAAACGATGCATTGGGGTTGAGCGACATCGTCTGCTTCTGCATTCCCTCGAGCATCCAGCGCCCGTTTCTCCTCTCAAAGCGATATTGGCAAACAAAGCCCTGATCGAGGAAGATTTTTTCTACTACGGCATGACTGACTGCTGTATCCTTGACCTGCTGCATCTGCGCTTCGCTGTCGAATATCAGGGTGTACTCCTCGTGGTGCATAAAGAAATGTTCCATCTGCCATTCATCCCGCTCAAGCGTGTCGGCCTTGGCATCCGAAGCCACCACCAGCGGGAAATGAATACGCTCCATCTGCAGGCGTTTGTTTGATGCGAAATTAAACAGAAAATCATCAAACAACTCTTCTGCTGCCAATGGCATTGGCTCTTCCGATATCAGTTCGTCCTGCAGTTCCTCTTCCGTCAGCGTCTCATCAATGAGCGTAGAGTCTCCGTCCTGCTCCTCATCTGTCGGCTCCGAGGGCTTTCCGCTTCCGCAAGAAGCCATTACCAGTACAAACATCAGGCCAAGCCACCAGTCACTTTTCGTCTTCATCATGCGTCGTCACACTTTTCGAGGTGCAAAGTTACAAAAAGTCGAGTGAAATGCAAAAGAAAAGCGGGCTTTTCTTTTCATTTCCGAGCGCAAAGTAAGTTCGGCGAAGCCAAAGTTACAAAAAAAGCTTGTAACGCAGTTCGGCCTAAAATAAAGGCAAGACGGGGAAGAATGAAGAAGTTCAATTTGGGGCTAAAAGCAAATTAGGGAGGATTGGTGAAGGAGTTAGGTTTCCAAATCGTAACCTCATTTAGCCATCTCCTTCATCTTTGTGATGACGCTTTTGAAGCTCGTCAGCAGTTCTTCGACGAGCGAAACGGCAAGCCGATTACCTCGTAGGCACTGCGCTCAATTCAAGGAAACGAAGACCTAATGTCTGCCGAGCTTGCTCATCAGAAAGCAGACAAGCATCTTTGTGTGGAACTCCATAGAAAAGTGCGTATTAGGCTACACCCTTCTGCTGTATTCGTTTGTGGAATTATTATGTGCACAATTTCCCAACTTAAGGTTCTTGATACTTCCGTTCACATAGTTCTCTCCGCGATGTCCATCGTCAGCAGTCCGTTCGTGGCGGTATAGGTGAACGAATAGTGCTCACGGCCCACGGCGACATCGCCGTCGAGGTAATAGATGTTGGTTACACCTGTGCCGTCGGCCTTCAGTTCCGTCTGCTGCCATGCCTTGCCGTAAGTCCAGGCGGCATAAGTAGCCCCCGACACGTCGGAATACCATTGACCAACAAGTTCGCTGTTCGCTCCTGATTTAGGAGAAGAATTGTCGTCGTTGTCCGACGAACACGAGGTGAATACGCTTGTGCCGCAGATGAGGGTGGCGGCGAGCACCCATTGCATGATTCTTTTCATAATGCTTTATTTGATATAAATTCCTAAATGGTTCTACGTCACTTGCTGCTGACGTCATCGCAGCCGTTCATTAATATTCGTAATATTCGGTGTAACATTTTGTGTTGGGTTCCTGTCTATTCAGTTTGAGCCATCGGCTCCAGCCGGTGAGCCGGTCGAAGCGCAGCTG
>CACYXD010000003.1 GCA_902778255.1 uncultured Prevotellaceae bacterium
GCCCGCCTGCGCCGATGGTACTGCAATGCAATGCGGGAGAGTAGGAGGCCGCCATCTTTTAGAAGTGAAGCCCTGATTCAGAAATGAGTCAGGGCTTCTATATTTTTAGCAGCATGGGTATAAATATTTTTCAGCGTCCGCTTTGGGCTGCTATTTTCGCCTTTACCGCCGCATTCCTCTGGGGATGGGCCTATCCATTTATCAAACTTGGTTTTGCTGAGTTTGAGATAACTGCTGATATGACAGGCAGCAAGATGCTGTTTGCAGGTATCCGCTTTTGTGTTTCGGGTATTATCATCCTCTCTATCGCACGATTGACGCATCGTTCGTTTGCCCTCAAGGATGGCGCAAATGTTAATTTGGTCGGCAGTTGTCTGTTCTTGTTGGCATTTACGTTGCTGAATACGACGTTGCACTATGCTGCTTTTTATATCGGCCTGTCGCATAGTCAGGGGAGTAGGGCTGCTATTCTAAATTCATTAAGCGTCTTTCTGCTTGTCCTGCTTGCTTGTCTTTTCTTCAAAAGTGATAAACTGACTTTTCGGAAGATTCTAGGTTGTGTCATGGGTTTTGGCGGTATCCTCTCATTAAACCTTGGAGGAGAGGGTAGTGGTAGCTTTACCTTGCTTGGTGATGGAATGATCATTCTCAATGCACTTTGTGGCGCGTTTGCCGGCTTGTTGACAAGAGGAGTCAACATGCGTGTGGATGTCTTTGTTGGTACGGGCTATAGTCTTGGAATAGGTGGCGCTTTGCTGGTGATTCCAGGTTTGTTGTTAGGCGGTACGTTGCCAAACGTTACTTTGTTAGGACTTTTTTATTTGCTAATGCTTATAGGTATATCTACCATTGGCTTCACACTCTATAATAAATTGCTGACATGTAATCCCGTTGGTAAGATTGCCATCTGGAACTCGTTGATACCTGTTGTTGGAGCTGTCACCTCATGCTTATGTCTGCATGAGGCTTTCCTATGGAAGTATGCCATAGCTGCCGCGTTGACAACAGCGGGAATCTATGTCATTAATAAAGGAAAGAAATGATGGCTTTCTTATGACTATTCGGAAAGAGGCAACGACAGTATGAAGCGGGCACCTGGTGAGTAGGAAGTGTCGAGCTTGATGTCACCTCCTAAGCGACGGGCAATAGAACGGGCCACGGTAAGGCCGATGCCTGTGCCGTCGTAATAATCATCCAATTGTACAAACTCCTCAAAGATATGTTCACTCTCCTCGGGTGGCACACCTATACCAGTGTCTTCTATGGTGAAGAGAACTTGATTGTCAATCTGTGATACAATGAGTCGTACAGTTCCTTCGTTTTCAGCCTTGTTGGGGCCGCTGACAAACTTCACGGCATTGTCGAGTAGCAATACTAACGAACGGGTGGCCTGAGACAAATTCGTATGAAGCATGACCGTTTCTGCCTCTGGCGCAATCTGCAAATCGAATGTGATGTTTTTTGCATTGTTAATGCCAGAATCCTCAGCTGCTTGAGCAGCTATCTGTATGGCCGGTGCATCGTCTTTTCGTTCAATGAGTGTCGTCGAACCAGTATCGGAAAGTTCCAGCATCTTGTTGACCAGACCTGTGATTCGGTTGGTGTTTTCGCTAATTTGTCGGTTGATGTCATCGCGGGTGGCATCATCGAGTTCCATACCGGGTGTAGTGATAACCTGAGTAAAACCGCTAAGGATATTGAGCGGTGTGCGGATCTCATGGGAAATCTGCTGGATGAAGTTGGTTTTCATCTGTGATGACTCCTCGGCGCGTGCATTTGCAGTGACAAGTTGAGTGTTGAGTGCCGACAGTTTTAAGTTGCCTTCTTCTAATTTCTGATTGGCTGCTGATAGTTTCTTTTGGGCCCTGCGACGGTATAGTGTGTAGAGAATGAAGAACAGGGTCATCAAGACCAGTATGGTTAAGGTGTTAATCCATCGTGAACGCTGCATGTCAGCCTGTTGTTGTACAATCTGTGCGTCTTTTTCGTTGGTGTTGTAGATAGTGGCTAATTCTGCTGCGGTGTTGTCCTTTTGGTCGGTGATGGCCGAGTCGAGAATGGATAGGATGAATGCACCCATGGCCTGGGCTGAGTCTAAACGGCCAGCTTGGGCATTGGCATTGTATTTTGGAAGCAGGTAAAGCTGTATGTTGTCCAGTGATAGTTCCATGCCCCATTGCCGAAGCGCTTGTTCCAGATAGCGGAAATTATATGCAGCCTCCTGATAGCGGTTGGCTACAATCAGGTAGTCGGTGGCATTAATGTGTCCGGCAGCCGTGTTGGAGTAGTTGGTCTTGAGGAAGGCCTGATATGCTTGGGTGGCTTTCTCTTCATTTCCAAGTCCTTGGTTTGCCACGGCACGCATAATCTCTATACGTCCCTGATATTCATCGAAATACTCTGACCTTGCATCTGGCATTTCCTCATATTTTTCCAGGAGCATTTCCGTACGGTCTATCCAATAGATGGCATCAGCATAATTTCGTGTGTTGATATAAGCCATACTGGTGTAAACCGTACCGACTACAGCCTCTTGTAAACCTCGGCTCGTGCTGTCAGACTGCCAGCGGTTTACGTAATGCTCGCGTGCAGTAACGAAACTCTCCATGGCTTCTGCGTCATGTCCCAGATTAAGTTGGCAGCAACCAATATTGTTGAGCAGGATGGCATAGTCGATATCGGAGCCGATGCCTGCCTTTTCCATTTTCTCTACGGCAGGAATGGCAATGCTGAGAGTTCCTTCGTAATCTCCCTTTACAAGCATAATTTCCGAAAGGCGACGGGCTGATTTGATATAGCTTATTTCGTCCTGTTCGGAATTGATGTCGCACTCTAACGCCTTCCTGTAGCAAATCTCGGCCATGTTGTTATTGCCCTCGCGATAGTAAGACACACCGCGCCAGCGGTTGGCATTGAGGGGAGATATGTCGCCTGATATTTCAAAACTGTCGGCAAGAGCACGCATACGCTCATAATCCTTGGATAAACCGACATCAAAGATGATACTGTCGGCCCTGTTTACTTTGCTCTCCCTAGCTTGCTGGTTTTCGCATGAACAGAGTGAGAGACCTCCAATCAAGGTGATACAGATGACGAGGTGTGTAATGACAGATTTGCCCATTATCGTATTGTTTTAGCTTTCAGGGGCCAAAGTTAAAAAGAAATCTGTAAATAAACAAATATATTTCTCGTTTTCTTATAAAGCACTCTTTTAACTTGTGAAACATTGCAAAATAATTTTGTGGTGTGGAAAAATACCCGTATCTTTGCAGATTGAACAAGTATATTCTGTATATTTAATGAATAAAACATTTGAAAACCAGGCACCTATAGGTGTTATATTGGCTGCAGGTATGGCCAAACGCTTGCGTCCGTTGACAGATGAACGTCCAAAGTGTTTGCTCACCGTTGGCCAGCGTACGCTGCTTCAGCGTACTATTGATGGCATCTTGGCTGCAGGTATTAACGAACTGATCGTTGTGACAGGCTATCGTGGCGGGATGATCCGTGATTTCCTCACTCAGCATTATCCACAATTGACTATCCATTTCCTTGACAATGTGGATTATGAGCATAATAATAATATCTTCTCACTTTGGATGACACGTCCTTATACCGAAGGGCGTGACTTCCTGCTATTGGATAGTGATATTCTGTTTGATCCGCAGATTATTCCAGCCGTGTTGCGGGAAGAAGGAAGTGCTTTGGCTCTGAATCGTCATGAGCTTGGCGAAGAGGAAATCAAGGTCATCGTGGATGATGACAACCGCGTGGTGGAGATCAGCAAGGTCTGCTCCATTGAGAAGGCTATCGGCGAGAGTGTAGGCATTGAGAAGATGACTGCTGAATATAGTGCAGCATTGTTTAAAGAACTGGAGCAGATGATAGAGCGCGAGGGCCTCATTGACATTTTCTATGAGCGTGCCTTCGAGCGACTGATTCCTCAGGGACATACGTTCCGTGTGGTTGATACTACCCAGTATTTTTCTATTGAGCTCGATACTGTTGAGGATTTTGAAAATGCCAAGCAGTTGATTCCCGAATCACTCTATAATTAAGCATTAAGAATTAAGCATTAGAATAAAGAATTGATACTATGAATTTTCTTGATAGAAACGAATTTAACTTTGAGCCCAGCCAGAAAGTGGTAGAGGCTATTAAGAATTTTGATCCGAAGGATCTGTGCTTCTATACCCGCATCTATGACCAGGGTAAGAAGAGTGTTATCAGCGTGCGTGTTGGTGAAATTTATGGTGTGCCTGAGGAACAGGTGCTGCTGACCTATGGTGGCGAGGATATGCTGAAGAATGCTATCCACTACTTCCTGTCAATCAATAGTCAGGATGTGAACGGCACTCCTAATACAAAGATTCTGATTCCTGAGTTCTCATGGTGGTACTACAACCGTGTGGCTTCTGAGTGCGGCGGTACTTTTGAGATGTATCCCCTGCATGAGATGGAGGATACCTTCGCCTACGACATCGACGAGGTGATAGAATATACCAACCGTGTACATCCCCGTATGCTGTTGCTGGCATCGCCCAATAACCCCACGGGTAATGGCTTGACACCTGAGGAGACTGCTCGTATTCTGGAAAACATTCCTTCAGATACTATCGTGCTGATTGACGAGGCATACGCCAGCTTCATATCTAAGGATACAGCCTATATCGCACCACTGGTCAATAAATACAGCAACCTGATTATCTCACGCACCCTGTCTAAGTTCTACGGACTGCCTGGTCTGCGTTGTGGTTTCGGCTTCATCGGTAAGGGCCATGATCAGTTCCTGAGCTATGTGAACAAGTACCTGGGCTATAACCGTTTCTCTGAGGCCGTGGCTCTGGCAGCGCTGGATAGCGATGACCACTATCGCCATGTGGCTGATGATATGGAGTGGGGACGCCAGTTGTATAAGAAGGAACTGGGCAATCTGCCTGGCTTCAAGGTTTACAAGAGTGTGGCAAACTTCATCCTCATCAAGTATCCTATTGAGATTAAGGATAAGTTGATGGAAGAGTTGAAGGTCCAGGATTACAAGATCAAGTTCATGACCGACAAGGGCTTGGAGTCATGCCTGCGTATCACGCTGGGTCGTAAGGAACAGACACAGGTGGTGTGCGACACCATTAAGCGTGTTTATAATAATAAATAAGATATGAACGAGAAATTCAGGGCAACACTGAAATCGGCAGAGACGGAGGACTGGCTTGACTTGCATGTCATCCGTCCTTTCTGCTATTATTGTGCCGTATTCTTCGCCAAGTTTGATGTCAACCCCAATACCATTACTATCTGGTCGATGATTATTGGTGCTGCCAGTGCATGGTTCTTTGCACAGGGCAGCTGGTATTACAGTACTGCAGAGTATGGCAGTATATGGCCGGGTTTGATTTTTAATCTTATCGCTATCTTCCTGCTGATGTGGGGCGATATCTTCGACTGTACCGATGGTCAGTTGGCGCGTATGACGGGTAAGAAGAGCAAGTTGGGACGTATTCTCGACGGACTGGCAGGCTTTGCCTGGTTCTTTCCCATCTATTTCGCATTGGTGTATCGCTTCTACGTACATCATGACCTGGAGTTCCAACTGCTGGGTATTGAGAACAATGAGCAGAACACGTGGATAGCCACTGGCGTGGTGCTCATACTGGCAGCCATCTCTGGACTTTGGGGCTTGCAGGGACAGCAGCGTCTGGCCGACTATTATATCCAGGTGCATCTGTTTTTCCTGAAAGGCGAAAAGGGGGCGGAACTGGATAACTCTGTTCGCCAGAAGGAAATCTATGAGCAGATGCCTAAGGATGCCCCGTTCTATGAGCGTTGGTTCCAGAAGTCGTATATCGAATATACCAAGAAGCAGGAGGACGTGACCCCTGAGTTCCAGAAATTGATGGCTAAGCTCCGTGAGAAATACGGCAGCACGGATAATATCCCTCAGGAGGTGCGTGACGAGGTGCGTCGCAACTCGCTGCCCTTGATGAAGTGGAATGGTCTGATGACATTCAACTTCCGTGAGACATGGCTGTTCCTGTTCTGTCTCTTGGATATGCCTGTCTGTCATTTCCTGATGGAGATTGTGGGCTTGGGACTCATCTTCTGGTATGTGAACCATCGTCATGAGGCCTTCTGCAAGAAAATAGCACAATCACTGTAATCCCATGAAGTGGACTAAGCAGCGACTGAATAACCTCTTCTTTGTCATCGGTGTGGTGGCCGTGGTGGTGATGATACTTACATTTGATGTGAGTTTCGTCGAGCTGTGGCAACACCTGACCCATGCAGGCTATTGGCTGATACCTATTCTGGGTATCTGGCTGTTGGTCTATGGGCTGAATGCCTTGGCCTGGAAGAGCATTATTAAAAGCTGTTCGGTTCCTGACTGTAGTTCAGATGAAAAGGTAGAAAAGGTCAGTCCTTGGCGTATCTATCGTCTGACGATCACTGGCTATGCCTTAAACTACGCTACCCCTGTTGGCGGACTGGGCGGTGAGCCCTATCGCATTATGGAATTGTCGAAGAATATCGGCAACCAAAGGGCTACCTCATCGGTTATCCTGTATGCCATGATGCATTTCTTTGCCCATTTCTGGCTGTGGTTCACGTCCATCTTCCTTTATCTGGCACTGGCTGTTATAGATTATGTTCCCATGACCCCCTTCCTTGCAGGTCTGATGGGAGCAGCCATCGTGTTTTGTTTGGTGGCCTTCTATGTATTCTCAAGGGGCTACAAGCACGGACTGGTAGTTAAACTTATCCGATGGATAGGTAAGATCCCTGGTCTGAAAGGATGGAGTACCCGTTTTCAGGAGCGCCATGCCGAAGCCCTTCAGAATATCGATAAGCAGATTGCCTCGCTCCACAAGCAAGACAAGCGTTCGTTTTATTACAGTCTGTTCATGGAGTATGCCTCGCGTATCGTTCAGAGTTTGGAAATCCTCTTTATGCTGCTGCTCTTCGGCATCGACTGTGGAGGTGGCTTTGAAGGCCTTTTTATGACCTTCCTGTATTCCGTCTTGATTCTTTCGTTCACCACGTTGGTGGCAAATCTCATAGGCTTTCTGCCCATGCAGTTGGGCGTTCAGGAAGGCGGTTTTATGCTGTCTATCGCCTTGATTGGCATGTCAACCAAGTTGGGGAGTGATGTTGACTCTGCTGCCTTGGGTATCTTCGTGAGTATCATCTGCCGTGTCCGTGAGATTATCTGGATAGCTATCGGAATGCTGCTGATGAAGATTGACGAACTGCATCTGGGTCGTAAAGCCATGACATTGTTGCTGGCGTTGGTTGCAATGGTAGGACTGGCGTCCTGTCATCATGATGATGACGAGGCCGTCGAGCCCACTCCTTGGACTCAAGGAAAGGCTGAACGCACGATACTGGTGTATATGTCTGGCGAGAACAACCTGTCTGACTATCGTTACCTAGGGAATGATTATAACGAACTTGTTGAGGGATCTCGGCAGTTGGCTGACAATCAGCGGCTGTTGGTGTATATCGACAGCCTAGGTAGAAGCTCGGCTAAGGGACTTCCCCGTATTGTAGAGATGCACGGTGGCAAGGTCTATCCTGTGAAACAATATTCGGAAGATTTCTATTCTTGTGATCCTCAGCGTTTCCATGATATATTACAGACGATGATGCAGGCTGCTGAAGCTGAAAACTATGGTTTGGTGCTTTGGGGGCATGGCACAGGCTGGGTGGTGAGCACCGATAGTGTCGCTGAACAATCTGCCTCAAGGCGTCGTGCTTATGGATGGGATTATGGAATTGATGGAAATCTGGGGAAAGATAAATGGATGAACATTTCCCAGATGGCTCGTGCTTTGGAGACTTTGCCAAAGTTTGAGTTCATCTTTTCCGATTGCTGTAACATGATGTGTGCTGAGGTAGGCTATGAGTTGCGTGATGTGACTAAGTACCTGATAGGTTCTCCTTCGGAGATTCCTGGTCCTGGCGCTCCTTATCATAAGGTGTTGCCGTTGATGTACAAGAGCGATGCTGAGCTATATCAGGGTCTGATAGATACGTATTTCAACTACTATTTGAACACCCCTCCCTCAAGTTTCTTTAATTACTCGTCTGGAGATTTGCAAGGCTATAGTGTGCCCATGTCGGTCATTGATACACGATATATCGCTGATTTGGCAGAGGCTACACGCAGTGTGCTGCCTGCGTTTGTCCCCCAATATCCCGAATACTTCAATCCATGGAGTCTGACTATAGGCTATTACTATAGATTTCCTGTGAATCTATTCAATAAACGACTGATGTTTGATTTGCGCGCAATGTTGAAGGCTACTCTTGGCAGTGAGCAGTTCGACTCGTGGGACGACATCTACAAAAAGGCCGTGCCTTACTATCGTATGTCGATGGAGTGGATGACCGTCTACAATATAGATTACGATTTCGATATGTTCGCCATGAATGCGTCGGCCTATGGTTGTGTCAGCATGTATATACCACAAAACATCAGCACGTATGAGGTGTATAACCAGACATTCCAGCGTTATGGCTGGCATCAGCTCTTGGACTGGAGCCGTTTTGGCTGGTGAAGTTCTATGCGGAATGTGGTGCCGTGTCCTGGCTCTGATTCCTTGACGTAGATATGGCCTTTATGGTATTCCTCTACTATTCGCTTGGCCAGCGACAGCCCCAGTCCCCATCCGCGCTTCTTAGTGGTAAATCCTGGTCGGAACACGTTCTTGATGTCTTTCTTCTTGATGCCCTTGCCAGTATCCACTATCTCCACGGCCACGATGTCGTCTTCCTCAAGTAGCCAAAGGTCAATCTTTCCTGATCCCCCTTCCATGGCATCGACAGCGTTTTTACACAGGTTCTCAATGACCCATTCAAAGAGCGAAGCGTTGATTTTCACAATGACATCATGGTTAGGGTAGTGCCCCTTGATAAAGATCTTCTGTGAGGTACGCTTGTCCATATACTCGATAACACGGTCCAGTACCTCGTTCATTGGTGTGTCAACAGGCTCAGGCATCGAACCAATCTTCGAGAAACGCTCAGCTATTCGCTCCAGACGTCGCACGTCCTTTGCCATTTCAGGTATCAGCTCGTCATTGGGATAGTTCTCTTTCAACACCTCCACCCATGCCATCAGACTGGAAATCGGGGTGCCCAGTTGGTGGGCCGTCTCTTTTGAAAGTCCCACCCATACCTTATTCTGCTCTGCCCGTTTTGCTGCCAGTATGGCGAATACTGAGACAAGTGCGAATATCATGACAATGGCTAATGCCCAATAGGGATAATAAGTCAGGCGTTTCAGCATGATGGATTCATCATAGCACACTTGCTGATAGTCGCCACCCAGTTCTATCCTGATGACATTGCCCGATTGTTTCATCTTCATGGCATATTCTGATACGCTGGCAGTATCTTCGATATTTCGATAATCCATGACGTGGTCTTTCGAGTCGAGCACGATGACAGGTATGGTGTTGTTGCTCTCCATGACCTGTGTCACCAACATCAGGTAGGTCATCTCGTCTTCTTGGTTCAGGGCCTCCATCGCTTTTGCCCATACCTTCATCTTTCCTTGCTCTTCACGTTGCAGGTCACGTACCAGATAATGCGAGGCCAGCAAGGCAGCTGCCGCTATCAGAATAGCGACTACTACGAGCCAAAATTTAATCCGTCTGGTCTTTTCAGTCCACTGCATTCGTCTGGTATTTTGTAGAGCAAGGGTTCTTTTCCTTGGCAAAAATACGTAATTTTCATGAAAAAAGACAAGAAAATAGAAAAAAAATGAGTGTATTCGAAAAAAAAATGGTAACTTTGCACCCGCTAAAAAAGTGTATATGTGCTACTTAGAGCGATTTGACATTGATTTAAAGGCACTTACGGACGAGGTAACCCCTCTCTCGTGGGAGTTGGACGACAAATTTTTTGAGTCGCTCGAAGATGTTCAGGTGCAGGGAGGCTCGTTGCACGTGTCGGGGTCTATACGCAAGGCTACCGGCTTTTATGAACTTCAATTGCATACTGACGGCACAGTTCGCATTCCTTGCGACCGCTGCTTAGACATGATGGATCAGCCCATCGCGGCCGACCTCCGTCTGGTGGTGAAGCTGGGAAGCGAATACAGCGAGGACGATGATATCATTACCGTCGACGAGAACGAAGGTGTTTTCCATGCGGCATGGTTCATCTACGAGTCTATAGCACTGGCGGTACCCATCCAGCACGTTCATCAACCTGGCGATTGCAACGATGCTATGATGCGAGTGCTCGAAGAGCATTCGACTGCCCGAAGCAGTGATGCGGACGCACAGGAGATAGACCCCCGTTGGCAGAAATTGAGAGAATTAAACATTAAAGATTAAAAATTAAACATTTATAGAATTATGGCACATCCTAAAAGAAGACAATCAAACACTCGTACTGCCAAGCGTCGTACTCACGATAAGGCAGTAGCACCTACGCTGGCTGTATGCCCCAACTGTGGCGCTTACTATGTGTATCACACTGTATGCCCCACCTGCGGTTACTATCGCGGCAAGGTTGCTATCAAGATGAACGAAGAGGTTGCTGAGTAATGGGAAAGATTAACGCGATCATCACCGGCATTGGAGGCTACGTGCCTGACTATGTCCTCACCAACGAGGAATTGTCACGCATGGTCGACACCAACGATGAATGGATTATGACGCGTGTCGGAATCAAGGAGCGCCGAATCCTCACAGAAGAGGGTCTCGGCACTTCTTATATGGCGCGCAAGGCTGCCAAGCAGTTGATGCAGAAGACGGGTGCCGACCCTGATTCCATCGATGCTGTCATCGTTGCTACCTCGACGGCCGACTATCACTTCCCTTCTACAGCCAGTATCGTCATTGGTAAGCTGGGCCTGAAGAATGCTATGGCATTCGACTTCTGGGCTGCTTGCTGTGGCTTCCTTTATTCTCTCGATGTAGCTTCGACTATGATTCAGAGTGGTCGCTACAAGCGTATTATCCTGATTGGTGCCGACAAGATGTCGTCGGCCACCGACTATAAGGACCGCAACACCTGTCCGCTCTTTGGCGACGGTGCTGCAGCTGTAATGCTCGAGGGAACGGAAGAGGAGAACATCGGACTGATGGATTCTTATCTGCGTACCGATGGTCAGGGCTTGCCTTTCCTCCACATGAAGGCCGGTGGCTCTGTGAGTCCAGCCAGTCACTTCACCGTTGACCACCGTATGCACTACTGCTATCAGGAGGGTCGTACCGTGTTCCGTTACGCAGTGACCAATATGAGTGACGACTGTGCCCTGATCGCCGAGCGCAATGGTCTGAACAAGGACAATATCAACTGGGTCGTTCCTCATCAGGCTAATATGCGTATCATCGAGGCTGTAGCCAAGCGCTTGGAGATGCCTATGGAGCAGGTGATGGTAAATATCGAGCATTTCGGTAATACCTCGGCCGCCACCATTCCCCTCGCACTTTGGGAGTATGAATCTCGCTTGAAGAAAGGCGACAACATCATTATGACTGCCTTTGGCGCAGGCTTCGTTCATGGAGCTAACTATCTGCGCTGGGCCTACGATGGTAAGTAATCATCTCAAAAAACTATAGAAGAGGCGAAGTATCGTAAAAAGTGCTTCGCCTCTTTTGTGGTTAAAAAGTTTGGCAGTCTCAATAAAAATAACGAAATTTGCAGCATCAAAACAAGACAGCAAATGAAACATAAGGCAGGATTTGTAAATATCGTAGGCAACCCCAACGTGGGTAAGAGCACATTGATGAATCAACTGGTGGGCGAGCGTATCTCTATCGCTACGTTCAAGGCGCAGACCACGCGTCATCGTATCATGGGTATCGTCAATACCGATGATATGCAGATAGTGTTCAGTGATACCCCAGGTGTGCTGAAACCCAACTATAAGTTGCAGGAGTCGATGCTGGCTTTCTCAGAAAGCGCCTTGACAGATGCTGATGTGTTGCTTTATGTTACTGATGTGGTAGAGAACCCCGAGAAGAATATGGAGTTCCTCGAGAAGGTGCAGAAGATGACCATTCCTGTACTGCTTCTCATCAATAAAATTGATAGCCTCACCCCCGACCCCTCTCGCGAGGGAGAGGGGAGTAGTCAGCAGAAGTTGGCTTCCATCGTTGAGAAATGGCACACGCTGCTGCCCAATGCCGAGATATTGCCTATCTCTGCCAAGAATAAGTTTGGCACGGACCTTATCCTGAAACGTATCGAGGAACTGCTGCCCGAGAGTCCCGCCTTCTTCGATAAGGACCAATTGACCGATAAGCCCGCCCGTTTCTTTGTCAGCGAGATTATTCGCGAGAAAATCCTGCTGTTCTACGATAAGGAGATTCCCTATTCCGTAGAGGTGGTAGTAGAGCGTTTCAAGGAGGATGAGCGACAGATCCACATCAATGCCGTCATCTATGTAGAGCGCGACTCTCAGAAGGGCATCATCATTGGTCATCAGGGTGTAGCCTTGAAAAAAGTCTCTACAGAAGCCCGCAAGGCCCTTGAGAAGTTCTTCGATAAACATATTTTCCTGGAAGTTTTTGTCAAGGTCGATAAAGACTGGCGCTCTTCGCAGCGTGAACTTGACAACTTCGGCTATAACCCAGAATAAACAAAATGTAATATGAAAAAACTGATATTGACACTTATTGTGGTGCTGATGGCTGTTGCTGCAATGGCCCAGCGCAGAGAAGGCACCTTTACTGTACAGCCCAAGGTTGGCTTGAATGTCAGCACCCTGACCGATGCTGATAAGACCATTGCCGATGCCTGTTTTGGTATGGAGGCCGAGTATATGATCACAGATATGTTCAGCCTGTCGGCAGGTGTGATGGTGTCTAATCAAGGTGGCAAGTACAATGAGGATTTCCCTTCTCCCAAATATACCGCCGACCTCGACTATGCCAACATCCCCATCATGGCCAATGTCTATGTGCTGCCAGGACTGGCTCTGAAGGCAGGCGTCCAGCCTGGTTTCCGCATGAAGGCCAAGATGAAGACCGACAACGGCTCTTACGATATTGACGAATTCTACGCCCTCTATAGCGCCGTGTCTCCAGGCGAAGAGCCCAAGGTTTATAAGTTCGACCTTGCCATCCCCGTTGGCATCTCCTATGAATACAACAACGTAGTGCTCGATGCCCGTTACAACTGGGGTCTCCTTAAAGTCGAGAACCTCGGCCCAGCCTATTACAACCGCGTCTTTGAGGTGACGCTGGGCTATAAGTTCGATTTAGACTTATAGGAGCAAGGCTCCAGAAATGGAGGTGATAATACTTTTGTTCACCTCTCACTCAATTCTTCTGAAACTCCTTGTAGCAGAGACTTTGTGGGGAGTGAGAGGTGTTTTCAGCCTCTCACTCCCCTCTCACTAGCCCTCTCACTGGCTTCTAAGCCTTTGTGGTAGGGCGTTTCCGGCGTTTTGAGTGAGAGGTGGGGGTAAGTCACCGTGATTCACTCTTTTTTGTGTCTTCATGACTTTGGTTCCTATATATTATTTGACTATCCCTTCTATCGTTTTTTCTCTTTTGGCCTGTTTCGTCTTCCGTTTCAGCCTGTTTTGCTTTGCGTTTTGGCTTAAAACGCATTGCGTTTCAGCCTATTTCACGTTGCATTTCAGGCTGTTTCGCATGGTGTTTTAGCCTGTTTCGTAAATTCTTTTATTTTCAAGGGTGTTATTTTCTTTGTTGGAAGCCATTTTTTCTGCAAAAAGTAAACAGATTATTATTTTTTTACTACCTTTGCACCTAATCACTGGCAAATGACCTCAGTGGAGGTCGCTGGTGAGACTTTTGATGGTAAAATAAAGCATTCGCTATTATTTCGCGTTCAGCCAAAAGCCTCGGAAACTTATTGGAAATAACAACGCACAGAGATAATATGTGATAAGATGTTTCGGATAGGGAATGCACTAACACTTAGGTGTGGTGCATACTTGTTAAGATTGCTGGGGTTTCCGTTCCGAGGCTGCCTCAAAGCTGAACGCAAAAGGTGCATCGCGCCTTTTTATGTTCAGCGGCTTGAGTGATTGATAGTCGATTGCTATTGACCAATAACTATCAATCTATGGCGAACAAAAATCTTAATGCTGCCAAAGAGGCAAAGAAAGACGAGTTCTATACGCAGTTAGAGGACATCAACAACGAGTTGCGGCACTATAGGGAGCACTTTCGAGGGAAGACTGTACTCTGCAATTGTGATGACCCACGAGTGTCGAACTTCTTCACCTACTTTGCCTATAACTTCGAGTTTCTTGGTTTAAAGCGACTCATCACCACATGCTATAAAAACCAAGATATGGACTTGTTCAGTCAGAATAAGAGCGAACAGGCCATCTACTTGATTTACGATGGCGACAAGAATGGTAATAACATTCCTGATCCTGAGGAGATTGGTATTCATCCATTGAAAGGTGATGGTGACTTTCGTTCCAAGGAGTGCATCGAGTTGCTAAAACAAGCCGATATAGTTGTTACCAATCCTCCATTCTCTTTATTCCGTGAGTATGTGGCACAGTTGATGGAGTATGATAAGAAGTTCCTGATAATTGGGAATGTTAATGCAATCAATTATCGAGAAATATTCCCATACATAATGCAAAACAAAGTATGGTTGGGCCCAAGTATCCACAGTGGAGACCGTAAATTTTGGGTTCCAGATAGCTATGAATTGAATGCTTCGGGCTGCGGTATTGATGAAACAGGAAGAAAATATATCCGAGTTAAAGGTGTTCGTTGGTTTACAAATCTTGACTATAAGGAGCGTCATGAAGACCTCATCCTTTACAAGCTTTACTCACCTGAAGATTATCCCAAATATGACAATTATGATGCAATTGAGATAAACAAGGTTGAAAATATACCCTGTGATTATGATGGTGTGATGGGCGTTCCTCTTACTTTTCTCGATAAATACAATCCTGACCAGTTCGAAATCATATGGAGAAGTCATGACATAGAATGGGCAGAGAATGGTTGTACGTTCTTTTGTCCTCCAACAGCAGAGAAACTTGCTAAATACAAGAAGGCCGACAAGACTTGGCGTGTTCAGATACCATACATCACGGATGCCAATGATAATGCAAAAATGACGTATCAAAGAATATTTATCCGCAAAAAACATTAAAGACTATGGATATAAAACTACAATCAATTAAGGTTCGTGACTTGATAGATGGGTACGTGAACGATTCAGAAAAAGGTGTACGTGGTTATGGCGGTAGACTTGACATTAGACCACCATACCAGCGTGAGTTCCGCTATGACCTAAAACAGAAACAGGCAGTAGTGAACACTATCTTGAAAGGCTTTCCTCTAAACATCATGTACTGGAGTGTTGTGGGTGACGACTGCTTTGAGATGATAGACGGCCAGCAACGTACCCTTTCAATCTGTGAGTTCCGCTACCATGAGTTCAATATCAACGACCCAGAGCGTGGCGTGTTGTTCTTCTCTTCTCTAACAGAAAAGGAGCGCGAGGACTTTCTGAACTATGAGTTGACAGTCTATTTTTGTACAGGTACTGACAAGGAGAAGCTGGATTGGTTCCGCGTCATTAATATTGCTGGGGAGCGTCTGCTCGACCAGGAACTGCTGAACGCCGTCTATGTGGGGCCATTTGTCAGCGACGCTCGTCGCTACTTCTCGAAGAATGGTTGTCCTGCATATAAGATGGCTTCAGACCTATTGAACGGCAACGCCATAGAACAAGCCTATCTGGCTACTGTTCTGCACTGGGCTGCAAGAAAAGAGGGCATCAAGGAGGTGAGTGAATATATGTCGAAGCACAAGGACGATGCAAATGCGAATCAACTATGGGCTTATTTTTCCGCTATCGTAACCTGGGTGCGCTCCACCTTTATTGTATATCGCAAGGAAATGAAAGGCTTGGATTGGGGGGCACTCTACGATACCTATCATGATCAGATTTATGATACAGCAGAATTGGAGCAACGCATCCACGACTTAATGGAAGATGATGAGATTATGAAGAAGTCTGGCATCTATAGTTATGTGCTCAGTGGTGATCTGCGTGACCTCTCTTTCCGTACCTTCGATAAGAAACAGAAACGAGAAGCATACGAGCGACAGCATGGCATCTGTCCTTGGTGTGGCAATCACTTCGAACTGGAAGAAATGGAGGGTGACCATATCACTCCATGGGCAGAAGGTGGTGTAACAACTGCTGAGAACTGTCAGATGTTGTGCAAGGAATGTAATAGGAAGAAAGGTGCAAAATAAAACCAATAACGATATGCAAGAAAAATGGAATTACTTCGTTTTCGACCTATGTGAGGCCAAGAAGAGAGATACAGACGAAGACAGCTATCACGCTCTCATAGAAACCCAATTACAACTATTAGGATGGGCAAAATATAAGGGCGAAATATGTCATAAGCAAAGTATTCATCTAGGTAACAGCAATCGAATTGAGCCAGACATCTTGGTAAAAAGAAATAATGAGGACGAATTCGTGATTGAGGTAAAACGCCCATCTCATAAACAGAGTAAAAAGGACGTGGATCAACTCTTGTCATATATGCGCATCTTGAAACTTAGTGTGGGTATCTATATTGGTGAGCATATCGAGATATTTTACGATATGCCCTCTAGTAAAGAAGCTGTTTCAGTATTGAAGGTTCCTTTGGAAATCAACAACAAGTTAGGCGCAAAGTTTGTTGAAAGGTTCGACAAAGAAAGCTTTAGCCATGAGTCCATCGTGGACTTCTGCGAAGAACGTATTCTGGAGATTCAACGCCAAAACAGTTTGAATGAAATCAAGGAAAGTCTGATAGCGGATGCCCAAACATATATTACAGAAAGTCTTTTGCCTTACCTGACGGATAAATATGGCAGTAGCTTCTCTGAGGAAGAAATCAAGGGAATGCTTTCTACTATGCGTTTCACGGCTTCTGCTGATGGAAACCGAACTGAAACGAAAGTGGTCGTTCCCAAGCCTCAACCTAAGCCAAAGAGCAACCTTGTTAAGTGTCTTCTAACTAGAAATGCTGATGCCCAAGGTCTCTTTAATCCTGCAGACCAGTCTCTAACAGTTCTAAAGGGTAGTCGTATAAATCCTGTACACGTAAGAAAGATTAGCGAAGCAGGAAGACGGAAACGTGACTTGCAGTTTGCAGAATATACAGAAGTACTGGATGGAAAGAGAATAGTAAAGAAGGATGTGCGTTTCGACAGCCCTAGTGGTGCAGCCTGTTTTTGTGTCGGAGGTTCTGCCAATGGCTGGATAGAATGGAAGGACGAGGAAGGACGTGAGATAAATGAATATCGCGTCAACGATAGTACACATAAGACTGGAGGCAGTTTCGATGTAAACAGGGTTACTGATCCACACCAGTTTCAGTTAGATTTCTGGACGAAATTCAAAACAAAACTTGAGGCAACTGGAAAGATTCCAACCTTACAAACACCACAGCCTCACAACTGGTACGATGTAAGGATAGGACGCTCGAATATCTTGCTGAACAATGTATGCAATACTCAGAAGAACTTCGTTGGGGTGAAGTTGTATATCAGGAATCAAGTAGTTGATAAATACTATCCTGCATTGGAAGCCAGAAGGTATGAGATTAACCATGCACTTGGCTGTGAGCCGGAATGGGATGCCAACCCCTCTGCAAAGGACAAGACAATAGCCCTGTTCCACAAGACGGATCTATCAGACCCACAAAAGATGGAAGAGGCTTTGGACTGGCTTGTTCAACAGACCATCATCTTCTATAATGTTTTTTCGAAGGAGGTAAAGGGAATTAAATAAAAAACTGCAGGACTGATACGAGTCCTGCAGCTTTTATTCCTGCTCCAAATACGGCCACTGGTCGCTGGTCCATTTGATGGGCTTTTGAATGAGAAGGGCGGCTCCGTTGAGACGGGCAGAGTAGCCGTGACAGATGAAGAGGCTTTCCCCATTGAGGTCGTAGGCAGCACAATGGCCTGCGGCCTCAAACGCTGTTTTATCGCCTTCCAGGAAAAGGGTGCCTCCACCATTCAGCATATCACGACCTTCATGGTCAAGATAGGGGCCAGATACTTGTTTGGAGCGCCCTACAGCCACACGATAGTTGCTCTTGGCACCACGACAGCAGTAGTCCCACGATACGAAGAGATAATAGTAGCCACCATGCTTCAGAATGAATGGCGCCTCAATGGCGTTGCGACCTGCAAACTTTGACGTAGGGTTCTCTGCAGCATTGGGATCGTTGGGGCGGTAGCGACGGGCAATGGTAACGGGCTCTGAGGCAAGATGCATGGTGGCATCGAGACGGGCCAGTTGGATGCCGTCCCAGAAAGAACCCCAGGTGATCCACGGCTGGTCATCATCGTCAATGACGAAGCAGGGGTCTATGGCATTCCAGTTGTCACGCTTCTCCTTAGAGGCTACGATACAGCCTTCGTCCTGCCACTGGCCTGTGAGCGATGAGGCTGACATCAGGCCAATGGCCGAGCTGTTCTTGCCAAAGGTAGAGCAGCTGTAGGCCAGCCACCAGCGTTCGTGCCAGCGGATGATATCTGGTGCCCATACGTGGTTGCGGAAACCAGGTACGGAGTCGTGTGTCCATTGCGGAATCTGTTCGATAAACGGCGTGGGTTGCATCACCCATGTCTTGCGGTCTTTCGACGTGGCCCACTGAATGCCCATACCAGTAGAAAGCAGGTGGTAGGTGCCGTTCTCGTAGGCCATCACAGGATCGTGGGCCATCACGGTATCTGTGGCAAAGGCCATGCGGCGATGATGATGACGAGGCTGGGGCTGCGAGAAGGCGATATGGCATATCGCCATACAGAACAGGAGGGGGAGAAGTCTTTTAGTCATAGTTAGTTTTGTAGTTTGTTGTTAATGGTTGGTTAGGGGGAACGATTTGTCAGTAGAGCAGCAGAAGACCTGCGAAGCCTGCCATCGCTATCATGTGGATGGGGTTCACCTTATAGACCTTGGTGCCGATGAAGGTGGCAATGAAGATAGCCACGCTGATGCAGAACTGCCACATATCCTCGCTGGGCGCAGAGAAGTTCTCCTTGTTGCACAGCAACAGGGTGGCTGCTGCCAGCAGACCCACGACGGCAGGGCGCAAGCCGTTGAATACCGACTGCACCGTGGGGGTGTTCATATATTTGATGAACATCTTCGCAATGATAATCATCAGGATGAGCGAGGGCAGCACCAAGGCAAACGTGGCAACGCAGGAGCCAAGGATCGACATGGACGTGCCAAGTCCGGCATTGTGGCAAGCCATATAGCCACAATAGGTGGCTGAGTTGATGCCGATAGGACCAGGCGTCATCTGACTGATGGCCACAATATCAGTAAACTGACCTGTGGTAATCCAGTCAGGCACCACCTTGGTCTGAATCAGCGACAGCATACCATAGCCTCCGCCGAAACCAAACAGACCGATTTGGAAGAAGGTCCAGAACAACTCAAGATATATCAATGCGATTTCCATTACTCCGTTGGTTTAATGTATTGGCCATAGACATAGCCACCGATGCCTGCAGCCAGGATAATATAAATAGGTGAAACACCCATGAGCCAGATGAGCAAGGCTCCGACGATAGGTATCCAGCAGTTGACCAACGAGATCTTGGCACTCTTGGCCAGATTGAACGTAGGAACGGCAATGAGGGCGACTACTGCTGGACGGATGCCGCGGAAGATGGATGCCACAATAGGATTGTCCTCGAAGCGATGGAAGAACATGGCTATGAGAAGGATGATGAGAAACGAGGGTAGGGCAGTGCCGAAAGCGGTGGCGATGGCACCACAAATCTTGCGCAGCTTATAGCCGATGAAGATGCTGATATTGATAGCAAACACACCAGGACAACTCTGGGCGATGGCAATGAGGTCGAGAAACTCTTCGCGCGACACCCATTGCTTCTTGTTCACTACCTCTTCCTCTATCAAAGGTATCATGGCATATCCACCACCAAGGGTGAATATGCCAATGTGAAAGAAGGTCTTAAATGATTCCCAATAGATATTCATTACTTTCAGATTATAGGATTGCCTAGGAAACCCTAGGAATTCCTAGATTCTTTCCTCCACCCATTTACGTGCATTGACGAAGGCCTCAATCCATGGTGTTACCTCGTCATTGCGACGATTGGCAGGATACCAAGCGTTCTGCCAGGGGAAGATGGCACGCTCCAGGTGAGGCATCATGCAGAGATGACGACCATCCTGTGAGCAGATACCAGCCACATTATAGTCAGAGCCGTTAGGATTAGCGGGATAGCCAGCGTAGTTGTACTTAGCAATCACGTTGTACTCGCTCTCTGCTTCTGGCAGCGAGAATTTTCCTTCTCCATGAGCCACCCACAGACCGAGCTTGTTGCCACTCAATGAGCCGAACATCACAGAGTTGTTCTGGGGAATGCTCAGCGAGATGAACTCACTCTCGAACTTATGAGAGTCGTTGTGCAGCATTTTTGCTCCTGCTGCACCTGTGAGGCCGAGTTCAACCATCAGCTGACAACCGTTACAGATACCCAGTGACAGGGTATCCTCGCGGGCATAGAACTTATCGAGGGCCTCCTTAGCCTTAGGATTGAAGAGGAAGGCACCAGCCCAACCCTTAGCCGAGCCAAGTACGTCGGAGTTAGAGAAACCACCACAGAATACAATCATATTGACTTCCTCGAGTGTCTCGCGACCAGAGATCAGGTCAGTCATCATCACGTCCTTCACGTCAAAACCAGCCAGGTAGAGGCAGTAAGCCATCTCACGCTCACCGTTGGTACCCTTCTCACGAATGATGGTAGCCTTAATGCCTGAAGGCTGACGACGATCGGCTGAGATACCATACTGAGCCAACTTACCAGTGAAGTCTTTGTTGAACTTCATCTCCAGAGGCTGCTTCTTATAGTTAGCGAAGCGCTCGGCAGCCTTGCCGTTGAAGCTCTGCTTGCGATCGAGCAAGTAAGAAGTCTTATACCATGTATCACGGAGGGCGTCGATGTCGAAACTAGTTGAACTAGTCTCACTAGTCTTACTAGGATAAACAACTACGATCTCGCGACTATCCTCAACAGGATAACCAATCTTAGCATAGCCAACGCCCTGCTCCTCCATGAAGTCCTTGAACTCCTGCTTGTACTCATCACTTACCTCGATAACTACACCTGGGTTCTCAGCGAACAGGGCCTTTACGACGTCGCCATCCTTGCAGATGTCGTGCAGGTTGATGTGCATACCACCCTTCTGATTGGCGAAGCACATCTCGAGCAGAGTGGTAATGAGACCACCAGCCGAGATATCGTGACCAGCCATAATCCAACCACGATTGATCATCTCCTGTACAGCCATGAAGGCATCGGCAAAGTACTCAGCATTCTTTACAGTAGGAACATCGTCGCCTACCTTACCAAGACTCTGGGCAAAGGCCGAACCACCAAGGCGCTGCTCGTCGAACGAGAAGTCGATATGATAGAGTGATGCATTCTTATCGTTTACCAAAACGGGGCTAACCACCTTCTTGATGTCAGAAACCTCACCACCAGCAGAAACGATGACTGTACCTGGAGAAATAATCTTCTCACCGTTAGGATACTGCTGAGAGAGTGACAGCGAGTCCTTACCTGTAGGTACATTGATGTGCAGGTCGCAGCAGAAGTCGCTCAGCGCCTTAACACCAGCATACAGACGAGCATCCTCACCCTCCTGAGAGCGGCAAGGCCACATCCAGTTAGCAGAGAGTGAGAGCGAATCCATGCCCTCAGCGAGTGGAGCCCATACGATGTTGGTTAGGGCCTCAGCTACAGAAAGAACAGAACCAGCAGCAGGATCAGCAAGACCAGCCTGAGGTGCATGACCAAGGGCTGTAGCGATACCCTTAACACCGCGATAGTCGAGCGCTACAACACCACAGTCGCTCAATGGCAACTGAATTTCACCCTGACACTGCTGACGGGCAATCTTACCTGTTACAGAGCGGTCAACCTTGTTAGTCAACCAGTCCTTACAAGCCACAGCCTCCAGCTGGAGCACGCGGTCAAGGTATTCGTTAATCTTATCTTGACTGTAGGTTACGTCAGCATAGTGGCGCTCTACAGTATTATCTTTCATAATCGTCTTTGGTGAGTGACCAAACATCTGAGCCACATCCAGATCGAATGGCTTCACGCCATCGCCCTGCTTGAACGAGAAGTGGGCATCGCCAGTAGTTTCACCAACCACATACAGCGGAGCACGCTCGCGCTCAGCAATTTTTCTAACGTGCTCGATATGCTTCTCGTCGATGAGCAAGCCCATACGCTCCTGGCTCTCGTTGGCAATAATCTCCTTAGAGCTCAGAGTCTTGTCGCCGATAGGCAACTTGGTCATATCAATCTCACCACCGCACTCCTCAACGAGCTCAGAGAGACAGTTCAAGTGACCTGCAGAACCATGGTCGTGGATAGAAACGACAGGGTTCACATCCTCCTCACAGAGGGCACGAACCAAGTTGTAAGCACGCTTCTGCATCTCTGGGTTAGCACGCTGAACGGCGTTCAACTCGATACCGTTGCTGTAGCGACCAGTATCAACTGATGATACAGAACCACCACCAAGTCCGATGCGATAGTTATCACCACCAACAACGACAACCTTGTTGCCTGGCTGAGGTTCCTTCTTCAGACAGTCGCGCTTGGTGCCATAACCTACACCACCAGCCAGCATGATCACCTTATCGTAAGCGTATTTCTCTTTACCTTCCTGGTGCTCGAAAGTCAGCACAGAACCGCAGATCAGTGGCTGACCGAACTTGTTTCCGAAGTCAGAAGCACCATTAGAAGCCTTGGTCAGAATCTGCTGAGGTGTCTGGTACAGCCACTGGCGAACGGGCAGGATTTCCTCCCAGTCGCGTGCAGCACCCTCATCGTCGTGCAAACGAGGATATGCAGTCATATAAACAGCTGTACCAGCGATAGGCCATGAACCTACACCACCACCCATACGGTCGCGGATCTCACCACCAGTACCTGTGGCAGCACCGTTGAATGGCTCTACGGTGGTGGGGAAGTTATGGGTCTCTGCCTTCAGCGAGATCACACTCTCGATATCCTTGATGCGGAACCAGTCGCTGGTGCTCTGATCGGCAGGAGCGAACTGCTCAACAACAGGACCCTGTGCGAAGGCTACATTATCCTTATAGGCAGAGAGAATCTTGTTGGGGTTCTCCTGAGTGGTCTTCTTAATCATGGCGAAGAGCGAGCTTTCCATCTCCTTGCCATCGATAATGAAGGTACCACCGAAAATCTTGTGGCGGCAGTGCTCAGAGTTGATCTGTGCAAAACCAAAGATCTCTGAGTCGGTCAGAGGACGACCGTTCTGCTTCTCCAGTCCGTGGAGGTATTCAATCTCCTCAGGAGAGAGGGCCAGACCCTCTTTCTCGTTGTACTCCTCCAGATTATCCACATACTTAATGGGCTCTGGCTTGATGTTTATCGTAAAGATATCCTGATTCAGTCCTTCGTACATACGCTGAAGCATCTCGTCGTGCTCTGCATCTTTCGAAGCAACAGCAAAATACTCTTCTATACGAGAAATGCCGCTGAGTCCCATGTTCTGAGTTATCTCAACAGCATTCGTTGACCAAGGGGTCACCATTTCGCGACGCGGACCGACGAAGAAGCCTTCCATCGTCTGAGCGTCAACAGGCTCGGCATTGCCATAGAGCCAACAAAGTTCTTGTACTTCTGCTTGTGTGAGCTGATGGTCCACCTGCGTGGCAATCACGCTCTTTTGAGGGGTCTTGAAGAAAAGAATCATATTACCTTTATCTATAAGTTTGAAATTTGCGTGCAAAGGTACAAAATAATTTTTAATTCATAATTCATAATTCATAATTATTTCGTACCTTTGCGCTGTAATTTGAAACAACTACGACTATGAAGAAACTAATAATGCTCTGCCTGATGTTTTGCTTTGCATTGACATTGATGGCACAAAACGATGAAAAAGCTGGTAGCAACCTCGTTGCCGAGGAAGGTGCATGGTGCTGGTTTGCCGACCCGCGTGCCCTGCATTACGAAAATCAGGGGGGCACGATTAATGCCACCTATATGGGGTATATCGATGTGCATGGCAATGTGAAAGCCACACAGTACGACTGGGTGAAGCATCGTAAGACAGATGTGCTGATTCGCTCTTACTTTCAGCCCGATGACCATAATAATCCCACCTTTGTTGTGTTGCCCGATGAGCGTGTGATGATTTTCTATACACGTCATACCGATGAGGCCTGCATCTGGTATCGTGTGTCACAGAAACCAGGCGATATTACGGCATTAGGTGAGGAAAAACGATTGGCAACAGCCAATAACACGACCTATCCGTCGCCCTTTATCCTGAGTGACGACCCGCAGCATATATATCTTTGTTGGCGAGGCATCAACTGGCATCCTACCATAGCCCGTCTCACGATGCCCGATGCTCAGGATAACTGCCAGTTCGACTTCGGACCTAAGCAGATTGTACAATCTACTGGTGCTCGTCCATACGCTAAGTATCAGAGCAACGGCAAAGATAAAATCTACGTGAGCTATACCACAGGTCATCCTGACAATGAGATGCCCGACTGGCTCTATTTCAATGTCATAGATATTAACAATGGGAATGGCCCTATCTTGCGTGACTTGAAAGGCAAGCAGCTGAGCGTCATTAATAATGGTGTGTTCAATGTGAGTAAGACCGACTCCTACGCCAGCAATTATCCTGCCACTATCGTGGATAAGACTGCTGGCATCCGAAACTGGGTGTGGCAGATTGCATTGGACAAGGATGAGCACCCCGTCATTGCCTATCCTCATATTGATGATGGTAAGACCACGCATGTCTATTGGTATGCCCGCTGGAACGGCTCCTCGTGGAAGAATACCAAGGTGGCAAGTGCCGGCCATGCCTTCCATCAGAACTGGAACCAGACGGAGCGCTGCTATAGTGGTGGTATGAGCCTTGATCCTGACAGTATCAACAATATGTATCTTTCGATTCCCACGAAGGATGGTCAGTTTAATAAAGACGGCGTCTATGAGATATGGAAATACACCATTGATGATGAAGGAAATGTGGCTGGTTCAGAACAGATTACAAAGGACTCGCCCAAGAACAACGCCCGTCCGTTTGTCATTCCTGGTTCCAAGAACTCGCCGATGCGTGTAGGTTGGATGCAGGGTGACTATTATTACTGGATGGTGAACAAAAACTATCCTTTGGGCTATCCCACCCAGATGATGTGCGATTATTGGTGGGAGGAAGAACTGACCAAGGAAGACAGTGAAGAAACTAATCCCCGTACCGATTGTATCTGTATAGGTGTTGGAAAGACCGTATGCATAGGTATAAGCATGGACGCTTCGAAATATACGGGTGCGCTGTTCAAGACAGATAATATGACCTACGCCATTGATGACGATAACTATCCTGTTGTCACCATTGGCAACAAGACCTATAAGAGTCAGAACCGCTTGCTTACCAGTGATAACTGGGCATTCAACTCTACTGGTACCAGTGGCGACAATCATCCTACAAAACTATCTACTTGGGTACTGACGATGACCTATGACGGGCACGTGCTTACTCTCTACCGCAATGGACTTGTTGACCAGGTCATTGAAACCGAAGAGCTGGCTGGCGGAGTACCCAGTACCAGTGGCCTTGATACAGACCATACCATCATCCATATGTTTGACTATTATGCAGTGGCATCATCAGCTACTGTACAAATGATGGTGAAGCAGATGCAGCAGGAAATGAAGGCACAGCACAACCAGAACCTGCCCAAGGAACTGCAGAACGGCGATTTCGAAGGTGCGTACGCACCCATGGAGAATAGCGGCGTGACCTCCGATCGTGCTATCTATGTGCCTGAGGGATGGACTGTAGAATATACCAATCGCAATGAGAACGACCTTTCGGCTCTGAAGACTGGCGACTATTATTTCGACCGGTTCTTTGGTGCTCTTGCTAAGCCCTCAGCCGATAGCCAACAGACCTACTGGGTTCGTCAGAACTGGGGCGCATCAACGATTGCCTTGACGCAGGAACTGCTATTGCCGGAGGGTGATTATACGCTGACTGCTCAGGTATGGAAAAGCGGATTAGGCGGCGATGCCTACTTACAGGCTGTCACTCAGGATGGTCCTACAGCCTCTGCTCCCACTGTTGAGAACAAGGAGGAGTGGCAACAGATGACCGTTGACTTCCAAAGCGACGGCGTTTCTTCTACCACAATCCGTCTGGTGGCGATGCATAATAATAACGGTACAGAGAAAATCATTGGATTTGATCATGTGACGCTGACGAAGAAAACTCCAACAGCAGTTACCATTCCCAAAATAGACAATCAGAATAAAACAGTATATGACCTTCAGGGACGAGTAGTAGCACGACAAGCGCAGCACGGACTCTTTGTAGGCCAAGGAAAAAAATATATCGTCAAATAGCAATGACTTATTCTATTGAAAAGGTGGCGACCCTTATCGGGGCGCGCCGCTATGGTGAGAAAGAGGCAACCATTGGATGGCTGCTTACCGACAGTCGCTCGCTGTGTTTCCCTGAGCAGACTTTGTTTTTCGCCTTGCGTACCAAACGCAATGACGGCCATAAGTATATCTCCGAACTCTACCGCCGTGGGGTTCGGTCGTTTGTTGTAGAACAGGTGCCCGAGGACTATAAGGTTCAGTATCCTGACGGCAATTTCCTGAAGGTGCCGTCGCCACTGGCTGCCTTGCAGCGACTGGCCGAGCGCCATCGTGATGAGTTTGATATCCCAGTGGTGGGTATTACGGGATCTAATGGAAAGACATGGGTGAAGGAATGGCTCTACCAGATTCTGTCGCCCTCGATGAAGGTGACCCGCTCGCCCAAGAGCTATAACTCGCAGATAGGCGTGCCCTTGTCGGTTTGGCTGTTGAACGAGCAGACCAAGGTGGCTTTGCTCGAGGCAGGTATCAGCGAGCCGGGCGAGATGCTGGCACTTCATGATATCATTCAGCCAACGATAGGCGTGCTGACCTCGATAGGCAGTGCCCATCAGGAGAACTTCCGTAATATGGACGAGAAATGTATGGAGAAACTCCAGCTCTTCCGCGATACCGAGGTGATGATCTATCCCTCTGATGATGATACTGTGAGTCGTTGTGTGCGCCGTTCACAATATCAGGGCGAGCGTATCGGCTGGTCGCGCTTCAACGATCAGGCTCCTATGTACGTCAAGACAGAGGGCAGTCATATCTCATACGTATATAAAGGGACGGAAGGCAGTTATGACATCCCCTTTATCGATGAGGCCAGTATCGAGAACTCCATCACTTGTGCTACGGTAGCGTTGACGTTGGGCTTGACACCAGAGGAGATCGCTGAGCGGATGGCTCGTTTGGAACCCATTGCCATGCGTCTGGAAGTGAAGGAGGGCCAGCGCGGACTGACGTTGATTAACGACTATTACAACAGTGATGTCAACTCATTGGATATCGCCCTTGACTTCATGAACCGTCGTCCAGAACAGGAAGGAAAGCACAAGACGTTGATACTGAGTGATATCTATCAGACGGGCGAATCGTCAACAGAACTGTATCGTGAGGTCTCTGAACTGATTGCCAAGCGTGGCATTGACCGCTTTATTGGCATTGGTCCTGAGATTTCCAGTCAGGCCTCAGTCTTTACCTCTAACCTCTCACTTCTCACTTCTCATTTCTTTGACAATGTGGAGCAGTTCTTGCAGAGTAGCCTGTTCCGTTCACTTCATAACGAGATTGTGTTGCTGAAGGGAGCCCGTCCCTTTGGCTTCGAGCGTATTAGCGAGCAGTTGGAGCAGAAGGTCCATGAGACGATTCTGGAGGTAGATTTGAATGCGGTGGTCGATAACCTGAATCATTTCCGCTCATTCCTGAAGCCTGAGACCAAGATGGTGTGTATGATCAAGGCCGATGCATACGGAGCTGGTGCCGTAGAGATTGCCAAGACCCTGCAGGACCATCGTGTAGATTATCTGGCTGTGGCAGTAGCCGATGAGGGTGTCACCCTTCGTAAGGCAGGTATCACGCAGAATATTATCGTGATGAATCCTGAGATGTCGTCATTCAAGACGCTCTTCGATTATGACCTGGAGCCAGAGGTTTATTCTTTCCGCCTGATGAATGCCCTTATCAAGGCTGCTCGCCACGAGGGAATCACAGGGTGGCCTGTGCATGTCAAACTCGATACGGGTATGCATCGCTTAGGCTTTGATCCCAAGCAGGATATTGATGAACTCATAGACCTTCTGAAACATCAGTCGGCCATCATCCCCCGTTCTGTCTTCTCGCATTTCGTGGGTTCCGATAGTGATGACTTCGATAATTTCTCCGCTACGCAGTTCCGTGTGTTTGATGAGGCCAGTCAGAAGATTCAAGGTGCATTCACTCATAAGATATTGCGCCATATTGATAACTCGGCAGGCATCGAGCATTTCCCAGAGCGTCAGCTTGACATGTGCCGATTGGGTATTGGTCTCTATGGCGTAGATCCTCGTACCAATGGCGTATTGGCTACGGTGTCAACGCTGAAGACCACCATCCTGCAAATCCGCCATGTGCCCAAGGAAGAGACGGTGGGCTATAGCCGCAAGGGAAAACTGGAGCGCGACAGTATCATCGCCGCCATACCTATTGGTTATGCCGATGGTCTGAATCGTAAGTTGGGTAATCGCCATTGCTACTGCCTGGTGAACGGACAGAAAGCCGAATACGTAGGCAACGTCTGTATGGATGTAGCGCTGATAGACGTGACGGATATCCCTTGTGAGGAAGGCGACAGCGTGGAGATTTTTGGTAAGAACCTGCCTGTCACGGTGCTGAGCGATGTGCTGGAGACCATCCCATACGAGGTGCTTACCAGTGTCAGCAATCGTGTAAAGCGCGTCTATTTCCAAGATTAAATGATAATAATTTGTAATTTATAGGTCGGGAATTAAAATAATTTCGTAATTTTGCACCCAATCTACGCTAAAACAAACAAAGTATAAGAAATGGAACAAGTTTTCAGTTACATCATTCAGCTGGGAGCATCGGTCATGATGCCGATCCTCTTCACTATCATCGGCTTGTGTATCGGCATGAAGTTCGGCAAGTCGCTCAAGAGTGGTCTTTATGTAGGTGTCGGTTTTGTGGGACTGGGCATTGTCACCGCCCTGCTGACGACCAATTTCAACACACCGCTCGATGCCATCTCCAAGATTTTTAATCTTGACTTGAAGGTCTTTGATATGGGATGGCCTGCTGCTGCCGCTGTGGCTTACAATACGGCGGTGGGCGCTCTGATTATCCCTATTTGCCTGGGTATTAATTTCGTGCTGCTGGTAACGAAATGTACCCGCACGGTGAATATCGACCTGTGGAACTACTGGCACTTCGCTTTCATTGGTGCTGTGGCTTATTTCGTGATGGGCGAGAGCCTGTTGTGGGGCTATTTCGCTGCCATCAGCTGTTATATCGTCACACTGGTGATGGCCGACCTGACAGCCGACCGTTTCCAGAAGTATTATGATAACATGGACGGTATCTCTATTCCTCAGCCTTTCTGTCAGAGCTTTACCCTGTTTGCCATCGCTATCAACTGGTTGCTCGATCGTATTCCTGGTTTCTCGAAACTGGATATCGATGCCGAGGGATTGAAGAAGAAGTTTGGCGTATTGGGCGAACCATTGGTGCTTGGTGTCATCGTAGGTGCCTTGATAGGTGCTGCTGCGCATTTCGACCATTTTACCAATTTTGATGAGTATGCCGCTGGTTTTGCTTCTACGTCAGATGCCGTGATGAGCATTGTGAAGTCAGTGCTCTTCCTTGGTGTGACGATGGGTGCTGTGATGGAACTCATTCCGCGTATCACCCGCCTGTTTATCGACGGACTGATGCCTATCTCTGAGAAGACTCAGGAGGTAGTGAAAAATAAGTTCAAGGGTAAGAAAGTGTATATCGGTATGTCACCCGCATTGGTCATTGGTCATCCCACAACACTCGTCGTATCTTTGTTGCTTATTCCTGTGACGCTGATTCTGGCCATCGCTTTGTCGAAGGCTGGCAACCAGTTCCTGCCCTTGGCATCACTGGCAGGTATGTTCTATGTCTTCGTGATGGTATTGCCTTACACGAAAGGTAATGTGGTGAAGACCTTCATCATCGGCTTGGTAGCTGTGACCATCGGCCTCTATTTCGTGACTGATATGGCTCCTGCCTTCACGAATGCTGCCAATACAGTGTTTGCGGCTACGCAGGACAAGGCTGCACAGATTCCTGAGGGTTTCCAGGCTGGTGCCATGGACTTTGCCTCGTCACTCTTCGGCTATGTCATCTATGCCTGTGTAAAATACCTGCAATGGATAGGCATGGGCATCCTGACATTAATCACGGTGGCCATGGTGGTGTGGAACCGCCTGCGCATTGTTCGTGAGGAAAAGAATTCATAATAGACAATCATTTAAAATTATAGATATGAAAAAAACATTTCTTTTAGCAGCAGGGGCATTGGCATTTATGCTTTCCCCTGTCACCGCGCAGGAAGCTGACAGGTATGTAGGCGTGCAGCACGTGAAGTTCCAGACAGCATGCCACCCTGAGGATGTGAAGCATTATGACACGAAGATGCTCCGTGAGCGTTTCGTGATGGAAAAGGTGATGGCAGCAGACTCTATCCTGCTGACCTATTCTCACTACGACCGCTTTATCTTCGGCGGTGCGATGCCTGTGACGAAGACCCTGAAACTGGAGAACTTCTGGGAACTGGGTCTCGATGTTGATAAGAACATCAAAGAGAAGTATTTCATGTACAACCGTGAGCTGGGTGTTGTGAACTGTGGCGAGGGCGACGGCGTGGTCATCGTCGATGGTAAGGAATATGCCCTTTCTCCCAAAGAGGCCCTCTATATCGGTCGCGGCCATCTGGGTAAGGACAAGAAAGGCAACTCTCTCGACTGCAACAAAGAGGTGCTCTTCCGTTCAAAGGATGCCAAGAAGCCTGCGAAGTTCTATCTGAACTCAGCTACTGCTCACCAGCACTATAAGACCCAGTGGATCACCCTCGACGGACGCAAGGGTTCGCTGAAGGCAGCTGTCTGGGGACCTGTAGGATCTTTGGAGGAGTGCAACAACCGTACTGTCTATAAACTCATTGTGAATGATGTGTTGGAGGAAGGCCCCTGCCAGTTGCAGTTGGGGTTGACTCAGTTGAACCCAGGTGCTGCTTGGAACACGATGCCTCCTCATACTCATGGACGTCGTATCGAGGCTTACTACTATTTCAACCTGCCTCAGGAGCAGACCATCGCCCATATCATGGGTCAGCCCGAGGAGAGTCGTGTGGTATGGCTGCACAACGACCAGGCTATCATGTCGCCTGAGTGGTCCATGCACGCTGCTGCCGGCACCTATTACTATACCTTTATCTGGGGTATGGCTGGCGAGAACCTTTACTATAACGACAAAGATAATATTCCTGTCATCGATATCCGATGACAGGAGTTTAGATTTAAGAATTAAGAGTTAAGAGTTATCGGCTTTGCCGATTAAGAATTTAGAATTATTGCTATTAGCGATTTCGGAAAAATGATTGACGAGAAATGCCTCATGTTCGCAGTTAGGATTGTTAATTTGTGCCGTTTCTTAGACAATGAGAAAAAAGGTAAACATATTGTCGATCAAATCATGCGTAGCGGAATGAGCATTGGGGCCAATTATGCCGAGGTAGAATGTGCTATTAGCGATAATGATTTCTTGGCTAAGTTATACATTTCTTAAAAAGAATGTAACGAAACTCTTTACTGGCTTCGCCTTCTGAGAAAGGTGAACGATCTGGATGAGAAACAATATAATTCCATATATGACGATGGTGAAGAATTGAAGCGTCTTTTGGTAAGCATTATCAAGACAAGGCGAAAAAACATTGGTCTCGAATAATTAATTCTAAACTCTTAATTCTTAATTGCCGCAGGCAATAACTCTAAATTCTAAACTCTAAATTCTAAAATAATAAATATGAGCGCTTTAACAAAAACAAAAATGTCCAACTTCCGTTGGGTCATTTGTGGGTTGTTGTTTCTGGCAACAACCGTGAACTACATGGACCGTCAGGTTCTGTCACTAACTTGGAAGGACTTTATAGCCCTTGATTTCCACTGGTCTGATGCCGATTATGGTAAGATTACTGGTATGTTCTCGCTGTTCTATGCTATCGCTAACCTCTTTGCTGGTAAGTTCATCGACTGGATGGGTACTAAGAAGGGCTATCTGATTGCCATTTTTGTGTGGTCGTTGGGTGCCGTTCTTCATGCCGGCTGCGGCTGGATGACCATGACAATCGAGGGTTATGAATCTATCGAGACTCTGCGTATGGTTCAGGTCGGTAGTGATGCCGCTGTGGCCATTGCTACCATTTCGGTGTGGTTGTTCCTCTCATGCCGTCTGATTCTGGCTGTTGGTGAGGCTGGTAACTTCCCCGCTGCTATTAAGGCTACTGCAGAGTATTTCCCAAAGAAAGACCGTGCCTTCTCTACCTCTATATTTAATAGTGGAGCCTCGGTAGGCGCTTTGGCTGCTCCTGCCACCATTCCTCTCTTGGCTCGTGCTTGGGGGTGGGAGATGGCCTTCATCATCATCGGTTGCTTAGGATTCGTATGGATGGGTCTGTGGACGTGGCTCTATGACAAACCCGCTAAGAATTCACGTGTTAATAAGGCTGAACTCAACTACATCGAGCAGGACAGCGATATTGTCGAGGGGAAGCCACAGGAGGTCGCTGAGAAGTCTACTATCCAGATGCTGTCGTATTCTTGGATCTATTTCGTACTTGGTATTAGCTTCATTATTAAGGCTATGTTCGAGCCGACCCCCATTCTTTCCATTTGGTTGTGGATTGGTGTTATTGTGCTCAACTTGCCGTTCTATCGTTATTACAAGTTCAAGCAAACCTGGTCTTTTGTTTTCGGTAAGTTAATGACTGATGGTGTATGGTGGTTCTTCCTGTTCTGGGCACCAGCCTATTTCTCCGACCAGTATAACTACACCAGTGACTCGGGTATGGGTATCGCCCTCATCTTTACGCTCTATTTCATCGTGACTGTACTCTCCATTGGTGGCGGCTATCTGCCTAAGTATTTCGTGGAGAAGCGTGGCATGAATCCTTATCTGGGTCGTATGCGTGCCATGCTAATCTTTGCCTGTTTCCCTGTTTTGGGTCTGCTGGCACAGCCTCTTGGTGCCTATAGCGCTTGGTGGCCTGCCATTCTGATAGGTCTTTTAGGTGCTGGTCACCAAGCTTGGTCTGCCAATTTGTTCTCAACAATCGGAGATATGTTCCCCAAATCGATGATTGCAACTATCACAGGTATCGGTACAATGGCGGGCGGCTTTGGCTCAATGGCTATCAATATGGGTTCCGGTGAGTTTTTCACTTGGGCTGCCAATCAGGGTGCCAACTTCCAGTTCTTTGGCTTTGAGGGCAAACCTGCAGCCTACATGGTTGTATTCTGCGTCTGCGCTGTGGCCTATCTCATCGGATGGTGCATCATGAAGGCACTTGTTCCGAAGTACAAGCCCATCGTGGTTGAGGATTAGTAGCCTCTTCCCTTGTTAATATAATAAAGTGATGTTGCATCGGATTTGATACAACATCACTTTTTTATTTATACTACTTCGTGGTACGATCTCAGTTACTTCTCAACATAATCTCGTCAACTTTGATTTGCAAGATCTTTCTCCCTAAACGGTGCATATGTCCAATTGGGGTTAAAGTGTAAATTTGTATCCGCAGGTTAGCATGAATACGCTGTTTTTTGTGTCGCTATCGCCAGATTTGTTGATATTCGTAAGGCCTAATTGATAGCGTAGATCCAGTACCCATGGATTCTTAAACTGGTATGAAATCCCTAAAGGAATGGAAACGTCAACCTTTTCGCAGTCGGGTTTGAGATCTATAGTAGTATCAATGGTCGCTTTTCTACTTGTTCCCAATATATCTGTATTTCCTTCAGCCTTAACTCTGATGTTTGCATCTGTCATGATGCCAAATTGGAGTCCAGCCTTAACAGCCCAGCCTTTGGCAAAGTAATAGTTGGCAACAACTGGAATTTTAATATATCCCAGTTCAATGCGTGGCTGCTCGTATTTAACGCCTTTAACCTTGGCGTTCTGCCATTGTTGGCCTTGAATAGAATAGTTCAGACCTGTAGCCAAACTGACTTTGTCTGTTATTTGGTATTCAAACTCACCACCCAGTAAGGCCGCTGCGGCCATTTGCTTCTCTAATTTGTCAGACCCAGATATCTGAATATCTTCTTCGTTTGTCATTGAAGAAAGACCTATACCAATCATGGGCTGAAAACTCCAATGACCAGGTTTAAACTGTGCATTGACGTTAATAGTAGCAGCTAAGGTAATGATAAACAACAATGTTCTTTTCATAGTTTATACAGTATAAAATAATAGATTATTACTAAAAGTTTCTTTTGAGGAATCCCTGTCGGATAAGCGTATCGATGAGGCCTTTCGACATGGACTCGTTGTCCTTGCGGGTGTAGCGGATGTCTGTGAAGATCTGAGCAAGCGTCTCTTTGTGGTTGATCTCCACGAAGTGCTGATTCTTAGGCAGGTGCTCCTTATTATAATAATAGGTGTCGATATCCGCGGCCAGATAGTCGTTGTAGGTCTCTTGGTGGATGAAGCTCTCCATGGGCAGGCGGTCGGAGAGGGGAGGCTCTTCGGCAGGCCAGCCTACGGTGATGGTAGCCACAGGCATCACGAGTTGGGGTAGGCGCAGCACGTCGATAATCTGTTGAGGCTGATAGACGGTGGTGCCCAGATAGCAGTAGCCCAGCCCCTCTTCATCCATAAGGTTGCAGAGCGTCTGCGTATAGAGCAGGGCATCCGTGGCTGCATTGATGAACGACAGGAAGTTGTCGTAGCCTGGTTCTGCGTTGCGACAGCGGGCCCAGGTCGAGGTGCGGTTGAAGTCGGCACAGATGGTGAGCACCACGGGCGCCTCCGTCACCATAGGCTGGTTGAAATGGGCGGGTGCCAGCTTCGCTTTCATCTCGCTGGAACGGGTGATGACGACGCTATAGAGTTGCAGGTTGCCCATGGTCTGGGTGCGTGCCGCCTCGTTCATCAGGCGGTTCAGCAGTTCGTCGCTGACCTCGCGCTCGCTATATTTGCGAATGCTTCTGCGTGTAAGTAGATTTTTCATATTTTATTATATGAGTAATTTGTGGTAATTCGCGTAAAAAGGTTACTCCCAACATTCTATCTCGTCTTTCAGTTCCGGCACCAGACTCTTGTGGAACACCGGCTCCTTGATGCCCTGCCGCTTCTGACGGCGGTAGTCGTCGAGCAGCCGGAAGGCATAGCGCCCTAAGAGTACGATGGCGATGAGGTTGCATGCCGTGAGGAAGGCCATGAAGAAATCGACGATGTTCCATACCAGCTCAAAGCTCGCCATCGCGCCAAAGATTACCATCACGCCGGCAGAGAGGATCCTGTAGATGGTCATGACCTTCGTGCTCTGTGTGATAAAGCGGATGTTGGCCTCGCCGTAATAGTAGTTGCCGATGATGCTGGAGAAGGCGAACATAAAGATGGCGATGGCCACAAACACAGGGCCTACGCTACCCACCTCCGACTGCAGGGCCGACTGTGTGAGGGCGATGCCGTTGAGCTCAGACACGTCGTAGAGTCCGCTGATCAGGATGATGAATGACGTGCAGGAGCAAACCAGCAAGGTGTCGGTAAAGACACCCAGAGCCTGGATGAGGCCCTGCTTCACGGGATGCGATACTGTAGCCGTAGCTGCCACGTTGGGTGCGCTGCCCTCGCCGGCCTCGTTAGAAAAAAGTCCGCGCTTCACGCCGTTCATAATCGTGGCACCTATGCCGCCGCCCACCACCTTCTCAATGCCGAAGGCATCGAGCACGATGACCTTGAAAACATGGGGAATCTGATCGAAGTTCATCACGATGATCACGATGGCCAGCACCACATAGCCGATAGCCATCACGGGTACCAATACAGAACTGACTTGGGCGATGCGCTGGATGCCGCCGAAGACGATAAACAGTCCCATAATCGCCAATACAGCTCCCACCCACATAGGGCTCCAGCCAAAGGCCTCCTGCATGGCGCCGCAGATGGTGTTGGCCTGGATGGAGTTGTTGGAGAGTCCGAACTGACAGGTGATGAGCACGGCAAACGTGATAGCCATCCACCTGAGGTGCAGGCCCCGCTGGATATAATAGGCCGGTCCGCCGATAAATGAGTCCTTATGCCTTTGTTTAAACAGCTGGGCGAGGGTGGACTCCACGAAGGCGGTGGCAGAGCCTATCAGGGCGATGATCCACATCCAGAACACGGCTCCTGGTCCGCCCACGGCGATGGCCGATGCCACGCCCGCCAGGTTGCCTGTGCCCACGCGGGTGGCTACTGATACGGCAAAGGCCTGGAATGAGGAGATATGCTTCGCCTTTCCTCGCTTGTCCTTCTTCGCAATCTGTGTCTGGTCCTCCACCGTGTTCACGGCCGAGTCGGTGAGCAGTCGCAGCATCTCGCCCACCATGCGGAACTGCACAAAGCGGGTGCGCCATGTGAACCACACGCCACAGCCCACCAGTGCGAAGATCAGCACGTATCCCCACACGGCATCATTCACCGTAGTAATCACTTCGTTTAGCTCCATCGTTTGCAATGTTTCTGCAAAAGTACGCTTTTTTATTGAAATTAAATAGAGGAACACAGAAATTTTGGTAAAATAGTCCGTCTGGTGCGCTGTTGATTTCAGAAAACAATACGCAAGAATATGAAAGAATTTAATTCAACAATATGAAAAGAATAATTATTGTTCATTGTTGGCCGTAATTATTTCTCATTGTTTCCAATTGTTTTTCAGGAAAAAGTGTGCTGCAGAATAAAGAAACGAATTACTCTAATTTGTTTTAATTTGGACCACGAATTTAATTAATGATAATTACATGGGCCATTAATGGAAATTATATGTTAAACGGAAAAAGACTTGGTTTTTAAACACGAATTCGTGGGACTCGCTACGCGCTTGGCTCGTCCAAGAATTCGTGTTCCTTTTAATGTTACTGGTAACGGCAGCGGGAGTCGAACCCGCTGCCGTTTGTACGCTGTTATAGTTTCACAGCGTCGGGGATGGTGTACAGCTTGCCGGCTGTAGCATCATAGTACTTCAGCGTCAGCGACTCACCGGCGTTGCGACCGAAGATGAGCAGCTGGGTGCTGCCGGACGAAGCGAGCGACACCGTGCCGCGACACTCTTCGCCCACGAAGGCAGCTACCATGTTGCCACTGACGGGGGTGAGGCCCACCTTGGTCAGGAGCGGCTCCACGTCCACCGTCTTCTGCACGGGATACTTGGCCGAGCCGAGCGTGAACTCAGGGACGAAGGCCTCGTCGATGCCGGTGGTCTCATCAGCGTCCAGCGTGATGTTGTCGGTCAGCGTGAAGAGGTGCTTCAGCGTGGAGCTGTAGTATTGCAATGACATGTTCACCGTTTCCGAGCCCGTCTCGTTGCCGTAGGCCTTCATCAGGAACTTGCCCGTGGCCGTTCCGCCGCCCACGCTGACGGCAGGCTTGGCCAGTGCGCGTATCTCGCCGTTCACGAAGAGCGCCATCAGGTCGCCGTCGGAGGCGTAGGCCTTCAGCGCATCCTCTATCTGCACCTTCAGGATGGTCCAGTTCGCATAGAGCGAGCCGTCGGGCTCCGTCCAGTTGGGGCGCTCCTGATTGTTGCTCCAGTCTATCTGCCACGCAGGAGCCTCAGTGACCGTGGTCTTCGTGTAGGCAGCATTCTTTGGATCATTGACATTATTGTCATCGTCGCTGCTGCTGCAAGCCCCCAGTACGAGGCTTGCCAGCAGAACGAACATTAATTTTATCTTATTCATAATACTCTTTATTTAATGTTACTTAACCACGACCTTGAGCTACGCTCGAGCTCGTTCCCGTTCGGAAGAACTCGAGCAAGCTCAGTTCTTCGCTCACTTAACCACGACCTTACGACCGTTGAAGATATACACACCACTCTTGGTTGGACGCTTCTGCAGCTTCATACCGTTGATGCTGTACCACTGGCCGTCGGCATACTCAGCGCGGACGAAGTTGATGGCTGTAGGCTGGTCGGGACTGCCGATGACGGCATTGGCCTTGTAGGTCATCACCTCGCCGGTAGAAGCTACGATTTCGCCGTCACGCTCGATGGCGAACCAGATGTTGGCGCTGGCATCGCCAGCGATGCTCAGATAATTGACAATTGACAATTGAGAATTGACAATTACGCTACCGCATTCCTCGCCGTTCGAGTAGGCGATAAGCGCATCACCATCTTCCACTTCGAAGCCTTCTACTACGGCGCTCACGCTCATGGTGCTGCGTGCCTTGGCGGCGGCAGCGGCGCGAGTAGTACCGGTGTTCCAGTCCTCACGGAAGTTGCTGTTCAGGTCGTAGAACGGATAGGTGAACGAAACGTCGCTTTCGGCCTTGCGCAGCATCATGTAACCCTCGCCGGGCTTCATGAACTGCAGCGAGCCGCGCCAACGTCCGGTGTTGCCCTGCTTGGTGAAGTAGGCAAACTCGGTGTGACTCTTTATCACGTCGCCGGGTTCAGCATTGTCGAAGTAGTCGCTCAGGGCGGTCTCCACGCTCAGGTTGGTCATCGGCGTGTAGCCAATGGCGTTCCATCCCTTGCTCACCTTGATGGTGCGGTCATCCTGATCCTTGATGACGGTGCCGCCAATGGGCAGGGTGCCAGCCTTGCTCACCTTGATGGCATACGCATTCTTCGGCGAGATGGTCACGGTATCGGTGCTACCGGTGGCAATCCACTGCTTCTGTGCTGCCTCGTAGGTCAGCGTCAGGTTGCTGCCCAAGTCGGTCAGGATGTCGCCGTCGCTCCACTTCATGCCGCCCAGCAGTGTGTTCACGTCGCTGAGCTGGTCGCTCTTCAGGTTGAACGATACCCAGTTCCAGCCCTCCTGTAACTTGAAATTCTGGACGAAGGCCTCGCCACCGTCGAAACGTACGGGCGTGTCGCTGCCCAGCATGGCATCCTTCGCAAACGTGATGGTCGATTCTGGTGTCAGCACAATCTCACGACCGGTGCTGTACTGCCACAGACGGAAGTTCAGTGCGTGGCCGCTGGCCTGGCTGTCATAGACGGTCAGGTAGAGGCCCGTCTCACCCGTCTGTGCCGAGTGGCTGATGTTGGCGAAGCCGTGGCACTGGTTCTCGTTGTCGAAGACACCCACGATGTCGCGTGCATCGGTGTCGAGCTCATCATACAGGTATACCTGACCAGAGATGTTCATCGAGTTCTTCAGGAGGTCGCTGCTGATGTTCTCTGCCCACTCAGGCTGTTCGCCCTCGATGGTTAGGTTCAGGTAGAACGGCTCGGTGATGCCCTCCTCGTCGGTCAGATAGAGAATCTCATTGTATGTACCGATATTCAGGTCTTTGTTGACCGTGGCCATGACATAGTCCAGTGCCTGTGGTGCTATCACGTCACTATACTTGTTGAGCGTGAGCCACTGCGGACAGTTCTCAATCGTATAGGTATGGTTCGTCGCACTGTTGTTATAGAATGGCAGTTCACAACTCTCACCGCTACCATACTTAATCGTAACGTCGAGTCGGTTCACCAACCACTCCAGACTGCTGGCGGTCACCAGGAACGTAGACGTCTGTGGTGAAGCCAGCGTGTTACCGTACTTATCCTCCACGTCATACAGTGTCACATAGATGTTGCGGTGGTTCAACTTCGCGTTAGGCTCGTCGAGTTCCACCATCACCTGGTTGCCCCTGCCAATGAAGCTGTACTTCAGGTTCGTCAGCTCCTCGTAAGGCAGTACGGGCGCAGCCTGTGTGGCATCGATATGAGCCAGAATAACCTCCTCGTCAGCCGTGAACTCATACCTGCGGGCAGGTGTGGTCGTCGGCTTCTGGGTCTCTGGGTCGAGCTCATAGACGATGCCGCCGTCGACGGTACGCTCAATCACCTTACTATATACGTAAGGCTTCATCTCAATCGTGTTGTCCGACTGACGCTCACTACGGTCGAAGGCCAGGTAGGTCACCAGACCAGCCTCATCACCGTTAGGACTCTTCTTGGCGAAGTTGCTGATGAGCGTCTGTGGCAGAGCCTGTGCAAAGACGGCCAGTTCGTCGATATTACCCTTCAGCGGTGTAGCACCGTCGTACGACTGCTTATCAACCACGTAGCGCGAAGAACCGATGAGCGGATAACCTCCGCTGATACCACCGAGACTGTCGGTCTCGAAAGAAGCTCGTACCTCCTGATCCACATAGATGTTGGCCACGTTGCGGGTGCGGTTCACCGTCATAGCGTAGTGGTGCCACTGTCCGTCGCTCCAGTTGCCAGCCACCTCGATGGCCCTGCCATTAGAGCGGTACATCAGCTTCTCAGCTTCGAATCCAATGTGGAACTGGTGCTTGGCACCGTCGTCCTCCTTTAGTCCGCGACCGTTAGATAGCAGCGTACCGCGTCCCTCGGCATCGGTCTTGAACCAGAACATCAGCGTGTAGTCCTGCTCGGCGGTGCGGCTCAAAGCCGACTGAGCCAGCTCCAGCCCCTTGTCTGCCTTGTCCAGATGGAGTGACATGCCGCGCGGGATAGCCCAGTTAGCACCCATCAGTTTGGCATTGGCACCCTGCGTATGGTCGGCGGCATAGTCGCCAGAACCCTCATTCATCGGGTAGTAGTCAACGAGTCCCTGCTCATAGCCCGTCAGTCGGCGATTGCCGTAGGTCGTGCTCAGCAGTCCGCCATCCATGGTGCGATACCACAGACGAGCCTCCATCATGCGGCCCTCATAGTACTTGCTGTCCATGCGGTCGCCCTCGTTGGTGCGTCCGAAGATCAGTGTACCCGTACCGTTATACGGTGTTTCCATCTTGAACTTACCAATCTTATCACCGTCTCTGTAGAAGGTCAGCGAGTCTACTTCGTGGTTGATGACGAGAGCCACCTGTGTGAAGAAGTTCTTCTTGATGGCCTCTGTCGATATGAAGGTGGCGTCGTTGATAACAGCCTTCAACTTGAAGTCCTCGGTCAGCCACAGCTGCAGCTTGTCGCCATTGGTACCGTGAGAGAACAGTGGCATCTCGCGTCCTGTCTCGGCAGGCTTCACCATCAGGTCGATGGTCACATCCTTACCGCTGAAGTTACGCTTAGCCTCGCTCTCTACGCTGGCCTTACCCGTAAACTGGATGCTCACATTCTCAGAGAGCTCGTTGTTGTTCACCTCGCCCTTCACCTCAAAGTTGGTGCCGGCACGCAGGTAGTTATATTCAATGTCTTCTGAGAAGTTGAATACGATGTCATCGTTGATATTCAGCAGTCCGCTCTTTGGCTCAGGTGTGCCGAACAACTGCGGACGGCGTGTATCCTTCACACCGCTGATAATCTTCGATGCCGTAGTTAGGAACGAATTTCCGTTCCTACAGAATACCACTGCACGCAGGTCGTAAGGCTTCTCGATAACCCAGCTTTCGCCGTAGAACTGTGTCACGATATTACCATTCTCAGGAATCATCTCGCGTACACCGTTGGCATTAGCCATCAGCAGCGAGTCAGCATAGTATGAGCAGAGGTTCGTCCAGGCATCATCGCCACGCTGTGACTCCTTGTACTGGAACTCAATGTGGTCGAAGTTATGCTGGTGCTTGTCGAAGCCGTTGATGACAACGGGGATATACCAGCCGCGCTTGCCGTCCATCTGGGCATTGGTATTGATGACCCACTTGTCGCCAGGCATGGCGATGTCCACACCACCTGCCTCACGCAGGAAGTGTATGTCGAACGATGCCAGTTCACGAGTGTGCTCCGGATCGGTGGGCGACTCGATACCCACGCGCAGACCCTCATAGTCGAAACCCTTGCCGGCACGTACCTCGATAGTCTTCTCGGTCACCATGCCAGGTATGAGTGTGATGCTCACGCCGTTGGCAGTCAATGCCTGTCCGTCCACGAATATCTTCGCACCGTTCGGGTTTGACATGTCGTCGGCAAACAGTCTGTAGGTGTCGTAGGTATAGACAGCCTCAGGCTTCTCGCTCTCGTTGGCCAGATAGACCGTGAAGCGGGCAGCGTCGTTCACCGATACACCGCTCACGCTTTGCTTGTCGATGCGAATCTTCGGGTTGTTGATCTTCAGTGTGCGCTGGTCGAGTACCTGACCAGGCTCATAAATCATTGTAGTGCGCTGGTCCTCCCATGGGTTGCAGGTAGCACCGCCACGGGTACGGAATACGAAGCCCTGTGGGCCTGCCACCAGCATGATTACCTCCTGCTCAAACTGTTTCAGGATGTACTTCTGCTCTTTCTTGAACTTGTCGCTCAGGAAGATGGTAGCCAGGTCGCTGTTGTCGTTGATGCGTGAGCTGGGGTCGTCGGGAATGAGTTCAAACTCTTCTTCCTCTTCCTCTTCGTCATCGCCTAAGTCAGGCAGTGCGGCGCGATAGACGTCCACGTTCAGATGGCTCAGCGGGTCGGGAGCAATGGTGAAGCTCTCCTTACGGACGTACTGCTTGCCCGAACCGTAGGTGCCCAGACATTCTGAGGTCAGCACAGGTGTCAGCTTCCACTTGAACTTCGTACCACCGAAGCCTATCTCAGCCTCTGAGCCAGTCGGTTCTTTCTCCTTTTCAGGATCCATCTTAGCACCAGGCTCTTCCTCCTCAACGGTCTGCAGAGCCTTCAGGATAGCCTCCACAATCTGCTCGCCGAGCATCTCGCTGGCATCCTTGTCCTCGTCGGCCGAGAAGAATACAGGATCATCCGCAAATGGGAACTGCAGCATCATGGAGTTCGTATAGTTGGTTTCGAACGACTCGCTGTAGCTGACGTTATCGGCACCTGAAATGTCGTAGTTGGCCACGAGGTCGTCGGCTGTCAGCTTCTGATATTCATTCTGGGCTATCATCTGGGCCCAGCCGCCAATCAGTGCTGCCTTCTCCGATACCTCGTCGGTAAACAGCTGGTCAGTGGTCTTTGGCAGGATGATGATATAGTTAGTGGTGTCGTTTGGCACCGTCACCGTCGTATTGTATTCGGCATTGGCCACACCGAACAGCGGATCCTGCTGGTCGCGAAGCGACAGATAGACGGGTCGCTTGGTGCTGTTGGCCATTGCCTGTGCCTCTTCCTGTGTACCGATGTACATCAGTTTGAGAATATCCTTGGCCAGTCCGGGGATGACCGTCTTCAGGATATAATCCTGCGAGTAGATGAACTGCGACTGCAGCTTCGGACCGTAAGCCATTGACTCGTCGCGCACCAGGTGGAACTTGTTGCCCTGGGCATCATAGCCCTCGGCAATGTGTAGCATCGAACCATAGGTGCTAAACATACCCATCAGACCCATCGGACCTTCGCCCGTGGTCAGACCTACGCGGCCTGCCATGTGCTGGTACATTGAGTCGGGGATGGCGCGGATGGTCGACATCGGCATCACCTGGATGTTCTGTACCAGACCGATATAGAGGTCGGCATCAGCGCCTACCATCGTTGGGTCGCTGCTGGTGGTGATGTCGCTATTGGTGGTCATCGTGTAGGAGTAAGCCTTCTCACCCTTCAGGTTGAATACGAACTCTGAAGAGGTGGCGTCGCCATTCTCAGCGGTGAAGATGTCACCCGAGGCAGTTCCTGCGCCCATTGGTGCAGCCACCGTACCGAGATATGAGTTGACCTTTTCGCCCATGGCAGCGGTGTACTTGACACCGGCCGATGTGCTCAGATCCATTTGGTAAGAGTAGTTCATCAAAGAACCCTCCGACAGTGTTGCCGAACTCTTCGATCCCGGCGGGTCGCGCAGGATGTCGAACAACAGTGGCTGTCCGTTGGTCATCACGTCGACACCAGCGCCGATGGGGAACATGTTCAGTACAAAGCCGTTCAGCGGTTCTGCTTCATAGACGGTACCGTCCTGCTCAGCGGTGAAGGTTACCGTCTTCAGCGCATTCTCGCCAGAGAGCAACTGTGTGGTCTGATCAACACCCAGTTCAAAGACTGCCAGTCCCTCTTCATCCAACGGCAGTATTTCGCGGTTCATACCAGTCTGCATGCCGTTCTGGATGGTTACATAACCGCCAGTGACGGGCACAATGTTCAGACGCTCCGTGGTCGGGTCGTTGTTATAACGGTAGCTCTCAGCCAGCTGTACCTCGATGTAGTACTTACGCTCCAGACTGAAAACAGGATAGCCGAAGGTATAGGCGGCCTGTCCGTCAGCACCCTTGTAGGCCAGTGGCACGGTAGCCCTGTTGCCTGCCAAGTCAGTGGCGGTGTAGGTCTTGTCGCCGAAGTAGCTGAAGTTATCAAAGCCCTGCTGTCTGTAGGTCAGCTCTATGGGGCTGCGATAGATGCGGTTATAGATAGCGTTGTACGTCAGCTTAGGATCGGTCACGTCATTGCCATCCACATCCGTGAACGTACCGACAAAGGTAGTATCCTTCGGTGTCAGACAGTCGGTCAGGTCGATAACCTCGCTGACCTGGTCTTCCTGGAACAGGGTAGGATAGCCCTTACAATATACCTGCTCTACCTTCCAGCGTACGGGCGGCAGCTTCAATACATATTCGCCAGTAGTTGGGTCTGGCGTCACTTCCATACGTTTGCGTGTTGTCTTCACCATCGTCTGGTGGCCGTTACCGCCAGCATGCTCGATGACTTCCTCACGTTCCTTCTTATTCTTGTTTGTAACGTCATATACCAGCCAAGAGCCGTTGTCGCCTTCTAAGGTGATCACCATCTTCAGCGAGTCACCCAGGTTGTTCGTTGACAGGTTGTTACCCAGTGGCAGATTGCCTTGCTTCATACCACCCACTACGCGACCGGTCAGCTTCACCTTCGTAGCGTCGTAGAAGCGGATGTCGGCCACATCGCCTGAGAAGTCATGGCCTTCCGGGCCCTTGAAGTAGCCTGCGTTCGTGAAGTCGTGGCCGTCCATCATCACCTGGATGGTGTCTCTGCCACTTCTTACGCGGAACGAGAAGCTACCGTCGTAGTCGGTCTCTATTGGCTTACCGGCACTGTTATAGACCTCCATGTCGTTCACCTTGAAGCGGGCACCCTTCACGGGGATGCTGGTACCTTCGTACCATACGAGTCCTGAGAAGCGCTTACCATCGATGATGATAAAGTCGCGCAGCGTCTCGTCGTTACTCTTCGAGTCGAAGGTCACGCTGGCAGCATCTTTGCCCTGTTCGGTCTTGATGGCGATGGGCTGCACCTTATAGGTTGTGCTTACACCACCTTCCTTATAAGGCAGCTCGTCGGCCACAAAGTATCCGCTGGCATCGGTATATACCGTAGCCAGTTCTACGCCGTTGTCAGGATTGCTGACGGTCACCTTCACCTTAGCAGCACCGGTACCGTCGTTAAAGCGTACGTAACCTGCCACACGACCGGTGTTCTTACAGTGACCGTTGGTGACGTTGGTCTCTGAGAAGGTCAAGCCCTCACAGTCGTTCGTCGCGCGTACCTTATATTCATAGTCCTTCACGGGCGATACGGTCTTGTCCTCGTAGCTCAGGTTGTCGAGGTTGGTTGCCACCTCCTGCCAAGCATCGTCGCCCTGGCCAACTTCGCGGCGCAGTACGGTGAAGTAGTCGATGGGGTTGCCGTCGGTATCCCAACTCAGCACCACGCTGCTCTGGCGCGTTTCCGTCATCAGCGTCTTCTCAATCTTACCGTTGCTGGTATGATAGAAGTCAGGCAGTGTCGGCTTGGTAATCTCTGCATAAGAGGGTTCATCCATCGTCGTGGTGACAGGATTGACGTCGTTGCCATCCTTCTTCCAGCCGCTACCGAGATACTTCTCGACATCTTCCTGAGTGATAGTCACCTCATTGGAAGACTTGATGATAGGCACAACCTTGTTGTCGACAATCTTCCAACCGTCTGCACCCATGGTAGCCAGTAGCTCATTTGCAATAGTTGCATTGTCCTTTGTGGTCATCACGGGCACAGCCTTGCCATCGACAATCTGCCAAGAACCAGCCTGCTCACCGTTCATCAGGTTCATAACCTCGTTCTGGTCGCTCTTGTTGTAGGCTGTCACACCCCAGTCACCCCATGTAGTATTTGTAATGGTGTTGCTGCTCTTGCTATTGCTTCCCCAGTGTTTGCCAGTACCAGAACTGCTATCTACGCAGAAGCAAATGTATTTGGCTACAGGATTACTGGGAACACAATTGTAAACACGGTGGAAGTTCCAACCACCTTCACCACCCCATCCAATGATGCAACCTACAATTGAAGAAGCATCATTATTAGTGGTAATCTTGCCGTCGAAGCGAACGTCATTCATATTTACATCTGCAGCTCCAACGTGTCCAATGACGCCGGCTGCATGGGTGCTCGACGCGGTCACTTCTGTAGATACCCACACACGGTCAATATTGATAGTAGGTGAACCGATTCTGCAACCAATCAGTCCTGCGGAATGTATGCCACCACTAATTTTGCCCGTTACGTGCAGATTACTGATGTTGGCATGCCAAACATAGCAGAAAACAGCGCAGGGCTTACCGTCACCGCGATTAATGTTAACATTCAGCGTATGACCATTACCGTCGAAGGTACCACGCCAAGGTGTGTCTTCGCTTACACCTATACCAAGGCTAGTGGTGATGTCGGCTTCAAGCTTGGCATCAATCCAATAATTGCCTTTAGAAACCTCTGTCATTTGATGGAATGTGGCCCAGTCGTCAGCGTTGCGGATGGCGATAAACTTCGAACCCATTCCTCTTGTGGCATGGCTGTTGGTAACCGTCACAGTTCCGCTAGCATCCTTTCGTGCCCATGTTTCGTTGTTGTCTGTTTTGGTGTTGATGCGGTCGGGCGCAAATAGACAGTTATTAATGGTTGCACTACTCGTTGCATCAACCCAACTGATGAAACCACCATTACCATAGCAATTATCACCCTCAAAACGGCCGTCGAACTTACTGTTGGAGATGGTAACATTGGAATTGGATACGCGTCCTACGATACCAGCGAGCGTACCTTCACCATCCATGGTACCTTTCAGGGTAATCGATGAGTGGCAGTTCTCAATGGTTGCCGTGCCATTTTTGACCTGAGCCACAAGGCCTGCAGGATACATCTGGCTGGATGTGATGGTACCTGCCGTATTCAGGTTATTAATGGTTGCATTGCCCACATTGGCGAAGGGAGCAACGAATTTTCGAGAATGGTCTCCTACGCTGAAGGTCAGCGTATGGCCATTACCTTCGAAAGTACCACGGTAGGCATAAGCTTCTTCCCAGCCGACCATGATGCTACCTGCATTCACATCAGCTTCGAGGATGGCATCCACGTCATACTGACCTGCGGCAGCCTGCACCAAATCTCTAAATGTAACCCAGTCGCTATAATTGCGGATGAAGATAAGAGACGTATACTCCACGATGGCATAGCTGTTGATGAGCGTCAAAGAGCCTGAACCGTTACGTGCCCACGTTGCGCAGCCATCAGACTTGGTGGTGATGTGTCCAGCAGCGAAGAGACTGTTCTCAATGGTGACAGTGCCGTTGGAAAAGCCCACGTAGCCACCGTTGTGGCTGCAGTTCTTTCCATCAAAAGCGCCATCGAACTTACAGTTGCGGAAATTGACACTGGCACCACCATTGACAATGGCAATGAAACCACCGTTAGCGGCATTGCCATTCACACTGCTGTTAATAGTGGTCGACGTGCGGCAACTCTCGATAAAGACTTTCGAGTTGGGGCGAACGTCGCCAATAAGACCGGCGGCATGCCTCCCACTGGTGCTGATAGTGCCAGCCACGTGCAGGTTCTTGATAGTAGCATTGCCCACGTAGCGGAAAGGAGCAGAAAACAGCTCCGTATCAGTTCTGTTAAAGGTCAGTGTATGGCCATTACCATCGAATGTGCCACGATAGTAAGCACTTTCACTTCTTCCCACACGCCAATCAGTCGTAATGTCAGCATAGAGGCGGGCATTCACATCATACTCGCCCTTGGCTGCTTCCACTTTCTGGGAAAACGTCGTCCAGTCTTGAGCCGAGCGGATGGGGAAGAAGTAGTCCGTCACATCGTCTACGAAGTTGATGGGCGACTTGGCTTTCTCCACATACATCTCTACATCATAATGTACGCACGGGCGATAGAAGCTGACCACCTTGTAGCGCTGGTCGCGCTCGTCCTTGTTCAGCTCAATCTTACGGTCCTCAACAACCTTGCCTTCACCGTTCTTCGAGGTGACGTGCAGAATCATCTTGGCACGATCGTCCCACACACCGTTATACTCGTTGGCATAGTCCCACGACACACGGACAGTATAGGCACGCTCGTCCTCCCACTTGGCATTCCAGGTAGCAATGCGCAACAGATGCAGGTTGTCCACCACCGTGGAGGCGCTGGTGGCACAGTTATTGAGTTGGTCCCAGCCCCATATCTGACTCATGGTACGGCGCACACGGTAGGTCAGCTTATCCAGCGTACCACCATTTACCAGCATGCCGTTCTTGATAGACTCGATAATGGTGCTATCAACAAAGGTATAGACAGACTTCTTCGAAGCCTGCGTAAACACCTCTTGGCCGATGGTCTTGAAGTCTTTCTCCTCACCGGTCAGCGAACGCTGAATCTCGAAGAAGTCGGTCAGCGCAAAGTCCTCAAAGTCGAGGTACGACACGTTCCACTTTACCTCCACCTTGGGCTTGACGCCCGCAATGGCGGTGGCCGTCAGTCCGTTGGGCGCATGGATCATGGTCAGGTTCTGCTGCGCCGACTGGACGTTCTCTATATCATAATAGGAATCGCCCTCGCCTTTCTGCCTATAACTGGCGATGATGCGGAAATTGTTATGAGGCACAGTGGCATCGAGACGGATGACACCAGTGTTCTCGTTGGTGGGCATATCCACCTTGATGACCTTGTTGTTGGCATCGGTATATTCGTAGCGAATCTTGGTGATATCGTTAGATGCCAAGAACCAGGGCACTTCTATCTGACCCTTGAACTTGGTAGAAAGCATGGCATCAGAGGTGATGGGCTGCAGCGTCTGACCGGCCGAGGGCATAGTGATGGCTTCGGGGGCAGGGAGCGTCAGCGTTGCTTCCTTACGGCTGTTACCATTACGTAACACATCCCATTTGAAGGTCAGTTTCTTGCCCAACACGTCGTAGGGCACGTACCAGAGCGCAGTGACGTCGTAGGTCTCAGCATCGTCGTTGTTGCGTACCACATTGCCACCTACGGCACCGCCGCTGGTCACCTTCACATTGTTGCTGGTGTTGCCCAGCGTTACCTGGATATAACCGCCAGCCTCAGTGGAGAATGTCGTCCAGCACTTGTTGGCATCGCCGTCGATATTCTCGGAAGCTTTCCACTCAAAGAGCGTGATTTCGCTTGCGCCGGCAATGGACACTTTCAGTTTACCGTCTTTAATCCAGCAGTCGGCACCCTCCTGTTGATAGACCGGTACATGAATCTTCACGGTGTTAGAACCATCGAGCGACACACCGTAGTTGTACGACATATCCACGTACGTAGTGTAGTCACCATCGGCCAATGCCGTCTGAGGCAATAGCCATGCAAATAGCGCCGCAAGCATTATTAGCCAAGGCCGCCCTCGCAAAAAGTTCTTCGTTAGATTAATCATATTTATAGTTTTTAGAATTATAGGTACTAATTATTATTCTTCGTCACCAATGTTTATGTCGTTACCGTTCTTGAAACTGCTTACTTCATTTGAGCCCTCTAACATAACGACGGGACCGCGAAGAAGGACAGTGTACGTCTTCGGCTTAATATATGTATTCTTTTTCATAGCTTAAGGAATAATTTTATTATTAGGACTGTTATATAGCGAATTCTTACCGATGTTAATCTTTACATCGTACTTCGTGCCTTTCTCGAAAGTGGCAGCAAAGGGGATATAGGCTGTACCGCTATAAACCTGTGTGCTAGTACTTGTATTGGTGATAGTACACGTCACTTCAAGATAGGTGTTGCTTAACGCCCCACTGGGATTCCATGCCGTCAGCGTCTGTGGAATCAGGAAGAGATAGGAGTCATCCTCGCTACCATTCAGGAGTACGTAGCTATCAGAGGCAAGAGTCTGCGACGAGCTTAAAAGCGTGTAATTAGTGCTTGTAGTGCCCAACGTCCACGATTGTGTACCGTAATAATACTTACCATCTTTGATAACATTCTTAAGTACGATGCTGCTAACAGTCAGTGTCTTGTCGTTAATGTTCGTCGACTTCTTCACATAGAAGCGCAGGGCAGAACATGCGTGGTCAAAGGTGAAAGATAGTTTGCCGCCGGTGCCACTATAGGTACCGCTGGCCGTAGCCACCAACAAATCATGCTGGCTTGCGGCAGCCTCCTCAACTGTGAAGTTGATGTAGGGTAACTTATTGGCATCTTCTGTTTGATTGAATGTGCCATCAGTGTAGGCGTACCAAGTAACCTCATCTGAAGTACCGGGCCATGAACCCGTACTTGACCATTTCCCTTCAGAACCTTTCGTGGCTGTAATTGGATCTGAACTTGCTTCACTACCATACACATAACTCATATTGAACTTGTCAAACGATGAATTGGTAGTTATCGCCGCTCTCGTTGTACCACCCCCTTCACCATCTTGAACCATGGGATTTTCCGTGACCTCGATGGTCATTGGGTAGAACTTGGGCTGTTGTGACGTCAGCTCGTCATCATCGCTGTTGCTGCAAGCCCCGAGTGCGAGGCTTGTCAGCAGAACGAATATTAACTTTGTCTTATTCATAATTCTTTTCTTTTTTTAACGCTTTGTCTTGGCTGCATCGGTGAAGGTATAGACCTTACCCGTAGCAGCTTGATAATATTTCAGAGTGATGCTCTCACCTTCCTCACAACCATAGACGATTAATGACAGGTTATCGAAGGCTGATGACACGCCACGGCACTCGTTTCCAACGAAAGCAGCGAAGTAGTCGCCCTGTGCAGGCTGTATAGAAGCCTTGGCAATGATAGTGCTGACATTGAGATTCATCACCACTGGATACTTGGCCGAACCGAGGGTGAACTCAGGAATGTACGCCTCATCAATGCCGGTGGTTTCGTCAGCGTCCAAGTTGATGTCACCCGTCAGCGTGAAGAGGTGCTTCAACTGTTGGCTGTAGTATTGCAGTGACATGTTCACGGTTCCCGCCTCTTTGCCGTAGGCCTTCATCAGGAACTTTCCGTTTTCTGTCTGTCCTGTGCCTATTTTGACGGCAGGACTGGCCAGTCCGCGCAGTTCACCGTTTACGAAGAGCGCCAACAGGTCTCCACTGGATGCGAATGGCATGAGCGTCTCTTCAATCTGTACTTTCAGGATGGTTCCAACCTCGTATAGATAACCGTCAGGCTCGGTCCAGTTGGGGCGTTCCTGGTTGTTGCTCCAGTCCATCGCCCACTGTGGGGCCTCAGTGACTGCTGCCTCAGTGATCAGCACTTCCTTGCTGTCACTGTCATCGTCGCTGCTGCAAGCCCCCAGTACGAGGCTTGCCAGCAGAACGAACATTAATATTATCTTATTCATAATACTCTTTATTTAATGTTACTTAACGACGATCTTGAGCTACGCTCGAGCTCGTTCCCGTTCGGAAGAACTCGAGCAAGCTCAGTTCTTCGCTCACTTAACCACGACCTTACGTCCGTTGAAGATATACACACCACTCTTGGTTGGACGCTTCTGCAGCTTCATACCGCTGATGCTGTACCACTGGCCGTCTGCGTATTCAGCCTTCACGAAGTTGATGGCTGTAGGCTGGTCGGGACTGCCGATGACGGCATTGGTCTTGAAGGTCATGATCTCACCAGTAGAAGCTACGATCTCGCCGTCACGCTCGATAGCGAACCAGAGTTTCTCCGGCTTGTCGGCAGCGATGCTCAGATAGAAGAGAGGTGAGAGGTCAGCGGTCAGAGGTGAGAGAATAGCTTCACCAACTGTCTCGCCATTAGCGAAGGCGATAAGTTTGTCACCGTCCTCGGTCTCAAATCCTTCAACCACGGCGCTCACGCTCATGGTGCTGCGTGCCTTGGCGGCAGCGGTGTAACTGGTATTGGTCGTCCAGAGTTCACCGGCATTGCTGCCCAGTTCGAAGAACGGATAAGAGAACTTGGCGTCTGCCGCACTCTTGCGGAGCATCATGTAGCCCTCACCGGGCTTCATGTACTGCAGCGAGCCGCGCCAGCGTCCGGTGTTGCCACTCTTGGTGAAGTAAGCAAACTCAGTGTGACTCTTGATCACGTCGCCCGGTTCAGCATAGTCGTAGTAGTCGCTCAGAGCCGTCTCGACGGTCAAGTTGACAACCGGTGTGTAGCCGATGCCGTTCCAACCCTGTTTCAGGTTGATGGTACGGGCATCCTTCTGCTTGATGACGCTACCCTCGATGGGGAATGTGCAGTCCTTCTGGACCTTGATGGCATACGCCTTCTTCGGTGAGATGACTACATTCGCGGTGCTGCCACCGGCCAGCCACTGACCATTCTCGTAGTTCAGCGTCAGCTTGCCGCCAAGTTCGGTCAGTACGTCGCCATCTGTCCAGCTCATGCCGCTCAGCAGTTTGTTCAGATCGAACAGACTCTCGCTCTGGATGTTGAACGATACCCAGTTCCAGCCCTCAGCCAGATAGAAGTTCTGGATGAAGCTGCTGCCACCTGTGAAACGTACGGGCGTGTCGCTGCCCAGCATGGCATCCTTCGCAAACGTGATGGCCGATTCTGGTGTCAGCACAATCTCACGACCAGTATTGTACTGCCACAGACGGAAGTTCAGCTCGCGGCCGGTAGCCAGGCTGTCATAGACGGTCAGGTAGAGGCCCATCTCGCCAGTCAGTGTTGAGTTGCTGATGTTGGCAAATCCGTGGCAAACGCCCTTGCTGTCGAAGGCACCCACGATGTCTCGAGCGTCAGTGTCAAGCTCATCATTGATATAAACCTGTCCGATGATGCTCATCGAGTTCGCCAGTAGGTTGCCATCTACCTTCTCTGCCCACTCAGGCTGCTCGCCCTCGATGGTCAGGTTGAGATAGAACGGTTCGCTAATGCCATCCTCGTCGGTCAGATAGATAATCTCGTTATAGGTACCGACATTCAGATCCTTGCTGACCTTGGCATTGACATAGCCCAGAGTCTGCGGAGCAATCACGTCGGTATAGCTGCTGAGTGCGAGCCACTTCGGACAGTTCTCAATGGTGTAGGTATGACTGATGGCGCTGCTGTTATAGAACGGCAGAGTCAGCAACTGATCGTCGTCCTCGCCCGTACCATATTTGATAGTATGGTCGAGACGGTTCACCAGCCACTCCAGACTGCTGTTGCTTACCAGGAAGACAGCGGTCTGTGGCGAAGCCATCGCATTGCCGCGCTTGTCTTCTACATCACGGACGGTGACATAGAGATTGCGGCGGTTCAGCTTGGCAGCAGTCTCGTTCACGTTGACCAGCAGCTTATGACCCTCACCCACGAAGCTGAACTTCAGGTTCTCCAGTTCCTCGAAGGGCACTACAGGAGCAGCCGTCTCGTCGGTGATGTGAGCTTGGATTACGTTGATAGAATCAACGAACACGTAGTCACGTATCGGCGTGGTGGTCGGCTTGCGGGTCACAGGGTCTTCCTCATAGCGGATATTGCCGTCGGCATCCAGATGGATCTTCTTGCTATAAGCATAAGGCAACACCTCGATCTTGTTGTTCTTCTGACGCTCCTGACGGTCGAAGGCCAGGTAGGTCAGCAGACCAGCCTCATCGCCATACGGACTCTTCGTCGAGTAGGTCTTGACGAGCGACAGCGGCAGAGCCTGTGCAAAGAAGCAGAACTCATCGATGTTACCAGTCAGCCAGTTGCGGGTGTCGATGGTAACAGTCTCTCCGTTAGCATTCTTCTCCTTATACTTGGCAGCACCAAGCATTGGGATACCACCACTGATAGCACCGAGGCTGTCGGCAGCAAACGTGGTGCGCAGCTCCTTATCGACGTAGATGTTAACCACGTTGACACCACGGTTCACCGTCATGGCGTAGTGGTGCCACTGTCCGTCACTCCAGTTGCCAGGAACCTGCATAGCGAAGCCGTTCGAACGGTACATCAGCTTCTCAGCCTCGAAGGCGATGTTGAATCTGTTCTGAGCACCATCCTCGGTCTTTGTACCGGCACCGTTGCTGACCAGTACACCACGACCGTTGCGGTCGGTCTTGAACCAGAACATCAGCGTATAGTCCTCTTCCTTCGTGCGGTTCATAGCGTTTGTTGTCAGCTCCAGACCCTCGTTGGCCAAGTGCAGTGAGTAGCCACGAGGTACAGCCCAGTTGGCACCCATCAGCTTAGCGTTGGCACCCTGCGTCTTGTCCATGATATAGTCGCCCGAGCCCTCATTCATCGGGTAGTAGTCCACCAGTCCGGTCTCATAGCCCGTCAGACGGCGGTAGCCATAGGTCGTTCCGATGAGTCCACCGTCCATGGCGCGATACCACAGGCGAGCCTCCATCATGCGGCCCTCGTAGTACTTGCTGTCCATGCGGTCGCCCTCGTTGGTGCGTCCGAAGATGAGCTTGCCCGTACCAGTGTAGTGGGTCAGGAGTTTCTGCTTGCCCAGCATCTTGCCACCATTGTAGAAGGCAATGGAGTCGCTTGCGAGGTCAATGCTCATGGCCACCTGTGTGAAGATGCCCGTCTGGATGGCAGCGTCAGAGACATATTTGTCATCGTTGATGACGGCCTTCAGCTTGAAGTCATCGGTCAGCCACAGCTGCAGCTTCTGACCATTCGTGCCGTGTGAGAACAGCGGCATGTCGCGCTTAGCGAGTGTGTCGGGCTCAATCATCATGTCGATGGTCAGGCTCTTGCCGTCGAAGTTACGACGGGCCTCACTCTCTACGCTGGCCTGTCCCTTGAACTGCAGGCTTACGGCATCAGAGATATTGTCGTTGTTTGTTTCGCCTTTCACCTCGAAGTTGGTGATGGCGCTCAAGTAGTTGTATTCGATATCTTCCGAGAAGTTGAACACGATGTTGTCGCCCTGTGTCAATACACCATTCGTAGGCTCAGGTGTACCGAACAGCTGCGGACGGCGGGTATCCTTCACACCGCTCAGAATCTTCGACGACGTGGTCAGGAACTCGTTGCCGTTGCGGCAGAAGAGCACGGCGCGCAGGTCGTAGGCTTTCTCCATCACCGTACCTTCACCATAGAAGTTGGTGACGATGTTACCATTCTCAGGAATCATCTCACGTTCGCCGCTGGCCTTGGTCATGAGCAGCGAGTCGGCATAGAACGAGCAGAGGTTGGTCCAACTGTCGTCGCCACGCTGCGACTCCTTATACTGGAACTCGATGTGGTCGAAGTTATGCTGGTGCTTGTCGAAGCCATCGATGGTGACAGGGATGAACCAGCCGCGCTTGTCGTCCTCGCTGGCATAGGTGTTCATCACCCACTTGTCGCCAGGCGACGAGATGTTCACCGGTCCGGCCTGACGCAGGAAGTGGACGTCGAAGGTTGCTTCCTCCCAAATGTGGTCGGGATCGGAACATGACATGAGGCCAAGTTTCAGACCCTCGTAGTCGAACTCGGTGCCTGCATAGACCTCCAGCGTTTTCTCTACCACTTCACCCGGGTACAGATAGAGGTTCCAACCCGAGCTGGTCATGGCGATACCATCGAGCATCAGCTTAGCACCATTAGGATTTGACTTCGGATCCAGATTGAAGTTATAAAGGGCGACACTACCCGTAGCAGCCTCCGGCTGTTCGCTGTCGTTGGTCAGATAGACCTTGAAGCGAGCTGGTTTATCGATGGCCACACCGCTGATGCTCTGACGGTCAAGCGAAATCTTCGGATTCTGAATCTTCTTGGTACGCTCGTCGAGCAGATAGCCTGGGCTGTAGCCGATGGTACGGCGCTCACTCTCCCACGGGTTGACGGTAGCACCGCCACGCGTGCGATAGACGAAGCTGCGTGCATAGATGGCTTCCGCCATCGTGCTTCCTCTCTTAATAAATGGCTGCACGAAGTCCGTCATGTTGTAGAAGTTCTGGTTCGAGTAGACATTCAGCGCGGTATTGCTCTTGATGGTGGCCGTATCGGTCAATGCCTTATAGACGTCGATGTTCAGGTGACTCTTCTTATCCATCACGATGTTGAAGGTCTCCTTGCGGCTATAGGCCTTCTCCTCAGTATCGATACCCTTCGTCGTAAAGTTAGCAATAGGCACGAGCCTGAACTGTGTGGTCTTGCCGGCAAAGATGACTTTCGTGCTAAATTCATCGGCCTTGTCCGTACTGGTTTTTCCAGAAACTTGCGTCGCTTTATCGGTCTTGGCCCAGCCCTTTTCTATCAGCGCAGCCAACAACTTAATACCCAGCATCGCACCAGCAGACAATCCATCGTCAAGACCGCCTGTGTCGAAGAATTGGTGACCTCTGACACCTGGCAGGCTGATAAAGTTTGAAATCGTGTAATCGCTTTCGAACTGTTCGCTATAGGTCACCTTTGTACCGCCGTCCACATCATAGTTGGCAAACGGTGTTGTGCCCAGAATGGTAGCCACCTTCTCACGTTCGTTCTTAGCAATCATCAGACCCCATGCCAACATGGTCTGACACTTCTCTGCCACCTCATCAATAGGCGTCGTGGTGGCACTGCTCGGTACATGAATGACATAGTTCATGCCGGGCTCTTCCTTCATGCTACTGGTATAGTAGTAGATGTCTCCGTCCTTTGTGTTGACGAGGCCGAAGTTATCATCATCCTCCGGAACCAGTGAACGATAGACGGGCTTGCCCGTAGCGTCGGCCTTCTTCTGGGCATCTTCTGCCGTTCCGATGAACATCAAGGCACGGAGTTCCTTGATCTTTTCAGGGATAATCTGGGTCAGGATGTGCTTCTGCGAGTGGACGAACTGTGAGGTCACCTCAGGGCCATAGCCGATAGACTCGTCGCGCACCAGATGGAACTTATTACCATTCAGGTCCTTACCCTCGGCAATGTCTACCATCGAGCCGTAGTCATTGCTGTAGCCGCCTGTTGTACCGCCACCCAGTCGGCCCTTCAACTGCTGGAAGATGCTGTCGGGGATGGCACGGATGGTACTCATGGGCTGAACGACGATGTTTTGCGTCATACCGATATACAGGTCGGCATCGGCTCCCACCATGTTCGGGTCGCTGCTGGTAGTGATGTCTTCATTCACGTTCATCGTGTAGGAGAAGGCACGATGGCCCTCAGCGTTAAGGGAATAATCGAACTCGAAGACCTTCGAGATATCTGTGTTGTTCATGATACCGGTAGCTGTACCAACACCCTCAGGAGCAGAGACGACACCAGTAAAGCGATCCAGCATCGTACCATAGACCAAGGAGAATTGCAAGCCACCCTTCAAAGTGCAGTCGACCGAATAAGCGTACTTCAGCTTAGAGCCCTTGGACAGCGTAGCAGTACTGCCACCGCCTGGCGGGTCGCGGAGCACGTCAATCAGCAGGGGCTGACCAGACACCAGTACGTCCTTGAAACCGCCCGTAGTAAACATGTTCAAGGTATAAGCCTTCAACGGTTCGGCCTCGTAGGTCGTACCGTTCTGCGTCAATGTCAGCGTCACGGTCTTCAGGGCATCGGCGCCAGTCATCAGACGTACTGTCTGGTCGGCAGTGATGTAGAAGTAGCCGCGACCCACGCTGTCAAGTTCTACAACCTCAGGCGTAGGATCGTTCTTCATGCCGTTGTGTACGGTCACCTTGCCACCGCCAACAGGTACGATATCTACGATACCTGTGCGTGTGTCATTATTATATCGATAGCGCTCGGCCACCTCCACCTGAACGGGATAGCGGCGGTTCAGACTGAACACCGGATAGCCGAAGGTGTAGTGAGTGGTATGACTGATGCTGTCATAGCGCGCCAGGGGAACCTCGATCTTATCGCTTCCTACGCTCGTTGACATGTAGCTCTTGTCGCCGAAGTAGTCGAACGAGTCATAGCCTAACTGCTTATAGCTAATCTCCACAGGAGCGTGGTAGATGCGGTTATAGACGGCATTGTAGGTAGCCTGGAGCTCTTCAAATCTATTCTTATCGACATCGTAGAAGATACCTGTATAGGTCGTGTCAATGGCTGTGAGGCAATCGGTCAGGTCGATGACCTCGCTTGTCTGACCTTCCTGGAACAGTGTGGGATAACCCTCGCAATAGACCTGCTGTACCTTCCAACGGACTGGTGGCAGCATCAGCGTGTACTCACCCGTCACGGAGTCGGGCTTCACCGTCATGCGCTTGCGCTCCACCACAGCAGTAGTCTGGTGGCCATTGCCGCCAGCATGCGGGAAGGTGAGCTCGCGCGTCTTCAGGTCGGTGTTCAGGTTGTCGTAGACCAGCCACGACGTGTTGTCGCCCTCTAAAGTCATCACCATGGTCAGGTTGTTGCCCAGGTTGTTCTTCGAGAGGTTATTGTCCAAAGGCTTGCAGCCCTGGTCGTTACCACCTACTACACGACCTATCAGCTTCACCTTGGTAGCATCGTAGAAGTAGATGTCTGCTTCGTCCTTGGTGATGACAGCCATGTTCTTGTTCTTGTCCAGATAGTAGCCATCCTCGGTGAAACTGTGCTGGTCCATCCATACCTGAATGCTGTCCTGACCGTCGAGCACGCGGAATGAGAAACTACCGTCGAAGTCGGTCTCCACGAGTTTGCCCGCAGCGTCATAGATGTTATGGTCATCCACTTTGAAATGGGCACCCTTTACGGGGATGCTCGTGCCGTCGTACATCACAAAGCCTGAGAAACGGTGGCTGTTGATGATGGTAAACTCAGGTATCGATTCGTCGTTCTTCTTATCGTTAAAGGTAACGGTGTAGCGGGTCTTGCCATCTTCGAACTTGATGTTGCCGCGAACGGTTGGGCTCACAATGTATTCAATGTCCGACAGACCATTATATGGTAAGCCGTCGATGACGAAATAGCCCGTTTCATCGGTATTGGCCGTCATGGTAACGGCTTGGTCGTTCTCGTTGTCGGCCAGTTTATCGTGCGTCACCGTCACCTCAACGTCGGGCACACCCGTGCCGTCGTTGAGACGTACGTAGCCGGCCACGCGTCCTGTGTTCTTACAAGCGCCTGCCTTCACATCGGTCTCAGAGTGGTGCTTACCCTCACAGTCGGTGACGGCACGTACCTTATATTCATAGCGCAGCAAGGGCGATACGCTCTTGTCCTCATAGCCCGTATTATCAAGGTTGTCGGCAACGAGTTCCCAGTCATTGTCGCCACTGCCTTCGATACGGCGGTAGACCTGGAAGTAGTCAACGACGCCTTCTACGTCCCATGTCAGCACGACGCTGCTCTGGCGGGTCTCCGTCATCAGCGTCTTACCAATCTCACCATTGCCTTCATGGTAGAAGTTGTCAGCGGGCAGCTGGGGGTCGGGATAGGTAACGGGGTTGTATTCTTCCGTTGTCGTCATGATGGGATTGAGCTCAGAGCCGTCCAGCGTCCAACCAACCGTGAAGAACTGTGCCAGTTCTCCTTCCGAGGCGCCAATCAGGCTACTGCTCATCATAGGCAGCACCTTGTCGCCGTCCACATACCAAGCGGATCCCAGGCCGCTGGCCAAATCGCTGGCCGACAGCGAGCCGACGTTGTTCCACAGGTTGCGGTTGGCCATCTTGGGCACAGCCTTGTTACCACTCACTACCCAGCCAGAGCCCAGTTTCTGAACCATCTCTGATACATCGGAGGAAGCTTTGTCGATGTCGTACCATTCGCTCCTGTCTCCGTAGGAATAGTTATTATCGCTGACACCGTTATTACAAATACGCTGTCTCCACTCAAAACCGAGTGCTCTGGCGCCCACGTAGAAATATTGTCCGTTTTCCAGGCAATTGGTTACCGTAGCAAAACCAATATCGCCTGCATAGCCGATGAATGCTCCAACGTAGGAATTACTACCGAGTTTTCCATCGTCCCCAGCGCTGATGGCGCCATCGAACAGACAGTTGTTGATGGTGTGATCAGTATCATGTCCGTGGCCGATGAAGCCGCCGGCATTCAGGTCGTTACAATGCATACTGCTCGATACCCAGCAACTCTGGATGTTGGCGTTATAGCTGTTCCACACTAATGCGGCAAAGTAATCTCCGCCGCCGATAGAGCCATTGGGGGTTACCGTGAGGTGCAGGTTCTTGATGGTGTAGTCATGGGCAGAATTGAACAAGCTGCCACCACCACTTCTCATGGTCAGCGTATGGCCATTGCCATCGAAAATACCCTTGAAATCATCAGCAGAATTATTTACTGTGAAGTCGGCATTCATGACGGCGTTCACGCTCTTCGTGCCGCGGTTTTTCAGTGCCGTCCGGAACTCTTCCCAGTCGCTGTCGTTTTCGAGGAGGTGGCAGAACTCCTTGGTGGCATAGCAGTTGTTGATTACCACGTGACCTCTTTCGTCCTGTCGTGCCCATGTCTCACTGAGTTCGGGGTCGGTTTTGACACTGGCGGGCATGAAGAGGCTGTTTTCGATGATTGCAAGGCTCCCTTCGTCAACCCAAGCGATGAAACCACCGTTTCCTATGCTCTTTTCACCCTCAAAGCTGCCATCGAATCGACAGTTGGAGATGGTAACATTGGAATCGGTTACGCGTCCAACTAAACCGCCAGCGAGAGTGCTTTCGCCAGTTATGGTGCTATTGAGGGTGACCGACGAGCGGCAGTTCTCAATGGTTGTCGTACCGTTAATGACTTGTGCAATGATACCGGCAGGATACTTCTGGCCAGACTTGATGGTACCGGCCACGTGCAAGTTCTTGATGGTGGCGTTGCTTGCATGGCGGAAGGGAGCAATAAATCGCTCGTTCTCCGTCCAGTCCTTGTTGAACGTCAGCGTGTGACCGTCGCCTTCGAAGGTTCCGCGATAAACAGCACCTGTGGTTACTCCCACGTGCTCACTCGTCGTGATGTCGGCGGCAAGGACTGCGTCCACGTCATACTGCCCCCTGGCTTCATTCACCATCACAGCAAACGTATGCCAATCGGTGGCGTTGTAGATGATGATCCGCGATGTATATTCGCGGGTGGCAAAACTGTTGGTGACATTAAGTGTATGTCCGTCGCCTCGTGCCCACGTTTGACAGCTGGTCAAGGCGGTACTAATATGGTCGGGTGCAAAGAGACAGTTGTCGATAATTGCCGTACTCCCGTTTTGGCAATAGCCAATAAATCCACCATTATGGTGGCTTTTACCACCCTCAAAACTGCCATCAAACTTACTGTTGCGTATCACGGCTTTACCGTCGTCGCCCAAACGGGCAATGAAGCCACCGTTGGTAGTCTTGGTGCTATAGATGGTCACTGACGAGCGGCAGTTCTCAATCGTGACATTGCTGCCATCGAGCACGTTGCCTATCAGTCCGCCCGCATATTGTCCATCGGACCAGACGTCGCCCGCCACGTGCAGGTTCTTAATGGTGGCATTGGTCACATAGCGGAAAGGAGCCAGATAGGGGTCGACATTACTGAGGTCGACAGTCAGCGTGTGGCCGTTGCCATCGAACACGCCCCGGTAGGGATAACCTTCAGGACCGCAAGGCCTGCGGCCGCTTTCAATGTCGGTATAGAGTCGGGCGTTCACATCGTACTCGCCCTTAGCCTTAATCACCTTCTCGCAGAATTCGTACCAGTCGCCAGCTGTGCGGATGGGGAAGTAGTATGGTTTAACCTCATCGTATGTCGGGAGGGGAGAAGTGCCACGGTCGATATACATCTCCACCTTATAATTAACACACGAGCGCGAGAGGTCAATCACCTTGTAACGCTGTTCGCGTTCCTCTGGAGAGAGTTCTATGTTCTGGATGTTCACGGTGTCGCCGGCCTGGTTGAACACCGTGACGCGCAGCATCATCTTGGCACGATCGTCCCAAACGGCATTAGGCTCGTCGGCATATTCCCAGGAGACGCGGGCGGTAAAGGCTCGCTGGTCTTCCCACTGAGCGGAATAGGTGGCTATACGCCGCAGATGGATTTCGTCGACGACACACCTTTCTGTTTGTACGCACCTGTTGTTCCAGCCCCATGCCTGCGTCATCATACGGCGCACACGGTAGGTCAGGCTGTCCAGCGTGCCATTCTTCAGCATGTTCTTGTCTACGGCATCTATCAGGGTGCTGTCGACAAAGGTATAATGGGTCTGCGCAGAGTCGGCGGTGTAGGGCTCACTGAAGATGGTCTCAAAATCTTCCTCCTTACCTGTCAGTGAGCGTTGTATCTCGAAGAAATCTGTAGTTGCTATGTCTTCGACCTTCGGATAAGCAACGCCCCAGTCCAATTGCACCGAAGCCTTGCTGTCGCCTAACGACCGCGCACTCAGTCCCACAGGCACGTGAATCATCTGCTGTGTCTGTGGTTCTGACGTTACATGAATAGGATTATTGTCGCGATCCAAATAGTCAACCATGACACGCAGATTGTTATGAGGAACGTCGGCATCCAAGTAGATGGTACCATTGCTGATGCCAGACTGCAAGTCCTTTTTGACAAGGACGCCGTTGTAGTCTATATACTCATACCGGGCCGAAGTAACACGGTCGGAAGCAATAAACCAAGGCAGTTCCAACATGCCTGGCTCATTAAAGGACATGGTAGCCATAGCCAACTGTGGCGATGCCACAGTGGGGCGCTCCGGCAGGTGGATGACGGTTTTGTCTATTGAGCAGGTCTTCGTACTGTGCACATAGGCAGAACCACCGACTTTAACGTCCCACTGGAATGTCACTTCCTTGTCATACATCTCGTAGGGAATGGTCCAGACGGCTGTAAACGAGTACTGCTCACCGTCACTGTCAGCAAAGATACTCTTGCTCACTTCGCCATCGCCCTTGGTAATCTTAAAGGTCTGCGACGAATTGCCTCGCGTGATTTCAATGTCGCCACTGGTCTTTGTCTCGAACTTGGCGGGAACTTCCGACTTGTCATTGTCATACACACTCACTCCAAAAGGATCAACCAGAATATCCGCTTTCCATGTCAACAGGACTTCAGAATGTTCAATCTTGTTCTTGTCTGTCCACTTGATAGTCAGGGTAGCATTATTGGTCCAGTTGTCAGTACTTACCTCGTCATAGATGGGCGCTGAAATACGGACCGTGTTGGAACCATTGAGCATAACCTGATAGCGATACGGCTGTAAAAGCGGACTGTCGGCCACTGCATTCTGTGGCAGCAGCCACGCGAAGAGCGCCGCCAGTAGTAGCCACGGTCGCCCTCGCCTTGTTTTTGATAGATTGTTGTACATAAATCAATAAATTAGGTTAATATAAAATTACTTATTCACTTTCACTACACCATTATTAATATACACGCTCCTCCACAATCTCGCCCTGCGTGGTCATGGCCTGCAGCGTCTCCGTGCGCCAGATGACGAAGGCGATGATGCCTACGGAGAGCCACTGCGACAGGTACTCGCGGAAGAGCGAGCCGCCGTTGGTCATGTACACCGCATAAACCGCCATGATGACCGCCAGCACCACCAGGCTCTGCCACACCTCCTTGTGCTCCAGGTCGGCAAAGTTCCAGAGCAACCACCGCTTGTAGCGCCGCAGCGCCAGCACGTAGCACGCCGCGAACACGGCGATGAGCGCCATCTGGTACATCACCATCGGCCCCGGCCTGCCGCCCTCGCCCGAGAGCAGCCCCGCGTCGCCACGCCAGACGGCCACGACGGCCAGCACCGCCACGGGCAAGTGAGCCACGAGCCACGGCCACACCTTGCGCCGCCGGTCCTGCAGCAGCCGCAGCAGCCACGCCATCATCAGCGGCACCAGCGTCAGCAGGTCGAGCGAGATGCACGCCATGTCGCGCACAGCCTTCTGCCCGGCCGCATCGCCGTCGCCCGGTACCGCCCCGAGCATCCAGGCCCATGCCTCCACGGGCACGGCCCACCACACGTGGCTACCAACTACAGCCGCCATGAACGCTGCCGCCCACCGGCGCAGCAACCTCGGCGGAGTCGTCACCTCGCGCGTAAACGCGTTGCCCCGCGTCGCCAGCAGGTACACCCCGGCCAGCGTTGCCATCATCGCCACCGTCACGTAGAGCACGACGAAGAGCATGTTGTTAATTCCCTGATGTTCGTACATAAGCTATTTCTTGTTTGTTCTTTAATTCACACAGAGGGGGACATCTGTCCCCTCGTTTTCAGCCATAAAATTACTCAAAATTCCTCGCACGCGCAAGGCCGAACCACCCCCGCGCGAAAGTTTTGTAAATACTACCACATTATTTGTAAATTTTACCACCCGAATGTAAATTTTACCACTCGATTGTAAATTTTACCACTCCATTTTTGCCGAAAAACCGCCATTCCATCGGCAAAATTACGCCGCCGTCACACCACAAAAAAGCCGCCGAGCCCATCCTCATCGGATGTCTCGGCGGCGGTATGTGTCAGCGGTATGTGTCGGTTGTAAAATCGTCAGCGGTTACCTGATGGAAGGACGCTTTAGCAGAATCATGTCGCGGAACATGAGGCGAGTCTCTAATGGGCCGTCCTTCTCGGTGTCCCAGTTGCGGTACTGCATCTCCTGTTCGAGTGAGGAAAAGAAAAGGTTGAGACCGTTGCGCTGATAGAACTCCAGCAGGTGCGGCTCGTCGTAGGCATCGACAATGAGGTGGCGACAGCCGGACTTGTTGTCGGATGAGGTAAACCACTGCATCACGAAGTCGATGATTTGCGGGCCGAGGTGCAGACCCTTGTACTTGACATCTACGCCAAGTTGTGCAAGGAGGATGGAGGGATAGTTGATGAGTCCCTTCTCATGGTGTACCTCGCGTCCTATCTTCTTCTGTCGGGCGTTAGGCAACCGCTTGGTGAAGATGCTGGCGTTGGCCACGGTAAAGCCTGCAACAACCTCTGTGGGGCGGTCGCGATGTACCCAATAGTAGGTTTTGCCGAAGAGTTCGTCTTGGTAGTCCTGCGCTTCTTCGCGGAAGAATTTATTAACTGATTCCCGCCCACAGTCAAAAGACTGCAGGTCAAGCTCTGCTGTGCCTTGAGGTGTAAACAGAAGCTCTGCGAGTGTCATTTGTGTGCCATTTTGCGTTGAAATTCGAGGGAACGCTCCATGATTCCATTGAACCAGTCCTCCTTCTCCTGACTCCACTCTGAACCCGCCAGATGCTTGGCGTTGTACTCGCACTGCTCGATGAAGCGCTCTGCCACCTCACCCGTCAGCACTGGGATGTTTGTTACCGGTATTGCCATAATTCTTTTCCTTTATATTTGATTTCTGCGTGCAAATATACACATTATTTTTTATATTCAGTCTGTTTTTTGGAGAAAATCTTGCCGCTCAGCCTCTGGTTGCTTGCCTGAGCAAGAAACATCACCTATTTTTACCCCCCCATTCACTCATCCACTCCGTCACGCTCTGCCCCATGCGCTCCCTGAAGGCCACGCTGAAGGTCTTGTAGTTGCGGTAGCCGCTCTCGCTGGCCAGCTGCTGGGCGGTGACGGTGCACCGGGCGGCGACGGCATCGCGGTAGAGACTGACGAAATGCCGGATGCGCAGGTCGTTGACGTAGGTGTTATAGGAAATCTTCTTGCTCGAAAAATACAGGCCGAGGTAGGTGCGGTTGGTGCCAATGGCCTGCGCCAGTTGGGCAAGCGTCAGGCCGTGGTGCAGGTAGAGCCGCGCGTCCTCGCAGCGCTGCTGCAGCAGGGCACCGATCTGCTCGAAGGTGGCGTCGGTCATTGTGTCGGACGATGGACTGTCGCCGTCGTTCGGCTGACGGTTATCGTCGGGCCGACTGTTGTCATCGGACAGGCTATTTTCTTGTATTCCTATAATCTCGATGGGCAGCGGCTGCGTGATGCTCAGGTCGCTCAGCGTCTCGACTCGCCACAGCAGATGGCCTACGAGCACGATGCAGCACACCTGGATGACGTATTCGTAGAACATGCCGCCGTCGTAGCCCACCACGTAATAGCCGAACATGAGTACGATGACGGCCAGCACCACGAACGTCTGCCACACCTCCTTGTGCTCCAGGTCGGCATAGTTGTCGCGCAGCCACCGCCCGTACTGCCTCACGGCGCGCACCATATAGACCACGACGCCGACGGCCACCAGCAGCAGATAGCCATACGCCACCGGCATATAGGCTTCGCTGCGGTTGACGATGCCCGCTACCATCAACACCACGAGCGGTGCAGTCATCACACCGACCGGCCACAACGGCCGCTGCCGGTCCTGCAGCATGCAGAGCAACAGCACGGTGACCAGAGGAATAACCGTCACGCAGTCGAGCAGTCCACCCACGAGCATGCACACTGTGATGTCTTCATCCGTGAGTACGGCAGCTGGCAGGTACCACAAATGCCCAATGGCCAGGACGGCGAAGAACGCTGCCGTCCACCGTCTGAGCCGCACGGGCGACGTCACCTCAGGCGCAATGGCGTTGGCCCGCCGCAGCAACAGGTAGAGGCAAGCCCCCGCCGCCGTCGCCGTTCCCACGCCGTAGAGCATGATCAATAATATTATATCGAGAGAAATCTGTCCGAACATTCGCGTATCTGAATCAATATTGTTACAAAAACGCTGCAAAGGTACGGAAATTTTTCCACTCTTATCACATTCCTTATGTATTTTTCCAATTATTTAAGAATCCTGTGAAACGCTCAAAATGTCATGTACCGAGATAGAGTTGAAGGCACTAAAGGCTAACTATTGTGCTAATTTCTTTCAGAAAAGCCTCAATTTCTTTCCTACAAAACTATAATTGCTGCTCAATCGTCATTGTTTTTTGAATATTTACGCAATATTTGTTGGATTTTTCATTATTTATGTTTACTTTTGCATCGTGTTTTGATAAACACGCCCCTTTTATTGCTCACTCTCTCCGCGAGGCCCCGCCCTCGAACAAGAGTATTCTGGGCAACCTAAGATGAAGACTATTAATAAAATACTAACTATCAATATGAAAAGACTAAAACTTTTTAAGACACTCCTCGTCGTGGCTATAATGCTCGTGGGGGGGGCAAATTTTGCATGGGCAGATCCTATTGAGACTGTCGGAAATACTGACAATACATCTGCGTTTTGGTCGGCTTTTTCTGATTATTACACGATTCAGCCCAACCGTTCATTACGCCTTTCCTTTACCAATCATTCTGACAAGGCAAAGACCTTTCACACATGGGTAGGAGTTATTACAAGCGATTTTGACAGAGCATCAGCTGCTGCTTCTGATACAGAAGGCTACTGGGAATATCTTGTTCTCAGAGGTGATGACGGTCGTTGGGGCAGTTCTTCTGCAGCAGGAACTTTCACTTCCAACTTCACTCGTTCTGGTGATGATGATGCCACAGTTTCAGAATGGCTGGATGGAGCACATGTAGAGTTGACCATTAGCCGTAGCAGTAGCACAGTCACCATGCGTGCAGACATGTATTCTACAGATGGTGGCTATTATTGGGAGCAGATGGTTATTACCGCTGGAACGGGAACACAAAACATTCGATTCTTCCTCACCACCCAAAATGGTCACTTGACGGATATTGCAAAGAATTCAGTCGATGCCAGTGTCTACTATTACTATCAGGACTATGAAGATGCCACAGATGCAAGTTCGTGGGGAGCACCAACTATAAGTCCGACTTTGAATACAGGAGACGCGACTTATGGTAATTATATTTTGCACTCGACGGGCAATAATAATAGTAGAAGCACATATACATATTTCTATTCATCTACAGACTTTTATCAGAGTAATTCGTACACGTTGGAATTTGACATGGCGATAGGCTATGGAACTGGGAACAATAGCCAAACCCATAGTTTGGGAATATTCCCTGATGGATGGTCAATTCCTGGTAATAATTGGGGTTATTCAGGAGATTACTTGTTTAAGCTCGTTCAGAATACCGCCAAAGCTGATGGTTACAATATTAATGATACAGAAACTACAGTCAACTTAGGCCAAGGCACATGGAATCACTACAAGTTAGAGGTTGATGGTGATAATGGCACTGTGGACTATACAATTCAAAACGGTGGAAGTACGATTACAAATGGTTCTGGTTCATTGACTTTAGGAGAAGGTGTTAGTTATAAGGCAAAGGGCTTGTATTTCTTAGATGCAAGATACTATGGTACAGGTAAGTTCGATAACTTTAAGATTTACGGTACAGGCACTGAAGCCATTACCACATCCGTTTCCACTTCTGCTGTAAATCTTGCAAGCGGTACAGCTACCATAGCTGTTTCTACAGAAACCAACGCAGTATCTTCTACCATTAAGCAGTATTATTCTACAAGTCCATTGCTGACCAGCCCTGTCGAGATTTCCGACGGTTCTGTGGAGCTTGCATCGGGTACTTATTATTTCTATAGTGTAAATACTGTGTCGGGTAGTAAGTCTAATTCGGTGCAGTACGCTGTGGAGGCTTCAGAGACCGTGTCTGCTCCTACGGTTACATGCTCAGGCAATACCATCACGCTGACTGCACACGGTACATCAGATGCAGGTGCCTCTGTTTCAACTTACTATGTCGCCAACGCACCTTCAACTGATCCCGCAACAGAGGGTACACTTATCGCCCTTAATACCCCGACAACCGTTCCGCAGGGATATTATTACATCTATAGTGTCAGCGAATATGGAAATGCATCTGCTGAACCGGCTACTGCCATGAGTATTGCCCGCAGACAGGAAACTTTTGATTTCTTCACAGCTGCCGACAACGGATATACTACATTGAGTAACATTGGAGTAGGCACTTCTGGAGACAATCGCCTTTCCAAACTAACTAACTCTGCAGGTACCGTCGCTGAATTCATCAACGGTCGTATTGAATGTTCATACGCAAATGGCAATGGTAACTATTGGTGGATGCGAAATAATGGAACGGGTAACACATATAACGGCCTATTCATTTCAGTTAGTAAAAGTGACGACTTGTATGTTAAAGTCTCTGCACAGGATGTGGTTGTCTTTACATGGGCAAATGGAGGCCTTACGTTCTCTGGCACACCGAATGTTTATGGAGATGGTATAGTTGATGGATCTGCTGTGGTTAGCGGGACCAAATACATGGCAAAGGCAAATGGATACATCAAGGTTCATGGGACTGCATATACGACTATCAAGTCTATCGTGGTCTATAGCGACGATGCCGATATGGTTGCTGCTCCTGTGCTGTCATCTTCGGCCAATATTGTTAACGTCATTGATGGTGGATCTGCTGATGATGATGCTGTGATTACTTCTTATTATACAACCAATGGCAATGCACCTACGACAAGTTCAACAGCTGTTGCAGACAACCAAATCGTACTTGGATCTGGCTTTGGCCCTGGCACTTACACAGTGAAGGTGATGAGTTACAATGCTACTACAAAAACGGCCTCTTCTGTTGAATCAATTGACGTGGTCGTTCCTGCAACTGTTTCCAAGACTATCTCCGCTGCCGGTTGGGCAACCTATTGCAGCCCATATCCCCTTGACTTCAGCGATGATATTGACAACCTAAATGCTGCATACCTGATTACCACAGGCGATGGAACCTATGTTACTAAGACAGAAATTACAGGAACCATCCCTGCCAACACGGGCATCCTGCTGAAGGGTGAGGGTGAAGTGACGATTCCTGTTGTAGCAAGCAGCAGTACAGACGTGTCGAGTAATATGCTCATCGGCGTCACCACTGCTACTACACTCGACCTTGACGCTAACGATGATGGTACAGCAGATACGCAGATTTATGTCCTGCTGAACGAGACCACAGGAGAAAAAAGAGGCATCGGCTTTTATTTGACGGAAACATCCGTCACATCGTTCAGCCTTGGTGCCAACTCGGCTTACCTGCCTTCAAATTTCGCAGGAGACCTTGCACGTGGATTCTTCAGCCTTGCTGATGATGAGGCAACGGGAATCAATATGGTTCATGGTGAAGGATTCAAGGTTAACGGTTCCGTTTACAACCTGAATGGTCAGCGTATTGATAAGCCCATAAAGGGACTCTACATTTCCGGCGGAAAGAAGTTCATCGTGAAGTAATGACTATTAATGAAAAATTAATGGCCAATTAATGGAAATTCGTGTTTAAAAAGAAAAAGACAATGAAAAAGATATATCAGAATCCAACAATAAAGATTGTCAAGGTTGAACTTCAGCGGATGATGCAAAGTTCAGATTTGCGATATGACAAAACGACTTCAGAGACTAGCGGAAACCTTTCTCGTAAAGGCTCCTTCTGGGACGATGAGGACGACGAAGATTATGATTATTAATCGTCTGCGGAAAAGGTAAAATAAGTGACGGCTGCACCCTTCAAGGTGCGGCCGTCTTTTTTTGTTATAAGCTTGAATTGGAGGAGCACGTCGTTCGCGGGGGAGGATGTGCCGGTTCGCGGGTCGCGAACGGCGTGCTCGTGACCCGCGAACTGGCACCTCTCGACCCGCGTACTGCCTCCTCTCATTCCGTTTGCTGCTTGTTTGCGATGCGTTTGCTGCTTGTTTACGTTGCGTTTGCAGCTTGTTTGCGTTGCGTTTGCAGCTTGTTTAGGTTCCCATATAGGCTACTTGAGACTCTCATATAGGCTATATCAGACTCTGAAATATGCCAATGTATTATCTATGGTAGGTGTTGTTCAAACACCTACCTAACACCTACCATAACACCTAACCTAACACCTACCATAAGGGTCAAAAATACACTTTAAAAAGACGCCTGTTTTTTTTCATTATAACAATCTTTTTTCGTAACTTTGAGCTGAAAAGCTCGAAGTTACGTGCACTCGGAAATGAAAAGAAAAAAGCATTTTCTTTTGCATTTCTCTCGATTTTTCTTAACTTTGAGCTGAAAAGCTCGAAGTTACTGACACTCGGCATAAAAAATAAATGAATTTATTTTGTTCTGCTCTCGTTTTTTCTTAACTTTGCGGGCAAAATAGGAATTACAACGATATGGATACACAGAAGAATATGACGAATGACACGATACTGCAGGCGCTGGTGGCTGCCTATGGGGGCGAGGAACGCCTGATAAGCGAGCTGCTGAAGCGTGAGCAGGGGTGTAAGAAACCTGTGACGGAAGAGCAGCTGAAGCGCCTGGGCAAGCATTTTTGCGACATACAGCCCCAGGGAAACCTGAGCGCCTGTCTGGGACCTCAGGTCACAGAGGTGCGTCCGCAGACTCTGGAGTGTGACGTGGTGCGCTTCCAGAACAACAAAGAGAAGTGGGTGGCGCTGGTAGGTCTGCTCGATGGCTATCCATACGAGATCTTCACTGGTCTGCAGGATGACGACGAGGGCATCGTGCTGCCGAAGTCGGTGACCAAGGGAAAGATTATCAAGTCAACCAATGCCGACGGCACCAAGCGCTATGACTTCCAGTTTGAGAACACACGTGGCTATAAGATTACAGTCGAGGGATTGTCGGAGAAGTTCAACCCCGAGTATTGGAACTATGCCAAACTGATCAGTGGGGTGTTGCGCTATCGTATGCCCATTGAGCATGTGATCAAACTGGTGGGCTCGCTGCAGTTGCAGTCGGAGAGCATCAACACCTGGAAGAATGGTGTGGAGCGCGCCTTGAAGAAATATGTGCCTGGCAGTAGCGAGGCCGATGAATTTCAGGATGAATGAAACTGGCGGATAGTAGTATCAGTCTGAATGATGTACGGCTGTATGCCTATCACGGCGTGATGGAGCAGGAGCGTAGGGTAGGGGGCGAATATTCCGTCTCCTTACGCGTACATTATAATATATATAAGGCGATGCAGACTGATGAGGTGGCCGACACGCTGAACTATGCTGAACTCTTGGAGGTGGTGAAAAGGGAGATGGCCGTGCCTTCGAAACTGCTGGAACATGTGGCAGGAAGGATAGGGGAGAGCGTGTTTCAGCGCTTCCCGCAGGCCGAGGCTATAGACCTGACCATCACGAAGATGAACCCGCCAATGGGGGCCTGCTGCGCAGGGGCAAGCGTCAGCGTACATTTAATAAATGATAAAACTCCTTGCTGATTGTCGGGTTTTTCGTGGAAAATCCGTAATTTTGCACGCGATAACAATAGATATGACTCGAAAACTATTAGTTTTTCTTTTTCTGATGACGTGCTTCGCAGTAACTTCTTTTGCTGCGAAACAGAAATTCACGCTGGTGATTGATGCCGGACATGGTGGCAAGGATGCAGGAGCCGTGGGCAAATTCTCGAAAGAGAAGACCATCAACCTCAACGTAGCACTATCATTTGGACGCTATGTGGAGCAGAACTGTCCTGACGTGAAGGTCATCTATACCCGCAAGACTGACGTCTTCATCCCCTTGCACGAGCGTGCCGCCATCGCCAACAGAAACAAGGCCGACGTGTTTATCAGTATCCACACCAACTCAGTGGCCAGCAAGCGACCTGTCACAGGACTGGAGACCTATACCATGGGTATGCGCCGCTCGGACGAAAAGCTGAGTGCGGCTATGCGCGAGAACGAGGTGGTGCTGATCGAGGATAACTACCAGCAGCATTACTCGGGCTTCGATCCCCGTTCGCCAGAGAGCTACATCATCTTCGAGATGATCAACGACAAGAACATGCTGGAGAGCGTGGAACTGGCCAAGTCTATCCAGAAGAATGTGTGTCGCACAGCAGGACGACCTGACAAGGGCGTGAAGCAGGATGCCTTCCTGGTGCTCCGCGAAACGTCGATGCCAGCCTGTCTGATTGAGTTGGGCTATATCTCCACCGCCTCGGAAGAGACCTACCTGAACCGCTCGGCCAATATCGATGCCATGGGACGTGGTATCTATCAGGCCTTTGTGGAATACAAGAATAAGGCAACGGGCAAAGTGCTTGCACCTGTGCAGGAAGACATTCCAGTGAAGCCGGCAAAGCAGGTGAAGCAGGAAATACCCCAAACTCCGGATATTCCAGAAACTCCAGTCGCCCAGCCCACTCAGCCCATTCAGCCTACTCCAGAGAAAGCTGATACTGCCAGCGTAAAGCCAGCTCCTGAGGTAAAGCCTACCCCTGAGGTAAAGCCTACCCCTGAGGTAAAGCCTACCCCTGAGGTAAAAGCTTTCCCCGAAGTAAAGCCTGCCCCTGAGGTCAAGGCCGACACGATAGTGGCCGATGCCCTGCCCGTATTCAAGGTGCAGCTGATGGCCAGTGGTTCTAAGTTCGCCTCTAATGATGCCCGTTTCAAGGGCTTGGAAGGCGTGGACTGCTATCAGGAGGGCGGACTGTGGAAATACACCGTAGGCGCTACCAGCAGCTATGCAGAGATACGTCAGGTGCGCCAGCAGGCACAGAAGGTATTCCCCCAGGCGTTTATCATTGCCTTCAAGAACGGGACGAAGATGGATGTGCAGAAAGCTATCCAGGAGACACAACGTAAGAAATAAGACATAAAGATACGGCTATGAAATATTTTACAAAGGAGGTAAAGATTGCATTGGCAGCCATCTTGGCTATCATGATCATGTTTGCCGGTATGGAGTTTCTGAAGGGACTGAACATCTTCTCTTCGGCAGACAAGTACTATGCACGTTTCGCGGATGTCAGCGGCTTGGCTGCTTCCAGCCCAGTCTATGCCAACGGCTATAAGGTAGGCGTGGTGGAAAAGGTGCAGTACGACTATTCCCAGACCGACAATATCGTGGCTGTGGTAAGGCTCGACAGCAAGCTCTCGCTGCCCAAAGGCACTGTGGCCGAGATCTCGAGTGACTTCCTTGGCAACGTGAAACTGGAACTGAGGTTCGGCCCCAACCCCATTGACCTGATGGAGATTGGCGACACCATACAGGGTGGAACGGACAATGGCCTGATGGGAAAGGCGGCACAGATGATTCCTCAGGTAGAGGTGATGCTGCCTAAGATCGACTCTATCCTTACTGCCCTTAACACGCTGTTGCAGGATCCCGCCATTGCCAACGCGCTGCATAACGTAGATCATATCACGGCTAATCTCGACCAGACCACCAGCGAACTCAACCAGCTGTCGTCGCAGATGAACAATCAGATGCCCCAGATGATGAAGAAGGTGGATGGTGTACTGACCAATACTGAGAATTTCACTCGTCAGCTCAACGATATGGACCTGGCAGGCACGATGCAGAAGATGGATCGGGCGGTGGGTAACCTGGAGCAGACTACGGCAAAACTGAATAGCAACGAGGGTACGCTGGGCCTGCTGATGCGCGATCCCAGCCTCTATGATAACATGAATGCCACGATGCAAAGTGCCGACTCGCTGCTCATCGACCTGAAAGCCCATCCGAAGCGCTATGTTCACTTCTCAATCTTCGGTAAAAAAGACAAGTAATTTTAATTTTATCTAAATAAGAAATGGGCGGCAATGCCCATTTCTCGTTTTGTAAATGATTGAAAAATAGACACTTTAATTCGTGCAACACCCCTTTTTATCGAAAAAGCGTGAAACATTATAAATACCCAAAAGATAGCAAGTTACAGAAATTGTACACACAAACGTAAAAATCGGCACATTTGCAGGTTCCATTTTTTTTTGCGAACTTTGCACCTGCAAACAATGCAAATCATAATCTTGCCATTAAGAAAGCAGGAATTAATAATTAAAAACAATAACGCCTGAGATGCAAAAAAGTCATAAGGCGCTTTGGGACAACTGCCTACATTTGATCAGACAGAACGTCACGGAGCAGACCTTCAAAACGTGGTTCGAGCCAATCGTCTTCGAGTCTTTCGACGAAGCGGAGAAGAGCGTATTGGTGCAGGTTCCAAGCCCGTACATCTACGAGTACTTGGAGCAGTACTACGTGCGTCTGATGGCGTGGGCCTTGCAAAACAGTTTCCAGTGCAACGTCAAACTGAAGTACCGCCTGGTTACTGACAAGGAGAATAAGAAGAACCAGGAATGGGAAGGCGATGCGCCCAGCGAGATTGAGGCTCCTCAGGCTACCACCCGTGGTAACAAGTCGCCTACGGTGCTCGATGCAGCCGTGCCCCAGAACCTGAACCCGCAGCTGGATCCCAAGAAGACCTTTGATAATTATATTGAGGGCGACTCTAACAAGCTGCCTCGCACCGTGGGCCTCTCTATTGCTGAGCATCCGGGCAAATCGACCTTCAACCCCTTCTTTATCTATGGTCCTTCGGGCTGTGGTAAGACGCATCTGATCAATGCCATCGGCGTGCAGTGCAAGCGTATGTATCCACAGAAGCGTGTACTCTATGTATCGGCCCGCCTGTTCCAAGTGCAGTTCACGGATTCTGTACGTCAGAACACTACGAATGACTTCATCAACTTCTATCAGACTATCGACGTGCTGATAGTCGATGATATCCAGGAGTGGATCAACTCTCCAAAGACACTGGACACCTTCTTCCATATCTTCGACCACCTGTTCCGTCTTGGCAAACAGATCATCCTGGCCAGCGACCGTCCACCCGTGGACCTGGCAGGTGTGAAGGACCGCCTGCTCACCCGTTTCTCTTGCGGACTGATAGCAGAGCTGGAAAAGCCCAATGTGCAGTTGTGTGTGGATATCCTGAATTCAAAGTGCCGTCGCGACGGACTGAAGATTCCCGCAGATGTGATCCAGTTTATTGCAAGTACCGCCAATGGATCGGTGCGTGATCTGGAGGGTGTGCTCAACTCGCTGATGGCTTATAGTATCGTCTATAACTCTAATATCGATATGCATCTGGCCGAGCGCGTCATCAAGCGTGCCGTGAAGGTGGACAATCATCCGCTCACTATCGATGATATCCTGGAGAAGGTGTGCCGTCATTTTGGCGTCACCCAGCAGGAGGTGGTCAGCAAGAGCCGCAAGCGCGACTTTGTGCAGGTGCGCCAAGTGTCGATGTATCTGGCTCAGAAATACACCAAGATGCCTGCATCGCGTATAGGTCAGCTGATAGGCGGTCGCGACCACTCAACCGTGATTCACAGCTGTTCGGCTATAGAGCAGCGCCTGAAACTGGACAAGGCATTCGTGGAGGAAATGAATAGTATTGAGCATTCATTCAAATTGAAATCATAAAAAATAGAAAAGGCCGGTTAAACGATACCGGCCTTTTCTCGTCTCATTATATAAATGATGCGCACAATGACTAAATTATTTTTCTCGCTTTTGCTACTTTCATTGACAGCTGTCCAATCGTATGCAGATGGTATAGGAGACATCCGACAGGCATTGGAACAGTCGTCGGCCTCTCGGATACAGGAAAAGGTGTTTGTACATACGGATAACCAGTGTTATTTCGTGGGCGACACATTATGGTATAAGGCTTATGTGGTTAGGGCTGACAATTTGCAGCCCACCGACATGAGCCGTATTTTGTATGTAGAACTGCTGTCGCCAGATGGCTTGCTAGTGGAACGTCAGCAGATTGTTATCAATCCCAAGGGCTATACCTGCGGGCAGTTTACCCTGCGCGACTCGCTCTATTCCGGTTATTACGAACTGAGGGCCTATACGCGCTGGATGCTGAACTTCAACGTGCGTCATCATCGTTACCGCAGGGACGAGACCTGGTCGTTCTACAATAAACAAATGGCAGCCGACTATTTCCGTATTTGGGACGGACTTTATTCGCGCGTATTGCCTGTCTATAGCAAACCAGAGGAGGCTGGCGATTACGATGTGCGCAGTATGTATCAGCGTCCGAAGACCCGTCTGCCCAAACAGAAGAAAGAGGACTTGCTGGTGTCGTTCTTCCCTGAGGGTGGTCAGCTGATAGAAGGGGTGCCTAATCGTGTGGCATTTGAAGTGACCAACCAGCATGGCGAGGCCGTGGACATCAAGGGAACGATAGAGGTGGACGAGACGACCAAGCTCGACATCAAGACGGAATATATGGGACGAGGGGCGTTTACGGTGACACCTCGTCATAAGCGCCTGAAGGCTCGCTTCACCTATCTTAACAAGGACTATAGCTTCAATCTGCCGAAGAGCGAGCAAGAGGGCTTTGCCATTCAACTCGATGGCGATCGCCTCACGGTGAATACAGCAGGACTGCCGCAGAACAAAGCCTATGGGCTGTCTATACTATGCAGGGGAAAGCTGAGCTTTTTCTCAAGGTTGGCTAGTGTGACTAGTTCAAATAGTGCTACTAGTGCTACAAGTTTCTCCATTCCCCTCGACTCCCTTCCTACAGGTGTCAACGACCTCACCATCTTTGATGCCGACGGACGTGTCTGGGCCGACCGTCTTTTCTTTGTCAATCATCATGAGAACGATGGTAATGTCATCACGGCAGAGATAGAGTCCACGCATACCTATCAACCCTACGAGAAAGTAGAAATTCCCGTGCAACTGCCTGCAGCATCTGAGCCTACCGTTTTCTCCCTCTCCATCTTCGATACCAACACCGATGAGCCGACCTATAATGACGGCAACATCATGACCGACCTGTTGCTATCCAGCGAACTGAAGGGCTTTATAGCCTATCCAAACCATTATTTTGAGAAGGATGATGCTGAGCATCGGCATCATCTGGACCTGCTGATGATGGTGCAGGGGTGGCGTAAGTACAACTGGAAAGAGCTGAGCGATACCACTCGACAGATGCGCTATGAGCCGGAGAAGAGGATGACCATCGAGGGGGCTGTCTATAAGATGCTGAGCCTGAACGAGGTAGAACCTGACGAGATTTCCAGTTGGCAGGACGGGGTAGGGGTGCTGGGCCGTAAGGCTGCTGATGAGCAGGATGCCGTGGACCCGTTTGCTGAAGAGACGGATGAGGGTGACGGGCTGCTGTCATCAACCGATGAGATTCCCGATGTGGTAGATCCCTGGACAGCGATGGATACATGGGAATACGGTTCCATTGAGAATGCCAACGACCACCTGGGCGTGAACCATGGCAACTTGCGGCGTGAGGTACTGGTTGAGGCCGAGTTGTCGGTTGACGGTCAGTTTGTGGGTGGCGTGCAGAAAACGGAAGAGGGCCGTTTCCTCTTTGATGTTCCTCCCTTCTATGGCGATGCCTTCCTGAATATCAAAGCCTATAAGGAGAACGACTCCATCAAGAAGAATATGTTGTCAAGAAAGGACTCGAAGGTGTTGGACGAGGATGCCTTCCCTGATTTCTACGTGAAGCGTGACCTCTTCTATCCGATGTACACCCACGACTACAACTACTACGAGAAGCATCAGCCGGAATATACCGACGAGATGCTGATAGATACTGTGTCGGAACTGTCGATGGAGAATGACGTGCATCAGTTGCAGAATGTCAACGTGCGAGGCCATCGTCGGGGCCGTAGGGCTATTGACTGGAAGAAGCCGGCCTTCGTGATGGATGCCTACGACCTGTATAATGAGATTACCGACCGAGGCCTGTCGTTTGGTAAGTTGGATATGCGTCAGTTCCCGGTTCAGGTGTGTAAGTACCTGTATGGCAACATGAACCGCTACGTGAAGTTTAATGTTGATGGACGTATCGATGGCGCCACCTATTACCGCAACTACTCGCCAGTGACCACCGATGCCTCGGATGCTGAGCAGGCTGGCATCTTCCGGGCCAACCGTACCTCACAGTCGCTCTATAAAAAACTGAAGTTGAAGCGCCTGCAGGATGTGCGTGTGTTCAGCGACTTCGAACCGCGTACCGAGGACTCCACCATGGTGGTGAGCACGCTGTTGGCCGATGCCACAGTGGAACTGGTGACCATTCCCGATGACGGTGTGCAGCCCTCGTTCCGCGACCGTCATATTGTGTTCCATGGCTTCAACTATGCGGAGGACTTCTATCAGCCCGACTATAGCAACATGGTGGTTGGCAGTTCTCCTGCCGACTATCGCCGCACGCTCTACTGGAATCCAAATGCCGTGACCGATGAGCAGGGCCGCTTCACAGCCACCTTCTATAATAATGGTAAGCAGACCCGTATACGAATGACCGCCGCCGGGGTTACCAGCGACGGTCGGTTGTTGCACTCGAAGTGAGAGGGCTGTTTACTGTTTATCGTTTAATAAAAACCTTCTTGGTCTTGTTGCCCTGACGGATAATGTTCAGACCTGGCCTCAGGTTGCTGTGCTGACGGCCCTGAAGGTCGAAGATGCTGTTGTCAGCAGTTCTGTCTGATGCCATCTCATGGATGCCTGAGAGGTCAGTCACGTGGACTAAGAAAATCTCTTCCTTAGTGCTGCCGTCTGAACCTGTCAGCTTGAGGATAAACTGGTAGTCGCCCTCCTGTTCCGGTTTGCCTTTCAGTGTGAATGTTTTTGTATTCGTATCACGTGTGTTGGTGAATCCAGGCAGGTTTGTACTCAGCGCCTTTCTGGTGCCGTCGGGTGCTACGCTGGTCAGGATAGGTGTGCTCTTGCAGTTCTTCCATTTATAGATAATAGGCACAATGGAGTCGCCAAGGGCAACGGTCTGCTCTTTGCCGGCCGACGCTGCTAACTGTACCAAGCGGGGTAAGGAATAATCGGGCAGGTAGAATCCCAGATGAGGCGGTTGGTTATAGGCCACGTTCTGCCAGGCAACCCCCATACGGTAGGTATGGTCGTGCATCAGCGTGGGAATCGTGAGGTCTGTGGGGTTGTTGGTCGAGAAGATGTTCAGAGTAGCATTGTCGGATGCTGACCAGAGGATGATTTCTTCGCGCCAGTCGCCGAACAGGTCGGCTTGCAGGTTTGGTGTGGATTTTGTGCCGTTGCAGCTACTTGATGAGTTGTAGTCGTATGGGTTCTTGTTGTTGATATATACACGGCTGGTACCATTGCCGTTCCACTTGTCGATCTTGGTGCCGTCCAACAGCTCTTCCTGTGCATCGCCATCCCAGAAGATGCGGAAGTTGCTGCTGCCGTGATTGGTTGATACTTCCTCTCCGGTAACAGCACTGCGAGCCGATCCGTCGCTGCTTGACCAGAACAGCGAGCCACGTACGTTGGCATCAAACTGTCCGGCTATGCCGCGTCCGTTGTCCACACCTTCCGGACCGCCTTTCAATAGTATCTCTCCTGTTGCTGCATCATGAAGGTCCCAGGCATAGGTACCTTTCTCTTCATGTACTTGAAAAACCTCCAAGCCAGGACGGTCAGGACAATGGTCGGCCAGATGGATGGCATCGCCATGTCCGAAGCCTGTGCCATAAAGCAGTTTGCCGTCGTTGTCACAAGCTGCTGAACCCCAGATAATCTCATCACAGCCGTCACCATCGACATCGGCCACAGAGATGTTGTGGTTGCCGTTGCCGTACATCGTGCCGCTACCGCTGCCGGATGTTGGCTTGCAGCCCGTGAAGGTCTTGCTGGTTGATTGGCCTTCCGCATCGTAGGTTACCAAGGTGTAAGTGCTACCATTGGTGTTGTCTGACTTGTGGAGCCAGCGCTGACATAGCTGTTGACCGTCGAAACTGACAGCCCAAAGGAAGGCGTAAGTGTAATAGCCGCGGCAGAAAACGGCACTGGCAGGCTTCTCGGTGCCATCCAGATAAGCCACAGCAGCCAAGTAGCGCTCACCGCGGTTGCCATATGAACCGGCATCGCTCTTGCCTACGGCCCAGTTGAAGGAGCCAGCTGCCTCGCTTAATTCTGACTTCGCATTGCGGTTGGGATTATAGGCGATGGTATGGATGGCGGCACCTGTCAGTCCGTTGAACACCGTAAGGTATTCCTGACCGCCATTGATGCGACCGGCACCCTCGCTCACCCAGTCCTTGGTATTGCTGGCTGCCTTGATGTTGTCATCGGAAGCAGCCTGGTTCACGTAGTTGCCCTGTCCGTCCTTCGAGCCAGGTGCCGTCTTGCACATCAGTTCTGCGCGTCCGTCACCGTCGAAGTCATAGACCATATACTGAGTATAATGGGCACCTGCACGGATGTTCTTGCCCAGGTCGATGCGCCAAAGGAAGGTGCCATCGAGTTTGTAGCAGTCGATATAGACGATGCCCGTCACACCATTCTGCGAGTTGTCCTTTGAGTTAGAGGGATCCCACTTCACAAACAGCTCGTACTGGCCGTCGCCATCGACATCGCCCACAGACATATCGTTGGGCGAATAGGAATATTCCTGTCCGTTGGGGAATGAGACCGTCTCTTTGTCGATAGTTGTGGTATAAGCCTTGGTGATGCCATCGGCCGGTCGGTTCAGCTTGATGGGGTTGTACACCTGTGCCCAGGCTGTCACGGCTGCTGAGGTGTCGACTGGCTCACCGTTCACTTTCGTGACCACCTGATACTTGGCGGTCTTCGAACCTGACGTATCCTTGTAGTTGGTCTTTTCCAGATTCTGGGCTATACGGGTGCCGTTTCTTAAAAGGTCAAAACGCGTCTGGTCCTCATCATCGGTGCCCAGCAGTCGCCAGCTGACAAGATACTGCGAGCCGGAGATGGGAACGGCAACGACGCCACGGTCTAACTTTTCCATCTGACTCTGTGGCGTTTCCTGTGCTTGCAGGTTCAGTGTGGATGCTATCAGCAGAGATAGTCCGGCAAAAAGTCTTGCTTTGTTCATTGTAGCTTCTATTTTAGTTTTGTTTTTGTAGATATTATTTTGCTGCAAAGTTATATAAAAATAAGGAAATACCTATCCTTTGGTCAAAAATAATAGTAAATAATCAGAAAAAAAGAGTTGTTGTTTCTTCTTTTATTTGTAATTTTGCAGCCAAAGTCTGAAAACTAATTACTAATCAAAATGAAGAGAATCTTATTACTTGCTCTTTTGGGATTTGTTGCTCTCGGTGCTGAAGCTCAGCGTGTCACCGATAAGCTGGATCGTGGCATCGTTGCTGTTCCCATGAACAATGGCGGCTATCTGGTAACCTGGAGAAAGTTCGGTACGGAGTATTACGACACGCAGTATAACCTGTATCGTAACGGAACGAAGATTGCCAGCAACCTGACCGTGACCAACTATAAGGTGAGCGGAGCCTCGTCGTCGGATACCTATCAGGTGGAAGCCGTTGTCAAAGGCGTTGCCCAAGAGAAATCGCCAGCTGTCAAGGCTTGGAAGGAGCAATACTTTGAGGTGAAGGTGCAGGATGTGGTGAACCGTGCCGGCGTGAAGCAGACCAATGCGGTAACCAATGGTACCAGCAATTCGCCCGCTGGCTATACGCTGAATGATGTGTCGTTGGCCGATGTCGATGGCGACGGTATCAGCGAGTTTATCGTTAAGCGTAATAACGACAAGGGCAACCGTATGGATGCTGATAATACGACAGACTTCAATCTCTATGAGTGCTATAAGATGGATGGCACCCGTCTGTGGTGGATTGACCTTGGTCCTAACCTCATGGCCGGCCCCGATGAACAGTGGGATATGATTGGCTATGACTGGGACTGCGACGGCAAGGCCGAGATGATTATGCGTGGTGCCGACAATATGATTATCCATACCAGCAAGGGCGCTACTATCAATATAGGCAATATGAACTACTACGCGCCTCGCGATGAATATACCCATCAGGGTGCCGAGTATCTGTTGTATCTGAATGGTGAGACAGGTGAACCTTACGGATGGGATGGCACTAGCACTAACTATACGCCGGATGCCTATCCGCTGCCCCGTTTCGAGGTGGGCGAGAGCGACTATGCCACGGTGTGGGGGGCTGGCGATACGGGCCACCGTTCTGCCAAGCACTATTTTGGCGCTCCCTATCTGGACGGGCGCAAGCCAAGCATCTTCTTGGGTCGTGGCTGTTATACGCGCCATAAGTTCTGTGCACTTGATGTCGATCCTGCCACCCATCAGCTGACCCAACGCTGGCGCTGGAACTGCTATGACTCGAAGTCGGCTTGGTTTGGCAATGGCTTCCATAATTTCGCCATTGCTGATGTGGATTGGGACGGTCGTGATGAGATCGTATTCGGTTCGATGATCATTGACGACACCGGCTACGGTCTTTCTACTACAGGCTATGGTCATGGTGATGCCCAGCATTGCGGTGACCTGGATCCCTATCGTTGGGGACAGGAGCAGTTTGTCTGTCTGGAGGGTTCCACTGTGCCAGGCCTTGCTTATACCAATGCCACGACATCGGATGTCTATATCCAGACGGGTACTGGTGGCGACAATGGGCGTTGTCTGGCCGGTAACTTTACAAATGATATCCCTGCAGGCGAGGGACGTGCGGTTGGTGGCAGCGTCTATGCACTGGCAGCCGATAAATACTACTCCACCAGTGCTGATGACTATATGGCCTGGGGCGATTTGAATATGCGTATCTATTGGGATGGCGACCTGCTTGATGAGATTATGAACTCGCCGGGTGTGCAGCGCGCCGTCAAGATTACGAAGTGGGGCAACGGGCGCTTGAACTTCTACAACAGCAGTGGTCAGTATTCCCCTGTAGGCATCTTGAATAACTCATCGAAAAACAATCCGTCGGCATTGGGCGACATCCTGGGCGACTGGCGTGAGGAGCTGGTGCTGCGTGGCAGCAGCAACGATGCCCTGTATGTCGTCACCACGAACTATGAGACCGAACATGGACTCTATACGTTGTGGCACGACCATCAGTATCGTAATGCCATGGCTTGGCAGTGTATGGGCTATAATCAACCGCCTCACGTGAGTTTCTTCCTCGGTGAACTGGAAGGCATCACTATGGCTCCGCCTCCTTTGATGCTTGACGGAAGAACCGAGCTTCAGAATGGTGCTTCTATTGCAACGACCAACGACCATCTGCTGGTCTCTGGTTACGAGAACAAGACCATTTCCGTGCAGGATGGTGCTTCACCTTATATATTAACAGTGAATGCACCGGCATGGCTGAAAGGTAGCGGTTCGCAACAGGCTACTTCTGGTACTCCCAAACTACCTACCCAGACCGTGGAGACCTTTACCACCACGCTTACCGGTGGTGCCTTCAGTGGCGCTACCCGTCTGGTAAAACAAGGTGAGGGTGTACTGGTACTGCCCAATGTCATAGAGAAATATACGGGAAATACCGATGTGTGGAACGGTACGCTACAGTTTGATGGTACCATGCAGTCATCACCAGTTTGGCTGAACCGTCATACCACCCTGATTTCCAATGGTGGAAAGTTTATGGCTGGTCTCAAGGCCGATTATAATGCAACAATCTATCCCGGTGGCAAGGAACAGGTGGGCAGCATCACGGCATCTACATTGCAGTTGGGCTTTGGCTCGCGTGTGGTGTTTGACATGAAGGATGCCCAGTATGACCAGTTGAATGCCACAACACTGGATATTGAGGCTAAGACAAGTGAGGAATGGCTTAACTTCGGCCCGAAATACAAGGCTCCCGTGATGGCATTTGTCTATGATGGTGAGCTGGCTGTAGGCAGCTATGAAATAGGAACGGTAGGCACACTTACCGGTTCTGACCTGAAGGAGATCGTATTGGAAGGATTCCCCAATAACCGTAAGGCATCGTTGAAACACGAGGATGGTAAGCTGATTCTTGTGGTAGAGGAGATGCGCGTGGCGGATACCGCAATATGGAACGGCACCTCGACGGAGAATATCTGGCAACAGGCAGTGACCCAGAACTTCCTGAACAATGGCACTGCCACCTATTCGGCTGATGGTGATGATATCATCTTCAATGATGATGCAGCGACGACGGAGGTGACCATCAAGGGTGCTGTCAGTCCAAATAGTATTACATTCAACAATGAAACGAAGAACTACACACTCAGTGGCGACAGCATCGTGGGCAAGGCTCCCATTACTAAGAATGGGGCTGGGCGCCTGACCATCAAGAACACCAATCATAGTGGTGAGACCTTTATCAATGGCGGTACTGTGGTGGTAGCCCAGTTGGCTAATAATGCAGGTCAGGACTATGGCTCTCTGGGCGATGCCTCACAGGTCATCAATCTTGGCGATGGCGCCACGCTGTCAACAGACGGTGTCATCATTACCGACCAGACGTTGAAAGTCAGTGGAGAAACGACGATAAACGTGCCAACAGGCAAGAGCGTCATCTTCAATAAGGCCATCAAGGGGGCAGGCGCTACCATCAATAAGACTGGTGCCGGCTCGATGGAGACGGGTACGCTGACCAGTTCGTATAATAAACTGGTCATCAAGGCAGGAACCATGACGAGCAACTACTCGTCAAGTCATGCTGAGCAGTTGCCGAAATACGTAGAATTCCAGGGCGGTACCCTTTGGGCTGCCAATGACGAGGGAACTAACGTCAACTGTACGGCCAACTTCAGCGTACCAGCAAACAAGACGGGCGTCATGTATGCAGGATTCCGTTCTACCTATACAGGTAAGCTGACGGGCGCTGGGTCGTTTACGGTCTATACTGGTGGCGTGCGCTGCTATTTCGATGGCGACTGGAGTGAGTTTGAGGGAACGGTGATTGCCAATAAGAATAACCGTCAGAATAAGAAGTCGTATGACCCCGTATGGATGTTCCGGAATACGAATGGCCTGCCTAATGCCACGTTGAATGTTGCCGAGGATGTACGTGTCAGCAATGAAGGAAAGAGTATCGTTGTCAAGAAACTGGCAGGCAAGGGCACGCTGACAGGTTCTGGTCAATGGATCGTCAATAGTGACGAGAACTTCACCCTGACAACAGAGGTGGGAGTTACCAGTGAGCGTACTGATCCTTACGGCGGAACGATTGCCAAGAGTACGTCGCCGCTGACCAAACGAGGCAGTGGAAAGATGACAATGACCGCAGGAAATATGTACGGTGCTTTGACTGTTGAAGGTGGCACAGTGGTGTTTAACGACACGAAGTTGACTACGCTGGTGCATGGCTCGGCTACGACAACCATCAAGGGCGAAGGACGAATCGTAGGCCAGGGCCTGCTCAATGCCGTCTCGCTGCAGGCGGGGGGCGAACTGATGCCTTGCGGCTCTACCTTCGCAGAGACCATTCCTGGCACCATCAAGTGTAATAATACCATCAACGTGAATTCTGGTTCGACCATCACCTTTATGAAGAATGCGTCGAAGAACTCAACCCTTGATACCAAGAACCTCACTCTGAACGGTACGGTCAAGATGGTGCTGCTCAGTGGCTACACGCCGAAGGCCGGTGACACCATGACACTTTGGACGGTCAGTGGCACACTCTCGGGCACACCTTCCTTCCTGTTACCCGACCTGCCTGATGGCTTGTATTGGGATGCCAGTGGCTTATCAGAGAAGACGGGTGTGCTGCGCATTACCGATGATGCCTCTCAGAGCGGTATTGGCCGTATGGCTGCCGATACAGAGGTATTGGCCGAGGTTTATAACATGAGCGGCACACGTGTTGCCACTTTCCGAACCACAAAGGGCGAGGCTTCAGCCAAGGTACGTCAGGCAGGCCTTCGCATGGGCACTTATATTGTAAAGATGCAGGCTGATAAGCGTACGGAGGTGACAAAAGTGGTTGTGAGGTAAGACTGGAACATTGCTAGTAAAAGCTTTTATCGGGGGGGGGCAGATGAGCAGTCTGCCCCCCGATTGTTGTACAAAATACAGGTGTTTTGTTCACAGATGTCAAAAAATAGAGTAGAAAAGCAGAATTTCGTGGATGCTTTTCTTGTGACGTATGGATAAAATGTCTAACTTTGCAGCCGACTACTATAAGTATATCTTGACGAGAACTATCAAAAAATCGTACTAATATTTTATTAATAACTTAAAATTTATAAACATGAAGAAAAGTCTACTTATTGCGGCTTTTGCTATGCTGAGTGCGGCTTCGTCGTTTGCTTTCAAGGTGGGCGACTATGCTACTAACACAACGCAAAGGTTTAAGATTACAGGTGAAAACCTCGTAGCAAATGGAAACTTTGCCAGCAACTTGGACGGTTGGTATGGCGTTGACAAAGAAACATCTCCCAGCGCTGAGGTGTGGAGTATTGAAACGGGTTTAGGTCCTGAGGCCGTGAATGTGGTCAGCAGTATCGCTGCTACTGCCGACATGCCTCTGTGCAACAGTTGGGAATTGGAGGCTGGCACATATGTGGTGTCTTATCAGGTGAAAGCAACATCGGGCATTAACTTGGCAGTGTCATCTGCAGGTAATGTACCGGCTAACTGTGCTGATTTCTTTATTAACACGACTGGTAGTTTCGTTCGTGAGGCTTCTACTGATGAGGCTCCTGTAACGGGTGTCGCCTCTATGACCTTTATCAATGAAGACTGGAAAACAGTAGTATTCCCATTTACCATTGAGGACGGTCAGAAATTCGTGATGCACTTCGAGAAGCTGCAGGAGGGTACGCAGATTACCAATATCGAGATTCACAAGGCTGATCAGGTTTATGATGTGCGTATCGCCCAGAATAAGATTGCCTTTGCCAAGGAACTGATGGAGAATCCTGCCTTCAATACAGCTGAGGCACAGGATGCTAAGGTTGCTCTGCAGGGAATTATCGAGACTGTTGAGGGAATGATTGCCAGCGGTGAGATGGATGACGCTTCAAATGCCGAGTCACTCATGCAAAGCTTCAATGAAGAGGGCCTTGAACCTTTCTTGGCTGTAACATCAGTAGATGTAAAGAGCTTGATTCCTGGTCTTGATATTGCATCACTCGCTAACTGGGGACGTGCTGGTAAATATAGTGACTCTTACAAGTTGGCTTTGTCTGGTAACTGGGGACACCTGAACACTGAGCAGGATGTTCTGCGTTCAGCCATTCAGAATGGCTTTGCTCATCAGGCAACTTATGCAGCCTTCCATGAGGACTTCCCCGCTGGCAAGTATTTCTTCTCTTGTGAAATCCGTAATGCAAACACAGGTAAGAACTCTTGGCCTACAGACCCAGTGTTTGATTTGGAGACAACCTGTAAGATGTTTATTGGTAGCGATAGCGTAGAGGTAGGTCCTATTAGCGGTGAGGCCTTCCAGCGCTTCAGCATGGTAGCTGAGGTGACTGAGGACGGTAAGTTCCGTGCTGGTGTGGAGTGGCCTGGCGTAAGCAGCGGTGGCGCTTTCTTCATCAGAAATACTGTTGTACGTTCATTTAACAAAGACCTGGTTGCTAATGTTGAGCGCGTCCAGACCTTCAAGACTTACATGACGCAGTGGAACGCTGCTGCCGGTGCTCGTAAAACTGTGCACAACCTGATTGACAATGCCAACTATCCTTGGGGGCAGAATGAACTGAAGGCCGAGGCCGACAGACTGGATCCTGTCTATACTGAGCAGGCCGATAAGCATTGGACTGATGCAGAAGGCAATGATGCTGGTATTGCATCTGTTGACGATATGAAGGACTGGACTCTCTATCAGGGTATTGAAGCTTACTCAGAACCTACGGAAGAAGGCCAAGAGCCCAAGCGTTTAGAGTACCAGTTGGTACGTGGCTATCAGGCTGCTGCAAATAATCTGAAAGCTTTGAATGCTCCGTTCACAGATTTAGCTACAGCTATTGATGAGGCAAAGAAAACTCGTAACAAGGGAACTAATGCAACTGGTGACCGTGACGCATTCAAGACAGCTATTCTTAATGCTCTTAGCACCCTGACATCCGTTCGCTCAACAACGACTGACGCAACACGTGTTGCTGACTCAACTACGTTGGCCCAAACCAAAGATGCACTGGATAACGCTCTTACTGAGTTCATCGCTTCTGCAGAAGTGAAGCCCGTTGTTGATATTGACTTCTCTACTCCTGCTGAACTTGTTCAGGCTGCTGATGAATCAGGTGATGAATACTATGTCATCAAAGGTACTGCAGGTGAAATGAACTTCGGTATGAATTTCCAGCCAGATAATACGATAGCTGACTATCTGTTTGCTCAGGGTACTGGTGAGGAACTGACTGATCGTCTCCATGTAGGTGGCGATAGCTTCGGTACAGTGACCTTGCCTGAACTTGGTGATAACGACGTGTTGGAAATTTCTTTCGATTTGTGGTTCGGTCAACTTGGAAAGGCTTTCCAGGGTATAGAGTTGAGAAATGCTGCAGGTACTCGTGTGGCAGGATTCAAGTATGATTCATATAATAACAATGTTGAATTCAACGACTTCGACAACGCAGAAGGTACTGGTATGATTATCAAGGGCAAGGTGAAGAGTGCCAACGATAAGAGTGGTGGTGCTGCCGCTGTGGGTAAGGACGGTAACCAGAACACTTTCAAACTGGTGATTGACTATAAGAACAAGACCATACAAGGTACTGTAACCAATTCCAGCAATACTGTAGAGGGCGTCGCTATTCCTATGGATACCACAGCAACTGCCGATAATAAGATTGTTTCTTTCAATATCGGTGGATGGAATCATACAAAGGCAAATGGTGGTGCCTTTGGCCGTCGTGCATGGTTTGATAACTTGAAAATCTATCGTTATGCTGATGCAGCAGGAGACTTTGAGGAGGACATTCCTGATACACCTTGGGCAGAGACCAAGGAGTGGGTTGACGGCATCAAGACCATCAGCGCTGCCAAGAATGTTAACGTGGTTTACACTCTGAGTGGTGTACGCGTAGAAAAGGCTGCTAAGCCAGGTCTCTACATCAAGAACGGTAAGAAGTTCGTGATTAAGTAAGTACAGAACAGAGCTTAATCGAGTTCTGTCCCCTACAATCATTCAAAATTATAGCTATAATTCACGCAATTATAGCTATAATTTTTTTTGTCTTTGTCACCTACCATAAATTGTGTCGGAGCCAAAAAATACGGACAAAAGTCAATATTTATGGACTATTTTTCTTGGCTGTTTGCTTTTTTTTTAGTTATTTTGCACTTTGAAAACAAATCTACTGTGGAATCTAAACAATTAAATATTAGCTAATAAACGATTTATGAAGAAATTCTTTTTCTGTGTCTCTCTCGTGTTGACGGGATTGATGACCTCTTGCGTAGATAAATACGAGGAGGTGGATGCAGAGTCTAAGCCCAGTTGGCTCGGAGGAAGCATCTATTCAGAACTGAAGAATCCGAATCAGGAAAGGCTTACGGGTACGTTTTCGACCTACCTGCGGCTGATTGATGATCTGGGCTATGCCGAGACCCTTAATCGCACAGGCTCGAAGACGGTATTCCCGGCTAATGATGAAGCCTTTGAACGGTTCTTCAAGAGTAATCAGTGGGGCGTTAGCAGCTATGAGGAGTTGAGTGATGCTCAAAAGAAACTTTTGCTCTACACATCGATGCTTGACAATGCCCTGTTGCTGAGTCTGCTTCCCAATGTCAGCAATGGCAGCGACGAGCCCGACAAGGGTGAGGCCGTCAAGCATGTTACAAACGTAAGTCTCATTGATACCATCCAGAATATGGCTTATGCCGACATGCCCAAGGGTACCAATTACTGGGACAGGTTTGCAAAGACAGGTATCAAGATCGTAAACGATGCCTCCAAGTCTGCCATGATTCACTTGACACGTGAGTATATGTTGGGGCATGACATCACGACACAAGGTGATGAGAGTGACTTCGCTATAATCACTGGCACACCATTTACCGAGGGTACGGCATACATCTTTAATGACCGTGTCATCAATGGTGACGTGACTTGTCAGAATGGTTATGTGCATCAAGTGGAGGATGTGCTGGTACCACCGGGCAATATGGCTCAGGTGTTGCGTCGTCATAAGAAGATGACGTACTTCAGCCGTATCCTTGACCACTATGCCGCTCCGTTCTACAACGAGAAAACCACCCGCCTGTATAACGACTGGGCCAAGATGAACAACCGTGAAATGGTGGACAGTATCTTCGAGTTGCGTTATCTGTGCACCCGTACGCATAATTCGGACCCCGAGAAAACGGATCCCGAAGCCTTGATCAACGTTCCCAATGGTCCTTCAGAGTCATCGTACAATATCCTGAGTTATGACCCGGGATGGAACGAGTATTATCCTGAGGGCTCGGCAGATATATCTGACATAGGTGCCTTCTTTGTTCCCGATGATGACGCCGTAAAGAGATATTTCCTGCCTGGTGGCGGTGGCTCACACCTTATAGATATATATGGTGATCTGCCGAATACCGAGGAGAACCTGATGGTGAACCTTGACTCACTTCATTCCAAAAAACGCGATGTGTTGGCATCGTTCTGCAAGAACCTGATGAAACCTCGTTTTACGACTACTGTGCCTTCAAAGTTCCCCAATGTCACCAACGACGTGTCGGAAAACATGGGACTCACGCTTGGATTGCTTGACAAAAAAGATGACGGCAAGTATGACATCACCATTGCCAACAACGGCGTGGTATATCTGATTAATGAGATGATCGTGCCCGATGAGTTCCGTTCGGTCATGGCACCTGCAACGGAATATCCCGATATGAGAATCATGGGATGGGCAGTGAAGGACGGTTACAAGACGGGTGATTATCTGGGACTCGACTTCCAGTACTACCTGAAAGCGATGAGTGCCAACTATGCCTTCTTCATTCCAGAGGATAAGGCTTTTGACTATTATTATCTGGATCCTGCTTCACTGGGCCATCTGGATAATCAGGGAAAACTGCGTCCCGATGTGCTGCATATCTACTATGACTCACTGGCTACCAAACAGCCATATGTGAAGTGTGCACGCTATTATTACGACCCAGAAACGGGTGCCATCGACAATTCCGTACCTCGTGAGGTGGGCATCAAGACCGTTCAGTCGCAGATGCAAGACATATTAAACTACCATACACTGGTGCTCGAGTCTGGCGCAGAGATTGGTGAGAACCATTATTATAAGACTAAGCATGGCGGCGAGATCTATGTTAGTGGCAGCAACACCGTTGGCACGCAGGTGATGGCTGGTATGCAGGAGTCGCAGAAATTCTTCTATGCGACTGCTAATAGCGGTGCCGGACAGTATTATGACTTGTCAGGCTTTGGCGTGCCCACAATCAAGTGGATGCAGTCGCAGAAGAACGGTCATTCTTATCGTCTTGACCGTATTATCCAGCCTACACTTGAAAGCGTGTATGCTGTTCTTAAGGGTACTACCATTGGCGGACAGGCCGTATTCTCAGAATTCTTGAATGCTTGTACTGGTTTCCAGGCTACCGAGTTGATGAAATGGGCTGGCATTGATGACTCTATCAGTGCTGTCAGTATGTCCTCTGAGCAGGATGCCTATACCATTTTCACAAACAACTCGAAACTTGTTACCAGAAAGGTGAAGTATACTGATGGAAAGGGTGAACAGAAAGAAAGAACGGAGATTATTCCCAATACCTGTATTGACTACAACGTGAAGATGTTCAACACCTATAACTATACACTCTTTGCGCCAGACAATACAGCTATGCAGAAGGCCTATAATGAAGGTCTGCCCAGTTGGAACGACGTCATCGCCCTCTACAATAAGTATCCGCAGGAGGAAGAGCATGAGATTAGTGCTGCAGAGAAGGCTGATATGGCCATTGCTAAGAAGATGATCAGACAAATCCGTGATTTTATACGCTACCATTTCGTAACCAATTCTGTCTATGCCGATAATACTGTTGAGGGCGGACGCTACTTGACACTTAGTGCTGATAATGTAGGCGTGGCAAAAGAGGTGAGAATTTCAGGTGGCAATGGTAACCTCACGGTGAGCGATATGAAGGCTGGACACAGCGTGACCATCAGCGCTTCAGACACTAATCGTTTGGTGAATAAGATGGCTCGTGACTACTGGTTCGACAACACCAAGACTTCGGCAACGGCTATCGTGACGTCGTCGTTCTGCGCCGTTCACCAGATTTCGGAACCTTTGTATGGCAATGCCTCTGGGAAATTCAATGAATAACTAACGAACTCTAAAGGCTAAAACAATGAATATTAGAAAAGTCATCTTTACCGCGCTGCTAGGGCTCGTTTGCCAGTTGGCATCAGCCCAGGGTGTGCGTGTTTCAGGTACGTTGAGCGACAACGACGGTCCTATTATGATGGGTAACGTTGTCGAGGTCGATGCTAACAACCGTATTGTATCGGCTGTGCAGACCGACTTCAACGGAAACTTCTCCATGCAGGTGAAGAGTACCAAGAATAAATTGAAGTTCTCGTATGTAGGTGACAGGGACAAGGTTGTGAATATTGGTACTCAGACCGTGTTCAAAATCAAGTTGGATCCTGCTACCCAATTGAAGGAAGTAAAAGTGGTGGGACGTCGTGGTAACTCCGGTGGACTGATGCTTCAGAAGAAGGAGATTGCCACCTCGCAGCAGACTATGAATATGCAGGAGGTGGAAGGTCTGGCCTTCACTTCTGCCGATGAGGCTCTTCAGGGACAGATTGCCGGTCTTGACATTGTGTCGAATTCTGGTAACCTGGGTGCAGGAACGCAGATGCGCTTGCGTGGTGTGACAACCCTGAGTGCCAATGCCAACCCCTTGATCGTCGTCGACGACAAGATCTTTGACAATCCTGACGAGGATTTCGACTATGCCAATGCCGATGAAGAACAGTATTCTTCTTTGCTGTCGGTCAATGTCGAGGATATCCAGAGTATCACGGTGTTGAAGGATGCTGCTGCCACGGCTGTATGGGGCTCAAAAGGTGCCAATGGTGTAATTCAGATTACGACCAAGCGTGGTGCCCGTGGTAAACCCCGTATCAATTTCTCGTATAAGTTTACTGGTACATGGCAACCTGAGAGTTATAAACTGCTCAATGGTGACGACTATACGATGCTAATGAAAGAGGAGTTTTATAACCCCACACAGCAGGCTGACCGTACCGAAAATATTGCTGAGTTGAAATACGACAAGGAAGGGTATGCCGACTGGGAGAACTGGAATAACAATACCGATTGGGTAGATGCTGTGAAGAAATTCGGTGCGATGCACGATTTCAACGTCAATCTGACCGGTGGTGGTCAGAAAGCTACGTTCCGTATTTCTGCAGGTTATAAGCACCAAACGGGTACCATTATCGGTCAGAAGTTCCAGCAGTTCACTACGCGTATGGCATTGGACTATAATGTATCTGACCGTATCCGTTTCCTCACCAACTTTGCTCTTACTTATACCAACAATGATAAGAACTATAGTGACCTGCTCGCCATCGCGCTGAATCAGGCTCCTAACATGGCTATCTATCGCCAGGATGGTAATGGCAATGATACTGATGAATACTTTTTGATGAACCCCACTGCCCCTAATCGTAATACGACACCTTACGATGGCTTCTATTCTAGCTATGACATGTCGGCCATCTACCAACTGGGCAATCCTGTAGCTATTGGTAACGAGGCTTGGGTGAAGGATCAGACCTACCGTCTGACACCTGATTTCACCATCAAGTATGAGATTTTGGGCACCGAGGCCGAGAAGAGCCGTCTGACATTCAACGGTCGTGTGGACTTTGATATCTTTGCAGAGTCAAAACCCTCATATTATCCTGCATCGCTGTCCAATTCCTCATGGACCGGATCGCAGTATAACCTGACTTCCAACTATGAGTTCAACCGTATGAAGATTGGAGGTAGGGCCGAGTTGGTGTTTACACCTTATTTCAAGAATCGTGACTGGTCGGCAACGATGTTGTTGCGCTATGAGTTGTCAACACAGGACTCCAACAACCAGACGGTTACTATGAACCACCTGCCCAATGGCATTACCTCGCCAACCGTTGATGCTCTGCCGGGGTCTCCGAGCAGCAGCAACGGACGTTCTAACTCGCAGAACCTGCTCTACAATGGCCATGTCAGCTATATCGATGGTCGCTATTCTCTGGGTTTCTCACTGCGTGCCGATGGTGACTCGAAGTTCGGCCCCAAAGAGAAGTGGGCTTATTTCCCCGGTGTATCTTTGCGATACAACATCATCGATGAGCCATTTATGAAGTGGTCGCGCAGTGTGGTGTCTATGTTGGGTCTTCGCGCCTCTTGGGGTATTGTAGGTAAAGCTCCAGACAAGGACTATTTGTTCTATAATACCTATAACGAGTCGGCAGGAAGTTATGGTAAGGGTTCAACCAATAAGTCAACCTATGCTACTCTTGACGGCTTGAAACTCGATGACCTGCGTTGGGAGAAGACCACGTCGTATAACCTTGGCTTCAACCTCGGTTTCCTGAACGATCGTTTTGAGATTGATTTCGACTTCTATCATAAGGATACCCGTGATCTGCTGATGTCGAGTGTCAGCATTCCGTCATTCACCGGTTTCTCGTCGGTTTCTTACAGTAACGTGGGACGTATGACCAATGATGGTTGGGAATTGAACTTCAACGCTAAGAAAATAATCAAGATAGGTAAGTTCTCGGCTGATTTCGGCTTCAATATCGCACAGAACTCGAACTTGCTGAAGGAAATGGATGAGAGCGTGCTCCAGGCCATCAATGGAACTACTTGGGACGCTACGGCACGCGGCACTTATCCTATACGTGTACAGCTGAACAACTCACTGGGTTCTATCTATGGTTTCCATTACAAGGGCGTCTATCAGTATTCTTACGACTATTTGGAGAACTATGCCAAAGAGAACAATTTGACCGTAGCCCAGTATGAAACTTGGATCAACGACTTCCTGGCCAGTGGCAAGACAGCACCTGTGGCTGTGGGCTCTGACGGCAAGGTCATCATGAACAACAATGGTTCGCCCAAGCGCATGGTCTATGCCTATAACCAGATTACGGAGAATGGTCATAACGGACATAACTTCCAGGGTGGCGATGCTATCTACGAAGATATCAACCATGATGGTGAGATCAATGCCCTTGATGTGGTATATCTTGGCAACTCAATGCCTAAGGTTAACGGTGGTTTTAATATCTCGCTCAACTATGGTAAATGGTTTGTAAAGGGACGTTTCAATTATCGTTTCGGAAACAAGGTGGTGAATACCGCCCGTATGGGTTTGGAGAAGATGTACGATGCCTATAACCAAAGTGCAACGGTCAACTATCGTTGGCGTAAGGACGGTGACGTGACACCAATGCCGAGAGCCATGTATCAGTCAGGTTATAACTTCCAGAACTCTGACCGCTACGTGGAGGATGGAGGCTTCGTACGTTTCCAGAATCTGCAGATAGGTTATCGCTTCGACAACAAGATGATAAAGAAGTGGGGCTTGAACCAGTTGCAGGCCTATGCTTCACTGAACAACCTCTATGTGTGGACGCGCTATAGCGGTACTGATCCTGAGGTGTCGCAGCGTGGTTACAATCCCGCTATCGACTCGTCAAAGACTCCCCGTTCAAAGCAGTTTACGTTTACGCTTAATTTTGGTTTCTAAGGAATTGTTAATTGAAAATTGAAGATTATGAAGAAATATCTATTAATGATCGTTTCCAGCATGATGCTGGTGTCGTGTCTCGACACTATCATCTTGCCTGATGACAAGACTGTTGACGAAGATTTCTGGAAGACCAAACAGCAGGTGGGCTCAATGGTGACGGCTGCATACGCAGCCATGGCATCTAATGATGTCATGGCGCATCTCTTGGTGTGGGGCGAATCCCGTACTGATGAAGTGCTGGGCCCGTCGTCGAATGTTGACAACAGCACTACAAAGACAGCCCTTGATGAAATATCAGCAGTGAATATACAGACCACGAATATGTTTGCACAGTGGACTTCCCTTTATACCGTTATCAACCGCTGTAATATCGTGCTTGATAGGGCAGAGGCTGTCATGTCGGAAGATCCCAACTATACACTTGGTGACTATCAGGTAGATCGTTCACAGATGCTTGCCTTGCGTGCGTTATGCTATTTCTATCTGGTGCGTAATTTCCGTGACGTGCCTTATATTGCTGAGGCTTATATGAACAGCAGTCAGAATATGCAGATTGCACAGTCTGCACCAGCCGTGGTGCTTCAACACTGTATTGATGATCTGGAGGAAGCTGCTCTGACTCCGCTTGATGCCCGTGGTTATACAACATCCGACTGGCAACGCGTCGGTCGTTTCACAGCCGATGGTATCCATGCATTATTAGCAGATATTTATCTGTGGCGTGCCTCAGTGATGCATTCTCAGGCCGATTATGACCGGTGTATAGACTATTGTAACAAGGTGATTGCCTCAAAACAGGAACAGCATGTGAAGGGACCCAACGAGACAGCAAAGGTCTATCCCTTGGCGAACGCAACGGATCTCTATGAGAGACTCTTTGTTGAACAGAATGCCGAGGAGAGTATCTTTGAGTTGCAGTCGACGAGCAATACTGGCATCGGTCAGTATTATTATAAGTATAAGAGTGCCAACACGAATGGTGGCGAGGGCTGGCTGAGGGCAACCACGATTTTCGCCAGCACCGCTTCTGTATATAATACAACGACCAGCCTGAGTGCTACAACGCTGTATTCGGCTGGTGATATGCGTTATTATTCAGCATGTTATATCCCCAGTGCTTCTGAGGCTTCTTATAGTATCCGTAAGATGATTACGGAAAATACAGTGTCAGGCAAGACTGTAGCAACCTCACGTGATGATCTTGGCAATGGTGGATTGAATCGTAACCTGAACATCTATCGTCTGCCAGATGTGATGCTGATGAAGGCCGAGGCCTTGGTTCAGCAGGTGGATACACTGATGGCAAAGACTACACAAGACAGTCTGTTGCACACTGCATTCGAACTGGTGCAGGCCGTCAACAGCCGTGCGCTCCATCCCGATAATCAGGGTGACTCTATCCGTTGGTCATCGAACACGACGGCCACACGATTCAGCACCTTGAGTAAGGATCAGTTTGAACAGCTCGTACTGCAGGAGCGTATGCGTGAGTTCTGTTTCGAGGGACGTCGCTGGTATGATCTGGTGCGATACAACTATCGCCATGTCAGTGGTGTTGACTACAACCGCACGCTGGCTGCCATCAATGAGGCCGGTGAGGAATTGCCTACCAATTACAAGGATATGCTGGTGTTGATGACCCGCAAGCGTGATGATGCCAGTGGCGTTCAGGCCAAGATGGCTAATGAGGCATATCTGTATATGCCGATACCGAATAGTGATATCATTGTTTGTCCGCTCCTTCGTCAGAACCCGGCTTACAAGGATACAAACGAATATGAGAAAAACTATTAAAGAAAAGGAGGATAGACAATGAAGATCATGATTAAGAAATATATTTTTGGCTTGATGGGCTTTGTCGGTCTCATGGGACTTACGGGCTGTAATCCAGAGCCAGATGAGTCGGATCTGTTTACAGCCACAGGTGAGACAGCTGCCGATTATATCGCCCGCAAGTCAGAGCTCTCGTCATTCAATTATATATTGACACGTGTGGGACTGAATCGCAACCTGTCGGCATATGGTGGCTATACCTGTTTTATCCCCACCAACGATGCGGTGGCAGAGTATGTAGATGCTCTGTATAATGATAGCGAGGCCCGCATACAGCATAATGGTATGACATCCAATTCGCTCGAGGGGCTGACTGACAGTTTGTGTAATGATATTGCGCGTTATCACCTGCTGGGGCATGTCAAGGCATCTGATGCACTCAGTACGATTGATTTGGGTGGCGCAAGTGGGTCTGTGACTACTATGTTGCGTGTTCCTATTCCCTATGATGCCTCATCGGGTAAGGTGGTACTCAATAAGGTGGCAACTATCATCGAACCTGATAGCGTGGTTACCAATGGTATTGTGCACGTAATCGATAAGGTGGTGCCTCGTAATACTCGTCTTATTAGTGAGGAGATAGAGAGAATCTCAGAATTCAGTATTTTTGCAGAGGCTCTGCGTCTTACAGGTTTGAAGGACTCCTTGACAAAGGTCGGTAAAGAAGTGAAATACACGATATCTGACTACATGGATGTCAATAGTAATGGTGACATAACCGACCCTCTCTATCATCCTGATGAGTGCAAGGTAATGTATACTATTTTTGCAGAGCCTGACTCTATTATGCGGCTCAATGGTATCAATGATATCAATGGCTTAATACAATATGCCAATAACGTATATGGAAATGCGGCCAACTGGTATGATTACTTGACGGAGACAGGGAACACTGTAAGTACGGGCACTGACTATGAAAACCGTTTCAATGCGTTGAATATGTTTGTGGCCTACCACATCCTCTATGCCGGTATGCCAGAAGATGAGATGGTCTATGAAAACAGTACCAAGTGGCAGAAGGCCAAAACTTGGAACTACGTCAATGGGGGGCAGCCTTACGACTACTATGAGACCATGCTGCCCAATACTATTCTGAAGATATGGCAACCTCAGCCTCTTGTTGGTCGTAAATCGCTGTTTATCAATCGTTACATCACCTTTAATACCCTGACTGATGAACTCGGTACCATGGGTAGTGCAGGGATGCACCAGGAGGTATTCAAGGGTGTGAAGATTAACCGCACCAGTGACAAAGCTAATGGTGTGCAGAATTGGAATGTGCAGACCTTCAACGGCTATATTCACTCTCTGCAGGGTATGCTGGTATATGATGCACAGGTACCAAAAGGAGTGCTCCATGAGCGCTTACGCTTTGATTCTACGACGTTCTTGCCAGAGTTTATCAACAACGGTTATCGTATGTCTAACTCAACGGAGATATCTGCACTGAACAGTGGTGGCAGTGGTGCCCGTGTAGCTTTCCCGCTCAATTTCTTTGACAATGTAGTGAGCTATACGCCAGATAACCGCTTCCGTTATAATATCAAGGGACAGTATAATGCCTATCAAAGTGACACCTTCCAGGGATGGGGCGACTACGATTTGGCCATTAAGTTGCCACCATTGCCAACTAATACCTATGAGTTCCGTATCTTCTACACCCCAATGGGACATGGTGGCATGATGCAGTTCTATATGGGCTCATCCAGCAGCATACAGTCGATGATGGCTCTGGATATCCCACTTGATGTGCGTATTGATAAGTCAGACCCCCGTATTGGATCTACACCGTTCTATGAAGAGGACGACCTGGGTGTCTCTTCTGATGCCTCCCTGCGCAACCGTGGTTATATGCGTGGCTTGTTCTGCTATGTGGATCACCCAGACTATGGTGATGGCAATGCTACCGATCATAATATGCGCTCGGATGCCCGTAATGCCTCGTTCCGTAAAATCATGGGACGTATCCAGATGAAGCAGAGTGAAGAACACTGGTTCCGTATCAAGAATGTGATTCCTAACGATGGTAATCTGGCCCGTAAGTGGCAGTTTGACTATATAGAGTTTGTTCCCATTGATGTTGTTGACAACGACACCTACTCGGAGGACTGGTACTAAAGAATTAAGAATTAAGAGTTAAGAATTGATTCTATGAAGAAGAATAAATATATAGGTATTGTGATGTTGGCAGCTGGTATGTTTGCTGCCACATCCTGCTCCGACTATGCGGACTACAACGAGGTGCCTGTAGATAATAGTGGCGCAGGTAGTCAGACCTTGTGGGAGAATATTTCACAGGATAATCAGTTGAGCGATTTTGCTGATTTGGTGAAACGTACAGGCTTTGATTCCTATCTTAACACACCGCGTTCGCTGACAATCTGGGCACCGGTAAATGGATCGTTCGACAAGTCTGTCTATGACAATATGAGCGATGAGAATGTGCTTAAGCAGTTTGTGAAAAGTCATATCGCTGAGTATGGTCACCTGGCTACTGGAAAGATTGATGAGCGTGTGCGTATGCTCAACGACAAGTCTTTTGAGTTCTCGGGCGAAGGTTCTTATACCTTCGACGGTATATCCGTCAGTCAGCCAAACCTGCCAAGTTCCAATGGCGTAATGCATGTCATTAACGGCTCGGCACGATTCCTCCCCAACCTTTACGAATATCTCAAGGTGGGCGACAGCATTAATATGCTCCGTGACCACTTCATGCGCTATGAGTCGGTAACACTTGACACCAAGGCATCTGTCAAGGGCCCGATGGTGAATGGTATTCAGACTTATGTCGATTCGGTGATGGTCACATCCAATTCACTGATTAATCAGTTGAATGCCCGACTGACCAATGAAGACAGCTCTTACACGTTCATCCTTCCTACAGACAAAGCCTTTCAGGAGATGTATGACAGAATAAAGCCCTACTATAACTTCATCTCTGCCACTAAGGTACATGACGTGGAGAATTATAGTAGTGCCAGCGCCACGAATACGAAGACATCACCAACTATCAATGCTTCGTATATGACAGACTCACTGGTACGCCGTACTATTATTCGCAATCTTGTTTATAGCAATAATGATATGTATAACCAGTGGTTGGTAGGCAAAGGCGAATTCCTTGACACTGTTCGTTCAACGACGCGAAACAAATTCTCGAATCCCAAGGAGCTCCTTGAAACGAATACCATTGGCGAGCCAATTCGGATGAGTAATGGTTATGGCCGACTGGTTGACAGTTTGGCTTTCTATCATTGGGAGACCTTCTGTCCAGACTTGGTCTTTGAGCCGCGCCATTATATGGTAAAACTCTTCCCTGCATCGGCTCAGATGAGTACCATTAGGACCTATAATCCTGATGGTAGCCCGCTGACATGGCTTTTTGGTGAGGATACAGAGTTGACGGAATACCGCTTTGGATGGATCTCGCCTGGTGGTGACCGTGTAAAACCCGAATTCTTCATCGCTCTGCCCAATGTAATGTCAACTACTTATAACTTCTACGTGGTGTTCATGCCGTCATCTATAAGCTATGGTGGCGGTGGCGTGGACAATCATCCTAACTGGTTGAACTTCCAATTGAATTATTGCACGGCAAAGGGAGCTACTGAAACCTACTGCTTCAGCAAGGCCTATGCAGATGCTTTACTCTCGGGCGACAAACTGCCTGCTATACCGACAAGTGTTGGCACTACGACGGCTTTCAAGAATGACCCGTCAAAGACCGATACTGTGTTTATTGGACGATTTACCTTCCCCGTTAATTATAGTGGCTTGGGAGATGAATATTATCCCAGTTTGAGAGTGTCGTCCCCTATAAGTGTGTTAAACGACACCCAGTTGGCCATGTATAGCCGTGATGTTCGCATTGCCGCTATCCTGTTGCGTCCTGTGGAATTGGAAGAATTTGAAGCTAAAAACAAATGAAGATGAAGAGCATCCTATTTAATCTTTGGCAGACAGCCAGTCAGAGACTGCTGTTCTGTGTAATGGTATCCTTTATAGGCACCTTGCCCATGGCAGCCCAGACAGAGGATGATGAGATAGAAGAGGAAGTGGAGGTTTCTGTCAAGCAACCAGCCAGAAAGGCCGTTAAGGAAAACTATCCTTTGGTCACATTGCGTGGTATCGTTAATGAAAAGGCGACAGGTAAGCCACTCTCTGGTATTCAGTTGCAGGCATTAGGCCATCAGCGCTACACCTCCATGACCGATGAGGATGGTATGTTTACCATCCGTGTACCAGAGTTTACGACGGCACTCTATGTCCATGCACAAGGTTATGCCTCACAGCAAGTTGCAGTGGTGGCTGGTGACACGGCGAAGTATATTGCCATTAACATGCTGAGCGATAAGTTTCAGCCTATGTATGATAAAGGCACTAACTATACCGCAAAGAGTACGGCAACAATTAACCGTTTTGGTGTAACCGTTGATAACGAGATATCCAGTAAGCTTGGAGCTGATGTGCGTACCGTGATGCGGTCTGCTGCCCTTGATGGAGGAGCCTTGATGTTTATCCGTGGCCTTAACAGTATCACTGCAGATGCTCAGCCCTTGATTATTATTGATGGTATTGAGCAGGATATGCAGCGCGACCGCTATTCGTTGCACGATGGCCAGTTCAATAATATCCTGGCAAATATCTCACCCGATGACATTGAGAAGGTGACAGTACTAAAGAATGCTACTGCCCTTTATGGTGCCCGTGGTGCTAATGGCGTGATACTCATTGAAACTAAGCGTGGAAAGTCGATGGCTACCCGTATTGATGCCAATATCTCTGCTGGGGTTACGTTTGTTCCTAAGACTCCCACGATGATGGATGCCACCCAATATCGTAACTATGTGACCGAACTGTTGGGTACTGTCAGTGGTATCAGGGATAAGCAGATAGACTTCCATTTCCTTGACGATACACCCTATCGTGATGCAACGGGTAAGGTAACTAATTATTACTATTACGACTATCACAACAACACAGATTGGACTGATGAGATTTATCGTTCGGCGTTGACCCAGAACTACAGTATTAATGTGCAGGGTGGTGACGATGTGGGTATGTATAACCTGTCAGTAGGTTATTCCGATGCCCAATATACTGCTGATAAAAACGGTTTCAATCGTATGAATGTGCGTTTCAATACAGATATTAGCATTCTCTATAATCTGGATACGAAGTTTGATATCTCGATAGCACGTACAGCGAACGATGTGTTCGACAATGGTATGCCAGCTGACTTCTCAACAGGTACCGTGGTATCGCCTACGGCTCTGGCATTGCTCAAGTCGCCGCTGGTATCGCCTTATCAGTATAATGCCTTGCTCAATGGCGGACAGGGCGGCTACTCTTCATTGCTGTCAAGCTATGATGATATTTTTTCTCAGTTGACCAATGCCTATTCACTTGCCAACCCTCTGTCCATCCTTGAACATGGTGAAGGTAAGAACAAGAATCATGCTGAGAATACCTATTTCAATGTACATATTGAGCCTGTCTATAAGATCTCTACTGACTTGAAACTGACGGGAATGTTCAGCTATACGCTCAACCGTAATGCCCAGCGTTATTTCCGTCCTTATACAGGCGTGCCTTCATATAATATAGCAGGTGTTGGACGTGTCTATGCTAAGACACAGTCAATGTTTGCCAAGGAGAATAATTTCGTAGGAAAGCTCCAATTAGACTGGGCTCATCAATTTGGTAAGCACAGCTTGGCAGCCTTTGCAGGAACGCGCTATAACACCTTCTCATACGACTGTAATGACGTCAGTGTACAGGCTACTGGTGAAACGAGCGACAAGAGTCCCTCAGTGGGATGGTCGGGCTTCCGCAGCATCCTTGGTGCCAATGACGAATGGACACAGATACAGTGGTATGGTAATGTGGATTATAATTACATGAACCGCTACTTTGCCACTATCTCGCTTTTGGGTGAGGCAAACAGCCGCTTTGGTGAGAATGCTGATGGACTGGGACTGTTTGGCGTGAAATGGGCTATCTTCCCTAGTGTGCAGTTGGGTTGGGTGATGACTAACGAGAACTGGTTCCCGAAAAACATTGGTGTCAACTATCTGCGTCTGAATGCAGGCTTTGACGTCAGTGGTAATGATGGCATCTCAAACTATGCTGCCCGTACCAGTTATACGACGGTACGTTATAATAACGGTGCCATTGGAACGCAGTTGACCAATGTAGGTAATGATAAGATTCAGTGGGAGACAACCAAGAAGATCAATCTGGGACTTCAGGCCTATCTCGTTGACAACCGTATCGGTGTGAAGTTTGACTACTTCCTTCACAAAACCGACAACCTGCTGATGCAGAAAGCATTCTCTAACCCCATTGGCGGTATCAACCGTTATTGGAGTAATGGCGGCAAACTGCAGAACGAAGGCTTCGAGACCACTGTAACCTTCAAGCCTATTGTCGGCAAAGACTGGAATATGGAGGTGGGCGCTTCTGTGGGCCACTATAAGAATAAGGTGACGGAGTTGCCAGATGGTAGCTACACATCGTCTGTTTATGGCGACAACAATATCCTAACATCAGAGAATCATCCTGTAGCACTGTTCTACGGCTATCGGACTGCCGGTGTGCTGAAGGATGATGCTGCGGCAAAGGCTGCCGGCAACGGTACCTATCTTTATATGGAAGATAATGCTGGTAATGCCCATAACTTTGTTGCTGGTGATATCCATTTCGTTGACCTGAACAATGATGGGAAAATTGACGAACAGGACAAGACCGTGATAGGCGATCCTAATCCCGACATTTATGGTAACATCTTTATCAACACGAGTTGGAAGAATTTCACTTTGAACATAGGCTTTAATTATTCGCTGGGCAATGACGTGTACAACTATCAGCGCATGGTGCTGAACAGCGGTTCAAACTTCTACAACCAGCAGGTGGCAGAGGTAGGACGCTGGCGCTATGAGGGTCAGCAGGCTGAACTGCCGCGTGCCACCTACGGTGACCCAATGGGCAACAACCGCTTCAGCGACCGTTGGATAGAGGATGGCAGCTATCTGCGTCTGAAGACAGTCCGCCTGAATTATCAGGTTCCTATTCCTGAGTCATGGACAGACTGGTTGCAGGGCCTCTCTGTATGGGTTGAGGGTCAGAACCTGGTAACCTTCACCAAGTATCTGGGCACTGATCCAGAATTCTCTATCGGCAGTGGTGTGATGTATCAGGGTATTGACTGTGGTAACCTGTCACAGAGCCGTACGCTTCTCGCTGGTGTGAAGATCAACCTGTAATCGAAATTGAAAATTGAAAATTGAAAATTGAAAATTATGATTACCAAGAATATTAAGAAATACATTGTTGCCGCCTGTTGTGTTGGTTGCGGCTGTGTCGCAACGCTCACTTCTTGTAGCGATATGCTAGAGACTGAGAGTTCGCGCCAGAATATAGAGCCGACGATAGGTGATAAGACAGACTCAGTGTTCTATGCTTTCGGCATCTTGCAGGCTATGCAGGAACTGGCCGATCAGTATGTACTGCTGGGTGAGATGCGTGGTGACTTGGTGAAGACCACTTTCTATACTGACAATAACCTGCGCCAGTTAGCCGACTTCTCGGCCACGACGAAGAATAAGTACGACTCGGCTTATGTCTATTATCGCGTTATCAACAACTGCAACTATTACATAGCCCATTGCAATACCGAGCTCTATAATGGTTCTACAAATGTCATCATTGATAAGTATGTGGCAGCAAAGGCTATTCGTGCTTGGGCTTACCTGCAACTAGGACGTAACTATGACAAGGTGCCGTTCTTTACTGAACCGTTGACGATGATCTCACAGATTGACCGTGGCTATCCGGAAATGGATCTGGCACAGATTGTGGCGGAGTTGGCTCCTGACCTAGAGCAATATACAGGTTATGGCACCCCTACTTTGGGATATCCGGGTAATACACAGATAAGTGTTGGCTCGCCTAACTGGGAGAGCACTGCTAAGCAGTTCTTGCCGCGTCTTTGCTTTATTCCTGTGGATGTGGTACTCAGTGATATGTATCTTGAAGTAGGCAACTATGATCAGGCTGCCCGTCACTTGGTCACCTATTTCACACGTGTGGCAGGAGAGCCGACATCCAACTATCTGGCTCCTATGGCCTCGAAGAGTATTAGCAACGGCCGTTTCAGCGGTGCCGATGATGATCTTCCCGATCGTAGCGCTATTAGTGCGACTATCCCCACAACACCAGCTTGGAGCGGTCTGTTCTCGAGAAACAACATCAATGACATCGTTACTTATATTCCGATGGCCTCTTCGGCTCAGAACGGTAAGACCACTAACCTGCCATTGTTCTTTGGATTCGACTATTATGCCACGCCGGAAGAAAAGCAGCGTAGTGGTGCACCCTATGTGGACGAGATACAGTTGTTGCCTTCTGATGCATTGAATCTGTTGAGCGATTCTACGGATTATTATTATTATGCAGCCCATACCTCTCAGACGGATATGTTCGACAGTGTGCGTGTTGCCAAGGCAGGCGATATGCGTCTGCGCAGTATTATCCATCAGGAAGCCGATGGCGATACAGTGATACAGTGGATAGATAAGTACAAGTATGCCAACGTGATACTTTATCGCAATAGCACCCTTTGGTTGCGTCTGGCAGAGTGTTTGAACCGTTTGGGAATGCCTGATGCTGCATTTGCCATTCTCAAGGACGGTATCTGTGAACAGATGTTGTCGAAGTATGCAGATGGTACCTACCAGATGGGTTACCTTACAGATGGGTCAAGAAAGAACCTGCAGACCGTCTATCCTCTGCTCACTAATGAGTTCTTAAAAAGTCTGCCCGCTGCAGGCTCCTATGGCATACATACCCACGGTGCTGGAAAGGCTGTCAGTGATTATCCTGGAACAAGTAATGTAACAGGCGGCTCTACTTACCATCCAGGCAAGTCGCTCTATCAATATGACCGTATCATCGGTATGAAGATGGCTGAGATTGCCAAGACCTATAGTGTGACGGTGGGTACTACCAAGCAGGATACCATTAATGCTGTAGAGGACATCATTTGTGACGAGCTGGCACTGGAGGCCGCTTTCGAAGGCAACCGCTGGTATGACCTGAAGCGTATGGCTACCCATAAGAATAGTGATGCACTCTATGGAGCCAACTTCGGTGGTGTATGGCTGGCTCGTAAACTGGCCTACAAGAATCCGGTGGTGGATCTGACTGATAAGACCAATTGGTATCTGCCATTTAAGTAATCATTCGGAAAAAACTATAATTTTATGCGAAAGTCCTACAAATTGTGGGACTTTCGTTTTTTATTTGCTGTATCTTTTGTAATTTTGTAGGCAAATACTAATCAATGAAACAATCAAATGAGATTACGCGTTCTGTTCGTGACGTTGTTGTCGGTAGTGGCATTGGTTGCCAGTGCTGCCGATGTGGTGTGGTTTGATGGTCATCATCCTGTCACGTATCAAGTTGTGGGTAAGGTTGATCCCGTTGTGAAGATTGCCTTGCAGATGTTTGAAAGCGATATACAGATGGTGACGGGTATGAAACCAGTCGCCTCAAAGTCAGCCACCATCCGTGTCGTACAGGGTAAGGGTAGCGATGATGGCTTCCGCATCAGCATCAATGCCAAAAAGCAAATCGTAATAGAGGGTCATAATGGTCGCGGTGCGGCATACGGATTGTTGGAATTAAGCCGTATGGCAGGCGTGTCGCCCTGGGTATGGTGGGGTGATGTCATTCCTGAACGCAAGGTGCGTCTTAGTTTGCCTGACACGTTTTCTTATGAGCACGTCCCTTCTGTCGCTTATCGTGGCATCTTTATCAATGATGAGGACTGGAGTCTGCGCAACTGGGCGTGGAAACATTACGAGAACAATGGTGTGTTTGGACAGATGGGGCCTAAGACCTATAAGGCCGTCTTCCAACTGATGCTCCGCCTGCGTGCCAATACTATCTGGCCGGGGATGCATCCAGGAACACCAGGATTCTTCACCATTCCAGGTAATAAGGAGATGGCCGACTCGTGCGGCATTCTTATTGGTACGAGTCATTGCGAACCTTTGCTTAGAAATAACGTAGCTGAGTGGGATCACTCTGTGCGAGGTGCTTATAACTACATCACCAATCGTGAGCAGGTACAGCAGTATTGGATAGAGCGCCTCCAACAGGTAAAAGGCTCAGAGGAGTTCTTTACCATCGGTATGCGTGGCATCCATGACGGTTCTATGGAGGGTGTGAAGACCAAGAAAGAGAAACTGGAAGGTCTTCAGCAAGTCATCGATGATCAGCGTGAACTCATCAAGAAATACTACCGTAAGGATGTGGAGAATGTGCCGCAGGTCTTTATTCCATATAAGGAAGTGCTTGAGATTATGGAGAGTGGACTGCAGGTGCCCGATGATGTCACGCTGATGTGGTGCGATGACAACTATGGCTATATGACGCGCCTCTCAGATGAAGAACAGCAGAAGCGCAAGGGTGGGGGAGGCGTCTATTATCACCTCTCGTACTGGGGACGTCCACACGATTACTTATGGCTCACTACCACCCAACCAGGACTTATCTATCACGAGATGCGTACGGCCTACGACCATAACTGCCGTAAGCTGTGGATCGTCAATGTGCATGATCCGAAGGTGGCTGCGTATGATTTGGAACTGTTTCTGGATTTGGCGTGGGATATAAAAAGCCTCTCCCCCGGCCCCTCCCTGAGAGGGAGGGGAGTGATTACACTCGAACAACATCTGGAAAAATGGCTTTGCACACAGTTTGGCGATGAGGCAGGAAAAAAACTGTTCCCTGCCATGAAAGAGTTCTACCGTCTGTGTGGTATCCGCAAACCAGAGTTCATGGGATGGACACAGGTGGAACTCGACAAGCAAAAGTATCCTGGAGGAAAGTCACATGTAACCGACATTGGACTGACCCGCCAAGAAGCAGCAGAGCGGTTAGAGTCTTTTGGATGTTTGAAAGCTATTGTCGACAAATGTCGTTTGTTGCTTCGCCCTGAGTTATCTAATGCTTATGAGGCTCATATCGCCTACCCTATCTATGCCGCTGCAGCCATGACGCGCAAAATCGTTTCTGATTCAGCAACAAGTCATCTTGCCTATGAAGAAATTGTCGCACTAACCCGTCGTTACAATGCGCTGGCCAATGGTAAATGGAAAGGGCTGATGGATGCTGCCCCACGCCAATTGCCCGTCTTTGAAGATATTTGTGGCCGATTGTATGACGATGAGCCTTTCGAGGGTGTCGCCTGCAATGCTGCCGAATATGATGCTGCCTCTAAAGGAAGCCAACCCATCCAGATGCTCGGTCATTCAATGAATGCTGTTGCCATTCCGAAGGGTGGCGAACTGACATTTACGTTTACCACAGAGCAAGAGGGAGATGCTACGCTCTTTACCGCCATGATACCCACACAGCCCAACGATAAGGGCGACCTGCGCTATCAGGTACAGATTGACAACGAAACTCCCGTTGTCATCTCACTCAAGGAGAAATACCGTTCTGAATTCTGGAAAGAGAGCGTGCTACGCGGTCAGGCTTTGAAGCAGACGTCGGTGATACTGTCCAAAGGTTCGCACACCCTGAAGGTAAAAGCCCTTGATGACCATATTATCATGGATCAGTGGATGGTTGACTTCAAGAAGAATCGTAAGTTCTATGTGATTCCGGTGATTTAACAAGAAGACAAGAAGACAAGGGAGACAAGAAAACAAGAAGACAAGAAAACAAGGGAGACAAGAAGAGATGAAAAGGTTACTGTTTGGATTATTATTCATCATTGGCCACGTGTCGCTCAGTTTTGCACAGCAGAGTGCCAATGTAGTGTTTATTGGCAACAGCATCACCTACGGTGCATTGCATCAGCAACGCGACATGACGGCACCTCCGGTGCAGTGTGGGTTGTGGCTGTCGCAGCAGGAGGGGATAGACACTGTGTATATCAGCAACGGCGGTCGTTCGGGCCGAACGACGTATCATTTTCTGCCCAATGCCGCCGATGTCATTCCCGCTGGCGACAAGACATTCTTCAGCGACATCGTCAGTCGTGCGAACCAACTGGTAAAAGCACATCCGAATCTCCCCTTAGTGTTCAGCATCATGCTGGGCACCAATGACTCCGTAGAGCGCAAGCACAATAGTCATACCACCCCCGACAACTACATCAACAACCTCTGCACCATCATCGACTCACTGCTCACGCTGTGGCCCGATGCCCATGTGGTGCTCAACAAGCCTATCTGGTACTACCCCGAATACCAGACAAAGGGAGGTTCCATAGCTTCTAAGAAGAGTCTGAAACTCCTCAACACCTATTACGACTGCTTTGCTATGGTGGTAGCACGTTGCAAGACCGGACTGGTACACATCGGTGACCACGATGCATATAGTTACTTCAAGAAAAACTATAAGACCGACATTTTCGAAGAAAAAGACGCACGTGGCAAGTCATACTGGCTGCATCCCAATGAGCAGGGAGCCAAGAAACTGGCAGAATACTGGGGTAAGGCCATTCTGCCAGTCATCAACAAAGCCACGCCCTCACAAGCCACCTTTAGCAGGGAGGCTGGCAATCCCCGCAAGCAATATTTGGAGTTTATCGCCATGCCAAGCCATGCCGACAGCCACTATAAAGTCGGCGAACAGGCTTCACTGCGTATCACTGCTCGCATCGGTGGTGTTCCCCTCCATGATGTAGCACTGCTATACAAAACCGGAAAGGAGATGTTCCTGCCTGAGAAGTTCGAGTCTGTCAGCTTCAAGCATGGAGAGGTCGTTATTCCCATGGGCACTATGCAAGAGCCTGGCTTCCTGGCCTGCCAGTATGAGTTCTATGTCGATGGCAAGCGCTATGGCGACCTCGTAAAGGTAGGTTTTGCTCCAGAACAGATCCGCACACTCACGCCCCAGCCCGCTGACTTTGACAAGTTCTGGACAAAGGTGGTCAGTGAGGCACGTAAGGTCAATTTCGAGCCGGAATATTTCGATGTACCCAATGCGACTAACGATAAGTTGCTAACTCGTCTAGTCCGTTTACGAGTAGGCAAGAATAAGTGGCTTTATGGCATGCTCATCCAGCCTCGTGACGGCAAAAAGCACCCAGTCGTGCTATGTCCTCCCGGTGCCGGCAGCACCAAGGTCAATCCCGATGACTATTTTCCCCAAAATGGTATGATCTATCTGAAAATAGAGATTCACGACAACGACCCACGCATTCCTGACGATGCATATAATGTCATGCGTCAAAAGAAATGCGACGGATATATATGCCGTGGCATGCAGTCGAAAGACACTTATTATTATAAGGATGTCTATGTGGGCTGTGTCCGCGCCCTCGACTTCCTATGCTCGCTGCCAGAGTGGGATGGTCGCAATGCCATCGTAACTGGCGGTTCACAAGGTGGTGCCCTGACCATTGTGACGGCAGCCCTCAACGAAAAGGCGACACTCTGCGTACCCTTTTACCCAGCCCTCTGTGACCTGCTGGGATTCCGTCATCAGCGTGCTGGTGGATGGCCGAAGTTCTTCTCCGGATTTTATAAGGACGGGCGCATCGATATCGATACGCTCACTGCAGAGTCTACCTTGCAGTATTTCGATGTCGTCAACTTCGCCAGCCGTCTCAAAGTACCTACCTTTATGTCTTGGGGCTACAACGATGACACCTGTTCGCCGACTTCCGTATGGGCAGCATGGAACGCGATGACGTGTGAGAAGCAGTGCGACATCACGCCGTCCAGCGGTCACTGGCGCTTCCCATCCAGTCAGGCTAAATCACTGCGCTTCATCCAGACCCATCTTGACCGCCCCTCTTTGCAGGGCAAGAAGATTGGTGTCATCGGCGACAGTTACGTGCGCAATCATCGTGACCCTATAGAATATACCTGGCACTATAAGTTCGCTCAAAAATATGGTATGCAGTATTACAACTACGGCAAGAACGGCAACTGCATAGCCCTCGATCTGAAACAATGGGGAACGGGCATGTACAAACGCTATCAGGACATGAACGATTCGCTGGACTATGTCGTCATCATCGCTGGACATAACGATGCCTCTGGCAATCGAATCGACTCTATCGGCATGCCGCTGTTCAAGGAGCGCTTAGGCATACTGCTCAGTGGTCTGCGTACAAAATATCCTGAGGGAAAGATTCTCTTTATTACCCCATGGCGCTGTGAGAACTTCCAAGGTAGCATGCGCCAGCAGGTCATCGAAGCCATCAAGGAGGTATGTGCCAAGTATGATGTTCCTGTATTCGATGCTTCACGCGACAGCAATATCGAGTCCGACAGCTTCGATTTCCGCCGTAAATACTTCCAGGGCGGCAAGGGCACTGATACTGCTCACCTCAATGCCAAGGGTCACGACCTCTTCCTGCCTATGGTCGAAGAATTTATTTTACAGAATATAGAATAATGAGACGATTACTTTTTTTCTGCCTACTGCTCAGCGTTGTAGCTATTTGTCCAGCTAGTAAGCGCGTGCCCGTCATCCTTGTTGCAGGGCAGTCGAATGCGGACGGACGTGTGCCGATGGCCGACTTCCCCAAGGATGTTGTATACAGGTATTGTCAATGGAGCTATGGCAGCGGCGATTTTGAGACTGCCTCCGGACGTTTCACTCTTTTCTCGCCGCGTGTGGCAAAACCTAAGATAGAGCGAAGCTGGGGATTTGATGCCATCGTATATCACCTTTTAGAGCAACACTGGCAACGGCCCTTCTATGTCATCAAGCAGACGATGGGTGGTACGGCTATCGACACAACCTGCACTAAGAGTACTCATGGTTGGTTTTGGAGCGTAGATGCCAAAGAAAAGTCGCTGCTGAAAGCTTTTGAACGACAAATTGACGACTGTTTCTCAGCCCTCAGCCCTCAGACACCAGACATCAAGTGTCTTATCTGGCATCAGGGAGAGAGTGACCTGAAAGCCGCCGACCATTATTATGACAACCTGAAGGCAGTCATTACCCATCTGCGCCAGCATCTGGTAGAGAAAACGGGCGATGCCCGTTACGTCTCACTGCCCGTCATCTGTGGCACCTTTGCCAAGGGAAGCCGTCAGGGCTCACCAAAAGTGGTGGAGGCTCTATACAGATTGCAAAGTGACGATATCAACTTCCATGTGGTTGATGCCAGTGACCTTAGTCTGCAACGCGACCAGTTGCATTTCGATGCCCAGGGTGCAATGACCTTGGGTGAGCGTGTATTCGAAAAGCTCACGAAGCACCCTCTCGATGTTTGGCCTGTCAACGACAAGATACAAAGATATCCGTTCTGAACAATAATGCTATAAAACGTACAATTGTTACCTGTTTGTACTGCGGACAATACGTAATTTTGCCCCAGAACTAATAAAAACTTGTAAAAAAATGAAGAAACTACTACTATCAACTGCTATCGTCTTTTTGACGGTATTATCGGGCTCGGCCCAGACTGCCAATATGCAGGATCGTGGTCTATGGGGTTCAATTGCAGTGGCACCCGGCTCTGGTGCCATCAACATTGGCAGCGACTATACCGAGGCCAATGGCAAGGTGCTGCTTACATGGCGAATGTTGCCAGGCGACACGGAGGATACCGCTTTTGATATCTGGCGAAAGATGGGCGAAACGGGTTCGTGGACGTGTGTGAACGATGCTTTCAAGACAGGAAAGAAAGGTATCAAGGCTACCAGCTATCAGCATACACCTCTTTCTACAATCACAGGCGATATACACTACCGACTGACATATGCCGGCCAGAAAGACTGCGAGGAGTTCCTGTCGGAATACACCATGAAGAAAGAACAGGCCACAGCAAAGGTTCCTTACATAGAGATTCCCCTGCAGGCTACTGATGACTGTTCGAAGTATCCCGATGTGTTCACCTACGAGGCCAATGACTGTTCTGTGGGCGACCTCGATGGTGACGGACAATTTGAGATTGTAGTGAAACGCTTGCTCGCTGGCGGTACGGCCGATGACAGTGGCAGCGATCCTCGTGCTGCCCATACTATTGTTTGGGATGCTTATAAGCTGGATGGCACCTTGTTGTGGCGTGTCAAGTCGGGGCCCAATATCATTACTGGCAACTCGTCGAGCGTGATGCTGGGCGACCTTGATGGCGACGGCTGTGCCGAGTTCGTGCTGAGAACAAGCGAAGGTACCGTCTTTGGCGATGGTAAGGAGATTGGCGATACCGATGGCGACGGCATGACTGACTATCGCAAGATATGGGGTGGTCACTATCAGGGCGACAATACAAGCACCAAACAATATGGCGGACCCGAATATTTCTCTGTGGTCGACGGCAAGACTGGTCGTGAGCTGGCCCGTGCCAACTACATTGCCCGTGGCCCTGAGGGACAGACACCTGAACAGTGGGCCAAGAATGCCTCAGCCAATAGCGAGTCATGGGGTGACAACTACTGGAAGCGTGCCAACTCACTCCGTGTGGGACTGGCCTGCTTTACGGGCAAGGGTATGCAGATCTTCCTTGGTCGTGGCGTCTATGCCCGTACCGTGGTAGAGGGTTGGGACTATATCCCCAATACCCCCGACGGTCAGTGGGGGTTAGAGGGCTCGCTCACCCGTCTGTGGAAGTTCGACTCTGCAACTACCGGCGGACACTGGTCAATGGTCAATGGTGAATGGACAAGAGATAAAGCCCCCAATAAGGATGGAAAGGCAAACTCAGCTTACGCAGGTCAGGGCAACCACGCTTTCAACGTGGCCGATCTCGACGGCGACGGCCTCGACGAGGTGATGTATGGTTCGTGCGCTTTCGATAATGACGGCACGGGCCTTTGGACTACCGGCCTTGGCCATGGCGATGCCAACCACGTAGGTGTATTCCAAAAAGACTATGAGGGCTTGCAGGTCTATCATTGTCTGGAAGGCGGCAAAACCGAGGTGGCACTGCATGATGCCAAGACCGGCAAGGTCATCTGGGACATCGTGGCTGCTACAGAAGGCGACCAGGGTCGTTGCATGGTAGCCGATGTGAATCCCGACTCTCCAGGCTGTGAGTTCTGGAAATACGGCAATGAGCTCTTCGACCAGAATGGCAAGCCCCTGATGAATAGTGCTGGTACGGCACGTGCCGAGGAGAGCTCTTGTAACGCCGGTATCTGGTTTGATGGTTATCTGAACCGTCAGATGATCGATGGCGGCATTATCAACAGCTACAGCCACGGACGTACTTTTACGATGTATCGCTATGATATCTCGTTCAACAACTCTACGAAGTCCAACCCTGGCTGGTATGGTGACTTCTTAGGCGACTGGCGTGAAGAGGTCATTGTGCCCGACCAAACGCATATCAAGAATATCAAGATTATTTCTACCTGGTATCCCACCGACCACCGCATCCCCTGGCTTATGACCGACCATACCTATTATATGCAGGCCATCCACGAGAACGTAGGCTACAACCAGCCAACCAACGTGGGCTACTATTTAGGGAGTGATTACACCAGTGATGCTGAAATCCGGGCAGCAGCAGCCAAGGCCGAGGCCGACCGTCAGGCGGCTCTTGAGCAGACGCTCACCAACATCCGTCAACTATCATCCGCCACCCGTCACCTGTCGCCCATCACCTGGTATTCTATTACCGGCCAGAAGGTGGACACGCCCAAGCGTGGCGGCATCTACATCCGCAACAATCGTAAAGTACTCATAAAATAGTTTTTAGTTAGTAATTATTTTGTGTGCGGCAATACCCGAGCGAGGGATTTGCCGCACCTTTTTCTTTTCCTTTTTTCGCCACTGCCATGGCCGAAAAAGTTATCCGCTATCAGTAGTAAGGTGATGGTCTTCATATTGGCCGATAGTTTTGATTCACAGGGCAAAGGTACAAAATAATTAAGAATTATGAATTAAGAATTAAGAATTATTTCTTACCTTTGCACCATAAAACTTAAAACATAGACTACAATGCGAAGAATCATGACGCTCGGTTTGCTGCTTCTGGCGCTGACCATTCAGGCACAGACAGCACGGAAATTCACAGTAAATATCACCTCCGACGGGAAGGCTAACATGGTGGGCTACCTGCCAGAGAAACCTACAGGACGTGCCATCGTGGACTGTCCGGGCGGGGGCTACAGCCACTTGGCGGTGAACCATGAGGGCCACGACTGGGCCGCGTATTTCAACAAGCAGGGCATCGCCTTCTTTGTGCTCACCTACCGTATGCCCAATGGCGACCGCTCTGTCCCGATGGGCGACGCGCAGCAGGCTATCCGCACGGTGAGGGACTCGGCAGAGGTGTGGAGCATCAATCCTGAGGATGTTGGCATCATGGGCTTCTCGGCAGGCGGTCATCTGGCCTCTACCGTGTCTGCCCATAGCGAGTACGACTGTAGGCCTAATTTCTCTATCCTCTTCTATCCTGTCGTCTCGATGAACGAGCGCGAGACGCATAAGGGCTCGTGCGTGAACTTCCTGGGCAAGGAGGGACAGAAAGATGAGAAACTGGTAAAACTCTTTTCTAATCAGAATGCTGTGGTGCGCCACCTGACGCCGCCTGCCATCATCCTCACGGCCAACGATGACGGTGTGGTGCCGCCAGTGACCAATGGCGTGGCTTATTATTCCGCCATGCGCCGTCAGGGCAACGACTGCTCGCTCTATATCTATCCCAGCGGTGGTCACGGCTTCGGCTTCCGCTCCTCTTGGCCTTTCCACAACCAGATGCTGAACGACCTGACCACCTGGCTCAACAGCCACAAGGCACCCAAACGTGATGCCGTCCGCGTGGCGTGCATCGGCAACAGCATCACCGATGGTCATGGCATCGATATGTGCGATGTGAAGGCGTGGCCAGGACAGCTTCAAAAGTTGTTGGGCAGCGACTATGTGGTGAAGAACTACGGACGTGGTGCACGCACCCTGCTCAACAAGGGCGACAATCCCTATATGAAGGAGCAGGCGTGGCGCGATGCCTTGGCTTTCAAGGCCGACGTGGCCGTCATCAAACTGGGCACGAACGACTCGAAGCCAGGAAACTGGCAGTATGGCGAGGAGTTTGAGGCTGACCTGCACCAGATGATAGACCAGTTGAATCCCCTGCATCTGGTGTTTGACAAGAAAGGACGTGCCATGAGGAAGATGAAGCGCTCGGAGAAGCCACGCATCATCCTCTGCACACCGATTCCCGCCTACAAGCCGTCGTGGGGTATCAGCGACTCGGTCATCGTGAACCATATCATTCCTATTATCAATAGGGTGGCGAAGGAAGAGAACCTGGAGGTGATAGACCTGCACACCATCTTCAACAACGCCGACGGCAAGGCTATGCAGAGCGACGGCATCCATCCCACCGAGGCTGGCGATGCTCAGATAGCCCGCGCCGTGATGGAAAAGGTGAAAAAGTAAAAAGGTAAAAAAGGCAAAACCGTAAACCATAAACAGTAAACGGTAAACCGTAAACAATATACAAAACAAATAAACTACAAAACATGAAATCTACAAACAAATCAATCGCAATCTTCGTGCTGAGCCTGCTGCCATTTTGGGGACAGGCCCAGCGTTTGCAACAGCCGCTGGGACGAGGTGTCGTGGCGGTAAACCGTTCGGGCAGTTCTATTCGCAGTGTGACCAGTTCGGCTGGTACTGGTTCGCTCATATCCTGGCGCAAGTTGGCGCAGGAGCCTGAGGGAACCACGTATAATGTCTATAAACGCACTTCGGCTTCGGGCGCATGGACGAAAATCAACAGCAAACCACTCGCCGTGACCTGTCTCTCCACGACGCTGACCAATAACGCGGAATATGCCGTCACGGCCATCACACCAGCAGGTGTGGAGGGTGAGATGAGTGCGCCCTTCAAGTATAAGACGCAGGCCTATCCCAATGTATGGTTTGATTTTAACTTCGATGACAACGTCATCAAGCGCAATGACTACCGCACCAAGTACTGCTGGCCCATGGATACCAATGGCGACGGCGAATACGATGCCGTGGTGGTAGATCGTCTGTATGCAGGTGCCGACGATAGTGAGGAGGGCGGTGAGAACACCTCGACCACCTCGCATAAGATTCAGGCTTATCGTCTGACGGGTGAACTGCTTTGGACGGTGGATATGGGGCCGAATGTGAATATATGTGCCGGTCAGAACGACATGGTAGTGGCCTACGATATCAACTGCGACGGACGTTGCGAGGTTATCATCAAATCAAGCGATGGCACCCGCTTCTGGGACAAAGCCAACAATACGTGGGGTAAATATGTGGGGGGCAGCAGCGAGGCCGATGTAGATGGCGATGGTGTAGTAGATTATCGCAGTCATTCCACCCGTGTACCACCCTTCTATGTCTCCGTGATTGATGGTGAGACAGGTGCTGAGATTGCCTATAACGAGTTGAAATACAGCGAGGTAACTGATGGCTCTGACACTTGGGGTCGCAACACCCGCTCAAAGTATATGAGTTTCGGTTATGCCGTGATGGATGGACATTTCGCCATCTGCTACCTCGACGGCATCCACCCCTCGCTGGTGATGGAGTGCTTGGATCGTGACAATAACAAGACCCACCATAACTACGTCTTCACATGGGATTACGACTGGACTAGCGGCACACCAACGAACTGGCATCATAGTGCCACCTGGAGTCGCAACGACAAACGCCCATGGCCTGCCGAGTTCCACCAGTTGCGTGTGGCCGATGTCAACGGCGACGGCTGCGACGAGATGATTCAGGGTGGCTATAGCGTGAATCCGTTGAAGGGCTGGTTCTGTTCGCCTGGCATAGGTCATGGCGACCGCTATATCCTGAGCGATATCGACCCCGACCGTCCAGGACTCGAGGCCTTCGCCATCCAGCAGAGCGCCCTTCTGGGACAGTTGCTCTACGACCCCGCCACGGGCGAGCATATCAAGGAGTGGTATCTGCCCTCAGTATATGACGTAGGCCGTGGTGCCTGTCTGGATATCGATGCCTCGCACAAGGGTTACGAGATACTGAGCTATGCCGATGAGTTCGTCTATGACTGTAAGGGCGAAAAAACAGGACAGACCCGTGAGGGCTCTATGTACGAGGGCTCATGGTGGGACGGCGACCTGCAGCGCGAGTGGATCAACTCGCCTGGCGGTAGTGGCTGGGGTACGAATATGATGGTCAGTAAGGTGTTGGGCAACCGTCTGATAGAGTTCTCCCAGGAAAGCAGTTGGGCTACGCATGGCGGCACTGGTACCCGTCCGGCCTTCATGGGCGATATCATTGGCGACTGGCGCGAGGAAATCATTCTGGCCAAGCAGGATGCTAATGGCTCTACGGGCTTGGTGGGCTACACCACGAATATCCCCACTACCTATAGCCTCTACTGCCTGCAGCAAGACCCGCATTACCGACTGGACTGCACCACACGTGGCTACTACCAGCATCCCAACACGAGTTTCTACTTGGGTGGTGGAATGCCTATGCCGCCCCTGCCGCCTGTCTTTGAGGCCGACGTACGCAACCAGATGGCGAGTGGCAAGAGCGTGATGTTCGACCTTCAAGGCAATAACCATGAAACGATAACTGTGGAACATGAACCGTCGGTGCTCTATCTGATGAATCCCAAGGAACATGACTATACATTCAGTGGTCAGGGAATTGCTGGTACAGGCGAAATCATCAAGTCCTTGCAGGGTAAGGCTACCTTCAACTGCCCGCTTAACAATACAGGCAAGACGATTATCAGCGAGGGCGAACTTTGTGTGAATGGCGACATTGTCGGTCCCGTAGAACTGCGGGCTCGCGGCACGTTGTCGGGATGCGCCACGTTGAAAGATACCATTACTTTTGAGGGCGCACTCAACTATGAGGGTTGCCGACTAATACCTGTAGGTGTGATGACCTTCAAGAAGAGCGTTACGCTGCCAGGTGATGTATATGTTGAACTGACCACAGCGGGAAACAGTCTCTATGTGGAAGGCAACCTGACTTTCAAAGGCACAAACTATATTTCTATCGCTACCAATCTGGAGCCCACTACCTATACCGTTGCTGAGTGTACTGGCACGTTGACCTGTGACGTGACGAAGTTGAAGACGCGCGGCTTGGATGGCATCAACTACGACTTTGAGGTAGTGGATGGTAAGAAACTCGTACTGAAGATTAACGATAGTCGTGCCCCTCAGCAGAACGTGGTGTGGACGGGTGCTGAGAGCAAGGTATGGGACTATAAAGCTCAGAACTTCGACTTCAACGGCACTACCTCGTTCGTTTCTGGCGATGCCGTGGTCTTTAATGCCCAGGGTCAGCAGAAGAGCATCACTGTCAACGAGATGGTGGTGACCAGTGGGGTTAATTTCGATGCAGGCAAATACACACTCTCTGGCGAGGGCGGTATCTCTGGCGAGGGCGACCTCACAGTCAATAAGGCAGCCGATGTGACCCTCAACATGAAATACAGCGACTATACCGGTAAGACCATCATCAATGGTGGCACGCTCACCGTGCCAAACTTCTATGACGGTGGGCAGAAGAGTGCCATCGGCGCTTCTACTGCTGCTACGGACAATCTGCAGATCAATGGTGGCACACTGGTGCTGAGCAAGGACAACATGGCTACTGACCATATAGTCACCCTTACTGATACGGCCACGATTAAAGTTGCGGCTTCCAACAGTGCATTGACGCTGAAAGGCCAGGTGAAGGGTACGGGCTATCTGGTGAAGGACGGACCTGGGCGTGTGAACTTCAACTATGGCGGTGTGAATGGTTTCGCTGGTCTCATCGTGAAGAAGGGTGCTGTGGCTCAGGGCTCATGGAACAGTTCCTTCGGCAAGATCGGCTCACCCATGCTGCTGGCTGGTGGCGAGGTACATCAGCTCGACGTGAACAGCACTTCTACCGTGCCAGAACTTAATTATGTCATCACCGTCCAGGAGGGCACTACGAATAAGATTGTGGGTTCTTCACGAGGCAAGATCAACGGTAGCATCAAGGGTGCAGGTAATCTGACTATCGAGACGAAGTACGTGCGTTGCGACGTAGGGGCCAACTTTAGTCAGTTTGAGGGCAAACTCACGGCGCAGGGCTCTCAGTTTCGTCTGATGTCGGGCGTCACGGATATGAGCAAGGCGCAATTGGTCGTGGCTTCAGGCACGAATATCGCCCATTATTCTGGCGGCTCTGGCTCTCAGGTGGCTGCCACATTGAAGATAGGTTCACTCTCTGGTACGGCTACTGATGGTGTGCTGGAAGGCACCAGCACGTATAAGATTGGCTACCGTAATGAGGATACGTCGTTCTCGGGCTTGCTGAAGGCTGCGGCGGTGACCAAGGAAGGCACTGGCCGACTGACCCTCCGCACGGCTGGTCATACCTCGCCCATCACCGTCAATGGCGGTACGCTGGAGGTACAAAACACGACATCCAACGTGCTTTGTAGTGGACTCGTCACAGTGGCAAAGGGTGGCACGCTGACGGGTACGGCAACCGTCCAAAACGTCACCATGCAGCAGGGGGCTACCTATCTCTGCACGCTGACGGCTGCCTCTAATTCTCGGCTCACCGTGAAGGGCAACCTGCGTCATAATGGCGACACCATCCTGGTGCGCATCCCTGCCACACGAAAACTGCAGATCGGTGACGAAATCACCGTCTTCAGCGTTACTGGCAGCCATACAGGCACCTTCTTCGTGAAGTGCGACAGCGAGGGGGACTTCTATGAGTTCGATACCACCGATTTCCTGACTACGGGAAAACTGGTGGTAAAGGGTATCAACACTGGCGTCTCGCAAATTGAAAATGGAAAATGGAAAACTGAAAAATATTTCGATCTTCAAGGTCGTCGTATCGCCCAGCCTCAGAAGGGTGTGCAGATTCTGAATGGAAAGAAAACCATATACCATAAATAGTAAACAAAAATGAAGAAACAAAACAAATTGATGTTGGTAAAGAAGGCGGTAATGGGATTTTTACCTTTTTACCTTTTTACCCTTTTACCGTTAACTGCTTCGGCTCGTGAGGATGCCATCTCCTCGCCCGACGGGAAACTGGTGGTGACTGTCAGTGACGACGGCCCCTGTGCCACCTATACCGTCAAGTATGACGGACAACAGATGTTGCTGCCATCGCCATTGGGATTCAAGGCCGATTTTGGCGATTTCACCAACTCGCTGAAAATCAAGAACACCAAGACTTCCCATGTTGACCGCACCTACGAGATGCGCCAGGTGAAGCAGTCGAAGATGCATTATGTGGCTGAGCTGCTCACTGTTGACTTTGAGAATGCTAAAGGACAGCAGATGTCGGTGGAGTTCTCGGTGAGCAACAACGACGTGGCCTTCCGTTATCATATTCCCCGTCAGAAGAATGATAACCCCAAGAGTGCTGTCATCCTCAATGAGACCACTGCTTTCTCTCTGCCTGATGGCACCACCACCTTCCTCACGCCCCAAAGCAAGGCGATGGTAGGGTGGGAGCGTACCAAGCCCAGCTATGAGGAAGTCTATACAGCCGACGCGCCTATGACTGCCCGTTCGCAGTACGGCGAGGGCTATACCTTCCCTTGCCTGTTTAGACTCACCCCCAGCCCCTCTCTGAGCAGAGAGGGGAGTGGGCAGACTCAAGGACAGAAACTATCTACTCCCCTCCCTCATAGGGAGGGGCTGGGGGAGAGTCTCTGGCTGCTCATCTCTGAAACGGGTGTCGATAGCCACTACTGCGGCTCGCACCTCAGTGATTATCCCTATACCATCGCCTTCCCCATGGCGGGCGAAAACAACGGCTTCGGCAGCACTACCGCTGCTATTGCTTTGCCTGCCAAGACGCCTTGGCGCACCATCACCGTAGGCACCTCGCTGGCACCCATCGTTGAGACCACCATTGCCTATGATGTGGTAGAGCCCCGTTACTCTGTCGCTCAAACCTCAGCCCTCAAGCCCTCATACGGTCGCTACACCTGGTCATGGCTGATCTGGCAGGACAACTCCATCAACTACGACGATCAGGTGAAATTCATCGACCTGGCTTCGGAGATGGGGTATGAATTCTGTCTGGTGGACAACTGGTGGGATCAGAATATCGGGCGTGAGCGTATGGCAGAACTGTCGAAGTATGCGCAGTCGAAGGGCGTGTCGCTGATGCTCTGGTACAACTCCAATGGTGCAGAGAACGATGCTCCCCAGACACCACGTGACTGTCTGAACACGAGTATCGCACGTGAACGTGAGATGGCCTGGCTCCAGAGTATTGGCGTGAAGGGTATCAAGGTGGATTTCTTCGGTGGCGACAAGCAGGAGACGATGAAACTTTATGAGGATATCCTCTTCGATGCCAATCGCTACGGCATCCAGTGCATCTTCCACGGCTGCACTCTGCCTCGTGGCTGGGAGCGCATGTATCCCAACTTTATTGCCTCTGAGGCTGTGCTAGCTAGCGAAAACGTGTATTTCGACGAGGGCGCTGCCCGTCGTCAGGCCTTCGACCTCACCATGCATCCCTTCTGCCGCAATGCGGTGGCCACAATGGACTGGGGCGGTGTGATCATGAACAAGTACATGTCGAAGGATAACAAGAGCCGTCACACCCGCAAGACCACCGATGCCTTCGAGATAGCGTCGGCCTTTACCAACCAGACGGCCATCCAGTGCATCGCCATGCAGCCCAACAACTTGCAGGAGTTGCCCCAGGCAGAACTTGACTTCCTCAAGACCATCCCCACCACTTGGGATGAGACCCGCTTTATCGATGGCTATCCAGGCAAATACGTCGTGCTGGCCCGTCGTCATGAGGACCAGTGGTATGTGGCAGGCCTGAATGCTTTGAAGGAACCGCTGACACTGACCCTCGACCTTGATGATTTCGATGTCACCAAGCAGTTCAACGACAAGACCGACAAAAAAGGCATAGTCACTGGCATCGCCATCAGCGATTTGAAACTGAAGAAAGGTAAAGCGAAAATCACCATGCAGCCCAATGGGGGCTTCGTGGCTTTTTGATATAATAACTATTAGGTGGGATTGTGGGTGACTTTCATCCGCTCTCTCACCTTATAGTAGGACTGATAGCTGGTGAAGCCTGAAGCCTGGGCGGTTGCCTCTTTCGTGATGGCTGGGTGCTCGGCAGCATACCTGTCATAATGAGCCAGGCGCAAGCTGTTCACGTAGTTGAAGAAACCACCAAAACGCTCTTGGAAGGTCTTTGACACGTAGGTACGGCTGTAACCACAGCCATTGACCACGTTCTCAATCTTCAGGTGCGGGTTCAGGTATGCCTGCTGTTGGTTCACATATTCATCAATGAACTTGGCAATCTTGTTCATGCGATCCTCCATGATGCTCTTGCTTTCAAAGGAGTCTTCGTAGGTTGCTGTGCTCTCTTCTTCTCTTCCTGGTAAGATGGCCGCTCTGCGCCATGCGGGCATCACGGTGATGAGCAGTATGATGTTCATGACCGACAGCACCAGGTTCATCCAGAACATCACATTGCGGCCATCGGTGAAAAAGTCGGAGATGAATCCTGCCCAAAGGAATGGGGTGAAGAATACAGGAGCCAGCCAAACGCGATGGGCATAGCTGCTGGGAAAGTCTTCTGGGTTGGAGTAGGTCTCGTCGCTGGCCTGATGCATCCATTTCCATACCTGCCACATGGCAACGGCGCAATAGCACATCATCAGTATGCTGATGGCCGCTGCAATCCACAGATAGAACTGCCCGCCCCATTTGTCGGGCTGCAGGATAGAGCCAGGTATCCATGCATTGATGATGAGTGGTGTCATGGTTAAAGCTACTATAGCACCAGCCAACCAAGTGACGCCTTTCCATTGGTTCCACTGCTTCACACTTCCAAAAAAACAAAACAGCAACATACCGCAATAGAAATAATAGGTGACGGGGAAATAGCATTTCCACAGTAGCCATGCATTTTCGTCCTTAGGGTTGAATATATAGGGTATGAGAATGGATGACAACAAGTAAACGATGGCTTGAGCTTTCCTATCAGGCCATATATATTCGTGTGACTCCTTGGGCTTATCGCACGTATGGAACCACCTCACGGCAGAAAAGATGTAACATGTCGCAATATATACTATGGCTGATAGCCCCCAATAGTAATATGCTTCTTGAATCATGGTTTTGGCTACTAATTATTCTAAATCCGCTGCAAAATTAGGAAAAAGATTGCAATAATTGTACTTTTTTACATGTTTTTTTGTGTTATTTCAATATTTCTCTTGCACCAAGGCTATCAATGTTGTGTTATTGAAACACTATAGAAGTGAAATAATCACTACTTTTGCAATCGAAAAAAGACGAATAATGATTAATCAATCAAAACCAACAGAACGATATTAATCAACCAGGAACCTGAATAGCTTTATTAATTGAATCGTAAACTTAACCATTAGTTTACTGAAGGCCGGTCACTTACTGATGACCGGCTTTTGTTGTTCTCTGTGATCCTCTATTCCTCTTTTCTCTTGAATGATATGCCTTCATAGAGGGGTTGCCGGCCGTTGCGACTCTCGGGGATGAAATGCAGCCGGACAGCGCGGATATGCTTCTGAGGATCGAATTCTTCAGGACTACTCACGGGCTTTCCCTCTATCTCGAGTTTCAAGCGGCCCAAGTGGTTCAGACGCACAATTCTTCCGTCTTTCAGATAGTTGCAGAGCACATCCTCCAGCTCGCTCAATACGGCCAGTACGTCAGAGCGTTTCAGCGTGCAGTTCTCCTGAATCTTAGACGCAATTTCTTCAGTGTCCACCACGTCGGAGTGGCAAACACGGGCTACATACATACCCGCTGAGGGCAGAATAGGACTCTTTTGCTTCTTCAAAGTATAAATCATGAGTTCAATGGTATAATGTTTGAAATTAAATTTTGGCCATTATTTTTTGAATTTTGGCCAAAATTTATAGAATTCTGGCCAAAATTTATTTTTAAGGCTTTTGCTTATCAACTGCAAAGATACAAAAAGTTGAAGGCAAATGCAAGTGTTTTGAATGAAAAAAGGGCGAGATTTTTTTTGTATCGCTTGGTGGTTCGGATTTTTTGTCGTATCTTTGCCCCTGTGCATTTCGGTGCACACAAAAGCAAGAATACTAACCAATACAACTATAAAGCTAATGAAAAAGATGAAATTACTATTGCTTTGCCTCATGGCAGGTGTCATGGGCGCCAAGGCGCAAATGGGTTATCAGATTTCCTTGTTGAACACGGCTACAGGCGAGCCTCGTGCCAATGAGACGGTGACTGTGAGTGTATCGCTCTCAAACAATGCCAATGAGGTATTCTATACAGAGACGAAGTCAGCAACGACCAATGACTTTGGTGTCCTTTCCCTCTCCATTGGCAATGCCGATACGTTTAAAAATGTTGATTTCTCTAAGATGCCTTTTTTTATTGAAGTAACTGCTAACGGCGTATCTATAGGAAAGAGCCAGATTCTCAGTGTACCTGTGGCAGAGGTGGCGAAGCAATTGGCACCGAAAGACAAGAACTTAATTGTGGGGACATGGTGCCCAGAAGACATTGTCCTCAATCCTCAGAATGCATCGAAAGATGGTTATGAAACCTATACATTCGTTGATGATAATACATGCCGAATAGATTGTTATGAGTATTCGTATGAAAATGGATCATTTTATATAAAAACAAATGCCGTTGTCAATTATATTGTAGAAGGAACTAATGTGTTTGTTTTGGTTTATTCTAGTTTAGGCTATTTTCGTGACGGCTTTACCTTGTTTAAATATTTTGAGGGCTCATTGCTAACACAATATCAAAAATATCTTAGGCTATGAAACGATACAGAATAATATTTCAAATAGCCTGTTTGCTTCTTGCAACCAATGTATTTGCTGAGGGCGAACGGTGCCTTTGCGTGTTGCTAAAGTCAGGCACGATGATTCAGTTGCCCGTCAGCGAGCAGCCGAAGGTTATATTCGACGGTACGGTGATGTGTGTATTGTAAAGACCTGCGTTTCTCTTTCGCCGAGAGGTATTGTACAGAGATTCCATTGAAAATAATACTAACCAATAAAACAAGTGAGCTAATGAAAAAGATGAAATTACTATTGCTTTGCCTCATGGCATTTGTCATGGGTGCGAAGGCACAAATGGGTTATCAGATTTCCTTGTTGAACACGGCTACGGGTGAGCCTCGCGCCAATGAGACGGTAACGGTGAGTGTGTCGCTGTCGAACAATGATAATGAGGTATTCTATTCAGAGACGAAGTCGGCCACGACCAATGACTTTGGTGTACTCTCCCTCTCTATTGGCAATGCCGATACGTTCAAAGATGTGGATCTATCAAAGATGCCGTTCTTCATCGAGGTTACTGCTAATGGTGTAATGATTGGCAAGAGTCAGATGCTTAGTGTGCCTGTGGCAGAAGTGGCGAAACGAGTTGCGCCAATAGATAAAAACTTGATTTTGGGATCATGGAAGAGAGAGTTTAATAATTATTATGACATTTACACTTTTCATCCAGATGGTACGGTAACTTATGTGAGTAATGAGGATGATACTTATGATACTGAAGAAGTGATAAGTCACTATTATGAAATAGAAGGGAATAACATCTATGTATTCAAAGAATTTTCCTTTTATTCGAATTATTCGAATCCTTTTACTACATTATCTACATTTCGATATAGTAATGGCTTCCTTTGGAATAGCCAAGGAGAAAGAACTAAATATTTTCATGTTCAGGTGGATTTGTAGTATTTGTTAATTGAATGTTAGAAAATAATTTCCGAACAGAGAAGAATAGACAAAAGATGATACGTTACAGAATAATATTTCAAATAGCCTGTTTGCTTATTGCAACCAATGTTATTGCTGAGGGCGAACGGAGCCTTTGCGTGTTGCTAAAGTCAGGCACAATGATTCAGTTGCCCGTGAGCGAGCAGCCGAAAATAGTGTTTGACGGCACGGTGATGCGCGTGGGCGATGGCGATTACCAAATAGAGAATGTGCGCAAGTGGATGATTGGCGACCCTGAAAAAATTGCGCAGGGCGTGGAGAATGCACAGACGCAGAAGAGCATAGAGTATAAAGACGGTGTGCTGGTCGTGGGTGATGCACAGGACATTCATGTGTATAATGCGGCAGGCGTTGAGATGCCAGTAAATATCAAGGACGGAAAGATAAACATGTTGGCATGGCCGCAAGATGTCTATCTGATCAAGGCTGGTAAGGAAACCTTTAAAATCAGGAAGCGATGAAACGATTACACTTATTTATTGTTATGTGCCTGCTTAGCCTAACATCGGGCTTGCAGGCTCAAGAACAGGCAGATCCTGGCGAACAACTACTGGTGTTCCGCAATACGGGTGTAGTCGATTTGCTCTACACCAACGAGGTGGACAGTATCCTGACTAATGACTCCACCCAGGTATTCTATGCCAAAGATACAGTTCTCGTGGTTCCTATTGCTGAACTGGACAGCGTGGCAGTGGGAAGCAGGAACGAAATGAAGTTTCATGATGGCGTAAAAGAACTGAAGAAAACCGAAGACCTGCCTTGGATTATCCGCTTTGACGGTCAGTCTATCTATTATAGGCTTGATACGCCAACAAGCATTTTGCCTGTAGTAGGCATGAAACTGTTCTACGGCATAGAGGAACAATTGACAGAAAATACCGTATTCCCCTTTGGCCTGAGTGTGAAGGTGACCAATGTCACGAAACTGTCGGAAGAAATACGTGTTGATGTAGAGTTGATTCGTCTGAACGAAATCTTTGAACGTCTTTTCCTTGCAGGTTCCTTCAGCGGTTCCGCTCCTATGATGACGAATTCCCGACAGGTTATACGTCGTGCTCCTGTTCACTCCACCCTTGACCTCGGATATGAAATTGATGTGGAAAACGTGGGAAGTATTGGCGTAAACGGCAATCTGGAAATAAAAGGCGATGCCGTCATCAGTATGAATCCTTTCCATAACCGCAGTCATGCCGACCTGATTCTTTCATACGGATTTGGGACTGACGTGAAACTGGAAGCACAGGAAAATGCCAGATATCATTTCGAGGAATTAGGACGAGATATCCGCATAGGTACTTTTTATGGGCTACTGAATCTTGATGCGGCTATAGGTGCCTTTGCAGATTTGAGTGCAGAATTGAATCTGGATATAGGCATTCAGCGCACATATCATCGCAGGCTCCTATGGGACAGAAATGGCGATGAGAGTACCTTTGAGTTTCGGGAGGTAAAAACCAATGAGCCATATACTGACGAGGCGAAGATAGACTTGACACTTAAAGGAGAATTGTTCTTCGGTCCCGTTGTCAAGATTGACTTTGCTACGATTGGCGACCTCGTAGGTGCACGTGCCAAGGTGAAGGTAGGTCCGAAGATAGAAGGAACTATTAGCTTGGGTATGCTACAGGATATGCGCAATTACCAGTCAGAATTCTATGGTAACGCAACGCTGAACCTATGCAGTCAGGTAGCAGTAGAGGGTTTCGTTATCAATAGGCATAACCTTGTTTGGGGCAAGGTGGATGAACACAAGATATTCAATGTTGCATTTAACTTTGGTGAGCATGAATGGAAATTATTCCCAGACTACACCCAGAGTAACGCTACCGCTACGACTATGCCAACGACGAAGGAAGTTAAGACAGATATCGCTACAGCTATAGAGGAGCCAACCCCAACAGATATTGAGACGGGGTTCGAAATCGTTGATCCGCAAGGCGAAGTGGTCGATAGCATATTCGTAGGCACCATAGAGGCAGAGCCTGAGGATACCACGGTGGCACAGACGTTTGATGCGGAGATAATTTTGCCATCAACCATCAAGCAGGAGAACCTAGAGGGCTACACCATGCGCCCCATCTTCCGCTATGCAGGCTATACCATCAGCGCTGCTCCCGTAGGAATCAGAAAAGACGCGCAGCTGCAGTCGTACTCAGCAACGCAGACCAACGGAGCAATGACGTTTATCGGCAATAGTCCTTTCCTTGGTTCTGTCGTGAAGGACAGCACGCTTTATCAGGTGGGGCTGTATTTACCCGTACCCCTAAAGAACAATGTCTATCAGCAGGGGAAAGACCGCAGGATCATTATTGGTACACCGATTGACGACTATCGTAGCAGCTTGCTCATTGGCACTTGGATGGGAAAAGTGAACGGTGAGGACGTAACGCTTGTCTTCAATGAAGATGAGACGGGCGAATTCAACAAGGTCGCTTTTGACTATGAACTGAACAATCCACAAAGTGGTGATTTAGTTCTGAAGTTTGACAATGGTGAACCCATGATTCTCCGCTTGTTATCCGTTTCAGAAGTAGAACTGAAACTGAGGGATAAGCGTGACAAGGAACAGACCGTCTGGACCTTGACCAGATAGCGGAATTCAGCGAATTTATGCTGTTATAAGGACAAAAAACTCCCGACAGTCGTGCGTGATTGTCGGGAGTTTTTGTTAGTAGAGTATATCGCTACGGAAAACATTAGGTCATCTAAAGATTGCTAATTTTCCAATGCTAGCCATGTGACTATCGGTCGGACACGGATTTTTTTGCCATTTTTTTGGAAGTTCCGATTTTATTTCTTATCTTTGCCCCCGAGAGTGGGTAATCGTCCATGAAGGTACTTCGTTAGTGGAAGAAGAATTCGCTCGGCAGAAGAAGCGTTATGCTCCAAACTTGCTTGATGAGATTCTAGGGAATTTTCAGAAGCAAGGCTAATAACCTATAAACAAACTAGTGGAATAACGAATAATATTTACAAGTCTATGAGAAGGTTTTTATTTTTATGCTTGTCCTTTACATTTCTGATGATAGGAGGAAACCTCTGGGCACAGAAAATTTCTATGGATGATGCGAAACAGCGAGCGTTGCAGTTTTTTGCGAAATCATCAACATTAAGTAAAGGAAAAAAGAAAGTACCCCGAAAGAATCCGCGGATGGTGACTGCTTTGAGTAGTGATGCTTATTATATATTCAATGATGAGTCTAATGGTGGTTTCGTGGTCGTTTCGGGCGACAGTCGTACCAGATCTATATTAGGCTTTAGTGAAAGTGGAACTTTTGATGCTACCGCCATGCCAGCCAATATGTATGCATGGCTACAGGGCTACGCTGATGAAATCTCATGGCTGCAGCGGCAAGACGAGGATGGGCGGTTTGCTATGGCCACAGTTTCGAATCAGGTTTCTGATTCGGAGAGACTCCCCATAGCTCCCCTTGTTACAACGACATGGAATCAAGGAGTACCATATAATAATAAAACGCCCCAGTATAAGAGCGGCAGCTACTACTATAGGTCGGCTACAGGTTGTGTGGCAACGGCAATGGCCCAAGTCATGAAGTTCCATCAATGGCCACAGGCTGAAACCGCAGTCATTCCTGGATACACGACCTCGTCATATAATATGAGTTTATCTTCTCTCGCGGCTACTACCTTCAACTGGGAAAAAATGAGAGACAGTTATTCCGATGACTATACCACGGAAGAGGCTGATGCTGTTGCTACGCTGATGAAATACTGCGGCTGGTCCGTTATGATGGATTATGGTCCACAGTCTGGTTCCCGCACCGACCTTGTTGCTGATGCGCTCAAGTATTATTTTGATTATGATTCTATTACGACGCAATATGTCTCCCGCAGTTACTACACTTATTCCAAGTGGGTTGACTTGATTTATCATGAACTGAAGAACAGCCGCCCGGTAGTCTATGGCGGACAGTCGTCTGGCGGTGGTCATGAGTTCGTTTGCGATGGCTATGTTTATGAGGACAGTACAGACTTTTTCCACATCAACTGGGGATGGGGTGGCGTGAGCGATGATTATTTCGTACTTTCTGCCTTGGACCCCGAAAAGCAGGGTATTGGTGGTAGTACGTCAGCTGATGGCTTTCATTATGGGCAGGATGCCGTTATTGGTATTCAGAAACCTTCTGAAGGCGGTACGGTGGCAGACATCGCACCAAATGTCCTTGATCTCACGTTGAACGCCATGAATCTAAGCAGCGATACCGTTTTTATGGGCGAGTTGGTGTCTATCACACTGAATATCACCAATAATAGCGCAGACGACTATGATGGTGATATATATTTAGGCCTAAAAACAATTTATAACGGACAGTCCAGTTACTCTTTATTGGAAGGCAGTGACTTCTCTATTCCTGCCGGACAGACGAAAGATTGTGTCTTTACATATCGGCCAGAAACGTATGGTGTCATGAATTTTGTGCTTTATTTGCCCAATACCATAGGCTCTTATACTACTGATGGGGAAGTTGCAGCCACGCTTACAGTCCTTAAGAGAGAAACAAACATCTATGTGCCGGTGTATGGCTCGTATTGTGATGAATATATTAGAAGTCAATTCATTGTCCCTGCTGCGGATTTGAAAGAAATCCTTTATGCGCAAATCAATGGAATGACGTTTTCTTCTTCACTGTCGTCTGTCGGCTGGGGGGAAGCTGAATTCGATGTATATCTGAGTGAAGTGGGCGATACATCCTTTTCTGACACCACCTTATATGCTTGGTCTTTATTAGAGAGAGTTTATGCTGGCAATCTTTCTGTTAATGATTATCAGATGAAGATTGACTTTGATGTGCCTTATCAATATATGGGTAAAAACCTTTTGGTAGGTATCAGACAAACAAAATCGGGTGATTATGCTCAAAGTAAATGGTATGGTATGAGTGCTATAGGTGCCTCTTTGGGCGGGCGTGAATCGAAAATTCAGATATATGATTTTTTGCCTGCTGTTGTTTTCGATACTACTCCTGACGTTGCTCCAGTTGGCTTCGCCACAGATGTTACGATTGACTATGCGGGTGGACAGGAGGCGACTGTGACATGGACGTGCGATGTCGCCGCATGCGACATCTGTTTGAACGACTCCTTGATAGAAAACGTCAGCAGCCCCTATAAACTGACAGGTCTTGAATATGCCACGAGTTATATTGTGAAGGTGCGTGGCAGAACGGATAATGAGGCTAGCCGATGGTCAATACCTGTGAGATTCAACACCGAACTGGCTGAGGAATACTGTCAGATTACGTTAACGCTTACTGATACGTATGGTGATGGATGGAGTGGTAACGCCATCAAAATTGTGGATGCGTTGAGTGGTATTGAAATTGGCACATATACCAATGAGAACCTTAATGAGACCAAGGGCTTTTCTGAGAATGAGCAGAATATTCATTTAGTGCGGGTGCCCAGCGGTAGGGACATTCAGTTCCTATGGGTAGCAGGAAGTTATAGTAGTATTCCATCTGAATGTATGTGGTCTGTCTCTGATGTCAATGATGAGGTTCTTTTTTCAGGAAAAGGTTCCAATTCGTTAACTACTGGTGATATTCTGTTTACTTATCATGTAGATTGTACGGTAACACCGTGGAGAAGCCCCTCAAATCTCATTGTAAAGGAGATTGGTTCGCACAGCGTGGTGTTAGAATGGACAGAAAACAGTCTTGTTCCTGCTACCGAATGGGTGGTGGCCTATAAGACCGATAGCATGGATAGCTATGAAGAAGTCACAACCAGTAATAATCCTTTTACGTTGGAAGGTCTAAAGGATGAGACAACGTACATGGTTAAGGTGAAACCCGCTACGGATGAGGTGGAAAAATGGAGTGATCTGGTCTATTTTACTACAGAAGTCATATGTCCTATCCCCGTTATTGTTGACGTAACTCCAGCCCCGACAAAGGCCACTATTTCTTGGACTGGCAATGGTGATGTTTACAATGTGCGTTATAGAAGGGCAACTTCTGTACCTGTTGTTTTCAGTGATGACTTTGAGAATGGACTCGGTCAGTGGACTATATATACTGAGGGTGAGGCTCCGCAAACAGATGGATGGGTGTCGAATTCTTCTTCTGCGCATAGCGGAACCCATTCTGCCATAGCATGGAGTTGGAAAAGCTTAACTACCTATAATGCAGACAACTGGCTTGTCACGCCACAGGTGGCTTTTGGAAATGAACTGAGATTCTGGGTGCGTACAAGGATGGCTTATCCTGATAGTTGTGAGGTCCTTCTCTCTACTACGGGCAATGTCATTGAGAACTTTACAGATACATTACGGGCAATGGGTGCGGCATCGGATAACAACGACTGGACGGAAATCAATATAGACCTTAGTCGTTATACTGGGCAGCAGGGGTACATTGCCATTCATCATGTGAGTAGCGACTGCTTCAGTCTTGAAATAGATGATTTTGCCATTTATGGCGAGGCTGATACGGTAGAATGGACGAATGCGTCAACTGAAGAAACGAGCATTGAGTTGACAGGGCTTTCTCCTGAGACTACATACGAATTTCAGATGCAGGCAGTTAACTCGGAAGGTAGTTCAAAATGGACGGACTTGCATTATTTCACCACCATGGTCAAGAATCCTCTGCCCGTCAATATTCACTCAGACTTAATGGCCGATGGTGCGACACTGAGATGGACGGGTTATGGTGATAGTTATAACGTTCAATACCGGACAACGGCTAATGATGATGTGCTCTTCTTCGAGGATTTTGAGGAACTCAAGGGCTCTTCTCTACCAGAAGGTTGGACCACTATTGATAATGATGGCGACGGAAATAACTGGTTCCTTTTCACGCCGAGTGATATTATTGATATTAATGATATTAAAGGTGTTCCTACTGTTATGGGTAGGAGTTGTGTCACATCGGCCAGTTACAATAAATCTGCTCTTACGCCAGACAACTGGCTCATTACGCCGCTCCTCAATCTTCAGGGGACCATGCGTGTATATCTGAGATCGCAGGACCCAGAATGGCCAGTCGAAAATTTTGCCATATACCTCTCTACTTCGGGTACTTCTGTTGAGGATTTTTCTACAGAACTGGTGCCAGAAACTACTGCTACTAGCAACTATGTGGCATATACCGCAGACCTGAGCGCTTATGATGGACGGCAGGGATACATTGCCATCCGTCACTTTAATAGCACAGATCAATTCCGCCTAAATGTTGATAACTTCGGTCTTTATGGAACATCATCTGCTCCCGCTGGGGAGTGGCAAGAAATTACTGTCACCGATACAGTAGCTACGCTGAGCGGCCTGCCGACTAATAATGGATACGAATATCGCATACGCAGTATTGTAGACGGAGAGCCAGGCGAATGGACCGAGAGTGGGGAATTCGCTTTGATCACCCTTCGTGACGAGGGTGTAAACAGCAAGATGATTATCAATAATCAGGGAAAGAAGGCTCACGTAACCCTTGCGGGACGTACGCTTAAGAAAGACAAAAATTGGAATACGATTACCTTACCTTTTAATTTGACACTAGAGGGGAGTAGTTTAGATGGCGCTGTGGCTAAGACGCTTAACAAAGCTACCATGGACGCTTCTTGTGTGACTATGACTTTCAGTGACTCGCTGACATATATTCAAGCTGGTGTGCCATATTTTGTAAAGTGGGATGAAGGCGAGGATATTGTGAATCCTGTATTTTCGAATGTCGTTATCTGTTCAAAAGAAGGTCGTCACCTCAGTTACGCAATGGGCAATGTGAAGTTTGTTGGTAACTATGATGCTTTCAGTGTTGACACGCTGGTTAATAATGGTATTTATTATATGGCTGGTCGTGGTATAATGAGACATGCGGACAATGGTTATGTACAGAAAGCCTGTCAGGCATACCTGGAATTCTCAGATGAAGCGACAAAACGATGGCTAACGATAGATTTAGACGATCCCATGCCATTGGGAACCATCACAGGCAAGAATTACACCCGTGAGTATGGCGATGTTAATCCTGTGTTTGAGTTTACAACTGAGGGCATCACGCTTGAGGGTACCCCTGAGATTTTCTGTGAAGCAACAGCTACATCTCCAGTAGGTACCTATGACATCATTCTGAGAAAGGGAACTGTTGAAAATTATTATAATGTGAAGTGCTTGATGGGTACGCTAACCATCACCAAGGCTCCTCTGACTATTGCCGCAGGCACCTATACGAAGGAGCAGTGGGAGGAGATGCCCGAGTTCACCCTGACCTACACGGGCTTCAAGAACAATGAGACGGAAGATGTGCTGATCAAACAGCCGACGGTGAGTTGTGAGGCAACCGTGGAGAGTGCACCTGGTGAGTACCCTGTTACTGTGTCTGGTGCCAAGGCTCAGAACTATGACATCAGCTATACAAACGGAAAACTGACTGTGTTAGAGGGTCCAGAGCCTTACGCCGCACTAAGCAATGGCAATACCGTGCTGACTTTCTACTATGATAAGAAGAAGGAAGAGCGACACGGTATGAACATCGGCCCGTTTAACCCTGACTTTTTTGTTTGGGATGATGAACGAGGATGGGGCGATGTTGCCTCACTCATTAAGCGTGTAGTATTCGACAAGACATTTGCTGAGTATAAGGGTGTGACAAGTATTGCATCATGGTTCAATGGTTGTGAAAAACTTACTACTATTGATGGCATAGCAAACCTGAACACTTCGAATGTGACCGATATGTCTTTTGTGTTCGATGGTTGCTCTTCTCTGACTCGTCTTGACTTGAGTAACTTTAATACTTCGAATGTGACCGATATGACTTTTATGTTCAGAGGTTGCTCTTCTCTGACTCGTCTTGATATAAGTAGCTTTAATACTTCGAAAGTGACCAACATGGGCTGGATGTTTTTAGGTTGCTCTTGTCTGACAAGTCTAGACTTGAGTAGCTATAACACCTTGAATCTGACCGCTATGAATGGCCTGTTCAAGGAGTGCTCTTCTTTGACGAGTCTTGATTTGAGTAGCTTTGATACTTCGAATGTGACCGAAATGATAGACGTGTTCTATGGTTGCTCTTCTCTGACGAATCTTGATTTGAGCAACTTTTGTACTTCGAATGTGACCAACATGTATGCAATGTTCTCTGGTTGTTCTTCTTTGACGCGTCTTGATGTGAGTAGCTTTAATACTTCGAATGTGACCAACATGTATGCAATGTTCTCTGGTTGCTCTTCTCTGACTCGTCTTGATGTGAGTAGCTTTAATACTTCGAATGTGACCTACATGGGCTGGATGTTCTCTGGTTGCTCTTCTCTGACTCGTCTTGACTTGAGTAGCTTTAATACTTCGAATGTGACCGACATGGATGGCATGTTCTCTGATTGCTCTTCTCTGACTCGTCTTGACTTGAGTAGCTTTAATACTTCGAATGTGACCGACATGTACTGGATGTTCTCTGGCTGCTCTTCTCTAACGAGTCTTGATGTGAGTAACTTTAATACTTCGAATGTGACTAGCATGTGGTATATGTTCAAGAAGTGCTCTTCTCTGCCGAGTCTTGATTTAAGTAGCTTTAATACTTCGAATGTGACCGACATGGGGGAAATGTTCTTCGGATGTTCGGCTCTGGAAGCAATCTACGTCGGAGAAAAATGGAGCACTAAGGATGTGACTAATAGTGAGGGCATGTTTACAGGCTGCACCAAATTGGTGGGCGGTATGGGAACAGCGTATTCCAGTGCTCATACCGATGCAACCTACGCCCGTATTGATGGTGGTACGAAAGCTCCTGGCTATTTCACGGAATATAATTCGACAGGAATTACCGATATTCTTGCCAGCGGCGAGCCTTTCGATGTCTATACCATAAACGGACAGATGGTTCGCAGCCACGTAACGTCGCTGAAAGGATTGTCCAAAGGCATTTATATGGTGAAGGGCAAAAAGATAATAGTGAAGTAAAAAAGATTGCTGTCCATAAAAAGCGGGCAGCAATCTTTTTATGTGTCATCAACTTCCTTTATGATGATGCTTTCATTCTCTTATCTCGTTGAGCGGAATCATGACAAACGGACGCTCGTGCATCAGGGGGTGGGGGATTTTGAGGTCGGGCTCATCGATATGAAGATCGTCGAAAAGCAGGATGTCGATATCGATGGGACGATCGTGGTAGATAGGTGATGGGTGATTGGAGCTGGGCGATGGGCGGTCGGTAGCGTGGACTTCAGTTTTACCGAGCTGGTGCTCAATGTGCTGGTTGGCTTTTAAAACCTGATGAGGCGAAAGAGGGGTCTCTACGAGGATGACGGCATTGACAAACTGATTCTCGGACTCATAGCCCCAGGGTTCGGAATAGAAAAGAGCAGACTGGCGCACCACGGTGCCAATCTGCTCGTTTATCAGTGAGATTGCTTTACGCAGGGTCTCTTCCTTGTCGCCCAAATTAGACCCAAGGCCCAGATACACCTGATGCAAATTCTCAATGCTCAATTCTTAATTCTTAATCATCAACAACCAGCATGGCATCACCGTAGCAGCCGAACTTGAAGTCGTTTTTCAGGGCAAGCTTATAGGCCTCGACGGTGAGGTCGTAGCCGGCAAAGGCGGCGGTGGCCATCATCATGGTTGACTCGGGATGATAGAAGTTGGTGATGATGGTGTCGGCCAGTCCGAAGTCGTAGGGCGGGAAGATGAACTTATTGGTCCATCCGTCGAATTCCTTCAACAGACCATCGGTACCTACGGCTGACTCTGTGGCACGCATGGTGCTGATGCCCACAGCGCAGATATGATGACCATCCTGCTTGGCTTGGTTCACAATCTGGCAGGTCTCAGGACCGATGAACATCTGTTCGGAGTTCATCTTGTGCTTGGTCAGGTCTTCCACCTCGATGGGGTCGAATGATCCCAGGCTGCAGTGAACGGTGAGGTAGGCGAACTGATAACCGCGAATCTCCATCATCTTCATCAGCTCACGACTGAAATGAAGACCGGTAGAGGGGGCGGTGACGGCACCTTCATTCTTGGCAAAGATGGTCTGGAACTGCTCCATATCGTCGGGCTCGGCCTTGCGGCGGTCAACGATATAGCGGGGCAATGGGGCTTCGCCAAGCGAGAATAGCTCGCGCTTGAACTCATCGTGAGGACAGTCGTAGAGGAAACGCAGGGTGCGTCCGCGACTGGTGGTGTTGTCGATAACCTCAGCCACCATCGGCCCTTCACCGTCGAAGAACAGTTTGTTGCCAATACGTATCTTGCGGGCAGGCTCTACCAGTACGTCCCACAGACGCAGCTCTTCGTTGAGCTCACGGAGCAGGAATACCTCGATCTGGGCATCGGTCTTCTCCTTGGTGCCATAGAGACGGGCGGGGAATACCTTTGTGTCGTTGAATATAAAAGTGTCGCCCTCATTGAAATAGTCAAGGAGGTTGCGGAAGGTCATGGGCTCTGTGGTGTCGTTGCCTTCGGCATCTTTCTTGAAAATGTCTATCTTCTCACTCTTCCTGTGGACAACCATCAGTTTGCACTGGTCGCGGTTATAGACGCGGTCAATGGTGCCGTCTTCGTTTTCGAATTTACGATGAGGCGGATAGAGGGCAATCTGTTCCTCTGGGAGTTTGAATTTGAATTGTGATAGTTTCATATTTTATACAATAACTTTTTTACACAATAACTTTTTTCTTTAAGACACAGTAACATAATAACATTTTATTTGTTAATGCGTTAATCTGTCTTTATTGATAATTTGTCTTCCAGCCAGGCTGGGAATTCATCGAGCGTCAGGCAATCCTCGATGCGGATATCGCCAAGACGGGTGCGGCAGAGAGCAGTGAGAAAGGCTCCGCTGCCAAGGGCTTCGCCGATGTCGCGGGCCAATGAACGAATATAGGTACCCTTGCCGCAACTCACGCGGATGCTCATCTGCATGGTGGCGGGGGTGAAATCGGTCAACTCTATCTCGTCGATATGGATGGGCTTGGCTTTCAGTTCGGCCTCACTGCCCTGACGGGCCAGTTTGTAGGCACGGTGGCCATCGACCATCACGGCGGAATAGATAGGGGGCACCTGCTGGATGTCGCCAACGAAAGTGGGGAGCACACGCTCTATGAGTTCGCGGGTGATATGGCGGGTGGGGTAGGTCATATCGACTGTATGCTCACGGTCGTAGCTTGGAGTGGTGGCCCCCAGTTGCAGGGTAGCCGTATATTCCTTAGAGGTCAGTTGCAGCGATTCTATGCGTTTCGTGGCCTTGCCAGTGCAGAGAATCAGTACACCAGTAGCCAGTGGATCGAGGGTGCCGGCGTGACCCGTCTTCAGGCGCTTCACATGGAGTGCTTTCGACAAGCGGGTGCGGACATAAGCCAACGCACCGAATGACGACATCCGGTAGGGCTTGTTGATATAGATGAATTCTCCCTCTTGAAAGTTCATTTAATCGACCATAGCAAGTGAATGTCCTGTCAGCAGCAGGATGATAATGATGCCGCCAACGATAATTCGGTAGATTCCGAATGCCTTGAAACCATATTTGGTAAGGAAAGCTACAAACCATTTCATGGCAAGCAATGCCACAATAAATGCCACTACGCAACCCAATATCAGCATAGTGATGTTGTGGGGAGTAGCCCATGCAGTATCCTCCTTCAGCAAATCAAGCAGGTCAAGCAGCGTGGCACCAGCCATAGTGGGTACAGCCAGGAAAAACGAGAACTCAGCTGCACGCTGGCGTGTCAAACCTTGCGTCATACCGCCCACGATGGTAGCCATCGAACGCGATACGCCAGGAATGACAGAGATACACTGATATAGACCTATGTTGAATGCCCGTTTCTCATTGAGTTTTGTGGCATCAGTACCTTTGTTGAACAATTTGTCGCAGAACAGCATGAAAACACCTCCCACGACCAGCATAATTGCAACTACCTCTACGCTATCGAGCAGCCAATCGAGTAATCCTGATTTCTTTGCGGCAAGGCCGATGACTACGGCAGGCAGGACACCAACGATGAGCAACCAGTAAAAATAATACTTGTGCTTCAACTTCTGGAACATAGAACTGCCTTCTGGTGCAGGCGTATTGTCAAACTGAAAGAAACGCTTCCAGTATAAACATACTACCGATAGTATCGCTCCAAACTGGATAATAAAAGTAAAAGCGTGGACGAATGGGTCGCCCTGGGGCACGTTCAGCAGGTTCTGTGTGATAATCATATGGCCTGTTGACGATACAGGCAGAAACTCCGTGAGTCCCTCTACGATGGCAATAATAATTGTCTCTATCCAATCCATACTGATTATTTACTCTTGTGCACAACGGCATAAATCATTGAAACAAAGCCGAAAAGGCATACCAACGGAGCAACCTTTATGCGGCGTGCACTGAAAATATCGGGATTGTAGGCTTGGTCGGTAGAACCGTCACCTGCCATCAGAATAAAACCGATGATGACAATAGCCATGCCAATAGCCAAAAGGATGAAATTCATCCGTCCAAATGCAAAGTCTCTCTTATCCATTTGTTTTAATGCTTAATTCTTAATTCCTAATCGGCAAAGCCGACAACTCTTAATTCTTAAATCTAAACTCTAAATTTTATAGAGTTCGCCTGCCGTCATGCGCAGGAACTTGTTGACCGACAGCAGCGTGCAGAATACCGTGATGGCAAAGCCAAAAGCAAAGATGGCTGCGGCCGTGATAACCAGTTCGTGCCATGTCATAATCTCGTCAATATATGGCATATAAGGCATCAGACCATAGATAACTCCTCCTAACAACAGACAGGTAAGTATGGCTGAGATAAGTCCCACAACGATGGCCTGCTTTAGGAATGGGCGTCGGATGAAGCCCCATGAGGCTCCCACCAACTTCATTGTGTGGATGGTGAACCGACGTGAATAGATGCTTAACTGAATGGAGTTGCTAATCAGCGTATAGCAGATAAAAATAAGCAAAGCAGCTAATACCAGCAGGGTCACGTTGACAGGCTCCAGCAGATGGTTCATGCTCTCAATCTCGTCCTTGGTATAAGCTACTTCTACTACACGCTTGTCCTTTCTCAGATTCTCGGAAATACGTTTTAGCGAGTCGGTATTGGCATAGTCGGCCTCCATTTTTACTGACAGTTCTGCAGAAAAGGGATTGCATCCAGTAAACTCCATTGGGTCAACGCCCATCTCGGTAGTAGCCATTTTTAGCGCATCCTCGCTGCTGATATAAACGACATCACGGGCATAGGCCTCTTTGCGAATAGTGTTACCAAGTGATTTCCCATTCTCTTGCGAAACCGTGTCGCCAAGAATGACGCTTATCTCCACGTTTTCACGCAGACTCTTTTGTAAATTATGAGTTGTCAGCACAGATAGCATAACAAATCCCAATAATGTCAGCACCATAGTTGTGCTAATACAGAGAGTGATCATTTGCAATCCGTGCCTGCGCTTCTCCAGATTCCTACTCTTTCTCATTTTTGACAGAGCCTAATAAGGCAAATTCTTAAAATAATTCTGCAAAGGTACGATAAATTGATAGAACGTCAAAACGTTTTAAGAATTATTTGCAAAATGATTTTGATATGTATTAGTTTTTTGAGGACGGGCTAAAATATTTCTGTTTTGAGTGCCTGTAATTCATATTTCTTTTGTACCTTTGCAACCCCAAAAGTAATCAATAAATATAAATAGGTATGGCTGAAGCTAAAAAGATTAAGACAGCATTGATTTCCGTGTTCCATAAGGATGGACTGGATGAGTTGCTGAAAAAGTTGAACGCAGAAGGCGTTAAGTTCTTGTCAACTGGTGGCACCCAGAAGTTTATTGAGGAGCAGGGGTATCCTTGTCAGAAGGTAGAGGACGTGACGACGTATCCCTCTATCCTTGGCGGTCGTGTGAAGACCTTGCATCCGAAAGTGTTTGGAGGAATCTTGGGCCGTCGCGACAATGAAGGCGACCGTGAGCAAATGGCAAAATACGAGATTCCTGAAATTGACCTTGTGATCGTTGACTTGTATCCTTTCGAGCAGACGGTGGCAAGCGGTGCTAACGAGGCTGACATCATTGAGAAGATTGATATTGGCGGTATCTCGTTGATTCGTGCTGGAGCCAAGAACTTCAAGGATGTGGTCATCGTGCCTTCAAAGGCTGAGTATGGCGTACTGCTTGATATCTTGAACAAGAAAGGTGCTCAGACTGACATTGAGGACCGCAAGATGTTTGCTGCCCGTGCATTTGGTGTGAGCAGTCATTACGACACAGCCATTCACGGTTGGTTTACAAAATAAATTGTAAATCGTAAATTGTAAAAAGTAAATTTGAATGGGATTTTTCAGTTTTAGACAAGAATTGGCCATGGACTTGGGTACGGCCAACACAATCATAATCAGTGATGACAAGATTGTGGTGGATGAGCCGTCGGTCGTGGCATTGGATCGTCGGACCGACAAGATGATTGCAGTCGGTCAGATGGCCAAGATGATGTATGAAAAGACGCACGACAATATCCGCACCATCCGTCCGTTGCGTGACGGCGTGATTGCCGACTTCTCTGCCTGTGAGCAGATGATGCGCGGCTTAATCAAGATGGTGCATACTGGCCATCATTTCTTCTCACCGTCATTGCGTATGGTGATTGGTGTGCCCAGCGGTTCTACTGAGGTGGAACTGCGTGCCGTTCGTGACTCTGCTGAGCACGCTGACGGTCGTGATGTCTATCTGATTTACGAACCAATGGCTGCTGCTATAGGTATCGGAATCGACGTGCTGGCAGCTGAGGGTAATATGATTGTGGATATCGGTGGCGGCTCTACTGAGATTGCCGTTATTTCCCTGGGAGGCATCGTGTTGAATAATTCCATCCGTACTGCCGGTGACGACCTGACCGCTGATATTCAGGAATATATGTCTCGTCAGCATAACGTGAAGGTTTCCGAGCGTATGGCTGAGCGTATCAAGATTAACGTTGGTTCTGCATTGACCGATCTTGGCGATGAGGGTCCCGATGACTATGTGGTACATGGACCTAACCGTATCACTGCGCTACCTATGGAAGTACCTGTGTGCTATCAGGAGATTGCCCATTGTCTGGATAAGACGATAGCGAAGATTGAAAATGCTGTGCTCTCGGCTCTGGAGAATACACCTCCTGAACTATATGCCGACATTGTGAAGAATGGTATTTATCTGAGTGGTGGCGGTGCTTTGCTACGCGGTCTTGATAAGCGTTTGGAGGATAAGATCAACATTGAGTTCCATGTCCCAGAGGATCCTTTGCATTCAGTGGCAAAGGGTGCTGGTATCGCACTGAAGAATATCGATCGCTTTACATTCCTAAAGAGATAGAATGCACAATCTGCTGGCATTCTTGGTCAAGTACAACCACTGGTTCGTCTTCCTTTTATTGGAGGTGGCCAGTGGTATGATGCTGTTTAAGTACAACAGCTATCAGGGCAGCACGTGGGTATCGTCGGCCAACTACGTGGTGGGTACTGTCTATGAATGGCAGTCGGATGTTGAGAAATTCTTCTCTTTGGCATTACAGAACGAACAATTGTCGCGTCGCAACCTCTACCTGGAACATGAGGTGGGCATTCTGCGTGATCGTTTGGCTGAGGCCACAGCTGACACGTCGGCCCAGGAGTATTCGGAACTGCAGATGCTGAGCCAATATCAGATGATCTCTGCAAAAGTAGTGAGCAACTCGGTAACCCTGCCTAATAATTTGATAACGATCAATAGAGGGAGGGCTGATGGCATTGAGTCGGATATGGGTGTTGCCTGTGGTAATGGCCTTGTAGGCGTGGTCTATCTGGCAAGTGAGCATTATGCTGTTGTAATACCAGTCCTAAATGTTCATTCTCATATCAGTGTGACGATCCGTGGACGTGGATATTTTGGCTATATGACTTGGAGTGGTGGCAGCCCGGTAGAGGCTTATGTGGAAGATGTTCCCCGCCATGCTCAATTCGAGGTGGGCGACTGGGTTGAGACCAGTGGCTATTCCTCCATCTTTCCTTCGGGAATTACCGTGGGAAAGATTACAGAGATCAGCGATTCTGAGGATGGCTTGTCCTATCGGCTGAAGATACACCTGTCAACCGATTTCGCTAATCTGCGTGATGTGTGCGTGATAACCGAGCGTGGCTTTGCCGAGCGTTTGCATCTGCTTGATGCTGCAAATGACTCTTTGACGATAAGATAATGTAGGGGTAGCTATGATGATGGATGTCTTAAAACGGTTGCTGTTGATGCTTGTGTTCACCTTAGCCCATGCCTTGGTGTTCCATCGTATCCATGTGTTTCATGTTGCTACGCCTTTATTCTATGTCTATTTCGTTCTGCTGTTCCCCCGTAGTTACCCTCGCTGGTCTATGTTGCTATGGTGTTTTTTTATGGGACTTGTCATCGATATGTTCTCCAATACCCCAGGTGTAGCTTCTGCTTCTATGACGCTCGTTGGGGCGCTGCAGCCAGTTTTTCTCTCTTTCTTCCAACCTCGTGATGCAGAAGAAAATATGCCAGTCTCAGCAGCGACACTTGGTTTTGGCAAGTACTCTGCCATGGTCTTGATGCTTACCTCAGTCTATTGTATGATGTTCTTTACGTTGGAATCGTTTAGTTTCTTTGACTGGATTTATTGGTTGGAGAGCATTCTGGGTTCTACTCTTCTCACATCTTGTTTGATTCTTGCATTTGAGGGCTTTAGAAAATAGTCATTGCGTGTGAAAAATTACGGGCTGGAGAATCGACGGTTTGTGATAGGTGGCGTGGCAGTATTGATTGTCACAATCTATATTGTACGGCTGTTTACACTTCAGCTGATGAGCGATGACTATAAGAAGAATGCTGACTCTAATGCTTTCCTGAAGAAGATTGATTATCCCTCTCGTGGCATTATTACCGATCGTCAGGGTAAACTGCTGGTTTATAACCAGCCAGCCTATGATATCATGGTGGTGATGAACGAGGCTAAGGACCATTTGGATACACTTGACTTCTGCAGTTTGTTGGGCATCACCAGAAAAGAATTCGACGAGCGTATGTCAACCATCAAGGATCGTTCGAAGAATCCCGGTTATTCACGATTCACCCAACAGATGTTTCTGAGTCAGCTCTCTGATCGTGACTTCAGTGTGTTGCAGGAAAAGATGTATCGCTTTCCAGGCTTTTATTTTCAGAAACGTAGTATCCGCCAATATGAATATCCTTATGCAGCGCATGTCTTGGGCGATGTGGCTGAGGTTTCACCTGCAGATATCAAGGAAGACGATTATTATCAGTCGGGCGACTATATCGGAAAACTTGGCGTGGAGCGTTTCTATGAGAAATATCTTCGTGGTGAAAAGGGAGTACAGATATTGCTGCGTGATGCTCGCGGTCGTATTCAAGGCAGTTATAAAAATGGCGAATTAGACCGTCCACCGGTGCCTGGTAAGAATCTGAAACTGGGTATTGATGTGGAATTGCAGGCCTTAGGTGAACAGCTGCTTGAAGGAAAGATGGGCTCTATCGTTGCGATAGAACCCAAGACGGGTGAGGTGCTCTGTATGGTGAGCGCCCCAGGTTATGATCCTCGTATGATGGTTGGCCGCCAGCGCTCTAAGAGTCACCGTCTGTTGGGACAGGATCCCTGGAAACCATTGCTCAACCGTTCGATTATGGGTACCTATCCTCCAGGTTCTACCTTCAAGACGACGCAGGCTCTGACCTTTATGACAGAGGGAGTTATTACCTCTGAGACACCTTATCCTTGTTATCATGGCTTTATTTTTAAGGGCCTCCGCGTTGGTTGCCATGGTCATCCATCCCCCTTACCTCTGGTTCCAGCCATCGCCACATCGTGTAATGGCTATTTCTGTTGGGGACTCTACTATATGATGGGTAATCGACGTAAGTATTCTACCGTACAGACTGCCATGGACACTTGGCGTGATTATATGGTTTCTATGGGATTCGGCTATCCTTTAGGCATTGATTTGCCAGGTGAGAAGCGTGGTCTGATTCCCAATGCCAAATTCTACGATAAAGCCTACAAAGGCTCATGGAACGGATTGACCATCATCTCCATATCTATAGGACAGGGTGAGGTGACGGCAACTCCACTACAGATAGCCAATTTAGGGGCAACGATTGCCAACCGTGGTTTCTTTATCACACCACATGTGGTGAAAGAGATAGAGGATGGCGATCTTGACACACTCTACACACAGCGGCGTTATACGAAGGCCGGTCGGGATGCTTATGACCAAGTTGTTCGAGGAATGCGTCAGGCTGTGCTGAATGGAACGTGTCATGCTTTGGCTACTTATGACTTTATGGCCTGTGGAAAAACGGGTACGGCCCAGAATCGTGGGCAGGACCATTCCGTTTTCATGGGCTTTGCACCAATGGATGATCCGAAAATAGCTGTTTCTGTCTATGTGGAGAATGGCGGCTGGGGTGCTACCTTTGGTGTGCCTATTGGTGGGTTGATAATGGAAAAATATTTGAAAGGTGAACTTTCAGAAGCCTCGTTGGCGAGGGCCAAGGAAATTCAAGGTAAACGCATCAACTATGGAACAGCTGACAGATAGGAAGCAAGGCGTGATACGCTCTATTGACTGGTGGACGGTGGCAATCTATGTGGCTCTGCTCACGTTCGGATGGCTCAGTGTGTGCGGAGCCAGTTATACCTATGGCGATACGGATATCTTCTCGTTGTCGGCACGTTCGGGTATGCAGATTGTGTGGATAGGCACTTCCCTGATGCTGGCTACCATACTGCTGTTGCTTGATGACCGCCTCTATGATACGTTTGCATACGTTATATTCGGCGCTCTTCTTCTTCTTCTGTTTGCCACCATCTTCAACCCCCACAGTATCAAAGGCTCGCGGTCGTGGCTGGTATTGGGCCCTCTACGATTGCAGCCGGCAGAGTTCGCGAAGTTTGCTACAGCGTTGGCACTCGCCAAGTTTATGGGGCGCTATGGGTATGACATCAGTAAGACCCGTGATTTCCTGAAAACTATGCTCATCGTGCTCCTGCCCATGCTGTTTATCGTCATGCAGCGTGAGACAGGCTCGGCTCTTGTCTACCTGTCGTTTTTCCTAATGTTCTATCGTGAGGGTATGACTGGCAGCGTGCTTTTCACAGGAGTGGCTATGGTTCTTTATTTTGTGATAGGCATCCGATTTGCAGAATCACCAATGTGGTACACACCTACGTCAGTGGGACATTTTATTGTTTCCTTGCTCATACAGATATTCTCGTCGGTGATGATAGGGGTTTATTGCCGTGACTGGCAGAAAGCCTTAATGTGTCTCGCAGTGTGTCTGGGAGTCACAGTTGTATGTGTCCTCTTCTCGCTCTATGTGATACCTTTTGATTTGTTCTGGGTTCAGGTGTCTCTTTGTGTGCTGTTAATAGGCTATTGTCTATGGCAAGCCATACGCACGCGTGTACATAATTATTTTTGGATTATGGGATTTGTGCTTGGATCGCTTGTCTTTTTCAACTCAGCCGACTATGCCTTGAATCATGTGCTGGAGAAACACCAACGTACGCGTATCTATGTCTTGTTGGGGATGGAAGAGGATTTGAGGGGTGCGGGCTATAATGTACATCAGAGTGAGATCGCTATCGGTTCAGGTGGCCTGGAAGGCAAGGGCTTTTTGAACGGTACTCAGACTAAACTGAAATATGTGCCTGAGCAGGATACCGACTTTATTTTCTGTACCGTTGGTGAAGAAGAGGGCTTTATTGGCGCAGCTGGTGTACTCTTGCTGTTCCTAGCTTTGATCTTGAGGCTGATACATTTGGCAGAGCGCCAACCAACAGCATTTGGACGTGTATATGGCTATTGTGTGTTGTCAGTGTTTCTCTTCCATGTTGCCATCAATGTGGGGATGGTTTTAGGATTGGCACCTGTCATAGGCATACCGTTGCCATTCTTCTCATACGGAGGCTCTTCACTGTGGGGCTTCACGCTCCTGCTGTTTATCTTTCTGCGTATTGATGCAGGACGTTATGTGCTGAACAATTAATTATTCTGTCAGTTTCTTAAGTGTAAATCCAATATCTGTGATGCCTGGCAGCATCTCCCGGCTCATGTGGTGACATATGCTGACATTCAGCGTGTCGCCAGCTTGTAGGTGGACTGTCGTAAGTGGTATGTCAATCTGATGGATGCTTGTACCACTGCCTTTCAGTATCCCTTTCTCACCAACTATCTCGCAATTAATGGTGTCAACTCTGTTTGGCTCTTGTGTGCTTTTCTTTTGGTTGACTATCAATGTCAGGTTGCGATATGGATAGGTTCCTATGGCACGTAGTCCTAAGGTCTCTGCATACTGCCCTTCTTCTGCATAAGGAATCATAAAGCAGATGGTATCATGACGCTCCCATCCATCAGTATCGATGGGTTCGTAGTGACTGTAAATAATCTGGCGGTTGCAACTGGTCAGTGTCAGCGCAACCGCCATAATTGTATAGATGCTATTCCTTAGTAGGCTCATTCTTTTGCTCATTCCTTGGCTCCTGAGGCTTTCTCTTCTTTTTCTTTTTCTTCTTCGCCTTGTCGAATCGGTGGATATCATCGCCAGCCAACAAGTCAACGGGTTGATTCTCTTGTTCGCGTTTTTTCTTCTCCTCGTCTGGTTGCAGATCTCCAGGCTTTTCGCCCCGACGGTTCATCTCAATAATTTCCTTGGCCCGTTCAGCTGTGATCGTCTCCAGGTTTGCAGCTATACGCTTGTCGGTAGAGTAGGTGACGAGACCAGCCAGGATGTCGGCCTTGAAATAGAAATAGTCAGAGTCGAGTGTCTGCAGTACGATTTCGCGATTGGGTAACTTTTTGCCAGCCTCCATATAGTCATCGACCTCGTAGTTCAGACAGCACTTCAGTTTTGCACACATACCAGCCAGCTTTTGCGGATTCAGCGAGATATCCTGATAGCGGGCGGCACCAGTGCTTACGGAAACGAAGTTCTTCATCCATGTGGCGCAGCAGAGTTCGCGTCCGCAGGGGCCTGTTCCGCCAATACGTCCAGCTTCTTGACGGGCACCAATCTGTTTCATCTCAATGCGCACATGGAAAGCAGCGGCCAAGTCTTTAATCAACTGACGAAAATCCACACGCTCATCGGCAATATAGTAGAAGATGGCTTTCTGACCATCGCCCTGATACTCTACGTCACCAATCTTCATGTCCAACCCCAGTTTCTTGGCTATCTCACGACTCTCAATCATGGTCTCATGCTCGCGGGCTTTTGCCTCGTGGTATTTATCCATATCTACCTGCCTGGCCAGACGGTAGATGCGCTTGATGTCGTCAGCACTCTTCAGGTTGGCTTTCTTGATCTGCAGATTCACCAGTCGTCCTGTCAGGGTAACTACACCAATGTCGTGGCCAGGACTGGCTTCAACAGCGACAATATCACCTTTTTTCAGCGGCAGGTTGTTGACGTTGTGGTAGTAGCCTTTACGTGTGTGCTTGAACTGTACTTCCACTAAATCGGTTGTCTCAGCATTCCCAGGTACGTCGGCCAACCAGTCGTAGGTGTTCAACTGCCTGTCTTGTCGGCCTACAGCGGCTCGGCAAAGCCCTCGATCACAGCCGGTTCTTATCTCGTATGTCCTCTGTTTCTCTTCCATCTATTTGTTTTATTTTTGAATAAGCAATACAATCATTTGTAGTGAAAAATCGAAGAACACAATCTTCGCGTTTGCGTTCTGTCCGATGTCACGTATGGCCTTGTTTGCCAGGTCGTACAACTGCAGTATGTTTGCCTCATTGATGAAACGGGCAAAGTTCTTTGCAAAGTTCTCTTCTTCTCTGGTCATATACACCAGTTCCGGCTGGTGGAAGTTGCTCATGAAGTTCTCGCGTAGCATTCGCAGGAAGAACTGCAGAAACCGTTTCTGCTTCTCGCGTCCGAACCCAGCCATTGTCTCGCTCCATTTCCGTAGGTCACGTACCTTTCGTTGGTAAGCCAGTCGCATCAGCATGATGAAAAGATCAAGGAACTGCTCGTTTTCCGACCCAGCTTGCAGGGCTTCCATCGCTTTAAGCCAAGAACCGTTGGCCAGTCGGCTGATGCGTTGCGCAGAGTCTTCATCAATGCCTCTTCTCTCAATCAGCGCCTGACGGATGATCTCATCCGGAATCTTTTTGATATCAATGCGCTGAACACGACTGCGGATGGTTTCCAGCAGTTTGTCGGGCTCTTCGCATACCATCAGGAATACAGTCTGAGAAGGTGGTTCCTCTATGAGCTTTAGCAGTTTGTTGGCACATTCTATGTTCATGCGCTCAGGTAGCCAGATGATACTCACCTTATAACCACCTTGGCTGGACTTTAGCGAGAGTTTACGCACCAAATCATCGCTCTCACCTGCTGTGATGATAGCTTGCTGGTTCTCAGCACCGATAGCTGTGAGCCATTGATCCAGTGTAAAATAGGCTCCCTGCATGATAAGCTCATGCCACTCGCGGGCGAAATCATCGCTTACGGGCTTGTGGTCGGCACTCATTGAAGGCAGTTTGATGGTGGGGTAGGTGAAATGCAGGTCGGGATGCTCCAGCTTTTGCACCATCGCATTATCTTCCCCCAGCAGATAGGACGCGAAAGCTACGGCAATAGCCATCTTTCCGCTACCCGTAGGGCCACAGAGCATCATTGCATGTGGCAGACGATCTTCTTTGACCATCTGCACTAAGCGCTCCTGCACCTCTTCCTGTCCTATAACCTCACTAAACTTCAATGCTTAATTCTTAAATTGATAGCAACTATCATCTTAACTTCTTAACTCCTTTACAATCTCCACCACAGAATCTACTGCTCCGACGGTATAGAAGTGGATGTCGTTGACACCGTGTGCATAGAGCTCACGGCATTGCTGTATAGTCCACTCAATGCCCAGTTGACGGGCGTCAGCATCGGTCTTGCATTTCACGATTTTGCGAGCCAGTGCCTCAGGAATGTCGCAATGGAAGGTGCGTGGCACCACGCTGAGCTGGCTCAGCTTTGCCAAGGGCTTGATACCAGGTATGATGGGGATGGTGATACCCATCTGACGAGCCTTCTCTACAAAAGCGAAATATTTTTCGTTGTCGTAGAACAACTGTGTCACAGCATATTGCGCACCTAAATCCTGCTTCTCCTTCAGGTACTGCATGTCCATCTCCAGATTAGGTGCTTCCTCGTGCTTCTCTGGATAGCAGGCCACACCAATGTCGAACTTCGCCCCAGGGTTCTTAATAGGCTCGCCATTGGCAAAGAAACCCTCGTTGAAACGCTGCACTTGCCTAATCAGATCAGTGGTGTGGGCATGACCGCCTGGGGTAGGAGTGAACACACGGTCTTCCTTCGCCTTGTCGCCGCGTAGCAGCAACAGGTCGGTGATGCCCAAGAACTGCAGGTCCAGCAGTTCATACTCAATATCTTCTATCGTTACACCACTACAGATAATATGTGGTTGCACGGGTACATGAAACTTGTATTGGATGGCTGCGGCTACGGCTATGGTGCCAGGACGTAGGCGCATACGCTGACGCTCGAAGCGCCCATCGCCTAGTTCTTTATATACGTACTCGCTATGATGCGTGGTGATATTGATGAAAGCAGGATTCAGTTTACAAAGCTTTTCGATGTCGGCAAAAAGCTTATCTGTGCCAGTCCCTTTCAAAGGGGGCAGCACCTCGAACGAGAACTGATGCTCGTTACTGTTTTTGGTTATCAGGTTTGCTACGGCCATAATTGCCGACAAAGGTACGAAAAAAAACTTAAATGGCAGCAAGAAACAACTGATTTTTCTGATGATAAGCTTTGGCAATAAGAAAAATCTTATTACTTTTGCCTTGAAAAAGCGTATATCTTTTTTGTTATGAGTAAGAAAAAGAATAAAATGAAAGGAACAGGCAAAGCCTATCCAAAGAAGCCGATAATAGATGCTGAGAGGCAGCGCCACAACAATAAGTATATCGCTGTGCTGTATATCCTGACATCTGCTGTGGTGCTCTCTTTCGTTTGGGGAGTGATTCGTTGGGGATGGATATCCCTTGACATACTGCCAAATACAAAGTCGTATGTCCCTGATTACGCTGTTCCTGGTTTGTTTGCAATCCTTCATCTGTATCTTTGTCGTCATTTTATTGCGGCTCTTCATGATAAGATTGAGGGTTATATTTGGGGAGCGATGTTTATTTTTTCCACAGCCCTTTTCTCATCAACGTCTCTGTATGTAGAAAAACTGAAGGCAAAGAGTGCAACGGTTGATTCTGTTGAGGAACTGAAAACGATAAACGTGAATGAGATTGATTATGTGAAGATACACCAACTGTCTGGAGAAGACTTGAATAACGCGTTGTATGGTTTCTTTGTAGGTACGACCAAACGTGAAAAACGTCACGGTAGTGACATTGTGTATATAATGTATGAGGCTTGTGGTTTGAAAAATGATCCCCACACATATATTTGCAACGAGCACTCTGCGAAGCATGATTATACTCATGCATCGGAATCACAGTTGGAAAGATGGTTTTATGACATCAAGGATACTTATCTGGGCTCCTTGTTTAAGGAGACTATGAATGACCATTACTTAAAGCCTCTTAATCAAAGAGATGAAATAGAGGGTTATCAGCGTGCTGTTGAAAACTCTATGAAAACAAAGATAAATTGGATTGAAGACAAAAGTTATACTATTTATAAGGTCTTAAACGGCAAAGACCCGATGGATGCAGACTTTAATGCCTTTGTCTGGCTCCTTACGCTGTCGTTAGGTGGTAGCATTTTGTTCTTTGTGTTTTGGATTTCATATATCAGGCAAGAGTTCGATGAGTCTGTGAGTGAACATCCTGGCCTACTTGTCGTTTCTCGTACCATGATAGACGAAGTCAAAACACACGGATTAGTCAAGTTGGAGTTCTTGTTGCTTTGGCTCTTGCCGGCTGTAATGATTTTTGTGCTTGCCCTGATGGCGATAAATGGCTATAGTCTTGATAGCAGTAACAGGCAGCTGATGATAGCCTGGGGCGCGTTGTCGAATGTGGATGTGTTGGTGCATCATGAATGGTGGCGTCTAATCACCTATGGATTCCTGCACGACGGATTGTTCCATATTGTTGGAAATCTTTTTATGTATGTTGTTTGTGCAGTTGTGCTGTCGTCATCAGGACATAGGCCCTATAGAATTGTTGCCGTTTTTTTGTTATCGACAGTCTTGTCTGGAATGTGCATCCTGTTCCTTTGTAATCCTCATGCTATGACAGTAGGCGCATCGGGAGGCGTTTTCGGTATGTTGTCATTCTGGTTCGCTGATGCATTAAGAGCCCATTTTGTTAAGAAAGATCAGCCGATAGAGACGAAGAAGGAAACGAAAAATGCGTTTGACGATTATGGCTTCCTTGCACCAGGCTTTTTCCTTGGTCTAAACATCTTCACGAGCTTTCAGAATGGCGTTAGCCTCAGTGGACATATCGGTGGCGCTTTGGCCGGCATTCTTATATTTGCTCTGCAGTATGTCTATATGGATTTGCGGAAGCTATAAAAACGAGCCTCCAACTATTGTGTGTGAATAGCTGGAGGCTTGTTTTATAGGTGTTTATACTTACTTCTTGATTTTGTAAATACGGAACGACATAGCGGGTAGATTGTCGTTGAGTACCGTCTGCTTCTTGTCGGCAGAGCATGGTAGAGTGCCGGGTTTTGGTATAATCTTCTCCGGCTGATCCAGTGTATTCTCATCGTCCATCGAACCGTTCCAACTCAGTGTCAGGATTTCAGCTGTGCGCTCGCCCTTGATGCCCTGAAGGTTGAGGGTGATGGGCTGTGCCTGCTTGGACGTATTTACCACCTTGACGATAATTTCCCCTGTAGCCTTATCAAATACGCTTGAAGCAAAGAGGCCATCCTGTCCGTCCTGACCAGCAACAGGCTTCTTGTTCATAGTGAGTGAGAGGACGTTGGTTCCCTTGTTCATAGCAAACATCTGCTGTACATAGTAACTGACAGACTTGAATGAGCGCAGGTTGTCGTACCAGATGGCATCAGGACGCCACTGCCAACCTTCAACATGGGCGAAGAGAGGAGCGTAGGTAGCCATGTGTACGAGGTCGGCATTACGCTCGATACCCGTCATATGGGCTGCTTCGTAGAGAGAAGTCTCATAGTGGTTCCATTTCTTACCGCGTCCATGGCAGGCATATTCTCCTGCAAACACACGGGGACCCTTACGGTCGTAGGCGTCATAGCGCAGGCCGTGGCTCAGGAACCACTCCTCGTTGCGGTAGTAGTGCTCGTCATAGAGGTCAACCTTCAGCTCCTTCATGCGGGGCTGCAACAGGTCGAAGTCCCAGCCCTCAGAGTTGGGACCAGTGGTGCCGATGAGTTTGATGTCAGGATATTCCTCTCGTATTCCTTCCATGAACTTCTTCAGACGTGAGGTGAAGACGGGACCGTAGCCACCATGCTTCTCGTCATAGTCCCACTGTTCGTTACCTACTCCGAGGAACTTCAGGTTGAATGGCTCTGGGTGTCCCATCTCAGCACGTACCTTACCCCATTCGGAATCCACGGGACCATTGGCAAACTCAATGAGGTCGAGGGCGTCGTCAATGTAGTCATCAAGATCGTCAAGTGCAACGTGTACGCCTGGTTTGGTGGGGTCTGGGTTCTGGAACTGGCAGCTCAGACCGCATGAGATAACTGGGAGCGGCTCGCAACCAAAGTCCTCGCAGAGCTGGAAGAACTCAAAGAAGCCCAGTCCGTAGCTCTGGTAGTAGTTGGGGAAGTAACGTCCTGTAAAGGTGTAGTGCCAGCGGTTCTCGTTCAGGGGGCGGTTCTCAACGGGCCCCACGCTGTTCTTCCAATTATAGCGTGTCTCCAGGTCGGTACCTTCCACGATACAACCGCCAGGGAAGCGGAATACGCCGGGATGCATATCGTTCAAGGCCTGTGCCAAGTCCTGACGCATACCATTCTCACGGCCTTTCCATGTCTTAACAGGGAAAAGTGATATGTGCTCAACGTCTGTAGTGGCTTTGCTGTCGCCCCACACACGAAGATGTGCTTTTGCAAAGGTGCGCTTGGGCTTAATGATGGTTGTGTATTTCTTCCATTCCTTGCCGTTCACCTCTACGCTGGCGTTGCCTAATTTCTGGTCATCACTCATGGTGGCGTTGTCAACGAGGTCTATCCATAGTTTGGCTTTGCCACCATTTGGTACACGTGCCCATACAGAGAAGCGGTACTCCTCGCCGCCTTTCACACCGATGCCGAAGAATCCATGGCTTTCAATCATTGTGTGCTTGTCGTTATGACCGGCAGGAGCCATACGAACGTAGTGGGGGTTCCTGTCGAAGGGACCATCGTCCTTCAATGTTACCTTACCCGAAGTATCCCATCCAGCAAAAGCATTGGGGAATTCAAACGAACGGTTCATAATCAGTTCTGCATAGAGACCACCGTCAGCCGCATAGTTGATGTCTTCAAAGAAAATGCCATACATGGTTGACTGTACTGGTGCTCCCAACTTCTTGGCGTTTACGTCCATCACATGTTGAGCCTGTGTCGAGAGTGATGCTGAGAAAGCCAATGCTAAAGAATAAAGTTTCAGATTCATTAGTAATCGATTTTAATTAGTATTCATTTCTTATCGTGCAAAATTAGTTAAAAGTTATCAAAGATGCAAATTATCTCAGCAAAAATGCTTACTTTTGTAACTCTTTAACGAACTAAACATATTCAAAGATGAAAAGAATTTTAGTGGCTGAGGACAATGACAGTAACTATATCCTGATGACTTATGTCCTGAAACGCTCATATGAGTTTGAGCGTGCCAAGAATGGTCAGGAGGCAGTAGATATGGCGCTGAAAGGCGGTTTTGACTTGGTACTGATGGATATTAAAATGCCTGTCATGGATGGACTGGAGGCTACGAAGGCTATCAAGGAAAAGATGCCGGAGTTGCCAGTAGTAGCACTTACAGCTAACGCCTTCGATAGTGACAGGCAGTTGGCACTTGAAGTGGGATGCGATGATTTCCTGACCAAGCCCATCAGCAGCGTCAAATGTTTGGAGACCATCGAGAAGTATATAGGGAAATAGAGTGGAAGTCAAGAAGAGCAGGAAAGCGGATTTGGAGCATGGGCGCATTCGCCGGTTCCTGTTGGGACTGCTGGTCGCACTGACTTGTTTTATCGCGGCCTTGGAATTCCCGTTCCCTGCTGATGACCCTTTGGACGACCCTGATTTGCTGGAACAGTTTTCGATGGACGAGGAATTGTCGTCCTTGATGCGTCCGGAAAACGAACTGGTATTGGCGCCTAAAGTGGAGCCAGAACCTACCAAGAAGCTCGTGGTAAAAGAGGAGGAAGAGCAGGAAACAAATCCCTTGGACGATGACGAACCTGTAGAAACCGACATGAATAGCGACATGAGCGCTATGGAGGAAGAGCTAGAACCGCCTGCTCCTCAAGACGACGATGTAGTGAGTTTCCGCGTGGTTGAGGATTTGCCGCAGTTTCCTGGCGGACCAGTAGAGATGATGAAATGGTTGCAGCGCAATCTGAAATATCCGTCAATCATTCAGGAACGTAAGATTCAAGGTAAGGTGGTGGCAGAGTTTATCGTCAATAAAGATGGCTCTGTGACTGATGTAAAGGTGGTCAAGTCACTCAATCCACATTGTGACCGCGAGGTATTGCGTGTGCTCCGTATGATGCCCCGCTGGACAGCAGGCATTCAGAACGACGAGCCCTGTCGCACCAAGGTCTGCATCCCCGTAGTATTCAAACTTTAAACAGTAAACGGTAAACAAAATATGACAAAGTCAGACGAAATCTTGAGAATTGTGAACGAGGGACTCGACACCCTTCTGTATGACAGAAAGCCAGCATCGCTCTACGAACCTATCCGCTATGTGCTCTCATTGGGCGGCAAGCGTATCCGTCCGGTGTTGATGTTGCTGGGTTATAACCTGTTCAAGGAACATCCCGAAGATATCCTGATGCCAGCTTTGGGACTGGAGACGTATCATAACTATACCCTGCTTCACGATGACCTGATGGACAATGCTGATGTGCGGCGAGGACAGCCTACCGTCCATAAGAAATGGGATGACAATACGGCTATCCTTTCAGGCGACTCCATGCTGGTGCTGGCCTATCAGCGTGTGGCTCAGTGTGATCCTGTCCACCTGCCTCAGGTGCTTAGTCTGTTTACTGAGACAGCCCTTGAGATTGGTGAGGGTCAGCAGTTTGATATGGACTTCGAGACACGCAATGATGTGACGGAGGACGAATATATTGAGATGATACGCCTCAAGACCAGCGTACTGCTGGCTTGTGCCTTGAAGATAGGTGCTATTCTGGGTGATGCCTCTAAGGAGGATGCCGACCTGCTCTATCAGTTTGGCGAGAAGATAGGACTTGCGTTCCAACTGCAAGATGATATGCTTGATGTATATGGCGATCCGAAAGTCTTTGGAAAGGCTATCGGTGGCGATATCACCTCTAATAAGAAAACCTATATGCTTATCAATGCCGTGAATCGTGCCAATGCCGAGCAGCGTGCCGAACTGATGCGCTGGATTGAGGCTAAGGAGTTCAATCGTGCTGAGAAAGTGGCTGCCGTTACCCGTCTGTATGACGAGATAGGCATCCGTCAGCTCTGCGAGGAAAAGATTAACTTCTACTTCGAGCAGGGTAAGCAGCTGCTCGAAAAGATCAGCGTGTCTGCAGAGCGTAAGGAAGAACTTCGTCAATATACCAATGCCATGATGCATAGGGAGAAGTGATAGATGAAAGAGTTGATTAGTTTTGTCGACACTCATTGTCACTTGGATGGTGAGGAGTTCGATGACGATAGGGCAGAGGTGATGCGGCGTGCCCGTGAAGCAGGCTGTAAGGCCATCTTCCTGCCAGCCATCGATCTTACCACTTCTCAATGTGTCTTGACTCTTTCTCAAAAGTATCCAGATTTTCTCTTTCCTATGGTGGGCCTTCATCCTGAGGAGGTTCGTGCCGACTGGCGTGAACAGCTGTCTCGGATAAAGGAACTCATCCTTCATCCTTCCTCCCTCAACCCTCTTATCGCCATTGGCGAAGTTGGTCTTGACTTCTATTGGAGCCGTGAGTTCGAGCAGGAACAGTTGGGGGCTTTCGAAGAACAGGTCCGTTGGTCTGTAGAGACGCGGTTGCCCTTGATGATTCATTGTCGCAAGGCGCAAAACGAGATGGTACATATATTAAAGAGGTACGCGAAGGGATTGCCTGGTGGTGTGTTCCATTGCTTCACGGGTAATGAGATAGAGGCTACCGAACTGCTTCAGTTCGAGCGTTTCGTGCTAGGTGTTGGTGGCGTATCTACGTTTAAGAAGAGTCATCTGCCCCAGGTGCTCCCAGCAGTAGTGCCTCTTGACCGCCTTGTTCTTGAGACCGATGCCCCCTATATGGCCCCTGTGCCTATGCGTGGTCAGCGCAACGAGTCCGCCTATATCCGCTATGTCATCACCCGCTTGGCTGAGGCTTATGGCGTGAGTGAGGAGATTCTTTGCCAGCGAACGAATGAAAATGTGGAAAAAGTTTTTGCAATTCAATAATTATTTGTAATTTTGCAGTCGCAAATTTGGAGAGGTGCTCGAGTGGTTGAAGAGGCACGCCTGGAAAGCGTGTAACCGGCAAAACCGGTTCGCAGGTTCGAATCCTGTTCTCTCCGCAGGTGAAATAGGTTCAAAGCTCCGAGGGAAAACCTCGGGGCTTTCTGTTCTCTCCGCAGGTGAAATAGGTTCAAAGCTCCGAGGGAAAACCTCGGGGCTTTCTGTTCTCTCCGCAGGTGAAATAGGTTCAAAGCTCTGAGGAAAAACCTCGGGGCTTTCTGTTCTCTCCGCAGGTGAAATAGGTTCAAAACTCCGAGGGAAAACCTCGGGGCTTTCTGTTCTCTCCGCAGGATTCAAAGCTCCGAGGTAAAGCCTCGGGGCTTTGTTGTTCTCTCCGCGAAGCAAGCAAACCATAAGTAAAAGAATCATTCCCACGTTGGGAATGTTTTGTGACAATACGTCATGGCAAACTGAAACGGGGAGGAATGAAGGGATAATAAGGGAGGAATAAAGGATGGAAAAGCGTTTCTCCTATGCTATATTCTCTTTGATGCAACAAAAAGAAAAGCATATGAGACATTCTTTAGTGGCTGTGGACGTAAAGGAAAGCCCCTCGGACATGCCGAAAAGTTTCTTTTACATTTATTATGTAATTTTGCAACCGATATTAGGCTAACCGAATAATATTGAAAGCAAAATAAAAACCAAAAACAACAAACGAATGAAAAGCAAAAGACTGCTAGACCTAAAAAGGTCGCTTGCAAAGCAAGATTTCTGGAGCTGGAGCCGCCTGCGGCTTTCGGCTGTATGCTTGGCGCTGGCTGGTATGGGCGGGTTTGTTTCCTGTTCGGAGTACGACTTGGATGAGGAGACCCCTGCGGGTTGGGATCGTAGCATCTATAGTTGGCTTAACGAACAAGGAAACTTTACCACCATGGTGAAGTTGATTGATGACCTGAACTATAGCGAGGTGCTGGCAAAGACAGGTTCGAAGACGCTATTTGCTGCTGATGATGCCGCTTTTGAGCGTTTCTTCAAAAACAACTCTTGGGGAGTGAGGAAGTATGAGGACTTAAACACGACTCAGAAGCGTAAGCTGTTGTTTGGTGCGATGATCAACAACAGTTATCAGGTGCAGGCACTTTCTAGTACACCGAATGCCAGCGGAACCCCTGTCGAGGGTGATGCTATGCGTCGTTATTCTGCCCTTGAGCCTTTTGATAATATGCAGCTGATGAAAAAAACTGCTATCCCCAATACGGATTATTGGGGAATGTATCAAGGACGTGACTCGCTAGTAGTGCTTCATGATGCCACTGAGGTTCCTATGATCCACTTCATTGAGCGCCATATGGCCAACAAGCAGATAACCAACGACGACTATGATTTCCTGTATAATAACACAACGCACCGCCAAAGCGGCGATGCCTCGGTGAACGGTGCGCAGATCATAGAGCAGAATATCCGTTGCTTGAATGGCTTTGTCAATCGTATGAGCGAGGTGGTGACACCATTGCCTAATATGGCTGACATCATTATGAGCAAACCCAACACGACTCAATTTGCCCATCTGCTGAACCGCTATTCGGTGCTCGATTGGTTGGGTGATGACGTGAAAGACTCGTATAATGCCTCTCAAGGCACGAATGTGGACTCCGTGTTCGAGTTGCGCTATTTCTCAGAGCGCTCTCAGGGTGGGAAGGCATTTACCAGTTCTCATAACCAGTTGTGCGAGTCGTTTGGTTCTTTGCCCTATGATCCAGGATGGAACAGCTATTTCGTGCCCTCGAACATCTCGGAGGAAACAGCTATGTTGCAGGATATGGCTGTGATGCTTGTGCCTTCCGATGATGCACTTAATTATTATTGGCAAGAGGGTGCCGGTGCTTCTCTGCGTAAGAGTTTCGGTTCTTGGGACAATGTGCCATACAGCACGTTGACCGAGTTTATGAAAGCCAATATGCTGACTTCGCTTGTGGGCAGTGTTCCCAGTAAGTTCCAGTATATCATGAACGATGCCGCTGATCCACTGGGTATTGAGAAGAAAGATGTGGATTCTGTTTGGCTGGCCTGCAATGGTGCTATCTATCTGACTAATCGCGTGTTTACCCCGACCTCGTTTGTCAGCGTGATGTATCCCACCGTGGTAGATCAGAATATGTCGATTATGCTGTGGGCTATCCAGAAGCTGAACTATCAGGCATTTCTGAATTCGCTGAATACGCGTTACAGCTTCTTCCTGCCTTCGAACAATGCCTTGTTGGAGTATGTCGATCCCTGTTCGTATGGCAGAAATCCGAAACAGTTGCTTCGTTTCCATTATGACTCTGAACGGACGGACAATGAAGTCTATGCCAGTATTCACAATATTGATCCGGAAACCGGAATGGCAGGCGACTCTATTGGCGTTTATGAAAATACCAACGGTCTGAACCTTGATCTCAACCCTATTCTCAACCGTTTGTATAATATTCTGGACGACCATGTCGTGATTGGCGATGTGGAGGATGGTCATGAATATTATCGTACGAAGGGCGGTTCTATTCTTCGCGTGAACCATGTTGAGCTTGGTGATAAAGGCATGGAGGTAGAGGGTACCCGTCAAATCAATGGCGAGACCCCATCCGTACCCATTGACTTTGTATATGACCAGACAAAAGGCGGTAATGGTAAGAGCTATATCCTGGAGCAGGGCCCTGTATTGGGAACCCGCCAGACCGTTGTCGATATCCTGAAGGGACATTCAGAGTTCAGCCGCTTCTACAGTCTGCTGGCTAACAGCGATATTTTGGTATCAATGTATGACAAGAAGTATGCAGTCAGCGGTGACTGGTGTTTTGGCGTGTTCAATAATTACCATTATACCGTTTACGTGCCCACCAATGAGAGTATCGACGCCCTGATAGCCAGCCAGAAACTGCATACATGGGATGATGTGGCAGCACTGGATACAACAGTTGCTGAGCAGCATCAGTTGTATGATCAGTATGTCGGCGAGATTAATGCTTTCCTCCGTTATCATATTCAGGATAATGCCGTAATGATCAACGGCAACAATACGACAGGCCTGGATGAATTTGATGAGAATGGCAATTTTAGTACATCTTATGAAACTGCCTACTTGGCTACTGAGGGAACCAAGAAGGTCTTCAAGACGTTGAATGTGACGACTGACAAGCAGGGCAGTAAGATTCAGATAAAAGACCAGGCAGGAAACACCCGCAGGGTGATGACCGAGAAAGAAGGTCTGTATAATCTGATGGCACGTGAGTTTACCTATGGTCAGCAGAAAAAGAATGATGCGACGATAATCCACAACTCTTCGTCGGCAGTCATTCATCTGATTGACGGACCGCTTTTGATTGAGAATTGAAAATTGAGAATTGAAAATTATGAATACAATAAAACAATTATTCCGTAGTGGAGGTTGGACTAAAAGATGTTGGGTTGTAGCATTCTGTCTGCAATTCTCCATCTTCATTTTTCAATCTTCAGTATGTTATGCACAGAAGGCAGGCGATATCATCAGCGGAACGGTAAGCGATGCTTTCGGTCCTGTGATGCAGGCCAATGTGGTCGAGATAGACGGTGCCAACCGTATCGTTGCAGCTTGTCTGACAGACATGAATGGTAACTTCTCTTTCAAGTTGAAGAATCCAAAAGATAAGCTAAAAGTCTCTTATGTAGGTTGCAAGACGCAGATCCTGCCTTTTAATAAGACCCATTATGCCATTAAACTGGTGGACCAGACCACGCTGACCGATGTGGTTGTTACGGCAAAAAAGAAGGCTGGCGGTTCCGGTCTGCAGATTCCCGTCAAGGAAATATCTTCTGCCCGACAGAGTATTGACATGAAGGAGTTCGAGGGATTGTCTGTGACCACCGTAGACGAGGCCCTGCAGGGACGTATTGCAGGTCTGGATATTGTGGCCAACTCAGGTAACCTGGGGAGTGGCACAAGTATGCGTCTGCGTGGTGTGTCAAGTATCAATGGCAGCAGTGAGCCGCTTATCGTAGTTGATGGTAACGTATGGCAGAGTGGTGCAACGTCCGATTTCGACTTCCAGTCGGCCAATGACGAGAAGTTTGCCGAGCTGCTGAATGTGAACCCAGAGGATATCGAGAGCATCGCTGTGTTGAAAGATGCTGCCGCAACTGCCATCTGGGGCTCTCAGGGTGCCAATGGTGTGATTGAGATTAAGACCAAGCGTGGTGCACGTGGTAATACGCGCGTTACCTATAGTTTCCGTCTGACAGGCACCTATCAGCCCAACGGTATGAAGCTGCTCAATGGTGATGAATACACCATGTTGCTCAAGGAAGAATACTTCAATCCGCACATGGATCCCAATGCCAGCGATGATATCAATGAGATCAATTACGTCTCAGGTGGTAAGTTCTCTGAATACCAGATGTATAACAATAATACCGACTGGGTGGACGCTGTGAAGAAGACTGGTTGGCGCCAGAACCACTATGTAGCCCTGAGCGGTGGTGGTGAGAAGGCCAATTTCCGAATTGCAGCCGGTTACGACCACGAGACAGGTTCTATCATCAAGCAGCAGCTGGACCGTTTCACTACCCGTGTGGCCCTTGATTATTTCGTTTCTGACCGTATCAAGATTGCCACCAATGTGGCCTTGACCTATACAGATAATCAGAAAAACTATGCCGATCTGCTCTCTGTGGCCTATCGTCGAATGCCAAACCTGAGCATCTATGAAGAGGACAAGCAGGGTAACTCCCTTGGTGTTTTCTATAATATGCTGTCTTCCTCAAATAAGGTGTTCGAGGATAACCAGTTCAAGGATTACAACCCCATTGCCCTGGCTTATTTGGCTAAGAACGAGGAGACCAGCTATAATATCGAGCCGGAGTTCAAGCTGAACTATGAACTGATGGGTATTGAAGACGAGAAGACGCGCCTAACTTATGAGGGAAAGATCGTGTTCAACATCTTCAACCGCTATAATGATATGTTCCGTCCATCGGAACTGAGCACAGGCGGATGGAGCAGCAAAGATGCCAACCTGGCTACCAACAATGCCTATAAGAGTCTGGGCATCACGACAACCCACACGCTGACCTTTGTGCCTCAGTTCCGCAATAAGGACCACTCGCTAATGATGATGCTTCGCGGACAGTTGGTCAAGGGTACAAGCACCACTCAGAATACTAGTGAGTACGGCTTGCCTTCAGGTACTATCCGTTCGGCCAGTGCAGCTGGTATCATCTCGTCTTTCAGTTCGTCGCCAGGTCAGTGGCGCAGCCTGTATTTCACCTATTCTGCCCACTATGCGTATAAGGGCCGCTATATTGCCGACTTCTCTGTACGTCGAGATGGTAGCACGAAGTTTGGTGACGATCAGCGTTGGGGTAATTTCCCTGCCTTGTCAGGAAAATGGATTATGAGCGATGAGCCTTGGTTCAAGAAAGGCCTCCCCTTCGTATCTATGTTTGCCGCCCGTTTGGGTTGGGGTATTGTGGGTAACCAGCCTGGTGGCGAGGGCCTGTTCTACAGCAAATATGCCAGTGGCAAGGGCTATATTGGTAATAGCTCGGCCTATCAGAAGAATATCCAGCTGAAGAAGTTGAAGTGGGAACAGAAGGAGACCATCAACGCAGGTATTGATTTCGGCTTCTTCAACGACCTGATCAACGGTAATGTGGAGGTCTATCGCCAGAAGACTACCGACCTGCTCATGGGTAACCGCGCCCTGCCTTCCAGTTCTGGTTTTGCCTCGATGGACTATCAGAACGTAGGTGCCATGGAGAATGTGGGTTGGGAGTTCAACCTCAATGGCAACCGTATCATCAAGGCGGGTAAGTTCTCTGTCGATTTCAATATCACCTTTGCCAACAACCGCAACAAAATTACCGAGATGGATGAGACTGTGTTGGCCTCGCTCAACAGCGATTTTGACAAGAAGAATGGCAGCTACCTTTCACGCGTGGAGCTGAACCGTCCCTTGGGTGGTATCTATGGCTTCCGTTATCTGGGTGTCTATCAGTACAGCAAGTACTCTGAGACCGAGGTTCCTGGCGTGAGCGGTCCTAATGCGCCTGTGGCACGTGATAAGGACGGCAATGTCATCGTTGATAACTATGGTCGTACGAAACCCGTGAGATTCTGCTATACGGGTATTGATGAAGATGAGAAAGAATTCAAGGGTGGTGATGCCATCTATGAGGATATCAACCACGATGGTCAGATCAACGAACTCGACATCGTCTATCTGGGCTCTTCTCTGCCTAAATTTACTGGCGGTTTCGGCTTCAAACTCCATTTCGGACGTCTGACTTGGAACAACCAGTTCAACTTCCGTTATGGCAACAAGATTATCAACAAGGCACGTATGAATGCTGAGAATATGTATTCTAATAACAACCAGAGTCGTGCCGTGCTGTGGCGCTGGCGTGTAGAGGGCGACAATGCACCTATCCCGCGCGCGTTATATAATTATGGTTATAACTGGTTGGGTAGCGACCGCTTTGTTGAGGATGGCTCATTTATCCGCCTGAACTACACTCAGCTCAGCTATGCACTGCCTTCTAAGATGCTCAAGCGATGGGGCCTCAGCCAGTTGAGCCTTTATGTCTCTGCCAACAACCTGTTTGTGTTGACTAAGTATTCCGGTGCCGACCCCGAAGTGGGTTATGGTGGCTATGGTATCGTGTCTGATAATGCCCAGACACCACGTGCCAAGTCGTTTACCGGTGGTGTTACCATATCATTCTAATTGATAATTGAAAATAGATAATTATGATTACCAAAAACATAAAACATAACATGGTTGTTCTTGCAATGGGCTGTGGTGTTGCTTTTACGACAGTCGGCTGCAACGACTTTCTCGATGTGCTGCCATTGAATGAAGTGGTGCTCGAGAACTACTGGACCAAGAAAAGTGATGTGACTAGTGTGCTGATGGGATGTTATGAGAGTCTGGCGGCTGGCGAAAGTGTCACCCGTATGGGACTTTGGGGCGAGGTGCGCTCCGATAATGTCAAGATGGGTAACTCTTCGTCTCAGGATCTGGAACAGATGCTCAAAGAGAATATCCTGCCCACCAATAACTATTGTAACTGGACAGCATTCTATCAGACCATCAACCGTTGTAATACGGTTATACACTATGCGCCTCAGGTGCAGGCGATAGACCCTAACTATACGCAGGCGGAGATGAAGGCCAATATTGCTGAGGCTACCTTTATCCGTTCGCTGTGCTATTTCTACCTGATTCGTACGTTCCGCGACGTGCCTTTCACCCGCAAGCCCAGTATTGACGATACCGAGGAATATCGTATTCCCGCTGACTCGTTCAACGTGGTGCTTGGCAATATCATTGCTGACATGGAGGCTGTGAAGGACGATGCACAGATGTATTTCCGCAAGCCCAAATCCGACTCAAATGTCAGAGACGCTGCTGAACTCGAAAACACAGCTCGCGTCACTCGTCCCGCTATGTATGCGCTTCTTGCCGACCTCTATCTGTGGAAGGGCGATTGGGATAAGTGTATAGCCAGCTGCGACTATGTCATCAGTTTCAAGCAGGAAGAGTATGACAAGTTGTTGAAACGTCGTTTGCAGAACGAGGTACAGCTGTTTAATGATATCCCCCTCTATCTTGAGGAGATAAGTAGTATTTCGGGCTATGCCTATAATGCCATCTTCGGACAGGGCAACTCGTTTGAGAGTATCTTTGAGATTACCTATGACAATTCCAATAGCTCTAATCCCACAAACTCCTATGTCGGTTCTTTCTATAGTCATAGAAACAACAATGCACTGACCAGTGGTAACCTTGTGACCGTGGAGGAGTTCTACAAGGGACTGCCTCAGAAGAAGACCGACCTCTTTGATACGAAAGACTGTCGTGCCTATGAGAACATCTACGAGAATGGCAAGTCTTATTGGATTGCCAAGTATTCTTCTCAAAGCACCAGGATTGAAAAGACTACGTCAACCTGGCGACCAGCCTATAGCTGGCGTTCTTCCGATTTTGCGTCTTGGATCATCTATCGTCTCACCGATGTGATGCTGATGAAGGCCGAGGCCTTGGTAGAGCAGGGTAGCGACAAGTATCAGGATGCTTTCGATCTGGTGAATGCAGTGAACAGGCGCGCCGTAAACTCCAAGACTCCAGGAACGGGCGAAGTGCTGACGTTTGCCGATTTCAAGAACTCGTTGGATGACATGAGAACCCTGGTGATGGACGAGCGTCATCGTGAACTGATGTTCGAGGGCAAGCGTTGGTATGACCTAGTGCGCATGGCTCGCCGTACGGGCAGTACCAAGAGCCTGGCTAAGACCGTCACACAGAAGCAGTTGACCAATATCGGTGGTATCCAGATTCGTCTGGCCGATCCTAATGCGCTCTATTTCCCCTATTTCCGCAATGAGCTGAAGGTCAATCCGTACTTGAAACAGAATCCCGCCTATAACACTGGTGGCGATGATGATCTGGAGAAGAACTAAGATTAATGGTTTATTGATAATTGATAATTATGGAAAAGATAAATATTTTCAGAAACAAATGGCTGATGGCTGTTCTCTGTTGTCTCTTGACGATGGGAGCAGGGTTGACCTCATGTAGCGATGATGACAGTGATGCACCGCTGACCTTCTATTCCTCCGTACGTCTTACGGCTGCAGAGTTTATTGAGGCCGATCAAGAGCGCTTCAGCGATTTCAAGACCATTCTGGAGCGAGGCAACTACCTGGGTATGCTGAAGAGCTATGGTCACTACACGGTGTTCGCTCCCACCAATGATGCCATCCAGCAGTATCTGAAGGAGCATGGTTATGCATCACTCGATGACCTGCCTACAGAGATGTGTGACACCCTGTCGCGTACGCATATTGTCAACGACAAGGCTTATTTCACAACAGATATGGGTAATGACGTGTCTCCTGTTAATATGAACGATAACTATATTAATATTAAGGCCGACAGTGATGCCGTTAATAATAACGCGCTGGTATTCTATGTCAATGAAGATTCACGCCTGATTCAGCGCGACGACTCGGTGACCAACGGTGTGGTGCATGTCGTCGATCATGTCATCAAGACCAGCAGCGACCTGTTGCCTGCCTTGCTGGAGAAGAATCCAAATCTCTCCCTCTTCTGTCAAGCCCTTCTTATCACCCATATGGCCGATTCGCTGATGAAGTATAAGGATGAAACTTATACCCTTGATCCCGACTCAGCCATGTATGGCAATAAGAACATTCAGGTGGTCAACTCTACCGCTGGCGATGGTAGTGGACAGACGACACGAACCTATTACCCATTGGAGCATAAATGGATGTTTACGGCCTTTGTTGAGACCGACTCCATCTATAACCTTCATGGTATTAAGACCATTGACGACCTGAAGGCATACGCTAAGTCTGTCTATGACGAGGCCTATCCTGAGGATGCTGGCAAATACGACGATGATTTCACTGATCGTCGTAATCCGTTGAACCGTTTCATCAGCTATCATCTGATGTATAGTAAGGGCGATCGTGAATATTGGGTACACTGCACAAAGGAACTCTATGCAACCAAGTTTATCATCTCCGAGTTCGATCCTGAGGAATACTACGAGACCATGGCGCCTCATACGTTGATGCGTTTCTGCTGCCCGGGTGAGAATGAGGTTTATATCAACCGTAAGGGTGGCCCTGGCAAGAAGAATGTGGAAGTGCGTGGCATTCAGGTGCTGCCAATCAAGGGCGCAGAGTGCAGCAATGGTATCTATCACTACATCGATGATATCCTGTCATACTCCAAGGATGTGCGTACCAATGTACTTCTTCGCCGTATTCGTGTTGACAGTAGCACCCTCAGTCCTGAGTTCATGAACAGTGGTGCCCGTTATAAGTATATGGCTGGTGAGCGCATGATGTTTGGCTATAAGAAAGGTTATCTGGCAAACTTCCAAATGCACAATGCCAATACATTCGTTGGCTGTGGTAACGAGCAGCCAGGCTGGGTTCATTATGAAGGCAGTGGTGTTTGTATTACTGGCGAGAAGTTTGACGCCTCCGTCAAGTTGCCACCAGTGCCCCGTGATGGAACCTACGAGGTGCGTATCGGTTATTCTCAAGGTAACGACCGTGGTATTGCTCAGGTTTATCTTAATAATGAGGCCTGCGGTATTCCTGTCAGTTTCCGTATTCTCGACAGCAATGCCGGTAGGGTAGAGGACACTGGCGATGAAGATGAAGACCGTGCTAATGATAAAGCCATGCGTAACCGTGGCTTCATGAAGGCTATGGACAGTTACGGCAGTAGGAGTGACTCCAAGGGTCTGCGCGATCAGTCTAACACCCTGCGTCGTATCTTGGTGCGTCAGTTTATGCGTGCCGACCAGGACTATTGGCTGCGTTTCCGCCAGATCCTTGATGGTAAGTCGCTATATATGTCTCTCGACTATGTCGAGCTCTGTCCGAAGGAGGTCTATGACGATCCAGAAGGTGAAGACCGTCACTAATTGAGAATTGAAAATTGAGAATTGAAAATTGAAGATTATGATTACCGATAACATCAAACATTATCTCCTGGCGCTCTGTGTGGGCTGTGGCTCCGCTGCTTCCTTCACGGCCTGTAGCGAGTGGGACGAGCATTATGAGGACCCAGTCACTCAGGCAAACAGTAGTCTGACCCTTTGGCAGACCATCCAGCAGCATCCGGAACTGAGTGACTTTAGTGAGGTGCTCAGCAATACCATGTTGCTTAAACAGCATAAAAAGACGGATGTGAGCTATGCTGACATGCTCAATGGCTCACAGTCATTCACCGTTTTCGCTCCTGTCAATGGCTCTTTCGACAAGGATGCATTAATCAGTCAGCTTGCAACCGATAGTGGCGACTCTGCCGTGATACGCTCGTTTGTAGGCAACCACCTGTCGTATGGCCCGACCAGCAGTGTTGCCACGCCGACGGAATTCTTCCTGCTCAATACCAAGCGTGCCACTGTAGGCAATGGCAAGGTGCTTGGCTCTACTGTCAAGGAAGAGAACCTGAGTGCAAAAGGTGGTTTGCTCCATATCCTTGAGCGCCCCTTGCCCTATCGCTATAATATCTATGAAACACTGCTCAACGACAGCCGCTTTACGACATTGGGTCAGCTGCTCAACAGCTACGACAAGGATGAGTTCAGTCCTTCTCAGTCAATACCTGGCGGAATGGTCGATGGCGAGCAGGTCTATATTGACTCCGTCTTCAACGAGACCAATATCATGCTTGATCGAGTAGGAAAGATTGCTGCTGAGGACTCTGCCTTTATCATGGTGGTGCCCACTGCTACGGAATGGGAGCGTGTCTGGGCAGAGGCTCAGAAGTGCTATCATTTTGTTCCGAGCCTCGAAGGTGCTGACTCTCTGCAGCGTTTCTGGGCAGCTTACTCCTTGTTCAGCGATGCTATCTTCAGTCGTAAGATACAAAGTAGTCCCGAGGATTCGCTGATTACCTATAATTATACGAAGCGTTATCCGAAGTATCACGTGTTCCATAAGCCTTTCGACGAGGGTGGTATCCTCTATGGCGCCACTCCCGAGGAATACAGCAATGGTACGCTCTACGTCACAGATCATTGGCCTTTTGCGCCCGAGACCACTTTCCAGCGCGAGATCAAGGTTGAGGCCGAGAATACCGCCAATGTCATCAGTAAGAATTCGAATTGTAATGATGAGATATATACGCATATTGCCGATAGCGTGTCGGAGAGTGGCTATTTATATCTCAAGCCCATTACAGCAAGTGACTGGGAAATGACCTTCAATCTGCAGGATGTATTGTCTGGTACCTATGATATCTGTGCTATCATCTTGCCTGTTACCGTTGCTAATCCTGTGGCCACAACCCACCATCCTTGTAAGTTCAGGGCTACGCTCGCTTATGTCGATGAGAAGGGAGCCAGCAAGACTCTAAAATGCACGAATCCTAACCCTGTTACTACTGATAAGAAAGAATATATCGCAGACTCTCTATGTGTTGACACGGTGGTGATTGTCGAGAATTTCACGTTCCCTGCCACCAATTACGATCAGAAGAGCATTCAGTTCTCGCTAAAGATAGGTAGCTCTGTCTTGAATAGCGAGATGATAGAAACCGCTCCGAAGAAATATACGCGTGATATGTTACTCGACTGTATTTATCTGCGTCCGAAGAAAAGGGTAGAGGAGTAGAAAGGTGAATAAGTAAAAACGAAGAATTATGAATACAATAAAGCAATTTTTCCGTAGTGGAGATTGGACGAAAAGATGTTTGGTTGTGGCATTTTGCCTGCAATTCTCCATCTTCAACTTCTCATCTTCAATATGCTATGCGCAGGTTCAGCTGAAGACGGTAAGCGGTTATGTGACTGATGCCGCTACAGGACTCCCCCTTGCGGGTGTGCTCGTTGAGGCCTACGGTAACCAGAAATACACCGCCATGACCGACGAGAGGGGAGCCTACGAGTTGAAGGTGCCTGAGTATGTGAGCAGTTTGGGTATGCGTGTTGAGGGCTATCAGTTCCAGCAGAAAGCTATCCGTCAGGATATCGACAAGACCAATGCCGAGCTTTATCCTGCCACGTTCTCACCTGTCTATGAGCGTTCCACCCAGTCGTTTGTCAGTCGTCGTGCCGATAATTTCGACAATACGGCACAGGTGAGCATTGATCCTTTGGTGGCCGAACAGTTGGGCGCTGATATCCATTCCGTGACCCGTAGTGGTCAGTTGGGTATTGGCAACACCATGTTCATCGGCGGTCTCACCAGTCTGCAGGCCAATGCACAGCCATTGGTGGTCATCGATGGTGTCATCACCGACATGCAGATTGACCGTCAGATGCTCCACGAGGGCTATTTCAATAATATCCTGGCCAACCTCAATGTCAACGACATCGAGAGTGTCACCGTTCTGAAAAACGGTACTGCCCTCTATGGCTCCAAGGCTGCTGGTGGCGTGTTGCTCATCAAGACCAAGCGCAACCGTTCAATGGCTACCAAGATTGACGTGAATATCAACGGCCAGTTCATGCTGACACCCCGTCTGCCTAAGATGATGGGTGCTGAGGACTATCGTCTCTATGCCACTGAGATGCTCTCTGGACTGACGTCCGACCTCAGCAAGATGGAGTTTATCTCCAACGATCGCTCCGTACCTTATTATTATAATACCTATCATAATAATACCGATTGGACCGATGAGGTGTATCACAACACCTTTGTCTCCAACTATGGCATCAACGTACAGGGTGGTGACGATGTGGCCAACTACAACCTCTCGGTAGGTTATTCCTTTGGTGATGCTACGTTGCGCGGCAATGATTTCTCGCGTTTCAATATGCGACTCAACACCGATATCCATGTGTTCAAGGGACTTGACGTGCGTTTCGATGCCGCCTATAGCGATGTCACCCGTGACCTGCGCGATGATGGCGCTGCTGCCGACCTATCTTTCGGTACGGTCACGTCACCAGGTTTCCTCTCGCTCATCAAATCTCCTTTCCTGGCTCCCTATGCTTATGACAACAATGGTAATCCCAGCCATTATCTGGCTGCTGCCGATGATTATGCCATCAAGGCTTTTGAGAACGACGGTTCTGTCTACCAGAATGCCGTGCGCCTGGCCAACCCCTTGGGTATCCTGCAACTCGGTGATGGCGAGAACCGCAACCAGGCAGGCAACCGTATGGTGACCTTCAGCATCACCCCTAAGTATCAGTTCAACTCCCATCTCTCTCTGCAGGAACATTTCAATTTCACGCTGGTCAATACCAACGAGAACTATTACCTGCCTCTTGAGGGCACGCCTCCTTTCCGCCTGTTATCTACCAGTAATATCCAGGTTGAAAACATGGCTCAGAGTATGGCTGCCCGTCAGAACTCCATTATGAGCGACACCCGTTTGATGTGGAACAATCGTTATGGTGCTCATAAGATTGATGTCTTTGGTGGTGTGCGTTATCAGAACAGTAAGTATAAGATGACGGCCCAGCGTGGCTACAATACTGGTAACGATTTGTATCCCACCACGGGCAGTGCCAACAACTACCGTTCTACCTGGGGCGATGACGACAAGACCATCAACCTCGCATGGTATGCCCAGGCCGACTATAACTGGGGCGAGAAATACTATCTTGAGGCAGGCCTCTCTGCCGAGACCAGTTCACGTATCGGTGAGGATGCCGACGGTTTGAAGCTTGGTGGCGTGGTATGGGGCCTCTTCCCCAGTGTCAATGCCGCTTGGGTGCTCAGCAACGAGAAATGGCTGGCCGATGTCAAGGGTATCGACTATCTGCGCCTGAATGTGGGCTTCGATGTGACAGGTAATGACAATATCGACTACACCGCGTCTAAGACCTATTTCGTGGCCAACAATATGCTCTCTCAGAAGGTTGACGGCAAGTCCATCGGAAATATCGGCAACACCTCGTTGGCATGGGAGATCACCAATCGTCTGACTTTGGGCCTTGAGGGCAACTTCATGAACAACCGTCTGAATGCCCATGTCAATTATTTCAAGGGCTGGACCAAGAACCTGCTCACCCTTCGTCAGCTGGCATGGACCAGCGGTCTGGCCGAGAGCTGGAGCAATGATGGTAAGCTCGAGAACGAGGGCTTCGAGGTGGGCTTTGGTGCTAAGGTGCTCAACCTGAAAGACTTCACTTGGGAGGTGGGTGCGTCTGCCGGGCACTATGTCAATAAGATTACGGCCCTGCCCAACAACGACCGCTCCTTTGAGACCGAGGCTTATGGCGCTACTATCCTGTCTCAGGTAGGCTCGGCTGCCGGTGTGTTCTATGGCTATAAGACCAATGGTGTCTATACCACTCAGGCTGCTGCCGATGCAGATGGCCTTTATCAGGTCGATGAGCGTGGTCAGCGTGAGTATTTCGCTGCCGGTGATATGCGCTTCGTCGATAAGAACGGCGACGGCGTTATCGACAAGAACGACCGCTTCATCATCGGTGATCCCAATCCCGATGTCTATGGTAATATCTATACCCGCCTGAATTGGAAGCAGTGGACACTTGGTGCCACCTTCCGCTATTCTCTTGGCAATGATGTGTATAACTACCAGCGCTCACTACTTGAGGGCGGTTCTCGCTTCTACAACCAGACCACAGCCATGCTGGCACGCTGGACTGCAGAGGGACAGCAGACCTCTATACCTCATATCACCTATGGTGACCCCATGGGCAATGCCCGCTTCAGCGACCGTTGGATTGAAGATGGCAGCTACCTGCGCCTGAGCAATGTCACGCTGAGCTATGCCATCCCCATCCGCAGCACCTATCTGCAGGGCATCACATTGTGGGGTGGTGCTTATAACCTCTTCACGCTGACTCGTTACCTGGGCAGTGATCCCGATTGTGGCGTTGGCGGCAGTGTGCTCGCACAGGGTATCGATCGTGGTCTCCTGTCCAGCTCGCGCTCGTTTGCACTGGGTGTGAAGGTTAATCTCTAAATGAATTAAGAATTTAGAATTAAGAGTTAAGAGGTATCGGCTTTTAGCCGAGTAAGAATTAAGAATTATATATAGGATACCGATTATGAAACGAAATAAATTATTCATCCTTTCAGTGCTGGCAGTAGCCTTCTCGCTGACGAGTTGTTCCGATCTGCTCGAGACCGACAGCGAATTGGTGGAGTTTCAGAAGGACAACCACCTGGATTCACCTACTGATACAGTCTATAGCGTGATGGGCATCATCTATAAGATGCAGACTATTGCCGATCGTACCGTGCTGCTCGGTGAACTGCGTGGCGACCTGACCACGACAACGACTTATGCCAGTCAGGACTTGAAGGACATCACCAATTTTGACATCGATGCCGACAATGCCTATAATCGCATCAGCGACTATTATGCCGTGATCAACAACTGCAACTATTACCTTGCTAATGTCAACAAGGACCTGGTACGCCACGACCGTACGGTGTTTGAGCATGAATATGCGGCTGTCAAGGGCTTCCGTGCCTGGACCTATCTGCAGTTGGCATTAGTCTATGGCAACGTGCCTCTGATCACCGAGCCCCTTCTCACCGAGGAGGCTTCTCAAGCAGCTATGCAGCAGACACCGCAGAATATCAAGGCTATCTGCAACTATTTCATCGACGACCTCAAGCCATATGTTGACACCCCGTTGCCCGACTATGGACTGATTGATGACAATAATACGAAGAAATTCTTCATCCCTGTGCGTGCGCTGCTGGGTGATTTGTGCCTGTGGGCAGAACGCTATACAGAGGCAGCCCAGTATTATCACGACTTCCTCGCCATGCGTACGGCTCCAGTCTATACCAACATGTCGCGTGCAGAGTGGACAGATACTGAGACCAGGCGTTTTTCTTCCACATATTCTTCGCTCTCCTATGTGATGGAGCGTAAAGTGGATAATAGCGAATGCCTGTGCTTTATCCCGATGGAGAGTGGCGAGGTCTATGGTGTGAAGAGCCAACTCAATGATCTTTTCAATTCTACCAGCCTTAATCAGATGTATGCCAAGGTGATGCCTACTGAGCAGAACTATCAGCTGTCGTCAAAGTACAACTATTGTTATCTGACCTACAAGGGAACAGGTGATAATAGGGTCGTTGACGATACGCTGTATGCCGAGCGTGATAACCTTAACGACAGAAAGAATTGTGGCGACCTGCGCTTTGGCACCATCTATTCCTTGAGATTATCGGGCGAGCAGCGCTTCTCCCGTACCTCCAACGAAGATCAGACTATCCGCAAGTACAACTCTGCTTCTGCCGGTGTGATGATCTATCGTACCAATATGGTCTATCTGCGCTATGCTGAGGCCCTCAACCGCGCGGGTTATCCGCAGTCGGCCTTTGCAGTACTGAAATACGGCCTCTATCGTGATATCGTGGCAACGAAGATTAGTGAACCTGAGCGTACCAATGCCTCGGCGCTGATTACGTTTGATCCCGTCTATTTCACGTCTAAGAACACCCAGGGCATCCATACCCGTGGTTGTGGCGATGCCGATTGCGACACTACCTACTGTATCACGCTGCCAGCCACCGCCGCAGGTACCCTGCAGGACTCTATCGACGTGGTCGAAGACATGATTATCGACGAGATGGCACTCGAGGGTGCTTTCGAGGGCTATCGCTACTACGACCTGATGCGCGTGGCTCTTCGTCGCAACGATAATGCCTATCTGGCCGATCCTATTTCCCGCCGTTTTGGCGATGCTAATATCAATACTGAGCTAAAGAGCAAGTTGATGATCCGTGATAATTGGTATCTTCCCAAGCCCTGATTATTCAATTTTGTATCTATCACTTATAAAAAAGTTTCATTTCACGATAAAAATGCGACTTTGTTCAAAAAGAAAAAGTAACGAGACATATATTATAATACGTTTCATAAAATGTTTATAATTTTGCATCGTCGGAAGACAAAAGTTTAGTTTGAAAGAAGTAATGATTCATTTTATAGTTATAGTTAGTAGTTGGATTTTAGTTTTGTAGTATATTAGTTAAAAACTAATGCAAACGGTTGCCTGTATGAGAATATCGGCAACCGTTTTGTTTTATTAACATTATGAAAGGGATGTTTTCTCTCCTTTTTTGTAATTTTGCAGTTGAAAACCAAAAACGCTTACTATAACGACTATATGAAACGCACTATATTGGTATTACTACTCACAGCCATAACCTTTGTTTATGGCTATGCACAGACGGGGCATTTTATCTCTGCCGACCGTTTTTCCAGCAGTCTTATTTCTGAAATGTGTCAGGATTACGACGGTTCTGTGTGGATAGGTACCGATTATGGACTGAACCGTTTCGATGGCTATCGTTTCCAGACATTTCTCCACGACGATGCCGACTCTACCTCCCTGCAGGTCAATGTTATCGTATCGCTGATGGTCGATCGCAAAGGTCGCCTCTGGGTGGGTACTAACCGTGGTCTCGACCGTTTCGATGCCGCCAAGGAGTCATTCGTTCATTATCCCTTCCCCAATGGTGTGCATCCCCGTGTGGCCAGTATCTGCCAGCGTAAGGATGGTACCATCCTGGTGGGCACGGCAGGCTATGGTATCTACTATCTGAATGCCGAAGAAAAATTGACAGACTATAATATTGATCGTAGCGAACAGTATTTTAGTCGTGTTTTCGAGGATAGCAAGGGGCGCCTCTGGAAGACTGGCTTTGATGAGCAGATCGTGATGCGAGAAGGCAACAAACTGACGCGTTTCAAGTCTGAGGTAGGTAATCCCCAGAGTATCGTGGAGTGTGACGGCGAGATTTTCATTCTTGGTCTGCATGGCCTGATGAGCTATCGAGATGGCAAGATGAGTGCGACCGATGCCGACCTTAGTGCAGCCTCGTCGTGTGATGCTATCTTCGACAATGCCTCTATCAATGAATCAGATGTTATTTATATAGGTACGCGAGGCGACGGTTTGTTCCGCCTGCCCGTCAAGGGCTCGCGCCGTCTTGAGCGTGTTGATATCGATGCCAACGGCATTGACGTGAACACTGCCAAGATTGTCAACGTCATGTTCGACCGCAATGGTAATATGTGGCTGGGCTGCCACCGCAAGGGCGTGGTACTTATGCCCATGCGCCCCATGCCCTTCCGCAACTGGAGCTTCCTGTCTCAGGGCGTCACCTTGGGCTCTACTATCTCTTCTATATGCGAGGGCGATAATGGCATGATGTGGTGCACGGTTCAGGGTGTGGGTGTCTATGGCTTCAACCCTGAGGGACATGTGGTGGCTCATCCTGCCGCCCCTGATGCCGTGGAGTTTATCTTCCGCGATCGTCAGCAGCGTTTCTGGGTGGGCACCGACGAGGGACTTTTCGCCTATGACCCGCTCACGGGGAAGTATCAGCGTAAGGTTACCTTTGAATGCGACAGGTTTAATGATATGACCAGCGATAGTGATGGACGTATCTATATCTCCACCTATTCGCGTGGCTTCTGTATCTATGATCCCCAGACGGGCAGTCTGCGCAACTATAACTTCTCGCAGACCGACTCTGTCAAGGGTACCCTCTGCAACAACTGGATTCAGGGCATGGCCTCCGATGCCAAGGGCTATATCTGGATGGCCACCGCTTCGGGTATCTCGTGTTTCGATCCTCGTACCGAGAGCTTCCGTTCTCAGGGCTGGGAGCGTATGCTCGATGGCATCGTTTGCTTCGATGTGTGCGAACTGCATCATGGCACGCTGCCCGATGGTCGCTCGCTCAACGGCTTTATCGCCATTGGTACTGAGCAGGGCCTCTATCTCTACGACCCGCAGACCCGCCGTGCCGACCGTTTCCCTGGCAGCAATCAGCTGAACAACAAGACCATCTGCTATATCGTGCAGGCTAATAATGGTGACCTCTGGTGCTCCACCTCCGATGGTATCTGGCAGTATCGCAACGAGGGCCATGCCTTCTTCGGCTATGTGGGCGTCAGCGGACTGACCCAGAAGGAGTTCCTTTATGGCATAGGCCTTCATACCGACGACGACCGTATCTTCTTTGGTCATAGTGATGGTCTCACCTCGTTCCAACCTCAGGATGTCAATGTGGACTCACGCCAGTTGGATCCTCTGCAGCTTACGGGTGTCTTCGTAGGTAGCACAGCCATTACCAGCGAGACGGTGCTCAATGGCGTGCGTGTCACCGATAGGCCCGTCAAGGAGAGTACCTACTTTACGCTAAGCTATCTGGACCATACCATCACGCTGGGCTTCTCGCAGATGAACTTCGACAACCCCCGCAACGTGGTGTTTGAATACCGTATCAACAATGGTGACTGGATTACCAACCCGATGGGTGTCAACGAGATCACGTTGAGCCACCTCCAGCCCGGTACCTATCGCATTGAGGTGCGTGGTATGCTGGGCAATGCCTATACGCCAGGGAAGGTGGTGGTCATCACTATGCGTGCCCCCTGGTATCGCACCATGCTGGCCTATTTCCTCTATTTCCTCGTGCTGGTATCGCTGGCTATCTATGTCTTTGTCACCTATCGCCGCCGTGCTGCCGAGCAGATGAACGAAGAGAAGATGAAGTTCCTCATCAACGCCACCCACGACATCCGCTCGCCGCTGACGCTGATAATGAGCCCGTTGGCCAGCCTGAAGCGCCGTCTCGCCAGCGAGGAGCAGGATAAGTCCAGCGAGTCGATGCGCGACATTGATACCATTGAGCATAATGCCAACCGTATCCTGAACCTGGTCAACCAGATTCTCGACGTGCGTAAGATTGACAAGCAGCAGCTGCATCTCCATTGTCAGCAGACAGAGATGGTGGCCTTCGTCAAGGGCATCTCTAAGATGTTTGAATATACTGCCCAGGAGCGTGACATCACCTTCCGCTTCCAGCATGACGACGAGCAGCTCGAGGCATGGATCGACCGCAGCCAGTTTGACAAGGTGGTCACCAATCTGCTCTCCAATGCCTTTAAGTATAGCTTTGATGGCGGCAGTATCGAGATCAGCCTGTCGCATGACGACAGCCAATTCAAGATCCAGGTCATCGACAATGGCGTGGGACTTGATGCCGACAGTCTGAAGCATATCTTCGACCGCTTCTATCAGGGCACCAACTCCTATCGTCTCCATGTTGATGGCACGGGCATCGGGTTGAACCTCTGTAAGATGATTGTCGATATGCATCATGGCACTATCACCGCCCGCAACAACGAGAGCGGAAAGGGCTCTGTATTCGAGGTCACGCTGCCATTAGGCAACTCGCATCTGGCAGAAAACGAGATAGAGCAGGAACCGTCTGCCGTCACCCAACAACCATCACCCACCACCCACCACCCAGCAACCAACAAGCGCCGTGTGCTCGTGGTCGATGACGATGAGGAGATCTGTCGCTATGTGTCCAGCGAGTTGGGCCGTTACTATAAGTTCACCACCATGCCTAATGGTAAGGAGGGACTGAAGGAACTGCTCACCAACGACTACGACCTGGTGGTCAGCGACGTGATGATGCCTGAGATGGATGGCTTCACCATGCTCCGCATGATCAAGACCAATGCTAATATCTCCCATGTGCCCGTAGTAATGCTTACATCGAAGGCCGATGTGGCCAACCGCCTTGAGGGCTTGGAGCGTGGTGCCGATGCTTTCCTCGCCAAGCCGTTCGACATGGAGGAGCTCCACATGGTGATCGAGAACCTGATCCAGAGCCGCCAGCGCCTGAAGGGTAAGTACAGCGGCGCACAGCAGCAGGTCGATAAGCTGGAGCTGCCCGAGGTGAAGGGCAATGACGAAATGCTCATGGAGCGTATCATGAAGTCGGTCAACAAGAACTTGTCAAACAGCGACTTCAACGTGGATATGCTCACCCAGGAGGTAGGTATCAGCCGTGCCCAGCTGCATCGTAAGATGAAGGAGATGACAGGTATCTCCACCTCCGAGTTTATCCGCAACATCCGCTTGGAGCAGGCTGCCCGCCTGCTGCGCGAGCAGAAGGTCAACGTCACTCAGGTGGCCTACACCGTGGGCTTCTCAAACTTGGCCCATTTCTCTACCATCTTCCGTAAGCACTTTGGTGTGTCTCCCTCGGAGTATGCTGAAAGGGAAGGCGAGGGTAGCGAAAAGTAAATTATAAAAGAATACTGAATGAAGGATGGTGTTTCGATTAATGAAATGCCATCCTTTATTATTCTACAATGCACTTTTGGGAAAACAATTATGAACAATGAGAAATAATTACGTTCAACAATGACCAATAATTTTTTTTTCTTATTGTTGGATTAAATTCTTTCCTATTCTTGCAAATTGTTTTCTTGTATCAGCGGCGATTACACGAACTTTTTTGTTTTGTTTTTATGTCTTTAAAAAGATTTGTTTTCATGTGATTCTGTCTTAAAATACCCTTACTTTATCTCTTAAAACCCTTGGTTTGTCTTGGTTTTTCTTTCGTGCTGAACAAAAATAAAAGTCTATGAGACAAATATTATAGTTCCTTTGCGCAAATTGCTGTACTTTTGCACCCAAAATATATATTATTAATCAAATTTTACCTAAAAATGAAAAAACTAACAAAAATGATGCTCGTCCTTGCCCTGCTGGTCGTAGGAGTAGGGGGAGCAAAAGGCGTAACGTTAAACGCCTCGTTCCAGACACCAGCTTCTAATGCTTCATGGAATGCTGGTACAAACACTTACACATGGACAGGTAGCACTAATAACCTGATGACTATGTTTTCATTCTCTAAAGGAGAACTAGCCATGTATAGTAAAATTCATTTGGAGGTTGCCCAATCAACTCACCATAACTTTAGATTCACTTTAATGAATGGTAGTACAAAGTTAGGTGAAGTCGTATGTTGGAGCTCAGGTACGAAAGACATTACTTTTGCTACTCATGAAAATACAAAGAATGTTGATTTGTCTCAGGTGACAGATATCGCTTTTGGTGGTTCTGAAGATCCTGGTACGGGTAATAGTTTTTCTTGTGTATTGACAAATGTCTATCTTGAGGGACCTGCAACTGGATATGAAGTGGAATATGAGGCTGGTACTCCTCTTTCTTTGGCATCGGTTGTAAGTGGTAGTACTTTGGTTACTATTGGAGCAGCAGATGAGTCAATTCTTTATGGAAAGACTAGTGATAACCAAATTTATAGAGCTGCAATAAATAATGCAATGGCTTTGGTATCTGGAGCAGGTAGCAGTAACTCTACTTATCAATTCCGCATAATAGAGGCAACAGACGATGGGTTGGTTTATCCTGCTGGTGTCACCACTTTATATCGTATAAAGGCCTTTAAGGGTGATGGCACTACGCCTTATACGGGACCAGGATGGAATGGAGGACAGAGTTACTATCTTCAGGATATTGGATGGACATATAATGTTTCAGATGGAACAGCAACTGATCAGGCAAATTTCTTTGCAATTGCCCCTGTTCCTGAAAAAGATAATACCTACAAGATAACTTCCTATAAGAAGGATGGAACAAAAGTACATGATAATATTTATGAAAAGTCAGAATGGTTCTTCTATGTTTTAGGTGAGACTATTGTTCCGGAAAAGAAAGTTGTTGCTGCTAATGACAATATTTTCGCTATGAGTAAATTCTCAGAAGGAAAATGGACCTTTGCTGATCCCGTTAGTCTTTATGATTGGGATTATCTTGTCATTGCAACCGAGAATACTGCAGCCAATGTTAGCCATCAAATTATATTGAAAGACGAAAGCGGTAAGACTGTTGGAGGTGATGCTTATAAAGGAGAAGCTGTTGGCACTGGAGCAGGTATGTGGCTTGACTATTGGAATAGTCAGAATATAATTGCAATTGATTTAAACCAGTTGCGTAGAGCTAATGGATTGGATGTATTTAAGATTAAGTCTTTGGAAATTACAGGCGATATTAAACCTTCTGTAGTTTATTTGACAGATTATGCCAATGCAAAGATTACAAATCGTGGACGTTGGACATTGTATGTTGAAGGAGATGTTGTTCGTTCATATTCTGCTACTGATAAATTTGGCACGATTTGTTTGCCATATAAGGCTTCGTATGCTGGTGCAAAATTATATGAAATTACCGGAGGTGGAAGTTATGGCATATCATTGGAAAAAGTTGCAGGTCTTCTGGAACCAGGAAAGGCATATTTCTATATGTCATCTGATGAAAATGGTCAAGATAATGGAAACACGGTACGCAATGTCCATTTCTTCCGTGCTGACAATGATACTTATGATGCCTCTGACCCCGTTCCCAACAACGGTCTGATTGGTACTTTCTCAGCTATTACCGCTCCTGCTAGTTCTGATGTTTACGTGCTGAGCAACAATAGACTTTATGATACAGAGGGTTCTACTGTTACTATTGGTGCCAACAAGGCATATATCGATATGTCTCAGGTTCCTACAGGTGGTGGTGCAGCTCGTGACATCATGCTGTACTTCGGCGATGCCGACGAGACCACTGGTATTGCAGATATGAGCAGCCAGAAGGCAGATGTAAAAGCTATCTACAACCTGCAGGGTCAGCGTGTGAACCGCCTACAGAAGGGTCTGAACATCGTCAATGGTAAAAAGGTATTGATGAAGTAATTATTAATTCGTGATTTAAAGTATTCACATTATTCAAATTTGATTCGAAAATATGAAAAAGATATATCAAAAGCCACTGATTGAAGACTTGGAAGTCTTGGGCAATGACATGATTTGTACCTCGCTTGAAAAAGGCGGTAATGCCGGTACGAGTGGCGTTACTGAAGGCGATGCCCGTTTCTTTGACGGTGAAGACCTGTGGTTCGACGAGGATCTCGGGGAGTAATAGCCCGACATGTAAAGTCGTATATACATTATTTATATATAAAAGGGACATGCCATACGCAAATGGCGTGTCCTTTTTGCGTTTTATGCTGTTTTAGGTTGCGTTTAAGGCTGTTTCACGTTGCGTTTGAGCCTATTTCATGATGCGTTTGAGGCTGTTTCGCATCCTATTTCAGCCTATTTCATGATGCGTTTTAGCCTCGTTTGTAAGAAAGATCAAATTTGTACCTTTTTTTTGCTGCGTACTACACGTTTTTTGTTATTATGTTCTTGCGTCCCTTCGGTAGCAAGCGTCTCCTTACGTCGCCGAGCGATTGTGTCTTTAAAAACTGTTACTCTGTCTTAGAAAACCCTAATTCTGTCTCTCTTTTTTAGCGTTTTGAACAAAAAAGAAAGTCTATGAGACAAATTTTATGGTATGTTTGATTGATTCCCTTTATCTTTGCACCCAAAATCGAAAATTATTTATTTATTAACTAACATTTTTTATTAACTTAAAACTTATGAACATGAAAAAATCTTACATGTTGCTGCTGGCACTGCTGCTGACCGTCATGGGTACATCGGTTGCTTCAGCTAAGATTTATCGAACTACGCTCGATAAGTCGATGTTTAAGGCATGGACATCTGCAGACCCCGGGGCTACCGTCGTGGAGAACCCTGAGGCAATTGATGTCACGGATGCAAATCCGGAAGGAACCAAGTTCGCTTGTGACTACGTTCTGTATCAGGCACTTGGTGACTGGTCTGGTATTTATGGTAGCACTGCAGCTTACTATCTGTGGTATGCCGACCTGACTGGCACACAGAAGATCTACTTCACTGGTACCCCAGGTCTTCATTTCTTTGTACAGTTCAACCGTGTGGCTCCTGAAGAGGGCGCTTCTGATACTCACGGTGGCGCTATGACTCAGGAAGAACTGACCATCGGTGATGACGGTACAGTTGTTTACGACTGCTCTAAAATGGAGTATGTACACCTTAACTGTATTAAGACAAAGAGTGCAGGAATTAAAGGTGGCGTTATCAAGAGCATCAAGATCGAAGGTACTGTTGAGCCAGTTGTTGGTATCAAGAGCGTGATCAACAATGGTGATGCTGAGGGCGATGACCTCGCAAGCTTCCCCGTTTCTTTGGATGGTCCTAACAATGATAACACTGCTAATGATCTCCCCGAGGTTGTTGCAGGTGAGGGCGTTGATGGCAGCAAGTGCTTTAAGGTAACTGCTTTCGAAACTCCTACTGAGGTCTGGCACACCCAGTTCTATATCAAGGCTGACGAGGTGATGGCAAAAGGTGCTAAGTGGAAGCTGAAGATGGCTATCAAGGCCAGCAAGCAGAGTCAGGTTACTACTTCTGCACAGGCTCAGCCCCGTACATGGAAGGGCGGTATGATCAATGAGTTTACCGTATATACTGATTGGAAAGAGTACACATGGTCTGGTGAAATCGGCGTTGATGATTTCCAGAGCATCGCTTTTGACTTGAATAATGGTGAGGAGCGTAATGAAGCTGGCGACGGTTGGAAGCCAGGTAATGGCGGCACAGAGTTCTTCTTCGATAACATCGAGTTCGGTTACGACCTCGGTGGTGACAGCCCTGTTGAAAACTTCCAGGCTCTCTTCGATGGCGATGTTATTCGTCTTGACATGACAAGCTTTACCAATATCAAGGATTTGGTTAAGGCTGCTCCTGGTGGTAAGTTCCTGTTGTTCCCCGCTGGTACCTTTACTGTAAAGGTTGATGACGAAGCAAAGGAAGTTGACGCTGCTGCTGCTTATGATGATGGTCAGATATATATCTGGATCAATGGTCGTATGGACGAGGATTCTAAGGTGGAGGTTGCTTTCAACAATCCCGAGGCTGCTGAAACTCATCTGAAGTTCGTTGGTGGTGAGTTCGATGGTCAGGACATCCCTGCTTTCGCTGCTCTTATTAGTTCTTACCGCGATGGTGCTGGTAATGGTAAGGTGTCTCCTTCATTCGCTCTGCCTACTGTAATCGGTTGCGATCCTGAGGCTGGCTCATTCAACCTGCCTAAGACCTTGAATACCTTCGTGGTATCATTCGACAACCCCATTAACCCTACAGCTCTGACTGCTAAGCTGGGTGCTGAGGCTCTGACAGTAAATGTATCTGCTGATAATAAGGTGGCTACTCTGACCCGTACAGCAGCTACCGAGCTGAATGGCACTCGCGAACTGATTCTTGAGCATATCAAGGCTGTTGCAGGTCTTGGTGAAGAAAGTTCTGATACTATTAAGTTTAGCTTTGGCCCTGTTAATGCAGAAGAGGGCGTTGAACTGATTTATGCAGCTAACTTCACTGAAAGTGGTGATGACAATAAGGCTGCTGGTTGGAAAGTAAATAAGGATGGTGGCGAAGAGTTGCAGGATGCTAATACTGGTGCTGGTTGCCGTCTGATGCATGGCCAGACCGCTTTTGCTGCCGACATCCTTTATCTTGCTCAGCGCGAGAGCAATCCTCGTTGTCCTAACGGTGTTGCCCTGTATGGTATCGTTGAAAATTACGCTTTGACTTTGGCTGCAAAGACATATCACTTGTCTTTGGATGCCTCTAAGTGGGACCGTGACAACGATCGTACCCTGTTGGTTCAGGTTCTTCCTTTGACTGCTGTGAATACTGAGAGCGGTGCAGTTACAGACGAGACCGCTATCTTGGCTCAGGAGCGTAAGGCTATTACTCCTACGTTGGCTTCTAAGGAGGCTATCCACTTCGATATTGCATTCACTGTAGAAACTGCTGGTGATTATGTGATTCGTATGGTCCCTGGTGACGCTAATGGTAATCCTAACGGATATGCTGATGGTTGCGCTATCGGTAATGTGAAGGTTGAGTACATCCCCGATGTAATGGGTATCGTAGAGACTCAGGCTCTGAATGAGGCTCTGAATAAAGCAAAGGCAACTCTGGAAACCGTTAGCGAGAATACTCGTTATGCTGGTGCTGATCAGAATAATCTGAGTGCTTATATTCAGGATGTTGAGACCAACATGGCTGGATACACCGCTCCTTCTGTATATGCTGCAAAGACTGAAGGACTCGGTGCTGCAGAAAAAGCTCTGAACGAGCACAAGTCTGCTTGCGACACCTACGACGAGAACATCAAGAAGGTGATCAACGTTGTTGCTGACAAGGCTGATACCAAGTTCAAGAATTCACCTGTTTATGCTGACATCAAGGCTGTTGCCGAGAAGTATCATGGCACCATCGAGAAGACCGTGACTCCTCCTGAAGTTGAAGGTGATGACTCTGTGGTTGTTGTTAAGTACAGCTTCGATCTGCTGACAGATAACGACTCTCTGGCTGCTGCCAACACTGAGCTGACAAGTGCTGCTGCTCTGGGTGACAACTTCTTCACTGAGGTTGCTCTCGATGCTGACATCCAGCAGGGTAACTGCGGTATCGCCGTTCTTACTGAGCGTCTGCGTCTGGGTGCCCGCACTCTGATGTCTCTGGGCGTATCTGCTGACGATGAGATGATTAAGCGCGTTCAGAACGCTATGACCGACGATGATGATCTGGCTGATGAAATCAAGAAGCGTATCACTGGCATGATCTATGACTCACTGTCAGTTGCTGAGCCTACGCTCTTCGATCCTACTGAGGAAGATTTGGAGGCTGGTATCGAGACAGGCCGTGCATACGATATGACCGTGTTCCTCAAGAACCCGAACATCTATGCTGTTGACGGTACAAAGGATCTTTCTGAGGAGAATGTTCCTGGTTGGAAATATCCTCAAGGAAATCCCGGTAAGTTTACTGCTTGGGGTGCTCGTAACGTGGCTGGTCTGCCTGAGGACTGCGCATTCACAACATGGTTTGGCACTAACCGTATGGAACAAACCATCACCGACCTGCCTGTAGGTCTCTACATTGTATCGCTCTGCGGTTCTGACTGGTCTAACCAGGCTGGTAATTCAGACAATCCTCACGATGTAAACGGCTTCGTATATTGCAAGCTTTCTGACACTCCTGAAGTTGAAGAGGGTGAGGAAGAGGATAAAGAACTGCACTTCGCTGCTACCAGAACTATCGTTTATGGTGGTCAGTACAACATGGATCACGCTATCAACCTGGGTGTTGAAGAGGTAATCGATGATGAGACTGGTTTCGTTAAGACTACTGATGATGACGATGCTGAGGTATTCGGTATTCCTGTAGTTGATGGATTCCTGACACTCGGTATCCAGTTCGCTGGTGATGCTCAGTATTTCTTCCAGCACGCTCGTCTGACCCTGATCGGTGCAGCTGAGAACTTCGACTATGAGAAGGCTAAGACTGGCATCGAGGCTACACCTGCTCCTGCAAAGGTACGCGCTATCCAGGTTTACGACCTGAACGGCCGCCGCATGATCAAGACTCACAAGGGTCTGCAGATTGTGAAGAAGCAGATGACCGACGGCACTGTACGTGTTGAGAAGGTTGTAGTGAAGTAATTCACAGAAACAATAATAATCCAAGGAGGTGTGCCTAAAATGGCGCACCTCCTTTAGTTTATGAAACAAATTGAAAGGGAAACGAAACATTCATCTGCGAATGTTTCGTTTCTTTTTATTACCTTTGCACGCAGTAAAGAGTAAAAACCCAAAACGAATGAAAAAACTGTTACTTACCTTAGCCGCAGCGCTTCTGATGGGAACTGGCGCACAGGCCCAAATCAAGAACCCAATGCTCTGGGCTGACGTGCCCGACCCCGACGTGATTCGAGTCGGCGATACATTCTATCTGGTATCTACCACCATGCACCTGATGCCTGGCGGACCAATCATGGCTTCTAAGGATCTGAAAAACTGGGAGACCGTGGGCTATATTTTCGACAAGCTTACTGACTCGCCCAAATACGATCTTGCTTTCTCGCTGCCTTTGGATCAGCAGAAAGGTGAGGGCGTTGGTACAGTCTATGGCCGCGGCCAGTGGGCCACATCGCTGAAATACCACGATGGTAAGTTCTGGGCCCTGCTGGCTCCCAACGAGGCTGGCGCTATGGGCGACACGTATATCTTCACCGCAGACAAGGCGGAAGGCCCTTGGACCATCCACTCTCGTCTGCGCCATTTCCATGATGCCACGCTGTTCTTCGATGAGGACGGCACACCATACGTTTTCTTCGGCACAGGCGAGATGTGTCAGTTGACACGCGACCTGAAGGGCGTGGTGGAAGGTTCGCTGCGTCATTACTTCCAGCGCGAGGCCGATGAGCGCGGACTGCTCGAAGGCACCCGTGTCATCAAACATAACGGCACCTATTACGCCCTGCTTATCTCACATGTCTATGCCCCTGGTCGTCATCGTCGTGAGGTATGCTACCGCACCAAGGACCTGATGGGCAAGTGGGAGAAGAACACCGTCCTGGAGTCAGACTTTGGCGGTTTCTCATATTTGGCACAGGGTACCATCGTTGATACTGAGGAGGGCGACTGGTATGGCATCATGTTCCAGGATCGTGGCGGTGTAGGCCGCGTGCTCACCCTTTCGCCCGTTCGCTGGATTGACGGCTGGCCACAGTTGGGCGATGAGAATGGCAAGGTGCCAGAGACGATGCGGCCTTATCGGAGCGGAATGCCTGAGAAGGGCATAGTTTGTCCCGACGATTTCTATAATGAGAAGCTTGGTTTGCATTGGGAATGGAATCATAACCCCATTGATGATGCGTGGAGTTTGAAAGAGCGTCCAGGCTTTTTGCGTCTGAAGACCAGTAGGGTAGTGCCCAACCTCTATCTGGCTCCCAATACGCTGACCCAGCGCATGGAGGGGCCCACCTGCAGTGGCTACATCAAGTTTGACGTATCGAAGATGAAGGATGGCGACTGCGCCGGCCTGGCTGCCTTCAACGGTGACAGCGGTGTGCTGACCATCAAGAAGCAAGGAAAGAAATACGTGCTCGAGATGAGTGAGCAGAAAGTGAGCCTCACCGACCATGAGAAGGCCGTGACCAATGTCGAGGAGAAAATTATCGAGACGATAACTCTCAACTCTAAACTCTCAACTCTCAACTTGAGAATTGACGGCGACTTCCAGCCTGGCCATCACGATGCGGCTAATTTCTATTATAGCCTCGACGGTGAGAACTGGACACAGATTGGCACCAAGAACTATCGCATGACGTTCGACTATCGTCGTTTCTTCATGGGCACGAAGTTCGGCATCTTCAACTATGCCACCAAGAAGAAGGGCGGCTATGTAGATGTGGATGAGTTCTGCTATTCGAAAACAGAGAAATAAGTAAGATAAAGATAAACCAATAATAGAAATCACTATGATGAAGCGTTTTTACCTTTTCGCGGTGGCTTTGATGCTGGGCCTTACAGGCTGGGCGCAGGGCGTGAAGCCGCTGTCCTCGCTCCATGTGGAGGGCAAATGGCTGGTTGACCAGTATGGCAACCACGTGGTATTGCACGGTGTGATGGATACGCCGAGCATGTATTTCAACAACAACCGTTGGGGCGGTGGCTACAATGCCACTGGTGCAGCGAACTGTCTGGCTTATTTCCATAAACTCTTCGTGGGTCTGGAGAAGGCCAAGTGTAACGTGTTCCGTTTGCACCTCGACCCTGCATGGACCAACGACAACAGCTATCAGTATATCGACCCGGAGATACAGCCAAAGAATAGTGAGGGACAACTGCCTAGCGGTGAGGCTGATATCACACATTTCAATCCCAACCGACTGAAGACTTTCCTGAAGTCAGTGTATATGCCATTGATGAAGGATGCCATGGATCATGGTATGTTTGTCGTGGTACGCCCACCGGGTGTATGTCCTGGTACTATTTTTGTTGATGGCTACTACCAGAAGTATTTGCTGGAGGTATGGGACATGGTGTCGAAAGAGGAGTTTATCAAGAACTACTCTGGTCAGATCAGCATTGAGCTGGCCAACGAGCCTGTCAGCGTGAAGAATGCCAGTGGCAACAGCGATGAGAAAGCCCTGCACGACTTCTTCCAGCCTATCGTGGAAAAGATCCGTGCCAATGGTTTCAAGGGTATTATCTGGATTCCCGGCTCAGGCTGGCAGGCCAGTTATGCCGATTATAAGAAATATCCCATCACGGGTGATAACATCGGTTATGCCGTACACGACTATGACGGCTGGTATGGTTGCGCCGATAAGGACTGGGAGGCTAAGGACGTGGCTGCCAGAACTCAGGCAAAGATTACTCAGTTCCACAACCAGGTGCCTGTAGTAGATACCAATCCTGTCATCATCACCGAGATCGACTGGAGTCCGAAAAAACCAGGTTCTGGTCACTATAATGAGCATAATGAATGGGTGGAGTCCAACTACGGTACATGGGCCACTGGTCGTACCTCTGTATGGGGTACTATCACCAAGAATACCTACGACCATTATGGCAATATCTCAATGACGCTGTCGGGTACCCACTGTCTGCTCGATGTTGACCGCTTGGTACAGGACGGCACCGTGACACCTTCGTTCGGCGGACTGGAGGAAGCCTGCGGTAAAGCTTGTATGGACTGGTATGCCGAGTACTACAACCACAACTGGCCTCATGCCGACTATAAGTGCGATGTGCCCATCGCTGACAATGGCGACGGCACCTATACCAACCCCGTGGTGCGTGTAGATATTCCCGATCCCGATGTGATTCGCGTGGGCGAAACCTATTATATGGTTTCTACTACGATGGTTCACTTCCCTGGTGCCACCATCCTGAAGTCAAAGGATATGGTGAACTGGGAATACTGCGCACAGCCATTGGAGAAGTTGCTTGATAACGACAAGTATAACCTGCGTAACGGACAGAACTACTACTCCAAGGGTATGTGGGCTTGCTCAATGAAGTACAACGATGGTAAGTTCTATATCCTGATCAACGGTAACGACAATCAGGCCTGGCTGCTCTCAGCCACCGACCCTGAGGGTGCGTGGACAGTGAAGCGTCTGGACCGTAACTATTATGACCCGGGTATGCTCTTCGATAATGGTAAAGTGTATGTGGCCTGTGGTATCGATCATCTGATGATGTGCGAACTGGATGCTAACTTCAAGTTCGTGAAGGAACAGGAAGTGGTGGTACGTGAAAAGTCGGGTCTGGAAGGCTGTCACCTCTATAAGAAAGGCAACTACTATTATATCTATGCTACATACGGTGGCTGGCCCAACGGTCAGACAGTGTTCCGCTCTACCAATCCCTTCGGTCCTTACGAGGAATATAAGACGACAGACGGCAAGATTCTTGTCGAGAAGACTATTGACGGCCAGGTGAACACCATCCATCAGGGTTCTCTCATCGAGGATATTGACGGTAAGTGGTGGACCATCATGCAGCAGGATCTTGGCGCATTGGGCCGATTCCCCAACCTGCAGCCTGTAAACTGGGTAGATGGCTGGCCTATCGTTGGTGATAACGGAAAACCCTATCAGACCTTTACCAAGCCTGCAGGTACGCCCATCAATCCTAAGCAGATGGAGACTACCGACGTGTTCCGCAGCTTCCCGCTCGGTATGCAGTGGGAGTGGAACCACCTGCCACAGGCCAACGGTTACAGTCTCTTTGAGCGTGCCGGATGGCTGCGTCTGAAGGCTACGAGCACCACAGACCTGCTGTCGCAGGCTCAGAACACGCTGACACAGCGTATCTATATGCGTGAAGACAAGCCGGCCATCGGTACCATCCGTCTGGATGCCTCCAAACTGGCTGAGGGCGATCGTGCCGGTATCTGCGTGTTCCAAGATCCATACGCTCAGGTAGGCGTAGAGAAGAAAGAGGGTGTGAACAAGATCTACTGGCGTGAGGATGCACTGGATGGCGATGCCAGCAAGAAGAAAGATCAGTATGCCTCGGCTACCGTGGGCGACGTCGTCTATCTGCGTGCCACCTTCAACAAAGCCACCAGCAAGTCGAAGTTCTACTATTCTACTGACAACCAGACATGGACAGCTATAGGTCAGGAGACATCCATGAGCTTCAACCTGAGTGTCTTCGTAGGTGCACGCTTCGGCCTGTTCTGCTATGCTACCAGAGCCGACGGCGGTGGCAGTGCCGATTTCGACTGGTTTGCTACTGAGGACGGCTTCGACGAGGATGTCCTCTACCAGCCCTTCTCACGTCCGCTCGATGAGAAGATGTTCACAGTTACCAAACTGGCTCCTGCCTCTAAGGAAATAAATATCAAGATTGGTGCGCTGTATGCTCCACATGTGGTGGCCACCTTCCTCGATAAGCACACGGAGAACGTCTCTACACAGAGTCTCTATGAGTCAGGGTCGCCTGAGGTCGTTGAAATCTACAACGGACAGCTGCGTGGCTTGAAGCAAGGCTCTTCTGTAATCAAGGCCTCTTATACCGACCTTCTGGGCAACAATATGGAAGCCAGCTTCACAGCCAATGCCACCTACTTCCCCTTCGGACAGGATGACGTGAAGAACATTAAGGGTAGCGGCACATATACTGAGAAGAACCATATCTTTGTACCTAGCAAGAGTGGCTGGGTAGGTTGGACTTATGATACACCGATTGACATCTCTGACTATAAATTCTTGGTGGTTAAACTGACAACTATGTCTTCTAATACACCTAACTATGGTGTCGTGATTCGTCCGAAGTCAAATACCAGCAGATGGCATATCTCGACGTTGACAAAGACCAAGCAGATGGTCATCGACCTGCAGTCAATTCTCTATACAACGACGGCTGGTAAGGGCACCGCTGTGGATCTGACCAATATCTCAACGATTGCCTTGACAAGCGACGCGTCAGGTACTGGTAAACTCTTTGTCAGTGAGATGTACTTGACAAATGACGACCCAGCGGGTGTTGACGAGCTTTCTGTAACACCGAATAATGGTAAGGTCAATATCTATTCACTCGGCGGTCAGCTGCTGCAGAAGGGCGTGAACCGTAGTGAGGCTGTGAAGAGCCTGCCTGCCGGTATCTATGTAATTGGAAACAAGAAAGTGATCGTAAGATAAACATGAGAAGGATCGCATTATTTACTAGCCTGTTGCTGACATGTCTGTCGGCACAGGCTTTTGAGAAAAAGATAACGAGTCCTGACGGCAATCTCGTCGTTACCATCAATGATGAAGGGGGAAAGCCCGCCTATCAGGTGGATTACAAGGGCGCTGCCATGTTGCTGCGCTCGCCCTTGGGCTTGGTGTTGAACTTCGAGGACCTGACTAAAGACCTTGTCATCAAAGACTGTGCTACGCAGACGGTCATTGATAACTATTCGTTGAAAACCATCAAGCAGAGTCAGGTGCACTATGAGGCTACCGAGGCTGTCTGTCAGGTAGAGAAAAACGGTCGTCATGCCATGGATATCATCTTCCGGGTGAGCAATCGTGACGTGGCTTTCTCGTATAAACTCTATCCAAAGAAGATTCGTGGTGGCGAGACCTTGGCAGCTGTCGTAGAGAGCGAGGCCAGCGGTTTTGTATTGCCTGACGGTACCACTACCTTCCTCTGTCCGCAGTCGAAGCCCATGGGTGGCTTTGCCCGCACTTCTCCCAGCTATGAGACTTCTTATACCTTGGACGAGCCCATGGGTAAGAATGGCTGGGGCGAGGGCTATACCTTCCCTTGTCTGTTTAAGGTTCCGGTTGCTGCGACTAAGTCGCAGTCTACAGGACAGGGCTGGGTGCTGATCTCAGAGACCGGCACCGATGGTAACTACGTAGCTTGTCGCCTGCTCAACGAAGGCGGCGCCAACTATAAGATTGGCTTCCCACAGCAGGGTGAGATGAATGGCTGGGGCACCACAACGGCTTCTGTCAGTCTGCCAGCTCAGACACCTTGGCGTACGATTACGGTTGGAAACTCCCTGCAGAATGTGGTGGAGACCACGGTACCTTTCGACCTGGTGAAACCCAAGTACAAGGCCAGCCGTGACTATACCTACGGTGCTGGCTCTTGGTCATGGATTATCGGCATGGATTCCAGCTGTAACTTTGATGAGCAGAAGCGTTATATCGATTTCTCTGCTGCCATGGGCTGGCGCACCGTGCTGATTGATGCGCTGTGGGACAAGCAGATTGGCTATGAGAAAATGGCTGAACTGTCACGTTATGCCAAGTCAAAGGGCGTGGGTATCTTCCTGTGGTACAACTCTAACGGCTCTTGGAATGATGCACCTCAGTCACCCCTGAACAAGATGAACCGTTCGGCTGCCCGTCGCCAGGAGATGAAATGGATGCAGGAGAATGGCATCCTGGGTATCAAGGTTGACTTCTTCGGTGGCGACAAGCAGGCTATGATGCAGGTCTATGAGGATATCCTGACCGATGCCAATGAGTTTGGTATTCAGGTCATCTTCCATGGTTGCACCCTGCCTCGCGGTTGGGAGCGTATGTATCCTAACTATGTGGCCAGTGAGGCTGTACTGGCATCAGAGAACCTGCACTTCGGTCAGGGCGCTTGCGATGCCGAGGCTTTCAACGGCTGTATCCATCCTTTCATCCGCAATACGGTGGGCTCGATGGACTTCGGTGGTTCTACGCTGAACAAGTTCTACAATGCCGATAATAAGCGTGGCACGCATCGTGTGACCAGTGATGTCTATGCCTTGGCAACAGCTGTATTGTTCCAGAGTAGCGTGCAGCATTTCGCCATGGCTCCCAACAACCTGACCGATGCACCCGCCTGGGCTGTTGACTTCATGAAGAACGTGCCCACGACTTGGGATGAGGTGAAGTTCATCGATGGCTATCCCGGTAAGTACTGTATCATGGCACGTCGTCATGGTGACAAGTGGTTTGTGGCTGGTATCTGTGCCGACAAACAGCCTTTGAAGAAGACTATCACATTGCCGATGTTTGCAAAGGGTACCGAACTGCAGGTCTATAGCGACGATGCACAGTTGAACGGTAGCGTTCAGACTGTGAAACAGAATAAGAAACAGCAGATCACCGTGACCATTCCTACGAACGGAGCTGTGGTAATTAAGAATTAAGAGTTTTTTGCAAGCAAAGCGTCGCAAGGCGCCGAGCGAAGAATTAAGAGTTGTCGCCATCGGCGATTATGAATTAAGAATTAAAGATGAAACGGTTATTTTATATTGGTCTATGCGCCTTGCTTGCCATCCCCGCGATGGCAGGCGAGGTGTCGTTTGGTAAAGGAACATTGAATGTGCGCCAGATAGCACGTAATGCTGTGAGGATACAATACTATGAACAACCGATAGAACAGCGCTTGCCGAATTGGCTCTATGTCAAGGATGAAGAGGTGAAGTCTAAGGATATCACCGTGGATGTGGATGCCAGTAAGCAGCGTGTCATCATTAAGAATAAACAAGGAGAGGTTGTCTTCTCTGCTACTGCTCATCAGATGCAGGGCAGCGAGGCAACCCTTTCTTTCTTTTCTCCGCAGGATGAACATCTTTACGGATTGGGTCAGTTTCAGGATGGCTATAATGATGTGCGTGGCCTCTCACGTCGTCTGACCCAGGTCAACACACAGATCAGCATCCCCATGCTCTTGTCGAGTAGGGGCTATGGTGTGCTGTGGAATAACTATGGATTAGTGGAGTTTAATCCATGCAGTCAGAGCGTTGCTCTGCAGGCAGGGCATTCTGGAGAAGGTGGAACCGAGGTTGTAAACGTTACAACGACGGAGGGCGGACGCCGTGAAGTGCGTCAGCGCAATATCTTTGAGGCCAGTATCGACCTTACTGAAGATGGCGACTATTCGCTGTTGCTCGATGTCGGTCAGAAGATGGCTCGTCGTCATAACCTTACTATCGATGGTCAAGCCGTCATCGAGATGCAGAATATGTGGCTGCCTCCCACAGCCTCTACCATCGTTCGCTTGAAGGCTGGACACCATGTGGTGAAAGCCGAATTGTCAAAGGGTGACAACCCTATATTATATTATAATAAGGTGAAAAATGAGACGGTGTTGCGCTCACCCATAGCTCAGGCCGTTGATTATACCGTGTTCATCGGTTCACCTGATGAGATCATTGCCAGCTATCGTCATCTGACGGGTGACGCCCCCCTGATGCCCCGATGGGCATTGGGGTATATCCACTGTCGTGAGCGTTTCCATTCGTCGGATGAGATTCTGCAGACCGCCAACCGCTTCCGCAAGGAGCAGATGCCTGTGGATGTCATCGTGCAGGACTGGCAGTACTGGGGTAAATATGGTTGGAACTCTATGCGCTTTGATGAAGAGTTCTATCCCGACCCCAAGGCGCTGACCGATAGTCTCCATGCGATGAATATGCGATTGATGGTTAGCGTATGGTCAAAGATTGACAAGAATTCTGAGGTCGGCAAACAGATGGTGGCAGACAACTACTATATCCCCGGCACCGATTGGATAGACTTCTTCAACCCCGATGCCGCCGCAGCCTATTGGAAGAACTTTTCTACCCGTCTGGTTCCCCTTGGTATCGATGCCTGGTGGCAGGATGCTACGGAACCCGAGAACGACGACCTCCTTGGTCGCCGTGTGAACAACGGTAAGTGGAGTGGGGAAGAGGTGCGAAATGTCTATCCGCTCCTTGTCAACAAAACCGTGTACGAAGGTCTAACTACTCCCCTCTCCTCCGCGAGAGGGGTTGGGGGTGAGGCTTCTCGTCCCATGATCCTCACCCGCTGCGGCTTCCCTGGCATCCAGCGTTATGGTTCTGCTATGTGGAGCGGTGATGTGGGTAACGACTGGGAGACGTTCCGTCGTCAGATAACGGCTGGTCTGGGTATGCAGGCTGCAGGTATCCCTTGGTGGACGTATGATGCAGGTGGTTTCTTCCGTCCTGGAAATCAGTATTCCGACCAGGCTTACATCGACAGGATGCTACGCTGGATAGAGACCAGCGTCTATCTGCCCCTGATGCGTGTGCATGGTTATATGAGCAACACGGAACCGTGGAACTATGGTCCCGAGGCACAGCAAATCATCGCCGATTGCTTGCAGGAGCGCTACCGCCTCTTACCTTATATATATAGTATTGCGGCAAACATCGCTTTCGATGGTTCTACACTGATGCGCCCCTTGGTGTTCGATTTTGCTGACGATGCTACGGCCTTGGCTCAGAAATATGAGTATATGTTCGGACCGGCACTGCTTATCAGTCCTATCACCGAACCCGATGTGAAGACCTGGAAGACCTATCTGCCTAAGACACAGGGGGGGTGGTACGACTATTATACTGGTCAGCACTATGATGGCGGACAGACGGTGACGACTGCTGTTACCAAGGCTCGCATCCCCGTCTTCGTGCGTGCCGGTAGCATCATCCCCATGAGCAATGATGAACTGCATGTTTATCCTGGTGCAGATGGTTCCTTTACCCTTTACGAGGATGATGGTACAACGATGGCTTATCAAGAAGGCAAATGCTCGCGCATCACCTTCCAATGGAAGGATGCCAAGGGCAAACTGAAGATGAGCCGTCACAAAGGACATGATTTTATAATAACAATACACAATACTAAGAAATGAAAATAACTATGATGACAGCAGCCCTCATGGCAATGACGGCTGTAGCTGCTCATGCACAGAATCCCTTTGTGCAGACTTGGTTTACAAGTGACCCCGCTCCAATGGTAAGCGGTGACCGTATGTATGTTTATACAGGACATGATGAGGATAATGCCGACTTCTTCTGGATGCAGGAGTGGCGCGTTTATTCTACCGAGGATATGGTGAACTGGACCGACCACGGTTCTCCTCTGGCTTTGGAGAGCTTTTCATGGGCCGACGACCGTGCATGGGCCAGTCAGACAATAGAGCGCGATGGTAAGTACTATTGGTATATCTGTGCCCATAGCAAACTCTCTGGTGGTATGGCTATTGGCGTGGCTGTCAGCGATACGCCTACAGGTCCCTTCAAGGATGCCCTTGGAAAACCTCTCTTTGAGAATGGCTCATGGGATCATATCGACCCCACGGTGATGATTGATGACGATGGTCAGGCATGGCTGATGTGGGGTAATCCTCAGTGCTACTACCTGAAGCTGAACCGCGACATGATTTCCTATAGCGGTGAACTGGGTCGTCTGGATATGACCGAAGAGGCTTTTGGCGGTCCTATCATGAGCAAGCGTGAGAAGGGAAAGCAGTATAAGGATTCGTATGTAGAGGGGCCTTGGCTCACGAAACGTAATGGTGTCTATCAGTTGCTCTACGCTGCTGGTGGTGTGCCCGAGCATATCTCTTACAGCACAGCTTCTTCGCCCACAGGTCCTTGGAAGTATGCTGGTGAGATTATGCCACTGAGCAATACAGGCTCTTTCACTAACCACTGTGGTGTGGCAGACTTCAAGGGACATTCTTATTTCTTCTACCACACAGGTAAACTGCCTAAGGGCGGTGGTTTCGGACGTAGTGTGGCTGTGGAGGAGTTCAAGTATAATGCTGATGGTTCTTTCCCCACCATCCTGCCTACCGACGAGGGTGTGATGCCTATCGCTACTTTTGATCCTTATAAGAAGGTGGAGGCCGAGACAATGGCTTTCAGTCGTGGCGTGAAGACCGAACAGAATGATGAGATTGGTGTTTATGTGACAGATATCCACAATGGCGACTATATCAAACTGCAGAACGTGAAGTTCGAGGGTAATGTGACTAAGCAGTTCGTTGCCCGTGTGGCCAGTGGCTTGCGTGGTGGAAAGATAGAGGTGCGTATCGATAGTGTAAAGGGCCAGCGCCTGGCTACACTGGAGGTGCCAGCTACTGGCGGTTGGGAGAAATGGCAGACCTTGTCTGTTGACTTCGCCGCGAAGGCAGAGGGTACTCACGACCTGTATTTCGTCTTTACTGGTCGTAAGGGACCGAAACTCTTCAACTTCGACTGGTGGGAGATCAAAGGTCTGCAGTCACTCGTCGTAGAAGAGGGTGGTCTGGGTAAGTACAAGGCTATCATGAAGGAGGAGGCAACGCTGGAGGCACATACTATCTTTGTACCTCAGGATCTGTCGGCTTTCAATAAGAAGAATCGCCTGCCCGTACTCGTATGGGGCAACGGTGCCTGCACCAACTCGCCCTGGGAGCACTATAAGTTCCTGAACGAGATTGCTTCTCACGGCTATATCGTGCTGGCTACGGGTTATATTCCTATGGAAGAGAAACCCTATCATGGCCCGATGTCAAGCACTCAGCAGCAGATAGAGTCTATCGACTGGATCATCGCTCAGAATGCTGATAAGAACTCACCTTATTATAATAAGATTGACGTGAAGAATATCTGTGTGGCTGGTATGTCATGCGGTGGTTTGCAGACCCTCTACAACTGTGCCGACCCTCGTATCAAGACCTTGATGATCTGCAACAGTGGTCTGTTTAAGAACAGTAACCGTGCACAGGCTGTAGGTGGTATGCCTATGCCTGACAAGACCAAACTGAAGGATATCCACACCAGCATCATCTATATCCTCGGTGGCAAGGAGGATATCGCCTACGAGAATGGTATGGACGACTTCCAGAAGATTACCCATGTGCCTTGCTGTGCTACCAACTATCCTGTAGGTCATGGCGGCACCTATCGTCAGCCTCATGGTGGCGAGTTCACTATTGTTGCACTGAACTGGCTGAACTGGCAGTTGAAGGGTGACAAACAGTCGGCTAAGATGTTCAAGGGCAAGGACTGCGAACTGTCGAAGCGTCAAGGCTGGACTATCGAGAAGAATGCAAAATTTGATACTTTGAAATAAGTAATGAAGAAAGCAAGACAGATATTTCTCTTAGCGGCACTGCCGTTACTCGGTGCTCAGGCACAGAATACTGTCATCGATATCAGAGAAGGGAATGGTGATAACACTTCCAGTAGCTATATTACCTATAGCAACGCCATCTCTGTAGCTTCAGGTAAGACCACCGATGTGAAGTTGGCCCGCTATTGCTACCTTACATCAACGGTCAGCGGTAAGGGCACCATCAACCTCTATGCAGGTGGCGAACGCTGTTATTTAGGAACCAAAAGTGGCAGTTCTTGGGCTAACTGGACCAACTTCAAGGGCGATGCCCATATCCGTCCGTTCAGGGAGAACTCTTCTTCGGCAGGTTCCTTTAATATCGTGTTGGCTCATGGTGGAAAAGTCTTTTCACCTGAGAATATTGATGATTGTATTAAAGGAGGCAAGCTGAACAACGCCTTGCAGAACTGTAAGGTGACGGTGCATAGCAGTGCTATCCTTTGTAATGAGGCCAACAATACCAATGCGGGTGGCTTCCGTATTGGTGAACTGCAGATGGAGGCTGGCTCTACCCTACAGGGCTATATGAAGACAGGACGCGCTTCCTATTATCTCGTTGGAGCCTTGAATACCGATGCTACGTTGGCAGGCAAGATTGCACCTTCGGGCAACGATGCCAATACCATCCTTGGACTTATCAAGGAGGGTACGGGCACCTATCGCATCACGGGCAACCAGAACTTTGTGAGCGGCGCTTTGCGTGTAGTTGGCGGTCGTTTGTTGGTCAACAACAATAGTGCCGAGGCAGAGAGCAAGAAATACAGTGGAGGTCTGGGTGCTATGTCGAGTGAAAACACACCGATAGCCTATATCTTCGGAAATGGTGTCCTTGGCGGTACGGGCAGTATCGGTGGTGCTGTGGATAACTATGGTATCATTGAGCCAGGAGATACAGTGCCTGGTACGTTGACGCTCAAGAACTATGCTGCCCCCACAAAGAATGCCAACCTGACGGTACATTCTGCTTCAGTATTACGCTTTAAGGTGAAGTCTGACGACAACTTTGACCGCTTGAATGTGGCTGGTCAGGTGAAATACAGCAATGTGAAGGAAGACTTCTCAACCAGTGATGTCGCTCCTATTATCACCCTTGCCATCGACGAACTGCCCTTTAAGGTGGGTACGGAGATTACCATCCTGACCGCCAAGAGCAAGAGCGGCGACTGGCAGTTCCACCTGTTGCAGCCAGGCAAGGGTACTTGGGCCCTTGAGGAGGTGACGGATGCCGAAGGCTACAAGGTGCTGTTGCGCTTAGCCTCTACGGAAGATGCCGACCCGAATAATCCTGTAGATCCGAGCAATCCTGAGATTCCTGAGAGTACCATGGGGTCTCTCTATGACGATGGTATCAATGATAATACCGATACCAAGACCCTGCGCTACTATGCTGAGAAGAACGGCAAGATGATTGGTGCTGCTTTCTGTACCTATAAGGGCTTGGATAGCGACCGTACCGAGGCTGCCCGTCAGTTTAATATGATGGTGGCCGAGAACGAGATGAAGATGGATGCCCTGCAACCCTCACAGGGAAACTTCAGCTGGGGTGCTGCCGATGGTCTCGTCTCTCTGGCAAAGAACAATAATATGACCGTTCGTGGTCACTGTCTTGTATGGCATACCCAGCAGCCTACGTGGGTGAGCAGCGATGGCAAGAAGAACGATAAGGGATGGACACGCCAGCAGGCATTGGACATCATGAAGAACCATATCACCAAGGTGATGCAGCATTTCAAGGGTAAGGTCGTGGAATGGGATGTCGTCAACGAGTGTCTCAGTGACGACCAGAGCATCATCCGTACTAATCCTGAGGGTTATACCCTGCGTCCTACGGTATGGCAGTTGGCTATCGGTGACGACTATATCGACTCCGCTTTCGTCTATGCACACCAGGCTGATCCTACAGCACAGCTCTATATCAATGATTATGACGTCGAGATGCAAGGCAAGGCCAAGGCCGTGGCATATTATAACCTGGTGAAGCGCCTGCAGGCAAAGAATATTCCTTTGGATGGCGTCGGCTTGCAGTGCCACTTCTCTATCGGTGATGTTGACTCTGTGAAGATGGAACAGACTATCCGCCGCTTTGGTGAGGTCGGTCTGAAATGTATCATCACCGAACTGGACATGGGTGTTTCCTCTACGACCACGGCTAATCTCGAGGAACAGGCACGCAACTACCGTGTCATCACGGATATCGTGCTGAACAACGACAACTGTCCAAACCTCGTGATCTGGGGTATCAAGGACAATGACTCCTGGCGTAGCGGTTCTAATCCGTTGCTCTACGACTCTGGTCTTGGCAAGAAGAAGGCATGGTATGCCGTGCGTTCGGCCTTGCGTCACCGCTATCTGGTGAGCGAGACGGGTATTGGACAAACGCCCGCTGCCAGACAGGGCAACGCCAATGTCTATACCTTGGCAGGTGTCAAGGTCGGTGCTGCCGACTATTGGGACCGGTTGCCTCAGGGAATCTATGTTATTGATGGAAAATTAAAGAAGAAATAGGATGATGAAGAAAGTATTTTTCTTGCTCTTTACACTGAGCATGACATGTGGCGCTGTTGCTGCCGATATGGTTTCACCCAATGGGAAAATCAAGGTGGTGGCAGAAGGTAATGGCTGTAAGGTCTTCTACCAGCAGCAACAGGTGCTTGACATCCCTGTGGTTGGCTGCAAAGGCTCAAAGATACAGAAGATAGGCAAGGCCCGTCACGTCACTGCCGACTATCAGATGCTGACTGGCAAGCGCCTGCATTGTACCAACGAGGCCAACGGATATATGTTGACGCTGACGAATAATGTGCGGATGGTGATGCGCCTGTATAATGACGGTGTTGCCTTCCGTTATGCTGCCCTGCCTGAGAAAGAGGCTACAGCCTATAAGATTCCTCAGGGCACCAAGCGCTGGATGCAGAAATGGGCCGACAGCTATGAGGGCTTCTTCCCTCTTACCACCAAGGCTACCGATGGCCGCTGGGGTTATCCCGCCCTTCTGGAACCAGCCGATGGCGTCTTTGTACTTCTTTCTGAGGCCAATATCCGCAAGGGACAGGCAGCCTCCAGTCTGCATAGCAAGGGCGACCTCTATCAGGTAGTGCCCGATGGTCAACTCTCAACCCACCCATCTCCCTGGCGCGTCGCCATCATCGGCTCTTTGGCTGATGTCGTGGAGTCAACGCTGATTACCGATGTGTCTGAGCCCAGCAAGGTTGAGGATACCAGCTGGATTCATCCCGGCACCGTGTCATGGATTTACTGGGCCTATAACCATGGTTCCAACGACTATAACATCATCAAGAAATACGTGGATATGGCTGTGACCTTGCAGTTGCCCTACGTGCTGATTGATGCTGAGTGGGACGAGATGAAAGATGGCAAGACCGTTGAGGATGCCGTCAACTATGCCAAGTCAAAGGGTATCAAGCCGATGATCTGGTACAACTCTTCCGTGGGTTGGGTAAATGGTGCCCCTGGTCCTAAGTTCCGCCTGAACAAGCCTGAAGACCGTGAGAAGGAGTTTGCTTGGTGCGAGAAGATTGGTGTGGCTGGCGTGAAGATCGACTTCTTCTCTGGCGATACCCAGCAGAATATGGACTATTGCATCGACCTGTTAGAGAGTGCTGCCAAGCACCACCTGCTGGTGAACTTCCATGGTGCCACTATCCCCCGTGGCTGGCAGCGCACCTATCCCAACCTGATGAGTACCGAGGGCGTCTATGGTGCCGAGTGGTATAATAATGTGCCTACCTTCACCAAGAAGGCAGCTGCTCATAATGCCACACTGCCTTTCACCCGTAATGTCATCGGTCCGATGGACTATACCCCTTGCACCTTCAGCGACTCCCAGCATCCTCATATCACCACCCATGCCCATGAGCTGGCCTTGACGGTGCTCTTCGAGAGTGGCTTGCAGCATCTCGCCGACCGTCCCGAGAGTTACTTGGCCCAGCCCCATGATGTGCAGCAGTTCCTCTCTGCCCTGCCTACCGTTTGGGACGAGACCCGTCTGCTCTCTGGCTATCCCGGTGAGTCGGTGGTGATGGCACGTCGCAGTGGTAAGACCTGGTATATCGCAGGTATCAATGGTACCGACGAAGAGAAGACCCTGCCCCTCGACCTCTCTTTCCTGAAGCAGGGCAAGCAGCATGGCGACATCATGCTTTTTGGCGATGCTGGTGAGCGTAACTTCCATGTGGCCCTTCAGGAAGACTATCCCGACAAGATGACTTGTCGTCCTCGTGGCGGTTTCGTCTTGGTGGTCTATCCTGTCAACGACCCGCTGAGCGTCAACATGCCACTCTTCCAGACGAAATATACTGCCGACCCGTCACCTATCGTGGTGGGCGACACCCTGTTCCTCTTTACCTCGCATGATGCCTCTCCAGAAGATATCCCCGATGAGAACGAGAAAAATTCCGCTGGCTTCTTTATGTACGACTGGCTCCTGTGGTCAACCACCGATATGGTGAACTGGACCGAGCATGGCGCTGTGGCCTCATTGAAGGAGTTCGCTTGGCGCACTCGTGACAATGGTGCCTGGGCTATCCAGACCGTAGAGCGCAATGGCAAGTACTACCTCTATGCCCCCCTTCATGGTCATGGCATCGGTGTGCTCGTGGCCGAATCACCTTACGGTCCTTTCAAGGATCCCCTTGGCAAGCCCCTGGTGTGGCAGACGGAGCATTGGGATGATATCGACCCCTCTGTGTTTATCGATGACGACGGCCAGGCCTATATGTATTGGGGCAACCCTCATGTCTATTGTATCAAACTCAACGCGGACATGATTTCTACCAGTGGCGATATCTTTGTGCTCAACCAGAAGGATGGCGTGATGCGTCCTGTCAAGGAAGAGGGTGCTAAGATCAACCTCCGAGCACCCTGGAGCGAGAAGGCCACGTGGAAGGTGAAGAACTATCAGGAAGGGCCTTGGTTCTATAAGCGTAATGGCAAGTACTACCTGGCCTACGCCACGACCTGCTGTCCTGAGGCGCTGGGCTATTCTATGAGCAACTCACCCATGGGACCTTGGGAGTGGAAAAACTATATCATGCGTCCTACACAGCGCGACCGTGGCAACCATCCTGGCATCTGCGACTATAAGGGACATTCCTATGTGTTTGGCCAGAACTACGACCTGATGCACCTGGATACCTACGTACACCACGAGCGCCGCACGGTGACCTGTGCCGAGATCAGTTACGAGGCTGACGGAACGATTCCCGAAATTCCTTACTGGTTGAACCAGCAGCCTCTGAAACAGATCGAGTGGCTGAACCCCTACAAGCGTGTGGAGGCCGAGACCATGAACTGGGGTAATGGCCTGAAGACTGCTAAGATGGGCATCGAGAATACAGGTGTCATCAAGGATATGCCTTACTCTACTGGCAAGAAAAATATGTATGTCTTCGACATCAACGATGGCGAGTTTATCCGCCTGCGTGGCGTCAACTTCGAGAAAGGTGCCCGTATGTTCTCTATCAATGCCGCTTCCACTGGCTTTGTAGAGCTGACGCTGCGCCTCGACAGTCAGGACGGTCCGGCCATCGGCTCGGTGAAGATTGGTGCTACCGGTTCTGTAGAGACCTATAAGTCGTTTGCCACCAAGGTGAAGAAGGTTGCTGGCGTTCACGACCTGTACCTCTGCTTCAGCAAGGTGTCTGGCGATGTACGCCTGGATTATTGGGAATTCAAAAAATAAATTAAGAATTAAGAGTTCTTTGCAAGCAAAGCGTCGCAAGGCGCCGAGCGAAGAATTAAGGGTTGTCGGCTTGCAGCCGATTATGAATTAAGAGTTAAGAAAGATGAAACGTCTATTCATTATATGTGCTTTGATGGCCATGCCCGCTCTGCGGATGATGGCCGAGGTAGATCCTAATTTCTACATCTATATCTGTTTCGGACAGTCGAACATGGAAGGCAATGCGCAGCCCGAATCTGTCGATAAAACAAATATCGACAAGCGCTTCCAACTGTTGGCTACCTGTAAGTTTGACAACCCATCGCGTACCAAGGGCAACTGGTACAAGGCCATCCCGCCATTGGTAAGTCCTAATGGCGGACTTGGTCCTACCGACTATTTCGGTCGTACCATGGTGGCTGCCCTGCCCTCTGATGTGCGCATCGGTGTCATTCCTGTGGCCATGGGCGGCAGTCCTATTGAGATGTTCGACAAGGATAAGTACCAGGATAAGTTAAACCAGAACCCCAACGAGTGGTGGGCTACGCTGGCCAAGAACCACTATGGCGGCAACCCCTACGGACGCATCATCGAGATGGCGAAGAAGGCACAGGAGGTGGGTGTCATCAAGGGCATCCTGCTGCATCAGGGCTGTTCAAACTGTGGTGATGCCAACTGGCCCAATATGGTGAAGAAGATCTATAATGATATGCTCTCAGACCTGAACCTGGGCGCCGACTCCGTACCCCTCTTCGTGGGTGAAACCGAGCGTGAGGACATGGGTGGTGGCTGCTCCTACCATAACACCGTGGTGGCAAAGATTCCACAGGTCATTCCTACTGGTCATGTCATCAGTTCCGAGGGACTTCCAGGCAACGGCACCGATGCCTGGCATTTCAGCGCTTTCGGCTATCGTCTGCTCGGTACCCGCTATGCTCAGGCAGCCCTCAAGGAGCTGGGCCGTGAGTTCAAGGCCGATTCTGCCTATCAGATGTCGGCTGTCCTGAAGAATCTCTTGGTGCCCCAGACCATCGCCTACGACTCCCTCATGGTCATCACCCCCAAGAAGACAGCCACCATCAGTGTGGTTGGCACCTATGCCGATGGCCGTCAGGAGGATCTCGCATCACAGATCACCTTTACCAAGGACAATAGCACCTTTACCTTGGCCAAGGGAAAGATCTATGGCAAGACCGACAACCAGGTGTGTGTGCTGACTAGCCAGTTCGTCGATTTCTCGGGTGCTGAGCATCCCATCCGTATTGTGGTGGTATGCACCAAGAATACGGATAATGTGGAGTCGCTACTCGCTGGTGTTGACACGCCCCAGCTGACCTCCGTTGCCTCAAAGCCTGAATACTACGACCTGGAAGGCCGCCGTGTGGTGTGCCCCTCTCGTGGCATGTATGTGGTGAAGACCCAGAAAGGCAGCAAAATCGTTGTAAGATAACCTTTTTTACTAAATAATCAGCAAGATGAACAAAAACCTAAAAAACTTAATGTTGGCAGCCCTGCTCCTGGTGCTGCCATGTGGTGTGTTTGCCCAGAAGAAAGCAGCCGCCAAGAAGGCAGCTACCGAGAAGGTGGCCCAGCCCGATCCTAATTTCTACATCTTCCTCTGTTTCGGACAGTCCAACATGGAGGGCAATGCCCGTCCCGAGGCCGTTGACCTCGAGAGCCCCGGGCCCCGTATGCTGTTGATGCCCGCTGTCGATTTCCCCGACAAGGGCCGTAAGATGGGCGAGTGGTGCGAGGCTTCTGCGCCCCTGTGCCGTCCTAACACCGGTCTGACCCCTGCCGACTGGTTCGGTCGCACCATGGTGGCTTCTACGCCCGAGAATATCAAGATTGGTATCATCCACGTGGCCATCGGTGGCATCGATATCAAAGGTTTCCTGCCCGACAGTATCGACGACTATGCCAAGAACAAGTCGCCGCAGTGGATGAAGGGTATGCTGGCTGCTTACGACAACAACCCCTACGAGCGTCTGGTCACGCTGGCCAAGAAAGCCCAGAAAGACGGTGTCATCAAGGGCATCCTGATGCATCAGGGCGAGACCAACACCGGCGACCCCAAGTGGGCTGGCATGGTGAAGCAGGTCTACGAGCATCTCTGTGGCGACCTGCAATTGAAGCCCGAGGAGGTGAACCTCTACGTGGGAAATATCGTGCAGGCCGACGGCAAGGGCGTGTGCATCGGTTGTAAGAAGCAGATCGACGAACTGCCTCAGACCATCCATACCTCTCAGGTCATATCTTCCGACAACTGCTCCAACGGCCCCGACCGTCTGCACTTCGATGCTGCCGGCTATCGTGAGCTGGGTTGCCGTTATGGCGAGGCCGTGGCCCGTCACCTCGGTCTCGAGCCCAAGCGCCCCCAGAACCTGCCCAAGGCTATCAAGAAGATGGAGGTTCCTGCCGATGCTGTCACCGCCGAGAATGCCATTCCTGGCAACGAGTTCCCCAAGGTCGATAGTCAGCGCCGTGCCTATTTCCGCATCCAGGCTCCTCAGGCCAAGAAGGTCGTGGTGGATATCTGCAGCAAGAAATACGACATGCAGCCTCAGGGCAATGGCGTCTTCATGGCTGTCACCGATCCCCTGCCCGTGGGCTTCCACTATTATTTCATGAATATCGATGGTGTGAACTTCATCGATCCCGCTTCTGAGACCTATTTCGGTTGCAACCGTGAGTGCGGTGGTCTTGAAGTGCCCGAAGGTCCCGAGGGCGACTATTACCGTCCGCAGCAGGGCATCGCCCATGGTCAGGTGCGCAGCATCTATTACCACAGCCCCAACTCTAAGTTCGGCGAGTGGCGCCACGCTTTGGTTTACACCCCTGCCGAGTATGAGCTGGCTAAGAATGCCAAGAAGCGCTATCCTGTGCTCTACCTGCAGCATGGCATGGGCGAGGGCGAGACCAGCTGGATGCTTCAGGGTAAGATGCAGCATATCATGGATAACGCCATTGGCAAGGGCGAGGCCGTGCCTATGATCGTGGTCATGGAGAGTGGCGATATCAAGCAGCCCTTCGGCGGTGGCAACAACCAGGCAGGGCGCTCCGCCTACGGTGCTTCGTTCTATCCCGTACTGCTCAACGATCTGATTCCTTATATAGATGCCAACTTCCGCACCAAGACCGACCGCGACAACCGTGCCATGGCAGGCCTCTCATGGGGTGGTCATCAGACCTTCGATGTGGCTCTTACCAATCTGGATAAGTTCGCTTGGATCGGCACTTTCAGCGGTGCCATCTTCGGCCTTGACGTGAAGACTGCCTACGATGGTGTCTTTGCCGATGCCGACGCGTTCAACAAGAAGGTGCATTATCTGTATATGAACTGGGGTTCCGACGACTTCGTCAAGAGCCAGCCTATCGTCGATGCCCTCCGTGAGCTCGGCATCAAGGTCGATGCCTCTGTCTCTGAGGGCACAGGCCATGAGTTCCTCACCTGGCGTCGCGGACTCCACGAGTTCATACCACATCTGTTTAAGAAATAAAAGAAAGAAATTTCTAAGTAATAGCGGTACAAGGGCAGCGTATTTGGCTTTTGTACCGTTTTTTTTCAAAAATCCGCTCTTTTTATTGCGCAATTCAAAAAAAGGTGGTAAATTTGTCAGCAGAAATTAAAACATTATTTAATATGATTGACGTAAAAGAGACTTTAGGACAGGCTGAAGAGCGCATGGAGATGGCGGCAATGTACCTGGAAGAGGAGCTGAACCGCATCCGTGCCGGTCGTGCCAATACCGCCATTCTGGATGGTGTTCGTGTGGAATCCTACGGCAGTCGTGTACCCCTGAATCAGGTGGCTACCGTCAACTGCCCCGATGCTCGTACCATTGCTATCAAGCCTTGGGACAAGAAGCAGATTCGTGACATCGAGAAGGCTATCATGGATAGCGATGTAGGCATCACCCCTGAGAACAACGGTGAGGTGATCCGTCTGGCTATCCCTCAGCCCACCGAGGAACGCCGTCGTGATCTGGTGAAGCAGTGCAACAAGATTGCCGAGAAGGCCAAGGTGGAGGTGCGCAACGTGCGCGGCGACATCAAGGAGAAGCTGAAGAAGGCCATCAAGGACGGACTCTCGGAGGACAACGAGAAGGATGCTGAGGATCAGTTGCAGAAAATCCACGATAAGTACATCAAGAAGCTGGATGAACTGATTGATGCCAAGAACAAGGAGATCATGACCGTTTAATGAAGGGTCTTGTCGTTAAGAATACTGGCAGTTGGTACACCGTCCGTACGGACGATGGCCAACTGCTTGATTGTAAGGTGAAGGGTAACTTCCGCCTGAAGGGTATCCGTACCACCAATCCTGTAGCTGTGGGCGACAGGGTGACAATCTCCCAACAACTAACAACTAACACCCAACACCCAACACCCTGGATTACTGCCATCGAGGATCGCCGTAATTATATTATCCGCAAGAGCATCAACCTCTCGAAGCAGAGCCATATCATTGCTGCTAATGTGGATCAGGCTTTCCTGATTGTGACGGTGGTTAATCCGCAGACCTCCACTACCTTTATAGATCGCTTTCTGGCCTCGGCTGAGGCTTATCGTGTGCCGGTAATCTTGATATTCAATAAGACCGATTTGCTCGACGACGATGCGCTGCGCTATCAGCAGGCAGTGGTCAATCTCTATGAGACCATTGGCTATGAGTGTCGTCAGATATCGGCAGAGACGGGTGAGGGCGTTGACGAACTGCGCTCGATGCTGGAAGGTAAGATCACGCTGTTCAGTGGAAACAGTGGTGTGGGGAAATCTACGCTCATCAACCGCCTGGTGCCTGGTGCCAACCTGCGCACGGCCGAGATCAGCGATGCCCACAACACGGGGATGCACACCACCACGTTCAGTGAGATGATACCCATTGACCATTCACCATTGACCATTGACCATTCACCCACTTATCTCATCGACACGCCGGGAATTAAGGGCTTTGGCACGTTTGACATGGAGCCCGAAGAGATTACCAGTTATTTCAAGGATATCTTCCGCTTCTCGAAAGACTGCCGTTTCTCCAATTGTACCCATACCCATGAACCGGGCTGTGCCGTGCTGAAGGCTGTGGAGGATCATTACATCGCTGAGAGCCGCTATCAGTCGTACCTCTCGATGCTCGATGATAAGGAGGAAGGGAAGTATCGCGAGGCGCAGTAGAGACAGATTAACTATAAGTTTAAAGACACAATAACACATTAACAAATTATGTTATAAATTAATATGTTATTATGTTATTGTGTCTTTAAAAACATGATATTATGTCTAGAATAAAGGAAATATCATCTTTAAACGAACCTGGACTTGAGGTATTCGGTCAGTTGACTGAAGCCCAGTTGCGCAATGCGCTTGACCCTGCGAAGGGCATCTTCATTGCTGAGAGTCCTAAGGTGATTCGCGTGGCGCTCGACGCAGGTTATGAGCCGCTTTCATTGCTCTGTGAACGCCGCCATATCACTGGCGATGCTGCCGATATCATTGCCCGCTGTGGCGAAATCCCTGTTTATACTGGCGACCGTGAACTGTTGGCACAGCTTACTGGCTATACCTTGACGCGTGGTGTGCTTTGTGCTATGCGTCGTCCGCAGGCCAAACCCTTGCAGGAAGTGCTTGAGGATACCCGTCGGGTTGTGGTGATTGATGGGGTGGTGGATACCACGAATATCGGTGCCATCTTCCGTTCCGCAGCAGCCCTGGGCATCGAGGCCGTGCTGCTCACACGAAACTCCTGCGACCCATGGAACCGTCGTGCCGTGCGGGTGTCTATGGGTTCTGTATTTCTGGTACCTTGGACGTGGCTCGATAGCTATGCCGATTTGAAAGCGTTGGGCTTCAAGACTGTAGCAATGGCCCTGACGGATAAGTCCATCTCATTGGATGACCCTGTCCTCAAAACTGAGCCCCGCCTGGCTATCGTGATGGGAACCGAGGGCGACGGACTCCCTAAGGAAACCATCGCCTCTACCGATTATGTGGTTCGCATCCCCATGGCCCATGGCGTTGACTCCCTCAATGTGGCTGCCGCCGCTGCTGTCGCCTTCTGGGAGCTGGGGAAATAAGTTTTTTATTCCTATTCAATATACATCAGAATCAAGTTGGCAATCTGGTCTTCGGTCTTGCCCTCCATGTTGATGACAAGGTCGTAGTTGCGGCTGTCGTAGCGTGAGGTGCCTGTAAACTTGTTGATGTAGTTTTCGCGAGCGATGTCAATATTCTCGATGGTCTTTTTGGCCTCCTCGGCGGTGATACCCTGTTTCTTCATCAGGCGCTGTATGCGCTGTTCGAGGGGTGCCGTGATCAGGATGCTCAGGTGGTTGGGGTGGTCTTCGAAGACGAAGAATCCGCTGCGTCCGGCGATGACGCACGACTCAGACTCGGCAATGCCTTTGAGTATTTCCACTTCTCTCTTGAAGATGTCGGCGGCATTATACATGTCGGGGGTGTTGATGACTGAATCGGATATGGAGCGTTCGAAGCCTACCACGCGCTTAAACTCCGACCACCAGTCGTGCTTGCGCCCTTTCAGACTCTCGATTTCCTCTGCGGAGAGATTGTATTTCTCCATGAGTGCCTGTATGAGTGCTTTATCGTAGAAGGGAACGCCCAGTTTCTCTGCAATCTTTTCGCCTACGGTGCGTTCTCCTGATCCTGCCTCACGGTTGATGGTGATGACAAATTTTTCGTTCTTATTCATAGCTGTGTGATTGAAGGGTTAATAGATAAGCATGGAAAGAAGATATGCCACGATGGTAGATGTGGTGACGCAGATCAGTCCGGGCATCATAAACGAGTGGTTCAGCAGGTATTTTCCGATGACGGTGGTGCCAGAACGGTCGAAGTTCACCGTGGCAATGTCCGACGGATAGTTGGGGATGAAGAAGTAGCCATAGACCGACGGCAGCACGCCCAGGAGCACCGTTCCTTCGATGCCGAGGGAGTAGGCGAGGGGCAGCATGGCCACGACGACGGCTCCTTGCGAGTTGATAAGCACAGAGACCATGAAGAACACAAATGCGATGCTCCACGGATATTCCTTTACGATCTCTGTCAGCATCGACTGCATCTCGCCCATGTAGTTTGAGAAATAGGTATCGGCCAGCCATGCGATGCCGTAGATGGCCACCACAGCCACCATGCCCGACTGCCATACGGGGCCCGCAACGGCTTTCTTGGGCGATGCCTTACAAAAGATGATCATCAGGGCCGCCGCCGTGATCATCACAATCTGGATGACGATGTTCATCTTCAGCGCCTTGCCGTCCCACGATGGGAGCAGGGAGGGAACAGCCGCGAACATGACGATGACGCAGAGGGCTGCCAGGAAGATAAACACGGCACGCTTTGCCTCGACGGGAATCACCTTGTCCAGCGTGGTGGCACCGCTGCCATAGATATAGTCACGCTGCTCAGGAATCTTCAGACGAGCCTGGAACACAGGGTCTTTGTCGAGGTCCAGTCCACGTTTATACGATGCTGTGGCCGCAGCCATCAGTCCGCACAGACAGGCAGGTATGCTGACCATCAGCACCTGCGGAATGGTGATGTCGAAGCCGTTGGCATTGGAGATGCTGACGAATGCCACCACAGCGGCAGCAATCGGTGAACAGGTGATGCCCACCTGCGAGGCGATGCTTGCCACACCACACGGGCGCTCCGGACGGATGCCTTTCTTCAGGGCGATGTCGCAGATAATCGGCATCAAGGTGTAAACCACGTGACCCGTTCCTACCAAGACGGTGAGGAAGAACGTACACAGGGGTGCCAGGAAGGTGATGCGGCCTGGATGCTTGCGCAGCAGTTTTTCTGCAATCTGAATCAGCCAGTCCATACCTCCCGAAGCCTGCATGATGCCTGCACAGGTCACAGCAGCGATGATGATATAGATCACGTCTGTAGGCGGGGTGCCGGGTTTCATTCCGAATCCCAATACCAGCAGGGCCAGTCCTATGCCCGAGATGGCTCCGAGGGCCAGCGATCCGTAACGCGATCCTACCCATAACGCTCCCAACACGATGAGGAGCTGCAAAATCATTATCAACATGAGCGGTTGTTTTAGGTTTGTTATTGTAAGATAATAGTTAATATTTCAAGAAAATAGAAGCCATCTCCCTGACTTTCTCTCGCGCCTCACCTAATGTGTAGTCGTCTTTGAAAGATTTAGATCCGCTACTATAGACGCAGAAGTTTACCTTGTCCTTGGTGACGATATAATAGGTGTTTGGAACGCCCTGATACTGAATTCTCTCGATGTAGGCCTGCTCCACAGGAATCTCCGTCCTTCCGTATGAAGTAATAAGCCCCCATTTGCCATCTTTCTGCACACGATAACTATTATCTGTCTCATGCAGGATGTCATCATATTCGCAGACCACGGGCTTGGGGAATATGGGGTCTGTCATGCCGCACTTCCCGTCACGATAGCACTTCAGTGTCACTTCACGTCTATTCGTAATACTATTAAAGACGATAGGCTCTATCGATGAATACTCATGGTCCAGGGTCTTTGTGCCATATTTGTCGTAGAGTCCCCATCTGCCGTTCATGTCTCTGCAGACATAGAATCTGTACAGGTCGCCCTCGTCGATGACTGTCACCTTGCTGAAATCCCCAATCTTCTCGTCGTCTTTAAACAGCGCCCATTCCTCTGTGCCGTTCGCATTGGTGTGACATCTGGCCACAGCCGCATATTTATCATTGAACTGCGTGCGCTTGTCGTAGATCGTTGAGCTTCCGTTGACCTGCTCCCTCAGGCCTACCAGCACCGTCGTGTTTGGCAGTACCGTTGGCGGCATCTTGTCCATTTTCGGAATCAGCGCCGTGGGCTTTTCCGGCCTTGCTGGTCGCTGCTCAGGCATGGGTTGATGGTCTTTCAGCTTGGTGGAGATAGGCTGCTGGGACTTTCCACCTTGTTGAGCCTGCGCCCTTTCTTCACGCGCCCGTTGGGCAGCATTGCGGATATTTCCCTCCAAGCGATGAACAGTATTCTTGGTTGTCTCTACTGATCCCGCCCATATCTTTGTATGGTCAAGTTCAGAAAGTTTTAAGATCTTTTTCTGACAAAAGCCTATGCTGCAATCCGAAACATGGCCCTGTACTCGCCCACATTCCTCACACTTCACGCCATTACCATACTTATACTCTATAGAGTTGAAGTTAGGCGCCCATGCGTTCTCCTTTTCCTTCTCTTTCGCCTCTTCTATTTTCTTTGCGATGGGGCACCATGACTTGTGGGGTGTCACCTCCACCCATTGCCCATTCTTTTTAGCCATCTCGCCTCCGCCGCATTCTGCACATACCGGATTACTTGCTACAGGCACCTGCGCTGTCGCTGTCAGGACACTTGCCAAAGCTACACAACATATTGCAAATCGTTTCATAACCATCTGGTTTTTGTGTGAATATTTAGTAGTTGAGTGCAAATATAAGCATAATTTCTTATAGACACAAGGGGTTTTCCCTATTTTCCATGGGAATTATCCTATTATTAACTACCTTTGTATCCGAAATAGACAAAAAAGTCGGTCAGACATCATTTTTTTTGCAATCAGGGGTATTTGATTTTACCATTTGCGGGTCTTATAGACGAATAAAGACCAAAACGACAATTATGGACTATAGTAAACCAGAGTTTGAACGCCTGTTCAAGGACAACTATCCGCACATGTATCGCATGGCCTTCTCGATGCTCGAGAATGCCGACGATGCCAAGGATGCTGTGCATCAGGTGTTCGCTCAAGTATGGAAGCGCAAGCCACATATCGCTCTCGACAGCATCCGCGGCTACCTGTTGGCTGCCACCCGAAATCAATGCCTGCATATGCTACGCTCCCGACAGCTTCAGCGACAAATGGAAGAAGAGTTGCAACGCAACACAGCTGCCAGTGAGAGCAAGGAACGTGAAGAACTGCTACAGCAGCTTCAACAAGTCATCGATAGTAATCTGACGGAGCAAGACCGCCGCGTGCTGAGTCTGCATTACGATGACGAGATGACCTATGAAGAGACGGCCACGGTGCTGGGCATCAGCGCCTCGGCGGTGAACAAGCACATCACGCGGTCGTTGGCAAAAATCAGACAAACCCTTAAAATTGCAAAGTAACATGAAAAAAGAAGATATCGATAAGAGAATAGGTATGCCCGACGTGGACGCTGAGTGGGCACGGTTTGAGCGCGAGATCATCGCCAAGGACACCAAGCCAAGGTTGCGTCGTCTGGCCGCATGGGCAGGTGGCATCGGCATAGCAGCCACTATCGCCTTGCTGTTTGTGCTCAATATGGGCAGAGGGGAATCGGCAGATCAGCCCATGATGGCACAGCAAACGGAAGAGCAGGCCCCAGTGGCGCAGCCCATGGAAGAGCAGCCCTTGGTGGCGCAACTGACGGAAGATCAACCTCCAACCTCAATCCTCCGCTCGAGCTCCGCTCGCTTGCTACCGGAGGGACGCAAGAATCCTCAAACCTCAACCCTCCAACCTCAAACCCCTCAACCCTCCAACGTCTATGACTGTGTAGAAATACAGGCTCGCTTCCCTGGAGGCGATAAGGCGCTGAGAGCATTTATCGACAGTCTTTTTGTTTATCCCGAACTGGCTCTCGACTATGGCGCACGCGGACGTCTCTTCGTGACGTTCATGGTCGATACGTTGGGGCAGACCAGTGATTTCAGAGTAGTGCGAAACCGTTTCGCTTGCGACTCCACCCTTATGACTTCCATGACCTCCGAGGCGAAGGAGCAGCTGCACCAGCAACTCTCTGAGCAACTGGCAGAGGAGGCCACCCGCGTGCTCAGTCAGATGCCGCGCTGGATACCTGCAGAGGTGGCTGGAAAAATCATCAGTCAGAGATGGACGGTGCCCGTCATCTTTAATGGTCAGGAAGTATTGCAACGACGCATCGCGGGGCTTGCTATCGCTTCTACTTCCCCGGACTTAGGGCCTCGTTCTGTACGAATTGCAGGCTCGGATAGCATACGTCGCAACGATTCAATCATTGTAATCCTTAACGGCATCCTCCAGACTGTTTCCGTCAGAAGCGAATTGAGCGTCAACCCGCACGTATATATCCACAAGCGACATCAGATGATAGACAGCTTAATGATCTGTATGGATGATAGTAAGCGGAAACGCTTCGAGGCCACATACGGATTCCCTCCACGACGCTTAGGTTTCTGGGAGATAACGACCATCCCCGACACACTGAGCGAAGCATACATGCAGCAACATCCGGAGAAGCTTCCTTTCCGCCGCCGCATAGAAGGAAATGTGCAGAGCGAAGACGGTAAGCCATTGGCCGATGCCTGGATCAGTTGCTATACGTGGAATATGGGAACAGCCACCGACAGCACTGGCCATTTCGTGATGTTTGTACCCCGTACCGTCAGCAAATTAAACGTCCAGCATATGGGCTTTCATTCTATCCGTCGCAGCATCCAGCCCACCGACACCATCCTGAATTATCGCCTGAAGGATGCGACGAAAATTAAAAATGTGAAGGTGCAGGGCAAGAAGGAAGCGAAGTAAGATGCAAAGGACTGATTCCCGTTATATCTTGGCAATCAGTGTGTCAGGGTATTTGGGCATAGCACCATTCTGTGTGCAGACATAGGCACTGACCTCTACAGCTATGCGGTGAGCAGCCTCCAGAGGTTTGCCGTTGAGGATGGCTGCGCAGAACGAGCCCGTGAACGAGTCGCCAGCCCCTACCGTGTCAGCAACGGTCACCTTCGGCGTCTCCTGGAAAGACGTCAGACCAGGCGCAAAGACGTACGAACCATTGGTGCCACACGTCAGAACCAGCATCTTCAGCTTATATTCTGCCAGCATCTTCTCGCAGATGCCACGCATATCCAGATCGTCATAGCCATACATGCGCTTGATGACAACCAAT
>CACYXD010000004.1 GCA_902778255.1 uncultured Prevotellaceae bacterium
GAAGGAGTCGAAGGCAGTGAAGATCCCTTACCTGGGCACCTTCAAGCTGGGCATGAGCACCCTGGGTGCCGACTCGCCCGACAAGTTCTCTGTGCGCAAACACGTGAAGAAGGTGCACGTACTGTTCCGTCCTGAGACCCACGTCGATGCGCAGGGCAACTACACCCAGGAACTGACCCACGCCGTCCGCCTGATCGAGGACAAGGACTACACCTCACCCAAGGACGAGGAGGAGCAGGGAGACATCGTGAATCCGTAAGGAGTTAAGAGTTAAGAATTAAGAGTTAAGAGTTGTTGCCTACGGCAATTAAGAATTAAGAGTTAAGAATTAAGAGTTGTTGCCTACGGCAATTAAGAGTTAAGAGTTAAGAGTTATGGCTGCGCAGAATAATTCTAAATTCACAATTCCTAATCGCGAAGCGATAACTCTTAATTCTTAATTCTAAATTCTTAATTCCAAATGAAATCTTAGAACGTGTAGCCTACGGTGAAGAGGAGCTGATGACGGGTGAACTTCACCTCGGTGGGGGTAGAGATATTGGTCTCGTTGACCAGAGGAGGCACGATGTCGGTGAAGGTGGCATCGGGCTGGAAGGGATAGAAGGTTCCCTTGGTGGCGCTGTACTGATAGGCCACGTCGAAATTCCAACCCTCGTGCTTATAGCCTAAGCCGCAGGTGATGCGATGGGTGCCCTCCCAGTTGGTATAGTCGGCCGTAGAGGAGTACCAGTTGCCGAGGCTTGCCAGACGAGTGTCGCGGATGCCATTCTTGTCGTAGGCGGGCGATACGTAGTTGTAGCCCAGGCGTACGGCCATCGAGGGATCGGGCTTGAACTCTGCACCAAGGCGATAGGTCATCACCTCTTTGAGAGCCTGCTCGGTATTGCGGTTCATCACCTCGTCGCTATAGGAATCGGCATTGCCGTATTCGTCGTAGCCATCATTGATGCGGTTGTCGGCAGTGGAATAGTCGGAATATTCAACGCCAGCACCCAGTGCCAGGTAGTTGCCAACGGTATGGCCGAGGCTGAGTCCGAACTTCCAGGGGGTGTAGTATTTGAACTCGTAGGTCTCGCCGCTTGAGAACTCGTCGTAGCCCCAGTTAGCATAGGTGGGATTAACCTTGTTATAGTTGGTGGCGTTGATAAGCAGGGTGGCATTCTGTGACTTGAGATCGTACCACGTGGGGGTGATGACGCTGATGCCGAAGCGGAAGGGCGACTCCTCGAAGGGACGGAAGATGGCGCCGAACTTCAAGTCAACACCAGTACCCGTAATCTTGCGCTCGTCGGCCAGAACGGTGTTTCCGATGGCGTTGCCTGCACCGTCAACCAGGAACTCCTGATACTCGCTATAGCCCTTGTAATAGACGTTGTGAACGCCAAGGGTGAAGCCCAGGAAAATTCGGTTGTTGATATTGCCCGAGATATTGAAGTCGTAGTCGGCAATATAACCCTTGTGACCGCGGTCGAAGCTATAGTCGGAGGCCTCGAAGAACGTGTTGTTGAAATAGATGCCTTTAGGATCATTAGGATCATAATAGGGCGACGTAGCGGGATCGTCGGCAGCGGGCGTGTTGACATTATCCCACAGCAGACCGTTGGTATAGACGTGGTCCCACTGGGTGTAGGGATAGGCTCGCTCGCTTTGTGGATTGGAGTTCTGCCAGCCTTCTACCAGTCCGTTCTCGTCTTGCTCCAGATAGTAGCCACCCTTGCGCTCATCTCCAAGTGTGCTCTTGCCATAGGCGAGTTTGCCCAGCGAGGCACCCTGTCCGTTGTGGCGCTGCATGATGTTGGCAGCCGAGAGTATCTGGTTGAAATTACGGCTCTTGTGGTAGTTGAAGCCGAAGTTCAGGAACGAGTTATCGTCCGTCTGAGTGGAATAGACGAAGCCCAGCTGGTCGAAGCTCAGGTTGGTCTTGCGCGACTGGTCGAAGCGCACAGCATCCTCCTGATTGATGACACCCAGGGTACCGCTGATGGTGTTGTGACGGAAAATGCCGATAGCCGCAGGGTTGGTGCCTATGGCCGAGATGTCGGCTCCCAGTGCGTCGAGCGCACCACCCATACCCACGTAGCGGGCCGTACCGTTGAGGTCGGAGCCCAGCAGTCGGGCATTCTCGTATGTATCTTGTGCAGCTGCCGGCAACATGGCCAGCGAAAGAACTGCCAGGGAAACAATCTTCTTCATATTAATTATCCATTATCAATTGTCAATTATCCATTATTATCTGCGTCCGCCACCAGAGCGACCGCCGCCACCGCCGCCGCCTGAGCGACCACTGCTGAAGCTTCCTCCGCCGCTGCTGCGACCACTACTGTATGATGAGCCACTGCTGCTACGGCTGCTGCCGTAAGACGAGCTACTGCTGGTGCCGTAAGATGTGCTGGGCGTGTAGCTGCTGCTGCGAGAAGTGCTGCTGGACGATGAAGACATACTATTGGTGCGTGTACTGCTGCGCGATACTGAGCGATTGGTAGATCCGCTGTAGGTAGAGCGTCCGGAAGAGCTGCTGCCATATGCACGGTCGCGAGCGCCGTTGAAACGACTGCTGCTGGTATAGCTGCCTACACGTCCGCTATTGACAGAGCGGCTGTGGTCGGAATAGCGCGACAGCGTGCCAGTATTGCCATTGCGATGATAGAGTGAACCGCGGCCTAAGCTTCCGTGATAATAGCCACCGCCCCAGCCATAATAGCTGCTGTAATAGTAAGGACGATGCCAGCCCCAGCGCCATGAGTAGTCATAATACCAGGGATCGTACCAGCCAAAGCGCCAAGAGCTGTGGTACCAGGGATCATACCATCCGTAGTCGTACCAGGGATAGAAGGAAGAGGTGTAGTACCAGGGTGAATGCCAGCCCCATGAGTCGAGACGGCCCTGATCGTAGCCCTCCCAGTAGGCTGCTGAGGGAGCATAGTCGTCGAAGCGGGTCATCTTACGTGTCAAGGCGAAATCGCCCACAGAGTCGGGATAGGTGCCCTCGACTGGCGAGAACGAGATGGTATCGCCCGTATCGGGACTGAGCGTCTCGTAGCGACTGCCGTTATAACGACGGTTGTACTCATCGACATTACGCGAGGAACCGCTGTAGTAGCCCGCCGACTGATACGAGGAGGAGTTGCGGGTGGTAGGCTTCTGCTTGGTGGAGCCGAAATACATATCGTCCTGTGCCATCAGCGAGAGGGGCAGCAGAGCGAATGTCATGGATAAAAAAATCGACTTTTTCATATCTCAAATCCTTTTAGTTATTCTTTTACGATGCAAAAATACAATCAAATTTCATGCAAAAGTAGGGAAAAACCCTAAAACGTAGTAGGATTTTCCCTATTTTGTGTAACTTTGTGCACAAATTTTGACAAGAGTATGAAGTATTTTGAAGTGAATTTCACCATTGAGGCACCTGCGGAACTGATGCAGGACGCACGCGATATACTGTCGGCACTGGCTGGAGAGGCTGGTTTCGAGACGTTTGAGGATACGGATGAAGGTATCAAGGGCTACGTGCAGCAAGCCCTTTTCAACGAGGAGCTGCTGAAGACGCTGATAGGCGACTTCCCCCTACCCTCGTGTGCTGTCAAGTTCGCTGTCGGCGAGGCCGAGGACAAGGACTGGAACGAGCAATGGGAGCAGCAGGGATTTGAGCCGATAGTGGTTAGCGAGACCCTGGTAATTCACGACGGGCGACATCTGCCCTCAGACCTCAAACCTCAGACATCCATCGAGATAGACGCTCACCTGGCTTTCGGCACAGGCACCCACGAGACCACCCGTATGATGGTCAGTCAGCTGATGAGTCTGGATTTAGAAGGCAAGCGCGTACTGGACTGTGGCACGGGTACAGGTATCCTGGGTATCGCGGCCTTGAAACTGGGCGCACGCGAGGCTGTGGGCTACGACATCGATGAATGGAGTGCGGACAATGCGCGTCATAATGCGGTGATCAACATGGTGGATAGTCGGTTTACATCGCTCTTGGGCGACGCGTCTATATTAAAAGAGGTAGAGGGACGGTTTGACGTCGTTCTGGCGAATATCAACCGAAACATCCTGCTGAACGATATGGAGACCTTTGTCAGCAAGATGGCACCCCACTCTACCCTGTTGCTCAGCGGATTCTATGAGCAGGACATTCCCCTGTTGGAAGAGAAAGCCCAGTCGTTAGGACTCATAAAGAAAGCCCAGCAGCACGATGGCGACTGGGCTTGCTTGAAATTCATATTCGATTAGTTGTTCACCGAACCTCCTACGATGTCGAGCAACTCGCTGGTGATTGCCTGCTGACGACTCTTGTTGTACTGCAGGTTCAACAGGCGTAGTAGCTCGTCGGCATTATCCGTAGCAGTCTGCATGGCCACCATACGGGCGGCGTGCTCAGAAGCAACGCTATCCAGCAAGGCGGTGTAGAGCATCAGATGGCCCATCTTGGGGATGAGCTGCGACAGCACGGTGTGCATATCTGGCTCCACGATGAAGTTATCATTCAGCGGAGCCACCTCGTCTTCCTTCACCTGCTTCTTCTGGCGACCTTTCTTCTTCAGATAGTCCTGCGCCTGCTTTGTCACCACGTTCGACGTCAAGTCGCGCTCGTGGTCGGCATTCAGCTCAGACTCAATGTCGATGGGCAGGAAGGTCTTATGAGTCAGAACCTGTGAGCCGGCACTCTTGAAGTGGTGATAGATCAGCTCTACCTTGTCGATCTCGCCATTGGCAAAGCGCTCGCCCAGCTCCATAGCCAGGTCGATACATTGCTTTACGTTGGGATGATCCACCAGGTCGGCCAGGTCGCACTTCACGTTGTAACCCAGCTTGCGAGCCTTCTCAGCCACCTTACGGCCAATGGGATAAACCTCCACATTCTCCTTGCCCAACTCAGCGCTGAGGGCTTCCTCGGCCTTCATCATCACCTTGATGACATTGGAGTTGAAACCGCCACAGAGTGACGAGTTGCTGCTGAAGACCACAAGCGCCACACGCTTCACAGGGCGCTCTTGGTCATAAATGGTCTGAGCACCTGCCTCGGCTGCCAGGAATGACTTCAGGATATGCTCCAGCATCGTCTCGTAAGGCAGCATGTTTTGGATGGCCACCTGCGCATGATGCAGTTTCGATGAAGCAACCATCTTCATCGCACTGGTAATCTTGCGCGTCGAGTTGACAGAGGATATACGTCCTTTAATCTCCTTTAATGACGGCATAGGCTATTAGGCTTTATAGGTTCCTGCGATATCAGCCATCACAGCCTCAATCGTGTCTGTGGTCTCATTGTCAATCTTGCCGCTGGCCAGCGTCTCGATAACCTCGGGATGAGCAGAGCGCAGTTTGTCGAGGAACTGATCCTGACACTGGCGCACCTTATCAATGGGTACCAGGCGCATCAGACCGTGAACACCACAGTAAAGGATGGCCACCTGCTCGCCTACGGGCATAGGGCTGTACTGAGGCTGAATCAGCAACTGATTGTTCTTACGACCACGGTCGAGGGTCATTGCCGTCACAGCATCCATATCGCTCGAGAACTTAGAGAAGGCCTCGAGCTCACGATACTGGGCCTGGTCGATCTTCAAGGTACCAGCCACCTTCTTCATAGACTTGATCTGTGCCGAACCACCCACACGAGATACGGAGATACCTACGTTGATGGCGGGACGGAAGCCCTGGTTGAAGAGGTCTGACTCCAAGAATATCTGACCGTCGGTGATAGAAATCACGTTGGTGGGGATATAAGCCGACACGTCGCCAGCCTGGGTCTCGATGATAGGCAGAGCGGTCAAAGAACCACCACCCTTCACATGGCCCTTCATACACTCGGGCAGGTCGTTCATCTGCTCGGCCACCTCCTGCTGTTCGTTCATCTTAGCAGCACGCTCCAGCAAACGAGAGTGCAGGTAGAACACATCACCAGGATAAGCCTCACGTCCAGAGGGACGACGCAGAATCAGCGACACCTCACGATAGGCCACTGCCTGCTTCGACAGGTCATCATAGACCACCAAGGCTGGCAGACCACGGTCGCGGAAATACTCGCCGATAGCAGCTCCTGCGAAAGGTGCGTAATACTGCATAGCAGCGGGATCGGCAGCTGTAGCAGCCACGATGATGGTGTAAGGCATTGCGCCATGTTCCTTCAGGGTCTGCACCAAGGCAGCCACGGTAGAGGCTTTCTGACCGATAGCCACATAGATACAATAAACGGGTTTGCCAGCCTCGTAGAAACTCTTCTGGTTGATGATGGTATCCACGGCAATGGCGGTCTTACCCGTCTGACGGTCACCGATAATCAACTCACGCTGACCACGACCGATAGGAATCATCGAGTCAACAGCCTTCAGACCAGTCTGCAGAGGCTCCTTCACGGGCTGACGATAGATAACGCCTGGGGCCTTACGGTCCAGGGGCATTTCGAACGAGTCTTTCAGGTCAATATCGCCCTTACCGTCGATGGCCTGACCCAGTGGGTTGATAACGCGTCCCAGCATATTGTCGTTCACTCGGATAGAGGCAATGCGCTTGGTGCGCTTCACTACCATTCCCTCCTTAATGCCCGACGTGGTGCCAAGTAGCACACAACCCACGTTGTCTTCCTCGAGGTTCATCACGATGGCCATGGTGCCGTTCTCAAACTCCAGCAGCTCGTTGGCCTCGGCATTGCGCAGACCATAGATACGAGCCACACCGTCAGAGACCTGAAGCACGGTACCCACCTCGTCGAACTGGGCGCTGCTGGAAATACCGTTCAGCTGTTCGAGCAGCACTTGAGAGACTTCGCTTGGTTTAATTTTATCTGACATAAATACAATTCTTAATTCTTAATGCTTAATGCATAATTACTTTTTCAGTGAGTTAAGTATTGAGTTAAGACGCGACTTCACGCTGGCATCCATACGATAGGTATCGTACTCCAAGACGAAACCACCGATAATATCAGGATCGACCTGCGTCTCAAACTCCACTGTGCCTTGAGTCTTTGCTTCCACCTCGGTGCGCATCTTCTGCTCCATAGCGGGCGACACACGCGTAGCGGTGGTGAGTTTTCCAAGGATGATGTTCTTTTGTTGACGATAGAGCGTAACGTACGAATTTGCCATAAACTGAATCATACTCTCGCGGCCTTCCTTCAGCACCAGGGCTACAAAGGCCTTTGAGAGCGATGCCGACTGGTCACCGCCAATGGCGGTATCGAGCAGCATCTGCTTCTTCTCCTTGGCAAGCATCGGATTGTCTATCGTGTGGCGAAGGGCAGGCACGTCAATGTAGCTCTTTGCCAAAAGCTGCATATCACGATACACCTCGGCTTCGGCCTTTGCTTCAGTGGCACTCTTCAAGAGCGCACGGGCATAACGAACCGATATGACTCCTATATCCATACGTAACCTCCTTTATTCTTTAGAAGATACATCATCCAGCATACGGTCAATGAGGGCCATCTGCGAGGCATCGTCCTTGAGGTTGGCACGAAGCACCTTCTCGGCTATCTCGACGCTGAGCGTAGCTACTTGCTTGCGGATATCGGCAACGGCTGCCTTCTTCTCCTGCTCAATAGCCACACGGGCATCTTCCAGCAGGCGGGCGCCTTCCTGACGGGCCTTCTCCTGAGCTTGTTCTACGATAGCTTCACGCGTCTCGGCGGCTTCCTTCAGTATCTGTGCCTGTTTCTCGCGAGCCTCCTGCAAGATGGATTCACCTTCTTTCTGAATATTGGCCAGGCGCTCGTTTGCCTCATGTGCCTTGCGCAGTGAGTCGTCAATGAAAGCCTTGCGCTCTGCCACCATATTAGTGATGACAGGAAAGCCAAACTTCCACAGGATGAACAGCACCACGAAGAACGTCAGCGACATCCAAAACAGCAGACCAGTACTTGGAATCAATAAATCCATACGCTGAATCTAATGGTTAATAATATCTCAATATGATACCTCTCTTATAGATTAGAGGCACATGAATGCGATCACAGCAGCAAACAGAGCTACACCCTCAATCAGAGCGGCGGCAATAATCATGTTGGTCATCAACTTGCTGATAACTTCGGGCTGACGAGCCATAGCATCCATGGCCGAACCACCGATCTTACCAATGCCAATACCTGCGCCAATAGCTGCGAGACCTGCGCCTACTGCGGCACCAAACTTTGCAACACCTTCGATTGCTAATAATGTTGTAATCATAATTGTAATGTTTTTTGATTGTTAATTATTGATATTGTTAATTTTTCACTATTCTCTATTCACTTTTCACTCCCCATGTCCTTCGGGCACGGCACGGGCCATACCGATGAACACAGAGGAAAGCAGCGTGAACACCATGGCCTGGATAAAGCATACCAAGCATTCAAGGCACATCATGAAGATGGCCATAAGAACACTCACGGCACTCATGCTATAGAACACGCCTACCGACATCGAAGCCACAAGGAAGATGATACATGGCATTGCTACGGCAATAGCATGACCAGCCATCATGTTGGCAAAAAGTCGGATCATCAGCGCAAAGGGCTTCGTGAAGATACCCACGAACTCGATAACAGGCATCAGGGGTACAGGACACTTCAAAAGGAAAGGCACATCGGGCCAGAAGATCTCCTTCCAATAGTGTTTGCTGCCTGAGAACTGAACGATCACAAAAGTACACAGAGCCAGGACAAAGGTTACCGCGATATTGCCCGTCACATTACCCGATCCTGGAGGGAATGGAATCAGACCCATCACGTTGCAGGTGAAGATGAAGAAAAAGCAGGTGAGCAGATAGGGCACATACTTTTCGTAGCCCTTGCCAACACCAGGCTTGATAATATCGTCAACCACATACATCACCAGCATCTCGATGAAACCTACGAATCCGCCAGGAGCATTATCGGAGGCCTTGTGACGCTTGTACCAACGGGCACTGAACAGAATACAGAACAAGAGGAGCGCAACATTGATAAACATCACGGCTACCGTCTTGGTGATCGACAGGTCGAGAACAGGTTCACCATTCTCAACTATCTTACCCGCATTCTCGCCCTCAACGTCAATGGCCAGACCTTGAATGTCAGCAGGAGCATCGGCCTTAACATGACGCAAGCCATCATGCGCATGATGTTCGAACTGAGACGAGAGGAACACATGCCAACCCGTAGAACTCTTAACGATAACAGGCAATGGTATAGCCAACGCCTCTTTCTCACCAGCACTATTTACGATGTCCGTAATATGCCAGTCGTGAGAATCCTGAATATGCTCGAGCACCACCTCCTTAGCACTGAAGTCCTCGGCATTGGCTGAGGGCAGCAAGGCTATGAGTAGCAGCGCAAGAGTAATCAGTCGTTTGATGTGATACATATTTATATTAATGTCTTAATTTCAGTGTGACCACCATCGTCAACAAATACATAACCATATATATAATAGCAAACGTGATGGTTTCATCTCTATCTTCTTTGAAGAATATGATAATTCCGGCAAGGGTTGATGCCAGGAGAAGTCGGATGACCGACATTGCAAGACAGAAATGGGGCAGATAATCTGCAGTCCGCTTCTTGACAAAGTCGTAGCCCAGCACATAGGCAACTCCCAGCAGGGTAAAGAGCAATACTGACAGAACGTATTCCATCACTCACTCTTCTCGATACAGAGTGATACTTCGTTCTTTTGTACCTCTACAAACCCACCAAGAATGGCCAACTGCTTACCATCATACTCAACAATGCCCTTCTGTAATGTCGAGATGAGGGGAGCGTGGTCGGTGAGGATCTCAAACTGCCCCATAGTGCCAGGTACCTTGACTGCCTCGACTTTTCCGGAAAACTCCACCCTTTCAGGTGATACTATCTTCAGAGTCAACATAAATTCAATTTCTTTTAGTCGCTACGCTTTGTAAAAGCGCTAAAGCGAGTTTAATTTGACAATTTACAATTTGACTATTTATGCTTTCGCAGCCTCGAGCAGCTTCTTGGCCTTCTCCTTAGCGTCTTCGATAGTACCCACATTCAGGAAAGCCTGCTCAGGCAGATCGTCAACCTCGCCATCAAGAATAGCGTTGAAACCCTTGATGGTCTCTTCGATAGGCACCATTACACCAGGCAGACCAGTGAACTGTGATGCTACCGAGAAAGGCTGCGACAGGAAGCGCTGTACACGACGGGCGCGGTTCACCGTTTGCTTGTCCTCGTCAGAGAGCTCGTCCATACCCAGAATAGCAATGATATCCTGCAACTCCTTATAACGCTGGAGGATTTCCTTCACGCGCTGGGCACAATCGTAGTGAGCCTTGCCCACAATCAGCGGATCAAGGATACGAGATGTTGAGCCCAGAGGATCTACAGCAGGATAGATACCCAGCTCGGCAATCTTACGATCAAGCACGGTGGTTGCATCCAGGTGGGTAAACGTGGTAGCTGGAGCAGGGTCGGTCAAGTCATCCGCAGGCACATAAACAGCCTGTACCGAAGTAATAGATCCTGTCTTGGTAGAAGTGATACGCTCCTGCATAGCTCCCATCTCAGAAGCCAGCGTGGGCTGATAACCTACTGCTGAAGGCATACGACCAAGCAGAGCAGATACCTCAGAACCAGCCTGGGTGAAACGGAAAATATTGTCGATGAAGAACAGGATATCGGCTGCACCACCATCCTTACCACCTGCATCACGGAATCCTTCAGCAACTGTAAGACCAGAAAGGGCTACAGAGGCACGTGCACCAGGGGGCTCGTTCATCTGACCATACACAAGGGTGGCCTGACTCTTCTTAAGCTCCTCTGGGTCAACCAGAGAAAGGTCCCATTTTCCTTCTGCCATAGCCTCCTTGAACTTTTCGCCATAGCGGATAACGCCTGACTCAATCATCTCGCGGATAAGGTCATTACCCTCACGAGTACGCTCGCCTACTCCAGCGAATACAGAGAAGCCGTTATGGCCCTTGGCGATATTGTTGATCAACTCCATGATAAGAACGGTCTTACCTACACCAGCACCACCGAAGAGTCCGATTTTACCACCCTTCATATAAGGCTCCAGCAGGTCAATCACCTTGATACCCGTAGAGAGGATCTCCTTCTTTGTTGACAACTCTTCAAAGGAAGGTGCCTCACGATGGATGGGATATGAACCTTGCATATCCAATTCTTTCATACCATCGATAGGCTTGCCAATAACATTAAGCATACGACCTTTAATCTGTTCGCCTGCAGGCATCTGAATAGGTGAACCAACTGGAATGGCCTCCAATCCACGCTGCAAACCGTCGGTATTGTCCATAGCAACACAGCGAACAGTATCCTCGCCGATGTGCTGCTGTACCTCTACGATGAGTTCCTGTCCGTTGCCACGATTGATACGAAGGGCTTCGTGAATTTTTGGCAGCACTTTCTCGGCATCCAGTCCTTTGGTATCGAAATAAACGTCGATAACGGGACCTATAATCTGGGAAATGCGTCCTGTAATTTGTGACATAATTGTTTGGTTTTATATTTAAAGTTTTGTTTTTAACTCAAATTGGCTTTGCAAAGGTATTTAAAAAATAGCAAATCACAAAAATGTTTGTTGCTTTTTTTGTAATCTGCTTTCATTTTTATCACTTATTTTCCCTGTTGAACTGATTTAAACAAAATCAAGTCCAATACTCGACACCGCAGAATGAGCCACGCGCTTATGCATAAGACTGAGTTCGGAAAAGCGGGTTATAGCCTGCATGGAGGCCTTGCATAGCGACAGGTTGGGCGACTGAATAGCCACAAGAGCCTGGTCTATAAATTCATTTATACCTCGCTCGTTCGGCTCAAGCCTTTGCATAAATAGGCGCGATAGAATATGATAACCACACAACTGCGACAGGTCGCTATCGGATGCCAACCACCGATAAGCCAAATCGCCAGCATACGGAAGATATTGATACAGGTTGAAAGCAGCCTGTTCAGCAATTTCAATCGTAGGTGTCTGCTCCATCCAAATATCGGCCACTTCAGGAAGCATCTGTCCGGGAGGCATGATCATCGTAGCCAGAATTTTGCATTCTCTCACATTTTCTTTCCATAATGCAATGGCTAAGTCGTAGTTCTTGCCTATCTCCTCGGCTTTCTCTTTCAGACGAGGCAATGTGGCCCCCCAATTGAGATGATAATCAAGCCCTTTGTCGCGCATTGATTGGGCAATCTTTCCATCCATCATCAAGCGAAAAGATTGCTTGATTTCTTTTACCTGTTCGTGTATATCCATATTTATAATCAAATCAGCGTAGAATACTCAGAACTATAACGCATCATCTGATGATCGTATGACTCGGAATAATTCACTTGAATATCAATAATTTCACCCTTATCATCAAGAACAGGCAACAGCCAAGGGTTGATAAAGCCCTTGTAAGGTGCCAGATTCAATTTCTTGTAGCGTGACAGAACCTCAGTATGAAGGTCGGGGTCAATGGTAACCGCATACTTCTCGACAAGCTGACGCGCCGCCTCATAATCTCCTTCGCTCTTGATGCGCTGAATCTCTGCCAGCAACTGTGAAATCAACTGGCGGAGCTCCAAGAAGTCATCAATCTCCAGTTGATGGATACCATCCTTGACAACCAGCCTCATGTGTTGAGAATGATCTAAACACCAACGAGCAATCAAAGCACGATTACGCATATGGGCCTCTTCGATTTGGTGTCCATGTTCGATGCGTACCAATTGCGTCATAATTCCATTTAACATATACGTGAAGTATTGTGCTTTATATGCTTTATTATCAGGAAGTAATCCTAATTCAACAAGTTTAGAATCGGCCATATAATACAGTCCAAATAGATCGGCTCTTGCCTCTTCTATGACATTACCATATGACTTTAGCGAATCTGGTGACGTATCTGGCAAAAGTTGACCACTTCCGTGGCCCAGACATTCATGGAGGTCTGTATGCAAATCGTCGCAGATATCGCCATATTTCTCAATCAACTCGAGAATTTTCGGATCTTTTATAAATTCCTCACGGAAGCCATTTCCATGGGCAGCCTTGTTATAAGCATCTGTAATATTGCTAATGGTAATACTCTTCGACCCATACCGTGCACGAATCCAATCGGCATTAGGAAGGTTGATGCCGATAGCTGTTGACGGATACTCGTCACCACCAAGCATAGCCGCGCAAATTACCTTTGCAGAAACACCTCGTACAACCTGTTTCTTAAACCGCTGGTCAACAGGAGAATGGTCTTCAAACCATTGGGCATTATCGCTGATAGTCTGGGCACGGCGAGTAGCTTCTAAGTCAACATATTCCACTAGTCCCTCCCACGAGCCTTTAATTCCTAACGGGTCGCCATACACCTCAATGAATCCATTGATGAAATCAATCCGAGTATCGGATGTTTGGAGCCATTTGATAGAATAATCATCAAATAAGCGCAAATCACCAGTCTGATAATATGCAATCAAAGTTTTAATAACCTCTTTTTGTTTATCATTCTCAGCTACTTCCGCAGCTTTCTCGAGCCAAAAGATGATATGGCGAATGGCGTTGGAATAACGCCCATCGGAATACCATACTTCCTCACGGACAACACCATTTTCCTTTACCAACGTCGAGTTCAAGCCATAGCTAGGAGGCGCTTCATCATACTGCTGATTCAAAGCAGCGTAATAGTTCTCAACCTCTTCCTGGGATACGTTCTGATAGAAATTGCAGGCAGAAGTCTGAACCAAGTCTGCCCCATCAGCCTTGTTAACCCGTTTGGGAAGGATGTGCTCATCGAAGATTATTGGAGCCAATTCATTGAAAAGGTCATTGACCGTCTGCCCTTCCTCAAGAGGCAACTGCCGAGGATCAACAATCTGTAGACTTTCACAAAAGAAGCGCTTGGAAAAACCTGGCCTAAACTTTTCACAGCCATAGTGATGATAGATTCCACTTGAGAACCATATCCGTTTCAAATAAACTGCCAACTCACGGAAATCTTTATTATCATGAGGTATTCTCATGTCACGATAGATAACCTCAAGCACTTTTCTGATACGGAGATTGTACTTGCCAAACTGGTCAAATGTGATATCTCGACCGTAAAGAGTTGCCTTTGACAAATAATAGATAAGCCGTTTCTGCTGAAGAGACAAGCTCTCGAATCCGTTCAAACGATAACGGAGCATTTGGATATCTGCAAAACGCTCATCTGTATAACAAAATGGATTTTCTGACATTTATTTCTTTTTTTTCTTTAAATCTCCTGATGGTTGGTTCAGCCGTTTGTAGGTTTTGGGAGTCATTCCAGTAACCCTTTGGAAAGAAGTGTAAAACGACTGTCTATTAGAGAAGCCAACCATATCACTTACATCCTCAACACGCAGATTCCGATATTTTTCATTGTTCAGAATCGTGATAGCGTCTTCTATTCTATACTTGTTGATTAACGATGTATAGTTCATGCCGAAGGAAACATTTATGACCGTAGATACATAACGCGTATTGGTACCTAAATCAGTAGCAAGCTGTTTGACAGGATAATTCTTTTCACGATAAATTTTACGCTTTTCAATGGCAGAAATTATCTTCTCCCGCAGGTCTAGAACCATATCTAACTTGATATTGCCATAATAGATAGGGAGTCCATCTGTTTTTTTATGATTTACACTCATAGCGACACAAATTTTTCTGCAAATATACAATTTTTTTTCAAATTATGTACAACTTTTCTACAGAAACATCAAAAAAGTAAGAAAATAGCTATCCAAAATGATATTTTTTTGTAACTTTGCACGTTGAATTATATACATATTAGGCAAATGAAACCAACAGCAATTCTACTTCTTCACTGCCCAGACCAACAGGGCATCATCTCAGAAGTTACAAAATTCATCACAGACAACAAAGGAAATATCGTTGACTTAGACCAGTATGTAGACCATCAGGACGGAATGTTTTTTATGCGCGTCCAGTGGGAACTGGATTCATTTCTCATACCACGCGAGAAAATCAAAGAATATATCGAAACCCTATATAAACAACGCTATCAGATAGAGTTTAGTCTCTATTTTAGTGACAAACGCCCACGCATGGCTATTTTCGTATCAAAGATGAGTCATTGTCTATATGACTTGTTGGCTAGATGGAAAGCGGGAGAATTTGCATGTGATATTCCCTGCATCGTCAGCAACCACGAAGACCTGCGGTATGTTGCAGAACAGTTTGATATCCCATATTACGTATGGTCAATCAAGAAGGACCATTCCAACAAAGCGGAAGTAGAAGAGGCTGAAATGAAACTTCTGCAAGAAAAAGGAATCACCTTCATTGTACTGGCCCGCTATATGCAGATTATCAGCGATGAGATGATTGCCGCCTACCCACATCATATCATCAATATCCACCACTCGTTCTTGCCTGCATTCGTTGGTGCTAAGCCATATCATCAGGCTTGGGAACGTGGTGTGAAGATCATCGGTGCCACTAGCCATTATGTGACAGCAGAGTTGGACGCAGGTCCTATCATCGAACAGGATGTTGCACGAATTACGCATAAAGACACTCCGGAAAGTCTTGTGTTAAAAGGTAAGGATTTGGAAAAGATTGTCCTTTCAAGAGCTGTTACAAAGCATCTCCAACGTAAGATCCTTACTTATAAGAACAAAACCATTATCTTTAGTTGATTTTATGCAAGTAGCAGTCGTCAAATATAATGCCGGCAACATATATTCGGTCATGAACGCCTTGAAGCGTTTGGGGGTTGACCCATTACTGACTGATGATGCCCAACAGTTAAGAAATGCTGATCGAGTGCTTTTTCCTGGTCAGGGAGAGGCAAGCGGGGCTATGACTTATCTGCGGGAGCATCATTTGGATGAGGTTATCCGTTCGCTGACTCAGCCAGTCTTGGGTATCTGCATCGGCCAGCAGTTGCTCTGTCGTCATTCCGAGGAAGGCAATGTGGATTGTCTAGGTATTTTTGATGCTGATGTAAAACGCTTCACCCCTACCCGCCATGAGGATAAGGTCCCTTGCATGGGATGGAATAAGATTTACAATACGAAATCGGAGTTGATGACCGGTATTGAGGGGCAGTTTGTTTATTTCGTACATAGTTTCTTCGTGCCTTTATGTCAGGAAACAATTGCTTCAGCAGACTACATACAGCCCTACTCTGCGGCTTTGCATAAAGAGAATTTCTACGCTACGCAGTTCCATCCGGAAAAAAGCGGAAGCGTGGGTGAGCGTATTATCAAAAACTTCTTGGAACTATGATAGAACTAATACCTGCAATAGATATTATTGACGGCTGCTGTGTCAGACTGACTAAAGGTGATTATGAGCAGAAAAGTGTTTATGGAGACCCATTGGAGATGGCGCATCATTTTGAGCAGATAGGCTATCGCAGACTTCATGTGGTAGATCTGGACGGTGCAAAATCTCGTCATATCGTCAACGATAGAGTTCTCAGTAGGTTATCATCAGAGACATCACTGGCAATAGATTTCGGAGGCGGCATCAAGACTGACGATGATATTGGAAAGGCTTTCGAAGCAGGTGCTTCAATGGTGACAATTGGTTCTGTCGCTGTTACGAATCCAGAACTTCTAGAGCGATGGCTTTTAAAATATGGTGCAGAGCGTATTATATTAGGAGCTGACGTTCGTAATGGCCGAATTAGCATCAATGGTTGGAAAGAAGATTCAGAGCAGGAATTGCTGCCTTTCTTGAAACATTATGTTGATATGGGCATCACAAACGTGCTCTGTACGGAAATATCGAAAGACGGTACCCTAAGCGGACCAGCTATTAAGCTATATCAAAATGTAATGGAAACTTATCCTCATCTGCATCTGATTGCCAGTGGTGGTGTCAGCTCTATTGACGATATAAAGGCATTAGACGCAGCTGGCATACCTGCTGTGGTATTTGGAAAAGCCATTTATGAAGGACGTATTAATCTGAAAGAGCTATGGGACTGGCAAAACGAATCATACCGTGCTTAGATGTTAAGGACGGAGAGACCGTCAAAGGCGTCAACTTCGTACAGCTCAGAAGTGCTGGCGATCCTGTAGAATTGGGAAAGGCTTATAGTCAGGCTGGAGCTGACGAGCTAGTGTTTCTCGACATTACAGCCAGTTTCGAGGGACGCAAGACATTTACGGAGATGGTGACTAAAGTTGCCCAGCAATTAAACATTCCCTTCACCGTTGGCGGTGGTATCAACGAGTTAGCGGATGTAGAGCGGATGCTATATGCTGGTGCCGACAAGGTTAGCATTAATAGCGCTGCCTTGCGGAACCCTCATCTGATAGAAGAGGTGACCAACCGTTTCGGTTCTCAGGTTTGCGTAGTAGCCATTGACGCTCGTCTTGATCCAGATGGCTGGCATTGTTATTTAAAAGGAGGTCGTGAGCGTACTGAACGCGGCCTGTTTGAATGGGCACATGAAGTTCAGGAGCGAGGCGCAGGTGAGATACTCTTTACGAGCATGAATCATGATGGTGTGAAAAATGGATATGCCAATGAAGCCCTAGCTCAGCTGGCCGATAATCTCGATATCCCCATCATAGCCAGTGGAGGTGCCGGCAAGAAAGAGCATTTTAGGGATGTCTTCAAAAAAGGACATGCTGACGCTGCCTTAGCTGCAAGCGTCTTTCATTTTGGTGAAATACCTATACAGGAATTAAAACAATATTTGACACAAGAAGGAATAAACGTAAGACTATGACAATAGATTTTGAGAAAATGGGCGGCCTGGTGCCAGCCATTATACAGGACGCTGACACGAAGAATGTGCTGATGCTAGGCTTTATGAATGAGGAGGCCTACAAGAAAACCGTAGAAACAGGCAAAGTGACTTTCTGGAGTCGCACTCGTCAGACACTATGGACTAAAGGTGAGACAAGTGGAAACTTCCTTAATCTGGTCAGTATGGACATTGACTGTGATAATGACACGTTGCTGGTGAAGGTACATCCTATCGGCCCTACTTGTCATAAAGGTACTGATACTTGCTGGGGAGAGACGAATCATAAACCGGCTATCAGTTTTTTGTCTGAGCTTCAAGACTTCATTGAGAAACGCTATCAGGAAATGCCGGAAGGCAGTTACACTACCAAACTCTTCCGTGATGGCGTCAACAAAATGGCTCAGAAGGTTGGTGAAGAGGCTTTAGAAACAATAATTGAAGCAACAAATGGCGACAAAGATCATCTCATTTATGAATCATCCGACCTGCTATACCATTTAATAGTATTATTGACCAGCAAGGGACTTCGTATAGAAGATGTGGCAGAAGAATTGCATCGTCGACATGATCCTGAATGGGATGCAAAACGTCGAAAGGCAAAAGCCGCTGGAGAGATGAAATAAATATCATAGTATTTAACGAACATATATACTGATGCTGATAGAATATAAAACAGCCACGATTCGTCAAAAAGACGGAATACCTGTACTTAAAGATGTTGATTTCCATGTAGGAGATGGGGAGTTTGTATATATAATAGGTAAAGTCGGCTCTGGAAAGAGCACTTTATTGAAAACGATTTATGCAGAGCTCTTCATCGATGAGGGTGAGAAAGCGATGGTCTTGGATTATGACATGTTGACCCTTAAGCGCAAACACATACCCTCCCTACGTAGGCAGATGGGGGTTGTCTTTCAAGACTTCCAATTATTGGCAGACCGGACTGTATATAAAAATCTTGAATATGTACTTCAGGCAACTGGTTGGAAGAAAAAGCAGGAGATATCAGAGCGTATTGACTTCGTTCTCAACAACGTAGGAATGATTGAGAAAAAGGACAAGACGCCTCATGAACTATCGGGTGGTGAGAAACAGCGCATTGCAATTGCCCGTGCCATATTAAATTCACCCAAGCTAATCGTTGCCGATGAGCCGACAGCTAATCTTGACCCAGAGACGGCAGATGGCATTATGCAATTACTACGCCAGATTTCTCAGACTGGTACGGCTGTATTAATGTCTACTCACAATATACCGCTTCTTGACAAATATCCTGGTATCGTCTATCGTTGTTTCAATGAACATCTTGAAGATGTGACAAACGATTATAACAAGATAGTGATTGAGGAAGAATAAACATGACAATAAACATAAAAACGAAAATAAAATGAAGGTAATGAAATTTGGCGGTACCTCAGTAGGTACACCGCAGAGAATGAAAGAGGTGACTTCATTAGTCACCAAGTCTGGTGAACCAGTATTTGTTGTTCTATCAGCTATGTCGGGAACGACAAATTCGCTTGTTGAAATCTCAGATTATCTTTACAAGAAGAATCCGGATGGAGCCAACGAAGTTATCAATAATCTTGAACGCAAATATACAAAGCACCTTGATGAGCTCTATACAAAAGAGGAATACCGTACACAGACGGCAGACTTCCTTCGTGATGAATTTAACTTCCTGCGTTCTTTCACAAAAGAACTTTTCACTTCTTTCGAAGAGAAGACCATTGTAGCACAGGGTGAGATGATGTCAACCAACATGGTTGTCAACTACATGAAAGAAATTGGCATCAAAGCTGTATTGCTGAATGCACTTGACTTCATGCGCACAGATAAGAACGCAGAGCCCGATCCCGTTTATATCAAAGAGAAGCTGGCTGCACAGATGGAACAGAATCCAGATGCACAGGTATATATTACCCAAGGCTTCATCTGCCGTAATGCATACGGAGAGATAGACAACCTGCAACGCGGAGGATCTGATTATACTGCCTCGCTGATTGGTGCAGCATTGAATGCTGAGGAGATTCAGATTTGGACAGATATTGACGGTATGCACAACAATGACCCACGTGTGGTCGATCATACCCAGCCTGTACATCAGCTTCAGTTTGAAGAGGCTGCCGAGCTGGCCTACTTTGGTGCAAAGATCCTTCACCCTACATGTGTACAGCCCGCTAAGTATGCTGGAATCCCCGTTCGCCTATTGAATACGATGGATCCAGACGCTGAAGGCACAACCATCTCCAATGCCACTGAGTATGGAAAAATCAAGGCTGTAGCAGCAAAGGATAATATTACGGCCATTAAGATCAAGTCTTCACGTATGCTTCTGGCTACAGGTTTCCTGCGTAAGGTCTTCGAGATTTTCGAGAGCTATCAGACGCCTATCGACATGGTATGCACATCAGAGGTTGGTGTTTCTATGAGTATAGACAATTCTGCTCACCTTGGTGAGATTATGGATGAGTTGAAGAAATACGGAACAGTAACTGTGGATACCAACATGTGTATCATCTGCGTTGTAGGCGATCTTGACTGGCAGAATGTTGGCTTTGAGACAAAAGTAATGGATGCCATGAAGGATATCCCCGTTCGCATGATTTCCTATGGTGGCTCCAACTATAATATTTCTTTCCTCATTCGCGAAGAAGACAAGAAACGCGCTTTGCAGAGCCTAAGCGACAATCTGTTCAAATAAAGTGATATTTGAGGTCTTATGAAAGGACAATTTCCAGTAGAAAAGTTCGACTCTATACGAACGCCTTTCTACTATTATGACATGGATCTGCTTCGTCAGACGTTGCAGGCCATAACAAATGAAGCAAAAAAGCACGAAGGCTTTTGTGTCCATTATGCAGTAAAGGCAAATGCTAACTCATACGTTCTGAAAGCAATTCGTCAGGCAGGACTGGGAGCCGATTGCGTCAGCGGTGGCGAGATTGAAGCCTCGCTGAAGGCAGGTTTCCCTGCCTCAAAGATTGTATATGCTGGAGTAGGAAAGAGCGACTGGGAAATCAATCTCGGTTTGGATGCTGGTATCCAATGCTTCAACGTAGAGAGTGTGCCAGAGTTAGAGGTAATCAACGAGTTGGCAGAAGCCAAGAACGTGATAGCCAATGTGGCTTTCCGCATTAATCCAGATGTTGGAGCACACACTCATGCGAATATTACAACCGGATTGGCGGAGAATAAGTTTGGTATTGCAATGCGCGATATGGAAGACGTTATTGAGCTGGCTCACCAGATGAAGCACGTCAACTTTATAGGACTCCATTTCCACATTGGCTCTCAAATACTTGACATGGGAGATTTTCAGGCCCTCTGCAACCGTATCAATGACTTGCAGGATCAGTTAGAGCGTCATCATATAATTGTAGAAAGCATTAATGTGGGAGGAGGATTGGGAGTTGACTATCAACATCCCAACCGTGTTTCTATTCCAGACTTCAAAGCATATTTTGATACCTATGCCAAGCGTTTGAAGTTACGTCCTGGACAGACTCTACACTTTGAGCTTGGGCGAGCCGTGGTAGCACAGATGGGCTCACTAATTACGCGCACGTTATATATAAAGAAAGGTGCAACAAAGAAGTTCTGCATTGTTGACGCTGGTATGACAGACCTTATCCGTCCTGCCCTTTATCAGGCATACCATAAAATAGAAAACATCTCAAGTGAGGAACCCATTGAGGCATACGATGTAGTAGGCCCCATATGTGAGTCCAGCGATGTATTTGCTAAGCAAGTAGATATAAACGGAGCGAAAAGAGGTGACTTGATTGCAATCCGCAGTGCTGGCGCATACGGGGAAATAATGGCCTCCCAATACAATTGCCGTCCCCTTCCTGTTGGCTATACGAGTGACGAATTATGATCAAAGTCTTGCACTACTATCCTAAAGAAGATGCTATCACAGCACGTTGTATAACGCTGCTCACCGAGACTATGTCTCAGCGAGTTGAGTCAGAAATAGCAGATAGTACTATTGTCTTTAAGAAGAAGTGCAAGACTTGGCATCCAGATATCGTTCATATCTATGGAGACCTTCAATGTTCAACCACCTGCAGGCGAGTCGTCTCGCCGTGTGGAATGCCGTTTAATAGCCGTCAGCCCTATTATGTTGTCATAGCACGCAGTCCGATGGAATCAGACCGTTTACAGAAAGAGGGAGCCAAGCGTTTGGAGATCATCCGTAATCCATTGTTTACCAAGACAACTGATTTCAACGAGATGGCCGACAAGATGACTTATGTATATCAGAAAGTCATGGATTCAAATCCACTTCCTCTTATGGATGAAGTAACTAAACAGGCGTTCCCCTTACTTCTAAAGGTTGCGTTGGTTGGTGATAAACGTTGGTTAGCGGGAGAAACAATAAACATTGATGACATCAATTTCCGCACCTTATTTATATATTCAGAACTTGAGGGAGTCCTTCATCTGATAAACAAGGGGTTACAACTACTTGACATCGAAGCACCACCATACCAGAAAGCCGCCTGCTATTTACCTGATGATTTCCAAGTTCCAACAACGTCGCATGAGTCTTCAATTACGACTCAGGTATGTGATATCCGAGACAATGGAATAACTATATTAAATCTATGTAATATTTTCGAATTACTTTACGATACTACTTTAAACGAGGATGAGCTCATCAAAGAGTTGGAGACAGAAGACAATCTAATTCTGTTCAAGAGTATATTAGCACTTGAAGATGAAATACTTCATCTTGATTATGGATTCATGCCTTGTCCTCCCATAGAAAACCGACTGACCAGGAAATTAAGAAAAGATATATATAACCATCTACAACTATGAATACAGATATACGTTACCTTCATCTTCTATCAAACACCTACCCTACTGTTGCAGATGCTGCAAGTGAGATTATTAATTTGGAGGCCATTCAGAATCTCCCCAAAGGTACAGAGCACTTTCTTGCCGACCTTCATGGAGAGCATGAGGCATTTATCCATGTGCTGAAGAATGCATCGGGCAACATCAAGCGAAAGGTAAATGAGATATTCGGAAATACCATTAGGGAAAGCGAAAAGAAGGAACTATGTACCTTAATATACTATCCGGAACAGAAACTAGAGATTATCAAAGCAGGTGAGGATGAGTTAGACGACTGGTATCGTATCACCATTCACCAACTGGTGCGCGTATGTCGTGATGTGTCGAGCAAATACACTCGTTCAAAGGTTCGCAAGAACCTGCCAGAAGAGTTCTCGTATATTATTGAGGAACTACTGCACGAGCACACAGAAGACCAAGATAAGGCAGCATATGTTGCTGTGATTGTTGACACCATCATCTCAACAGGTCGCGCCGATGACTTCATCATCGCCATTTGTAATGTGATTCAACGCCTGGCCATCGACCAACTGCATATCTTAGGCGACATCTTTGACCGCGGACCAGGTGCACACATCATTCTCGACACTCTACGCCAGTATCACTCATGGGATATCCAGTGGGGCAACCACGATATTCTCTGGATGGGCGCTGCAGCAGGAAATGATGCCTGTATCTGCAATGTTCTGCGTCTGTCGCTCCGTTATGCCAATCTGGCTACACTTGAAGAGGGCTACGGCATCAATCTTGTGCCATTGGCCACCTTCGCACTTGAGACCTATGGCGATGACCCATGCGAAGAGTTTGAACCAAAACTGCTGAAGGACGACGGAAAGATGGATGAAAAGACACGCCATCTCATTGCCAAGATGCATAAAGCCATATCCATTCTACAGTTTAAGACTGAGGCACAGATTTTCCATCGCCGACCAGAATGGCAGATGGACGATCGCAACCTGATAGAACACATCGATTTTGAGACCCAGACCTGTTGCATTAACGGAGTGAGCTATCCTATGAAATCGTGCCATTTTCCAACTATCACGGCAAATAATTCATCAGAACTGACTACAGAGGAAGCAGATTTGATGCGTAAGCTCCACCATTCGTTCCGAGTAAGCGAGAAACTGCGCAAGCATATCCGCACAATTCTCAGTCACGGCTGTATGTACACTATCTGCAATCAGAACCTGCTGTTCCATGCATCTATCCCTCTTAATGATGATGGTACGCTAAAAAAAGTTGCCATCATGGAAAAGAGTTATAGCGGACGTGAGTTGTTGGAGGTTATTGGCCAGACAATACGTAGCGCATTCCAGAATGATACTCCTGCCGAACAAAAGGCTTACGCCAAGGACTATTTCCTCTATCTGTGGTGCGGTAAGGATTCTCCGCTATTTGACAAGTCAAAAATGGCAACCTTCGAACGCTATTTCCTGACAGACAAGGATACCTATCATGAAGAAAAAGGCAACTACTTTAAGTTGCGTGACTCAGCAGAAGTTTGCGACTGTATCCTAGATGCATTTGGAGTTTCAGGTTCCAATCGGCATATTATCAATGGTCATGTACCCATTCATGCCTCCAAAGGCGAGAATCCCATAAAGGCAGGTGGACGCTTGATGGTTATCGACGGTGGTTTCTCGGAGGCCTATCACAAGGAAACAGGCATTGCTGGCTATACCCTCGTATATCACAGTCGCGGTTTCCAACTTGTTCAGCACGAGCCTTTTACCAGTGCGCAAGATGCTATTCTCCGTTGTACTGACATCAAGTCAACAACCTTGATTGTCGAGATGTCTTCTCATCGTATGCTTGTTGCCGATACAGACAAGGGAAGAGAACTACGCAGCCAAATTGAAGAGCTCAAGGATTTGCTTTACGCCTATCGGCACGGCATTATCAAAGAAAAAAGAAACTAACATACATATAAAATGGATATCGTAGAAAGATTCCTCAATTATACGAAGTTTGACACTCAGTCTTCTGAAGACAGTAATCAGGTACCAAGTACAGATAAGCAGTTGGTCTTTGCGCGTTATTTGAAAAACGAGTTAGAACGTGAAGGACTTGAAGACGTCACGCTCAACGAGCAAGGCTACATCTATGCCACACTACCCGCAAACATAAAGGGGAAAGTACCTGTTATTGGCTTTATATCCCACTACGATACCAGTCCTGATTGCTCAGGGGCCAATATCAACGCACGTATATTGAACAATTACAACGGCGGAGACATAGAACTTTCCGAAGGTATCATACTCTCGCCCAGCAAATTTCCTGAGCTCTTGCAACATACTGGTGAGGATCTGATTGTCACAGATGGTACGACCCTGTTAGGTGCTGACGATAAGGCAGGTATAGCTGAAATCATTCAGGCAATGATATATTTGAAGGAGCACAAAGAAATCAAACACGGAAAGATACGCATTGCCTTCAATCCCGATGAGGAGATTGGAATGGGAGCCCACTATTTCGATGTAGATAAATTCGGTTGCGAATGGGCCTACACGATGGACGGAGGCGACGTGGGCGAATTGGAGTATGAGAATTTCAACGCCGCTTCAGCTAAGGTTAACATCAAAGGTATAAGCGTACATCCTGGCTATGCGAAAGGTAAGATGATGAATGCCAGTTTGCTTGCTACGGAGTTCGTTGGTATGTTTCCTGCAGACGAGCGTCCTGAGACCACTGAGGGCTATCAGGGATTCTATCATCTGACAGGTATGCAGACGCAGACAGAAGTAGCCAAGTTGTCATATATCATACGCGATCATGACCGCGAGAAGTTCGAAGCCCGCAAGCGGTTTATTCGCAATGTGGTGGACCAGATGAATACCAAATATGGCGAGGGTACAGTCAGCATTGAAATTACCGATCAGTACTATAACATGAAGGAGCAAATAGACCCACAGATGCATGTCATAGACCTAGTGCTAAAGGCTATGCAGGATACTGGTGTCGCTCCGAAAGTGAAGCCGATACGAGGAGGAACCGATGGTGCTCAACTTTCGTTCAAGGGCCTTCCCTGCCCCAATATCTTTGCCGGTGGCATCAATTTCCACGGGCCCTATGAGTTCGTGCCTGTACAGTCTATGGAGAAGGCTATGCAAGTCATCATAAAAATATGTGAGCACACAGCACATTATAATTCGTAGTTATGGCAGAATTACCCGCAATGATACAAGACTTGGCACTCATCTTGATGGTGGCAGGCATCGTGACCTTGGTATTCAAAAAGTTGAAGCAGCCATTGGTATTAGGATATATTGTGGCAGGTTTTCTTGTATCGCCCCACATGCCCTATACAGCCTCTGTTGTTGATATGTCAAACATCCATCTATGGGCTGATATTGGTGTAATGTTCCTTCTGTTCTCACTGGGACTTGACTTTTCGTTCAAGAAAATTTTGAAAATGGGAGCCTCGCCCATCATTTCCGTCATCTGTATTATCTTCGCGATGTCATTGCTTGGTATTATTGTGGGACAGTCGTTTGGCTGGTCACGCATGAACTGCATCTTCCTTGGTGGTATGCTGGCTATGAGTTCCACCACTATTATTTATAAAGCCTTTGACGATTTGGGACTTCGACAACAACAGTTTGCAGGACTGGTGATGAGCGTACTGATACTGGAAGACATATTGGCAATCGTGATGATGGTGATGCTGAGTGCCATTGCAAGCGGAAACAACCCTAACGGTGGCCAGATGATCGGTTCTGTTGTCAAGATTGGCTTTTTCTTGGTGCTCTGGCTGGTGGTGGGTATCTTTGCCATTCCTCTGTTTCTGCGTAGTGTGCGTAAGCTCATCAACAGCGAGGTGCTGCTTATTGTGTCGCTGGGGCTCTGTTGCGCAATGGCTGTTTTCTCCACCCAAGTTGGCTTTTCATCTGCCTTTGGTGCCTTTATCATGGGTAGCATTCTGGCAGAGACGATAGAAGCCGAGCGTATCGAGAAGTTGGTGGAACCAGTAAAGAACCTGTTTGGCGCTATCTTCTTCGTATCCGTAGGTATGCTTGTTGACCCTCAGATACTGATTGACTATGCTCTGCCTATCTTCGTATTGGTGACGACCATCATCGTAGGTCAAGCTATCTTCGGCTCACTCTCGTTTATGTTAGGCGGTGAATCGTTGAAGTCGGCCATGCGTTGCGGCTTCTCTATGGCTCAGATTGGTGAGTTCTCGTTTATCATTGCTTCTCTGGGGCTCTCGTTAGGAGTCATCGGCGATTTCCTATATCCGGTGGTGGTGGCCGTATCCGTCATAACGACATTCCTCACACCTTACATGATACGGCTCGCCACGCCGGCTTATAATGCACTGGAGCCTCACCTGCCTTCACGCTTCATCAAGGTTCTGAACCACTTGTCAACCAGTCGTCCTAACACTACGGAAAAGAGTAAATGGAAGCGGCTGCTTATTCAGATGGGAATCAACACCGTTGTTTATTCTATTCTGACTGTTGCGACCATTGTGTTGATGCTGACATTCTTCCATCCGTTTATTCTCCACCTAACTCATGAGAAATGGTATGGCCCAGCTATCACAGGACTTGTCACTATCTCCCTGATAGCGCCATTCCTTCGTGCAATGGTGATGAAGAAGAATCATAGCGAGGAGTTCAAAGCCTTGTGGAAAGAGAGTAATCGCAACCGTCTTCCTCTAATTTTTACCATCCTATTCCGCTTATTGATAGCGCTTAACTTTGTGTTCTATGTGGTTCACTACCTGACAGACTTTGGCCCTGCCTTGCTGATTACCATTGGTTGCGTTGCTGTTGGCTTAATCATTCTTTCAAGAAGTATCAAGCGTCGCAGTATTTTGTTGGAACGCCTCTTTATCAACAACCTTCGCTCACGCGATATTGAGGCTCAGGTTCACGGCAAGAAGAAGCCACTGTACGAAGGCAAGTTGCTGGATCGTGATATCCATATAGCTGATTTCGACGTGCCGTTCAACTCTATGTGGATGGGAATGTCGCTGAAGCAACTGAGCCTTGGCCGTAAGTTTGGTGTTCATATCAGCAGTATCATGCGTGGTGGCCGTCGAATCAATATCCCTGATGGCAATTCTGTCATTTTCCCCGGCGACAAACTTCAAGCTATTGGCAGCGATGACCAGTTAGCGAAATTAGGTCATGCTTTGGAGAAAGAAGTGCTTGGCGAGGATTATGAACTGGAGAAACGCGAGATGAAGCTGCGCCAGTTTATCATCGGCCAAGGCAGTCCCTTTATTGGCAAGACGCTGGAGGATAGCGGCATTCGCGACCGATACAGCTGTATGGTAGTAGGAATGGAGGAAGGTAAGGAGAACCTGTCGGCTATTGGTCCTAAGCACTTGTTTAAAGAAGGCAATATCATCTGGGTTGTTGGCGAGCAAGAAGCCCTTGATGCCCTGATGTTAGCCAAGCGTTAATACCACTGCACCGAATTGCTATAACCGCTTCGCTTATCGTATTTCAAGGCATCGGTAAGCGTAGAAGCGTTACAACGGAATGAGAAGTTATAACTGGTATATGGCGACAGCACAACCGAGCACGACATATTGAAACAATGAAGGTCGCGCGAGAGTGATGCTGTAGTCATTGATATTTTCTTGTTCTCAAAGTCATAGCCTGATGAGAACGAGATGTTCCATCCGTCGCTAAGACGTATATTACCGCTCATATTCAGGTTCTGGGTGAACTTATAAGGATAGCGCATGGTGTTATAGTTGAACTTCTTTACATCCGTATCCTCACGCATGGTGATACCATAGCCAAAACTGATCGACCAAGGGAGCGAGAAGGGCATATAGCCGTCTTCATCCGTCTCGGCCAAACCAGCATTCTTCTTTTTCGCCCCATGCTTGGCTTTCTCCATTTCAGGGTCGACGTTGGTATCTATGTTATTTTCATCTATATCAACATCCTCCTCAGCATCATCCCTACCCTTTTTCTTGTTGTCGCGCTCGCCTTTCAGCCACTTAATGAGTTTCGAGACCTTATCATTTGAAATGGTGTACGAGAGGTTCTGCGACATACCCTGGAATCGACCAATCTTACCCTGTTCCCAATAGGTGGTATGCTCGCTGATACGCGGACGAGCGCCTACTGAGTCAGCCTCATATACATAGCTGGCGAATATGGCGCTCATGTTAAACGTATAATTCTTCGTCAACTTCAAACGTATACGTGTAGAAAGGTCACTCCATGGACGCACCTTTGCAGCCATATTATACGACATTGAAGCGCCAAACTCATCAATGAGGCTGATTTTTTTGAGCGAGTCATTACGGTCGTACATTTTCATCTCTACATTATTGGACATATCAAACGATATACTTCCCGTCTTTCCCTTGCCTGGCACGCCGTAGAGTGCGCCCTGATAAGGCGAATATTCAACTATAGACACATTACCGTTGGCATCAGTCTTCTGATAGGTCTCGTAATAGCCATAACGCGAGGCGCTGAAGTCTGGTGCATAACTCAGGCTGACCTGTGGGGTAAACACGTGGCGAATGGCCTGAATCTTTCCTCCAAGGAAACTGCGTGGTGGCGTGAGCATACCATAAAGCTTGGTCGATGCTGCCAGCGACATATTCCAGTTATAGACATTGTAGAAGCCGTAGATGGTGTCACGCTGTTCTTGCGTGCCGTCCCAGGAACGCATAATCTTGTTGGAATAAGTACGGTCAGTAAAGTTAAACGAAGCCGTGAGGTTGATATAGTTGAGCACGGTGAAGCTGGCACTAATGGGTATTGAGTGCTGCATACCGTTGCGCCAGTCCTTGATCAGGTTTGAGTGCATCAGCTTGTCTTCCTTTGTGCTAATAGAGTTGCTGAAATGTCCTGTATACGACATGGCAATCTTCTCATACCAGCGCTGCTTACCCACCATCTGTTTACGTTTAAAAGGATAGAAGCGTGAGATGGAGATATTCAGGTCGGGCATCGTCATTGCGATAGACGAATCGCGCATGTTCTGGTTGAGGTTCATCGTTGTACTCAGACTCATGCCGATGCTTGAGAACCCGGTGCTGTAGCTGACAGATGAGGTTCGTGTAGATTGGGTCATCGTCTGCGGATTATACATCGACGTCAGGTTGTTGCGCTCATAGCTGCTGGTGGCAAAGTTGACCGATGCCGACAGGTTGGAATACGGGTTAGCTTTTGCATCCTGGCGATGGCTCCACTGTATCTTGAAACTGGTTGTCTTCGCGTAGTCAGGCAGGTTCTTCTCGCCAGTCACTGAGTTCTGATAGCTGGCATAGACCGAGCCGCTGTAGCGATAACGGCGACGATAATTCGATGCGCCACTAATGCCCCAAGATCCTTTGGTATAGATTTCGCCAAGCAGTTTCAAGTCCATTTGGTCGCTGATGGCAAAATAGTAGCCACCATCGCGCAGATAGAAACCTCGCTCCGTCTCATCACCATAGGTAGGCATAATGAAACCGCTGGAGTAGCTCTTTGTGAAAGGGAAGAAACCGTATGGGATAGCCAATGGTAATGGTACATCGCATACTACGAGATAGGCCGGTCCGAATACCACATCCTTACCAGGACGAACCTTTGCACGCGAGAGTGCCAGGTAAAAGTCGGGATGTGGCTCGTCACAGGTGGTATAGCGTCCGTGCTGCAGATAAAGCTCGCCATTGGAGCCACGCTTTGAAAGCTGACTGGTGAGGAATCCCTCTTGCTGCTCAGTATATACTTGCTGTATAAAGCCTTTCTTGGTCTTGAAGTTGAAAGCCATCGTATCGCTCTCGTAGGTATCGCTACCCATCACGAAGACAGGATTGCCGAAGAGTTTTCCTGTGGTGGTGTCGCGAGCACCTGTGGCATGAACAAGTGAAGAGTCGAGACACAGGTCGATGTGTTCACTCTTCAGGTCCATATTCTGATACTTTACATGGGAGTCGCCATAGAGAAACGCCATTCCCCTTCCGGCCTCGTAGAGCAACGAGTCGTTGGCCGAGAATTCCACTGGTGAGTCGATGCCGTGTTTTCTTGTGCGGTTGATGCTGTCAAGCGCCAACGAATCGTCAACGGCTTTGTTGTGCAAATAAATAGCGCGCTCCAACGAGTCCATCATCATCGTATCACGCTTCAGGGCTGCAGCAGCCTGATGGGCATGGTTAGAGATAATCGTATCCGTCAAGAGCGAATCATAAGGAATGGAGTCAAACGGAACAGAATCGGCCACTGCCAACGAATCGCCTTTCAACACCTGTTTGTTATCCTGAAAAGGTGTAGAAGGAATTCCCGCCAGCATATAAAGGAAGACGGAAAGCATCAAAAATATGACCGATTTGCGTTTCACGGGTGCAAAAGTACAAATAAAAAATGAATTATGCGGTCATTTTCGCATTTATTCAAACTTTTTAGACCATTCAAGGAATTTATCAACACCTTCTTGGCCGAACTTCTCCAGACTATGGGCAGCCTGCTCAATGGTGAGTTCCCTATCAGGATGGGATTTAGAGTAGAATTTATCGGCATAACAGATGAGCTGTTCCTCCAGTGTTTCAGGCACAAAGTCTTCGGCTGGCAAAGGCAGTTGCTGTCTTACAATCTGCTCACGGGTCAGTCCTGTACCTGTATGGCGTTCACACACGCGCGCATGACGCTCCATTCCTTCTTCCCTTAATATCTTTCCTCCAATCTGCCCATGACAAATATAGGGTTCGCTGCCTTCGCAGAAAATACCAGGTGCGTGACACCAGCGGATGCCAATGTCATGAAGCATTGCAGCCTCCTCCAAGAAGTTCCTGTCGAGTCCCAGTTCTGGATGTGCGTCACACACATCCAGACAGCGATCAGCCACCTGACGTGAGTGTTTTAGCAGCAATGCCTTCAGGGAGTCATCGACGCTATAATACTTGTTTATAATCAACTGATAATCCATCCTATTCAATTATCACGATACGCATCTACACCTATCGTTTCCTGGCTGCCTATGGTCAACTGACGCAGGTCGTAATACGAACCGTTGTAGATATTGAAGTCCACGTAGCCCTTGATACCTGGCAGCCGGCCTGCATCGGTGTGTTGCCAGAATTTCCATTGTCCCTGATACTCCACGCTATCCACGTAATAATGGGCTATCCAGTAGGGGAATTGGTCAAAGACAGAGTCGTTGAGATTCTCCATCTTAAACTTATAATAGGTATAGAGGATAGGTTTCACACCATAATGCTTTTCTACGACCTGTAGCCATTCCAGCACGCTATTCTTGAAATCTTCCTTGCTTTGACCTTTGGGCTTCTGCTCCACGTCGAGCACAGGCGGAAGGTCGCCTTTCTCCAACTTCACATTCTCAATGAAAAAGCGTGCCTGGTCGGTAGCAGCAGATCGTGTGCTGAAGTAATGATAGGCTCCTCGTGTAAACCCAAATTCGCGCGCCTGGAAGAAATTTTGCTCAAAGTTATCGTCAATATTCGTGGTACCCTCGGTAGCCTTGATCATCACGAAACGTATGGGACAATCGTCTATAGTTCCCTGATTACGTAGCAGTTCCCAGTCAATATCGCCCTGATAATGACTCACGTCGATGCCGTGGATATCATATCCTTCAGGATAGTTGACCTCGCCATACAGTGCGCGCCAACGGATGCCGTAGGGCGAAACAAACAGATAATAGAAAAATACGATATAGACTCCCACTACCGCCAAACCTCCTACCCAGAGCACACTGGCGGGAACACGTCTAAACAAGCGCAGCAGGAAGCTAGGCTTCTTTCTACGAACAGGCGAAGTCAGACGAGGCTTTTTGCTGCCCGCCTGACTTCGCGATTTAGTATGATTCGAATGTTGATCCGACATTATTTGCCCTGCTCAAGAGCCAATGTCTTTGTAGGCTGGTCACAAACCTCTGTGGGGCCCCAGTACTGGATTGGACCAGGATAGACGTAAGCAGTCTCGCGAGCCCAACGGTCACGCTGTGCAGCAAAGGTCTTGAAGGGTTTGCCATCCAGCTCAACGAGTGCCTTGCGGATCACGGGCTTCATCTCGCCGTTACGCTTCTCCATGTTCATCATCATCGTGATGGGCACACCGCCTGCCTTCCATTCGTCAGCAGGAGCAGTCGTGTTCTTGACGATGGCCATGTAACCAGTCTTGCCGGCAGCAATGAGCTGAGCAGCACTGGTACCCAGAGCGTAGCAGTAGTCGGCATCGAAGTTTGAAGGAGCAGCGCAGCGTCCCTCGTAGCCGAAGAAGTGGTGCTGGGTGCCGAACTTGCCTTTGTAGGTACCGTCTTTCTTCATCTTCTCCAACTTCTGAGCCACCATCGTAGAGAGCAACTTCTCTGTCTCGATGAGCGACACCTGTACGTTTCCGTGAGGATCGCGGTCGAGGGCCAACTGACGAGCCACGCCAACAGGCAGGCTGTTGAATACTGCCAGGTTCTCGGCTGTCAAGTGACTCTTGGCGAAGTCCACCTGCTCGTCGCGGCTGATCTCCTTTGCCTCTGGCAATGCCAGCACGTCGTTGAGCTGAGCAATCAGTTTCTTGATAGCAGGAATAAACTCAATCACGCCTTCAGGAATAACCACAGTACCGAAGTTGTTGCCGTCAGCAGCACGTACGGCTACGGCATTTGCAATATAATCAACGATATCGTCGAGGCTCATGCCCTTCTCCTCAATCTCCTCAGAAACGAGGCAGATATTGGGTTGAGTCTGCAAAGCGCACTCCAAAGCGATATGAGAAGCCGAGCGACCCATCACCTTGATGAAGTGCCAGTATTTACGTGCAGAATTACAGTCGCGCTCGATATTACCAATCAGCTCTGAGTAGGTCTTACAAGCGGTATCGAATCCGAATGAGGTCTCAATCTGCTCGTTCTTCAGGTCGCCGTCGATGGTCTTTGGACAACCGATTACCTGCACGCCATAGTTCTTGGCAGCATAGTATTCAGCCAGCACACAGGCATTGGTATTAGAGTCGTCGCCACCGATAATCACGATAGCCTTGATGCCGAGCTCGCGGATAATCTCCAAGCCCTTCTCAAACTGCTCCACCTTTTCCAGCTTCGTACGACCAGAACCGATCATGTCGAAACCGCCAGTGTTACGATACTCGTCAACGATCTCCTTGGTCAGCTCCATATAGTTATGGTCAACCAAACCGCCAGGGCCCAGAATGAAACCATAAAGACGGTTGGCAGGATTCAGACGCTTCACGGCATCAAAGAGACCTGTGATCACATTGTGACCGCCAGGAGCCTGACCGCCACTGAGGATGATACCCACGTTCATGGGCTCATAGCTCTTCTCTTCGCCAGGCACGAACTCTACGAGAGGCATACCATAGGTATTGGGGAAGAGGGCCTTGATCTCTTCCTGGTTGTCAACACTCTGAGTGGGAGCGCCCTCTACGGCTTTCACAGCGCCCTTCAATCCGCGGGGCAACTTTGGCTGGTAGGCAGCTCTTGCAATTTGCAATGCACTTTTTTCCATACTGATCTACAACAATTTTTTATGTTTAATAACTACGTTTGCTAATTTCGATGCAAAGATAGCAAAAAATATTGACATACGAAAATGATAACCGACTTTTTTGCTACCTCAGAATAAAAAAAGGCACTTCAACAGAAGTGCCTATGAATCTTTGGCGGAGAGTGAGGGATTCAAACCCCCGATACCCATAAGGGTATACCGGATTTCGAGTCCAGCGCGATCGATCACTCTGCCAACTCTCCGAGTAAGTGAGTACAGAATCATGCTTGCATGAATTCTGTTGAACGCAAGGAGAGTAAAACTTGTTTAACTCTCCAAAAGCGGATGCAAAGGTACGTATTTTCCCTGAGACCGCCAAATTTATTCGAAAGAAAGTTTCGACAATCTTGATTTTAACTGCTCGGCTTCGCCTTTCCTAATGCTCAGGCATATCTGACAGGTGTTGCCATAGGTCTGACTGACGATATGGGGCTGCATATCTTTGACGATGCGCATCACGTCGTTCATCATCACGTAGGGGAAGTCGTAGGTGATATATTCCTCTACCTGGCGCGTCTCTATCTGTGCGTGGGCTATGGCATCGGCAGCCGCCTCGCGATAGGCCACGATGAGTCCGCTGGTGCCCAGGTTGACACCGCCGTAATAACGTACCACAACGATGAGAATATTGGTCAGTTCATTGGAGTTGATCTGCCCCAATATGGGCTTGCCGGCCGTAGATGACGGTTCTCCGTCGTCGTTGGCTCGAAACTCGTCCCTACCCGCTCCCAGCATATAGGCGTAGCACACGTGGCGCGCATCATAGTATTTCTTTCGGTACTGCGCAATAATCTCTTTTATCTCCTCGACATTCTCTACATGATGGGCAAAAGCGAGGAACTTACTCCGTTTCTCAGAGTAAAATCCCTCGCTGGTTGTCGCTATCGTCTTGTATTCGTCGAGCATAGAATATCTAGTTTTACTAGTTTTGACTAGTTTGACTAGTTATGCTAGCTTATGGATCACCAATCCTGAGCGCAGCTTTGGCTCAAACCACGTGGCCTTAGGCGGCATAATCTTACCGCTGTCGGCAATATCCATAATCTGCTGCATAGAGACAGGATAGAGGGCCAGGGCTGCTCTCATCTCGCCATTATCGACGCGACGCTTCAGCTCGCCCAGTCCGCGCAGTCCGCCTACGAAGTCGATACGCTGGCTGGAGCGCAGGTCGCCTATGTTCAGGATTTCGTCCAGAATCAGTCGACTGGAGATATCCACGTCGAGCACGCCGATAGGATCATTGTTGTCGTAGGTACCCTCCTTGGCCTTCAGACTGTACCAATGCTGATCCAGATAGAGTGAGAACTCATGGAGCTGCTGGGGCTTGTAGATCTCTGTGCCCTTGTCCTCTACGATGAAGTTCTTGGCTAATGCCTCGAGGAACTGCTCCGAGGTGAGGCCGTTCAGGTCTTTCACCACGCGGTTGTAGTCCAGGATGGTGAGCTGTGAAGCCTGGAAGCATACGGCCATGAAGTAGTTATATTCTTCCTTTCCTGTATGGTTGGGGTTCTGCTTCTGTTTCTCGGCACCTACCAGGGCAGCAGCTGCTGAACGGTGGTGGCCATCGGCAATATAGAGCGAAGGCATCTTGGCAAACTCGCTGGTGATGAGCTGCATATCTGCCTCGTCGCTAATCACCCAGAACTGATGACGGAAACCATCAATTGGGGCGATGAAGTCATAGACGGGCTCTGTCTTTGCATAGCGCATGATGAGGGCGTCGAGTGTGCTGTTGTCAGGATAGGCAAAGAACACTGGCTCGATGTTGGCATTGTTCACGCGTACGTGCTTCATGCGGTCCTCCTCCTTGTCGCGACGGGTCAGCTCGTGCTTCTTGATGCGTCCCTGCATATAGTCGTCAACCAGCGCGCCTACCACGAGGCCATACTGCGTCTTGCCGTTCATGGTCTGCGCGTAGATATAATAGTGGTCTTCCAAATCCTGAACGAGCCAGCCCTTGTCCTGGAACTTCTGGAAGTTCTCAGCAGCCTTCTCATAGACGCGAGGGTCGTACTCCGAGGTGCCTACGGGGAAGTCAATTTCGGGCTTGATGATATGATAGAGGCTCTTCTCGTTGTCGCCGGCCTCTGCGCGTGCCTCTTCGCTGTCGAGCACGTCGTAGGGACGGCTCTCTACCTGCTCCACCAGTTCCTTTGGTGGGCGAATACCTTTAAAGGGTTTTATTGTTGCCATTTCTTAATATGTTTATGGTTTACAGATTCTCTTTTATCTTCTCAATCATCTCCTGATACTCAGCATCGGTGAGATATACCTTGCCAGGATTCATCTGGAATGTGCCACCATAGTCGGGGCCGTCAACATATTTCGGAGCTAGGTGGAAGTGCAGGTGCGATAGCTTGTCGCTATAGGCGCCATAGTTGATCTTCTCAGGGTTGAAGGCACGCTGCATAGCACGTGTAACACGTGTCACGTCGGCCATGAAGTCGTTGCGCTCCTGGTCGCTCAGCTCGTTCAGGTCGTTGACGTGATGGTTATAGGCCACGAGGCAACGTCCGCGATAGGTCTGCTCCTTGAAAAGGAACGCACGCGACACTTTGAGCTCACAAATCTCAATCATCAGATCGTGAAGGGTCTGATTGTTAGTGCAATAAAGGCACTGCTTAGGATCACTTTGCATAGTGGGAATATTTTTAGTTTGTTGATTTCGGATTGCAAAGGTAATGTTTTTAGTGCTAACTGCCAAACATTACGTTCAGAAATTGTAAATATGCGACAGTAGTATCTTAATGCCAATAAAAATCAGGATAGCACCACCCAGGAGTTCAGGGCGCAGGTGCTTCCTGACAGCATCGCCAAATCGCAGCCCCATCAGATGTCCCAATACGCCCAGCAGAAGTGAGCCGAGTCCTATCCAAAATAGCGGTTCCAGCAGCGAGACTATCGTGGTATAGCCCGTCACGGCCAGCGAGATGCCTACTGCCAGCGCATCTATGCTGGTAGCTACCGACAGGATCAGTTGGGTGCGCAACTTGCGGGGGTTGAAGAAATGCTGCTCTTCGGGCTTGAACGACTCCAGGATCATCTTTCCGCCAATAAAAGCCAACAGACCGAAAGCCACCCAATGGTCAAAAGCCTCGATATAGTGAGCGAAATAATTGGTAGCAAACCATCCCAGAAAAGGCATCATAGCCTGAAAGAATCCAAAGAGGAAAGCCATGCGGAGAATAGTACCCCACTCCCTCTTTCCTATGATCACCCCACTGGCTATCGACACCGTGAAACAATCCATTGCCAACGCTACGGAAAGCAACCAAATATCCAGCAGACTCATCATCTTATTTTACCCTTTCTATGTTCATCTTATAGCGCCCTTCGCTGTAGGCTATCCGCATCACTCTGACCACGTCGTCATCATGAGGACTCAGCGCCAGAGCCACGTGTCCCATCGTTCTGCGCAGGTTGATTTCCACGCAAGGATGAAGCATGAATTTCTCACCCTTTACTATCATCATATCCACGCCAAATGGCCCCGTGTATTTACCTTTCAGAATAGGTGTCAGCTCAGTTTTAATTATTTCATTAATATTATCAAGTAATTCTGTTGATATATAGCGACTTAAAATTTCACGTTTAAGTCTTTCTGTAGCTAACAGATTGCCTGTATAGGCACCGTTGGAAGTATGGAAAAGCGAGAGTCCCTCATAACGTATTTCACCCGTTTCCGTAGCCCAGAATTCCACGCCAAAATCCCTCTCCTTGTCGTAAAACGGTTCGGCCATCACACTCCCCTGAGCCTCCAGCAAATGGCGCAGCCAGCCCTTCACCTGAGGCGTAAAACTATCACGCGTCACGAAGCGTAAACCCCTGCCGCTCGACGACCAGGGAGCCTTCAATACCAGTCGGTCGTAACGACCTAAAAGCGCCTCTATTTCTATCTCCGTGAAACATTCAAATGACTGACCTATCGTGCCCTCCATCATCAACTGTGGAAGCACCTGTGCCGAGGTGCGGCGGTGTGACAACTGGCGTATCTCCTCCAGCCTGTCGTCCTGGGGTAAGATGTTGTCTACCACCCCACTCCTTTTCAGTTGCGCTTTCTGAGCCACGTTCCATCCCCACGGGTCAATACGTGTCACGTTCTCCAGACTGCCCACCTGCTTCAAGCCCACAAACCTCACGCCCTTCGCCCGAAAATCATCGCCCAGATGCCTTTTCAACGATTGCGTCAATCGTTTGTAGCTCTGCTCAGCACGCTCCTGATCATCCACCAACACGGCATCGTCCTCCTTTGCCCATAGTGCAGGCAGGAAGCCGAGGTCACTCCTCAGTTGTCGTCCCGCATGAGGCGCCGTGAAGTTACTCAGGTTCGCCGCCAGTGCAATATCATGTTCAGGGTTGAATATATGAATCGTCATTTTTCCAATTTTGTGTGCAAAGGTACGAATAAACGAGAGAAATGCAAAAGGAAAGCCCGCTTTTCTTTTCATTTCCGAGTGCAAGTACCATGCAGCGTTGCCCTGGTATCGTGGAACACCTCGACTTGCAGGATATCGCCTCGTTCCTTAACGTCACTCCCAAGACCATCAGCAAGATCCGCAAGGATATTACTTTCGGGAAGGATTAGGCGGAAAATTTTCAAAATCTCTTAACCTAGATTAAGACATTCGCCCTGGGGGCAATTACTATTCAAGATATATAGAACAAGGACAATTCTCCCATGTACGTACATCTGTTGTGCCGTCCACGAAATTAATGGTCATTTTCACTGTGCCGTATGCAGATTTATTATTACCACTAATTTTTCATAAACATCATTAATTCCGTTAACCATTGCACCAACATGTTGGCGCAACCAAGTTTGAGGTTTTTCGTATCTTCGCAGCATGATTGAAAACCTTAAAACAAAATATACTATCTATTTCGCACGCAGATGGCTTGAAGAGGTGCTTACCCAATGCCGCAGGATGGAGGGATTCCTCAACCACCTGCGCAGGGATGCGCACCTGAACAGCCGCTACACGTCACTCGATTTTGACGTGAAAAAATATACCATAGAAAAATTCTTGCGTATTGAAGTCAACATCGCCAAAGAATTCGACAAGGAGGAGTTTTATGAACATTGGCAACACTTGGGAGATATGATCTACAACCTCGCCATCAAACACGGAGATCAATTTAACAGACAATATGAAAGAACAAAAACAGAAAGAGCCCTATAGTGCAGAGGAGATAAAGGCCCGTCAGCAAATAAAAGCCTACGATGCAAGACCAGAACATGAGGGAGCTGATGACACATTTGACGCAATTGACACTGTTTTTTAGAAACCCTTTGCGTACGTGCGCGCATATACGTACGCATAAGACTTTTATAAAATAATTCGTCAAATGTGTCATTCCGTCAAATTTATAAACATCCAAGACGCTTATGAAAGCAATGAATAAAAAACAACTGGCCGACATCGAAGGCATCTCAGTCCGCACCCTGATGCGATGGTGCGAGCCCTTCCGTCAGGAGCTCACCGTCATGGGCCTCAGGCTCAGGGCCAAGAAGCTACCTCCGCACATCGTGGCCTTCCTCTCCGAAAAATTCTGCATCGACGTGGAGTAATGCCAAAACACCACACGAAACAGCCTAAAACGCCATGCGAAACAGCCTAAAACGCAATGCGAAACAGGCTCAAACGCGAGGTGAAACAGGCTGAAACGCAACGCATTCAAGGCCAAAACGCAAGGCGTTTTAAGTCAAAAGGAAAAGGGCACCCATTCGGGCACCCTTTTGTTTCAAACTTATGTGGAAGATTTAGCAGGCCTTGAACGACATGTCGAGTCCCTTGACGCTATGGGTCAGGGCACCAAAGGAGATGAAGTCCACGCCAGCCTTGGCATAGGGAATCATCGTGTCGAAAGTGATGCCGCCCGACGACTCCGTCTCTGCACGTCCGTTGACGATCTTCACCGCCTTCTCCGTATCTTCGGGTGTGAAGTTATCAAACATGATACGGTCGCAGCCCTCGGCCAGCGCCTCGTCGAGTTCCTTGAAGTCGCGCACCTCACATTCTATCTTCAGATCCTTACCTTTGTCCTTGCAATATTGCTTGGCGCGGCTGATAGCGTTGTGGATGCCGCCACAGAAGTCGATATGATTATCCTTCAGCAGGATCATGTCGAAGAGTCCGATACGATGGTTCATGCCGCCACCTATCTTCACGGCCTCTTTCTCAAGCATACGCATACCTGGCGTGGTCTTGCGGGTATCGAGCACGCGTGTCTTGGTACCTGCATCGATAAGGGCCTGCTGGTAGCGATTGGTCATCGTGGCAATGCCGCTCATGCGCTGCATGATGTTGAGCATGAGGCGCTCGGTCTGGAGCAGCGAGCGCACACGGCCTGTGACCACCATGGCGATGTCGCCTTTCTTCACTCGTGAGCCATCGCCTATGAGCACCTCGACCTGCATCTCTGGGTCAAAGCGACGGAACACTTCCTTGGCAATCTCTACACCTGCCAGGATGCCGTCTTCCTTGATCAAGAGGTGGCTCTTGCCCATAGCATCCTCAGGGATACAACACAGCGTGGTGTGGTCGCCATCGCCGATATCCTCTGCAAAAGCGAGGTCTATCAGTCTGTCGTTCAGTTCTTCTACGCTTAACATAACTTCTTAACTTCTTAACTACTCAAAATAAATACCAATACCGATACGGAAGCCTAAGCCGCTGTACTCAGAGAAATCTTTCGTGCTGAGGTTGTAATAGACCTCGGGCTCGATGGTGACGGTACGATTGAGAAAATAGGAATAGCCACACTGGACGGTGGGCAGGAAATCGTCGAACTTATTCTGGTGGAGATAGTTGATACCAGCACCGATATAGATGCCGTTTTCCTCGATGTAATAACGGAAGCCGGCTCCGAGTTTGAAGGTGTTGTCGTAATGCTTATACCAGTCGTAGCCCAGCGTGCCAGTGACCATCCAGTCGTCCTCGACCAGATAGCCGAGTTTTGCATCAAGGTCCATGTGCCAGTTCTGGTTCTTGTTCCAGTTGAGGTCAAGACCTGAGAGGCTGGCTGAGGCATAAATCTTGTCTTTAGCGAAAGGCAGACGGTCTTCCGTCTGAGCATTACCTGCGAGCGCAAACATCAGGGCGCAGGCCATTGTAAGAATTGTTTTCTTCATAACTTATTTTTGGGTTTTATTGAATTTCAGATACCATACGATGAACCATACGAATGCGAGCAGGCAGGTGGCTGCAGCGATGAACGAGGCATTGGTAAGGTCGAGACTGAGCACCTGCTCAGAGAACAGATAAGTGATGCAGACGGTGGTCATAAACAGGGCTGGAATCAGCGTGATGAAATAGTTCTTGCGGGCACGCACCAGATAGACGGTAATAGCCCAGAGGGTGAAGACAGAGAGCGTCTGATTGCTCCAGCCAAACCAGCTCCAGATAACGTCGAAGCCCTCGGGATTGGCCATCTGCCAGATGAGCAGGGCAATGACAGCAGTAAACATAGGGATGCATACGTAGAGGCGCTTGCGGATGCTCTTCTGCTCCAAATGGATGAAGTCGGCAATGATAAGACGGGCTGAGCGCAGCGCCGTGTCGCCACTGGTAATGGGAGCTGCCACAACACCGAGGATGGCCAGGATGCTGCCAAAGACGCCCAACCAGTTTTCGCACACCATGTTGACGATGCCTGGCGCCTTGCTGATCACGCTCTCGCCACCTGCCATCTCCTGATAGCCAGGCGTGGGCTCGTTGTAGAAGAAATACATGGCCACCGTAGCCCAGATAAGTGCTACGAGACCCTCGGTAATCATGGCACCATAGAAAATGGGGCGTCCCATCTTCTCGCTCTTCACGCAACGGGCCATCAAGGGGCTCTGGGTAGCGTGGAAGCCGCTGATGGCGCCACAGGCGATGGTGATAAACAGGCAGGGGAAGATATTCTTCGCCGTGAGCGAGGCCTCGCCTACCCCCTCCCAAAGCTCAGGGATATTGGGCTGCTTCACGAAGAGCATCGCCATCAGGGCCACAGCCATAAAGAGCAGCGAGAAGGCAAAGAGCGGATAGACCTTGCCGATAATCTTATCGATAGGCATCATCGTGGCAATAATATAATACACGAAGATGACGACAATCCAGAAGGTGCTGTTCGTCAGGAATTCTACGCCGGAATCCTTGCAAAGCGTCTGCAACAAGGAGGCAGGACTATACACAAAGACCGCACCCACCATCATCAGCAGGAACACGGAGAAGATGAGCATCACCTGCTTGGGCACATTACCCAGATACTTGCCGATAATCTCGGGCAGGTTGGCACCACCATTACGCATAGAGAGCATACCTGAGAGGTAGTCGTGAGTGGCACCAGCGAAGATGCATCCAAGAATAATCCAAAGATAGGCAGCGGGGCCGAACTTAGCACCCATGATAGCTCCAAAGATGGGGCCTGTGCCCGCAATGTTCAGAAACTGGATCATGAAAATCTTCCATGAAGGCAGCACCATGAAATCAACACCATCGGCCTTGGCAATGGCAGGCGTAGGTCTGTCGTCAGGTCCAAACACTCTCTCAACAAAGCGGCCATAGAGGAAATAGCCCAATACAAGAGCCACAAGGCTCACCACAAAAGTTATCATTTCTTTGTTACTAATTTTGAATTGACGTTGCAAAATTAGAAAATAATTATGAATTATGAATTATGAATTATGAATTATTTTGTATCTTTGCAGGCAAATTTTGAAGAAATGAAGAAATATCTTTGTATTCTACTATTTTTACTGGCCTTTGTAACAATTTGGGCACAGTCTCCAAAACACGAAGTCAGAGCCGTATGGCTGACCACAATAGGAGGCATAGACTGGCCTCACTCCTACAAAGCCGATGCCCAAAAGAAAGAGCTGACAGAGATACTTGATAAGTTGAAAGCGGCGGGCATCAACACCATCATCGTACAGACGCGCGTCAGAGGCACCACCATCTACCCCTCGGCCATAGAGCCTTGGGACGGCTGTATCACGGGCAACCCTGGCAAACGCCCCTCGTACGACCCCCTGCAGCTGTGTATCGACGAGTGTCATCAGCGCGGAATGGAGTGTCACGCCTGGGTGGTGACCATCCCCGTAGGAAAATGGAACAAGCTGGGATGCAAGCAGTTGCGACAGAAATTTCCCAAGCTCATCAAGAAGATTGGCGAGGACGGCTATATGGACCCTGAGCAGGGTCAGACGGGCGACTATATCGCCTCTATCTGTCAGGAAATCGTCAGGAACTATGATGTGGACGGTATCCATCTGGACTATATCCGCTATCCGGAGACGTGGAAAATCAAGGTGAGCCGACCTCAGGGCAGGGAGTATATCACCAGCATCGTGCGCAAGATCAACAAGGTGGTGAAAGCAGAGAAGCCCTGGGTGAAACTCTCGTGCTCGCCCATTGGCAAATACGACGATCTGCGACGCTATCGTGCCGGTGGCTGGAATGCACGTACTACCGTGTGCCAGGATGCACAGGCGTGGCTGAAAGACGGACTGATGGACGCTCTCTTCCCCATGATGTATTTTCAGGGAAACAATTTCTTTCCCTTCGCCATTGACTGGAAGGAACAGAGTGCGGGGCGCATCGTGGTGCCTGGACTGGGCATCTACTTCCTGGACCCCCGCGAAGGAAAATGGACCATCGACCAGGTGGAGCGCCAGATGTATGTCAGCCGACTGCTGGGCCTTGGCCATTGCTACTTCCGCTCGAAATTCTTTACTGACAACGTGAAGGGTATCTACGACTTCGGCGCCAGGTTTGATGCTGTGCCCGCACTGGTGCCGCCAATGACATGGGCAGGCAAGCGCCAGCCCTCAGAACCCGCCTCAATAACACTTAACGGCAACACACTCTCATGGACTGAAGCTACAGACCCAAGCGATGCGCCATATCTTTTATATAATGTGTATGCCAGCGAGGACTTCCCCGTGGACATCACGAAGGCCGAGAACCTGATGGCTATGCGACTGACCAAAACCAGTATTCTGGTACCTAATAATGGTAAGAATTATGCCGTTACGGCCATGAACCGATACGGACAGGAGAGTACGCCTGCCCAGGTGCTGATTAACGCTGGTGGGAAATATGCCAAACAGAAGCTGACCAAGACGGATGGACGACTGGTCGCCCTGCCCAAGAAGGGTGCTGTGCTCGACGCAGAATACATTATCATCGAGAACTTTGCCGGACAGCAGATGGCTATACAGCCCTATAAGGAACTGATAGATGTAAGCGCCCTACCCGACGGACTTTACCAGCTCCGCTCGCTGGGAAAAAAAGGCCGCAATCATCGCATCGGATATTTTAGCATCAAGCGCTGAGAACTGCATATAAATAAATTACTTATTCAAATAACGTCATATTTTGCAAAAATATGCAAATGACGACATGATATTTCAATAAATATTAGTAACTTTGCACGCAAATTGACTTAAACCCCAAAATAAATGAACAAAAAGAATCTTAAGAAGGTGCTCGTACTCGGTTCGGGCGCACTGAAAATCGGACAGGCAGGCGAGTTTGACTACTCGGGCTCGCAAGCCCTGAAAGCCCTGCGCGAAGAGGGCATCAAGAGCGTGTTGGTGAATCCAAACATTGCCACCATCCAGACATCGGAAGGTATTGCCGACCAAGTGTATTTCCAACCCGTGAACACCCATTTCGTCACAGAGATCATCAAGAAAGAACGTCCTGACGGCATCCTGCTGGCATTCGGCGGACAGACGGCCCTGAACTGTGGTACGGAACTCTATCTGAACGGCACGCTGAAGGAGTATGGCGTTGAGGTGCTGGGCACCAGCGTAGAGGCTATCATGGATACAGAGGACCGCGACCGCTTCGTGAAGAAACTTGATGAGATAGAACTGAAGACACCCGTGAGCCACGCCGTAGAGAATATGGAAGACGCGCTGAAGGCTGCCCACGAGATTGGATTCCCCATCATGATCCGTTCGGCATACGCGCTGGGTGGACTGGGTTCTGGTATCTGTCCTGACGAGAAGGCCTTTAAGGAGCTGGCTGAATCGGCCTTCACCTTTGCACCTCAGATTCTGGTGGAAGAGAGCCTGAAGGGCTGGAAGGAGATTGAGTTTGAGTGCATCCGCGACGCTAACGACCGTTGCTTCACGGTGGCCTCGATGGAGAACTTCGACCCCCTGGGTATTCATACTGGTGAGTCAATTGTGGTGGCTCCTACTTGCTCGCTGACCGAGGAGCAGGTGAAGATGTTGCAGGAGATCACCATCAAGTGCGTGCGTCATCTGGGTATCGTAGGCGAGTGTAACATTCAGTTTGCCTTCAATGCTGTGACCAACGACTATCGTATCATCGAGATCAACGCCCGCCTGAGTCGTTCTTCGGCTCTGGCTTCAAAGGCTACGGGTTATCCCCTCGCCTTCGTGGCTGCTAAGATTGCGCTGGGCTACACCCTCGACCAGATTGGCGAGATGGGTACGACGAGTTCTGCATACGTGGCTCCAAGCCTCGATTATATGATCTGTAAGATTCCTCGTTGGGACCTGACGAAGTTTGCTGGCGTGAGCCGTCAGATTGGTTCGTCGATGAAGTCTGTGGGTGAGATTATGTCTATCGGCCGCAGCTTCGAGGAGATGATGCAGAAGGGTCTGCGTATGATTGGTCAGGGTATGCACGGCTTCGTGGGCAACGACCACACGAAGTTCGATAATCTGGATGAAGAACTGGCTAACCCCACCGACCTGCGTATCTTCGCTATCGCACAGGCTCTGGAAGAGGGCTACACCATCGAGCGCATTGAGGAGCTGACAAAGATTGATCCTTGGTTCCTGGAGCGCCTGAAGCATATCGTTGACCTGAAGCACGAGTTGCAGAAGTACAACAAGTTGGAGGAGCTCTCTGACGAGTTGCTGCTGGAGGTGAAGCGCTGTGGCTTCTCTGACTTCCAGATTGCCCGCTTCGTGCTGAAGACCAAGTCAACCAACATGGAGAAGGAGAACCTCGAGGTGCGCAAGATCCGTAAGCAGCGTGGCATCCTGCCTTCAGTAAAGCGCATACCTACCGTGGCCAGCGAGCATCCCGAACTGACCAACTATCTGTATTTCACCTATACCCACGTACCTGCCTTTGGCGACACCAAGGGTGAGAACTACAAGGCTGCCCATGATATCAACTATTATAACAATGAGAAATCGGTGGTGGTGCTGGGTTCTGGTGCTTACCGTATTGGTTCGAGCGTAGAGTTCGACTGGTGTTCTGTGAATGCCATCAATACTGCTCGCAAACTGGGTTACAAGTCAATCATGATCAATTACAACCCTGAGACCGTATCTACCGACTACGATATGTGCGACCGTCTGTACTTCGACGAGCTGTCATTGGAGCGTGTGCTCGACGTGATGGACTTGGAGCAGCCTCGCGGCGTGATCGTCTCTGTGGGTGGTCAGATTCCAAACAACCTGGCCATGAAGCTGTATCGCCAGGGCGTTCCTGTGCTGGGCACATCGCCTGTGAACATCGACCGTGCTGAGAACCGTGACAAGTTCTCTGCTATGCTCGACAAGCTGGGTATCGACCAGCCTGCATGGCGTGCGCTGACCTCGTTTGAGGATGTGAAGGAGTTTGTGGACAAGGTGGGCTATCCCGTCCTGGTGCGTCCTTCATACGTGCTCTCGGGTGCTGCCATGAACGTGTGCTACGATGACGAGGAGCTGCATCGCTTCCTGAATATGGCTACTGAGGTGTCGAAGGAATTCCCTGTGGTTATCTCGAAGTTCATGACAGAGACCAAGGAGATTGAGTTCGACGCTGTGGCCGACAAGGGCGAGGTGGTAGAATATGCTATCTCTGAGCACGTAGAATATGCTGGTGTACACTCTGGTGACGCCACCATGGTATTCCCTGCTCAGAACATCTATTTCTCTACTGTCCGTCAGATTAAGAAGATTGCCTATAAGATTGCTGCTGAGCTGAACATCAGCGGTCCTTTCAATATCCAGTTCCTGGCTAAGAACCGCGAGGTGAAAGTGATCGAGTGTAACCTGCGCGCCAGTCGTTCGTTCCCCTTCGTATCAAAGATCCTGAAGCGCAACTTCATCGAGACAGCTACGAAGATCATGCTCGACGCGCCCTATCAGCGTCCTGACAAGAGCGAGTTCGATATTGACCGCATCGGCGTAAAAGCTTCGCAGTTCTCGTTCGCCCGCTTGCAGAATGCCGACCCCGTGCTGGGTGTGGATATGAGTTCTACGGGTGAGGTAGGCTGCTTGGGCGACGACCTCAACGAGGCATTGATCAACGCCCTAATCGCTACTGGCTATTCTATTCCTAAGGATGCCGTGCTCATCTCTTCTGGTGGTGCCAAGGGTAAGGTAAGCTTGCTGGAGCCCGCTCAGCAGTTGGCTAAGAAGGGCTACACCATCTATGCTACAGGTGGTACTGCTAAATTCTTCAACGATAACGGTGTGAAGGCTGTTGCCGTGAACTGGCCCGACGAGGCTGGCGACAACAACGTGATGGATCTCATCAGTCAGCATAAGGTGGGCCTGGTGATCAACGTACCCAAGAATCACACCTCGCGCGAGCTGACCAATGGCTACAAGATTCGTCGTGGTGCCATTGACCACAACATCCCCTTGATGACGAATGTTCGTTTGGCTAAGGCTTTCATCGAGGCCTTCACAGCCATGAGTCTCAACGACGTCAAGATCAAGTCTTGGCAGGAGTATAACAACTAATAGATACTATTTGATCAAATATCGGGCGAATCTGAAAAGACTCGTCCGATATGTGTTTAATGTCAACAAGGAAAGACATTGATATATTTTTTTGCATTTTCCCTTGTATATCAAATTTTTTATTGTATCTTTGCCGAGTGAAACAAGAAAAACGAGAATAAGACTATGGAACAACAAGAAGAGAAGAAAGCACTTACACTGAAAACGCTGACAAAGAGTACCGTCTGGGACATACAGGAGAATGACATCTTCCGTATGTGGGACGTTGCCGATAAAGATATTGAGTTAAGAGAAAACATGCGCCGCTGCGTGGATATCATCCGCTCAGCCTTTATGATTGAAGAGCTGCCCAACGACTCTCAAATCATCAAGACGAAATACGAAAAGCTGGGATATAAGGTAGGACAGGTGAAGATGGATGATAACTCGAAGGTGACTTGGGCTATCAAGAAAAGACCCATCTCACGCGTCACAGACCTGACTTACGAGAATATCCGTCATATCTCCGCTGCCAAACTGATAGAGGTATTGGATCGCAACTTCGGAGGAGGATGGGACTCGCTGTCGCAGAGCATCAAGGACATCATCGAATCGGGCTTTGACATCTCAACCACTACGCTCCCCAAGGATCGTCTGCACAAGAAAGGCGGACTCTATGAGAAGAAGGTGGCAGACGGATTCGAGGTATTGGAAGTAGCGAAAGGCACCTGGGTAGAGGCTATCTTTGCCAAGATCAAGCCAGAAGCTGAAAAGCCACGCATGAAGTTCAGCACATACAGCGATGATGAGGAGTCGGACGACGAGGATGTAGAGATCGAGGACAACTACAACAAGCCTGACGAGGATGATGTGGAGATTGAAGATCCCAACGACGACGAGATCACAGAAGACAACTATTCTACGATGATGGATCTGGGCAGCGGCGATCCTGACGAGGAAGCCGAGGGAATGTCAGAATACGGCGACGAGTAAAGCATCAAAAGATATACTACAAAACTTAGAAAGGGTTTCATTCTCGCGAATGAAACCCTTTCTTATGTATTGGAGTAGTGTCGATTAAGTCTTGCTCCCTCGCGGGATTCTACCCGGATAGCCAAAACGAACGTCTTGACGCTACATCAAACTATTGATGGCATCCAGCATCTCGTTATATCCATTCACCTCATGATAACGTACCATACTAGTAGAGACACTATTGAAGAGTTTCTTGGCGCAATCAATCTTTGCACGCTCAATGCCCTTCAGTTGCATGGATTCCATGCTTCCCTTAGTTTCTGCGATAAAGAAAATGTGCTTCACTCCTGCATGGTCATTAAAGGCAATAGCCCAGTCAGGTGCATAGTTTCCTACAGGCGTTGGTATCTGGAACGAGCGTGGCAGACGGGCATATACGCAAACCTCCTCAGCCTTATCCAAATCCTCCGCAAACTGTCGTTCTCCCTTACTGTCAGTAAACACATAATCCAGGATATGCTTTTTGGCAGGGTAAGCCTTGTCAACAGTCTGCCTACTCTTCTCCTGCGTGAAGATATCCGTATCGTAGGTTTGTTCCGTTTTATTATAGCTGATATGCTCCACAATCATAGTAGCTTTCTGCTCCTTTATGAGTTTAATGACCTTGCGGATAAACTCTTCAGGATTGTTCTTGAACAACAGCAATCGAGCAGGCAGAATACCTTTCAGAATCCTGACAACAGTCTTTCTGGTCAGCGTAGCTCCACGAGCAATATCACCTACCAAGTCGTATGGAACGTTAGAGGTGGAAACTTCTCTCAACGTCTTTCTGCTGGTTGTCTGTTCACCTGTAAAGTTTAAATCATCATTGCCTTGTTCACCTGTAGTCACCACATATTTCATTTGTGTCACAGTCAGGTCTTTATCTATGGCGGCAATTGACTTCTTTATCAGTTCCTCGCTGTCGTAGTGAACGGTATATACATAACGATGATTGATTTCTGCCCACAGCCGCTTGAACTCTGTCTTTGCTGCATTGTCGTTCAGTTTCTCATTCACCACCTCTGCCTTTCCGTTACCATTCTCTATCATACCCTCCAGAGCAGATGGGTCGAAGATGCCTTGTATCAGTTGGTGTACCTGCTCGCTGATAGGTAGCAGTTTCTTTGCAAGTGGTGCCAATGTACCCTGCTCCATATCCGTATGATACGACGGCAGAATGTTTCCTTTCTCATCAGTATAGTCGTTATCGAAGAGATAGCTGATGATGCTTGCTGCCTCCTGACTGCTGATGGTATAACGCTCCGTTCCCACCATAAAGGTCTTGCCTTCGAAGTAAGCCACTGTTGCCACCGTAGGACGTTCACGCAATGCATCGTGCGTATCTTTCTGCAGGTCATCCACAAACGAAGAATAACTCTCGTTGGCAATCACCGTCAGTTTGTTGATGTCGTGCACAGCATCACCCAGGCGCTCTGCATCCATGCGGTTTCCTTGCTGATCCACACAGATACGCAGTCCACGACCAACCTCCTGTCGCTTGGCTGTAGCACTATTAGCATGACGAAGCGTACATATCTGGAATACATTGGGATTGTCCCAACCCTCACGCAGTGCAGAGTGCGAAAAGATAAAACGTGTAGGTTCATCAAAGTTCAACAAGCGTTCTTTATCTTTCAAAATCAAGTCGTAGGCAGAGATGTCATCCGATGTGTCATTTCCTCGCTTCACATCGCTGTTTACAGCATGACCTTTCTTGTCTATCGAGAAGTAGCCGTTATGTACCTGCTCTACGCTGAAGCGCTTCAGATACTTCTGGTAGTCATCTTCAAACAGCGAGAGTTTTTCGTTCAGATAGTCGTTATACTCCTTTTCAAACATTTTCCAAAGGTCACCTTTCACCACTTCCCCACTCTCGTCATAATCTTTATAGTTTTTTACCTCATCAATAAAGAACAACGAAAGCGTCTTGATGCCCTGTTGGAACAGCTGGCGTTCTTTCTCGAAATGGCTCTTTACCGTCTCACGTATCTGTACCTGCTGGATAGTCTTCTCGCTCACATCACCCATCACCTCACCAGCTCTCAACTGGTCGCCATTACGAAAATAAATGGTATTTGTTCTAGGATTGATATCCGTAATCACAAACTCCTTATAGGCAGGCAACTTCGAAGCATCGTAGAGCGAATCACCCTGCGAGAACTTCATGGTCTGTCTTCTTGCTTGATTAGCTCCTTGCACCTCAATCTCCAGTCTCACCTCAGGAGCTTTGTTCTTTGAGAGCACGATACTATCAAAATAGATGTACGCCTGCGCACCCATCAGGTTCTGCAACGTGATGCCCTTTACCTGTATCTTCTTTACCAGACGCTGACAGTAAGCATCGTAGGCATCCAGCGCATAAATGCAGTTATGCGAGGTCTTGTGTGTTGCCGAGTAGTTCAGTACAAACAATGGTTTGAAGTTTTTCAGCGCCCGCTGTGTGGCAGCACCCTCCATCTTCTGCGGCTCATCCATGATGATGATGGGACGATTAGCTGCTATCACATCAATAGGCTTACGACTTTGGAAGTCGTCGCGCTTAGTGTACATAATCAGGCTGACCTTGTTCTTCGCTTCTTCCTTGAAGTCGCGTGCAAAAGCCTGCGTATTGATAATCATCACATTGATGCTGGCATCGCTGCTGAACGAATCTATCTGCGTCAGGTTCGAGCTATTATAGATAAAGTAGCGCGCCTTCTTGCCGTATTGTTCCATGAAGTGCTCTTCCAGCATCGTGAAACTCTTATACACACCCTCACGTATAGCAATGCTTGGCACCACGACAATGAATTTTGACCAGCCATAACGTTTGTTCATTTCGAACATTGTCTTGATATATACGTAGGTCTTACCCGTACCAGTTTCCATCTCTATATCGAGCGAACAAGCACCGAGTCCTTCTGGCTTACTCAGCAGTTTGCTCTGCGGAATGTTGCCATCCGCCTGCATCTGTTTGATATTGTCAAGCAGTTGCTTGTCACTCAGTTCCACATCCGCATTGCGCCATCCCACATAATCCTCATCATACACAATCTTGCCGTTGGTCTTACCCAAGTCGCGACGATACTGTGCATTCGTCTTCGAGGGCTGTCCTGCAAACACGTTTACCGTCTGCTCCACAGCTTCTGTTTGGTATTGTTGTATTTTAAACTTAAATTTCATACACCTGCTACGTTTAGAGGATTCTGCGGATAGTATCCTTACTATAGTGATTGAATATCTGCTCGAAGTTATCTGCTACGTTGTCGTTGGCGAGGCTCTTATCACGCATCACGAAGTAGTAAGGCTGCTGCTTGGCAATCTCAGTGATGGCGGTTTCGTTCACAGCCTCATCGAAGCAAGCCATCAAGTATCCATCGCTCACGTTCCAAACGGTCTTACCTGCAATCAGCGTCTGCTCGATTTTGGCGGACAGTTCAATGCCGAGATCTATCATTGTTTGGAACAGCAGGTCTTCTTCTGTGCGGTCAGGCTTGATATTGTCCTCAAACAAGTCTCTTTGATCGAAATCCTCTGGTGTGTAATAAACATCCTGCATGTTCGACGAGTCGAGTTTCAGCACACGGAAGCCTGTATCAAGGTCTTGTGTAGTCAGCGGACTTTCTTCTTTGATTTTCTTGCCTGCACGACGGATACGCTCTTTACCTATTTCACAAATATTCTTATAGCCCGCTTTGTAAGCCTCACTCTTCTCGTCAGTTGCTTCAGGTAATTGAACCATAATGAACTTTCGCTTACCGCCATCCTCCGCATTGAGTTGCATCACTGCATGGGCTGTTGTGGCTGAACCAGAGAAGAAATCGAGAATAATGGAATCTTTATTAGAAGCTAAACTTAAGCAAAATTTTAATAATCCAACGGGTTTAGGAGTGTCGAATATTAAATCAGTAAAGAAACTTTTTATTTCTCTTGTTGCCTCCTGATTTGAAGCTGTTTCTTCTAACCATGTATTAGCAAGGACTCCCTCTTTTTCTTTTTCTGATTTAAAGAGTTTGTATCTTGGCTTTCCTTCGCCTCCCTTTGGAAAAACTATTCTGTTATCAGAATAAAGATAATCATAAGTTTCTCTTTTAAATCGCCATTCTTCAGTTATTATCCTACCAGTAGGTGTTTCTACGGAATATACTGCGCCACCTTTATTAGTACATGGCATGGTTTTATATGGACCACGAGGATCATTATCAGGATTTTTGTAATCACTTTCTTCTATTTTTGCTGGAACCTTATTGAGAATATCTCCGTTACATTTACAATAAACAGCCACATATTCATGAATTGGAGATATGTTTTTTGACAGGTTTGCTTGACTATCTCTACGCTTTCGGACACACTGTGCTAAGAAATTTGCCTCGCCAAATATTTCATCACATATTTTTCGCAAATTCTCAACTTCATTATCATCAATCGAAATTAATATCACTCCATCCTCACTCAACAAATCTTTAGCCACTTTCAGTCGAGGGTAAATCATGTTGAGCCAATCGGTATGGAAGCGGCCATTACTTTCTGTGTTAGCAACAAGGCGGTTGCCCTCTTCGTCTTCTTGACCGCTGTTGTGCATATACTCACCAGCCGACTGCGAGAAGTCGTCATTATATACAAAGTCGTTACCCGTGTTGTAAGGTGGGTCAATATAAATCATCTTCACCTTGCCCAAGTAGTTCTCACGCAAAAGTTTTAGCACCTGCAGATTATCACCCTCGATGTAGAGGTTCTGTGTGTTGTCGAAGTCTACACTCTCTTCCCTGCAAGGGCGAAGGGTATCTGTGGTTGGGGCATTAGCCAGACGAATGGCATTGCGCTTATCGGGCCATGTGAACTGATAGCGTTCCTCAGGGCCTTCCACGATATTCTTCGACAGTTCCTGACGGAGTTGGTCAAAATCTATAGCCACCTGAGGGCGCCCTTTTTCGTCCTTCACCTCTGTCAAGCAGTTTGGGAACATTTCCCCAATTCGCTTGATATTCTCATCTACCACATCCGTGGTTTGCATATTTAATTTTTCCATATATATTTTGTTGTTTCAGTTATTATACTTAATTTTGCAATCGAACTAATATTAACTGATTATGTTTCATTCTAATAATTCTTTTGCCTCGTAATGTTTAACCGAGTGGCGCATCAAGAGCATGCGACCTCTCATAACATTACAAGCATTATGGGTAAAAGTAAAAAAAAGACACCAGCCTGCACTTGGTGCTGCTGCAAATCTCAGAAACGAGGCAAGCAAATAAGCCATCGTAAATTTCGTCGTAAAGAAGCTACTTATATCATTACAGGCAAATACGAGCTTCTTCCGATTCGCCAATGGGAAATCGTTGAACAGTGGGATTTGGGAGGTGACGGCAAACATTATTGTGGCCATTATCCTGATGAAGAATGGTATATCAAGTTGATGCGGAAATAAAGCGTTGACTATCATATCCCTACTTCCTCTTTTAATTTCATAATCTGTTGATGCAACTCGTATTTCTTACGGGTTTGCTTTTCTGTGCGGGCTCGCTTTTCGAGGGCTTCAATCTGGCGAAGCAGTTTTTCACGTTGCTCGCGATGGATAATCTGCTCTTCGATAGATTCTTCTGCTTGTGCATCAAGACCTCCAATAACAGCAACGATATTCTCCCACACTTCATCGAGCGTTAACCCTGTCAAAGGTATCTCTGCATCGGAAACATGTTTCCATTCTGATTGCTGTAGTCTCGTGTGGAAAATACAGAACTGGACGTCCTCGTCATATTCCAAAGCAAAGACAATCTTCTGAGGGATTAGTTTCTGGAGCAAGAGTATATTTTTCGAATCATAATCTCTTTGCTTGAGTTGCACTTGCAATACATAGAATTCCTTCACCTCTTGCCCTGAATGCAGGGCTGGAATCTTCGCAGGTGAGAGGTAGGCGACAATAGCCATGCGACTGACATCAGCGTCGAAACGGTCACGCTCAGCAGCTTTGAGATTGAATTTCTCAAAGACAGCCTTTTTGTATAGTGGCCTATTGACGAGAGTGGATGCAGGCAATCCGTACATAGGCTACTTAATTACTAAGAAACAAATGAGTTCGAAATCATCAAGGCCCACATAATGCTCTTCGAAAAGTTCACCTGCATAGCCTTCCAAGAAGCTATCAATGCTTGATTGCTCCTTGACGGAGATGATAGAGTTGATGGCTTTGCTGAGCAAGTCAGAGTATTTACCCATACGCAAACCATCGCGCGTTTCTTTGTTGAACTGGGCGCATAGCTTGACATCAGGCTTGGTCATAGGCTTGCAAAGCAAGCGCATCTTATCCAACAGGTCTTTGGGATGCAAATGGTCAACCACCACTTCTCCATCATCAGAGATATAAACCATATAGAAAGGATGCAACTGGTTCTTGTGGTCAATATTCACGCCTGCCGTGCGGTTCTTCAATACGAAGATAGTGCCTGCAGGAGCTTGTCCGCTTCCACGTACAACCGCATGAAGACCGTTGGGAGTATGCTCCACATCATGATTACCGCTCATGTATTCCAACAAGTCGAGACGAAACTCATTAAGCCCCAAGTCCATGATGCTGACACCAGAGTTCATCTCCTCCAAATCCACAACATCTTCCTTCAGGCGCTCCAACTGCTGACGGCGATATTCCAAGTCATCTTTTTCCTCTGGCGAGAGCAGATTGTCATCGCCTGTGGCAGTCAGTACAGTAGCCTTCATACGGCTCTCTACCCTGCCCTTCAGATTGATGTACTCATCGAGCGTCATATCAGGCCAGTAGTTCACCAACTGAATCTGTACATTCTGTGAGCCAATACGGTCTATTCGTCCAAAGCGCTGGATGATGCGCACGGGATTCCAATGGATATCATAGTTCAGAAGATAGTCGCAATCCTGCAGGTTCTGACCCTCACTGATACAGTCGGTAGCTATCAGCACATCAATGTCTTCATGCAGATGAGGATAAATGGCTTCACGCTCTTTGGATATAGGTGAAAAGAGCGTCAACACCTTATTGAAATCTAACTTTTCACGAAGTTTGAGTGTGCTCCGGGCTTCAACATCACCCGTAACCAGAGCCACATTCAAGTCATATTTTGTCTTTATCTTCTCTGCCAAGCATTCATACAGATATAGAGCTGTATCAGAGAAGGCTGTAAAGATAATGACCTTTTTGTTATCACCATTGATGGGATGAGCAAACTTTTCTTTCAAGTCAGTAATCAGCTGTTGCAGTTTGCTATCGTGCTCAGGCGTAATACTCTCCAACATGGTGAGTAGCAAACGGATAATCTCAAGGTCGCCCATGATCTCGCGCTGCCACGATATATAGTCCATATCCTCTAACAGAATACGGTTTTTCTTCTTACCAATAGTAAACTCCTGCTCGTCTTCATCGCCATCTACGCTTTCGTAATCATCCACGGATACACGCTTGTCGCCCTGCTGATAACGGGCAATGGCATCAAGCGTTTCCTGCATATAGTCGCGAATACGACCTAAGGTCAGGCGGAAGGAGTTGACACTTGACTCCAGGCGTTTTAGCAACTGAATATTCATCAGTCGCTGAATACCCTGCTCACGTTCCTCAATGCTCAGACGATGGCCTGTAGTGCTTTCTTCTTCCTTGTATTTATAGAGCCTGCTGTCCAGTATGAATGCAGAAGGTGCATAGATGGCTAAACGAAGTTGCTGCAACTGCTCGAATATTTCGTTGTAGTTGATGGCAGTATTAAGGTCTGTAAGATGCGGTTGGCGAGAGATGGGCTTCAAGCGCTTAGGGAATGTACCGATATCTGTCGTATCGTAGTATTGCTGGATATGCTTGCGGCTGCGTGCAATGGTGACAGCATCGAGCAGTTTGAAGAAATCAAAGTCGAGCATTCGCAGCAGTCGTTCTGTTGTACGTTCTTCTGGTGCAAAGTTGGCCCACATATTATAGGCAGTCTGAGCCTGCCGGAAAATATCGTCAATGCCACGCTCTGTGGGAAGCAAGTCGTTGAAGGCTTCCGACTGTCCCTCGTAAGCCAACTGCAACTGGTTCTTCAAATCGTTGAAGCGGTTATTAACTGGCGTTGCAGATAGCATCAGGACTTTGGTTTTCACACCAGCCCTGATAACCTTGTTCATCAATCGCAAGTAGCGATTCTCGCGAGGGTTCTCGCCATTCTCATCGGTAGATACCTTACCACCATTGCGGAAGTTATGGCTCTCGTCAATAACTACCAAATCATAGTTGCCCCAGTTCACTCGCTCCAGATCAAGATCATTGCTGCGCCCCTGAGTTCGTGAGAGGTCGGTATGGTAGAGTATATCGTAGTTCAAGCGGTCTTTTGCCAAGGGATTGTTCACATAGTTCTGGCGATAAGTGTTCCAGTTCTCGAAGAGTTTCTTGGGACAGAGTACCAAGACCGTACGGTTGCGACTCTCAAAATACTTGATAACACTTAGAGCCGTGAAGGTCTTACCAAGGCCTACGCTATCTGCAAGGATGCAACCATTATAGCGTTCCAATTTGTTGATAACGGCAAGGGCTGCATCACGTTGGAAGTTGTATAGCTTATTCCAGATGGCAGAGTTCTTGAAGCCTGTGGCTTCCTTGGGCAGTTCATCTTCGCTGATGTCCTCCAGGAACTCGTTGAAAATATTATAGAGCGCGACGAAATACAGAAACTCAGGTGCATTCTCCTTATAGGCATTGCTGATGCTGTCTATCACCTCCTCTGTGACTACTTGCAATCGACTGCTGTCATTCCACAACTGATTAAAGAGGTCGATATAGGCTTTCGAAAAAGGCGTTTCAGCCTTCTGAATCATTGTATAGGCATTGTTACCTTTCTCACATCCAAGATCTACAGTAGTGAATCCGTTGATGGGTGAATAGCTGGTTTCATCCAGATTGATAAAGCCCATCATCTGCTCGTTGGTTCTGTTCGACTTAAAACAAGCCTTCTGTCGAATCCATTCTGCACACTCGCGAGCAATAGCCTTTTGTGTGAGTTCGTTGCGTAATTTCACCTCAAACTCAGAGCCATAGAGTGTACGTTCTCTGTCTAAACGGGGAATGTAGAATTCTCGTTGTTGCTTAGGAGTCTTTTCGGTAGTAAACGTAGGCGAGGTAAAAATGAAACGTAGTTCTTTTATATCTTTCAGAGCTTCCTTCAGTTCCTGAAAGGCATAGATAGAGAAGCAGGATGCCGCAATGGACAGTCGGCTCCCTGATTGCATTTGCTGCATCAAATCATCACGCAGCGTTTTACCTACGTTGTTTATCAGCTCCATCTGTATTGTTTTAGGGCAATCAGACTATATCTTCAGGCTTGCTTACAGGTAAACATCAAAAGACCTCAGGATACAAAAGAAGCGCGAAACATGGCTCTTCTCTTGAATCATGAGGTCGTAGGAATTACCTGTAGTGCTAAGATACAAGTCATGCCCGCGCTATCGCACGGGCATCGGCTGACTTGTTCATGCACTAGATCATTGAAATTTCCTACGTTTCATGATTCTCTGAACAAATAGCTGATGCTATTATTTACCAACAAAAATCGCACCGCCACCCTACACTTAGGGATTCATGCCTCTTAGGGCAAGCACCGATTTATCAGTATCTCGGCAGTACTTGAATGCAAAGTTACAAAATCTTTTCCAAACTAAAACACTTTTCTGAAAATATCTTTCACCTTTCAATTAATTATTTATCTGAGTACACGTCTTTCGCATAATGAGGTAACAGGTAACATCTTTCTTCTGAAATGCCCATGAATAAAGGGTTTGCGTGGTGTTACCTGTTAGGTGTTTTTTGCGAAGCGATAGTTTTCCACCAATTTGCTATAGGATGACGAGCCGAGGGCGAAGGGGCAACGAGGACGGAGCGGAAGGCCGACGAACTGGCAGCTCGAAGGTCACGATAAGGCAGCTTAAAAATTACAAAGTCCCACCTTACGATTGGTAAGTATAGGGTTTAGCACTCGTAAGTATGGTACTTAGCACTCGTAAGTATAGGGTTTACAAAATTTTGCAGTTACACTGAAGGAAGGATTACCCCCTAGAAGATATTTTCGAGATTTCCGTGTATATACGCTGAACGGGCAAGCCCATTACATTGAAATAGCTGCCATTCAGACTGGTGACACCTATATAGCCAATCCACTCCTGAATACCATAGGCGCCTGCTTTGTCGAAAGGCTTATAAACATCAACATAATGGTTTATCTCCTCATCAGTAAGTTGCTTAAAGGTTACATCGGTAGTCACGGAGAAATGACGCTGCTCTTGCTTCGTGGTCAGACAGACGCCCGTTGTAACCTGATGAGCTACGCCACTCAGCTTTTTCAGCATCCTGCGGGCATCATCGGCATCAACAGGCTTCCCCATCACTTCATCACCCACAATCACAACTGTATCGGCGGTGATAATCAGGTCATCATCAGCCATCAGGTCGCGATAGGCCAATGCTTTTTCACGGGCAATAAACTCGGCAATCTGACTCACGGGCAGGTCGGCTGGATAACTCTCTTCAATATCGGGCAGCACCTTTACCTCGAAAGGAATGCCCAGGCCGCCCAGCAACTCACGGCGACGCGGCGAGTTACTGGCCAATATGATATGATAATTCTTTAAGTTCTCAAACATCACCATCCAAAAGCTTTTTCGTCCTTCAGCCATTTGCCCTGAGCACGAAGCACCTGCTCAACGACGTCGCGACCGCAACCGTAACCACCATCACGATGACTGACGTATAGGCTCACTTCCTTTACTTCCGTGCATGCATCCTTAGGACAGACAGGACACCCTACCCTGCGCATCACTTCCAAGTCGGGGATATCATCGCCCATATACATCACCTCGTCCTCACTCAGGCCGTATTTATCGAGGAAGGCTTCATAGGTTTTAATCTTCACGGAACATCCTACATAGATGTCCTGTACGCCTAAAGCCTCATAGCGCACGCGCACAGATTCCACATTGGCACCTGTCATAATAGCTACATGAAGTCCCATCTTCACAGCCAGTTGAATGGCATAGCCGTCTTTGATATTCACAGTACGCAGAGGCCATCCGTCGGCTCCCAGCGTAATCGTCTCTGCAGAGAGCACACCATCAATATCGAAGATGATGGCGCGTATCTTACTTAAATCGTAGTTAATCATTGTCTATCTCTTGAATACTTTTACTCATTATATCATAGATTTGCTGCATCAGCGGATGATCGGCAAGAAGGGCTTTCTGACGCTCCATCACGTTTGCATCCCTACGCACGGCAGGCCCTGTCTGGGCATCGCGTGGATGCAGGGTCTCTACCTTCTGAGCCGTTTCCTCGATAAGTGGCAGCATAGCTTCGAAAGGCAGGCCGTGGGCCTCAAGTATCTGGGCAGAGAGGGCATAGCAATGGTTGGCAAAATTACAGGCAAAGACCGCTGCCAGATGCAGATAGCGCCGTTCATCGCTAGAGAGCTCATGAACATGGGGCGAGAGTGACTCGGCTATCTCGCGTGACAATGCCAGCGTCGGTTGGTCGCTTGCTTCTATAAATAAATGTACACGCGAGAAATCCACCGCTTTTTCCTTTGAGAAAGTCTGCATAGGATACAGCACGCCGCAATGCGCTTGACTGCCGAAGATGGTCATCGGCATAGAACCTGCGGTATGCAGAAATACTTGCTGTTCCCTACCCTTTTGCAACGATGAAATCACGTCTGGCAGAGCGGAGTCCTTGACAGAAAGAATATAGGCATCGGCCTGCTTAGGAAGTGCCTCTATGCGATCGGTAGCAGCACAACCTACTGCTTCTGCCAGCGACGAGGCCGAGGCCAGCGTGCGACTATAGACAGCCAAGACACGATGGCCACCTTTGCTCATGGCCTTTGCCAGATGCGTAGCCACCCTGCCTGCGCCTACAAATACGATATCCATCAGAACTTGTCAATGTGTACGTTTTCCCATTTCAGCTTATCCTCGTTCTGAGGCTGACGCTCATCAGCTTTATGACCAAAGGCAATGACACACAGCACGTTGTAGTTCTCAGGAATATCGAGGATGCCACGAATCACAGTATCGGCACTGGTACCATCGTTGAGTCCGCGGCCGCGCATCTGCACCCAGCAAGAGCCAAGCCCCAGCTCTTCGGCCTGATACTGCATAGAGATAGCAGCAATGGAACCGTCCTCTATCCAACAGTCGTTCTGCACAGGATCACCCAACACCACAATGGCCAATGCGGCACCTTTGATGAGCTGGCCACCCATCTCCTTGGCATCGGAAAGTTTCTCAAGATCCATCTTATCATCTACCACCACGAACTGCCAGGCACGCTGTCCTTTTGAAGTGGGTGACATCAGGGCTGCACGAAGAATCAGCTTCACGTCCTCGCCATCAATTTCCTGTTCTGTAAACTTACGATGCGAACGGCGCATCTGCGCCAGGGTCTTAAAGTCTGTCATTTTTCTTTTATAAATGGTTATTTGAATGCAAAGTTCGAAAAAAAATAGAGAAAAACAAAAATAATTAGGTATTAAGAATCAAGAATTAAGAATTATTTCGTATTTTTGCGCCCGATGAGCGAACTAACCATTAACATCTACACTAACCCAAGCCATTTGCCAAAGGGCTTACACGAGCAAGACTTCTTTCATAGCACGCAGTATTTTCTGTTGGCTAAGAAGACGCCTCGCCTAAAACCCTATATGGTGACTGTTGAGACTGCCGATGGCGTGATAGCAGGACAACTGCTGGCACTGGTACGCTATCGCTCATCACTCTTTCCCCCTTACCTCTATCGTCATTGCATCATCATGGGCGAAGGCATCTATCATGCCGACTTCCAGGAGCAAAGCGCCAACTTGTTTGCCATGATGCTGGAATGTCTGACATCAAAGATAGGCCGATGGACGCTCTATCTGGAAGTGAGCCACTTAAGCAGCAAGATGTTTGCCTATAAACAACTGCGCGAACAGCACTACTTCCCTGTGCGCTGGAACAACATCCACAACTCGCTTCACTCTCACACACCCGAGGAGCGCATCAGCGAACGGATGCAGCATCGCATCAACGCAGCCTACGAGCGAGGTGTGATCACAGACGAGGTAAAGACGGAGGAAGATTTTAAGGCTTTCATGAAGCTGTTAAGGCAACATAACAGACTGAAACCGAAACGATACATACCTGATAACGAGTTCTTCAGAGGATTGCAGAGAAGCGAGAATGGATGTCTGTATCTCACTCGTTATCACGGACATATAATAGGATGTTCAGCAATCGTTTATAGCCAGAAGCAGGCCTATCTATGGTATGCAGCCTATCGAAGAAAGACCTTTGCCTTCGTTCATCCTGCCGACCTGACGATATGGCACGCTATTAAGGATTCGCATACAAAAGGCTATGAGCATATCTATTTCTTGGACGTGGGATTACCTTATCAGAAAAACACTTTCCGCGATTTCATTCTGAGCTTTGGAGGCAAACCCACCTCCAGCTACCGATGGTTTCATTGCACCATCGGCTGGATAAACAGTTTGCTGTCGTGGTTTTATCGCGACTAAGATAATAAATAAGCGATTCCTGCGTTATTACCATTGATGAAACTATTCGCCAGACGATATCTCATAGCGCTTGTCATGATGATGACAAGCCTTTCAATGATGGCCCAGTCGTTTACCCTAAAAGGAAAGGTAACCGACGAAGACGGCAATGGGCTGGAACTGGCCACCGTGTCTTGTCTGGAACAGGCTGCCGTAACGATGACCAACCTGAAAGGCGAATTTCAGATATGGTTGCAATCAGCAGATTCCGTGGTGGTGAAATTTTCCATGATTGGCTATAAACCTCGAACCCGTGTTCTGCGAAACCCCAAAATGACACAGACACTCATCGTACAGTTGAGCGGACTGGATGAGCTCAACGAGGTGGTCATCACACAGAAGAAACGACAGACTGACGCGATGGAACAGCTTGATGTAAAAGACATCAAAGCCGTACCTTCCACCAGTGGCAATGCCGTCGAGGAACTGATACAACAGCAAGCCGGCGTATCAACCCACAACGAACTGTCAAGCCAATACAACGTCAGAGGCGGCTCATTTGACGAGAACTCTGTGTATATCAACAACGTAGAGCTTTATCGCCCATTACTCATCAGAAGCGGCCAGCAGGAAGGTCTGTCTGTTATCAATCCTGATATGGTTGAAAAAATCGGATTCTCGAGCGGAGGCTTCTCTGCGAAATACGGCGACAAGATGTCGAGCGCCCTTGACATCACCTACAAACGTCCAAAGGCTTTTGAGGCAACGGCAATGGCATCGCTGCTTGGAGGAAGTGCCTATGTGGGCATGAGCAACAAGAAATTTTCAATGAGCCATGGTCTGCGCTACAAGACAAACCGCTACCTGCTGGGATCGCTGGAAACGACAGGTGAGTACAGACCCAACCAACTGGACTATCAGACATATATCACCTACGAGCCCAATAGACGATGGACTTTCGAGGTGCTTGGCAACATTTCCGAAAACCATTATAATTTCAAGCCGAAAGACCGTGAGACTTCGTTTGGCACGATGGAAGATGTCAAGACATTCAAGGTCTATTTCGACGGACAGGAAAAGGATATCTTCCGCACGCTATTCGGCACAGCTGGCATCACCAGGCACTTTGGCGACTCATCGCATATAAAACTGCTTTGGTCGGCCTTTCAGTCGAAAGAACAGGAAAGATACGATATCCAAGGACAATATTGGCTGAATGAAGCACAGAGCACAGAGCAACTGGGGGTGGGAACATACGCCGAGCACGCACGCAACTATCTGACTGCCAATATGCAGAGCCTCAAGTTAATATACAACAAACGCTTCAGACAGCATGACGTGGAAGCTGGACTGACCTATAAATGGGAACATATCAAGGAGCAAAGCCGTGAATACGAGATGCGCGACTCCAGCGGATACTCCATACCCCATACGGCTAACCGGCTTGACTTGATATACACCCTCTCGTCGAGAAACGATATTAAGTCAACACGCACAGAAGGCTATATTCAGGATATACTGCGCTGGCACCACAACGACACTTATTTCACACTGAACTATGGCATCAGATTCGCCCATTGGTCGTTCAACAAAGAGACATTGCTGTCGCCACGCGTCTCATTAGCTATCGTGCCTGCATTCAATCAAGACATTACCTACCGCTTTGCCACAGGTATCTATTATCAGGCTCCTTTCTATAAGGAACTGCGCGACACCACCACACAGTCAGGGGTCACCGTAGTTACACTCAACAAGAATATCAAGAGTCAGCGCTCACTTCAGTTCATCGCAGCCATGGACTATCGCTTCCGCATGAACCAACGTCCGTTTAAGTTCACCGCAGAAGCTTACTACAAGGCCTTGTCGAACCTTATCCCCTATAACGTGCAGAACGTCAAGATCACCTACTATGGACAGAACCTCTGCTCAGGCTATGCTGCTGGACTCGACTTGAAACTCTACGGAGAATTCGTGCCAGGCACAGATTCTTGGATATCGTTCTCGCTGATGCGTACACAACAGAAAATGAACGGACAGTGGATTCCAATACCCACAGACCAACGCTATGCACTCAACCTGCATTTCACCGACTATTTCCCAGGTACTGAACGATGGAAGATGACACTCAAGCTGGCATATGCCGACGGACTTCCCTTTGGAGCGCCACATAGAGGACTGGAAGGCCAGACATTCCGTGCGCCAACCTATAAGCGTGCCGACATTGGTATGAGCTACCTGGCTTATGATTCTCAAATATCGAATCTTCAGTCGCCAATCAAGAAAGTCTGGTTGGGCATAGACTGCTTAAATTTGTTCGGAATTTCCAATGTCAATAGTTACTATTGGGTCACTGATGTCACTAATCGCCAATGGGCTGTACCCAACTATTTAACAGGCAGACAGATTAATGGAAAGGTAATTATTGATTTTTAATTGTTAATATTTCATAAATCAAACCTTCAAGCATCCTCAATAACGGACAAATTTTATACCTTTGCAGAAAATTTTAATCAATTGGTATAAAATTACCTGTTTGTTATGAAAAAAAGTCCATTAATTCTTTTTACCGCGGCTTTAACACTGTTCAGTTGTTCAAGCCATGAAGATGCCACAGAGTTTAACATTCCCATTAACAAGGATTCTGTAAAAGTCAATGCCGAGAGACTCTTCGGAACCATTGATTCCAATCAGGATTGGAACACCATCACCCAAGGTAGCGTAACAATCAAGGCTGATGCCAACATGAATGACATCGTCAAGGTACAGATCCTGACTGAGTCGCCATTTGGCAACGAGAATGTTTACGTCTTAAACGAGGCCGAGCCCAAGAATGGAGAGGCCACTTTGGTTTATGATGCACCCAATATCTGCGAAGAGCTGTTTGCAGCATGTGTAAACAGTAAAGGACAATACATCATCAAGGTGTTCACTCCCGAGGATAAGGTTGTCAGTTTCTCAGAGACTGCCAGCGCACGTATGACCAGAGCTGAGGTAGCTTTCCCATCTGCAAGTTCAATCGTATTGGGCGAGCCCATCAAGTCGTTCAATGCCCTACGCGCAGAAGAGTCACTCAACACAGGAACCACCTCTGCATGGGATAATGTTGACAAGAGCAAAAATCCAAAGTTGCGTTTCTACGAAGTTTGGAATGATAGTTCATGGGTCAACGACCGTTTGTGGAGTGTCGCATCTTCAACCGATGGCATTTGGACAGCTAATAATGGTAGCATTTCAAGAGACCTTACTCAGGCTGAGAAAGATGAAGACATGAGTACTGTCAAGGCTATTGTTGAGACTTATCTGAACAAAACCGGTGGTAAGTTCAGGACAAACAACAAGCGAAACAACTGGGCTGAGCTCTTCGAGGGCAACCAGTATTTTAATCCTGCCGACAAGAGTAACTATATGATCAGCACTGGTGATGAGCCTGTTACAGTGACTCCTATTCAGATGAATAGTACAGAGGGTTCATATAACACCATTTATTATTACTATTTCAACCCAGAAGCCACCAAAGGAATGACGCCTGATGAGGAAGCCAATTATATCAAAGCACTTCCTAAATTCAAAGTAGCAGAAGGTTACTATAGTGATAAGTTCAAGCGAAACACAGAATACCTTCTCCCCTATTATGGAGATGGCACTCCTACTCCAGGACAGGCTGCAGTTAGCTGCATCATTCCTAAAGGCTACAAGATTGGATTCTTGAACAGTAAGGATTACAGAAAAGCTGGAGATATAAGTATCTGTGGAACAGGCTGCACATACGGAGACGGTCGACTGAACTATGAAGTCAACCACCTGATGGGTCACTTCTTCAGTGCTGTTGACAACACTATTTCACAGGACATAGCCGCTGGATCAGCAACAGCTAAGAAGGATACACGTTATGGTCAGACAGAGTACGGATTTACTTGGGATAGCCCACGTATTCTTATCTTCAGTGCCAACGAGCGCACATACTTGTGCTTCGAGGATGGATGTGACTGCACATTCTGCGACATGGTGCTGGAAATCAAGCAAGGCGTGAAGATTGAGGATGAAGAGGTAAACGTGGAAGCTGCCACCTATACCATGAGTTTTGAGGACGAGCCTGAGCACGCCGACTACGACATGAACGACGTTGTTCTGCAGGTACGCCGTATCAATGATACTAAAATTAATGTTAGTGTGGTAGCACTTGGCGGTTACGACCAGATTATGCTGCAGGGTATCGGCGGTCCTCTCGAGAACAAGGAACTGCATGAGTTCTTTGGTGTTGAGGCAGGAAAAGGCTTTATCAATACAGAGAAGAACCAAGATACACAGAAGACAAAGGATAAAGGTGGAAATCGCACCAAATCAATATCCTTCGAGTACACTATTGACAAGGACTTAAGTATTGAGAACTTCTTGAAGAACATTTCACTTAAGAACTTGACCACCCATCAGGTTGTTACTATGCCTGCTAATGGTGAGCCTCCATATGCTGTTATCGTTCCTATTTATTTCAAGTATCCCTTGGAGAAGATCCGCATTACCAATGCTTATCCTCAGTTCATCGAATGGGCACGCAATAGGGATAACAACAGGAACTGGTATCTGTTTGAAGAGACAGACAATGTTTTCCAAAACGTGAAATAATAAAAGTAAAAAGAAATAACTGAGACTCACAAAGAGAGGTTATTGCGGTAGAGACCGACAATAATCTCTCTTTTTTTATAAAAAAGCCCAAAAAGGTAAGGCAATCTCACATATCTTTTGTAACTTTGCACCACAAATTAAGTTTAAACTTTATACAGTTATGAAGATTTCACACATTGAGCATCTGGGCATTGCCGTCCAGAGCATTGAAGAAAGTCTGCCGTTCTTTACTGACGTGCTGGGCTTGGAGTGTTATGCAACAGAAGTTGTTGAAGACCAGAAAGTGAAGACTGCTTTCCTGAAGTGTGGTGAGGTGAAGCTCGAATTGCTCGAGCCCACAAGCCCTGAGAGCACCATTCAGAAATGGCTTGACAAAGGCAACAAGGGCGTTCATCATGTGGCTTTCTGTATTGAAGATGGCGTAGCCAATGCCTTGGCCGAAGTCAGCGAGAAGGGCGTACGCCTGATTGACGAGAAGCCTCGCAAGGGCGCTGAAAGTCTTAACATCGCTTTCCTGCACCCCAAATCAACCTGTGGAATATTAACAGAACTTTGCGAACATTAATAAGATTATGAGCAAACAATTAGAAAAAATCAAACAACTCATCGAGAAGCGAGAACAAGCTCGTCTCGGTGGTGGTGAAAAAGCTATTCAGAAGCAGCACGAGCGTGGAAAATATACTGCTCGTGAGCGTATTGACATGATTCTCGATCCAGGCTCTTTCGAGGAATACGACATGTTTAAAGAGCATCGTTGCCACAACTTCGGTATGGAGAAGAAGCAGTTCCTCGGCGACGGTGTCGTAGCAGGTAGTGGTACGATTGATGGCCGTTTGGTCTACATCTTCGCACAGGACTTCACCGTTCATGCAGGTTCTCTTTCTGAGACTATGAGTCAGAAGATCTGTAAGGTGATGGATATGGCTATGAAGATGGGCGCACCTGTTATCGGTATCAATGACTCAGGTGGTGCACGTATCCAGGAGGGTATCAACTCTCTGGCTGGCTTCGCCGAGATTTTCGAGCGCAACATCCTGGCTTCAGGTGTGATTCCCCAGATCAGTGGTATCTTTGGCCCATGCGCTGGTGGTTCTGTTTACAGCCCTGCCCTGACCGACTTCACTCTGATGATGGAAGGCACATCATATATGTTCCTCACTGGTCCTAAGGTGGTAAAGACTGTTACTGGCGAGGATATCGATCAGGAGCATCTGGGTGGTGCCAGCGTTCACGCTACTAAGTCTGGTGTTACTCACTTCACTGCCAAGACCGAGGAGGAGGGCTTGCAGATGATTAAGACGCTGCTCTCATATATTCCTTCTAACAATATGGAGCAGGCTCCTCGCAAGAAGTGCGACGATCCCATCAACCGTATGGAGGACAGCCTGAACGAGATTATTCCTGAGAACCCCAACGAGGCATACGATATGTACAAGGTCATTGGTGCTGTGGTTGATAATGGCGAGTTCTTCGAGGTTCAGCCTAAGTTCGCTAAGAACATCATCGTTGGTTTTGCACGCTTCAACGGTCAGAGTGTAGGTATCGTTGCCAACCAGCCAAGTTGCTATGCTGGTGTGCTCGACGTAAACGCCAGCCGCAAGGGTGCTCGCTTCGTACGTTTCTGCGATGCCTTCAATATTCCTATTGTCAGCTTCGTTGACGTTCCTGGCTTCCTGCCTGGTACTGGTCAGGAGTACAATGCCGTCATCCTGCACGGTGCCCAGTTGCTCTACGCTTATGGCGAAGCTACCGTACCCAAGATTACCGTTACCCTGCGTAAGTCATACGGTGGTTCTCACATCGTAATGGGTTCTAAGCAGCTGCACACCGACCTGAACTACGCATGGCCTTCTGCTGAGATTGCCGTGATGGGTGCCAGCGGTGCCGCTGCCGTACTCTATGCTAAGGAAGCTAAGGCTAAAAAGGAAGCTGGTGAGGATGTGAAGGCATTCATCGCTGAGAAGGAAGAGGAGTACAACGAGCTCTTTGCTAATCCTTATCAGGCTGCTAAGTTCGGATACATCGATGATGTGATCGAGCCTCGCAACACCCGTTTCCGCATCTGCCGCGGTCTGGCTCAGCTTGCTACCAAGCGCGATGCCCTGCCTGCTAAGAAGCACGGAAACATTCCTATGTAATAATAATTACTGTTGCTTATGAAACAGAACGAAGTATATGCTGCCATTGCAATGGCTCTGCATGAGCATCTGGGCAACAATGTTCACGACGTGGAACCAGGCATCATCACGATTGCCGAACATCCAACGCAGTGGAACGGTTATGCTCAGACAATGACAGTACACCCATAAATCATTTATGCAATGAAAGAATACAAATATACTATCAACGGAACGAAGTACGAGGTTGCCATAGACAACATTGAAGATAATATCGCTACCGTTATTGTCAATGGCGAAACCTACAAAGTAGAATTAGAGAAGGAAGCTGAGCCTGAAAAGAAAAAGCCTGTGCTTGGCAAGCCCGCAGTTTCTACTGCCAGTGCTTCTGACGAGCCCACCGCTGAGAAAGCAGCCGTCAACAAGAACAATGCCATCAAGGCTCCTCTACCTGGTGTTATCACCGATATCAAGGTTGCTGTTGGCGATGAAGTTCAGCCTGGCGACACCATAGTTGTACTTGAGGCCATGAAGATGGCCAACAACCTGACTGCCGAAAAGGCTGGTAAGGTGACCGCCATCTGCGTAAAGATTGGCGAGAGTGTCATGGAAGACGATGCACTTGTTGTCATTGAATAAGTAACCACCTTCCTATAAATAAGAGAGGATTCACGCTGAAGTGAATCCTCTCTTTTATTCATATAAGTAATAATACCAATATGTATGCTGAAACGACTTGAATATCTTGTAACGTCGCTCAGTATTCACTTTATAATCCAACTTCAGCTGTTGCAGGATGTTCCATTGCTCTTCCATGAGTGAGTCCGTATATGCTATCTTTGAATCTTTTGTCTGATGCTTATAAAGAATCAGGGCCTCCTTATAATGACGAGGCAAAGGCAGAGAGTCGGCCACTTCATAATAAGTGGGAAGCATCGTGACAAATTTATTCAGATTACGATCCATCAGATAGCCACACAACCTATAATCTGCTACTGCTGGCGTTGCCAAGGAGTCACGTTCCAGTATCTCATAAAAATACTCTAAAGGCATTTGTGAATGTGGGCGTGCTCCCAAATGTTTCCAAATAGAGTCCTCGGAAAGCATAAATGGTTTTACTGTCATAGGAAGCAACGTCTGAGCCGTGCCCCTGACTGGATATGAGAAAAGTTCATCGGCAATAACGCCCTTCTTTGATAGCGCAAAAGCACGTAGCATCGTCAGTCGTTCATTTGTTTCAAGCGACTCACCTCCCACCAGGGCGGCCTCATCATAGTCATTAGTGACAAGTGAAACCTCTGCGTGTGCACTATTCAAATAGACTGCATTCGTATTGCTCAACAGCGCTACTATAAGCATCATCGCCAGCAACTGCAACAGGTTTAGCCATGTTCGCATAGACAACACACCAACATATTGCCTTTGGTTATTTGCAAAGGGTAATACCTGACGTGCAAGCCATATACATACACCCCAGATAAACAGCAATAGCGGGAAAAGCCAATACCATGTCGATACAGATACCTCATAATTCTCATCTACTTTCAAATCAGAAAGAAAAGCCAATAGGAGCAATGAGGGGAAATAACTCAAGGCATAGGTGCGACGAGGGGGCTTTGCGACATGAGCCACAACAAATTGAATCAGCATGAGAACAATCAGAAAGATGATAGTACCTATGCCTTTGTCATAATGAGTAACACCTTGACTCATTACATGCTGGGCTATAGCTAAAGAATCAGCCTGAAGCCAATAAAGCCACAAGAACGAAAACAGCAAAAAACAAATGGCACACACCACCTTAGTGGTGATGGTGCCGTCATGTTTTGAGGAATTCAGATTATTCATCAGTTCTTCTTAAGAACCACTGCCGAGCGAGCTGGAATATAAAGTTTCAGCCACTCTTTATGGTCTTGCACGTAAAGCGGATCAAAATTAGTGAAATGAGTTACTGTGTCATCAGCGAAGCCAAAACCGCCAAAGTCCTTAGAATCGGTATTCAGCACTACGTCATAACTGCCTGTTGGCACAAGGAATCCATAGTCAGTAAACGATTGCGTGGGTGAGAAGTTAAACACAAAGAGCAGGTCACCACGCATGAAGGCCAACACTTGGTCGCCATCGTTATGCCAGATTTCCACCACGGGCTTTTCCTGGAAGTTCCTGACGCTCTTAATCACTTTCAGCATCTCACGGTCGAAATCGCCCAACCAGTGATAGCACAAGTCCTTGTTGTCCACCAGATTCCACTGACGTCGAGCGTACTTATAAGACCAGCCATTGCCCTCACGTGGGAAGTCGATCCATTCAGGATGTCCAAACTCATTACCCATAAAGTTCAGGTAACCGCCGTTGATAGCAGCAGCAGTAACCAGACGAATCATCTTATGCAGGGCGATACCGCGCTCTGCCACGCCGTTGATATCCTTCTTAGCAAAGTGCCAATACATATCGGCATCAATCAGGCGGAAGATGATGGTCTTATCGCCCACCAAAGCCTGGTCGTGACTCTCGCAGTACGAGATAGTCTTCTCGTCTGGGCGGCGATTCTTCACCTCCCAGAAAATGCTTGATGGTTTCCAGTTCTCATCAGAGAGTTCCTTGATGGTCTTAATCCAATAGTCTGGAATATTCATGGCCATGCGATAATCGAAGCCAAAGCCACCGTCCTCAAACTTGGCAGCCAAGCCAGGCATTCCACTCACTTCCTCAGCAATGGTAATGGCGTTGGGATTAACCTCATGAATCAGCTTGTTGGCCAGTGTCAGGTAGCAGATGGCATTATCGTCTTCATGGCCGTTGAAATAGTCGCCATATCCACAGAAGGCCTCACCGAGTCCATGACTATAGTAGAGCATAGAAGTAACACCATCAAAGCGGAATCCGTCGAACTGGAACTCCTCCAGCCAGTAGCGACAGTTGGAAAGCAAGAAGTGCATCACATCGTCTTTTCCATAGTCGAAGCAGAGCGAATCCCATGCCGGATGCTCATGACGGTCGCCAGGATAGAAGAACTGGTTAGGATCGCCAGCCAAGTTACCCAGGCCCTCTACCTCGTTCTTCACAGCATGAGAGTGTACGATATCCATGATTACTGCCACACCGTTCTTATGTGCCGTATCAATCAGCTCTTTCAGTTCCTCAGGGGTGCCGAAACGACTTGATGGTGCAAAGAAGCTTGATACATGGTAGCCAAACGAACCATAATAGGGATGTTCCTGAATGGCCATCACCTGAATGCAGTTGTAGCCATCCTTAATAACTCGTGGGAGCACATTCTCGCGGAACTCGTTATACGTACCTACTTTCTCAGCATCCTGTCCCATACCTACATGGCACTCATAGATGAGGAGCGGATTTTTCTTGGGTTTGAAGTTCGTCTTCTTGAAGTCATATTTCTTGGCAGGATTCCACACCTGAGCAGAGAATATCTTTGTCTCCTCATCCTGTACGACGCGGTTGCACCAAGCAGGAATACGTTCGCCTTCGCCACCATTCCACTTGACCTTCATCTTGTAAAGTTGTCCATGCTTCAGGTCGCGCTCGCGCAGCTTCAGTTCCCAGTTGCCAGTCCCCTGAATGCGCTTGCACTTATACTTTTCGTCTTCCTGCCAGTTGTTGAAGTCGCCTATCAGGTATATCTCTGTAGCATTGGGAGCCCACTCACGGAATACCCATCCGCGCAACTGCTTATGCAATCCGAAGTACAGGTGTCCTGAAGCGAAATCTTTCAGCGATTTCTTTCCGTTGTTTGTCAATTGGTTCAGTTTCCACACTGCATGGTCGTGACGTCCACGAATGGCATCCTCAAATGGTTCCAACCATGAGTCGTTCTGTACGAGTCCTATATGCTTAGGCTGTTCAGCCTTCTTTGTAGTCTTCTTCGTCGTTGCCATAATTCTATGCTTTTACTTTGAAAATAGCCTTTTTAATCTCTGGTGCCATTGAGATGCAGGGCGCATGTCCGTCCTGTGGAAAGAATATAGCGAACATGCCTGGCAAACAGTCGATAAAGCTCTCTGCCATCATGTCGGGATACTTTGTAATGTCTTTTTCGGCATTATACTCTAACTCTGGCAGACGGCATAGCGGTGTGTAGCCGTAGGTCTCTGGGCCGTCAATGGGAATCTGTATGTCAATCATCTTGACATGAGTCTCAAGTACAGCCTCATCAGGTGCCTTACCCTTGGCAGTAGTGATATTGACAAAGAGATCTTTGTCTTTGATTGGATACTTGCCGGCCTCCATAGTGTTTAGGTCGTGCTCTTTCAGGAACTCTACCACATCGGCAAACAGTGGATTCACTCCTACGTATTTGCCCAGGTTGTCAAGCGTGTCGATAATCATAATGTATAGTTTTAAAGTGGTTTATTTATCTGTCTTACGATAGCCATGATTATAGGTACCCTGAGCTATGACGGTGCCATTGCGGTCTTTCTCGACAAATGGGCCATCGCGCTTGCCGCCATCATAGTTGCACTCTATGCGCTTGCCATCTTTGTCTTCCTCAATAGAAGCACCATGACGCATACCATCTTTATATTGGGCCTTGAACTTTGAACCGTCTGCCATATGACCAATGCATTCGCCATTAGGCTGGCCATTCTTAAATTGTCCTTCTACCACATCACCAGCTTTCGTTGTCAACTTGCCACGACCGTTGGGCTGATCGTTTTTCCATTGGCCTGTATAAGTATTACCATTGGCCCATTGCAGGGTGCCCTGACCTTGACGTTCACCTTTGAAAAACTGGCCATTGTAACGGTCACCATTGGCAAACTTTACTATTCCATTGCCTGTACGCTGACCATTTGCATAGTCACCCTCATAAATATCTCCATTTTGGAAACGGTAGATTCCTTTACCATGCTGTATGTCGTTCTGCCATTGGCCTACATATACGTCACCGCTGGAATACTTAAAAATACCCTTTCCGTTGCGCTTATTGTCACGCCATTCGCCATTGTATGTAGAGCCATCGGCCCAGTCATGGAAGCCATGACCGCTTTTCATATCGTCTTTCCAGTCGCCATCATAGTAAGCACCGCTGGCATACACATACTTGCCTTTGCCATTACGCTTGTCTTCATGCCAATTGCCTTTGTAGACGTCGCCATTGAAATAGTACATCTCGCCATAGCCCTGCTGATAATCCTTAAACCACAGGCCTACATACTTATTATTATTCTGAAAATAATACGTGCCCTGACCATGCTGATGATCTTGCATCCACTGGCCTTCATAGCGCTCGCCGTCAGTAAAAGTATAGATACCATGCCCCTCGCGCTTGCCTTTTACATAGTCGCCTTCATACTGATTGCCGTTTTTCCACTTGGTTTTTCCTTTGCCATGAGGCCGGCCTGACATCATCTCACCATTATAATCGCCCCCATCTTTAGTCACACATGTGCCCAACACGATTTTTTGTGCATCTAATGATGCAGGAGCTGCAAGTAAGAGTATAGAGAATATATAGTTTACGATTTTCATCAATATATGTTTTAGCACTCCAAAGGTACAAAAAAAAACGTAAACGCACAAGATTTTCATCCTATTAGAACTAATAATTAAGAAAAATTTGTAACTTTGCGTCAAAATTTAGCAAAGCAAATGAAATTCATTGGTATCATTCCTGCGCGTTACGCATCAACGCGCTTTCCTGGTAAGCCATTGGCTGTGCTGGGTGGCAAACCTGTTATTCAGAGAGTTTACGAACAAGTAGTCAGTGTGCTGGGCGAAGCCTATGTGGCTACAGACGACGAGCGTATCTTCCAGGCTGTGGAGGCCTTTGGGGGATGTGCTGTGATGACACGTGATGACCACAAAAGCGGTACCGATCGTATTGAGGAGGCAGCCCAAAAACTCAATACTGATGCCGACGTGATTATCAATGTGCAGGGCGACGAACCTTTCATCCAAAAGTCACAACTGGAGACTGTGAAGCACCTGTTCGATGACCCTCAGACTCAGATTGCCACATTGGGAAAGCCCTTTGAGAGCATGGAGGCTGTTCAGAATCCCAACTCGCCTAAGATTGTGTGCGATGTCAAAGGCTACGCCATGTATTTCAGTCGTAGCGTCATTCCTTATGTCAGGGGTAAAGAGGAGGCAACTTGGCTCCAGCAGTTCCCATTTCTGAAGCATATCGGCCTTTATGCCTATCGCCGCGAAGTGCTGGCACAAATCACGAAACTGCCCCAGAGCCCTCTGGAACTGGCCGAGAGTCTGGAGCAATTGCGTTGGTTGCAAAACGGCTATCGCATCAAGGTCGGTCTGACGAATGTAGAAACCGTAGGTATCGACACCCCAGAGGATCTTCAGCGGGCCGAAGCATTTTTGTTGAAGGGTGATAGGTGATAGACCTATCCCCTACGCATCTCCTCTAATAGCTGGCGCTGATGCGGACTCAGGTCTGTGGGCAGCGTCACATTATAGGTAATAATCAAGTCAGCACCGTTCTGACCTTTGCCACGCAGCCTCACCTTTGTGCCAGGCTGCGTGCCTGGTTTCAGTTTCAGGCGCAACTTCTTACCATCGGGCACTGTCACTATGACATCACCGCCCAACAAGGCCGTGTACATATCAATATTGACGCTGGCCTGTGTCTCGCGGGGTTGCTGCTGACCGAAGCCGCCTGCTACACCACCACGCATAGCACCGCCGAACAAGTCCTCGAAGAACGAGCTAAAGCCACCCCCTCCCCTGCCGTTTGTGAAAGCAGAGAAGTCGAAACCATCGAACGGAGAGCCGCTGCCGGTCCCCTTTGAGAAGCCGCCGAACCCGCCTGCACCACCTGCGCCGCCAAAGGCATCAGCCTGCTTCCACTGTTCACCATACTGATCGTATTTCTTTCGCTTTTCAGGATCACCAATCACGTCATACGCCTCGTTCAAGGCCTGGAACTTCGCCTTGGCCTTTGGGTCGTCAGGATGCAAATCGGGGTGAAACTGCTTAGCGCGTTTCAGGTAGGCCTTCTTCACATCCTTCTGCGGGATGGTCTTATCGACCCCTAGAATCTTGTAATAATCAATAAATGCCATAATCTTATGTCTCCTTTCTTTATAAGGATTACTGCAAAAATCATGCCGAAAAACAGGAAAAGACACTTTACCGCACGAAACAGGCTGGAACACGAAGCGAAACAGGCTGAAACGCAAGGTAAAGAAGGCTGAAACGCAAGGTAAAGAAGGCTGAAACGCCTTGCGTTTAAGGTCAAAACGCAAGACGAAACAAGTCAAAACAGAAAATTCAAAATTTCGCTCGGCCCCAAGGACGCTTGCAAGCAGCGGGAGCATGATGAAACTCACGATAATGGGGTCAGCGGATAGATGATGTTCACAATAAAGATATTGGCAGCCAGAATAATGAAGTTCATCAGAAGTCCGATACGCATGCCAAGAAATTCCATCATGTCTATTATTGCTTAATTTTGCTGCAAAAATACTAAAATTGGAAGAAACACAAAAGAAAACTCACTTTTTTCCTATTTATTCATTACCTTTGCAGACAGAAATCAAAAACAAAGAAGAAAAGATATGAAGAAAATCATGTTGACAATAGGCCTCGCCCTGCTCTGTATGGCAGGACAGGCACAAGTGAAAATGACAAAGATACAGACTGGTCGTCCACAGGTGTTGACCCACGAAGACAGTCTGGCTCTGATCAAACAGATGGAGCAGCGTATGGCAGAGGCTGCCAAGCTGCGCCCCATTGGCAGTCAGGTGAAAGACATGAAGATGGCCGATGTAAAAGGTAAGATGCATCAGCTCAGCGAATGGACGGGCAAGGGCAACTGGGTGCTCATCGACTTCTGGGCCTCATGGTGCGGTCCCTGCTTGCGCGAGCTGCCCAACGTGACTGCCAACTACGAGAAATACCACGACAAAGGGTTTGAGATTATCGGCATCTCGTTTGATAAAGATAAGAAGGCGTGGCTGGCTGCTATTGAGCGTCTGGGCATGAAATGGCCCCATCTGAGCGACCTGAAAGGCTGGCAGAGCCTGGGCTCCGAGACCTTCGGCATACGCAGCATCCCCGCCAATATCCTGGTTGACCCCGAGGGACGCATCACCGACCTTGACCTGCGTGGCGAAAATTTAGGCAACCGCCTGGCAGAAATCTACGAGAAATAAATCAGCATGATAGTTTGCATAGCAGAGAAACCCAGCGTAGCGAAGGATATAGCCCGCATCATAGGTGCTAACAGCAGTCACGACGGGTATATGGAGGGCAACGGCTATCAGGTGACGTGGACATTCGGTCACCTGTGTGAGCTGAAGATGCCTGAGGACTATACGCCTGTATGGAAGGCGTGGAGCCTGTCGGCCCTGCCCATGATTCCACCAAAGTTCGGCATCCGACTGAAGGACGATGCGGGCATCAAGAAACAGTTTGCCATCATCGAGAGTCTGATGCAGAAAGCCGACGGCATCATCAACTGTGGTGACGCCGGACAGGAGGGTGAGCTCATTCAGCGATGGGTGATGCAGAAGGTACAGGCGAAATGTCCTGTGCAACGCCTGTGGATCTCATCGATGACTGACGAAGCCATCCGCGAGGGCTTTGCCACGCTGAAAGACCAAGCGGAATATCAGTCGCTCTACCTGGCAGGACTGTCGAGAGCCGTGGGCGACTGGCTCCTGGGCATCAACTGTACGCGCCTCTATACCATTAAATATGGTCAGAATCACCAGGTGCTCTCAATAGGCCGCGTGCAGACCCCTACCCTTGCCCTGATCGTCAATCGTCAGAAGGAAATCGACAACTTCAAGCCTGAGCCCTACTGGGTGCTGGCCACCGTCTATCGCGACACCACCTTCACGGCTACCTCGGGCAAGTTCACCTCGAAGGAGGAGGGCGAAAAGGCCTTTGCCACCATCGAGGGAAAGCCCTTCACGGTGACGAAGGTAGAGAAGAAGAACGGTAAGGAGATGCCTCCCAGTCTGTATGACCTGACGTCACTACAGGTGGATTGCAATAAGAAATTCGGCTTCTCGGCTGAGATGACGCTGAACATCATCCAGCAGTTGTATGAACAGAAGTTGACCACCTATCCGCGTGTAGATACCACCTTCCTGCCTGATGACGTTTATGGCAAATGTCCGCAGACCATGAATGGACTTTTCCAAGTGAAGTTTGCTGGACAATCGGTTTATGCAGACTTGGTTAAAACGCTTGGTGGCAAGCCTTTACAAAAGTCAAAGAAGGTATTCGATTCATCAAAGGTGACCGATCACCACGCCATCATCCCCACAGGCATCGTGCCACAGAACCTGACGGATATGCAGCGCAAGGTCTATGACCTGATAGCCCGCAGGTTTATCTGCGTGTTCTATCCCGACTGCCAGTTTGCACAGACCACTGTTCTTGGCGATGTGGATGGTATAGAGTTCAAGGTGACTGGTCGCACCATCCTCGACCCAGGATGGCGTGCTGTCTATGCCAAGGACACGCAGACGGATGACGATGAGAAGAAACCTGAGGAGGAAGAGCGCACGCTGCCTGCCTTCACGAAAGGCGAGAGTGGCGAGCACGTCCCCACCCTGACGGAGAAGATGACCACGCCTCCCAAATACTATACCGAAGCCACCTTGCTGCGTGCCATGGAAACAGCCGGAAAACTGGTGGACGACGAGGAACTGCGCCGCGTGATGAAGGAGAACGGCATTGGTCGCCCTTCTACACGTGCTGCCATCATCGAGACCCTGTTCAAGCGCCATTACATCAAGAAGGATCGCAAGAACCTGCTGGCCACGCCCACTGGCATAGAGCTCATCGATTTGATTCGCGAGGAACTGCTGAAGAGTGCCGAGCTGACAGGTATCTGGGAAAAGAAACTGCGCGACATAGAGGCTAAGAAATACGATCCGCAGCAGTTTATCGACGAACTGAAACAGCAGGTCACAGAGATCGTGCGCGAGGTGATTAGTGACAACACCAATCGTCGTGTCACCGTCACCACAGAAGAAGACCTGAAAGTAAAGAAGAAAAGGTCCCCCAAACCCTCCACCACAACTTCTAACCACTCCCCTCTCTTGCAGAGAGGGGCTGGGGGTGAGTCTGTTGAGTCTTCTGTTTGTCCCCTCTGTGGCCAAGGCACTATTATCAAGGGGAAAACGGCCTACGGCTGTTCCCGCTGGAGAGAGGGATGCACGTTCCGTAAACCCTTTGAGCAATAAATAGGAAAAGTTTGCGTTATATAACGGTATGCGCAAACTTTTTGCTTTCATATACATTGGCATTGTCTGTCTCCTCATCACAGGATGTGGAGCGGAAGGTGCTATGCGTAAAGGTGATAAGTTCTATGCGCTGGGCGAATATTTCGATGCAGCAGAGCAGTATAAAAAGGCTTATTCGCAAACCAAGGCGAAAGAAAAAAAACTGCGCGGACAGCGTGCCCTGAAGATGGCCGACTGCTATCGTCGCATCAACTACTCACAGAAGGCTATCGCAGCCTATAATAATGCCGTCAGATTCAAACAGGCCGACTCTACGGCGTTGCTCTATCTAGGTCGATTACAACTGAAAAACGGAGCCTACAAAGAAGCTGAGAAAACCTTCACTATCCTACAAGACTCGATGCCCAACAACCTGTTGGTGAAAAACGGACTGGAGAGTGCCCGTATGGCTCCAAAATGGAAGGCAGAAGCCGAATACTCGGGCTATACGGTGAAGAAGCAGGACTTCTTTAACTCTCGACGTTCAGAGTATTCGCCCATGCTGGCTGGCGACGACAACGACCAGCTCTATTTCTCCAGCACACGCAATCAGGCCAAGGGCGACGAACTGAGTGGTATCACGGGTACGAAATGTGCCGACATCTTCTTCTCGCAGAAAGACGATAAAGGAAAATGGTCGAAGCCAGAGCCTATTGAGAGTGAACTGAATACGGAGTATGACGAGGGTGCCTGTGCCTTTACGCCAGAAGGTAAAACCATGTATCTCACAGTATGTAAGAGCGACCCTGATTATCCACGCTATGCTCAGATTGCCACAGCCCAGCGCAGCGATGCCTCATGGGGTAAAGCCACAGAACTGGAGATTACGAAGGACACGCTATCTACTTTTGCCCATCCTGCCATATCGCCTGATGGCATGTGGCTCTATTTCGTCAGCGATATGCCTGGCGGACTGGGGGGCTACGATATCTGGCGCATAGAGATTACAGCCCACGGACTGAACAGTCTGGAGAATCTGGGCGCACCCATCAACACTCCTGGCAACGAGATGTTCCCCACGTTCCGTCCCAATGGCGACCTGTATTTCTCGAGCGACGGACATCCAGGATTCGGAGGCTTGGATATATTTATTGCGAAACCAACTGAGGATGGAAGTTATGAGATCGAGCATCCTGGCGCACCGCTGAACTCGCAGGGCGATGACTTTGGCATGACTTTCGAGGGCGTGCACAACAGAGGCTATTTCTCGTCAAACCGTGGCGATGCACGCGGATGGGATCATATCTACTCGTTTGAGAAGCAGGAAGTGGTACAGACCGTGAAGGGCTGGGTCTATGAGAAAGACGGCTACGAACTGCCCGAGGCGCTGGTCTATATGGTAGGCAACGACGGAACGAATAAGAAACTGAACGTGAAGGGTGACGGCTCGTTTACGGAACTGATCAACCCCAATGTGGACTACGTGTTTCTGGGCACCTGCAAGGGCTATCTCAACCATACAGAGGAATTGCGCGTAGAACCTGTGTTGGAGTCGGAGGAATATACCCTGCAGTTCCCCCTGGCCTCGCTCACCGCCCCTGTGCTGATCCGAAATATCTTCTATGATTTCGACAAGGCCACCCTGCGCCCAGAGTCAACAACGGCGCTGGATAGCCTAGTAGAAATGCTGAACGAGAATCCCAGTATCACCATCGAACTGAGTGCCCATACCGACTATCGCGGATCAGCTGAATATAACGAACGATTGTCACAACGACGTGCCGAGAGCGTGGTGAACTACCTGATAGAAAAAGGCATAGCCCAAGACCGATTGAAGCCTGTGGGCTATGGCAAGATGAAGCCAAAGACGGTGAAGCGGAAGCTCACGGAGACCTATCCTTGGCTGAAGGAAGGCGACGTGCTGACAGAGGAGTTTATCACAGCGCTGAAGGACGAGGAGAAACAGGAGATCTGCAACCAGCTCAATCGTCGCACGGAGTTTGTGGTTCTGAGGACGACCTACGGGATGTAGCCCTCAGTTGCATCTCGAGGAAAAGGATGCGCTGTTTCAACTGTCTGTTCTGATGCCACAGCCAGATAAGCAATACGAGCATCACAATGGGTAGCACAAGCAGGATAACAACAACCACGAAAACAATCGTAGCCACGATGCCAGCCATACTTAAAATCTGATCGAACAGATCGCTCAACATCATGGGAGGCTGGGTGTCTTCATTGATATATCCGTCATAGTAATCATCGTCCTCCATTGGGTCTTCCCAACCTTCTTCAAGCGAGGTGGTATCAGAGAAAAGCTCCACCTCGTCAATAACGAGCGTGTCCTCCGAAGAGGTCTGCGCCTCCACGCTGACAGCATGGAGGGCAAACATCATCGAAAGTATCAAAAAGATTTTTCTCATAGACTAAACATCAAATCTTCCAATGTGCAAATGGACTTTCCCTTGGTGTTGGAGGAGAACACGAAGAAGATGGCATGCTTGCCTGTATAGGCCGACAGGGACTCCAGGGGAATCATCAGTTCAGTAGCCGACTTGGTCAGAGGCTCCTTGAACTCGTAACTGCCCAGTTTCACACCACCACGCGACTCCCAAGGACTGTCGATCATCACGTCGATACGGCCTTTGAGTCCTGAAGGAACGACGTTGAGCAGCAGATTGACTTTCTTTCCCTCCGTCTCGCTGAAGTTGAAATACTTATAGCCCACGATAGAGCCATCGGTATTGTTCACCACGGAGTTGGTGTTGTTCTTCAGCGCATAAGGCTTCTCAAACTTATCGTCAGTACCATAGGATGAAGCCACATAGGAACCATAGAAGGTATTGTTAGGCCACTCGTGCACAGCAGTACGCGGACCTGTGTACCAGCAAGCGATACCAGCCGAATGGCGCTCCAATGGGTTCAGACCCTCAACACAAAAGCCCTCAGAAGTATATTCGCCCTCGCTGATGAAGACCTTACCGCCCTCACCCTCTTCTACTTCTACGTTGATGGGAGCTACCATAGCCTGACGGGCATACTCATCAGTACCCGTCTGACGATGATAGAACACCCACCACTGTCCGTTGATCTCGCAGATGCTGCCGTGGGTATTGCCATCTACAGTAGCCGTAGCAATGGTGTCGCCCTTCTCGTTGACATCACGTGCTCGTCCGTCGATAATCGTGCCGCCATAGGTCCAAGGTCCCAAGGGATGGTCGCTATAGGCGTAGGCCAGCGTGTAGTTGGAGATGGGCAGTCCGAACTCGCCGTCCTTGGTGAAGCGACTATAAATAAAGACGTACTTATCCTTGACTTTACGGATAGAGGAAGCCTCGAAGAAGCTGAAGATACCATCATCATAACGACCAGAGATCATGTTTTCCACAATCTTCGTGCCTGGCTTCACAGTAGCCATCGTGGTGGGGTCGAACTCAGCGGCATACGAGTGCTCAAAGCCCCAGTAGCCATACACACGACCATCATCATCTACGAAGACGGCAGGGTCGAACTGCAGCACGCCATCCGTGGCAAACGGATTCTCCTCGCTCCAGTTGCACACCTCGAAGGGTCCGTCTGGTCGGTTACTCTTACACACCATCCCATTGCGACCCCAAGCCTGGTTGTTGGGGAAGAGGTAATAGGTCTTGTTGCCAGCGGAGTCGGTAGTCATCGTCACATCGGGTGCAAAGAGCACATCGGCCAAGCCTGTGCTGTCGAGCAACTCACCATTGGCATTCTTATTGACGCTGAATATCTCGCCATCATAGCGCCAGTCGGTCAGGTCCTCCACAGGAGCCGACCACACCACCTGGTCACGTCCGCAATAGGCTGTCACCAAATCGTCGTGCGAGCCATACAGATAGACACGATACTTGCCAGGATTGTCTGGATCTTCAAACACGTAGGGCTCACCATCGGGGATGTGTTCCCAAAGAGGAAGGAAAGGGTTACCAGGTGTGGTGAGCTTTGCCTCTGCCACCTCCGCAGGTTGTGTGTTACACGAAGTGATGATTGCCATAGCAGCCATACATCCAATCAGATTTTTACAGTTCATAGTGCTTATTTTTTTACTTTCTTACCTTTATTAATATATATGCCATTGGGCAGCGATTGGAAATCATCTGCATAGTGACGTCCCTGCAAGTCGTAATAGCCAGAGTTCTTGGCCGATGTCCTGGTGGTAATTGGTTCTATACCTGTGATGTCGGCTTCTGCGTCGATACCTATCTCAGCAGCCGATGTCCATGCGTTGCCGTTGACTTCCGACTTAGCTATTAATTTCAGATAGCGTCCTGCAGTGGCTTCCGAGAGTGTGGCTGTCTGCAGAGCGGTAGTATTCTTGAACTCGCCGCTGGCCACCTTTGTCCACGTGGTCTTGTCGAGACTCAGATACACCTCGTAGGCTTTCACCATACCGTTGCTGGTACCATCCTGACGAGCCAAGTAGGTAAAGGCCGAAACCTTATAAATCTTCTTCATATCCACCACGATGGTATGCGGGTGCTGCGTCTCGTTGCTACCCCACTCTGTATGCCAGTATGTATTCACGTTATTGTCGAAGGCATACTTTGCCTCGTTGCCACTGTGATAGCTGTCGGCACTTACCAGCGTCCAACCCGACTTGTTGATATAAAGTGGGAACGAATACTCCATCTTCGGACTATCCATCATACCATCAGACGTACAGTAGGCAGTCACCTGACAAGCCTCATTATGGGTAATCACCGACTTGTATTTCTGATACTCACCACCATCAATGCTGTAATAGATAGTAGCATTCTTCGTGGTGGTAGTCATCTTGAGCTTTCCACTCGTCAAGCGCTCACAGCTCACGGGCTGACAGACGGGCATATCGATGCGGGCTGCCTGAGCTGCCTTGACATCAGCCTTCAGCGGGATGATGAAGAAGCGGAAAGCGGTGTTAGCCGATTTCAACTCATACTTATCCATCACGTCAGGACCACAAGAGTTGTTGCCCAAACCACGGGTAGCAGCATCGAGGTTGACCACCGTATTGGCGCACTTCACAAACTCGTAGGTATGCTTCTTGCGATCGTTGCTGTTGGTATAGTTGTCCTCAGGACGGAAATGTACTGCCGAGGCTGCCATCTGATCAGGTGCCACAAAGAGCAAGCCCTTGCCCTCACTATTGGTCAACGAAATCCAGCGTACCTCTTGCTTCGTGCCATGCTCCTGAGGCAGGATATACTCCTCATACTGGTCAGTAACCGTGCTCTGATAAATAGCTGGCAAGCAGGCTTCCTTTCTGTCGCGATAGCTGTCCCAAGGACCGCGTCCGAACCATGAGAGCTGTTCCATCTCCTTAGGCATCTCCAACTTAAAGCCGAGCTTGGGCAGGATAGCGCCTGTGTTCTGTGGACGGATAAACGAGTTGGTCATGATAGTACCATCGGCACAGACGATGAAATCGATGTTCACGTCGAAAATATTCACGCCGCTGCCATAGCTGCTCTTCATGCTCACAGTAACCGTCTTGCCGTCTTCTGCCTTCGTCACCGTGGTACCCTTGCCCTTGCCTGTCGTGTTGAGCTTGGGCAGACCCATGCTGTCCCATGTGCCTTTCTTGCTGCCATCATTATCTGTAGGCAAACGGAAAGCGCTAAGATACAGGCCCTTGCTCAGCATAGAGACACCATCGTAGGTATAGCCCGTCAGTGTGCCCTTACCCTTGGTGAAGGTAGCCTCGAAATTAGTACCGCTGACCTTCACAGCACTTGTTGTCTCGCTCACCGTCAGTGCCTCGTCATTGGCAAAGTTGAGGTCCTTCATAGGTTTCGTGGCACTCTTCACAGGCAGTTTCTCTTCTGCCACCACATAGCCAGCATCTGCCCAGGCTGTCTTCGTGCGCTGCTTGGCGCAGAAATAGATGAAGAACTCCTTAGTAGCATTTACAGAGCCTAATGCAGTAGCATCAACACCAATACATTCATTGATGTCGATGGTGAGATCCTTGGTCTTACCTGCAGCCACCTCATCGCTGATGGTGCCAGAACCAACAACATTTCCTTCCTCGTCCATCACGCTATAGCTCACGTCATAAGTAGTGCTGGGCAGGAAAGCCAACTTGTTCTTCATACGGAACACGTTGGTCTGACCACTCACGGCAGCCCATTCCAGGGGCTGATAAATCTTCTTCGTGTTATAGGTCTTGGCAGTAAAGCTCAGGTCGGGATGTACCAGTCCGTTGATACAGAAGTTTCCATCGTTGGGGTTATCACCAAAGTCACCACCATAGGCCCAGTATTCCTTGCCGCTGCTGTTCTTGGTGAGCAAGCCCTGGTCCTTGAAGTCCCAGATAAACTCACCCGTTAAGCAGGGATATTTTTCGTAGAGGTCGAACATCTCACGCACATTACCCATCGAGTTACCCATCGAGTGCGAGTTCTCACACTGGATATGAGGCTTCGGATTGGTTTCGTTCTGACGTGAAGAACCAATCCATTCGATATTCTCGTAGCTGGCATACATCGAAGAGCTTACATCAGCATAGTCGCTGGCACCCTCGTAATGGGTAGGACGGGTCGTATCCAGCGCTTTGATAGCTTTCTGCACAGCGGCGAAGTTGTTGCCACTGCCACTCTCGTTACCAAACGACCACATGAAGATGCAGACGTGGTTGCGCATCCAGCGCACGTGGTTCTCAGAGCGCTCTACCATCGCGTTCTTGAACTTCGAGTTCGACGACAGGTCCCTGTTGCTATGACACTCTACGTTGGCCTCGGCCAGCACATACATACCGTATTTATCGCACAGGTCGTAGAACACAGGATCATTGGGATAGTGGGATGTTCGGATGGCGTTGATGTTCAGTCGCTTCATACACAGGATGTCCTGCTCTATCTCCTCGGGTGAGATAGCACGTCCGTTCACTGGCGAGAAGTCGTGACGGTTGACGCCGTGGAACACCATACGCTTGCCGTTGATCAGCAGCGAACCCTTGCTGTTGATGGTCACCTCGCGGAAACCGACCTTGCCACCACGGATATCAATGGTCTTGCCCTCGCCATCCTTCAACGTCAGCACCAGGTCGTAGAGGTTGGGGTCCTCAGCGCTCCATTTCTTAGGATTAGTCACGTCCATATCCAGACTGAGGGTTGAGGTGTTAGAGGTGAGGTTTGAGGTCTGAGAGGCAATGGCGGTATTGCCATCCATGATCTTTGCCTCTATAGACATGCCTGCGTTCTCGCCACTGAGGGTCAACTTCACGTTGGCCTTCGCATTGGTATAGGTGGCATCCAGGTCGGTAGTGAAGAAATAGTCACGTATCTGACTCTTGGGTGCCGACCAAACGAAGCAACCACGATGGATACCCGTCAGACGCCAGTAGTCCTGACTCTCCAGGAACGAGCCACTGGTAAAGCGATAGACCTGCAGGGCAATGCTGTTCTCGCCAGGAGTGACATAGTCGGTAATCTTAAACTCCGATGGCAAGTAGGAGTCTTCTGAATAGCCCACACGCTGTCCGTTCACCCAGAGGTAGTAGCCGTGGCCTACGCTGTTGAAGCGAGCATAGACATCGCGACCTTCCCATTCCGCAGGCATAGTAAAGGTGCGACGATAGGTTCCCACGGGGTTGGGCATCGAGTTGTTGTAGGTGTAATTGTTAGGACGGCTGGCCATGACCGAGAAGGTAGTCTTGTCATACGCAAATGGGTACCATACCCAGTTCACGTACAGAGGCTTATCCCAACTCTTGTTATGATTGATGCCCCATACCTGCCAACTGCTGGGCACGTCGATGTCTGTCCAAGAAGCATCGTTAAAATCCTTGGCACACCATTCCGCCTTGGCGTTGTCAGGTTTTGCCACCCATTGGAACTTCCACTTGCCGTTGAGCGACTGGTAGTAAGGCGACATACTGATGTCGTTCTGGTTGATGTCGGCCTCTGTTGCCATCGGGATGCTGATGGTATGTGCCGTTTCTCTGTTTACACTGGTTTTCAGGGGATCATCCCATTCCGTACCAGTTTGGCCACTCGCTGTCAGAGCAGTAAGAGCAAGGCCGTAAATAAAAGCAATTTTCTTCATTATGATTTAGGTTTTTATTGTGATATATCAATTTTATTTCAGAGGTTCACGCTGAGCGCTTTGCCTGTATATTCCACCAGTTTGCCTGCAGGATGGTCGAGGTCAAGTGGCTTTGGTGCATCCTTCGTCACCAGCACGATGTTGAAGCGGCGCTTCTTGAGCATTCCCTTGAACTGTCCCTTGCGGGCAGCAAACGACACCGTTCTGGCGGCATCATCATAGTGGATATCGATGGTGGCATACTGGCCTTTCTCGTAGTTGTAGTTGGTACCCTCGTCCTCGTAGAGCTGAAACGAGCCGTCCTGTTCTGCATAGACATAGAGGTTGATTAGGTCTGCTTTTTTCTCATCACTCCACTCCATAGCAGGACCAAAGGGGATGATAGCACCCTCGCGTACGAAAACAGGAATGCGCTCGTAGGGAGCTTCAACCACGAGCCTGCGACTCGAAAGGTTACCATCAACAATTTTTTCTCCTGTATAGAGGTCGTACCACCCGCATTGCTTGGGGAAATAGACGCTGCGGTTGCGCGCCTTGTAGTAGCCCACAGGACAAGCCATCAATGCTGGTCCAAGCATCCATTGGTCGGCGATATTGTTCACCATCTTGTCACCATTGAAGTCCATCACGAGGGCACGCATTAGCGTGTAGTCCTTGAAATGCGCCCAACCAGCCAGCGAATAGAGGTAGGGCATCAGGTGATAGCGCAACTGGTCGTAATAGACAAACGACTGATAGGCGGGATGACTGTCAGGGACAATGTTCCATATCTCGCGCAAAGGCCACTGGCCATGAGCACGGAAGAGGGGGATGAAAGCGCCAAACTGATTCCAGCGGGTCTGCAACTCACGCCACTCCTTCAGATCCTCGTTCTCTATCCCTGTACGGTCATACTGCTGCTGAGCCTTCACATAACGGTTTTCCACGCAGAAGCCACCCTGATCCATTCCCCAGAAGGGGACGCCAGAGAGCGAGTAACTCAGTCCTGCCGACATCTGGGCACGCATATCCTCCCAACGGGTGCCAATGTCGCCGCTCCACGTTGCTGTGGAATAGCGCTGCAGACCAGCAAAACCGCTACGGGTGAGCAGGAATACACGAGGAGCCTCACCTAATTGACGATTTGACGATTTACTATTTACAATTTGTTTCCACGTGCCGCGTTGTCCTTCGTAGATGGCTTGGGCGTTCATCAGGGCGTAGGCATTAAAAAATTCTGTCGAGGTGCCTAAAGCTGTAGGACCACAGAGCGCCTTACGATACCACATCGGCGTACAGTCGCGCACATTAGGCTCTGAGGCATCCATCCACCAGGCATCAAGTAATTTACTATTTGACAATATACCATTTGACGATTTTGCCAACCCTGTATAGAGTTTCTCATCCATCTGTCGCCAGAACAGCTTGCGGGCTTCAGGGTCATAGGCATCATAGAAAGCGTTCTGATAACCAGGACCTACCCAGTCGCGGATGCCATCGGTGGGCGACTGGTTGTACATCCACCCATGCTTGTTAAGCTCCTTGTAGTTATCAGTATTGACATAGAACTTCGGCCAGACGCTGATCATGAAGCGCCCATGCATCTGATGCACAGAGTCAATCATCTGCTGCGGATTGGGATAGCGCGAGGCCTCGAACTCATGACTGCCCCACTGATCCTCGGGCCAGTAGTTCCAGTCCTGCACGATATTGTCGATGGGGATATGGCGCTTGCGAAACTCTGCCAGCGTCCCCAACAGCTCGTCCTGCGTCTTATAGCGCTCACGACTCTGCCAGAAGCCCAACGCCCATTTCGGATAGAGCGAGGCACGACCCGTCAGCGTGCGATAGCCACTGATCACCTGGTCCAGGTTCTCGCCAGCTATGAAGTAATAGTCCATATCCTGCGCCATCTCGCACCATACCGACAGTCGGCGCTGGTCCTGATTGGGCTTAGCCACACGCAAACCGCAATACGACACGTCGCCATCGGGCTGCCATTCGATACGCAACTGCTGGCGCTTCCCTTTCTGCATCATCCTGTTAAACCGGTAGGCGTTGGGATTCCATGCCGTGCGCCAACGCTCAGCCACCACCTCCTTGCCATCGATATACACCTTGATGTAGCCGGCATAATAGAGCATAAACTGATACTGCTTGTCGGCAGGGGCCTCAATAAAGCCTTCATACACCACCTTTGCGCCATTCAGACGGAAATTCTTGGGCAGGTTCTTGATACCGCCATGCTCCGTCAGACGGGCTATCTCGGAAGTCTCAGGACAGTCATACTCGTAATAGATGCTATCCTCGTTGCGCACCAATGTCTTGCCCTTGCTGTCGGTATAGGTGCCTGTGAGATGCCCCTCCCTGCCCTGTTTGTCGTAGATCTTAAAGACGTTGCCCAACTGCTGATAGTCCTCAGGATTGCCGAAGCGACAGTAGGAATAGGCATCCCACAGCAATCCGTAGTTCTTATTTGAAACGACAAAGGGAATGCTGACCTTGGTGTTATACTGAAACAGATCCTCGTTCTTTCCCTTCAGGTTAAACTGCTCGCTCTGATGCTGTCCCAGTCCGTAGAAAGCCTCGTCGTTGGTGCTGTCGAAGAGCATACGCCAGGTCAACCCGTGTCTCTGTTGCTGCGTAGGCTGCTTGCCGCCCTTGATACCCAATTCGCATTCAGGCACGGTGAAGTCCCAGAACTGCTTACCGTCTTTTACCTCCTGTAACAGCTGTTTTCCCTTGGCATCATAGAAGGTCAGGCTTCCTGTGGTCTTCTCCACCACGGCCTTCACCCTTGCGGTCTTCACCACCATCGTCTCGCCTTCATCAGCGATGGTGCCCTTAGCCTTTGATGTTTGAGGCACGATCATTAGACTTGCTGGTTTGTCAGGCAGTTGTTCTTTTGACGTAGCTCTTACTCTGATAATCTGGTCGTTGATAATCTCCAGCCTAATCACCCTTGCCTGACCGCCGTCTGGCCTAATGGCCAACGAGTTGCCATTGGTCTGCACGTCGGCCGCATAAGCAGGTACGACAAGTGTATGAAAAGATAGTAATAATAGTTTCAGTTTATTCATATTGCGCGCAAAGATACAAAATTATTATGAATTATGCATGATGAATTATGAAATATTCGTACCTTTGCACCTATGATGATACAACTGCCAAAAGAATTTATACATACAACGAAAGAATTGATGGGCGAAGAGCGCTTTGAACGCTATCTTCACTCGTTTGAAGAAGACGTGCCCGTCAGCATCCGACTGAATCCCATGAAGATGTCAGAAGGAAGATGGAAGATGGAAGATGAGGTGCCCGTGCCCTGGTGCCGCAATGCCTACTATCTGGCCAAGCGTCCCAACTTCACTTTCGACCCCCTCTTTCATGCCGGCTGCTATTATGTGCAGGAGGCAGCGTCGATGTTCCTCGACGAGGTGCTCCGTCAACTTCTTCCTACTCCCCTCCCTTGTAGGGAGGGACTGGGGGTGAGTCTTGACCTCTGCGCTGCTCCTGGTGGCAAGTCCACCCTGCTCCGCTCTGCCCTGCCCGCTGACTGCGTGCTCTATAGCAACGAACCGATACGAAACAGAGCCAGCATCCTTTGGGAGAACGTGACGAAATGGGGCTACAAGAATCATCATGTCACCAACCTCTATCCGCGCGACTACAGGAAGTCTAAGATGAAGTTCGACCTGATACTCTGCGACGTGCCCTGCTCTGGCGAGGGTATGTTCCGTAAAGACGAGGCGACCATCAGCGAGTGGAGTCCGCAGAACGTGGAGAGATGCCGGCAGCTGCAGCGCGAGATTGTCAGCGATGCGTGGGAATGTCTTGGCGATGGCGGCATCCTGATCTATAGCACGTGTACCTTTAATACTAAGGAGAACGAGGAAAATATCCGCTGGATGCTCTCTGAGTTTGATGCCGAGGTGGTCCCCATCGAGACCAAGCCCGAGTGGAACATCACTGGCTCCCTGCTCTCAGGCTTCGATGCTCCCGTCTATCGTTTCATCCCTGGCATCACCCGCAGCGAGGGCCTCTTTATGTGCGTGCTGCGCAAGGGCGGAACAGGCCAATCGGATGCAGGAAAAAATAAGATGAATTCATTGAAGACCATGACATCCGACATCAGTCTTCAGACCTCCGACATCCAAGCAGAACTCACCTATCCTCAAGCCCTTGCCTACCTGCGTCACGAGGCCCTTGTACTTCCCCCTGACACCCCTCGCGGTCTCGTGGAGGTCTGCTTCATGGGTCATCCCCTCGGCTTAGTCAAGAATATCGGCAACCGTGCCAACAACCTCTACCCTAAAGAGTGGCGCATCAAGACCACCCACGTGCCCCAGGAGTACGACCCGGTGCTGAGTATTGACAGTACATTTAACTGCGATACTTTAAGTGGAAAATAGTGGCCGTTAAAAAAAATATATTGTTTCATTTGGCGGTTTAGAATAATTAGCTTACTTTTGCAACATCAATTTTTATAATAAATAATAGGAAAAATGAAAAAACTTTTTTTAATGTTGTTGCTTGCAGCACCCGTGCTGTTATCTTCGTGTTCAAAGGAAGAAACTACTATTATTGCTGGTAATGATCCCTTTGCTAATATTGAATTTGACAAACGACTTCCTGTTTCTAAGTCAGATCTTGTTCAGTTTGAAATCATGAGAACTCTGGATAATGATAAATATGAGTTCATCGTGTTCAAGAGTAATGTTGCCGGAGTTCTGACTACAAATTTGAATAATATACCTGAGACTTATGTCTATTGCCCGGAATGGGGTATCTCTAACAATATTCTGACTTTAGTCCCTGAAAATGGTACCGCTGATTCTTATACGATTAGCAAGGAATATAAGAAGGAAAGTGCCTCTTCATATACTCTCACAGTTTACCTGAAGGATAAGAATGGCAAAGAGGCCGCTTATGATGTCGTTGATAACGGCTCAAACCATTCCGCAGCATCAGAAGTCTGGAATGTCATAGATACAGAAAGGATGAGACAATAAAGTAAATCAATAAAGTTCCTGACATAGATATTTCAGATGTTACACTCGGAGGATAGCCTGTTAAACTTTCTTAAAGTTTTCAGTTGATACAAGGCATAAGGAAGAGTTCTCAATAATATTGAGTACCTTTGCACCTCAATTTGCACCCACACTGGGTAATAGGTGGCGGAACAGGCGCTGACACCTATCTATTATTAACCAATTAAAAATGTCTGATAAACGTCTGTTCAGACACAAGAAGCCCTGAGAAAGGGCAATTAGAGAACAATTATGTCAGAATTAACTAAGAACGTTCAGCCGTTGCAGGACTTTAACTGGGACGAGTTTGAAAATGGCACCGTGGCCAACATCAGCAAGGAAGAGCTTGACAAGGCCTACGATGAGACCCTGAACAAAGTAGCCGATCATCAGGTGGTTGAGGGTAAGGTCATCTCAGTTGACAAGAAAGAGGTAGTCGTTAACATTGGCTACAAGAGCGACGGTATCATCCCCGCAGGTGAGTTCCGCTACAACCCCGATCTGAAAGAGGGCGACGTAGTAGAAGTCTATGTGGAGACCGCTGAGGACAAGAAGGGCCAGCTGGTACTTTCTCACAAGAAGGCTCGTCTGAGCAAGGCTTGGGACCGCGTTAACGAGGCCCTGGAGTCACAGGAGATTGTACAGGGCTACATCAAGTGCCGCACGAAGGGTGGTATGATTGTAGACGTATTCGGCATTGAGGCCTTCCTGCCTGGCAGCCAGATCGACGTTCACCCCATACGCGACTACGACCAGTTTGTTGGCAAGACGATGGAGTTCAAGGTGGTGAAGATCAACCAGGAGTTCCGCAACGTCGTTGTAAGCCACAAGGCCCTCATCGAGCAGGAGCTCGAGGCCCAGAAGCAGGAGATTATCTCTCGTCTGGAGAAGGGTCAGATTCTCGAGGGTACTGTCAAGAACATCACCTCTTACGGTGTGTTTGTTGACCTCGGTGGTGTTGACGGACTGATCCATATCACTGACCTGAGCTGGGGCCGCATCGACGATCCTAAGAAGATCGTTGAGCTCGACCAGAAGATCAACGTGGTTATCCTCGACTTCGACGAGGAGAAGAAGCGCATCGCTCTGGGTCTGAAGCAGCTCACTCCTCATCCTTGGGATGCTCTGGATGCTGACCTGAAGGTGGGCGACCACGTGAAGGGTAAGGTAGTCGTTATCGCTGACTACGGTGCATTCGTTGAGGTACAGCCCGGTGTTGAGGGTCTGATCCACGTTTCTGAGATGTCATGGAGCCAGCACCTGCGTTCAGCCCAGGAGTTCCTGAAGGTTGGCGACGAGGTAGAGGCTGTGATCCTGACTCTGGACCGCGAGGAGCGCAAGATGTCACTGGGCATCAAGCAGCTGAAGGAAGACCCATGGGAGGCTATCGAGGTGAAATATCCCGCTGGCAGCAAGCACACCGCTAAGGTTCGCAACTTCACCAACTTCGGTGTATTCGTAGAGCTGGAAGAGGGTGTTGACGGTCTGATCCACATCAGCGACCTGAGCTGGACCAAGAAGGTTAAGCATCCTTCTGAGTTCACAAAGGTTGGCGAGCAGATCGACGTTATCGTGCTCGATATCGACAAGGAGAACCGTCGTCTCTCACTCGGCCACAAGCAGCTGGAGGACAATCCTTGGGATGCCTTCGAGGAGAAGTACACCGTAGGTTCTGTTCACACCGGTAAGATCACTGAGGTTCTGGAGAAGGGCGCTGTGATCTCTCTCGAGGAGAACGTAGAGGGCTTTGCTACTCCTAAGCACCTCGTGAAGGAGGATGGCTCACAGGCTCAGCAGGGCGAAGAGCTCGAGTTCAAGGTGATTGAGTTCAACAAGGACAGCAAGCGCATCATCCTCAGCCACAGCCGCACCTTCGAGGATGCTCAGCGTGAGGAGAAGCGTGCTACCCGCAAGGCTGCCGCTCCTAAGAAGAACGCCGATGCTCCTAAGATTGAGAACGTAGCCGCAAGCACCATGCTGGGTGACCTTGACGTGCTGGCCAATCTGAAGGCTCAGATGGAGAAGGGCGAGTAATCGCACCAACATACATCAACCGAGAAGCCTGACTCCAGATAGGAGTTGGGCTTCTTTCTTTTTAAATATTCGTTAAAACTATAAGGTAATAGCCATTTAATTCATTTTTTATTACTATCTTTGTATGCTAATTTGCCTTAATAGGCATTTTCAGCCCCTAAAGCGACAATAAAAAAACAATATATAATGAATTTTAAATGGAATTACGAACCACCCACACCCGAGCGAAAAAAGCTTGCTGATGAGCTGGCAGAGAAGATTGGGATGAGCCCAATCCTGGCGGAACTGCTCATTCAGCGAGGCATCAGGACGGAGAGTGCGGCCAAGCGTTTTTTCAGACCCATGCTCAACGAGTTGATAGACCCGTTTCTGATGAACGATATGGACGTGGCCGTGGACCGTCTGAACGATGCAATGGGACGCAAGGAGCGCATCATGATCTACGGCGACTACGACGTTGACGGATGCACGGCTGTGGCGTTGGTGTACAAGTTTCTGTTGCAGTTCTACTCCAACATCGAGTACTACATTCCTGATCGCTATGAAGAGGGCTACGGAATCAGTAAGAAAGGTTTGGACCATGCAGCAGAGACAGGTGTGAAACTGATTATCGTATTGGACTGCGGCATCAAGGCTATCGACGAGATTGCCTACGCCAAGTCGCTGGGCATTGACTTCATCATCTGCGACCACCACGTGCCCGACGATGAACTGCCCTGCGCTGTTGCCATCCTCAATCCCAAGCGCGCTGACTCGACTTATCCCTTCAAGCACCTGTGCGGATGCGGCGTAGGGTTTAAGTTCATGCAGGCCTTTGCCAAGAACAACGGCATCTCGTTCTCGCAGCTCATCCCCCTACTCGACTTCTGCGCGGTGAGTATCGCTGCCGACATCGTGCCAGTGGTTGGCGAGAACCGCATCCTGGCCTATCATGGTCTGAAGCAGCTCAACCAGAACCCGTCGATAGGACTGAAGGCTATCATCGAGATCTGCGGACTGACGGGCAGGGAGATTACCATGAGCGACATCATATTCCGCATTGGCCCGCGAATCAATGCCAGCGGACGTGTGCAGAACGGTACCGAGACAGTAGATCTGCTGGTTGAGAAGGATATGCAGAAAGCACTGGCCGAAGCTATCCACATCAATGAATACAACGACCAGCGCCGCGACATAGACAAGCAGATGACGGAAGAGGCCAACCAGATCGTTGCGCGTCTGGAGAGCCAGGAACATCAGTCGGCTATCGTGCTCTATGGCGAAGGATGGAAGAAAGGCGTTGTAGGCATCGTGGCCTCACGCATGACAGATATGTATTTCCGCCCCACAGTGGTGCTCTCGTGCAACAACGGTATCGCCACGGGCTCGGCACGAAGCGTGGCAGGCTATGATGTGTATGATGCCATCAAGAGTTGTCGCGACCTGCTTGAGAATTTCGGTGGACACACCTATGCCGTAGGACTGACGCTGCGTGAAGAGAACATACCTGAGTTCCGCCGCCGTTTCCAGCAATACGTCGGCGAGCACATCCATATCAAGCAGACTGAGGCCACACTCAATATTGAGACAGAGATAGACTTCAAGGATATCACCAAGAAGCTGCAGAACGACCTGAAGCGCTTTGCTCCCTATGGGCCGGAGAATCCCAAGCCGATATTCTGTACACGCCATGTCTATGATTACGGCACATCCAAGGTCGTGGGAAAACAGCAGGAGCACATCAAGCTGGAACTGGTGGACTCGATGTCGAGCAACGTGATGAACGGTATTGCCTTCGGACAGAGTCAGGCAGCACGCTACATCAAGTCCAAACGCTCGTTTGACATCGCCTACACCATAGAGGAGAATATCTACAAACGAGGCGAGGTGCAACTACAGATTGAAGACATCAGACCATCGGAATAGATGAGGAGTGAGGAGATCTTAAAAAAATACTGGGGATTCGATGATTTCAGAGGCATACAGAAAGAAATCATCGAATCTGTCTTAGATGGCCACGACACACTGGGACTGATGCCTACAGGAGGAGGAAAAAGCATCACCTTCCAAGTGCCGGCAATGGCTCTCGAAGGTACCTGCATCGTGATTACGCCACTCATCGCATTGATGAAAGACCAGGTGCAAAACCTGAAGAAGCGAGGCATAAAAGCGGCCGCCATCTACTCAGGACTCTCGCAATCGGAAATCACACAAGCACTGGAGAACGCTATCTTTGGAGCCGTGAAACTGCTCTATGTCTCGCCCGAGCGATTGTCGTCAGAGCTCTTCATGTACAAGATACGCCACCTGAAAGTGAGCTTTATCTGCGTAGATGAAGCCCATTGCATCAGCCAGTGGGGATACGACTTCCGACCCTCATATCTCGCTATTGCCAACATCCGCAAGGATTTTCCTAATGTACCCATACTGGCACTAACAGCTACAGCAACACCCGATGTGGTCGATGATATTCAGAACAGGCTGGCCTTCCGCGAGAAACGGGTGTTCAAGATGAGTTTTGCACGCAAGAACCTGGCTTATCTGGTGCGCCACACCTCCAACAAATCCCAATACCTGATAAGAATACTCTCAAACACCAAAGGCTCGGCCATCGTCTATGTGAGAAGTCGAAAGCAAACGCAAGAGTATGCTGACCTACTGAACCAGACAAATATCAGTGCTACAGCCTATCACGCAGGACTGGAGAATCTGGAGAAAGACAAGCGACAGAAGCTGTGGCAGACAGATCAGATACGCGTGATGGTGGCTACCAATGCCTTCGGAATGGGCATTGACAAGCCCGACGTGCGCACCGTGGTACATACGGACTGCCCAGACTGCATAGAGGCTTATTTCCAAGAAGCGGGCAGGGCTGGACGCGACGGACGGCAGTCGTATGCCGTATTGCTCTTCGACGACAACGACAAGGCAAAACTACAGCGACGCGTTGCCGACAACTATCCTGAAAAAGATTTTATCAGACAGATATACGACCAACTGGCTTATTTCTATCAGATTGGCATTGGCTCAGGGTATAATGCCGTCTTTGAATTTCCCATTGAGCAGTTTTGTCGCACCTACAAACGCTTCCCCACTACCACAAACTCAGCACTGCATATCCTGACGCAAGCGGGCTATATCGACTATATGGAAGACGAGGAGGCGCGCGCCCGTGTAAAGTTCTGCATAGAGCGCGACGAACTGTATCGCCTGAGTGGTAACACAGAACAGGAGGATATGATCATTGTGGCATTATTGCGCAACTACACAGGGATGTTTCAGGGCTATCAGTTTATCGACGAGCAAGTCATTGGCCAACAATGCAATATGAGCCACTCGCAGGTGTATATGACCCTGCGCACACTTACCCAGAAACGGATACTGAACTATATCCCACAGAAAAGGACATCGTTCATACGCTATACCCAACGACGCGAGGAGTCAGAGCGACTGGTTTTTCCACCTGCCATCTACGATGACTTGAAAGCCCGCTTCGCTGATCGTATTCAAAAGATGATTGAATACGCTACTACTGAAAACATCTGCCGCAGCCGTATGCTGCTAAGGTATTTTGGAGAGACAGACACCAAGGATTGCGGTCAGTGTGATGTCTGTCGATGATCGATTACCTTATACCCTTCCTTGTATCGGTCGGTAGGGAATACAAACTGCAAATCAGACACACCACCCGACCTGAAATTACTGATCTTGATCTTTACCCAGAAGAAAGCCACTTTCAACTTTAGCGATTTTGGCGTGAGGCTCTTCTTGTCGACAGTTGCCACCACCTCTTTCACCGTGCCCTTGGCGTGCTTCTGCTGTTTCAAGTTAAAAATGATATTCTCGCCTTCCTCATGCATAGCATAAGTAAAGTCGTCGAGCGAGAACTTGAACTTGCCAGAATACTTGTCCTTCTTGTCAGAGTTGGCATGATGGATTTCAATGGTCTTTTTCTTCTTATACACCATATAGGCCGTAACCCCATCATTCCAGGTGTTCACACGCTCGTCAGAGAAACACTGCTTATTACCCTTGTACCAAATGGTACCATGAGTCTTGTAGATGCCGATGATGTTGACATCGTAGCGTAACATAGAGCCCTGAGGTCCAAACACCATATTATAAATTTTCTCAAACTCCTGACGGGCATCAGTTTGTGCTGCCCCGTCAGTCGCAGAGAATGACGAGACAGCACAACAGAAGAGTAACAAAAACGTACTAAATATCTTATTCATTATTTAACAGAGACCTTCAAGGGTTCACGGATGCCACGCATGGTCCAGTCTATCCTGTTCTGCCATTCCGTCTGCGTGCGCACATCAAACTTTGACCAAGCAGAACCGAAATAATAGGTATAGGGCTCACCTGTGTAATTGTCGACGATACCGATGGCATGGCCTTCGCTCCCACTGCGCTTTTCTTTCAAAGGCAGGAACTTGGTCTCACCCACCCCGTTGGGGAAAAGAGTAGCCACAAAGAGCTGGCAGTTGTTGACAGGAACATTATCCGTGGGGTCGGCATACTGTATATAATCCTTGCCCAACACGACACCCTGTTTGGCCTCTGAATGGATGACAATACCCGTAGCGAACTCGACAGGCATCGTGATGCCATCGTACCAAACAGTCGTCTGATTGAAATTTGAACCTTTGTCTATCGTGATGATACGATGCTCGGTAATTGTGTCGCCATTCAGGACGGTAGGATTATAATTTAATTGTACGCGCATACGCAAGGGACCCATATCGAGCATCTGATAATCCTTAAAGCAATAGGGATAGACCAACTCGTCATCGACCATCAGGGCAGGTGCACCACAACCCAGCGTAGCCCCGACCTTATAGACATCAGAGCCACGTCCGTGATCATGATGATAAGAGTTCAGGCGATAGAGGGAATCACCACGCTGACGATTCTCTTTGCGCAGACGCTCTACCTCGGGCATCATCACCACATCCTCAATCCAGTAGCGCTGGTCGAGCACCAGTTCGGGAGTATTCTTTGTCCACACATCGGTACCAAAACTCTTCTCACCAGTCTTCTGCAAAGCAGGTCCATAGACACGATAGGCACCACGGTCGTTCTCCCAGGCAAAGTCGTCCTTACGCTCAGGGAAGATGCGTCCATAACATACGGTCTTGTAAATCTTGGGCGTACCGCGGCGAATGGTAAAAGTCTGCGTTCCCTTTGGACGTACGCCTGCCTCAATAAGCACTTTACCATCTGACGAGAGCTGATAAGGCACTTCCAAACCTGCTACATCACAGACGATAAACTGACGTCCGCCATGGATATTCAGTTTCTTATAAACAGAATCGGCACTAACCTCAATGACCTGCTCACGATATTCGTTGGCAGGATTCTCTATCGTCACCGTCAGGGAAGCCTTGCTCTTCTTGGCATCCTCATAGCGCAAGTGCTCACAGGCTGCAAGCAGGAAGGCACCCGTTCCGAAATTAGCCTGCGAACGAGCATTGACAGTCTTTGTAGGATCGGGTTTCTCGCCGATAGGCTGCACATAACCCACGCTGCCATCGGGTTGCAGAGCTGTGGTAGTAAGGTAAGTCCATGCCTTCTCAATCACGGGCTCATAGGTAGAACGGTTGAGCAATCCGTTGTTCACACCCCAGAGCATACCATAGGTGAAGAAGGCAGTGCCAGAGGTCTCAGGACCCGGGGCATCCTCTTCGCAAAGCATCGAACGACTCCAATAACCTCCAGGACGCTGCACACGAGCCACACCTTCAGCGAGTTCACGGAAACGCTGCAGGAAGAACGGACGGTTCTTATAATCGGCAGGCATATCGCTGAGTACCTTTGCCAGTCCTGCCAACACCCATCCGTCGCCACGTGCCCAAAAGCTCTTACCACCATTGCAGGCAGTCTTCACTTTTGGCCAGATATACTTGGCATCACGATAATAGAGTTGTTCGTCCTTATCGTACATCAGTTCATCAGCCCATTTGAAGTTCTCATAGAGCTTATCCAGATATTTCACATCGCCCGTAACGGTATAGAGTTTTGTAAATACAGGCATCACCATATAAAGGGCATCGGCCCACCACCAGAAATCATTCTGGGGTTGGCGCACCTCATAGTCCATCACCTCAAGGGCACGGGCTATCTTATAATCGTCAGGCTGGTACTTATAAATATCAATATAGGTCTGGAAACAAATCTGCCAGTCACCAAAGAGCACATAGTCCTGTCCCTCGCCATAGTTCTTATACTTCCACTTTGAAGGATCTTTTTCGCGGGCGCCCTGCCAGTAATTATAGCGAGCCCATGTGTCGCTATAGGCAATCCAGCGTGTATTTCCCAGGAGTTTGTAGGCCTCCATATTCCCCGTGTGATAGGCAGCCTCGTCCCAGAATGAGCGCGTCCGTGGGTTGTGATTTGCCTGCCAATAGTCGTTCACCTTAGTTATCATCTCAATGGTGGCGAGCGGCTTTACGACAGCACTCTTTTTCTTCTTTGCATCGGCCGTAAAACAAACGGCCAAGCCAATCAATAGTAAGGTTAGTTTCTTCATATGGATTATAGTTTTTTATTTCATATTCTCATTAAAGAAATTGACACATTGGCGGAACAGGTGATTACGCGTGTTGCCTCCAAATATGCTGTGATTTTTGTTGGTATAAACCAACTGGCGGAAATCCTTGTCGGCCTGAACAAGGGCATCCATATATACAGCTGTGTTCTGATAGTGCACATTATCATCGGCCAGACCATGAACAAGCAAGAGGGCACCACTCAGCTTTTCTGCACGGGCAATGGGGCATACCTCATCATAGCCAGATGCATTCTCCTTTGGTGTACGCATAAAACGCTCCGTATAAATGGTGTCATAGAAGCGCCAGCAGGTAGGAGGAGCAATTGCCACGCCACAACGGAAGACGGGACGCCCCTCTGACATAGACATCAGCGTGTTCCATCCACCATACGACCAACCCCAGATAGCAATACGGTCTTTATCTACATACGACTGTTTTCCCAACCATAAGGCAGTCTCTACCTGGTCACGAGCCTCCAGTTCACCCAGACGCAGGTAGGTACATTTCTCAAACTCTGCCCCACGTCCGCCTGTGCCACGATTATCCACGCACACGCAGATATAGCCCTGCTGACAGAGGTATTGTTCAAGGATGGCTCCTTGTCCGCTCATACCAATGCCCCAGGTATTCTTTACCTGTTGTGAGCCTGGACCACCATATTGGTACATGATGACAGGATACTTTTTATTAGGATCGAAATTTTGGGGCTTTACCATATAGCCCATGAGTATGGTCTCAGGAGTGGTAACGGAAAAGAACTCCTTCGTGCCCATATCGTAAGAGGCGTATTTCTCTGACAGCGCCTTATTGTCAACGAGCGTTGCCTGTGTCTTTCCCTGATTATTACAAAGCGTATAGACCGTGGGGTGATTCATGTCGCTCCAAGTACAAAGGAAATTCTTGAAATCTTTTGAGAAGATGGCTGTGTTCCACCCCTGCTTATCAGTCAGACATTCCACCTTGCCGTCCTTATGCGACACATAAACCTTTTGATCGGCAGGGCCATCGTTCAGGGCTGCAAAATAGAGATCGCCTGTCAGTTCATTAAAACCATAGACATTGGTAACGATAGAATGTCCTTTTGCTCCCACACGAACAGCCTGATTAAAATCACCTATGCTGCGTACCTGCTGTCCATTAAGCGTATAAAGGTAAATATGATTATAACCGTCACGCTCGCTCGTCAGTACAAGGTGTTTGTCTGTTACCACGAGATTGGCAAACACATTCTCGTTGATATATTCTTCTACTTTATCCTCGACAATCAGCTTGCACGTGGTGCTCAAAGGATTCACTGCGTAAATACGCAAACAGTCCTGATGACGGTTCAGCGTGAAAGCCAGTACCTTTGCAGGATCGCTGGTGGTAACGATACGGGGAATATACCCATCGGCATCGAGGGGCAGCTGCATCTGGCGGGTCTGATGACTCTTGATATCATAGCTCATCAAACTGACTTTCGCGTTATCATCGCCTGCCTTCGGATATTTGTAGGTATAGGCGTATGCACCTTTATTCTCTGCATCAAGATGGAACATCGGCATAGAATACTCCTTCACCTGACTCTCATCGTAGCGCACCCACACAATTTGTTTCGAATCGGCAGTGAACACCATCGACGAGTTGAAAGAGAACTCTTCTTCATTCACCCAATCAGGAATACCATTAATCACCTCATTGAACTTACCGTCCTTGGTGACCTGACTCTCTGCATTATTGTAGAGCAACTTGACCAGATGGATGTTGTTATCACGCACAAAAGCAACCTGCTCGCCGTCAGGACTCCAAACGGGTGTCTGCTGAGGACCACCATCGCTCAAGGGCTCCAATCTATTGTTGGAAATATGGAAAATATAATAGACAGCCGTAAACGAACGACGATAGATGCTTTTCGTCTGAGTCTGAATCAGTATGCGGTCACCCTTAGGGCTCATCACATAGCCATCAACTTTGTCGAGCTTTGCACCACGAGCCGTTGAGACATCAAAGAGCACGGCCACCTGCTTGCCAGTCTTAAACGAGTATTTCACGATTTGCTTGCCATCAGTGGAGATCTGCGCATACGTCTCGCCATCGGCCAACGGATTGACAGCAGCTATCGTCGTCTCACGAAAAGTACCTTTTGTTATCTCTTTCAAATCCAGTTTACCAGCAGCCATTATCTGAGTAACTGCAGCAAACAGCATAGTACTTATTATTAGTTTTTTCATATCCTTGCAAAATTTTGAAGCAAAAATACAAAAAATCTATGAGAAACGTAAGAATTATGACTAAATAATCGTGACTATTGATTATTTTTAGCACTCAGGAGCTGTTTGATGCTGACTTCCGGATGCGATGTCATATACTTTTCCACTTCTGAAACCTCATCATTGGAAAAGACACGACTATCAGTTACTTGGTTGACAACATACTGAATCCTGGCCATGTGGGTACGCTTCAAATGCGTAGTATCATCACCCACTATAGGCATCGGATAGTGACGAAGCAGATAAAAGGCGACACAGTCGGGCACGATATACTGACGGGTCATCATGCTACGTTGTCTTTCTGAATAGCCGTATCGCTGATACACAGGATTGTCGGCACCCAGATACTTGTCAAGCGATACTCCAACCAGTGTGTCGTCAACCACCACGCTCTGGTCCAACGAACCAATCTGCATATAGACACGTGGTACAATCATATCTGGCAACAATTCCGAAAGGTTGCTGAAAGCATTTGTCAGACCTTCAGTCACGTCCTCTACATCGGCATACTGTAACTCAACGTCCCTCATCAACGACTGTAAAGTGCTATCCTGAAAAAAGAGAAGGAAGCGAGTGTTGATATCAGGTTCATCAACCATTCCAAGTTGCAAGACTTCCTCAATCAATATGCGCGTCTCAGCTGGATACATCGTCTTCATTTGCTGAAGGGCTGCAAAATCACCCGTCGTCAGATAAAGCAACTCCATCCTGTCAAGACGCTCTATCACTACTGCATCCGTCTTACCTTGATCATCATTGGAACGAAGTCCCCACTGACAACCAACGCAGACAATCAGCAATAACAGTAATATGAGACTGAGTTTTTTCAATTCGCAGCTTTATCATTTGTTAAATCTGGCTGCAAAATTACTAAAAAACCTTGAATTATCCAAATTTTAACCTAATTTTCTTTAACAGAAGCCACTATTACATCCTTTTCCACTACTTTTGTACAAAACTAATCGTTATGAAATATCTACTTATATTCTTTACGCTATGCTTTGCTTTCCATGCAAATGCACAACAAATCCTTAAAGTCAACGTCAAAAACCCACTGAAGACAGAGCGTGCAGACCAGCCTGTAGTCATCTCACTCGAAAAATACGGCGAGGTGCGTTCGGCTTTAGTAAAGTGTGGCGAAGAGGAAATACCCTGCCAACTGGATGATATAGATTTGGACGAGCAATACGACGAACTCTGTTTCCTGGTAGACCTCAAGGGCAAAGAACAGAAGACCTATACTGTAACCCTTTACAGCGATGGCGAGCCACGTACCTACCCTGCCCGCGTCTATGCTGAGATGTTGATGCGTAATGATAAGGTGAAAGAGAAAAACAAGCACAACAACTTCGTGTCGAGCCTTACAGTACGCGGCGACTGCGCCAACTCCTACAACCTGCTTCATCATCATGGGGTGGACTTCGAAAGTGAGCTCAACGGCATTCGCATCTATTTTGACAAGCGTCAAACGCTCGACCTATATGGGAAATTCCAAAAGCGACTGGAGCTACAAGCTACACAGTTCTACACACAAGAAGACCAAAAGAAAGCTGGCTATGGTGATGATGTGCTATGGGTAGGCAATACCTTTGGACTTGGTGCCTTTCGTGGATGGGATGGTAAAGAGCCCACAATGATTGACCCTGTCAAGAACCGCACTCAGCGCGTCATCTCCTATGGTCCGCTACGTACTATCGTGGAAGTTATAGATCAAGGATGGAAAGCAGAAGCCAATAAACCCGCCATCAACATGACCATTCGCTACACCCAGTATGCTGGTCATCGTGACACGGATGTAGACGTATATTTCAATCGTCAAGTTAGCGACTACCGCTTCTCTACTGGTATCATCAACGTGAAAGGGTCTGAGGAGTTCTCCGACAAGAAAGGACTACGTGCCTGTTGGGGTACAGACTATCCTTCAACAGACACCGTGAAGTGGAGTCGAGAAACGGTAGGACTTGCTATTCTGATACCTCAAAAACATATTGTCAGCGAGAAAATCGCCAACAAAGACAACTATGCGTTTGTCGTAAAAACTGATGATAATCATCTGTCTTACAAGATAGTATATTGCTCTGATAATGAAACATTTGGGTTTCATTCAGAAAAGGAATGGTTCGGATGGATAAAAGAGTGGCGTAAAGAGGTTGAAAAGCCTATTATACTTTCATCAGTTCAGCCATAACCATATCGCTGACAAAAAGGCCTTTGCGGGTCAGTCGAAGAAACTGGTTGTCAATTTTCAGAAGGCCATCATCCACAAAACGCCGTGCTTGTTTCAGACAATAGTCGGCAGAACAGGATGAGAGTTTGTCAAGTGCCAGACCATCCGATGTGCGCAAGGCCGTCATCACGATTTCATTATAATGATTATCTGGGGTGAGTTCTTCGTATTCCACGCAGGGTTCACCCTTTTCTATGCCATTCATATATTTATGAATATCGGCTACGTTCCATTGACGATTCTGTCCGTCGAAGGAATGTGCGGCGGCACCCAATCCAATGTAGGGAATCTGGTTCCAGTAACTGCTATTATGACGTGAGTGGTGTCCAGGTTTCCCCCAGTTGCTGATTTCATAATGTTCAAAACCAGCCTCTGCCAGCGCGTCTATCAATCGGAAATACATCTGTCGCTCCAGTTCCTCGTCTATCTCATTCACCTCGCCCCGCTCCAGCATCCTATAAAGAGGCGTACCCTCCTCATACTGCAGGGCATAGGCTGACAGGTGTTCTACGTTCAATACTAATGCTTGTTGGATATCACGTTCCCACTCTGCCAATGTCTCGTTGGGAAACCCATACATCAAATCCACACTGATATTACTGATGCCCACTCCTCGTAAGAGATTGACAGCCTTCGTAGTCTGCTCGGCAGTATGCCTGCGTCGTAGAAAAAGTAAGCGTTCGGGCGAGAAGGTCTGAGCCCCCATAGAAACTCTATTTACTGGTAACGTCTTTAGCATCTCAGCATACGATTCTGTCACATCGTCAGGATTGCATTCTATCGTCACCTCGGCATCTGACGAGATATCAAACGACTGATAAATACAGGCAAACAACTGGTATAGCAATGCTCCAGACAACTGCGAGGGTGTGCCTCCACCCAGATACACCGTCTCTATTTTTCCATATCTATCCGTCTGTTCCTTGCATCTTGACTCCATCTCCTTGCATAATGCATCAACGTATCGTTGGGCAAGTGCCAACGATGTTGTAGAATAGAAATCGCAATACACACAGCGACTTTTGCAAAATGGGATATGAATATACAGACCTGCCATGTCCTATTATCTATTTAGGTGCAAAATTAATGAAAAATGTAAGAATAAAAAATAGTTTGTATAGCATTTTTGGTAATTAGAAAAAAATAATGTAATTTTGCGCCATAATGATTATTGAATATGCTTAGGACAATCAGAATGACTTTGGGCAGTGTGTTCTTTATCGGACTGACGCTGCTATTTCTCGACTTCACCGGTACGCTGCATCACTATTTAGGCTGGATGGCTAAGGTGCAGGCACTGGAAGCTGTACTGGCACTCAACTTGAGCATCATTGTGGGGCTCGCCGTGCTGACGCTCGTTTTCGGGCGCATATACTGCTCCGTTATCTGTCCGCTGGGCGTGATGCAAGACGTGCTTGGATGGCTGGGCAAGAAAGCCAAGAAAAACAGATACACCTATTCTAAAGAAATAAAGTGGCTGAGATACGGTATGCTCGTCATTTTCCTTGCTGGATGCCTGATGGGGGTAGGTGCCGTAATAGAGCTACTGGCCCCCTACTCTGCCTTTGGACGCATCTGTACCATGCTCTTGCAACCCCTCTGGATGCTGGGAAATAACGCCTTGGCAGCCATTGCCGAACACTACGAGAGCTACGCCTTCTATGGTGTTGACGTATGGATGAAATCGCTGCCCGTATTCATCATCGCCCTGCTTACACTGATCATCCTGGCCGTCTTAGCTTGGAGGAATGGTCGCACATACTGCAATACGATCTGTCCTGTAGGTACAGTATTGTCGTTCCTGGCGCGCTTCTCAATCCTGAAGATCCATTTCAATGAGGACAAGTGTAAGAACTGTTCGCTGTGCACAAAGAACTGCAAGGCCGCCTGCATAGACTTCAAGAACCACAAGGTGGACTACAGCCGTTGCGTGGTGTGTGGCGACTGCATCAAGAGTTGCAAGTTTGGCGCGCTAAGCTATTCGATGAAAACTAGTGGAACTAGTAAAACTAGTGAGACTAGTCCGACTAGCAAGCCTAGCGAGCCTAGTATCGACGCCAGCAAGCGCTCGTTTCTTCTTGCCACTGCCCTAGTATCCACTGCATCCTTGGCTCAAGAAAAGAAACACGTGGATGGTGGACTGGCTGACATCATTGAAAAGAAGGCTCCAGAAAGGAGCACACCAGTAGTACCTCCTGGTGCCCGCTCGCTGAAGAATATGACCCAGCATTGCACGGGCTGTCAGCTCTGCGTGTCGAAATGTCCTAACGACGTATTGCACCCCAGCACGGATTTCATGAACCTGATGCAGCCAGTCATGTCGTTCGAGAAGGGCTATTGTCGTCCGGAGTGTACACGCTGCTCAGAGGTATGTCCAGCGGGCGCCATCAAGCTGATAGACAAGGAAGAGAAGTCAAGTATTCAGATTGGTCACGCTGTAGTTGCTGCTGACTTCTGTATCTCTGCCCTGGGCGAGTCTGAATGTGGCAACTGCGCCCGTCATTGTCCTGTAGGAGCCATTGAGATGGTGCCCAGCGACCCTGATGATGACCTGTCGCCCTCTATTCCCGCTGTCAACGAGAATGCGTGCATTGGTTGCGGCGCCTGCGAACATCTATGCCCCGTGCGTCCACTATCGGCCATTCACGTAGAAGGCCACGAGGTTCACAAGATGGTTTAGTTTTATGCATTAAGAATTAAGCATTGAAAACATGGATAGAAGAGATTTTCTAAAATATATGGGACTGGGCTCTGCTGCTGCCATTGCAGCCTGTGCCGGCAAGAAAAGCGACGAGGGAAACGCCATTGGTGAGCCTCCACTGGGACAGATGACCTTCCGTGATAATCCCAAGACGGGCGACAAAGTTTCTATCTTGGGCTACGGCATGATGCGCCTGCCACAGTTGCCCGACTCTGAGGAGTTCGACCAAGAGATGATAAACAAGCAGACGGATTATGCCATCGAGCATGGCGTGAACTATTTCGACACGTCGCCCGTCTATTGTCGTGGTCTCTCTGAGCGCTGTACGGGTATTGCCCTGAGTCGCCACAAGCGTGAGGAATATCTTGTAGCCACAAAGCTGTCGAACTTCGGCGATTCTTCGCGCGAAGGTTCCATGCAGATGTATCAGAACTCGTTCAAGGAACTGCAGGTGGATTATATTGACTATTACCTGCTGCACGCCATCGGAGGCAGTATGGAGGAGTTTCGTAAGCGCTATGTGGACAACGGTATGCTGGAATTCCTGATGCAGGAGCGTGAGGCTGGCCGTATTCGCAACCTCGGTTTCTCGTTCCACGGACAAAAGGAAGTGTTCGACGAGGTTTTGGCATTGGAAGATACCTATCACTGGGACTTCGTACAGATAGAGCTGAACTACCTGGACTGGAACTATGCCAACGAGATTAACAGCTTTAATGTGGATGCCTCGCACCTCTATACAGAGCTACATAAACGCAATATTCCCGCTGTTATCATGGAACCTTTGTTGGGAGGACGCTTGGTCAAGGATCTTCCACAATATGCTATCAACGAACTGAAGCAGCGCGACCCACAGAAATCTATCGCCTCGTGGGCTTTCCGTTATGCAGGTACCCCAGAGGGCGTACTCACCGTGCTGAGCGGTATGACCTTCATGGAGCACTTAAAGGACAACCTTATTACATATTGTCCTTTGAAGCCCCTGACGGAAGAAGAGCAGCGATTCCTCGACACTGAGATAGCCCAGCAGATGATGGAGATGGGTACTATTCCCTGTAACAACTGCCAGTACTGTATGCCTTGTCCCTACGGCATCGATATTCCTGGCACCTTCCTGCACTATAACAAATGGGTGGTAGAGAAGAACCTGCCCGAGGACAAGGGCGACGAAAACTATCGCAGAAATCGCCGCAACTACCTCATCAGCCTGGACCGTGCCATTCCCAAGGATCGTCAGCCAGACCACTGCATCATGTGCAACCACTGCATTGAGGTGAAGACCTGTCCACAGAAAATACGTATTCCACAGGAGCTGAAAAAGATTGCCGACCTGATGGAACAACTGAAAAGAGACGAATGAAACACTATACTGACATCTTTTTAGATTTCGACGATACCCTCTACGATACTCATGGTAATGCCGTGATAGCACTTGCAGAGACGTACGAGGACTTCCAGTTGGGACGTTATTTCGACGACCCACAGGTCTTTTATGACGACTACTGGAAGACCAACATCGACCTCTGGGGACGCTATGCCAAAGGCGAGATAACGCGCGACTACCTTATCGTTGAGCGTTTCCGCCATCCGCTCTGCGTAAGTGAGGGGTTAAGAATGAAGAGTGAAACATCCGCTTCAGCTTTCAAAGACTATTGCCTCAAGATGAGCGATGTGTTCCTTGACTACTGCGCATCAAAGCCAGGCGTCATTGAGGGCGCCCACGAACTGATGGATTATCTTCGCAACAAAGGTTACAAACTCCATATGACCAGCAACGGATTCCACGAGGTGCAATACAAAAAACTGGCAGCCTGCGGATTGAAAGACTATTTCAATACGGTTATTCTGAGCGAGGATGCTGGTGTCAACAAACCCTCGCCACAGTTCTTTGAATACGCCATGAAACAGTCAGGTGCGAAGAAAGAGACCACCATCATGATTGGCGACAATTTCCAGACAGACATCCTTGGTGCCAAGCATTTCGGACTGGACACCATTTTCTTTAACCATTGGCCGGATTATCCTGCCACAGAACCTGTCACCTATGAAGTGACAACATTAAAAGACATCATAAACATCCTATAAAATCAAACTATGGAACAGAAAAGAGAAGAACAAATACTTGTTCGTATCACAGGCCAGGATCGTCCTGGACTGACAGCGGCAATCATGGCCATACTGGCAAAATACGACGCACAGATACTGGATATCGGTCAGGCCGACATTCACTCTACCCTCTCGCTGGGAATACTCATCCGTATGGACGAAACCCACAGCGGTCAGGTGATGAAGGAACTACTGTTTAAAGCCACAGAACTGGGTGTCAACATTGGTTTCGCCCCTATCTCCGACGATGAATATGAAGAGTGGGTAGGTCATCAGGGAAAGAACCGTTATATCCTGATGGTAATGGGACGCCAGTTGGAAGCCAAGCAGATAGAGGCTGCCACACGTATCATTGCTGACCAGGGTTTTAATATTGATGCCATTCGCCGTATGACGGGTCGTAAGAGTATCAAGAACCCCGCCAAGCACATCCGCGCCTGCATTGAGTTCTCATTACGAGGCGAACCCCAGGATCGCCAGGAGATGCAAGCCAAATTCATGAAGCTGTCGCAGCAGATGGAGATTGACTTCTCGTTCCAGAAAGACGATATGTTCCGCAGGATGCGCCGCCTGATCTGCTTTGATATGGACTCTACGCTCATTCAGACGGAGTGTATCGATGAACTGGCTGAGCGTGCTGGCGTAGGTGCCGAGGTGCGGGCTATCACAGAGAGCGCCATGCGTGGTGAGATAGACTTCAAGGAGAGTTTTACCCGCAGGGTTGCACTGCTCAAGGGACTGGATGTCAGCGTGATGCAGGACATTGCCGAGCACTTGCCCATTACTGAGGGTGCCGACCGCCTGATGTCTATCCTGAAGACCTGTGGTTACAAGATTGCTATTCTCAGTGGTGGATTCACCTACTTTGGCGAATACCTGCAGAAAAGATACGGCATTGATTATGTCTATGCCAACGAGTTGGAGGTTGACGAGAACGGCAAACTGACTGGTCGTTATGCTGGCGAGATTGTTGACGGACACCGCAAGGCCGAACTGCTGAAACTCATTGCACAGGTAGAGAAAGTGAATCTGGCACAGACCATTGCCGTGGGCGATGGTGCTAATGACCTGCCGATGATATCCGAAGCAGGACTGGGTATCGCCTTCCACGCAAAACCACGTGTTGTAGCTAATGCGAAACAGAGTATCAACACCATCGGGCTGGACGGCGTGCTCTATTTTCTTGGATTCAAAGACTCTTATCTGGGTGATCAGGGTAAACTGTAAGAAATGAGATATTTTGTTTATGGGATAACACTTTGGATGATGGCATTGGGATGCTATGCCCAGACCGATTCAACCAAAGTGAAGAAGAAGAAAGAACGCACCGTTCAGCTATCGGGCGAGGTCTATGACTCGTTTACGAAAGCCAAGGTAAAAGCGCTGATGACCTTGATGCGCTCTGACTCTACCTTTGTAGATTCCATGACCTGCTGGACGTGGGGCACTTCATCGTATTATGAGTTTAAGGTGCCGGCCCAGAATGCCGACTATATCATCAAAGCATCTGCAGAAGGCTATAACGACACCACGATGAACTATAAGTTGCGCCATATTGCCCGCAACTCATGGTTCGAACTGCCTCGTATCCTCATGAAGAAGAAACAGCGTGGCGATGACGAGATCTATAAGGAGGTAGGACTGAATGGCGTGGTTGTCACGGGCACGAAAGTAAAGCTGGCCTATCGTGGCGATACGCTCGTCTATAATGCCTCTGCCTTCAATCTGCCTGAAGGCTCTATGCTCGACGGACTGATTCGTCAGATGCCTGGTGCCGAACTCAAGGACAACGGCGACATCTATATCAATGGCAAGAAGGTGGACTACCTCACGCTGAACGGCAAGGACTTCTTCAAGGGTCAGAACAAGGTGATGCTCGACAACCTGCCCTACTACACCGTCAAGGAACTGAAGGTCTTCGATAAGAGCACCAAGCAGAGTGAACTCATTGGCCACGACGTAGAGAAGAAAGACTACGTGATGGACGTGCAGCTGAAGCGTGAGTATAATCGAGGCTATATGGGTAATATCGAAGGGGGGTACGGTACAGATGACCGTTACATGGGACGTGCCTTCGGACTCTATTACGATGACCATTCACGCGTCAGCATCTTTGGCAACACCAACAATGTGAACGAGACGCATCGCCCTGGAGCAGAAGGCGACTGGTCGCCCAGCAATATGCCGCAAGGACTGAGAGCCACTAAGCAGACAGGCTTGCATATCGAGACGGAGGATAAAGACAAGGTGTGGGAAACGAATATGGATGCCACCTTTGAATGGAGCGACAACGACAACCTGAGTCGCACCTCTAACGAACGCTTTGCATCTGGAGGAAATATCATCGGCGGTTCTGAGTCGTGGAGCCGACAGAATGATTTCCGTTTTAATGCCTACGACTATTTCCAACTGAAGAAGCCCATCACGATATGGGGTTCCATCAGTGCCAGCTATAGCAACGGCGACCGTACCAACGGCAGTCAGGACTCCACCTTCCGTGAAGCAATCATCAACCGCACGATGAACGACGGTCTGACCCGCTATCGCACACTGAATTTGAATGCTAACCTGGGCTTCCACCATAAGTTCGCATGGGGTGACTATATTTCAGCAGGTCTGACTGGTTCATACACACGTCAAAAGCCCAACGACAGTTGGTCGATAAACAGTACCTACTTCGCACAAGCAGACTCTACCGACCTGCGTCATAACTATGCCGACACGCATAACGACAGCTACAGCTATCAGGCAGAAATGGGCTATTATCTGCAACTGCTCAACAAATGGTTTGTGGGCGTTGATGTAAGCTATGCGCAGTCGTTAAGCAATAGCAATAACCTGCGCTACCGACTGGACTATCTCGCTGAAGACAAATATCAGACGGAATGGCTGCCCTCTACACATCAGACACTAATGAGTGCGATGGACTTAAATAACTGCGACGAGCAGCAACTGCTGAGTCGCACCATCAGTTCTTCATTTCAGGTGATGCACTCAGGCGATAACGATTATTTCTCACTTAACTTATCTGTCAGAAATCCGCATGAGAGGCTGAAGTACAACGACTTCTCTATACTCGACACCGTTGCCCATCGCAGTTATATTGATGTCTCATCAGGCATCAGCTGGTCGCGATGGGGAAAGAAGAACGGTCTCAACAGCTTGGGCTACAGCATGGGCATGAGCAGACCAGGACTACCGGAACTGATGCCAGTAGGCGATACCACCAATCCTCTTGTTACCACTGTCAACAACCCCGACCTGAAGTCTACGCTCACACACAACGTGAACATTGGATTCCAGTTCAACAACGACTCCATCCGCCGTTTCATCCGTCTGTGGAGCGATGCCTCGCTAACACAAAGGTCTATCGGAACGCGCACCTTATACAACACAACTACGGGTGAATACATTTTTATGCAGGACAATATCAATGGTAACTGGAACTGGAACCTAGGAACCAGTTACGAACAACCTCTTGATAGCGCCAAACGCATCACCCTACAGCAACGTGCCGACGTAAGCTACACACACTCTGTTGACTTCCCCATCATCTATTATAATGAATTAGAAACATTTACTGGAGAAAAGAAGAGTACCGTACATAACTGGACGCTGCACGAGCACTTTGGATTGGAATATCAGAAGGACAAACTCACCATTGGCATCAGCGGAGACGTAAACTGGCGTCGCTCCATCGGTGATCGTAAGGACTTTGAGAATATCTCAGCCTTTGATTATAACTATGGCGGATTATTACGCTACACGATTCCCTGGGTAAAGGTGAGTGTGGCTACAGACATCCGTATGTACAGTCGTAGAGGTTATCAGAGCGAGATGATGAACACGGACGACCTGGTGTGGAATGCAGAACTGGCACGTTCGCTATTCAACGAGAAACTCACGCTGAAACTCACCGCCTTCGACCTGCTCCACCAGCTCTCCAACACGCAGTACAGCATCAATGCCCAGGGGCGTACAGAGACTTGGAACAACTGTATTCCCCGCTACGTCATGCTCTCCGTTGCCTATAAGTTCAATCGGCAACCCAGAAAATAAGGAAATAAGAAAAGAGGTGAGACATTTTTTATCTCACCTCTTTTTCTTTATGATCTTCTATCCTTAGTTGATCAGGAATATCTTGGTCTGACCGTTGTAGGTGGCCTTCACTGTAGCGCGACCCTCAACAATCGCACTCACCTCGCACTTCACACCAGGCACATTAGCCTTCGCCTCCAACTTGGTGTTAGCCTTCAGCGGACCATACACCTGATAGCGAATCTGGTCGGCATAGCCGTTCTGATTGGTGAAGCGGATAGGTGTTGCCGGGATGTTCAGCTTCTTGCCATCAGCAGTAATCGTGAGCTGAGGAACCACGGGAGCCGTATGCGCTGCACCCTTTGAGAAACTGATGCCGTGGAGGTCGAACAAGCCCTGTGGACGCTGAGGTTCCTGCGGACGGCGACCCCACTGCGGACGACCCTGAGGCTGCTCAGGCTGCTGCACCTCTGGACCGTCGGCCACCAGATAGATGGCGTGCTTGCCAGTAAGTCCCTCTACTGCAGGCACAGCAGCATAATACATCGTCTCCTTGCGGTCTGCATTGGCAGGCACATCTACCACAGCAATCTCCTGACCCTTCCAAGGATCATCGAGCTTAACATGAATCTTAAAGCCAATGCCACCCTTGCCGCTGGGAGTCAGGTTCAGGCCCAGTGTGGTCTTGTCGCCAGCCTTGGTACCCTCGAAAGCCTTACAACCCTTCGTGGCCTGAGCCAGTCCGCCAAATCCAAAGTATTTGAAGCCTACGATACCGCCATTCTGAATGCCAGCCAGATCCATCGAGTTGTTCCACACATCATGGTTGTCCTGCATCCAGTTGTTGGCATTAGGTCCATACATAAAGGCAGCATAGCCGGCGCTGTAGTAAGCGTAAGGTGGCAGACCGAAGATCTGGAAGCCCTCGCTGGTCACCTCAGCACCCGTATATTCGTTGCCGTCAGTAGCCTTGGCTGTCCACACATTACTCTTCACATAAGGGTCATAGCCAGTGATGGTCACCTTGCCACCCTTAGCCACAGGTTTCTTGTCCCATGTAATCTTCACAGGAGCCACCATGGTCTGACGGGCATTACCAAAGCCACGAGGCGGACGGTGATAGAACACATACCACTGGCCATTGATCTCCTGCAAGGAGCCGTGGGTGTTATGACCCGCATTCGTCGTAATCAACTTCGAGCCATCCTCGTTCAAGACCACGCCACGCGAGTCCACCAGCACGCCACCAGAGCGCCAAGGACCCAGAGGCGAGTCGCCGTAGGCATATCGCAGCGCCGAGTTGGTGTTGCGCAGTCCGTACTCCTTACCAGAGTAGCCCGAGAACACCATCACGTACTTATTACCCACCTGACGGATACTGGATGCCTCAAAGAAATTGAAGTCCTTGGGGTCCTGACCCTTGTAAAGGGCCTTATACTCGCTGCCTTCCTTATCCAGCAGGCGGCCATCGGCACTGACTGCAGGAATGAAGGGGTCTATCAGCTCCGTTCCAGGACGCTTTGAGTACATCGTGTTCTGGTCGAGCTCGCAGGCGGTAGAATGTTGGAAGCCATAGAACACATAGGCACGATAGCCGATGTTATAGTCCTTATCCTTCTTGTCTGTGATATTCTCAATAAACACAGAGGGGTCGAAATCGATGAGTGAGCCATTCACACAGCGAGTGCCGTCAGCTGTGAGGTTCACAGGAGTGAAAGGTCCGTCAGGACGGTCACCCTTACAGACCATTGCAATACGTCCCCATCCACGAGAGTGAGGATAGAGCCAGTAAGTCTTCTTGCCTGTCGTCTTGTCCTTCACTTCCACCAGGTCAGGTGCATACATCGTGTCCCACTGGCCATTGACAAACCATGAGAAGATAGGACCCTCGTCGCGCCACTGGCTGAGGTCTTCCACTGGTGCCGACCACATACGGATATCAGGACCGCAGTAGGCAGAATAGTTCACATCGTGCGAACCAATGATGTAGGCACGAAACTTCCCAGGCTGATCAGGATCTTCAAACACACGGGGTTCGCCATCGGGCACATGCTCCCACAATGGCAGATAGGGGTTCTGGGCGTTGATGCCCATCGTAGCTGCGAAGGCTACGGCTAATAAAAAGATTTTCTTCATAAAACGCGTTATAGGTTTTTATTCCGTCTGCAAAGGTAATAAAACTTCACGACAAGACTTTTTGATTTTGTGTCTTATCCTTCAAGATTTGTTACATCAGCAAAAGAAATGACGGATAGAAGCCATATAACGGGTCAATTCCTTGGGATAAGTGCGTCCCCAGCGGGTCACGCTGTTTTGACAGTAGCCGATAGTGAGTCGCCTCTTGGCACGCGAGATGGCGACATAGAATTTGCGTGCCTCCTCCTGTCCGTCGCTCTCAGTATCGGCATAGACGCTGGGGTATTTTCCCTCCACGGCATCATAGACGATGACGTGGTCAAACTCCAGTCCCTTCGCCTTATGCACGGTACTCACAAAGACGCGGTCTGTCATACTCGCAGAGCCGCAGAGGTCGGCCTCCTTCATCGTGGTCAGGTCCTGTATATGGCGATGCAGCTGGTCCACCAACGCCAGTCCGCTCTCCATCGTGATCAGTTCCTTGTCTATATACCTTATTATATATGGCAGCTTCGGCAACTGTCCTATGCGTCCTATGTCGCGCAGATAGTCAAACGTACATTGCAGTTCCGTCGAGAGTGGCGTCACGTTGCTCTGCACATAAAGCCTGCTGCGCGAATGTTGATACAGGTCGGCATAGAGGTGGCGGAAGCGGTCTATCGTTTTCTGATGCTTACGGATAAACGCTTGCTGCCGCCCTACGATACTTCTCGCCCTGTCATAGCAATACACCATCAGGCTGTTCGTAGCCAGTATATCATCATTGGCCAGGTGCGAGTTCTGCCCCTCCAGTCCCAGCTGCACCAACAAGTCCTTCAACTTATAACTCTTCTGTCGCGGACGCAGCAGGCGCGCCATCTTCAGACTGTCATAATAGCTGGGCCAGAGTCTGTACATCGACAACTCGGGCGCGTATCTTTGCATATTATGCTCCATGATCTGGTAGTCGTAAGTGGCGTTATGGCCTAGGATAGCACAACCGCGGGAAAAGTCCACAAAGCGCCTTAGCGCCTCCTGATGCGACAGATGGGGTTGCGCCGCATATTCCTCTCTTAGCGGGTTCACCACGTCGCCCAGCATCTCAGGAATGGTACGGTCAGTCTCTATAAAGATGTTCAGCTCCTCTACCACCCTGCCCCGTCTCACCTTCACGGCAGCTATCTGCACCACGTCGTCCTCAAACACATTCAGACCCGTGGTCTCCGTGTCAAACACCACGATGTCCTGTGTCTCGTAGGTCTTAACAAACTCATTCAGATAGGTAGAGCCCTCGTAGTCCAGGAAGTCCACTGGCGACAACGCCAGTTCCATCACCTGGCGCACAAACTGGCGCGAGAGACTGTTCGACGTATAGACATGCAGGCCTGTAAACAGATGCGACCAGGCAATAAAATTCTGCTCCATCGCCACCACGCTCAGATGGGCCAACAGCAGCCTAACATCAGGTGTAGAGAAGCAGTCGATACCCGAGATCTTGAAATGGGGCAGTTCTCGCAACGCACCGCTCACATCATCGGCATCGCTATTAAACGCCACGACTACGGCCACCGTATCATTTGGATACTGTTCGTAGATACGCCTTACCTCGTGCGCCACCATGTTTGCCTCGTCTATATTGGTGTCAGCCTCCAGCAGTTGCAGGTCGCCTGCCCGCTTCTCTGTCTTGTTCTGCGTAGAGGGCAGCAGGTCGTGGGCGATGCCCAACTGCTGTTCGCCATACTGGTTAAAGACATCCAGCAGGTATTGCGGCGAACGGTAGTTCTCGAAGAAGTTATGGAAACAGCCCTCGCCGCAGCGCTCTTTCAGCATGGTGAGGGTGTCTGTCTGAGCACCCATAAACGAAAAGATGGCCTGCTGCGTATCACCCAGATACACCACCGTCGCATCATCATCCGTAAACAGGTCGATGATGGCCAGCTGCAGCGGGTTCAGGTCCTGCACCTCGTCTATCTGCAGCCATTTATATCTGCGCCTTGGTTCCATCGCCCTTGGCTCTGCCTGTTCTGTCTGATGAGACGTCGCATCTCCCACCACCAACGCGTCGTAAGCCCTCAGCAGCAAGTCCTCGAAATCCAGCAGGTCGTTCTGCTGCTTATACAGCTCGTACTGCCGCGCCGCATTCAGGCTTTGCAGCAGCGCTGCCGCCTCTTTGCTCAGCAGCGCCTGCTCCTCTAAATACTGGCTCGCCTGATGATACAGGGTGATTGACGACTCCTGTGTATAAGGCAGGCGGAAAGCCAGGCACAGCTCCTTGAGTGCCGACGCCTGGATAGCATCCCTATGTACCATCAGCTTCGACGGATAGCGATGCTCGCACTGGTACATCAGGTGCTGTAGGTTCAGTATCTGCGAATAGCGCTGACGGTCCTTGTTGTCGCCCAGCACCTTCAGCTCGTCCTCGCCCAGGAAATCGGCCATGATGCTAAACGACGTGTCATTGTCTATCACCGCCGTATGCTCTGCCACGATGCCACTCTCAAACAGGAAGCGCGAACAGAAGCGATGCACATTTCCCACAAACAGCCCGTCCAGTCCCTTCACGCCGCCCAGACGCTCGTGGATGCGCTCCTTCATGCCGCGCGAGGCACGGTTGGTAAACGTCAGACAGACCATATCCTCAAACCCTACCCCGTGCTCATGCGCCCATACAATGCGCTCGGCCAGCACGGCAGTCTTGCCGCACCCTGGAGGCGCCAATACCAGATGGTAGCCGCCCGAAGCCTCTATGACTTGCTGCTGTTCTGTGTTAAATGTCATCACCACATTGCAAAGGTAACCTTTTTCTATTATTCAGACAAGTTTTTGTGTTAAATATAGCGAATTTATTTTGTCATTTAACAAATAATCCCTACATTTGTTTTCAAATTTTCTTTAACCCTAAAATTATTCAATTATGGAACCAACAACAATGTATGCACTCATCGCCTTAGGCGTGGCATTGCTTGCCATCTTCATCTTTATCTCCTATGTCAAGGCCCCACCCTCCTTTGCCTATATCATCTCGGGTATCTGGAAAGAGCCCAGGGTGCTCATCGGTACTGGCGGCTTCCGCATCCCCTTCTTCCAGCGTCTCGACCGTGTCTATCTGGGACAGATCACCGTCGATATCAAGACTGAGGAGAGCGTGCCTACCAACGACTTCATCAATGTCGATGTAGATGCCGTGGCCAAGGTGCAGGTACTGCCCGACAAGGACGGCACCCGACTGGCTGCCAAGAACTTCCTGAACATGACGCCCGACGAAATTGCCATGCAGCTGCAGGACTCGCTGCAGGGTAACATGCGTGAGATTATCGGTACCCTCGACCTGCGCTCGCTCAATACCGACCGCGACGGCTTCTCCGACCAGGTAATGATGAAGGCCACGCCCGACATGGCGAAGCTGGGTATCAACATCATCTCTTGTAATATCCAGAACGTGACCGACCGCGAGGGACTAATTAAAGACCTTGGTGCCGACAACACCGCCAAGATCAAGAAAGATGCCGCCATCAACCGTGCCATCGCCGAGCGCGACGTGAAGATTGAGGTGTCAAAGGCCGACAAGGAGTCAAACGATGCCCGCGTCGATGCCGACACCGCCATCGCCATCAAGAACAACGACCTCGCCCTGAAGCGTGCTGCCCTGAAGCTCCAGGCCGACACCGCCCAGGCCGATGCCGATGCCGCCTACGCCATCCAGCAGCAGGAACAGCAGAAGACCATCAATGTCAAGACCGTGGAGGCTGAGATCGAGAAGACCAAGCGCGAGCAGATCCTGTCACGCGAGCGTATTGAGATCAAGCAAAACGAACTGGCTGCCGAGATCGAGAAGAAGGCCGATGCCGATAAGTATAAGGTAGAACGCGACGCTGCCGCCGATCTGGAGCAGCGCAAGCGTGTGGCCGAGGCTCAGAAATACGAGGCCGAGCAACGTGCCCTCGCCCAGAATGCCGAGTCAGATGCCACCCGCTACCGTTTGGAGCAGGAGGCAGCAGGTATCAAGGCCAAGGGAGAAGCTGAGGCTTACGCCATCCAGAAGAAAGGTGAGGCTGAGGCTCTTGCCATGGACAAGAAGGCCGAGGCTTATAAGAAGTACAACAATGCTGCTGTCATGCAGATGATGATCGAGGTGCTGCCTCAGGTCGTAGAGAATGTGGCCAAGCCTATCTCTGCCATCAAGGGTGTCAACATCTACAGTGGCGACGGTCAGGGCATCTCAGCCATGAGTGGCAACGTTCCCGTAGCCATCAAGCAGGCCTTCGACGTGTTGAAGAGTGCCACTGGCGTAGATATGGCCGACATCATGCGTGCTGGCACCATCGAGGCTAAGACCACCCGCAACGTCAACCTCAACGATCAGGCGCGCGATGCCGTGGATAATATCACGGGAAAAGAGAAGGAATAGTCAATCTCCCAATATCAACTTCTCGTTTACAATAAAGGGCTTCCACTCGGAAGCCCTTATTGGTTAAATCATTAGCCGCAGATTAAAAATATTTTCGACATTACAGACACTTTAGTGAGAATTTTTCAAAAAAGCCTCTTTTCCGAACACGTACCGCCAGCTAGGGGCAGCGACAAAGAGATAAAACAATTACGAAATTTCTCCAAACAAGAATGGATTCAATAACCCCAAGCGATTGTCATATACTCGGATAGAACAGCCTAAATTCATTATTTACTTATTTTTTTCGAGCAGTTCAATAGCTTCACTATTTCCATTTTCTGCTGCTTTCTCTAGATAGTGTATAGCGGACTTCTTTTTTACAGACTTGTTTTTATTTAGGTATAGCCTACCAACCCTTATTTGTGCCTCTACATATCCCTGATCAGCGGCTTTAATGAACCATTCAATAGCTTTCGCATCATCTTTGTCCACACCGTTACCATTTAGATAACAGCCGCCAACCTTATATTGTGATTGAGGATCTCCTTGTATAGCAGCTTTCAATAGCCACGAAAAGCCTTCTGTATCACTTTTTTCACATCCTTTCCCCAAAAAATAACAACTACTCAGACGTAACTGAGATTGAAGATGTCCTTCAGACGCAGATTGCGTCCACAAATCCACAGCCTTCTTTTCGTCTTTATCGACACTTTTTCCTTCAAAATAGCAACATCCTAACAAATACGTGGCTTTGATATGCTTGTTTTGTGTAGCCATAGTCAGATATCTAATAACCACAGAATCTGGCTGGTCTCTAGAGACTTTATTCAGGGCATATGTGCTGAATACATATTGTGCCTCTGAATGACCATTATCGGCTGACTTTTTGAGCCATTCGTAAGCCATTGTTGTATCCTTCTCCACACCCTGTCCAATGCGGTATAAACCAAATAGGGAGAGTTGAGCCTTTCTATCGCCTTGTTGAGCTGCTTTCAAATACCACTGTGCTGCTTTATTTTCATCTTTAGCGATACCACGCCCAGTTAGATAACAATAAGCGATATAACGTTGCGCTTCATTATCGCCCTTTTCCGCCTTTCTGTAGGCACTGTCGAATTTCAGACTCTCTTTTGTTTGTGCCAAAGCAACAGGTGACAAGAAAAATGCCATTACCAAAAATAATACATTAATTCTTTTCATTCTTATATGTTTTTATTGAATTAATAATACATTTCTACCCTTCTTTAAATATTTTTACAGCGCCTTGCACTTGGTTATAATCTTCAACATCCATTGAATATACGACTTTCTCAAAGTTCTTGTCAATGAAGAAAACGGTGTTACCATTAAATGTATTGCCAGCATTATTGACGGCACGATAGGTATGAATAGCTTTATAGCCAAGAAACTTTCGGTCCTCTAGCAGCATGTTTGCAATTTTTTCGTCTTGCTTTCTGGTTTTTATCTTTATTTCCTCTATCTTGGCGTTTGCTTCATCATATACCTTTATCGCTTCTTGATATTCATCCTTTCCATCTGACGACCTATAGGGGGCACTCCATTTAGACATTAATAATTTTGCATGTTTAGCCTTTTCCATTAAATCTGCATATTCAACCGTCATGTTAATCATTTCTGTCAGTTCTTTTAAAAACGCAGGGTCATCGTAGGGAGCAAAAGCTTCTTCAACTTTTGTTTCTATGGGGGTGTAGGTGTCAGGCTTGATAAGTGACCTTTCTAGAGTCTCTTTAATTAACGCCTCAGCCTTCTGTTTCTGCGACTGACCGCAAGCAACAACAAGAACTGCAAATAGCACCAAATAGCAATAATTCTTCATATTCTGAACTTTTAGTTGTAATATATATTAAAATAATCCATTGTCGTTGTCCATATTCATTTTAGGTTATTATATTGATGCAAAGATAATGATTATCGGGCGAATCTCAAAATAAAACAAGGATAATTTTGTCTTACCCTGAAAAACATTGAATCAAAAACAACGTTTTTCAGGGTAAGACATGTGAAACAGGCTGAAATGCATTGAGAAACAGCCAGAAACGCAAGGTGAAATAGCCTGAAACGCGAGCTGAAATAGCCTAAAACGTAAGATGAAACAGGCTGAAACGCAAGGCGTTTAAGGCCAAAACACAAATTCAACGTAAAAGAGGGGGAAAAAAACTGCTCCCACACCAGCTTTGGTATGGGAGCAGTTTTTACGTCATATAGAGCGATTCTATTATCTTAAATCATCATCCTCTTCAAAGCCTTCGGATTCCATTTCGAACTCTTCGAAAGTGACAATTTCATAAGACCTCGGGGAGAATTTCCCACCGCTGACCTGCATGAGATGTGACTGATGTTGCAGTTTGACCACCAGCATGACTGGTTTGATATATGTTTTTTTCATTGTGTACTTTATTTAAAGGAAAGAAATTACCATTAATTATTTCACTTAATCACGACTTTTTTACCCTTTACGATATACAATCCCTTCTTGGGGTTCTCTATACGGCGACCCTGCAGGTCGAAGGCGTCTGCGGCCTTATTCGTAAGATTCGTGAGATTCGTGTTCACCTCAATAATACCCGTGGTCTCTTCATCGCCGAAGTTCAGCGTAAATTGGCGGGCGGCCTTGACGCCATTATCAGAGGGGATATCGAAGTAGGCACGGCAGGCGCCGAGGGCCTTACCATTCTCGATGGTGCGGTCGGTCTTGGCGTAGCCCAGCCTGTTGCCAGAAGAGAGCAGCAGGATGTCGTTGCGGTTGTCGTCGGTAATCTCCAGCGGAGCGTAGTTACCCTTGAACGTACCGCCAGTGAATTTAAAGTCGCGAGAGGTCTTGTCGATGGTCACGTTCTCGAACACGGGATTTACGAGGTCATCACCCTTGTCCCACTTGATGATGAATGGGGTGCCGGCAGGAATCTCTTTTGGCGCATCGTTGAAGTTCAGCGTCAGCCTGTCGCCCACAAGTTCTGATTTCTCACTGAGCACCTTTGCCACCACTTTATCTCCAGCAAGTGGGCTCTCGTCAATCGTCACGTTGAAGGGCAGGCACAGCGTGTTCCAGTCGCCGTCCTTGTAGAGGGTGCGACCAGAGAGTGTCACATTATGCGCTACGATGCCATTATTGTCGCTAACGGCTGATGCGTTATCCAGAGCCTCGGAACCATTATTATAGAGAACGATATTGAGTTCATCGGTGGTGAAGGTTCCTGCGACCCATTCGGTCACGCCCTTGTCATGGATGCCCTGCACCTGCCACTCATAGTTGGTATTGGGTGTAAGACCAGTGAAGTTCAGCGGGCTGGTGACGTTGTTCATATAAGTCCAATCACTATTTTGAGCAACCACGACGTCGTCGATACCCATGCCATAACTATATTTACCAACACACTCAAAGCCAATCTGATAATTGGCAGCCAAGCCTTCAAGAGCGACTTTTACTGGTGTCCAAGATGATACTTCCTGACCATTAGTGTACAGCAGATTCCAGTCACCTCCATCCACTCTATAATACACATTCAACGTATTGATGTCTCCACTCCAGTTTGTATTCCAGAAGTTGAAGTTCAATGTTGCTGATGTAGTGCTACTCAAATCCATAGCAGGAGTGATAAGTATGTCAGAATTATCGTAACTGCCTACATAATATCCTGCATTATAACTGCCCGTTGCTGCCCCTGTATGATCTTTATGTCCTGTACCGGAAGTAATTTTCCAATAGCTATCAGTTGTTGACCAACCTGTAGGCATGGAACCGCCTTCGAAGCCTTCTGAGAAAAAGACGTTGGTCGCTGCATCGCGTAAGCGTACGTTGTACTCATCCTGGAAGCCCGTCCAACTGAGGGTAGCGGTGGTGGCAAATGGACTGCTGGCCAGGTCTATAGGAACTTCGTAGTCAGTGAAGGGACGGAGCGTCTTGCCAGTGGGGTTATGATCAGAGAGACCACCGTTTTCAGGTTGATAAAGTGTACCGTCCTCGTCAACGAAAATCTTGCCATCGGCAATATAGACGTTATCTTCTATGCTGCCAGCATAGAAACGGTCGGAGGGGCTAGTCCAGTTAAGGTAGATTACATCATCACCAACTGCCGTAGCGTTGAAAGTACCGCCGTTAAAGTATATAGTTCCCAATACTGAAGAAGAGGCAACGAATTGTCCGCCATTAACGGTGAGATCACCTTCTAAAGCCAGTGAGTTTTCGTTGTTGCCGACGTTGAGCTGACCATGGTTGAGCGTCACATTGCTATGAATGGCGGCATGATCCCTCACGTTGCTGGTGGCGTTGACGATACCACCATTGATAATCATGTTGCTGACATCGATGGTACCATCAGGATTCTCCCCTGATACAGCGCCTGTGACGGTAAGACGGCCAGTGCCTTCGCTCTGTCCGTAGATGGTCAGCGTACGGTTATCGCCGCTAATGGAAAGCGCTTTGTCTTCTGCTACGTTCACCGTTATTTCTGCCCCATCGCAGAGGATGATGCTAAGGTCGCCGTTAGAGCAGCTCAGGGCATTCGTATAGGCGAGGTCCACACCAGCGGGATTGGTATTCTGAACGAAATACCAACCAGAAACAAGCGTGGTCTCGCTGCCATTAAGCGAATGTGCTATTGTGGTCTGTTCCTCACCGTCCGCATCAATATAGCTGACCTTATAGTTTGTGGTGAAGTCAGCCTCCTCGCTCCATTCTGTCACGTCGTCGTCAACGATGCCCTGCACCTGCCATAGATACTTTGTCTCAGGTGTGAGACCTGAGACGGTCTGTGGACTGGTGACGTTGGTCTTGTTCTCCCAATCAAAGTCCTGCATCCCATTGATGGTGATGTCATCTATGTATAAGCGGTACGCATAATCGCCAGTGTAATTGATGGCGAAATACTTGGTACCTTCGGGCAGTTCCTGCTCAAAGGTTTGCCATTCTGCATCACTATTGATGTCATTGCCCCACGCAAATGCTGAGAGATCGTTGGTCGTTGTGGAATAACCTACACGGAATTTATCATTGGTTCCGTAAGAGGACTTGTATGCGAATGTAAGTTTACCATCATCAGGCAAAATAGGAGAAATAAGATACTGGTCGTAACTTGAAGATTTATCGAAAGACGAGAATCGGAAACCTTGGCCGCCAGTCTTGGCGGCATTAGCAAACAACCCAAGCTCATCAGTATTTTCACCACCACCAAGGTCGAGAACAGTCCATACGGCATTAAGAGCAGCATCGTCAGCGTATGATTCAAAGCAATCTGAGAATACTATGTTGTCAGTAACAACCGAAGCTTGACGATAGCGAAGGTTATAGTTATCCTGGAAGCCCGTCCAACTGAGGACGGCGGCGTTGGCTGTTGCATTGCTGGTCAGTTCTATAGGAGCTTCGCTGGCCGAATGCGTAGTAAATGTAATGCTCTTCGGATAACTGTACTGACCTTCTCCGTAAACGCTCAGCACTTGCACCTGGAAAGTAGTTACAGGATCAAGATTGGTCATCTCGTACTGGGTACTGTTCACCGTGACGGGCGAAGTCCATGTGTCGCCTCCATCGGTGCTCCATTTCACCTGCCATTGCGTCTCGTCATTGCCGGCCTCCCAAGTCAGCGTAGCCGTAGTGACATTGACGTCAGTAGCGATGAGGGTCTTGGGCGGATAGTAGCCGTTGAAGGGACGCAGCGTCTTGTCTGAGATGTCACCAACACTTTCACTGGTATGTACAGTACCTTCCTCGTCGATGAAATCCTTGCCCTCAGCGATAGTGAGGCTAACATTACCAAATCTATTGGCAAAGAAACTGTCAGAGGGACTGGTCCAACTAAGGTTAAGAGGTCCGTCAATAGCGGATGAGTATGCGCTGGTAGCACTGAAGTTACCACCATTGAAGGTAAAGTTGGTAGTAACGTAAACGGAAGAATTATTGTCGCATGTAATGGTAACACTACCAGCGTTCATGGTGAAACTGATACTATTAACGGCAACTCTTGTATCGCTTGTGACTGTAATGTTGCCTCCATTGATAATGACGCTGCCACTGTTTGCACAGATACCTTCGTAGTAGCCTGTCAATGAGAGACTACCAGTGCCGAGACTCTGGCCGTAGAAGGCCAGCGTATAGTCACCGTCGAAATTGATAGCTTCTTCGAACTCCTGGCCGGTTACCGTCATCTCGGCTCCGTCGCAGAGGATAATGTTGAGGTCGCCACCAGAGCAGCTCAGGCCTTTAGTATAGGCGAGGTCAACGCCAGCAGGGTTGGAATCCTGGACGAAATACCAGCCTGGTGTGAGCGTGGTCTCGCTGCCGTCAAGGGGAAGTGCCATCGCGGTTTGGGGATCGCCATTCTCATCTATATAGTTGACGCTAACTGCCTTAACCCATGTGGCAGTATATTCACGGTCTTCTACTGAACCGGTAGTAATAATCACTTTGTATGTGGGGGCATCCAGGTCGGTGCCCGTCCAGCCTGCGAATATATAGCCATCCTTAACGGGGATGTTGAGGGTAATATCTGCGCTCTCAATGTTATAACTGTCGGGATTGCTCTTGCCAGCAGGAAGCTCACCGCCGGCTAGATCGTAAGAGATGTTATAGGTGACTGGGGTCCACTTGGCATATAAGTTTATGATTCCAGTGGTACCTATTTTAATAGAAGTCACAGTATCGCCAGTAAACGCATCGTTGATATACCAACCTGCGAAGTCATAGTGATTTTTGACGGGTTCACAGAGGGTGAAGGTTGGCGTCTCGACGTTGTAGCTGACGGGGTTGCTATCGCCTACACGAAGCGCGCCTCCATTGAAATTGTAAGAGATATTATAGTTTATCAGATCCCAACTTGCGCCGACAGTCACATCCTCATCGGGCATGGTGATTATTACGCCTTGGGCTTTGCCTGCGCTGATGGTATAATGGTTGAAGTTGTAGCCTGCACGTTCTGAGTGACTAAGGGATAATAAGACGGGGTCGTCCTTTCCATAGTATCTCACGCCGCCATCGGCATAGATGAGTCCGCCGCCAGTGTAGCCGAGGATGCGGCTGACGTTATAGGTCGTATAGTTGCCAGTGGGGAAGGTGGTGACGGTGACGTAATCGCCAGCAATGATGCGGCGGCGTTGCTTACCCTGAGCGGTGCCGAGGCTATCAGTATAGTAGCAGTTGCTCAAGGTTGGCACGTTGCCTCGAGCGAAGGTGGCGCTCCCTGTGTCGCCTACTGTGACATTTGCGGGGGCTAAAAGTGAATGGGTGATAGTGAGCGTACCGCTGTTGTAGCCCACGAAACCAGCGCAATGGGTGGTGTTGGTGCCAAGCAGACTGCCGGTGAAGGCACAGCCGGTGATATTGATCTCGATACCACTCGCCGAGGCGCCGATAAATCCAGCATGGGTGCCGTCGCCACTGATGGTGCCGGTGATGGTGACATTACTCAGACAATTAGTGATGGTGATGGTGTCGCCTGCGGCACGACTGATGAATCCTGCGGCGTGTTTGTTGTTAGTGTTGATGGTGACACTGCTGGTGCAGTTCTCAATGGTGAGGGTGCCCCAGAAGGCACCAACGATACCGCCTGCGTAGTCCTTGGTGGCGGTGACGGTGCCGGCAACATGAAGGTTACGGATGGCGGCGGGGCTGTCGTTCTCGTCGCTGGGGTTGGCCTTGGTGACGCTGATATAGCTGAACGGAGCGGTGTAGTCGTGGTCTTTGTCGCTGCTGATGTTGACTGTCAGCGTGTAGCCCTGTCCGTCGAAGGTACCGCAGAAGTCGTGCTTGCTCGTACCCGCCATACGAGTGATGGGGTTCTGAGCCGTACCAATGTCGGCACCGAGATAGACCGTCTTGCCGCTGAAGCGGTTGTAGGTTTCGTTGTCCTGCAGGGCGTCGCAGAACAGCCCCCACCCTTCGGCATTGTTGATGGTATAGGTACCATCGCCATTGTCTGTAAAGTCATTCTCTGCCCACACACTGACCGTGGTGAGCACACTCAAGAGCAGCAGCATGGCTGCCCGCTTCACTGCGCTACCTGGCATACTGCACGGGCACGCAATGAATGAATTGAATCTCTGTTTCATTCTTGTTTGCATGTTTATGGTTTGATTTTCGGGGTGCAAAGGTACACATTTTGCGCAAAAAAGATGCATAAAATTATGAAAGAGTGTAAATTTTTCACCAATTAGGTGTAAAAATTATTGCAATTTCCACATTTTATTCGTATTTTTGCAAACGGAATGAAACAATAACCAATAAAAATAAACTAAGATGACTAACATTCCTTTTGAATTCTGGCTCGTACCAGTGGCCTCAATCGTTGCCCTTGGCATGGCATTCCTGTTTTTCCGTAGTATGATGAAAGCCGATGAAGGCACTCCGAGAATGAGAGAGATAGCCGGACACGTGCGCCATGGCGCTATGGCCTACCTGAAACAGCAATACAAGGTGGTGCTGATCGTGTTTGTCGTGCTCGCCATCATCTTCTCTATCATGGCCTACGGCTTCGGCGTGCAGAACCCATGGGTGCCGTTTGCCTTCCTGACAGGTGGTTTCTTCAGTGGACTGGCAGGTTTCTTCGGCATGAAGACGGCCACATACGCCTCTGCGCGTACCGCCAACGCTGCCCGCAAGAGTCTGGACGGGGGCTTGAAGATTGCCTTCCGCAGCGGTGCCGTGATGGGTTTGACGGTGGTAGGCTTGGGACTACTGGATATCGCCGTGTGGTTCCTGGTGCTGAACCAGTTTGATGCCGACGGACTGATTTCTATCACTACCACGATGCTGACCTTCGGAATGGGTGCATCGACGCAGGCGCTGTTTGCACGTGTGGGTGGCGGTATCTATACAAAGGCTGCCGACGTAGGCGCTGACATCGTGGGTAAGGTGGAGGCCGACATCCCCGAGGATGACCCAAGAAACCCTGCCACCATTGCGGATAACGTGGGCGATAACGTAGGCGACGTAGCCGGTATGGGTGCCGACCTGTATGAGAGCTACTGCGGCTCCATCCTTTCTACCGCTGCACTGGGTGCCGTGGCCTTTGCCGCCTCTGGCGAGATGCAGCTCAAGGCCGTGATAGCCCCGATGCTGATAGCTGCCGTGGGCGTGTTCCTGAGTATTCTGGGCATCTATTTGGTGCGTACGAAGGAAGGTGCCACGATGAAGGATCTGCTCCGCTCGCTGTCATTAGGTACGAACGTGAGCGCCCTGCTCATTGCCGTAGCTACCTTCGGCATCCTCTATATGCTGCAGATTGACAACTGGCTGGGACTCTCGTTCTCAGTGATCACAGGACTGGCAGCAGGTGTGATCATTGGTCAGGCCACAGAATACTATACCTCTCATTCCTACAAGCCCACGCAGAAGATCTCGGAGGCAGGTCTTACAGGCTCGGCAACAGTCATCATCAAGGGTATCGGCACGGGCATGATGTCAACGTGCATCCCCGTGGTGACGATTGGTGTGGCTATCATGCTGAGCTACCTCTGCGCCAACGGCTTCGTGATGGATATGAACGCCACAGCCCTGTCACAGGGTCTCTACGGCATCGGCATCGCTGCCGTAGGTATGCTCTCGACACTGGGCATCACGCTGGCAACAGATGCCTACGGACCCATTGCCGACAATGCTGGCGGTAATGCGGAGATGAGTGAACTGGGTGAAGAGGTGCGTCATCGTACGGATGCCCTCGACGCATTAGGAAACACCACGGCTGCCACTGGCAAGGGATTTGCTATTGGGTCGGCAGCACTCACAGCCTTGGCACTGCTGGCTTCTTATATTGAAGAGGTGAAGATTGCGATGCACCGCTCTGGTGACTTCATCGTGAACCTGGCTGGTGAGAAGATTGACGCAATGAACGCGACGATACCTGATTTCATGAACTACTTCCAGGTGAACCTGATGAATCCCCGCGTATTGGTGGGTGCCTTCATCGGCGCTATGGCAGCCTTCCTGTTCTGCGGACTGACAATGGAGGCCGTGGGACGTGCTGCACAGAAGATGGTGGAAGAGGTGCGCCGCCAGTTCCGCGAGATCAAGGGCATCCTCGAGGGTACGGGCACGCCCGACTATGGTTCTTGCGTAGAGATCTCGACCCGCGCTGCCCAGCGTGAGATGATCATCCCATCGCTCCTCGCTATCGCCATTCCTATCGTGGTAGGCTGCGTGCTGGGCATTGCAGGTGTGCTGGGACTGCTGGTCGGCGGACTGTCGAGTGGCTTTACCCTCGCCGTGTTCATGGCTAACGCAGGCGGCGCTTGGGACAACGCCAAGAAGATGGTAGAGGAAGGCAACTTCGGCGGCAAGGGTTCGTTTGCCCATAAGGCCACCATCGTAGGCGACACCGTGGGCGACCCCTTCAAGGACACATCAGGTCCCTCGCTGAATATCCTCATCAAACTGATGTCGATGGTGAGCATCGTGATGGCAGGCCTTACCGTGCTGTTTTCGTAAAATTACCGAATATTAAATCAATGACCAAGCAAAATTGATGATTTTGTTTGGTCATTTGATTTGTTTATTGTATCTTTGCATCCTTAAACAAACAATTTTAAATTACAGACTGTATGCCAATAAAGATTCTTAGCGTAGATGACGAGAACGACCTTGAGTTGCTGCTGACACAATATTTCAGAAGAAAGATACGCAAGGAAGAATACGAGTTTCATTTTGCACACAATGGTGTGGAAGCCCTGACAATGATGCTGCAGCACAAGGACTTCGACATCATACTGAGCGATATCAACATGCCCGAGATGGACGGACTGACACTGCTCACCAAGATCAACGAGATGCAGAACCCCGCCATGAAATGTATCATGGTGAGCGCATACGGAGATATGGGAAACATCCGTCAGGCCATGAACAACGGCGCCTTCGATTTTGCCACGAAGCCCATCGACCTGGACGACCTGAGCGTCACCATAGAGAAGGCCATTGAACAAATCAACTATATCAAGCAGACACAGCAGGAGCACAACCAGCTGGAGTCGCTGAAGACTGACCTGGCAGTGGCTGGCGAGATACAGCAGGCCATACTGCCACGCATCTTCCCGCCATTCCCAAAATACGAGGATGTGCTCGACATAGCAGCCTCGATGACACCTGCCAAGGACGTAGGCGGTGACTTCTACGATTTCTTCAATATCGACGAGAACCGCATTGGCGTGGTCATTGCCGACGTGAGCGGAAAGGGTGTGCCTGCCGCCATCTTCATGGCCGTGAGCCGCACGCTGATCAGGGCCATCGGGATGCAGGGATTAGCACCAGAGGAGTGTATCAAGCGTGCCAACGAACTGCTCTGCAAGGAGTCGGTGAACTGTATGTTCGTGACGGTGTTCTACGCCATCTACAACGTCAAGACTGGCGAGATGGCCTACTGTAACGCGGGTCACAACTCGCCCTATATCACCCATGCCAACGGAAAGGTGGAGGTGCTGCCGATGAGTACCAACTGCATGATAGGTGCCATCGAGGGCCTCGACTTCAATGCCGGCAGTCTCACGCTGGAGAGCGGCGATGTGTTCACGATGTTTACCGATGGTGTCAACGAGGCGGTCAACGAGACCTTTGAGGAGTTCGGCACAGAGCGCTTGGAAGCCACACTCGGCCGACTGCAGGGAATGGACTGCCAGAAGACCGTGGAAGGCATACTCAGCGATGTCAAGGCGTTTGCTGGTGAGGCAGAGCAAAGTGACGACATCACATTATTATCACTCAAAAGAAAGTAAAATACTTTGAAGGTGGAGTACAAAAGACATATCCTTTGGGGGCTGACCTGTGCCGTACTGGGTGCAGGGTGTGCCCTGGGATTTGGCTTCTACTACGTTGAGAAGGAAAGAACGGCAGAACTGGAACAGCAGTTGGCCGAACTGAGTCAGAAGGAGCACAGAGCCGTCATTGACCAGAGCATCAACAAGCAGATGGAGGCTATTGCCTACGAACAGAAGCGCATCAGTGATGAGCGTACGGAAGAGGCAAAGAAACAGGCCGAGATAGCCGAGGAGGAGAAGCAGCACGCTATCGCCGCACAGGACCAGGCAAAGGCATCGGAAGAGATAGCCAGAAGGGAACGCGACAATGCCGAGGCACAGAGCAAGGAGGCCAAGAGGCAGGCGGAGATAGCCAATGACCAGCGAAAGACGGCAGAGCTGAACAAGCGCGTGGCAGATACGCTGAGCTATATTGCACTGGGACGCTCGCTCGCCTCGATAGCCTATAACCAGTATCTGTCGGGCGACAACAAGGAACTGGCCAAGCGCCTGGCCTACACGTCGTATTGGTTTACAAAGTCGTACGGCAACAGAAACGACCTGTATCATCTGTCTGTGATCCAGGCATTGATGGAGGTCAGCGAGAGCAAGCACAGCTGGACCCGTCTGCACAAAGGAGGCATCACTGGCATCTTCTTTATGCCGGATTCCCAGAATGAGCTAGTCACCGTGAGCAGTTATGGCGAGATATTCCGTCATGTGAATCAGGATGACAAGCTGAAGACGCAGAGTCTTTTTTCCAATAGCAATTTTGATTTCCGTGGGGTGTGTGCCGACAAGGCAGGCACCATCTTTGCTGCGAGCTACACAGGACAACTGGTCATCATCCCTGCAAACGGGAAGACGGAGCAGGTGGTGCTGACAAACATCAGTCATCCCATGGCGCTGGACACATTCAGCGACAACATCCTGATAGTGGTAGGTGAAAGCGGTGTGGCTTTCATCAATACCAAGACCTATGAGCAGATGGGCACGCTACACACCCATGCGAAGATAACGGCTACGGGGCGCATCAACAAACACCCGCTGGTGTTTGACGAACAGGGAAACATGCACGAGATCGTGAGCCTGAACAAGATGGAGTCAAAGCGTAAGCCCAGCGCAGTGAAAGGTGTAGTAATGGCCTTTGCCCGTTCTGACAACAAGGGCATCAACACCTACGGCACCAGCGACGGAAAGATCTACGTGGAAGAGAAAAACGGAAAGGTAAAGGAACTGGTGGGCCATCGCTCTCGCATCACCCGACTGAAGGTGAACGGCAACCAACTGTATTCGTCCAGTTATGACGGCAAGATGAACCTCTGGCTCTATGAGAATGAGAAAGTAGAACCCATACAGCTGTTCCAGTCGGACGAATCAGACGGATGGATCAGATACTTCAATGTGGACAACAAGAAGACCCACCTCTGGTTGGGCGATAACAACGGAACCCTCACAGAGACGATGATCTCGGTGGATAGGATGGTGAACCGACTGAAAGGGCATCTGCTCACGGAAGAGCAATGGAACAGCTATGTGGGCAAGAGCGCTTCTTACCAGATGTTTATCAATAGCGAGAAAGGAGGTGAGAAATGAACAAACGACTGCTACTGCTGATCACTTTCCTCTTTTCACTGATCACTGCCTTTGCCCAGGGACTCCCCTTCCTGCGCAACATCAGTGCCAGCGAATATCAGGCTCATAACCGTAACTTCGACATCATCACTGACGACAAGGGATTTGTGTATGTAGCCAACTTCGAAGGACTGCTGTATTACGACCAGGCAGAATGGCGCATCATACACACACCTAACATCACCCGAATAACAACCCTCTACCGCGATGCAAAAGGCACTATCTGGGCAGGCGGCTACAATTATCTAGGCTTCATCGAGAGTAATGAGAAAGGTGTGCTTACGCTGAGTAACGCTGTGACGAAAGGCAGTTTTCAGGGAGTCGTGGCTCAAATATGGGAACACGACAAGCAACTGGTCTTCAAACTGGAGGACGGCTACGGCTATACCCTGAATCATGGGGAGATCAAGGAAGCCCAGGAGTACATACTGAACACGGCACCCAACAACGAACTGGTGGATCTCGACTTCGGGCTGAAAGCAAAGGCTACAGAGGCGAATGGCGTGGAGTTTATCAGTGAGAATATAACCAGATATTTTATTACTGAGGACAACGGACTCTGCTCGAACGCCATCAATAAGTTGGCATACAACGGGAAGGGCATCCTTTGGGGAGCAACCAACAGCGGACTATTCTGCATTGCTGTACCCACCACCTACACCCGAGTCACTGCACAGGAAGGGCTGCGCGGCGAGGTGCTCTCAATCCTATATCATGAGGGGGCGCTCTACGCTGGAACCACTAATGGCCTGTTCCTCATGGAAGACAGGTTTGCACAACCTGTTGCCAACATGGCCTACCAATGCTGGCAGATGATTTTCACACAGAAGGGGTTGCTCGTGGCTACCAGCAACGGACTCTATCTGGTGAAGGGAAAGACCATCGCCCAGCGACTGAACGACCAGAACACGATGTCGCTGAAGGAGACACAAGGGGGATTCTATACAGGTGAACCCGATGGCGTGTATCTGAATAGCGACAACGGTGGCAGAAAGAAGGTTGCCGACCTGGAACGTGTTACTCACATCTATATTGACGAGAAAGAGACCATCTGGCTACAGAACCTATACGGCATCATCTGGTGCAAGAAGAAAGCTGAAAAGGACTTCCATCAGGTAGTGCTGGAAGGCGACAAGACGATACCGGGCATGATAGTGCCTACACATAACGAACTGCTCACCATCAGCGCAAACCAGACAGCCCCCATCCCCTACCCTCAGATGGCGTATATGGACAAGGAAGGAAGGACATGGCTCACGCAGAGCGACGGCCGCGGACTGTACTGCATCAAAGACGGGGTCAGGCAAAAGACATACGAGACGCAGCTGAATGCGATCAGTGAGTACAACGTGCGAGATATGCTCCTGACTCAAGACAGGCTCATCATGGGTGGCGACTTCGGACTGATCATCTATCGGACATCATTCACCGACCCCATTCTGGAGGGTAATCCGAAACTGTTTATCCGCACCATGAAACTGAATGGCGACAGCATCCTGTGGGGCGGATATGGCGAGATGCCAGAGAGGTTCCAGAGTCTCGCCAGCAACGAGCGCAACCTGGAGTTCTCGTTTGCCCTCGACAACACCATCCTCATCAAGAAGACCCTCTACCGCTATAGGATGAACAACGGTGCTTGGTCGGCATGGGATGATGAACAGGAAGCGAAGTACCCCAACCTTGAGCCCGGAAGATACACCTTTGAGGTGCAGGCGATGGATGCCTACGGACATATCATCCAGGCGAAAGCATTGAAATTCGAGATCCAGCGCGCATTCTACCAGCGCTGGTATATGATGATTCTCTACCTGCTCTGCATCGGTGTTCTCATCTATCTCATAGTACGTTTCCGTCTCCATCGTTTAGAGAAAGAAAAGATCCGACTGGAGAATATTGTACAGGAACGTACGGCAGAGGTGGTGAAACAGAAAGACGAGATTGAAGAGAAGTCAAAGAGTCTGCAGACAGCACTCGATGAACTGGCTCAGGCACAGAATGAACTGATTCGCCAGGAGAAGATGGCCACAGCAGGTAAGTTGACCCAGGGCCTCATTGACCGCATCCTGAACCCGCTGAACTATATCAACAACTTCGCAAAGCTCTCAGAAGGACTGGCAAGGGATATCAAAGCCAACATTGAGGACGAGAAAGAGCACATGAGCGAGGACAACTACGAGGACACGATGGATGTGCTCGACATGCTGATAGGTAACCTGCAGAAAGTGAGCGAACACGGACAGAACAACACTCGCATCCTGAAGGCGATGGAAGAGATGCTGAAAGACCGTAGCGGTGGTATCAAGCCGATGGATCTGGTGCCTATACTGAATCAAGACGAGGAGATGACCAACAGCTACTTTGCCGAGAAGATAAAAGCGTACAGTATCAAGGTCAACTTTAACATACCGCAGGAGCACATTTCCATCAATGGTAATCCAGAGCAGTTGAGCATGACACTGATGAGCATTCTGGGTAACGCGATCTATGCTGTCGTAAAGAAAGCGCAGCGCGAGAAGTACGACCCAGAGATTACCCTGAGCGTCGATATCACTGCCGACCGTCTGACCATCGTCATCCGTGACAATGGCATCGGCATCGAGGATACCATCATCAATAAAGTGTTCGACCCCTTCTTCACCACAAAGCCTACTGGAGAGGCTGCGGGCGTTGGCTTGTACCTGAGCCGTGAGATTGTCCAGAACCACAACGGCGATATCAGCGTGAAGTCAGAAAAGGATGTCTATACAGAATTTACAATCACATTACCAATAAGTCAAAACTGATACGACTATGGAGAAGCAAATGGAAGACCTGCAACAGGAGCTGAAGCAACAGGAGAAACTGGCTTCGCTGGGATTACTCAGTGCAGGCATTGCCCATGAGATACAGAACCCGCTGAACTTTGTCATCAACTTCAGCAAGATATCGGATAAGCTGTTGAACGACTTAACGGAAATCGTAGAGGACAACGAGGATAAGTTGCCCGAAAATGATCGTGAAGAGGTAGAAGATATCGTGGCCGACCTGAAAGAGAATATGGCAAAGATCGTGGAACACGGTGAGCGGGCTATCAGTATCATCCGTGGCATCCTGCTGATGTCGAGAGGCAAAGAGAACGAGTTCCTGCCTACTGACGTCTGCCATCTGGTCAAGGAGTACGTATGGTTGGCTTACCATGCCATGCGTGCCAATGACAAGAGCTTCAACATCAGTATCAAGGAGAGCTATCAAGAGGGCATTCCACAGTTAATGGTCATTCCTCAGGATCTGAGTCGTGCAGTACTGAATGTGATGAACAACGCCTGCTATGCTGTTCGTCAGCGCAGTCAGCAGGAAGCTGCCGATTATCAGCCTACGATAGAGGTTACGGTCTCTGCTGCTGATGAATTGACCATCCAGATAAAAGACAACGGAATAGGTATGAGCGATGAGGTGAAGGAGCGTCTCTACGAGAATTTCTTCACCACAAAGCCCGTAGGTCAAGGCACGGGGCTTGGCATGGGCATCACACGCGATATCATAGAAAACAAGCACGGAGGTAAGGTATCCTTCGAGTCAGCACTCGGGCAAGGTACGAGTTTCACATTTACCTTACCCATCAAGAAAGCATGAGTAAAGCGAGATTCATCCATAGGCTGATTGATTCTTTTAAGAATAATCACAATAAGATTGCTGTCATTGACCAAAACGGTACACGACAGACAACCTATGGTGATTTCTATACGACGGCCCTGAGGGTGGCTGCTTATTTGCAAGCCCGCAGACTGTCACCTCATTCTTTTATCCCTGTCTGTCTGCCCACAGGTATGGATTATATGGCTTCAGAGATAGGCATCTGGCTTTCTGGACATGCTGCAGTGCCCGTGAGCAGTCTGTTTCCTCAGGAGCGCATCGATTATATCACGGCTCACTGTGAGGCACCACTCGTGATCGACGAAGCCGTCATGAAGGAGATGATGGCAACGCCTCCTACCGACACCCTCATCATGCCCGAAGAGGATGACGTGAGTACGCTGTTTTACACTTCTGGCAGTACGGGAAATCCGAAGGGAGTGCTCCATTCATTCAAGGCATTCGGTGGCGAGGTGCCCCTCGACAAGCTGTTGGAGGAAATGCACTTGTCGGTGATGGGCGTCACTACACCTTTTTATTATATAGCCAGCCGTTCGGTATTCTGCGTATTGTTCAGAGGCGGTACACTTACCATTGTACCCCCATCGGTCACGAAGGATATCCAACTGTTGGAAGCGTTCCTGGCTGAACAGAAGATTGAATTTACATTCCTTCCCCCTTCCCTGTTGGCTCATTTCCGCAGTAAGTCGGAAGCCCTTAAACTGGTGATGACGGGAGCCGAACGTCTGTCGAACATCCACCCGGAAGGTTTTACGCTGATTAACCACTACGGGCAGACGGAAACCTGCGGTGCAGGAGCAACCTTTATAGTGGATAAGCCTTATGAGAACACACCTATCGGTAAACCAGCCGCTCACGTCAGATATTGCATCCTTGACGAGAACGGGCAGGAGGCCGAAGAGGGTGAGCTTTGCATGAAGGGCAACCTGACACTGGGCTACTATAAAGACCCTGAACGTACGGCTCAGCTCTATCAGGGCGGATGGCTCCATACGGGTGACATCGTACGACGACTGCCTGATGGCAACTTGGTCTATGTGAACCGTAAGGACTGGCTCATAAAAGTCAACGGTCAGCGCGTAGAACCTGGTGAGGTGGAGATGCTGCTACAACGGATGGAAGGTGTCGAGAATGCTGTTGTCAAAGGCTTTACTTCTGCCACAGGTCGCCAGTATCTCTGTGCCTATTATATCACGGCTGCGGATATCAGGGAACAAGACATTCGTGAGTACCTGACCACGAAACTGCCTGACTATATGATTCCATCTTATTTCGTGAAGATGGATAGTTTTCCGTTGAACATCAACAGGAAGATCGACCGTAAAGCACTGCTCTCTCCTATTGCTGATGCCAGCATGATAGAACATCAGCCTTATATGGCTCCGCAGAATGAGACGGAACGTTTGTTGTGCGAAGCTTTCGAACAGACTCTCGGCATCAGTCGTATTGGCATCAACGATGATTTCTTTTCATTGGGCGGTGACAGCATCCGTGTGATTCAGTTACAGACGCTTTGCCCAAGTCTTTCGCTGAGTGCCGGTCTGATTTATCAGCACCGCACCCCACGACGCATTGCCAATGCTTATGCAAAAGCCGGGGCACTCGAGATAAAGCCACAAATGGACTACCCTTTAAGCCAGACGCAACAGGGAATCTTTGCTGCCAGCATGGCTCGTCAGGGAGAGATAGTCTATAATAATGGGATGCTCTTTCGATTGGGCAAAGGAGTAGATCTGGCTCGCTTAGCAAAGGCCCTTGAAGCTGTCATTGAGGCCCATCCATTTGTAAAGACCCGCTTATATATCGATGAGAAGGGGCAGCCCCGTCAGCGTCGAAATGATGACGAGACATATCTGCAGGATATAGAAACGGTGAGCGAAGCCGACTTCGAACAGTTGCGTCCACAGTTAATGCAACCGTTCTTTCTACTGGCCGACCGCTTGTTCCGTATCCGTATTTTCAGTACACCTTCTGCAGCCTACCTCTTCATGGATTTCCATCATATCATCTTCGACGGTTATTCCCTTGAGGTGTTGCTGCACGACCTGAGCAAAGCCTACGCCGGCCAGTCCCTGCAACGAGAGACATGGAGCGGATTCGAGGTTGCCCAGGAGGAAGAGCTGCTCAGAAAGACAGAAGCCTATCAGCAGGCTGCTGCATGGAACAAGGAACATTTCGGACATCTTGACATCGTATCATTACCAGAGGCCGACTTGCATGAAGAAACGAAAATATTCGCACAGGAGAATCTGCTATTGGATATTCCTTATCAGGAACTGGAGGAAGCCTGCAGTAAGATGGGCGTAACCCCCAATGTACTGACTACGACAGTCTTTGGTTATCTGCTGGGCGCTTATTCCTATGCACAGGAGTCGCTCTTCGCTACCGTCTATAACGGACGTAAGGATCTGAAGACCTCAAGCACCATCAGTATGATGGTTAAGACACTGCCCGTTCACGTATCATGGCATCATCAGCCCACCGTATGCGAGTTGCTCCATACCATGAAACAACAACTGCTGGGCAGTATGGCCAACGACCTCTATTCCTTTAATGAACAGAATGCCCAGAACAGTTGCATCAACAGTAGCGTGCTGTTTGCCTGGCAGGGCGACCTCATATCTACAGAGACTATCGGCGGACAACCCTATCAGCCATTGCCCATCATGGAGAATGCTACTGGCGAGATGCTGGTGATGCAGCTGTTCCGTCAGGACGAGGGTTTAAGACTGAACGCAGAATATCAGGCCAACGCCTATTCGCAGGTGTTCATCTCAAGAATGATGCAGTGTTATCGTCAGTTGCTTCATGGTTTTATAGAGGCTTCTGAAAAAGATAAGCCGCTGTCTGCCCTTTCCTTGATTCCAAAGAATGAGCAGACGGCCCTGATTACACTGGGTACAGGCGAGCATCTGGATTTCGACACCTCGCAAACCTTCACAAGTCTGTTTGTGAAGCAAGCGCTGCGTACACCTGATGCAACAGCAGTTGTAGATAAGGATAAATCTATCACGTATGCAGAACTGAACCGTCAGTCGGATATACTGGCAGCCGCTCTTCGAAAGGCTCATGTCACCACCGACACCTTCGTTGGTCTGATGCTTCCACGCCGCATCAGTTTCATGATCTCCGTATTGGCAGTCTTTAAGGCAGGCGGCACCTATATTCCTTTAGATTATGACTACCCCTATAGTCGTCTGAAATATATGATCGACGACTCTCAGGCTCCTATCTTAATCACCACGAAAAGGTTATTGGAAAACAAAAAGGCAGAGGGTACATTCCCCGTGCAAACGGTTATTCTCTTTGATGAAATAGACTTTGACGCACCTAGTAGCCCTATCAACGAAAGTAAGCCTTCATCATTGGCCTACATGATTTACACCTCTGGCTCCACTGGAATGCCAAAAGGTGTGATGGTAGAACATCGAGGACTGCTTAACTTCCTTGAATGGTTGCTGAAGGTAGAACAACTAAAGGCTGGAGAACAAGTGGCCATCCATACCAGTTTCAGTTTCGATGGTTCCGTCTTCGACCTCTTCCCACCGCTGATGTGTGGTGGTACGCTCCATATCCTGCCCACATCATTGCGACAGGATCTCAAGGGCATATACCATTATCTGGTAGAGCATGATATCGTAGGTATGCTGCTGACCACCCAACTGGGTATGGCTATGCAGATGCAGTATGACTTACCACTTCGTTTCTTAATGCTTGGAGGCGAGAAGCTCACCTATTTCAAGCCTTCTGCCCTGCAGCTCTTCAACTGTTACGGACCTACGGAGTTCACCGTCTGCTCTTCATATTACCAGATAGACCAGAATAGGAATTACGAAAACATACCGATAGGACGTCCTGCACCGAATACAATTTCTGCCGTCGTCAACACAGAAGGGCATTTGGTGCCACGAGGCGTTATTGGTGAGCTATGCCTGTTGGGATGCCAATTGACACGAGGCTACTGGAAACGTCCAGAGTTGACAACAGAGAAGTTTGTAGCGTCGCCATTCATACATGGCGAACTGATGTATCGCACGGGCGACCTGGTACGTTGGAACGACGAAAATCAGTTAGAATATATAGGACGTATTGACAGTCAGACAAAGCTGCGTGGCTTCCGCATAGAACTGGGCGAGATAGAAAACAAGATTCGTGAATATCCCGATGTCAACGATGCCGCTGTAATCATTCATACAAGTGGTAAGGCTCAATACCTGGTGGGCTTCTATTGTGCGGATTATAGTATCGAACCAGAAATGCTACGGCAGACTTTGGATGAACAACTGCCAGACTACATGATACCCCAGCAGTTCATACAGTTGGAGAGTCTTCCCATGACGCCCAACGGTAAGGTTGACAGGCAGGCTCTGACGACATATGAGACAGCTGCCACATGGCACCCTGCTATGGTGGCTGCCCGCAACTACCGTGAGCAGCTGATTCTCGACTTGGCCCGCGACCTGTTGGGAACCAATAAGTTTGGGGTTACTGACGACCTCACCATGCTTGGTCTGAATTCACTGACAGCCATCAGTCTGGTATCAATGGCCAGCGCCAAGGGCGAGGAGCTGAAAGTTAATGATGTGCTCCGTCTCAGAACGATTGAAGAAATAGCTGCCCATCAGTCAACCATTGGCAACTGGGTGCAGGGCTATGATGCCACTAAACCTGTTGCGGTGGTTATTCAGGGGCTTACCTCCTATCGTCTCCTTCTGCCATTGATCACAGCACTTTGCCGCCATCATTCGGTCTTCGTCATAGAACCTATACAGGAGCATTTCAGCAAGACCTTTGCCGGCAAGACCAAGACAGATATCGTGACGACCTATATAGAACTGATTAAGCAGAACCTACCGGCTAATGTTGAAGTCAGCGCCTTTGTGGGTCATAGCTACGGCGGTGAGTTCAGTTATCGTTGTGCCGCCAAGTGGCAATCAGAAACGGGACAATCGCCAAGAGTCATCCTCTTCGACACCTATTTCAATGCTAGTAAGGTGATAGAGAAAATGCGCCACATGCAGGAATACGTCGTACCAGTGGAAGATGGAGTGCCCATGCCTTTCTACAACGGCAAGGTGGATTATTTCCAAGCTACCCACATGTCGTTCCTGGATTTAAAACAAGAGAATGAAAAATCATGGAGGCAGTTATTACCCCACATTAACATGCACCCATTGCCTACCAGTCATTTCAGACTGTTGGAGAAACAAAATATAAACTACTGTCTGTCACAGATAGAATTATAAAAACAGTCAATTATGATGAGATTATTCTTAGCAGTCATCTCACTGATGTTCATAGCATTGCCTGCATCAGCCCAAGATATCTACTCACAGGCTGAGAATGCCTATAAGATTGGTCGTATAGACTCTGCACTGGTGTTACTGAAAAACAATGAGAACAGTTTTCTCGGTACCGACAGGCAGAAAGCCTACCGACTCATCTCACTCTGCTGTCTGGCACTTGACCAGACAGCGGAATCCGAGAAATATGCTGGTATGCTGCTGAAGGAGAACAGGAACTATTATGGCTCTTTGCAAGACCCTGTGCGTTTCGTTGATATGATCAACAAACTGAGAGAGGGTCGAGGAACAACGATTAAAACGGCATCTGGCCAGGAAGAGTTGATTGAAGAGGCTCCAGTCCCCGTGACCATCATTACACGCGAGATGATTGACAATCTGAGCAATAACAAAAGCATCGGACAGATACTGGCCAACTATATTCCCGGCATGAGCGAGATATGCTCCTATGCCTTCTCAAACGTCACGATGCATGGCGTCTATTCCTCTGGACAAGAAAAAATCCTCATCATGGAAAATGGTCATCGTCTTAATACCCGCTCTACTAACAACGGCAAACTGGACTATGCCATTAGTACAGAGAAAATAGACCATATCGAGGTGCTGCGCGGTCCTGCCTCTTCTCTTTACGGAAACGTGGCTCTTACGGCAGTGGTTAATATCATCACCCGTGAAGGCAAGGAAGTCAATGGCGTGAAAGGTAAGTACGGGTATGGTTCTCATGGCACGCATCGTGCTGACCTCATTGCTGGTACGTCTTTCCTTGAAACGGACATCATCGCATGGGGCTCGTTCTATACCTCCCAAGGCGATCGGTTTGATATTCCCAAAGGTACGGGGCTTTCCAATACGCCTTATGACGGTTATGCCTACATTGGTCGTTATGAAGGGAAGCCATCATACGATTTAGGTTTCAACCTGAAGGTCAAGGACTTCAGCATGATGTTGAGCCGCAAACACGGAAAGCAGGTGCCTCAGTACTCTTGGTATGGTGTGGCCTACGACTACGACCGCTACCGCAAACTGGGTGGCGATAAGGCTGGCTATTCTATTAACGAGACACACATTGACCTGGGCTACGAGAAAACTATCGGAAAAATCAACCTCAATGTATCGGCCTATGGCGACTGGTATAGCATCGACGACTATCAGGTGCTCTCTGACTCTATCGTCAATGTTGACTTCGACAGGACTGGTCATGCCGTAAGAGATGAGAATGGAAAGATTGTCTATCGCTTGTATCGCGGTATGTCGCAAGACCTGCTGTGGAATGAATACACCTTAGGAGCGATAGCTAAGGCCGATGCCAATTACAAGTTGGGAAACATGAAAGGAAACATCCTCGTAGGTACCCAATATGAGTTCTTTACCCTGGACGCTAACGACACGCATGTAGGCGAGAATTTTGAGGAAATGACGATGGTCATGCCCGAGTCAAGTTATACCGTTAAGGTTGGTCGCGAGCGCAGTGTGTCTGCTTTCATACAGGCCAAGCACTTTTTACTTGACAACGTCATTCTCAATGCCGGCATACGCTACGACAATAAATACCGCAAGAACGAGGTACATGTCGATGCTTTCTCGCCGCGTGTTGCCCTCATCTATATGCCCAGCAAGAAGTTCAGTACAAAGTTGTCATATTCTCGCGCTTTCGTCGACGCCCCCTACTACACCCGCCAGAACACGACCAGTGCCTATCGTGGCAGTGCTGACCTGCAACCCGAGTATCTGAACGCCCTACAGCTTGACTTCATCGGTAAAGTGTCAAACCTCAGCTATGACGTCAACCTGTTCTATAACCACCTGACAAATATCATCAGTAATAACCAAAGCCAGGATCTCTATGCACCAAAGTTCATCAATGCTGGTACCTTGAAGATTGCAGGTGCCGAACTGGAACTGGGTTACAACACCGCTTCTTTACACGCTCACCTCAATACGACTTGGCAGCGAGCACTCAGCGCTGAGCAATATTCATACAGCGACCATTATATCTATAGTGTACCATCAGTCATCACCAACCTCACCTGCGAACAGCGCCTATTAAGAAAAGCTCACCATGCGCTCTGGCTATCGGGCAACTTCCGTTACACATCGCGTACGCTCAATAAAGCCAACTCACGTGTAACAGGCAGCGAAGACTTTTATCTCAATGACAGGGCGTTGGTTGACCTGCGATTGAAATACGACTATAATGACCTGATGCAGCTTTCGCTCGACTGCGACAACATTTTCAATGTCAGTTACGAGATTGGAGGCACTTCCTATATCCCTTATCGCTATATGGGGCGCACCTTGATGGGTACTATATCGTTCAAACTATAGGCTCTTATTTAGAAACCACAAAAATAAGTTAAATTTCCGTTTATTTTGCAATCTCTGCTTTGCAATTTCGATAAAAAAGTAGTACCTTTGCATCGTTTTAAAACAAATCTGTGAATGGAAGCCTTCTTTAGGACACATCGTTATTTGGTAGAGCACGTCAATGCTCCAGTTCGTCGAGGCCTTATGGACGAGATTGATTGGACTGACCGAATGATAGGTATCAAGGGTACAAGGGGCGTTGGAAAGACGACATTCCTGCTACAGTATGCGAAGGAGGAATTTGATATAAACGACAAACAATGTCTTTATATCAACATGAACAACTTTTACTTTCAGGGCCGAGGCATTGCCGACTTTGCCGGCGAGTTCTATCACCGCGGCGGACGCGTGCTATTGATTGACCAGGTATTCAAGCAGGACAACTGGTCGCAGGAATTGCGCAAGTGCTACGACTTGTATCCCAACCTGAAGATTGTGTTTACAGGCTCCAGTGTGATGCGACTGAAGGACGAGAATCCCGAACTGAATGGTATCGTAAAGAGTTACAACCTGCGTGGTTTCTCCTTCCGTGAATTTCTCAACCTGCTGACGGGAAATGATTTCCGTGCCTACACGTTGGACGAGATTCTGCAAGACCACGAGCACATCATCAAACAGATACTGCCCAAGGTATCACCTCGCCGCTATTTCCAGGATTATATCCATCATGGCTTCTATCCCTTCTTCCAGGAACACCGCAACTATAGCGAGAACCTGCTAAAGACCATGAACATGATGACCGAGGTGGATATCCTGCTCATCAAGCAGATAGAACTGAAGTATCTGCCCAAAATTAAAAAGCTGTTCTATGAGCTGGCAGAACAGGGACCAAAGGCTCCCAACGTATCGCAACTGGCAGCCGACATCGAAACCAGTCGTGCTACTGTGATGAACTATATCAAGTACCTCACCGATGCCCGCCTGCTGAATATGATCTATCCCCTTGGCGAGGATTTCCCCAAGAAGCCCTCAAAGGTGATGCTCCACAACAGCAACCTGCTCTATGCCATCTACCCTATCCATGTAGAGAAGCAGACGGCGATGGAGACCTTCTTCGTGAACTCGCTTTGGAAAGACCATAAGGTCAACCAGAATAGTCGTGAGCCATTCTTCCTGGTTGACGGTAAACTGAAGTTCCGTATCTGTGATGCTAATGCCAGCAGTAAAATAAGGTACACATCCGATACGATCTACGCACGCTATAACACAGAGATTGGCAAGGATAACCAGATACCCCTGTGGTTGCTGGGATTCCTGTATTAGAGAAAAAAAGACAATTATTCCAATTATTAGAATTCGTTTCAAAAAAAATATTTCATTTATTTATCATTACTAAACAAATGGCTAAAGAAAAGAAGTTTATCACCTGTGATGGTAACGAGGCTGCAGCTCACGTGAGCTATATGTTCTCGGAGGTAGCTGCTATCTACC
>CACYXD010000005.1 GCA_902778255.1 uncultured Prevotellaceae bacterium
AAACAGGCCAAAACGCGAGGCAAAACAGGCTGAAACGCCAAGCGTTTAAGGCCAAAACGCAAGGCCGTTTAAGCTAAAACATTAAAGATTAAACATTAACCATTAAAAATATCGGCCTATGGCCTCATGTATCTTTGTAAAATTCTTGTTATTCATCGTAGTAAGTATTTTTTTTATTTTTTGAAGTCAATTGAATTTGGCTTTGTAAAGTTGAGAGAGAGCCAGGCATAGACACCCAGCAGAATCACAAGCATCGTTTGCACCGTATGTACGATGAGTACGAAGATGAGTGCTTGTTGGTCCACCACGCCATAGAGTATCAGCATGGTCTTGATGGCGAAATGCCAGGGACCGGCACCATTTGGCGTAGGCACGATCACGGCAAAGTTGGCCACCACAAACGATATCAGGGCACAGCCAAGTCCAAGGTTGGCTGTGAAGTCGAAGCAGAAGAAGGTGAGATAGTAATGCAGGAAATACATCACCCAGATGCCCACCGACAAGAACAGATAGAGGGGCAGGTCCTTCACGTCTTTCAGCGAGAGCACACCCTCCCAGATGCCGTGCAGCGTCATCTTCACCTTATTATATATAGAAAGGTTTCTCAGTAATAGGTGAAGCAACAGCATGACGGCAACAGCACAAAGACCTGTCACCAGCCAGCCTGTCAATGAAAAACCGTGCAGGATATTTTCAAACGAGGTGCCCGTCTTCTCAAAGAATGTGCCGAAGGTGCTCATGCCAAACAGCAGGATGATGCCTGAATAGAACATCACTATCAGCGTGTCAACGGCTCTTTCCGTCACCACCGTACCCAGTGCCTTGGCAAACGATGTGCCCTCCCATCGCTTCAATACACCGCAACGGGTAAACTCACCCATGCGGGGGATAATCAGCGACACGGCATAGCTCAGGAAAATGGCATTCACGGCTACCGAAGAGCGTGTCTTCTCGCCCAATGGCTCCAGAGTCTGTTGCCAGCGCCAGCCTCGGAAAGCCTGTGCCAGTATGCCGAAGGGGAAGGATAGGAGCATCCACGTCCAGTTCATCTCCTCCAGCATCACGTGCTTGATGCTCTGCCAATCCTCGCCACGATACATCCAATAGAGTATGCCGCCGCCCAGTAAGAACGGCAACAATATCTTGGCTATGGTCTGCAGAATCTTCATTTTGATGGTGCAAAGGTACGAATAAGTGAGCAAAAAACAAATCTATTTGAATAGTTTTTTGTTCTTACTGATGCAGATACCCTTGGATTTCGCGTTGCTCATCTTGCGGCCCAGCAGGTCGTAGGTGTCGATATACTCAATGTGTTTGTCTTTCAATTGCACGCCCTGTACGCCACCTGTGGGCACCTTCACCGTGCGATAGGAAATATAGGGAGCCAGGTTTTTGTTGACGGTGATGCCGTTGATAGTACCCGATTTGTTGTAGTTCTTCATGTGCAGCTCCACGCGGTCCTGATACACATAGACCATCAGGGCTTGCACGATGTTGGGTGTCTCTACGGGCATATCCCCTGGGTCAATGGTGTTATAGTAATAGCGCATAGAGCCCATAAAGGCTGAGAAGAAACTGGGCTGGGCCTGCTCTGTAACGGCCTCTTCCAGTTGCCACAGCGCCTTCTGTTGCGAGGCGGCAATGGAAATCTTTCCTGCATTGTCAGTCACGCTCAAACCTACCAGTCGGTTGCTGTTTGTCGAGGGGTAGCCCTCGTTGGTCAGGGCATAGAGGAGTGAACGGTCCTTGGCATTTTCTGCCACGATGATGCAACTGTCGCCTATGGTTAGTTCCGTTGTCCTTTCTGCTGTAATCTGTGTGTCGTCCTTCTTTGTCACCTTATAGAAATAGGTGGGGTACTTGTTGGCATTGGCCGAGAAGCGTCCGCTGGAACTGGAAATAACATAGTTGCCGTTGGCTTCCGACCCGCTACCACTCACGCTGATGGAAAAGGCTGCCTCCGTGCCTTCGTAGGGGTCGATGGTTGCCATCGTAGGCTCATCGACCATACCCAGGTTGATGGCGTTGAATCCTAAGTATTTGCCTGACTGCGCGCTGCGGATGTACCACTTCACGTCTTTCTTCTGCTCTTCCGGCTTTTCGTCGTTCTCAGGGTCCTGAGTCATTCCGTCCACATGGGTCTCGTCGGTGGTGGCTATCACCTGTCCGTTCATATCATAGCGGGTTACGCGCTGCGAGGTCTTGCGGCGTGTGTAGGCCTTGTCGCCCCCGTGGTCGTGGCCATAGAGCATAATCAGGTTGGGATATTTGCTCAGTGTTTTCTTCAGTAGCTTCTCACCTGCCGACGAGGCCATACCTTTCGATGGCTCGCGTATGCTGTTAGAGTCGCTGAAGGGAATGTGCAGGGCGAAGAACACGGTCTTGTCGGCATCTTCGGCATAAATCTCTGCCAGTTTGTCGGCCACCCATTGCACCGACTCCTCTGAATAAGTATAGTCCCAAGCGCTCTTGAAGAAGTTCTTGCCACAGTTCAGGATCACAAAGTCAAATCCGTTGATGATGTAGTGGTAGGCAGCCAACAGCGTCATCTTACCCAGATCGCCGTTGTCGGCATCCTCGTAGAAAGCTTCGCCCTCGGTCAGTTCGCCAATGTCGTTCTTCATCGGGTAGGTATAGTGGTCGCCGGCGTTGTAGGGCTTGGGTATGTTGTCCCAGTTGGCCACCTCGTAGTCGTGGTTGCCTGTCACGTAGATAACGGGTGTCGATGTGGTTGCGGGGAATGCCTTTCTCGTGCACTGGACAATCAGCTTGCGGGCCTGTTTCCAGTTGCTCTCTGCTATGGTAGCATCGCTGGTGCAGTCGCCACCCAGCAGCATCACGTCTATCTGCTCGTTCTGCTTGATGAGGTTCACCGTCTTGGTAAACGAGCCGCGCACGGCGATACTGCTCAGGTCGCAGTCGATGAGCGACCGTTCGGTGTGAATGTCTGAGATGCAGGCCAGCGTCAGCAGTGGCTTTTCCGTCTCGCTCTGTGCGCCTGCTGCCAGTGTCAATACGGCGAGCAGTGTGGTTAGTAACGTCTTCTTCATTCTATTCATGTTATTTGGGCTTCTTGTTATTCGCTTGCAAAGTTAATCATTTTCTTGGATTATATTAAGGTCCCCTTGCGGTAACCCATGCCTGTGACATGACAGATGAGACGGCCTTCCTGATTGGTCACACGCACCTCAACGGCGGGAATCTTATGATGGTCGCAGATGCCAATGGCCTCGGCACGGAGCAGGTCGCCCTCTTTGGCACTCGACACAAACATGATGCTGCTATTGATGCCAAAGGTGAGTTGCCCCTGATAGTTCATCCAGGCAGCAATGGCAAGGTCGGCAAGGGTGAAGAGGGCACCGCCCTGACACACGTGTCCACCGTTCAGGTGCTCGGCCGTCACCTTCATCTCGGCTACAGCGTGATTGGCATCAACCTCTGTTATCTGGCAGCCGGCATTGGCTGCAAAACGATCCGTACGATTCAGCAGTTCTTGTATGCTTGTTTTCATCATCCTAATTTGTCTCAAATGGTTTGCGCTGCAAAAATACAAATAAACCCGCATAAGCAATATGCCTACGCGGATTTTTCTTATGATTATCGTGTTTTGTTACTTCACCTCCTCGAATGAGACATTCATTGATTTACAACTACTTGCGTGAGCCTGGTGTTTCAATGTCGCAAAATGCTTATAAGCATCCGTGTAGCAAATATCTAACAACCGTCGGCAAAGGTACACATTTCTTCCCAAATTGAGATAAGAAAACCGATAAAAAGTTTGGAACAATACCAATTTTTAACAAAAGGTTTGGGAGATTCGGAAAGAATTCGTACCTTTGCGCCACCAGAACCCGCCAAGCCTCTCCTTGATGCTCAAATGTGCGGGTCGTTTTATATTTTGTCGATCATGACCGATGATATTCTTCTTATCTGCTACTATCTTATTCTTTCAGGACATCTTATAGGACACTTATAGGACATCTTTTAGGACATTACTCGAGTAATATGTCTATCTGCCCTTTTATGTTGGCTGATTTTCAGTTGGTTAGAGCTATTTTGTATGCTTGTTTGCTTATTTATCCGCCCTTTTATCTGCCCTTTCACTTTCCTATATATTTCTCCCCTTCTCATTGATTTTTTTTAGTCCCGCTTTATGCTGTGGTGTGTCATCATCACGTCTTTAGGTCTACCACGACAAAGCAGCGAAATTTAATTGCGAACGCAGTGTGTTCGCAATTGGGTAAGTCCTATAAAACTGTCGACTTTGTTCCAGTTGCTTTATTTATCACACCTCACTCTCTGCCGCCATCGGCATCTGCATATTCTCTTCTTCCAATTGCAGATAAGGAGTCGTTTTTGCTCCATGATCCTGAAGCCAGATATGGTTCAGGGTAAAGGCTATTGAGTCCAACGTCTCCTCACGCTTCGATGGCTTCAATTCGCACTCCCATACAATGATGCAATGCCAGCCCATGCTGGCTAGTGTGCGCTGCTCTTCACGGTCGCGTTCCTTATTCCGGCGTATTTTTGCTACCCAAAAGTCTCGGTTTGTCTTTGGAATCTTACAACACTCAGAGTTTTCAAATACTTTCATATCTACCAAATGGCCATGCCAAAAGCAACCGTTCACAAAGATACACGTTCTATATTTCCTCAGCACCAAATCCGGATGACCAGGCAACCGCTTATGGTTCAGCCTATAACGGAACCCTCTCTTCCACAGCCCATGACGCACAATCATCTCCGGCTTCGTGTTCTTCGACCGAATCGCCGCCATATTGGCGTGCCGTTGTTGAGATGAGAGTTTATCCATAATACGGGAATATTACAGTCTGTAATCCATTAACTCTCTTCCTATTGGATAGATTGGTGCGCCTTCCACAAAATTGTTATCGAAAACACGATGAGTAGAAATGAGCCTGTGAATGTCGAAATTCCCGATAGATACCTCTTCGTCAAAACGGAAAACAAAATAGTCGCCTTTAGGCTCTCGCGGATAAAGGGCCTGCCGCATCCTTCCCTCACTCATTTCCGCAAAGTCGTGGATACGAAAAACATGATATTTGTTTTCTTCCTCATGCCCCTCTTCATAAAGTATGGCGAATTTTGGCCGCATCTTCCTGATTCTACTTTTTGGCATGGCTCCCTGGCGCGTTGGATCTAGACGTACATTGTATATCAGCGAACCTCTGTCATTTTTACCCGTTATCCAATCCCAATGCTCTTGGTCATGATACAAGCCGACCACAAAATAATCATCCAGATAGCGTTCCACATGATATTCTGGCAACCAATCCTTTGGCACAGGTGAGTAAGGATGTTCTGCCTGATATTGCGCCACTTGCTGTTCCAACTGCTCCTTAGGATTCTCACCCAGCGTCACGCTCTTTATCTCGAAGAATTCGTTAAGCAAATGATATGTTTCAGAATCTTTAGTGTCTGCTCCCTCGCGCTTTTCCAAAGCGAGTGCATACAGGTTCCTGTCGCCATAGGGACGATATAACTTGCCTTGCAACTCCTTGAAGTGGTCTTTGATGAACTGTTCGCCAGCCAAAGCATTACCCTTGCTCTTCAAAGCATAGAAGTCGAACTTGTCTTGCAACACTTGCCTTATTCCCCTGCGGAAGATGTCGCGCACTTCCGTCCTCCATGCGGCTTTCTCGTTCTGCTTGTTTCGGGCATAAAGATAGAGCACATAGAGGAAGTTCACATCGTAGTGTGATAAGATCAGCGTGTCACGATCAAACAGGCGGTCTTCAAACTGGAAAGAAGTATAAGTGTGGTGTTTGGGATGGACCTCGATGTTCTTGCTGGCAATATATCTGCGCTCCTTATCAACGAAAGCCGAAATGAAGAAGTTCGGTATCACGTTGTAGCCTTCTGTCAACGGGTCTTGCTCATCGTCGCGTAGCCTGATCTTTCCGTATTTCTCCTTATCCTCCCTATATGCTTCCTTTTCCTCATCCGTCCAGCCTTCTCGTTGTCCTTTCATAAAGAGGTCAATATTCCATTGTATGACGTTCCTGGCATAAGTATATTGCTTATATACAGATTCACGCCCCAACGGATGACCAGCCTTGTAATATTTCGAATCACCGATGTAGTATATTTCGTCTTGCTGCTCGTTGCTATGCGTCAGCCCATAATAGGTGTACATGTGGTCCACCCGTTTGCCGTCAGTCTGTTCTTTCAGTCCTCGTGGCGGGTTCTTTTCACCAATCAGTTCGTCAATCATCGCTTCGAACACATGCTCGAAACTCTTTGCTAATAAATATTCCTTTTGGTCGGCATTTATCGCTATTCGATGACTCGTTTCAAAAAATGCAAAGCACAGATCCCACAACTGTAGAGTCTTGTCGGCAAAATACTTGTATTTGATTTGTCTCAGGTGTATCTTACCCCTGCCTTTGAGATAGTTCTCAAACTGATGTCCTTTTATCAGTTCATAGTTGCAGTTGATAGGTGTCCTAAAGCCGTATGTCTCGTTCAGGTAGTTCAGAATACTGAAGAAAATCACAAATAGTTCTTCTTCGTAATTAACTTGTCGCTTCTTGTTCACAGGGTCAAGGTAAAGCACATCGTCCTGCTGAATCAGAGGCTGCGAACGGCTGATGGTCTTGCTCCAGTTTATTTTGTTTAATCCTGAATGCAGGTTTTTGATGGTGAACAGGAAGAAGTTCTGATTCTCCTGATTAAAGCGGATAAGCGAAAGTACGATGTCCAGATACGTGTTTATCTCTTTTCTTCGCCCTTTACCTTCTTGCGGTAATTGGCGGTAGTATATGACTTTACTCTCCTTATTCAACTTACGATAGACGCTCAGCGAACGGTAAATCCAAACAGCAAACTCATAGAGGAACTTCCTATAATCCTTAGGCAGATGTCTTTCCTGCCCTTCTTGGGTGATGATGTCCTCCGGCTTGATGTCTTCGCCGGTTTCCTTACTCACTACATTTGCCAGCACCTCATGCTTGTTCTTGTCAGTCAACAGTACTTTGGGCAGGATGAACACACAGTCGCCAATGCTCGGATTATAGTAGTAGCCAACATAGCTGACGCTGATCTTCTGTTCAACGTCCTGCAGCGTACTGATGTCTTTCAACACCGCCTGTACTTTTGCCGCTTCGTACTGATGTTCCTCAAAGATTATCCGCATCAGTTGCTTTCTTTCTTATCGTCACCTTTCCAGGCCATTACATGCTCAATGAACTGCTTCACCACATCATCTACAACGTTGCCGTCTTCATCGTAGAACTCGGGGAAAGTCAGGTCTTCTTCCTTACCATCCTCCTTCTTGTACTTGAATAGGTTGGCATCATCAAATCCATAGTCCTTGAACACGTCATTCCACAAATAGAATAGAACTTTCGATACAAAGGTCTCAGTCGTAATCTTCTTTTCTTCGTTTGCCTGACAGAAGAAGTAGCCCAGCTGCTTATCTGCACTGGAGGTCATGTTATTGATAATCTTATTAATCTGTTGAATGAACCCATACCAGTCCTGACCATTTGTTTCAATCTTCCAGTTCAAAGGAATCTTCTTTCCTTCGGCATCTGTTTCGTATTCTCCATTCTCGTTTTTCTTATAGCCATTGGTTATCTTGATGTACTTCCATTCCCAACGGCGTTTGAATGCGGAATCAATAGGGAACAGACTTTGGTCACTGGTATTCATCGTGGCCCAGATAGAAACATTTCTTTTGGCCATCATTGAGATTACCAAATCCATTTTCTTTATTTCTACTTAAAAAAGTTCGAATATCATCGTCTGCAGTTATGGGATACTTTGAATATCCATATTGATTTCTATCTAACAATTGAAACAAATCTCCAAATATCTGTGCACAATTACCTCTGTTAATTTCTTCTATAATTAAATAGAAGGGATTAGGCATACTCTTCCATGCTTTAACATATGCTTTTAAGAATGCTTGCGGGGTAAAATTGTAAATTATTTTATCTTCATCCGACTCGCTCTCTTTTTCTTTCATCGTCGGTTTGTATGCCCCAACAAACGATGCGTAATCCGAATCAGGATGGAAAGTTGTTCGCTCATGAGGAGCGTTAACTATAATTCTTTCAATTGTGTCAGATTTACCTGTACCAGGTGCTCCATAAAAAATCATTTGGAGTGGTTTGTCTTTCGCAATAGCGAAACTTGGAGTTACAACACTTGGAGCCTCTTTTACTAGTTCCATAGCCTTATTAACATCTCCTACATGCAAATGGTCTCTTTCTTTCATATACCACAAAAAAAATTCTGGTTTAAACAATAGCAAATTATATGTAGAACTGGCAGAGAAAGTTTTACGATGCAAACTTACTCCATTCAGATAAGCCTTACGAATATATTCTCCTTCTGTCTGAAAAGTTGAAGTTGGATTGATAAGTTCTGTTTCAGATTTGCATAAGACCTCTGCAGGCATTCCTACAAACATGACATTCTTGCAATCCTTATCTTGTTTGTATATACCAATACAGTAACACTCAAGATTAGACAATTCTTCCTTCGCATCACGGTATTTTGTAGCCGCTTTTATATCTTTAAGACTAGGCGTCCATCTACTTCCTGGCGTCAATTGCGTTCTAAGTTCCATTTCCCTACTTCTACCCGCACCCCCTTCGTAAAGGATGAAAACATATACGTAAAAAGTATTATTGCTAAATCCTTCTTTGTTAAATGTACCTCTCAAGAGCGCATCGGTTCTTGTAATATTTCCTCGTTTAGAAAGAACTTCAAAAGAGAATAATCCATTGAAATGAATATCCATTTGGGAGATGAACTCATTTTCAGCATTGTAGTCTGTAAAACTATCACCTTCCACGAATGGGAACCATGGTTTATATGTATCAATTATTGTTGGCATATTATTTAAAATATGTATTAAAAATTGATTGAGCAATAGACTTAACGAGTATCGGAGGTACGGCATTGCCTATCAACCTCCATTGATCAGAGAATTTACCTAAGAACACATAATCATCAGGGAACGTTTGAATTCTCTGTATCTCTTGAATTCTTAGAAAACGGTTTTTCCAATGGAATGGGCCCATATTATTTGAGAAACTGGCCTGAATAGTCCATGAAGGTTTTTCAGGTGATAGTTTCAACAAGAAAGACCAATATCTAGATCTCCACTTAAATATAGGATTCGGATAACCTCTTTCCTTAGTAAAGAATAGATAATTATCGCCAGGAGGAACTAACGCCAACAAATCTTTGTGTTTAGAGCCTGCTAATTTATCTTTATCTTCTGGTAAATCAAAGTCAATATCACCGATTACTTCACCACATGTAACCCACCTCTTGTGGTTTTCATCAGCTTTTTCAGAATGCGTTTCTTCAGGGAAGACAAAATCTGGCAGATCCTTACGTACACCAATACAAATAAAGCGTTGCCGTATTTGAGGAACACCGTAATTAGCAGCATTAACTACACGGTAAACAATTTTATATCCTAGCCTCTTTGATTCGCTTTGAACCATATCCAATGCTGCTTGATGGGGTTTATAGACAAACCCGGCAACATTCTCAAAGAAGAAAAACTTAGGTTTTAACTCTTCCAATGCCCTAAAATAATTACTTACAGTTAAGAAACCACTTTCATCTTCAAGACCACGCTTTTTGTCTGTCCTGTAGAATCTAGACTTGGAAAATGGAGGGCAGGGAGGACCTCCCACTAATCCGTCAATATCTCCATATTTCTCTTTTATTTTTCTAAAATCGACATCAGCAATGCTTGAACAAACCACCTCGGTATCAGGATAATTTGCTTTAAAGCTATCGCATGCATTCTTCCAATTGTCATTGGCGAATACTGTTTGGAATCCCGCAAGTCTAAACCCGGTATCGATTCCGCCAACTCCAGAGAATATGCTAACTATTTGGGGTTTCATTATATAAACTTAATTAGATGTTCAACAAACTTTTCTCCTAAGAGAGATGGCACTGCATTTCCTATCTGCTTCTGAATAATTCTCCTTGATCCGACAAACTTATAATCCATAGGGAAGGTTTGAATTGAAGCAACTTCTTGCACTCGTAATCTTCTGTTGTTCCAATGGAACGGGCCAACCCACGGACCAGGTTGTGCAGCAATGGTCCATGATGGCTGTAATGGATGTAGTTTTAACAAAAAGTTCCAAAAACGCTTATTTGCCACAAATTTCGGATTTGGATAGTTATCTCTAGCTGATAATGCTATATAATTATGGCCTGGTGGCACTTCTGAAAGTTCCAGATTATATGTTTTCCCTTCCGTTGATTCCTCTGCTTCCGACAGTTCTGGCTTATCAAATCTTCCTATCCAGTCTAAAACATTTACTTTCTCAACTTCTTCAGGAGATAATTTTAGCGGTTGTCCACTTATCGGGTTCCTACTAGCAAGGAAAATAACCCTCTTCCTTTTTTGAGGAATTCCATATTCTAGAGCATTTGCTAATATCCGTACAAAATGGTAACCCATACGAGTGATTTTCTCCTCAATATATTCAACAGCAGCTTTGTTTGTTGGATGCAAAATGCTTTCAACGTTCTCCAACAAAAAACCATCTGGGCGTATTTCCTCAATTATCCGCAAATATTCACCTACCATATTACGCTCATCGTCAACTGCCTTTCTCTTTTCATTTGTAATCCAGTAGCCTGCTTTAGAAAACGGCTGACAGGGAGGACCGCCAACCAATATCAACTTATCGGGATTTGATTTATGTATAATTTCAGAATATGATTTACCTGATACATTACGAATGTCATCGCACTTATGATCTGCGAATTTGAAGAACTCATTAGCTTTAATGGTTTCAACTGTTGCAGGATCAAAATCTAAAGTGGAAATAACTTTTACACCTGCCATCTGGGTGCCAATATCTAATCCGCCACAACCAGAAAAGAAAGAGATCGCATGTACTTTAGATTCCACAATAGTATCCAGCCTAGGCATACACAAATAATTTTTATCTGTATATCCTATGTGAAATCCTTCTTCATCATGCTTGCATCCACTCAGAGTCTCAATAAATGCCCTCTTTTGGTGCGCACAAATGTTTTGTATATTTTGTTCTTTAAAAACGTATTGCATATTTTTTTATACAATTTTACAAATCAGAAAACACCAATGTGCTATCTCCGTCAAAAACTAATGCCTCTTTATTGTGAACCAACTCAATAGCAGCCATCGGATCAGTAACATCTAAGGCTACTATTTGCTCATCATAAGTTGTGAGCATCTTTTCTTTCGCTACATCGGCATTCTCTCCATACAGGAAACTCTTTAATCCTGCCATAGCACTAATGACAAAAGGTTCACGTTCACCTCGCACATTAAAAGTGTCGTTATATCCGACGAAGAATCGTAGCCCAAGGACTTTTAAATGAGGATGAAGATTCTGAGCACACAAACAAGCTACACCATAAAGGCCCTTGCCTTTGAAATTGTAGTTGGTAGTTCTTGTAGAGACAATAGCTTCGTCATCCTCATTATATATCCCATCAACACCGCCGTGAGCAGCTATGAAACAAAGATGATGGTCTGGCATAACACCAACAACACTCTGTTCATTCAAATCTGGAGGACAGACGGAAGAGTAGTCAATGCCATTATCAGCACAGATTTGTTTTGCTTCATCAGCACACGATTCAAGAAAGTCGTGAAGCACAGTCCCAGAATCGTTGTTATATGCTATCAATACCTTTCCCATACTTACTTCTTCGAACGGTTTAGTTGATAGATATAATACTCATTAAGTTTTTGCTCGAACGACTTCCCGACAGGTGTCTGTTTTCTTAACTCCACAAGGATATCTTCCCATGTGTATGTCTTGCCTGTAGATGCTTCACTAAAGGCTTCCTTGTTATTGTCCTCTGGATGGCGGATTAACCACTGCTCAAGAACACAGTCGAACTTGGTACTCCATTGAGTACGGATTTTGTCTATGATGGCGACGACAGATTCAAAATTGTCATTACTTCTGTCCAAATAGAAAAAGTTCTCTTCATTCATCATTTCAATGATTGAATCAAGAGGGATATCTGTGCGCAACTGATTGGCCGACATCATCACAATATAGAGCAGAGAAGTCTTCTTCCGGATCTCCTTCAACAAATCTATGCCTTTTTTATGGTGACCACTGAAATTCCAGTCAATGAATACAATCATTTTATTATTCAGGTTTTCCAAAACATATTCCAATCCCTTATCCGGGTTTTGGAAAACATGATTATAGTCAGCATCCTTATAATGCATCCTTATATTCTGAACAAAGGGTTCTTTCTCTGTCAGATTATCGTCAATGATAACTATTTTGAAATCCATAATCGTTTATTTTTTAAAGGGTATTGTAATTTTTATTGTTGTTCCTATTTCACCAAATTCGCTGTCAACAACAGCAACCGACCCGCCAAGAGACTGTACACGTGTCTTAACAATATATAGTCCTACTCCGGCACCTCCCTGTTTTTCTGTTGTGGTATAATACAAGGCAAACACTTGCTCCCTGTCTTCGCAAGGGATTCCTACACCAGTGTCAGATACGAGTATTTCCAACATGTCATTTCGTACCTCGTATGAGCATCGGATTACCTTTTGGCTAGATGCTGTCATCGCTTTCACAGAGTTGTCTATAAGATTCTGCAAAATATCCCTGAAGAATTGTCGGTTCGCATTCAGAACCAGTTTGTCTGGGAAATCTGTCTGCAACAAGATTCCTTCACGCGAAAAAACATCATCATAATCGCTTAGTATCTCTTCGAACGTAGTTTTTAAATCAACCTCCTCTGGAGTTAGATTTGATTGCGAGTAACTGAGCATATAATTGATTACACGATTGAGCACCTTGAAGCGTTCATACATTTCCTTGGAATAAAGTGAAAACCATTCTTCCTCATCTGGATTTGGATAATATCGATAGAAGAACTCCACACGATCGCGAATCTGATTAAGAGTTGTCCGAACGGCATGGGTGATGTTAATGGCAAACTGCTGTAAGGACATAATGCTCATATAGATATTCTCCTTACGCGTAAAATCTTCCAAAACTTTTTTCTGTTCGCTGATAGCAGTCTTTACACTGCGACCTGTCTTGCGGGCTTGCTTGATTAAGGGCTCTACCGCAGGCTTCAACTCGGGTTTTTGAGCTACCATATCATTAATAGCATCCACCAAAGAGTTGATATCGTCAGATGCAGCTTGAAGGCCCTCTTGGGCATTATTGCGTCTTGCTGAACGCATTTCCACTTTGTAATCTTGAAGAGCATTAAGTTGAGTGATGATGAATTTCTTCATCTCTCGATACTCTTCATTGTCCACAAAGTCTTGTCGGTTTGTTGCGTCAATAATATGAGGATTACCATTTTTTGTGATGTCAATTACTCCAAGGAATTCACGCGTTCCTACCCTGCTAAAAATATCCTGCCAAACTCGCTTGTCAATTCCTAACACATCACGTTTCTGGTCAGGATTCTCATTAGTTTCAGCAAAAGGTGTTGCAATAATCCCATCTCTATAAACCTTAAAACCATCTATAGGATCATTAGGAAATGCTTTACGGTATTCTCTACGAGCGGCTTCGTCAAAGAAATAAATTCTTATCCTTATTCCTCCAAAGGACTTTAAAGGAATCAGATGGTATCCAAAGGCGTTCTTTCCCTTATCATAGAAAATGCTTTGCTGTAGCTTCTTTTCTTCGTCAAAATCAATATTCAAAGATAGGGTCGCATTGTTGAAATCATCCAATGTCCTAACACTCTCTCGGTCTATTTCAAATTCTGGAGCAATTACGCGTACTTTAAAAGGATAGCTTAAATTCGCAAACGGCGATACAATCTTGGATATTTCTCGCATCAAATGCTCAATTTCTTTTTTTGTCCAAGGCTCTCGAATAGAGGTGATGACAAGCTTTGTGCCAGACGCGCTGGTGTCGTCCGCATCTACATATGTAAATGTGTTTTCTACATCCGTAAACAGCCGCATGCTTGTTTCTTCTTCAGGCTCTTGATAATATGAAGTCCAGTCAATATCAACTTGAAGCCACTTCTCAGCACCTTTCTTTTTGGTGATAATAGAAACATTGTCTCCAAGTTTGTCAACAGCAAAACGGCCAATACCTTTTTCACCAACACATTTTCTGTTGTATGGCTCTGGTGAATAAGGATGAGTACGTTTACTTGAGGTTCCTATAACCATCCACTTGTCTCTAATGTCTTCAAATGACATTCCGTACCCATCGTCTTCTACTCGAATGACAGACAGACTTTTCCCAACTCCAACATTCTCAAAAATTACATTTACATGCTGGGCATTTGCATCATAGCAATTCTTCACCAACTCAAATAGAGCAGTAACGCGATCTGTTATTAAATCACGACCGATTAGCCGGAATGTGCTAACGTCAAATCTCCATTTTAATGTACGGTTGTCATCCATTTTATTTATGGGTTCTAATATGTTGCTTAATACTTTCTGCAATAACTTCACCAAGTCTCGGAGGAACAGCGTTCCCTATATATCGTGACGCTTTGGCCAGAGAAACCTCTTGTTCGTTAGGGAAGAACTTGTAAGTAGCTGGGAATGTTTGAATCAATGCTGCTTCACGAGCTGAAATGGCTCTGTTTTGTTCTGGATGCCCAAAACGACCATTCCCAATACCCGTACACTCTGTTGTCATTGTGGGAGCCGGTTCGTCCCAAACCATACGGCCATAGACACTGCCAAAACTCTTGCCTCCATCCTTCTTGTGGCACTCCAACTGTAGTTCTTCTGGCCAATCCTTCCAACTTCCACCGTATGGAGTTGCTATCATTCTTTGCATATTCAGTGGCGACAGGGTTCTACATCGATGCAACGGATCTTCGGAACATACTTCTCCAGCCTCCAGTTCTGGCAAATTGCCAATAACATCTTTAACGGTAACGTATTCTTCCTTTTTATGAGTCGGTGGAATCAATTCAATTTCACCAAGGCGAGAAGCCAACAGAACCAAACGTTTGCGAGTCTGTGGTATTCCATAATCAGGGCAATAAACAACCTGGAATGACACATGATAGTTTTCGGACCGGAGTGTTTCAACGAAATCCCCCAACACCGACCGTAGTTTGAATGAGGTAATTGCAGGAACATTCTCCATCGTCACAATATCCGGTTGTACATCTTTTACCAGACGTCCGAATTCATATAGTAGATTGTACTTATCCTCATCCTTTTTCTTGTTCTTAAATGCATACGACGAAAAGGGCTGACATGGGGCACAACCGGCTAACACTCTGACGGATTTCTTTGAGTAGAATGGGATGATATCTTCCTTTTTAACCTGTCTTATATCCTTGTAAATGAACTTTGCTTCGTTGTTAGTTTCATATGCATATTGACAAGTCCAATCCAAATCGAAGCCGGCAAGGATTTTGAAGCCTTCGGATTTCATTCCGTAGCTTAATCCACCAATTCCACAGAATAGGTCAACCACCTCTATTGAAGGTAGTCTTCCACGTCTTTTCTGTACTTCATTCTTTGGCATGACTATTCTGTAATAAGTTCTCGTTTATCACATCCTATCAACTCTGCAATTCTAGCCAGCGTCTGCAAGTCTGGTTGATGCATGTTGGTACACCACTTGCTGACTGTTACGGCAGAGACGCCCAACTGTTCTGCCAGCCATTTGCTCGTCTTTTGGTTCTCCACAAGAACCACTTTAAGCCGATTAAGAGGTCTTTCGCTCATCTTTATTTAATTAAAATCGAGTGCAAATATAATAAAAGTTAGCAATATTACCAATTTTTATTCATAAAAAACGACTATAAAGTCCTTTGAGTAGTTGATTAAAACAAGATTTGCCATTTTACACCGCCATATTAATGCAAACTTCTACAGCAAGATAATCTGCAACAACAAATTTCACCTTGTTCCCATCTGGTGACGCGCAATAGCTATATCGGCCCTCCTGGACGGTATTCCAAAAACTAGAAAAAGAATGGACGCCACCATCTTCATAGTGTAACACAACATGCTCTAAACCATGACTACAAACTTCTGGAAGCAGAGTTCCATTGTATGGTTGAAAAAATGTGTATCTCTGCGAATCTGACATCTCAAGGAGTAACCGCATAGAGATATTGTATGTACTATCACACAAAAGTATGTCATTCTCAAAAGCCAAATGTCCGAACGCTAATTTACGTATGACTTTCTCAAACCTGTCTTTTTCGTAATCGTATATGGTCAAACCACCGAAGTTCCTTATTTGTGAGGCAATCCGCTCTTGCAGCTTTGGTGAGTGCAAAAGAGTCTTACCAGTTTTCTCTCTTTGAATCCTACTAGGAATAGCTGTATTGGCTTTCATGCAATCAATAAAACAAGAGACATATTCTTCGTCTTTGGAGAACTCATGATTGCATTTGTGACAGCAAGGTATGACAGGTAGATCTTGTGGATAAGGCTTATCTAGAAAGCACCGCGACGGAACATGGTCTTCGGTTTCTGCAGGACCACCACAATATGCACAGTAATTGTTCAGCCTGCTATCTCCATAATAATGTTTGTTTGTATTCATTCCATCTCGTTTTATAATGTCTGTGATATAATCACATATTGCATTGATTGTACAAAGGTAATGCTTATATTTTATTTCCTGCAATATTTTTTGTTTTTTTACATATAACTTGTAGCTGCCTCTTGACTAGCTTTTTGACTTGCCTGTAATCTCTTACATTTCTTTATTTAACTCACTCTTGTATCGTTAGGGGAGAGTTGGACTATGGCTTATCTGGAATTTCTATGACAAGAGCTTGCTCGTTTTCCAGTCATCTCTCCCCCAAAATTGAACTTTGGGGGGAATTAGGCTTCCCGAAGAGAATAAATGAACTATGGGCAAGCCCATTTTAACCAGAATCATTCTCTGTTTCTTCAGTTTCTATACAAGCGAGGTTTAGGATATGAATATAAATGATGCGATATTTCCTTTTAACTTCGACAATACCCATCTTTTGGAGTGATCTTAGGAAAGAGATGACAGCCTTCCTTTCCCATCCCCATTCTATGGCAAGTTGCTTATATGTGGTGTCGAATGACACGTTGATATAATACTTCAAAAGGACATCAAAGTTGTCTGTTTGGCACTCGTATAAATATCGGAATGCATCGAAACGTGATGTCTTGTATGGCAGAGGCTCTGCCAAGAATTGGAATAGTTCTGCGTTCAATTTTGTGAAAATAATGTTTGGTTTCATTTTGTATATCGTTGTCTTTTTGGTGTATTTTCTTCATTTCTCTTTTGCTGTAACTCTCGTTCGTGAACAGTTATGATGGTATCGCGTTCATCGCAAAAAGCCTTAACGCTTCCCACAATTACTTGGGGATCAAAATAACTATAGAACCGTTCGTACATGCCCGCCTTGAAATTAAAGAAGAAGAGCATAATTTCATCAGTTTTCAGATATTTGTATCTACTCGCAATAGCCATAGCTACTAACTGGATTTGTGCTTCGCTTGCGTCTTCTTTTAACCCGCAACAGATGCTAACGTCGGCTATTTGTGGTACAAGCCAGACTGCAGACGCAAACATTCCGTATGTTATGTCAAGCAAATCTAAACGTGGCGAATTTCCATAAGTACATTGCACTGGGTTTTGGCATAGATAAAACTGTCGCGAAGGCGTATTGGCGATTACAAATTCGTTGAAAGTGGGGTACTTCTGTAAAAGATGCGACACCATTCTTGCATTATCAGGTTCATTTCGAAGTCGAACTAAATCTTTCGATAACGTTAGTTGCGGCGCTAAGTACGTCCCGTTTTCTTTTTTCCTGTTTATCAATTCTTGGGTTAATGTTGATTCCATTTGACTGCATTTCTGAGGGGTTAGACTCTATATTGATGTTAATAGCGTTAGCTATATCATCATTATTTTTACTTTTACATTTATCATTACTATTATTGTTACTCTTGCATGCGTTCGCTTGCAATGGCATACCGTCGCTTTCGTTTGTATTCGACTGAGGACGGTTGTTGCCATTTTGATGACGTCTTAGTGCATTCAAACGATTTTGTTCGCATCGGTCTGAGTACTTCTTGAAGTCTCGATCGATTTGAATTTTGAACATTGAGAATAGTGCTTGTAGAGCAGTATCGGTGCTTTCCAAAGGCATTCCCGAAGATGAATATTCAAGAATACCTTTGAAAAGTATGCCAGCCTGTTCGTTTGTTAAGCACTTGACTGCGGTATTATTCTCAGAGTGAATAATAATGCTTGTTGCTTCTTTCATGCTTAAACAGCCCTATGCCTTTTGATGAATTCCTGAGCTTCATGCTCCAACTCTTCCTGGCTTTTGCTATGACGCTGTTTCATCCAGTCATCAATCTCGGACTGGAGAAAAGCCAATGCTTTATTGATCTTATGGTAGGGTATCTGCTTGTTGGAAACCCAGCCATAGACGGTCTGCTTAACAGGATGGGAAGGAATGTAAGCACATAGTTCATCGATATCCATCCAATGGGGTGCATTGCTTATTTGCTGTCTGTTACGCATGGTTTGAATGGTTTCTTCTAACCCTTCAACCTTCCAAATGAGGTAGGACAATGCTCCTGGCATTTCCTCCAAAGTCGTAATGTTTTTGCTCATATCTCTGTTATCCTTTAATTTAATGAATATTTCAGGTGCAAAGGAACAGCAAAAAGAAGAACCAATAAGGAATTATTAGAAAAAGGTTGTGATTTTAACATTTCACGCCAAGGAAACGCCTATATAAAGGGTACGAAGATAGGCTTCAGATAACAAAAAGTGGAAAAAACAGCCCTCGAACAGTTCATCCGAGGGCTATAAGACATAGGAATTCATTGATTCTTGTCTGGCTTATCAGGTTCTAAGTCATCAATGTGGATTGAATTAGCTGCTTTTACTTTGGCAGAATCTACCATATGGGCATAAATCTGAGTGGTTCGGATATTCTTATGCCCTAACAATTTCTGTATGGTATAGAGTCCTGTCCCATTCTCTAATTGTAACGTGGCAAAAGAATGACGAAAGCAGTGGAACGTGATGTGCTTGGTAATACCAGCAGCTTCAATCCATTTCTTTACAGGTCTATTAATCCAAGAAGGATCCTGCAACCCTTCGAAAACCAGTCGGTCAGGGTCACGACGTTCTCCACACAACTCATAAGCTTGGGCAGAAATCGGGTGGTATTCAGGAACATCTGTTTTATCTTGCATTTTCACGATCTGCCAAGAATTATTAAGATATTGAAGCCGTCCCCAGGTTAAAGACTGGATATCGCAGTGGCGAAGGCCAGTCATAATAGAAAAGAAGGATGCCCTTCGTAGGATGTCACTCTTACATGGCGTCTTTGCCAATTTCTTCACTTCCTCCATATTGAGGACCTCGCGAAGAGCATCTTGCGCCTGGATACCATTTACCTTGCTGCTGATATCAACAGTAAGGTACTCGTCAATGAATGCCTGACGAACACCAGCCTTTACTATGGCAAAATAGGTTGAAGCTGTGTTTTGCTTGATTTTGCCTTTTTTGTTGCCACCTTGTGGAGCTGCCAGCAAGAACATCTTAAAGTCTTCAAGGAATTTGACGGAAATAGTCTTGAATGGTATGGGCTTGCTATGCGAATATAACTTTAGTAATTCTGCAACACGCTCCCAGTTTACGATGATTGAGTCAGAACTATTGGGGTGGCGCTTGTAAATGATACTTTCAAAATACTTGATGAAATCCTGCTCACCACGTTCGTTTTGGGCTTTCATTTCTGCTTCTTTATCGGTGTAGATAATAGCACTATCGTATTCATGCTGGCGTAACTTCCTTACTTCGTCTGCATAGATACATGCTTCCTGATCCAATTTCGATGTGCAAAGAATTACTCCATTGATATCTCTCTTAGGACGGTATTTGAATTCCCCATCAGGGGTGACACCAGTAACAGAAGACTTATCCCAGATGGGAGTGCGGATGATACGGTTCAATGATTCAACAATCCTTTTCTTGCCGGGTTGGCTCGGATCGTTTACAGGGTATGCTTCAACGGTAAGATACCATTCTTCTTTATACTCAGACTTGCGGAGTTTAACAGTTACCTTGGTATTTAAAAGTTTCTTCCTCATAATTCTACTTGTTTATAATGATTTGTATAAGTTGTCGATTTCCTTTTTGGGCGCATAGACATAGTTGCCAATTTGTCGGGTAGGGATGGAGTATTTTCTGATGTGCGCCCATACTGTACTATCGTCTATCCTGAATTTCTTGGAGATTTCGCCGATGGTATAGCAATTCTCCGGCTCCATGTCGTAGAGACGTGGTAGCAAATGTTCATCCTTGATGGGCTCTTCACGCAAAGGAATCATCTTTTCCAACTGCTCGCGAGAAATACGGGTGAGTCTTTCACCTATATTTATATAAGGTAGTCGGCCTTTGCGTATCAAGCGATAGATGGTATCCCTGCTGATGGCATACATGGCGACGGCCTCCTTCACGCTGATAAATTCTCTTTCACCAGGAATAAGTTGAGCGATTTGATTCAGCTGCTCTTCTTTAGCTTTGGCAGCCTTACGATTCTTGTAGGCAATATCTGTACAATGCCTACAACAGTAGCGGGAGTCTAATGTCTTTGCGATAAAGGTGTTCCCACATACTTCACACTTGCGTTTGATCTGAAATTTTGCTTCTGGCATAATTCTTTAAAATTAAGTATGTATAAGTACTAATAAATATAAATAGGTAGCATCTCGTCGCAAATTAAGTCGCGTTACATAAATGTCGCAAAAATGGGATAAATAAGGGCATAATAAAGACATAGCAAACATGAGGACATAGAAAACAAATAGCGTGTAACTCGTTGAGCTACACGCTATTTCGTTGCGTTTTGTTATGTCTTTGCCTATCGGTGTCATTTGACCTCCTCGAAGTCTGCATCCTGAACGTCGTCGTTAGGATTTGACTGAGTCTGCTGACCACCCTGATACTGCTGCTGACCTGCGTCGGCTCCGGGCTGACCTGCACCAGCCTGCTGATACATCTTCTGAGAAGCTGTCTGCATCACCTGGTTCAGGTTGTTTATGGCGGTGTCGATGGCTGCGATGTCGCCTGCCTTGTGGGCATCTTTCAACTGATTAACGGCAGCCTCTACGTTGGCCTTCTCGGCACCCAGCTTGTCACCATTCTCGTTGAGGAAGGTCTCAGTCTGGAAAATCATAGAGTCGGCCTGATTCATCTTGTCGATGCGCTCGCGCTCCTTCTTATCGTTCTCAGCATTAGCCTCGGCCTCGGCCTTCATGCGGTTGATCTCGTCCTGTGACAGACCGCTGGATGCCTCGATGCGGATAGCCTGCTCCTTACCGGTGGCCTTATCCTTAGCAGAAACCTTCACGATACCGTTGGCGTCGATGTCGAAGGTAACCTCAATCTGAGGAACACCACGACGAGCGGGAGCGATGCCGGTGAGGTTGAACTGACCCAGGCTCTTGTTCTGAGAAGCCATAGGACGCTCGCCCTGCAGCACGTGGATGGTCACCTCTGTCTGATTGTCAGCAGCGGTAGAGAATACCTGGCTCTGCTTGCAAGGAATCGTGGTGTTGGCGTCGATCAGCTTGGTCATCACACCACCGAGGGTCTCGATACCCAAGGTCAGAGGAGTAACGTCGAGCAATACGATGTCCTGACCAGTCTCCTGGTTGAGGATAGCACCCTGGATAGCAGCACCAACGGCTACTACCTCGTCGGGGTTAACACCCTTTGAAGGCTCCTTGCCGAAGTAGTTCTTCACGAGGGTCTGCACAGCAGGGATACGGCTTGAACCACCTACGAGGATAACCTCATCGATATCTGATGTAGAGATACCTGCATCGCGAACGGCGTTCTGACAGGGCACCAAACAAGCCTGAATGAGGTTGTGGGCCAGCTGCTCGAACTTAGCACGTGTGAGGGTCTTCACCAAGTGCTTGGGAACACCACCAACGGGCATGATGTAGGGCAGGTTGATCTCTGTAGAGGTAGTGCTTGACAGCTCAATCTTTGCCTTCTCGGCAGCCTCCTTCAGACGCTGCATAGCCATAGGATCGCTCTTCAGATCAGCACCCTCGTCGTTCTTGAACTCCTGTACCAGCCAGTCGATGATAACCTGGTCGAAGTCGTCACCACCCAGGTGAGTGTCACCATTGGTAGAGAGTACCTCGAACACACCACCACCGATCATATCCTTGTTGGTCTTGTCGATACCGTAAGCCAGAGCTGCTGCTGTAGGCTCGTTGACGATACGACGTACGTTGAGACCTGCAATCTGACCAGCCTCCTTAGTTGCCTGACGCTGAGAGTCAGAGAAGTAAGCGGGCACGGTGATGACAGCCTCAGTAACCTCTTGTCCGAGGTAGTCCTCAGCGGTCTTCTTCATCTTCTGAAGTACCATAGCAGAAATCTCCTGAGGAGTATACTTACGACCATCGATTTCAACACGGGGATAACCACCCTCGTTAACTACAGTAAATGGTACGCGAGAAATTTCCTTCTCGGTCTGCTGCCATGTCTCACCCATGAAACGCTTGATAGAATAAACGGTGTTCTTCGGGTTGGTGATAGCCTGACGCTTGGCGGGATCGCCAATCTTACGCTCGCCACCCTCGACGAAACCTACTACTGAAGGCGTAGTGCGCTTGCCTTCGCTGTTAGCAATGACAACGGGCTCGTTGCCTTCGAAAACGGATACACAAGAGTTTGTTGTACCCAAGTCAATTCCAATAATCTTTCCCATAATTGTATTTTTTTATTTGTTATTATTCAAAATATGTCACTGACTAGATAGCAAAGCGTGTGCCAAAAGTATAATTTTTCACAAGAAATGGCTTTTTGTCACGTCATTTTGTCATAGAGTCAGAAAAAAGTTGTACCTTTGTCGCAATAAATAAAGATGTATATACGTATGAAGAGACTATTGACGATGTTGCTGGTAGCAGCGATGGCAGTTAATGTATCGGCTCAGGCTAATAAATATATCGTAAAGACAAAGGGGGCTAAGAAGGTGGCTGTAGAGGAACAGACTGCAGAGGGAACCGAGGTTCAGGAAGAGGAACCTGAGGACGAGATAGCCCGCAACTTCCGCTATGTCAGTATGTGTGACTGGGGTAAAGGAATGCGTTTCATGGTCATACCGGATAAGAAGGACTTGGTGGTCAAAACCTTTGCGGATGCTGAGACAGACCAGATGGTAAGCAACATGAAATTGCGCCATAAGATTATGGTGTATCAAGGTCATGAGAATACGGGCGGCCTGCATGAGCATGTGAACTTTATTTGCGAAGACGATGGCAAGGCCTATTACTTTGAGGTGCCCACAGCTTCGTTTGATGACTATTGCTTCGGCAAGTTGGGCGTTCCTACGTTGGCCTATCTTGGCGATGTTGACATTGCGATAGACTTTTTCAGGGATAAGAGCTTGTTTACGCTGGCCAACGAGTATTATGTGGACACAGAACTTGATGGTGATGGCTATGAGGTGATTACAGATGTCAAGGAAGGAACGGAAGTGAAGGTCGTTGCTGTCGGCGTGGGCACGCGTAATTATCCTGTTAAGATTATTGTTACAGACAAGACTGGTCGTGAGTTTTATCAGAATGTGGCAATCAGTCGCACCAACAGCGGAATGCGTGATGATGAGTTTGAGATAAGCAACAAGAAACTGCATCTGTTTAGTGGTGCTTTTGAACTGCCGGCTGACAATATGGCAGCTAGTGAGGCTTATCGTCACTATGTAGGTCAAGAGGTTTACACCAAATATCCATCTGTATTTACTGATGCTAATGACAGACCTGTCAAAATAGGCCGTCTATCGACATTCAAGATTATGGATATCCGTTCGCAACGTGGTACGAACTATGTCATGGTGACAGTGCGTGGTCTGGGTTCAGGTAAGACTTATACGAAGCAGGTCACTTTTGTCAGCGAGGATGTGACAGGTGATATTGCCGGCACCCACGAGGACTTGTATGACAACCTCTTTGCTGCTGGTAACCCGTTGAATATCCCTGGCGTGAAGAAAGAACATCTGTCGGATATACAAAAGGGCGTGGTGAATAAAGGCTTTTCAGAGAATGAGGTGAAACTGGCCCTTGGCGATCCCAGTGGTGGCGGCGATATGGATTCCAATACATACACGATGGTATATAAGCATCCTGGTAAACCTTATGCCTGTGTGTTTATGGACAAGAAGACAAGGACTGTAAAAAGTATTAAGCACTAAGATATGATAACGAATTGGGGGCAAGGAATTCCTTGCCCCCAATTCGTTTGTTATGCCTGATCGTGGAGCTTCTCCATGATTTTGGCCTCCAGCTCCTCGCAGAGCTCGGGGTTGTCTTTCAACAGCGCTTTCACGGCATCGCGTCCCTGAGCCAGTTTGGAATCCTCGTATGAGAACCAAGAGCCGCTCTTCTTGATAATACCATACTCTACACCAAGATCTACAATTTCGCCAACCTTCGAGATACCTTCGCCGAAAGTGATCTCAAACTCGGCCTTGCGGAAGGGAGGAGCCACCTTGTTCTTTACCACTTTTACACGAACCTGGTTGCCAATGATATTGTCGCCGTCCTTGATGGAGGTCACCTTACGGATATCCAGACGTACGGAAGCATAGAATTTCAGAGCATTACCACCAGTAGTGGTCTCGGGGTTGCCAAACATCACACCAATCTTCTCGCGAAGCTGGTTGATGAAGATACAGGTGGTGTTGGTCTTGGCGATGGTAGAGGTCACCTTACGCAGGGCCTGACTCATCAAACGGGCGTGCAAGCCTACAGCTGAGTCGCCCATGTCGCCCTCAATCTCCTTCTTAGGTGTCAGCGCTGCCACAGAGTCGATAACGATGATGTCGATAGCTGCCGAACGAATCAGCTGGTCGGCAATCTCCAATGCCTGTTCGCCGTTGTCTGGTTGGGAAATATATAGGTTGTTGATGTCAACACCCAGTTTCTGTGCATAGAAGCGGTCAAAGGCATGTTCGGCATCAATAAAAGCAGCAACGCCACCAGCTTTTTGAGCCTCGGCAATAGCATGAATGGCCAGAGTGGTCTTACCACTCGACTCGGGTCCGTAAATCTCTATGATACGTCCCTTGGGATATCCGCCCACGCCTAGTGCGGCGTTAAGTCCGATAGAACCGGTGGGTATCACCTCTACGTTTTCAATATTCTCCTCGCCCATTCGCATAATACTGCCTTTACCGAAGTCTTTCTCAATCTTTGCCATAGCAGCCTGTAGGGCTTTCATCTTCTCTTGCTGAGGGGTCAATTGTTCTGTTTCTTCTTTCTTTGCCATATTGTTATTATTTTATTGTTATTATCTAGTATGACTAGTAGTACTAGGGGGACTAGTATTACAGTTCGAGATCTCCGTCGTGAATCTCGTGCCAAGGCAGGCCCTGCTTGTTGAGCTGCTCCATGAATGGATCGGGATCGAACTCCTCTACGTTATGAACGCCGGGAGTGTTCCACAGACCCTTGCAGAACATCATGGCACCAATCATAGCGGGCACGCCAGTGGTATAGCTGACACCTTGCATACCCGTCTCTTCGTAAGCTGCACGGTGGCTACAATTATTATATACATAATAGGTGTGCTCCTTGCCATCGTTGCCAATACCACGGATGCGACAGCCAATAGAGGTCTGACCCTCGTAGTTCTCGCCCAAATCCTGTGGGTTAGGCAGCACAGCCTTCAGGAACTGCAGGGGCACAATTTTTACTTTTGCTACGCCAGAGCCTTCTGCCAATGGAGCCTCGTACTCTACTTCGTCGATACGGCTCATGCCGATATTCTGAATCACCTCGAGGTGCTTCAGATACTGCTGACCAAAGGTCATCCAAAAGCGGGCACGCTTGATGGTGGGGTAGTTGATAACCAATGATTCAATCTCCTCGTGGTGCAGCAGGTAGCTGTCGCGAGGACCAATCTCGGGGTAGGTCAGGTCTTTGTGAATCTCCAGTGGCTCGGTCTCTACCCACTTGCCATTCTCCCAGTATAGTCCCTTTTGGGTAATCTCGCGGATATTGATTTCAGGGTTGAAGTTGGTGGCAAATGCCTTATGGTGATCGCCGGCATTACAGTCGACAATATCAAGATACTGAATCTCCTTGAAGTGGTGCTTTGCAGCATAGGCTGTGTAAATAGAGGTTACACCAGGGTCGAAACCACAGCCGAGGATGGCCGTGAGCCCTGCCTTTTCGAAGCGCTCGCGATAGGCCCACTGCCATGAGTATTCGAAATGAGCTTCATCTTTAGGCTCATAGTTGGCTGTATCGAGATAGTTGCATCCGCAAGCCAGGCAGGCATCCATGATGGTCAAGTCCTGGTAGGGTAGGGCGAGGTTGATGACCAACTCGGGTTTGTAGTCGTTGAAGAGTGCTTTGAGCTGTTCAACATCATCAGCATCTACCTGGGCGGTCTTAATGTCTAGTTTATAACCGGCTTTGTGGATATCCTCTACGATCTTGTCACACTTTGCTTTTCTGCGACTTGCAATCATGAATTCTGTAAACACGTCAGCATTCTGAGCAATCTTGAATGCTGCCACTGTAGCGACGCCACCAGCGCCAATCATTAATACTCTTGACATATTATCAATGCTTAATTATCAATGTTTAATTATTTGTTATTGTTCAGTATGTTCACGTCAACACGGTTGAATGGGAACATGAAGCCACGCTCCTTCAACATCTGGTAAACGGTCTCGTTCAGATTAAAATAGACAGCCCAATAGTCGCCACCTTTACACCACGAACGGGTTACTACTGTTACGCCACTTTCGCCCAGGTTCAACAGACCAATCCAAGGTGCTGCCACGATGGTAGAATCCTCAACGGGGCCCTGAATTACCTGCGGGTGCTTCTGCAGAATCTCCATGATGGCATTCTTTACCTCATCATAGTCGGCGCCATATTCAAACTGGAACTCCAGATCAACACGGCGATAGAGCTCTTTTGAAGAGTTCTTCATCGTGCCACTGCTCAACGCACCATTAGGAATCAGAATAATCTGGGCATCACCAGTACGGATTATGGTGTTGAAAATTTGAATCTCCTTCACAATGCCAGCATAGCCTTGCGCCTCGATGAAGTCACCTACCTTGAAAGGACGGAACAGCAGAATCATCACACCTCCGGCAAAATTCTGCAACGTGCCGCTTAGTGCCATACCTACTGCCACACCAGCCGATGCGAACAGGGCGATGAACGATGAGGTCTCGATACCCAGGATACCTACGATGATGATGATGAGCACGAACCAGCATACCACGTTGATGATGCTGCATAGGAATGTATAGAGCGTGGTGTCCACCTTGCTCTTCTCGAGCATCTTGGTGAACAACTTGATTATCAACTTAATCAAATAGCGGCCAATGAAATAGACGATGGCTGCTACTATCAGATTTTTACAAAAGGTGAGTCCCCACTGCCACAACTGCTCGTAGGGTACTGCTGCGAAAAGTTTGTCTAAGACTGTCATAGTTTGAATCCTTAATTTTTACTTAATTCATATTGTTTATCTCTTCTCCTCTGATTCCCAGGGCAGCCATGAGCGAGTAGCCCAGGATTTCCTGCTGGAATGCACCACCTGGCATAGGTTGCATGGCAAACACGGTGACACGTTTGTCTTGGTCATCAGTTTTACGTAATATATCGCGTACATTATTATATAGTGCCTCGTCAGGAATGATCATCACTCGTTTTACATCCTGCAGTTGCATCACAGTCTGCAAAGTGTCAAGAAACAGTTCGTCCTTGTTAACGAAATCCTCGCCACTGGGCGTGCTGAATTCAAATTCTCCCAGATTGCCTTTGAAGGCTTTTCCATCAAGTTCCTCGACAAATCGGCTTGGTGCGAAGTTTTTCAATTCCGTCATCCCCTTTTCATGTGTCAGGATGACGGTGGTATGATGCTCACCAGTGCGCAGCCCTCCATCCAGAGCCACACATTCTGTCCATTTTGCCATATCAGCCAACGGAATCCGCCTTTCCAGCATCCGCTCGAAATTCACTATTAAATCAAATGCCACCTTATCTACGAAGGCCGCATCTGCTATGATTACATTCTCGCTCATTGTTGCTGCAAAGATACACAGAATTATTGAGTCAAACAAATTATTTACTGATTTATTTATGTAAGAATAGTTAGTGGATAAATATCGTTGGTGGATAGCGGTTGATATAAATCAAGAGCAAAATCATAAATCGGGGGTTAAAAATCAAATTATTGTGTTAGGTCAATAAAAATAGGCCTACCTTTGCAGCACAATTCTAAAAATATAACACAATCGCAATGAAAAGTATATTAGACGGACGTCCTGCTCTGAAGGCGGAAATAGAGAAAATTGCTGAGGTAGCAGGTTATCTGTGGCAGAATGGATGGGCTGAGCGTAATGGCGGTAACATCACAGTAAATATTACTGAATATGTAGATGATGAGATTCGCGGCATGGCTCCTATCAGCGATGTGAAGCAGATAGGCGTGACGCTTCCTGCTTTGAAAGGCTGCTATTTCTATTGCAAAGGTACGGGTAAGCGTATGCGTGACCTGGCTCGCTGGCCAATGGACAATGGATCGGTGATTCGTATTCTGGACGACTGTGCTTCATATGTGATTATTGCCGATAATGCTGTGATGCCTACCAGCGAGTTGCCTAGTCATCTTACGGTACATGCTCATCAGATTGAGACGAACTCGGGCTATAAAGCAACTGTTCATACACATCCCATAGAATTGGTGGCTATGAGTCATAATCGTGCATTCTTGGGTAAGGATGTATTGACAAAGATCCTGTGGTCGATGATTCCAGAGACGAAGGCTTTCTGCCCGCTAGGACTGGGTATCGTTCCATACACCCTACCAGGCTCAAACGCATTGGCCGATGCCACACTGAAGGAACTTGAGGAGTATGACGTGGTGATGTGGGAGAAGCATGGCGTCTTTGCAAAAGGTACTGACGTGATGGATGCTTTTGACCAGATTGATGTACTCTCGAAGAGCGCTAAGATCTACATCAACTCGCGTTGCATGGGTTTCGAACCTGAAGGCATGAGCGATGAACAGATGAAGGAAATGACCAAGGCGTTTAACCTGCCGAGGTAATGATTTACTGTTTACGTTAGAGATATTAAACTGAAAAACAACTACTGACTACACATATATATTAAAATTAATGAAACGAAAAAGTCCCGGTGTTGTGAAACACTGGGACTTTTTGATTGATAGATACGTTTATATTAATGAGGTATTATTCACCATAAACGCGAGTGGTGTGCTCAATGAAAAGACCGAGGAACACGCTCTTGTCAATATATTCCACCTGGTTGATCTTGGTGATACCGCCATTCTCAGCAGCCTTCTTGATGTCGTTCTGCTCGCCACCTGAACTCCAGAGACCCAGAATGATGTTTGACTTAGCTTCACCAACTTTCTGACCAATAGGTGCCTGTGAGAGGGCAGCGCCACTGTTGATGGTTGCACAACTGGTTAACAAGCTAGCAGCTGCAAATGCGCAAACTGCAAATGACATAATTTTCTTCATGTTCTTGTTGTTTTTAAGGGTTAATTAAAAGAGTTTATAATTATTGAATGATTATTCTTCACCGAAGGCGATGACTACGCGGTTGTCGTCGTTGTTGGCAAACGGCTGCTCAGTGTCGCCCTTGACGTCAATCTTTATGCGATTGGCTGCAACCCCCTTGTCGGTAAGCGCCTTCTTGACAGCATTTGTACGTTCTTTGGCAATACGTTTGTTGACCTCTGGCGTACCCGTCTGCTTGTCGGCATAACCTGTCAGCAGTATGCTGGCCTTTGGATGTTCGTTAGTCCATTTCACGATTTCATCAATCTTGCCATTCTGATCTGCCTTGATATCAGACTTAGCCAGGTCAAAGAAGATGTTTTGGGTAATCTTCATTGGCTTTGTCAAAACAGGCTGTGGTTCTGGCTGTGGCTCAGGTTGGGGTCCTGGTTCCACCACGGGCTCTTTTTCTACGACAGGCTCTGGCTCATCTTCCTCAATGATAACAGGCTCTTCTTTCTTAATCTTCTTATGCCCGAACTTAAAGGTCAGACCTGCCATAGCGTAAGGCCACCATTTGTTGTTGTCGATATTGACATCGTTCTTCTGACGGATATAGTTCGTTCCTGCCTCAATGTTGAACCCCCAATGCTTTGACAGATTGAAGTCGAGCATACCGCCAACTTTCCAGGCTGTGTTCCATCGGTCGCTGCCTGTACAAGCAGTGCGCGCATAATTATTGACCCAAGCATGTGGAACGGCGAGTTCAAACGGCACCCCTGCAATCGCAATCAGATTGACCGCGTTTTTCTGGTGAGGGAAGAAAACATTCGATAGGTTGAACATCATATCGAGGTCAATATTGCCTATTTTGCTCTTCCAGTTGCTACCATTAGCAAGTTCTGCATCCCACATACTGCCATTGGCCTGAAGTCGCATCCCAAAAACGCTGGTGAAATTATAGCCAAGAGAGACGGCGGCCATAGGGTTCCATTTCCGATCTATGCCTTGTCCGTTATAGGCTTTCATAACGCCACCTTGTAGACCGATGAAGGCATGTGGGTATTCTTTCGTTTCCTGAGCAGAAACGTTGATAGCAAATAGGATTGCCACTAGTGAAAGAAGGATTCTGTACTTCATGAGTGCTGCTTGTATTGATTAAATTTCGTTAACTAGGCGCAAAGATAATGCGTTTTTCCGAGAAAAGCAAATGTTTTACTCGAAAAAACGCATTTCCTTTATAAAAATACGTCTGCTACTTGCTGAGACTGTCGATTATAGTTGGCAGGAAGGTAGAGATAATAAGTACTACGATACCTGCTATCAATACACCGATAGTTTTGCCTGAGCAACCTTTCCACTCTTTGAGAATGATGCCCCAGACATTTGAGAACACCACGTTGAGTGCCATCAGTATACAGAACGAGAGCACAAACATCGTGCCGCCCTTCTCAAAGAAACTCTGACCCAGCGACAGTCCGAAGAACTGGCTATACCATAGCGCACCTGCTAAAGCGCAGAAAACAAGGTTGTTGCCCCAAACACTACCTTTCTTGTAGTCGCCCCATGTCTTGTTTTTCTGGTTCTGATAGAAACAGTAGATGGCATTTGTGACAAATCCACCCAGGGTTACCAGGCAAATGGCAGGGAGAGCAGCAAACATAGCGTTTGTCTCAGCAAACTTAATGTCTTCACCAAAGGTGAGACCCACGTTGAAACAGCCACTCATAAAGCCAGCCAGCAGGGCAATGGCCAGACCCTTGGGGAAGTTAAAGTCCTTTACAGCGGCTTTCTTCTCCTCTTCTGAAAGGCTGGCGGATTTCATTGAACCGGCCACACCGATGATAGCGATGCCTAACAGACAGACCACAACACCCAAGATCACAGAGAAGGTGAGGCGTGACAGCGGATCTTGCTCTGGGAAGAATATGTTGAGAAGCAGCGGTCCCATGATGGTGCCCAGTCCAGCGCATGTGCCCAGCGCGATACTCTGCCCAAGAGCAACACCCAGATAGCGCATAGACAGACCGAAAGTCAGTCCACCCACGCCCCAGAGCACTCCGAAGAGAATCGTCATCCAGATATTGAACGACTGATCGGCGGTGAACAGTTCAAACAGGGAATGCCCTGCCGGCACAGCCAGCAGAGCACCCAGTAGGGGTAATATCAGCCAAGCGAAGACACCCTGTACTATCCAATACGACTCCCACGACCAATCCTTTATTTTATTAATAGGTACGTAGCAGCTTGACTGGCAGAATGCACCGATGGCGATGATAATGAGTCCGATGACGATTTCCATTAACGCTTACTTGTTACGTCCTTCTCATACTGCTGGATAGCAGCGATATACTCCTCGCCAACGGGCACGTTGTTCTTCAGGTTGAAGTAATCAAATACAGCACCGAATGGCATTGACTTAGCCTCTTCCATCAGAGCCAGACGCTCGAAATACTGACCATTGTTCTCGTACTCGCGAAGTTTTGCCTTGGGCTCGAGCAGAGCCTGCAGGATGCACTTCTGAGTAGCACGGCTACCTACGATATAAGCACCGATACGGTTGATAGAAGCATCGAAGTAGTCGAGGCCTACGTGGGCGCGATCCAGAGCGTCGCAACGAACGAGTTCCTTGAACAGATCCAGAGTCTGGTCGTTCATGATGGTTACGTGGTCTGAGTCCCAACGAACTGGGCGACTTACGTGGAGCATCAGCTCAGGAACGTACATCAGCAGGGTAGAAACGAAGTCAGATACATTCTCTGTCTGCTCGTAGTGGCCAGTATCGATGGTGTACATCTGCTTGCGGGTAGCGCAGTAGGCGGTATAGAAGTCGTGAGAACCAACAGTGTAGCTCTCCAGTCCAATACCAAACAGCTTAGCCTCGAAACAGTTCTTTACGCCATCGAGTTTCTCTTCCATAATCTCATCGAGAGAAGCAGCCAACAGTTCACGATATTTCTGACGCTGTACGGGCATGTCCTTGCTTCCGTCGTGTACCCAGATGTTCATGATACAAGGATCGTTCTGTGCCTTACCCATAGCATCGGCGATACGACGGCAACGCTTGGTGTGCTCAATCCAGAAGTCGCGGATGCTCTTATCGGGGTTGCTCAGCGAGAGGTCGCCACTCTTGGGGTGAGAGAAGGATGTTGAGTTGAAGTCGAGCTTCATGTTATTCTCCTTGGCCCAGTCAATCCAACTCTGGAAGTGCTTTACCTCTACCTGGTCGCGATCAACGAACTTGCCGCCGAAGTCGCCGTAAATCTCGTGGAGATTCAGGCGGTGGTTGCCACCCAACAGAGTCTTTACGAACTCAATGTCCTGGCGCACCTCGTCGATATTGCGGGCACGACCGGGGTAGTTACCTGTAGTCTGAATACCACCCGAGAGGGCCTCGTTACGCTCGAAACCGACAACATCATCAGTCTGCCAGCAATGCAGTGAAATCTGCTGCTTCTGGAGCTGGTCAAGTACTGCGTCGGTATCGACACCAATAGCTGCATAGCGGTCTTTCGCTACGGCATAAGCTTTTTCAATTAGTTCTGCTTTCATTTGTTTTTAGTTTTATTTGTTGATAATATTTAGATATTTCTGGTAAGCTTTTTCCCATGCGTCCTTATCCTGTGGCTCATATTTTACCAACTCAATACTGTTGGCAATAATAGTGCGCATCTCCCAAATGTCTTTCACCAGATTGGCAGCCTTGGCCTGCAACATGATATTGCCAATGGCGGTGCACTCCTGAGGACCTGCCAAAACTGTGGCACCTGTAGAATTGGCTGTAAACTGGTTCAGGTATTTGTTGAGTGAACCTCCACCGATAATATGGAGCACCTCCAGACGGAACGGGGCAAACTCCTGCATCCATTGGAACACCTGACGATAGCGCAGGGCCAGCGAATCAAAGATACAACGGCAAATTTCTGCAGGTGTCTCTGGTACGGGCTGGTTTGTGTCGCGACAATAACTCTGAATGGCACCGATCATGCTTGAGGGTGCAGCAAAGGCTGGGTCGTCAGGATTAATGATGGAGCGGAAAGGTTCTACGGTCATAGCCTGTCCCTGCAACTCGGGATGCGACAGCTTACGCACCTCTTCTGGCCATTCCAGGCGACAACGCTCATAAAGCCACATGCCACAGATATTCTTCAGGAAGCGTGTGGTGCCCTCAATGCCACCCTCATTGGTGAAGTTGCGCTCATACGAGAGATCATTGATGATGGCATCCTTGGTTTCTATGCCCATGAGACTCCACGTACCACTCGATAGGTAGGCAAACATCTCATCTTTGGCAGGAACGGCAGCTACAGCAGAGCCAGTGTCGTGGCCTGCCACAGCAATAACAGGAACAGGGCCGAGACCTGTGAGACGCTGCACCTCGTCGGTGAGTACGCCAATCATCGTGCCGGGATTGACCATCTTGCCAAACTTTGAACGCGTGAGACCTAACGAATTGAGTAGGCGCTCATCGAGTTGCTTGGTGCGAGGGTCTAATAATTGTGAAGTAGAGGCGATGGTGTATTCACATACCTCGTTGCCTGTTAGCATCCAACTTAGAGCATCGGGTACGAAAAGAATCTTTGATGCATACTTTAGTGCAGAGTTCCCCTCACGCTTCATGGCATAAAGCTGGAAGATGGAGTTGAAGTTCATAAACTGGATACCTGTAACGTCATACACTTCTTTCTTTGAAATGACGTGCTTCAGATAATCGTCCATAGCATCAAAAGTGATTGGATCGCGATATGCGCGCGGATTCCTTAATATTGCTCCATCATCGCCAACGCATACGAAGTCAACGCCCCAGGTGTCAATACCTATAGAGGTAATCTCCAATCCACGCTGGGCTACTTCCTTCAAACCCTTGATAATCTCGAAATAGAGGGCAAAGATGTCCCAATAGTAGTGACCTCCCTGCTCAATGAGGTTATTGGGGAAACGGGTCACCTCTTCCAACTCAAACTTGCCGTTCTCAATGTTGCCGATGATAGTGCGGCCGCTGGTAGCGCCCAAATCTACAGCAAAGAAGTATTTCTTATTTTCCATTGTTGTTTTAGCGTTTTAGTTTATTTGCCCACAAAAGTACATAGTTTCTATCATTATTGACATTATAATTTGATTTTTGGACATAGTTTTTTGTTTGAACCACTTTTTTTAGTACTTTTGCAGCCAAATTTTAACAAAGACCTATATGTAATATTAAATAAAGATCATAAAACAATGACATTTACTGTATTGATTATCACGCTCTTTGTAGTTGGCTATCTTTGTATCGCCTTGGAGAGTGTGTTTGAGATTAACAAGGCCGCTATTGCATTATTGATGTGTGTAGGGTGCTGGACATTGCTGATGATAGGCGTTCAAAGTTTCTTCCCTGAGGTAGCCGATGGCGTGGGGTTGGTAACAGGGCGCATACAGCACCATTTGGGAGATGCAGGTGAGACGCTATTCTTTTTGATGGGCGCCATGACCATTGTAGAGATTGTTGACTCTAATGGTGGATTTAATTTTGTGCGTGACGCTATCAAAACGCGTTCTAAACGGAAACTGATGTGGCGTGTGGCCTTCATGACATTCTTCCTGTCAGCTATCTTGGATAATCTGACTACTTCGATTGTGATGATCATGGTGCTTCGCAAATTGGTACAGAGTCGTGAGGAGCGCCTTATCTATGCTGGTCTGATTATTATTTCCGCCAACTCAGGTGGTGCTTTCTCGCCTATTGGCGATGTGACCACCATCATGCTATGGATCAAGGGTGTGATTACAACCCAGGGCGTACTGACTGAGATTTTCATTCCTTCGCTTATCTCGATGGTTATTCCTGCAGCAATCTTGAGCCTTTCGCTGAAGGGGAAGTTCGAGAAGGAGCAGAATTTGAAAGTAACAGAGGTGACCACGTTTACCAAGACCCAGCGTGACGTGATATTCTGGTTGGGCGTAGGCGGACTGGTGTTCGTGCCAATCTTCAAGACATTGACTCATCTGCCGCCGTTTATGGGAATTTTATTGGTTCTTGGCGTTTTGTGGACTGTGACAGAGATTTTCCATCGTATGCAGCAGACAAGCGAGGACGACACGATGGCTAAGCGCGTATCAGACCTGTTGTCAAAGATAGACCTCTCAACGATTATGTTCTTCCTGGGTATCTTGATGGCAGTGGCAGTATTGCAGGAAATCGGTGTGCTGACCACAATGGGTGAAGGTCTGAACGAAGCCTTTGCTGGCAACTATTACCTTATTAATGGTATAATCGGTGTTTTGTCGTCTATCGTTGACAATGTGCCCCTCGTAGCTGGCTGTATGGGTATGTACCCTGTCGCCGAAACAGGTGATATGGCAGTCGATGGCATTTTCTGGCAACTGCTGGCTTACTGCGCTGGTGTTGGTGGTTCTATGCTGATTATCGGTAGTGCTGCTGGTGTCGTGGTAATGGGCTTGGAGAAAATCACTTTTGGCTGGTATCTGAAGAAAATCTCTTGGATAGCCTTTGTTGGTTATCTGGCCGGTATAGGCTGCTATTGGGTTGAAAAATTTATCTACTAAATATTTAATGATAATGGCGAGGAATCATCCTCGCCATTATCTTTTTTATTGATTGCGTAATTCGCTTGGCTTCCTGCCTGTTTTGAGTTTGAACTTTGCGGAGAAGTAGTCGGGTGACTCAAAGTTGAGTTGATAGGCTATTTCCTTGATACTCATACTTGTGGTTGAGAGCAATTCTTTAGCTCGTTGCAAGCGCAGGTCTTGTTGATAGGTGGCTGGTGAAAGTCCAGTATGCTCTTTGAACAGCTTGCGGAAGTTGGAATAGCTGACACCCAGTTCCTCGGCTACTTGCTGAATACTCAACGGACTCTCCAAAGACTCGCGGATGCGCAGGCGCGCTTTATTAATCATGTCCACATGAGTCTGGTTGCGGCTCTTCAGTTCGATGTTACGTTCCAGTGAATACATCATGCCAATCAGATGATTTACGATGCCTGCCATCAACTGCTGAGAATATGCAGCTTCTTCCAATGCAGTGCTGTATGCTTGTTTATAGAGGCTGACTACATCGTCAGAGAAGCCTACATGATAGATGGGCTTCGTTGGCGACAGGAATCCAGCCCTTATACGTGCATCCATGTTCTCTCCCTTAAAGCCAATCCAGTATTTCTTCCATCCTTTTGCCCCTATGGGGTGATAGCTGTGCCACTCGCCAGGGAAAAGCAGGAAGAAATCGCCTTCTTTCAGGTGTGCCTCGGGTATTGTGCGGCTGTGGAAGATGCCTTCGCCTTCTATGATATATAGCAGTTGATACTCAGGCAGGATGCGCCCCTTATCCAGTTCAAAGTAATAGCCATCGGCATGTCCTTTAGTGGGGTAGGAGTCGTTGGGGCCGATTTCTTCGTAGCCAATAGTAGTAACGGTTAACCCCCATAGGGCATCTCGTTCGCTGGCTAGCATATACTTACTTGTCTGCATAGTTTTAAGATTTATTTTATGTTGTTGGTTGTTTATTCTGTTTACAGGGAATCCATAGCCAGAAGGTGGAGCCTTTTCCTTCACCTTCACTGAACACCCCAATTTTTCCGCCACAGCGGTCGGCAATGCTCTTGCAGATGCTGAGTCCCAATCCTGTACCTTGTACGAAATCGTTCAGTTTTACAAAACGCTCAAATACGCTGGCTTGCTTGTCCTTGGGAATGCCGGCTCCAGTGTCTTCACAATAAATGTATAGTCCGCCTTCCTGTTCGCGATAGCCCACCTTGATATGTCCTTGGTGGGTATATTTTACGGCGTTGGTGACAAAATTGGTTATTACCTGCTGTATGCGGCCTTTGTCAAGTTCTGCAGGGTAGGTGTTGTATGGGTTGTCTTTGATGAACTGCACACCAGGTTCTTGTACGCGCTGCTCAACGGTCTGGCAGATATCATCAAATATCTGCGAGAAGTCGAGAGCGGTGGGAGTGATGGTAAGTGTCTGGTTCGTATCTGACGCTTCTAGGATATCATTGATAAGTCGCAGGAGCATATCGCAGTTGTTACGAATGATACGTATGAACTCCTGTCTGTCGGCAGGTTCGTTAACAACCTGCAGCAGGTCGCTGAAGCCTACGATGGCATTTAGTGGCGTGCGGATCTCATGGGTCATATTAGCCAGGAAGGCACTCTTCGTCATTCCTGAAGCTTCTGCTCGTGTGCGCTCTTTCTTCAATTTTTCTTGAGCATCCATCAAGTCATCGATGTTGCGCAGTACGCCAAAGAATCCGGTATGGTGGCCCTCCTCGTCAAAGGTTGGCATACCGCTGATGGCGTGCCATTGTGGCTGAACGTTGTGTGGCGTATGCTTAAAGTGATGTACTAGACTGAAAGGTTTCAGACTATCTTTCAATTTCTGAATAGATGCAGCAGCGATGGGACGTTCGTCTTCGTAAAGACTTTCGAGGTACTCGTCGAAACTCTCGGAGAATTCCGGCTTTGCCAAGGTGCGTGTAAACTCAATCCGTTGTGTTTTGAAGTCCATAGACCATATGTAAAGGTTGCTCTTTTCCAGCATATAGCGCAATTCCTCTTCGTAGTGGCTGATTTCCTCATAAATATGCTTGAGTTCTTTTTCCTGTCTCCGTTGTTCCAAATCCGTGTCTCGCTCGGCTGTCACATCACGAGAAGTCACAATATAATATAATAGGTTGTCCTGTTCATCGAATGTCGGACGTATCCGGAAATCAATATATTTACTGAGGTTGATTTCGGGATAGTACATATGTTGACAGACGTGGAACGAGTGCTTACTATAGCGGTCGAAGTCGTGCTTCAAGACAGGAGTGTCAAACATGCAGGTCTTGCGGAAGAATGCTTCATGTTCTTTGTCAAACTCACAAAGTTCCCGCATACTGTCATTTAAGTCCATGAGCATACCATTGGCATCATAGAACGACATGGCGATGATGTTGCTATGGAATATCTTCATATATCTGCTTCCAACCTCGTTATTGGCTTGTTCTTCCTCCACCTCGTGGGTGATATCCTTTACCGTGTTGACGATATGCACCATTTTGTCTTCTTCCATTTCGGCAATGGAGTTACCTGTCAGATAGCGACCTCTCCATCTGAATGATATGTTGTATGGCTGGTCGGGTGTTTGCAGGAGATGTCCGTAGATTGCGCGTGCGTTGGGTAAGTCGCTGGGGTGGATTCCTGCAAAGAAATCCTCGGAGTCAAGGCCGTTGAATGGTAGCAGATTACCATAGACGTTCTTCATTTGACCATTGGTAAGGTCGTGCTCGAAGATGTAGAAATCACCCATGCTCAATGCCTGTGCCATCATATTGCCTACATCTTGTGTCCTGGTGACGGCTCGCTTTATGCGGCGGCGTAGCAATTGGCTGAGGATAAGAAGGCCTAAAGCCAGCAATAGAACGATGGCGATGATGTAGAAAGCATAGAGAGGTGTGTCGTTATGCGCCCTGTCTGGCCTGAACCATTTGTCGCTGATTATTTCCAACTCTCCCGCCTGTGACATACGTGTGTATTCATCGTCAATGGCATCGATAATCTTTTGGTCGAAGCCAATGATATGCAATTCTCCAATGGGGATGTCAACATCGGAGGTTTCAATGTCTTCAATCGCCATCTCGCGTATTTTCTGCTCAAGCGGTAATGCTCCCCACAAGAAATACCTGACCTCATTGTGAGTCAGTGCCACCAGTGCCTCGCGTGGTGTTTCATACTTGATGTAGTAGGGCCTGTATGTCTGTTTTTGCAGATAGGTGTTCACGTAGTCGCTGGCTTTCACGATGATTGTGTCGGCATAAGTTAGTTCGTTTATGCTCGTGAGTGGAGTTGTTCCTTTCTTGTATGCGACTTTTACTCTATAGACATTATAGAAATTTTTTGTTTGTACATAGGGAGTCATATTGTATTCCTCGCCTATGGCATGAATCAGGTCAGCCTGCTCGGCTTCGAATAATTCCACGGCTTTTTTCCATTCTCGCATCTCGAAACGATGAGGAATGTGCAGACGGTTTAATATGATGTCAAGTACCTCAATGTTATAGCCGGCGGGATCACCGCTATTGTCTGTAAACTCAAAGGGTGGGAAGTCCCAGTCGCAGATGATGACAAGCGGGTCGGTCTCAGTATATAGCCGGCCTTTCCTGCTGTTACCTGCTGCCACTGTCGCTGTCAGCGCCACGAGAGCCAGGAGTAGTGTGATGAATCGTTGCCTTGTCATTCTATGCGTCGTTTTTCCGTTCTATTTCAATTGCTTTGCAGGGGATGGTAAACCATACGGTAGTACCTTTTCCTACTGTTGACTTGATATTGATGGTGCCCTTCATCAGGCGAATGAGCTCATAACAGATGCTCAGCCCCAGTCCCGTTCCGTTGCTTGCACCTGTAGAGAACCGTTCAAAGATGTGTCCCATTAGTTTCTCTTCCACGCCACGGCCAGTGTCTTCCACCGACACAATCAGTTGGTCGCCGGCATATTCATAACTGGCGTGTACGTAGCCTTCTGAAGTGAAATGTGCAGCGTTAGAGATGAGCTGTTCTATGATATGTCCAATGTTTTGAATGTCAATATCAAGTACCATGTGTTGATAATGGTTCTCTACCTTCAGTTTTACATTGCTGTTGGTATCTCGGTGACCATCCCAATAAGTGACGCACATGCCTTCGAAGGTCATCGCGAAGTCAGTGGGCGATGGCTTGACTTCTATCATCTGGGCATCAATACGCGAGAGAAACAGAATGTTGTTGATGAGTTTCAGCAGTGAGTCGGAGTTACTCCTGATCTCGTTGACAAACAGGAGCTCGTCTTCTTGAGCATGGGGGTGTTGGAAGAACTCAGCAAATCCTACAATGGAGTTCAGCGGGGTGCGAATCTCATAGTTCATGTTGTGTAGGAAGGCATTCTTGATGGTCTCTATCTCTTGTGCCTTAGCTGTTTCCATTGCCAGTTGCTCCTCCGTTGTTTTCAGCTCGCTCACATCACGGCATATGCCATAATACTCCCTGACATTTCCTGTCTCATCGGTCATGGGTACCATGATCAGCTGTAAAAACAGTTTGCGACCTTTCTGCTGACGCAGTGTTGTCTTCAAGGTTACATCAATAGGTGCGATGGAACGGCGATCCATATCCGTCAGTGTGCGTTGCGCAGTCTTTAGACTGGTTTCGTCGAGGAAGTGTAGCGCACGCGTCTGAGTCAGTTGCGTCTGTACTTTGGTAATGCCACTATAAATCGTCAGTATGTGGGTGTCAGGATGATAGTTGGCAAGGCGCATTCCGCCGACCTTCAGCGTGTAGTTGATGTTCTCAATATAGCGTTGCTCGGCTTTGTTGGCTTCTTTTTGGCGTATCACCGCATCTTTGCGTAGATGATAGTTGCGTGCTATCTCTGCCACCTCTCGGCCGGTTCCATAGTATCCTAACGGTTGGTTGTTGTCATCAAGCAGGGGTTGTAGTTTCAGTTCGTACCAAACCAGTCCAAGATTTGGAAGTTGGATCTTTATTGTGGCATAAAACGGCTCTTGGTTAGATTCCTTGAAGTCAGATGGGTTAAGTCCGTAAAAGCTGAAGATAGTGACATCGTCTCCCAAGGCACTCTTGTCTTTGATTCCAAAGGTATGACATGCCTTGTCGTTAAGATCAGTCAGGTAGCCGTCTTTGTTGAAATAGGTCATGTCAACCATAATCGAGTCAAAGATAGCATGGTAACGCAGTAATGTGTCTTTGACACGTTGTTGACGCTGCCGGTCTTGGCTGATATCGTTGCGAGTACCAATGATTACGGTGGGCTTGCCGTTGCGATCGCGATGGAACACGGATAGCAGGATGGCATAGTCTCTCAACTCGTTGTTGTTGACGTCTGATGGTACCCTGAGGTTAAGTTCTATGTTCTCGGCTTTACGTTCAGCCAGAAGTGTCAGCGATTGCATGATCTGCTCCATCTCGCTCGAGTTGTAATTGCCAAAGAACTGTAGCAGTGTGTATTCGTGCTTGTGCTCACCATTGGCGTCATACCAAGTGATGGTTTGTCGCTTGATGTCGTAAGTCCAAATGCGCACACCACTGGCTTTTAGCGTCATAGCAAATCTGGAGTTTTGCTTCCTGATTTTCCTTGTCACCCTTCGTTCACGTACTTTGTAGAATATGTAGTAAACAATGGATATGACGAAGATGATTACCAGTATGTTGGCTATTGTCCATATCCACGAGGGGATGCCCGTCTCTTCACGATCGGGGTAAAACCATTTACTTTCCAGGGAAGTCAGTTTGTCTTTCGCCTTTAAGACGGCGTAGGTGCTGTCGAGTACTGCCAATAACAGATGGTTGTTTGACATGAATCGGTATTCCCCATGAGGCATGTCTATCGGAACCAGGGTCAGATTGTCGGCATGATATTGTCTGATAAGCCATTTCAAGGATATGGTGTTCCACAGTATGGGTTCGCTCTCCTCGGTATTTGCATGTAAGATGGCGGCTTTCATGTCGTTGAATGGGATGGCGTTTAGTTCCCATCCGTGATGTTCCATCAGATGATGACTGAAGCTGCCTGTGTGTACTATTACTTGATAGTTGGCTAAGTCGCCGATCTGCTTGAGGGGCTGTGCAGCTTCTTTCTTGTATGCTACGCTATGGGTAAACAAGGCTATCACGCTGCGCCCGTATTGTGCATAGTCATCGTGGAAGAAGGCTTTCATGCCCAGCATCAGGTCAGAGTTGCCTGCCTTCAAATCCTCAAGAGCCTCTTTCGTGTCTTTCAGTTTGATCTCGTAGGGGATGTTCAGCTCCTCAAAAATCAATGTCATCAGTTCTACGTTGTAGCCTGTGGGCTTGCCGTCTTCAATGAAAGAGTAGGGCCACAAGTCCCATGCATCCTCATACACAAGCGGGCGCTCTTTGGTGAAATGCAGACTGTCAATATCGATGGTCTGAGCATGTCCGCCTGTCACTGCCAGTAAAAGTAGTACAAGCAAGACAATAGTGCCTTGCTTCCATGTATTGTGGTCTTTCTCCCTTATGGGATTATGTGGTTGACGGATCATCTTAGGTCGTTTTGACTCTGCAAATTTAAAAAATATATATGAAATAGCCAAACTTTAGTTGCTTTTTTCCTGATTATTTCTTACCTTTGCACGCAAAAATGTAATAAAACGCAACGAAATGAATAAAAAAATGAAACAAGCGACCCTCTGTGTGCAAGCCGGATGGGAGCCCAAAAATGGTGAATCGCGTGTGTTGCCGATTTATCAGAGTACCACGTTTAAGTATGACAACACGGAAGAGATGGCCGATCTCTTCGATTTGAAGAAAGAGGGTTATTTCTATACCCGCCTGCAGAATCCCACCAATGATGCAGTGGCTCGCAAGATTGCTGCTCTTGAGGGTGGAGTAGGGGCTATGTTGACCAGTAGTGGTCAGGCAGCCAATTTCTATGCCATCTTCAATATCTGCGAGGCAGGCGACCATTTTGTCACCTCTAATGAAATCTATGGTGGTACGTATAATCTCTTTGGCGTGACGCTGAAGAAACTGGGTATCGAGTGCACGTTTGTCAATCCCGAGGCTTCTGAGGAGGAGATCAGTGCTGCTTTCCGTCCTAATACGAAGGCGCTGTTTGGTGAGACAATCTCTAATCCTGGCTGTAAGGTGCTTGATATCGAGAAGTTTGCACATATTGCTCATAAACATGGTGTGCCCCTGATAGTTGATAATACCTTCCCTACGCCCATCAACTGCCGTCCGTTTGAATGGGGTGCTGATATCGTGACCCATTCTACCACGAAATATATGGATGGACATGCTACGCAGGTTGGTGGCTGTATCGTCGATAGTGGTAATTTCGACTGGGATGCTCATGCTGAGAAGTTCCCTGGTCTTTGTACACCCGATGAGTCTTATCACGGACTGACCTATACGAAGAAATTCGGTAAGATGGCTTACATGACTAAGCTGACAGCTCAGTTGATGCGCGATCTGGGTTCTATCCCTTCGCCTCATAATGCCTTCCTGCTGAACCTCGGTTTGGAGACGTTGCATCTGCGTATGCCTCGTCATTGCGAGAATGCTCAGAAGATTGCAGAGTTCCTGCAGCAGGATGAGCGTGTGGCATGGGTACACTATAGCGGACTGCCCTCTGACGAGAGTTATGCGCTGGCTCAGAAATACCTGCCCAATGGTTCGTGTGGCGTTATTGCCTTTGGCTTGAAAGGAACACGTGAGACGGCTGTGAAGTTCATGGACTCGCTGAAGTTGGTTTGTATCGTGACCCATGTGGCTGATGCCCGCACTTGTGTGCTGCATCCTGCCAGTCATACCCACCGTCAGCTCTCTGATGAACAGCTTCGCGAGGCTGGCGTAGCCCCCGACCTGATTCGCCTCTCTGTGGGTATCGAGGATGTGGACGACCTCTTGGCAGACATCCGTCAGGCGCTTGATCAGATAAAATAAAAAGAAAAAGCCAACCGAAAAGGTTGGCTTTTTCTTTGGTTGGGGTACCCGGACTCGAACCAGGAAAGGCAGGACCAGAATCTGCAGTGTTACCATTACACCATACCCCAATTCCTTTGCATCAAGATGTCGCTTTCTCGAAATGCGCTGCAAAGGTACTACTTTTTCTTGAACCGCCAAAACTTTTTCCAACTTTTTTATAAAAATCCTCAAAAAAAAAGAGATTATTAGTGCTAATCCAATAAAAAACTGTATATTTGCAGACTGTTATTACATAATTATATTAATGAAGCAAGAAAAAGAATTAGTTGACGTTATCATAGCGGGTATTCAGGAAAAGAAAGGCTCACAGATTGTGGTGGCCGACCTGAATGGTATAGAAGGTACAATCTGTCGTTATTTCGTTGTTTGTCAGGGTAACTCGCCTGCACAAGTAGAGGCCATTACTGAGAGCGTGGCAGAGATGGCACGTAAACAACTGGGCGAGAAGCCTGCCCATGTGGTGGGTTTGGAGAATGCCCAGTGGGTGGCAATGGACTATACCGACGTGATGGTGCATGTGTTCCTGCCTGATGTGCGTGAATATTATGATTTGGAGCATCTGTGGTATGATGCTCAATTGAAATATATAGAGGATTTGGATTGACAGTTTGAAAATGGATCAGAATCAAAATAACCAACCAAAGATGCCTAAGTTCAATATGAACTGGGTTTATCTGCTTGTGATAGCTGCTCTGGCTTTCTTTTATTTCCAGAACGGCACAGGCGAGTTGCAAGAGCAAGGCGCCACGAAGGGCCATGCCTCGTATAGTGAGTTCAAGAATCTCGTCAACAACGGCTATGCCGAGCGCATCGTTGCCAACAAGACATCTGAGACGCTGAAGATGTATGTGAAGCCAGACAGCATACAGTCTGTATTCCATCAGTCCACGGCGACTACAGGCACCGAGCCTTATCTCACTGTTGAGTATGGCGAGAACAGCAAGATTGAGGAATTTATTGACTCAGCCCGTGCCAATGGTTACTTTAAGGGTAAGTTCGACTATGAACATGAGTCGAGCAACGGCTTCTTGAGCTTTATCATCACCAGTCTGCTGCCTATTTTCTTCCTCGTGTTCCTGTGGATGTTCTTCATGCGTCGCATGGGCGGCGGTGGCGGCATGGGTGGCGGCATCTTCAGCGTGGGCAAGAGCAAGGCCAAGATGTATGAGAAGGGTGGTGAACTGGGCATTACCTTCAAGGATGTAGCTGGTCAGGCTGGTGCCAAGCAGGAGATTCAGGAGATCGTGGAGTTCTTGAAGAATCCTCAGAAATATACTGACTTGGGTGGTAAGATACCCAAGGGCGCCCTGCTTGTAGGCCCTCCAGGAACGGGTAAGACCCTGTTGGCCAAGGCCGTGGCAGGCGAGGCTGGCGTACCTTTCTTCTCAATGAGCGGTTCCGACTTTGTCGAGATGTTTGTGGGTGTAGGTGCCAGTCGTGTGCGTGACCTGTTCCAGCAGGCCAAGGCTAAGTCGCCCTGTATCATCTTCATCGACGAGATTGATGCCGTGGGCCGTGCCCGCAGTAAGAATCCTGCTATGGGAGGTAATGATGAGCGCGAGAATACGCTGAACGCCCTGCTGACTGAGATGGATGGCTTCGGCACCAATAGTGGTGTCATCATTCTGGCAGCCACCAACCGTGTGGATATGCTCGACTCGGCTTTGCTGCGTGCAGGACGCTTCGATCGTCAGATACATGTTGACCTGCCCGACCTCAACGAGCGCAAGGAGGTGTTTATGGTTCACCTGAAGCCCCTGAAGCTCGACGAGACGGTGGATGTGGACTTCCTGGCCCGTCAGACCCCAGGTTTTTCTGGTGCCGATATCGCCAATGTCTGTAATGAGGCAGCCCTGATTGCTGCCCGTCATGATAGTCCGAAGGTGGGCAAACAGGATTTCCTTGATGCCGTTGACCGTATCATTGGTGGACTGGAGAAGAAGACCAAGGTGATGACTGAGGCCGAGAAGCGTTCTATCGCTATCCATGAGGCAGGCCACGCTACCATCTCTTGGTTCACAGAGTTTGCCAACCCCTTGGTAAAGGTATCTATCGTGCCTCGTGGACAGGCGCTGGGTGCTGCCTGGTATCTGCCCGAGGAGCGTGTGCTGCAGACCAAGGAGGCCATGCTCGACGAGATGTGCTCGCTGCTTGGCGGACGTGCTGCCGAGGAACTCTTCGTAGGTCATATCTCAACAGGCGCTATGAACGACCTTGAACGCACCACGAAGCAGGCTTATGGTATGATAGCCTATGCAGGTATGGGTGAGCAGTTGCCCAATGTCTGCTATTATAATAATGCGGAGTATCAGTTCCAGCGTCCTTACTCTGAGACCACAGCCAAACTGATTGACGATGAGGTGCTCAAGATGATCAATACACAGTACGAGCGTGCCAAGCAGATCCTGACAGAACATAAGGAAGGACACGCCCAGTTGGCACAGCTCCTGGTAGATCGTGAGGTGATCTTTGCCGAGGACGTAGAGCGCATTTTTGGCAAGCGTCCTTGGACCTCTCGAGCCGATGAACTGCTGGAAGCTCAGATGCGTGCCGAGGCAGAGAAGATGGCTGAGGAGCGCACCAAACAGCTGGAGGTGAAGGAACAGAATGACGAAACGGTTCAAGAAGATAAATAATTGAAACCCAGGTATTTTGTTTGTGAATGATGAAGAAGTGGTTGATAATATTCCTTGCCCTGCTTATGGTCGCTTCTGTCGATGCACGACAGAAGCCTCAGCGTAAAAAAGTAGCTGTCGTTTTGAGTGGTGGTGGTGCCAAAGGTATGGCCCACATCGGCGTGCTGAAAGTGCTGGAGCAGGCAGGCATCCCTGTTGATATTGTCACTGGCACTTCCATGGGTAGTATCATCGGCGGCCTCTATGCCATTGGCTATAATGCCAGCGCACTCGACTCCGTAGCAAGGGCTCAGGACTGGAGCTATGTCATCACCGACAAAGAAGATCTGCGCAACCAGAGTCTCAGCGATCGCAAGAAACAGTCAACCTATGTCTATACCACCGGCTTTACATTCGGCAAGCGCGATCATACTGCTGGTGGCTTCATCAAGGGTAAGAACCTGGCCGAGTTGTTCCAGCAGCTCTGTTATGGCTATACCGACTCGCTCAATTTCTCGAAAGACCTTCCCAAGGCATTTGCTTGTGTGGCTACAGATATCATGACCAATACTGAGGTGGTATTCCATCAGGGCCGACTGCCCCAGGCCATGCGTGCCTCAATGGCCATTCCTGCAGCCTTCTCGCCAGTCAGAATGGGCGACAAGGTGCTGGTCGATGGTGGTATGCGCAACAACTACCCCGTTGATGTGGCGCGTGACATGGGAGCCGACATCGTGATTGGTGTCACCTTGTCTGGCAAGGAGAAGACGGCTAGCGATATCAAGGGCACCATGAGTGTGCTCAGCCAGATTATTGATATCAACTGTGTCAATAAATACGAGGACAACATTGCCATTACAGACTTGCATTTCAATGTCGATCCTCGTGAGTTCGGCACAGTCAGTTTCTCGCCTCAGGCCATCGACTCCCTCATCCGTTATGGCGAGGAAGAGGCTATGAGCCATTGGGACGAGATTATTGCCCTGAAAAAGCGTATTGGCATTAATGAGTCGTTCCGTCCCACTATCCTGCATCCCCTGCGTCCAAAGGTGATGACTGAGAAACAGCGCGTTGCCGACTTCGTTTTCAGGAATATGACGCCTCAGGATGAGAGTTTCCTGAAACAGAAATTCCATCTGCGCAAGACGGATAGTATAGATGCTCAGCTCGAGCAGGCCATCACTACGTCCATGCGTGTCGATCTGTTCTATCAGACGGCCGAGTGCCGACTGGTGCCCCACGACAATGGTATGCGTGTCATCCTCTCGGCTGGTGCCCGCAAATCGATGCAGCTCCATGCTGGTGTGCGCTACGATACTGAGGAATATGCTGCTGTGCAGCTGGGACTCGACATCCCGTTGAAGACAGCCATCCCCGTCAGCACCGATGTCACGTTGCGCCTTGGCAAACGCCTGATGGCACGTGGTGAGTTGACTGTCCATCCGCGCAGCTTTACGCGACCTACGCTCAGCTATTCTTTCCGTAAGAACGATATCGATGTCTATCTGGAGGGCGACCGCTCCTACAACATCCTCTATAACCAGTTCCAGGCTGAATTCACACCTATCAACTTTGACATGCGTCATTTCAACGTGCAGATGGGCCTGCGCTGGGACTATATGCACTATCGCAACAAACTGGGGGCCGTAGGATCGCCCAACGTAGCCCTTATCAACGAGCATTTCTTCAGCTATCGTGCACGCATAGAGTATAATAGCGAGGACGACTGGTATTTCCCCACGCGTGGTGCCCGCTTCAAGTCCGAGTATGCCTATGTGACCAACGATTTCGCCAAGCTCGATGATAATACGCCAGGCACCTCTTCTACTGGCAAAACGCGCGGCATGAGCGATGTCAGCGCCCATTGGCGTAAGTCGTTCAACTTTGGTAGCCGCTTCACGCTCCAGCCCATGTTCTATGGTCGTCTGCTCTTCGGCTCCGTTGTGCCTGCTGTCTTTGGCAACACCGTCGGTGGCGACTGGTTTGGCCATTATATCGAACAGCAGATGCCTTTCGCTGGCATCGGCAACATAGAATATGTGGAAACCCAGTTTGTGGCAGCCCAGCTTCAGGCCCAGCAGCGTATTGGCGGCAATGGCTATCTGTTGCTTCGCATGGCTAGTGCCCAGCAGTCAGACAAGGCACGTACCCTGCTTGATCACAAGACCCTGCTTGGCGGACAGATTGCCTACTACTATAAAACCATCATTGGCCCTGTAGGAGCCGCTGTGGGCTACAGCAATCGCACCAAGGAGCCCTATCTCTTCGTGAACCTCGGCTATGCGTTTTAGCGCAAATCAAAAAAACACCTAACCACCTACCATAACACCCATGAAACCTCTATGTACAAAGGGTTTGAGGCATGGTAGGTGTTGCCCAAACACCTACCAAACACCTACCATAACACCTCAAGCAGCCTTCTGGGGCACCGCCTTATAGAAAGCCTGGTTGCCGCGGCTGATGCGTTCAAATCCCAGTTCCTTCATCGCCAGTCCCAGGTGTACCTTGGTACTATGCGTGGCAGGCAGCGAAGGATACTCTTTCTTGATAACCTCCAGCAACTGCTGGCTGTTCAGCGCCTTCACCGCTTCTTCGGCCTTAGGCTTGCGGAAGCAGGCAGCCACGATTTCAGCTATATCCTTCTGCTCCATATAGCCAAGGTTAAGTTGCTGGATACGAGCCACCTCGTCATTATTAAACCAGTAGGGGGCCTTCTGCTCACGCAGTTCGTAGAGCACCTGGGCGTAGAGCTGGTCGTAGTCTATATCGCCACTATTATTGATAAACTGCCCCTGTGGGATGTGCAGACAGATATATCGACGACTGCCCGTAGCATCCGTCAGCGGATGGGGATTATTCGTGGTGGCTGTAAACGAGGCATAGCGAGGACGGTCCTCCTGGGCTCGCCCAAAGATGGGGCGTCCGTTCACTTTGCTTTTCGAGAGCGTCTGCTTCAGCGCCGCATGTTGACTGGGGCGCACGGCCTCCAGCTCATCGAGGTTTACCAGCAGATTGTTGGTCAGCGCCATCTCCTTGTCAAACTTGTTCGACAGGTTCAGGTGATCCAGGTAATACTGGCGAAGAGGCTGGGGTAGGAGTCGGCGCAGGAAGGTGGTCTTGCCACATCCCTGGGCACCAATCAGCGTTGGTACACACTCGTTCCCATGCAGGGTGTCCATCTGGAGCCAGTGGGCCACCACAGCGCGCAGCCAGATACTCAGGAACGCCAGTTGCTCGGAACTGACTCCTGGTATGCGGCTAAAGAGCTGAGCCACGAGGTTCTGCCCATCCCAGGCAGGCAGCTGCTCCAAGTAATCCTTGATGGGATCAAAGAGCGGAACATCCTCAGAATAGATGTAGTCGGTAAAGTCCGACTTTGTAACACCAGCATCAAAGTCGAGCTCTGCTCGCTTGCTACCAACGAGACGCAAGAACTCTACCTTCCCGTTCAGCACGTTGCGACGCAGACGGTAGCTTTCGTTCAGGAACTGCTCGGCTTCAAGCGTTCCTCCAAGTGAAGCTCCAAGAGCCTCACCCTTAAGGGTAAGATTTTCAGTCATAAAATTTAATTTTTAATGGTTATTAATCAGGCAAAGATTGGCATGTAAGTGCTTCTCACAGCGTCAGTCCTTTCATGTTGCAAAGATACAAAATTTTTTTGCGATTTCCAAGAGTTTTGCCAAAAAATCCATCAAAAAATTGATGATTTAACACTTTGAATTTTGCAAAAAAATCAATGGTAGGTGTTATGGTAGGTGTTTGGTAGGTGTATGGTAGGTGTTTGAGTAACACCTACCATGATTAACTATTTGTATATCAATTAGTTGTGATAAAAATGGTAGGTGTTGGCCATTTTTCACGAAATGCCCTGTTTTGAGTCGTAATCAAGCTGCAAACGCAACCTAAACAAGCAGCAAACAGATCGTAAAGAAGCAGCAAACGAATCCTAAACAAGCAGCAAACGGAATGAGAAGTGGCAGTAAACGCATCGAGATATAGGGGTTCGCGGGTCAGGATGTGCCGGTTCGCGACCCGCGAACCCCTACATCCTCCCCTTCGAACTGCCATATTCCCCAATCATCGGAATATGATGAACTCTTTTTTCATTGAATTATTTTGGAAGTTCCATCATCCTTCAGCCATCTTCCATCTACCCCCTACCACGTCCAGATAAGCGTATTTGTATTATTGCTGCGCTGCTGGGTGTTGCAAAAGATATCATTTCCCCCAACAATCACCGCTCGACCAAGTTGCTTTGCTTGCAAAGAAGGCTTGCGAAAATACTTTTTTTAAAATTTTCTCTCTTTCATTTGGGAAGTTTAGAAAATCTTCCTATCTTTGCACTTAATCACTGGCAAATGGCCTCAGTGGAGGTCGCTGGTGAGATTTTTGAGGGTAAAACAATACAGCATTAATGTTGTTGGAAATATCTGGGAACCTAGGAAATTCACAAGATATTTATATACCCAAGATGCAAGTTAATGCCTATGCGATAGCGTAGGCACAACTTATCAGGGTATATGGGCTTTCCTAGGGCCTCCAGATATGGGTAAGTAGCGTTCTACGCTTTTTCTATGTCTGGAGGTCTTGATTTGGGAAGCCTATAAGCAATCCGATAACAAGTGCTTAAAACTATCGTAATATGGCTAACTTAAACGAACGTGCAGAATTGCACAAGACTATTTGGCAGATAGCTAATGATCTGCGTGGTAGTGTAGATGGCTGGGATTTCAAGAACTATGTGCTTGGATTCCTGTTCTATCGTTTTATTTCAGAAGACCTTGCTGCTCACCTGAAAGCATTCGAGGTAGAGGCTGGTAACGAGGATTTTGATTATACTAGTATCTCTGATGAGGATGTCGACGATGATGCACGCAATCAAACCATCAGCGAGAAGGGATACTTTATCTATCCTTCAAAGTTATTCAAGAATGTAGCAGCAAGAGCTGAGAATGATGACAACCTGAACGAGACGTTGGCTCGCATCTTCCAGAATATTGAGGGTAGCGCCATGGGTACTGATAGCGAAGACGACATGAAGGGCTTGTTTAGTGACATAGATGTGAATAGTCCCAAGTTAGGCGCTACTGTTAGCAAACGCAATGAACTACTTACAAAGCTGATGCAGAAGATTGGCGCAATGAATCTTGGTGGCGAATTTCAAGAAAACAGTATCGATGCCTTTGGTGATGCCTATGAATTCTTGATGACCATGTATGCCAGCAATGCTGGTAAGAGTGGTGGTGAGTTCTTCACGCCTCAGGAGGTTGCAGAACTCCTGGCACGTATAGCTTGTACCAGCAAAGGCAGAATCAACAGGGTATATGACCCCGCTTGTGGCTCTGGTTCCTTATTGTTGAAGTTTGCTAAGGTGCTTGGGCCTGAGAAGGCCAAAATGGTGTCATTCTTTGGACAAGAGATAAACATCACCACTTATAACCTGTGTCGTATCAACATGTTCTTGCACCATGTGCCATTTGACAAGTTTGATATTCAGTTGGGTGATACGTTGACAGAACCCAAGCATTTGGCAGACCAACCTTTCGACGCAATCGTCAGCAATCCGCCATATTCTACGCATTGGGCTGGTGACAGTAATCCTTTATTGATAAACGATGATCGCTTTAGTCCTGCAGGTGTATTGGCTCCTAAGACCAAAGCCGACTTAGCTTTTACCATGCATATGCTTCATCATCTGTCAACTACTGGTATTGCTGCAATAGTAGAATTCCCTGGCGTGCTCTATCGTGGTGGTGCAGAGCAGAAGATTCGCCAGTATCTTGTTGAAAACAATTTTGTAGATTGTGTTATTCAGTTGCCTGCGAATTTATTCTTTGGTGTTGGAATTGCCACTTGTATTATAGTTTTGAAAAAAAGTAAGGCTGATAACAACGTACTATTTATTGATGCCAGTGCGGAGTGCATTAAGGACGGCAACAAGAATAAACTGACTGATGAGAACATTGACACCATATTTGATACGTATGTGGGCAGAGCCGATGTTGATTACAAGTCGCGGTTGGTGAACAATAAAGACATACTCGCCAACGATTGCAACCTCAGTGTTTCTTCATATGTTGAGCAGGAGGACACGCGTGAGGTTATCAACATTAGCGAAGTGAATGCCACTCTTAATAGTCTCATCGCAGAAGGCAATGAACTGAATGAGAAGATTACTGCCATCATAAAAGAAATGGAGGAATAGGTATGGTGGAATGGAAAACAATAGGGTCTTTGCTCGAAAGAAAAAGGGAAAAAGCCAAAAAGACAAAAGAAAAATATCCTGTTTATGCAGTTACAAACAATGCGGGTTTTGTTCTTTCTGCATCCCTTCATGATTTTACAATTCATAGTGAAGATACATCTAATTACCTTGTTGTAAATAAGAATGATTTCGCATATAATCCTTCACGTCTTAACATTGGATCCATAGCGTGCTATAATAAAGATATCAAAGGTCTTATTAGCCCTATGTATGTTGTCTTCCATGCTGATGAAAACATAATACTTGCAGAGTATTTATACATTGTCCTCAAATCGGAAGCTGTTAGAAATAAGATTGATTCTTTGAAAGAGGTAGGAGCAAGATTTAGATTTGATTTTGATAGGTGGAATTTGATATATATCCCAGTTCCTTCCCTATCTGAACAACAGCGAATTGTAGATATCCTTTATACATTCACTTTTTCTATTGGCAACCTGAAACTGCAAATCGCCCAGCGTCGTAAGCAGTATGAGTATTATCGTGACCAACTACTCAATCTTGAAGGTAAAGAAGGGGTGGAGATGAAGACGTTAGGGGAAATTGGTGTGTTTATAAGGGGTAATGGAATTCAAAAGAGTGATTTCGTTGAAGAAGGATTTGGCTGTATTCATTATGGGCAAATACATGCAAAATATGGGTTTTCTGCCAAAGAAACCATATCAAATATAAATGAGCCTTTATATATGAAATGTAAGAAAGCAAGAAAAGGTGACGTTGTTTTAGCAACAACATCCGAAGATGCAGAAGGTGTTGCAAAACCTTTTGTTTGGCTTGGTGATGAAGAAGTTGCTGTTAGTGGTGATGCCTTTATTTACCATCATAATCAGAATGGGAAATTCATTGGCCATCAGTTCTTGACTACTAAGTTTATGCAATTCAAGGTAAAATACGCCACAGGGGCAAAAGTAGTTCGTATATCTGGTGATAATATGTCAAAATATAAAATTTCCCTTCCTTCTTTAGAAGAGCAACATCGCATAGTCTCTATCCTCGATTCCTTCGAGTCCTCTATTCAAAACTTAGAACAGCAACTCGCCTTGCGTGAAAAACAATATGAATATTATAGGAACAAACTATTGACGTTTGAATAAGCCATTACCCATGAATCATCAACAGAAAATCCATCAGTTTAATGAGTCCCACTTTGGGGAATTCGATGTGTCGCAGCACATCGTAATGATGGTCGTTGGTGACAATGTAGTGTGCATTGGCTTGTATGGCGCAGTCAACAAATTTGTTGTCGTCTGGGGCTGCGGAGATAAGGTTGAAACGATAATAGGGAGTGAAGAACATAACATTCCTGCACTCAATAATGGCGTTGAGAACAAGATTGGCAGTTGTTTCACCTGCCAGCCGGTTCAGTATTTCAGCATATTCCTCCAGAATCTCATTGGATACACAAAGTGTGTTCTTGCCATTCAGGATAGACAACCATATATCATGGTATGCACTTTTTGGCGAGATACTCTGTATAAGACAATTTGTGTCAAGTACAATACGCATGTTGGTCTATACAGCAAGATTTTCCTTTTCTTTCTGTTCGCGAAGCCACTGATGAAGGTCCATACCGTTAATTTCATCAAGTCGCTTTTGGTCAAGGACTCCCTCGTTCCAAAGCTTGTTAAGATGCGCATCAAGCTTCTTGGCATAATAATCGCTCACAAGCTGCTTGATGTCATTCAACTCATCATCGCTCTTGATGCGAGAAAACACATCAAGAAGATAGAGTTGTGCTGCATTGAAAACAGTTGGTTGAACGCTTTCCATAACTTCTACACAATTAATTCACGTTGCAAAGATAAAAAGAAATTCTGAATAAACAAATATAATCGAACAAATAATTAATCATTGAATAAAACTATGGCATACTACGACCTAATTTCTGAAAACGACGAAAGTACCGTCGTTGCAGAGTTTGAAAAAGGCATCTTCGCTACAGAGGCGTCCTTTATGAGTGAAAAGAATCTGGAAGACCAGTTTGTAGCACAATTGCAAATGCAGGAATACGAGTATCTGCGTATTACTACAGAAGAAGAACTTATCGCTAATCTTCGCAAACAACTAGAACAACTGAATGATGTGAATTTTAGTGATAGTGAGTGGAAACGCTTCTTCAATAACTATATCGCGAAGCCTAATAGCGGCATCGTAGAGAAAACGCGAGTGATACAGGATGATCCTCGTTTCACCTTCAATTTCGATAATGGGGATATGAAGAATATCATGTTGCTCGACAAGCAGAATATCCACCAAAATCAATTGCAGGTGATGCGACAATATACACCCACTGGTGGTAAGGCTAAGAATCGCTATGATGTAACAATTTTGGTGAATGGTCTTCCTTTGGTTCATGTTGAGCTGAAGAAACCTGGCGTTGATATTCGCGAAGCCTTCAACCAGATAAAACGCTATAATCGTGAGTCGTTCTGGGCAGATAGTGGCTTGTTTGAGTACGTGCAAATCTATGTCATTAGCAATGGCACCTATACGAAGTATTACAGCAATACTACTCGTGACTTACATTTCAATGAAGAAGACGAACGAGCCAAGAAAGGACAAGTTGTTAGCAATTCGTTCGAGTTTACTTCATGGTGGACGGATGCTCGTAACAAGCGTATCACTATGCTGGAAGACTTTACTAAGACCTTCTTTGCCAAGCATACCATACTGAATATCCTGACGCGATTCTGTGTATTTACTGTAGATAATATGCTCATGGTGATGCGTCCTTATCAGATTGCTGCGACAGAGGCTATCCTGAAACGTATAAAAGTGGCTTATAATAATAAGTTATTTGGCAGTATCAAAGCTGGAGGATATATCTGGCATACGACAGGTTCTGGTAAAACATTGACTTCGTTTAAAACGTCATTATTGGCCAGCAAACTCCCATATATAGATAAGGTGTTGTTTGTGGTAGACCGCAAAGACTTGGACTACCAAACCATGCGAGAGTATGATAACTTCCAGAAGGATGCTGCTAATAGCAATACCAATGTAGCTGTGCTAGAGCGTCAGTTGAACGACCCGACTTGCCACATCATCATTACTACCATCCAGAAGCTCGCTATATTGGTGAAGCGAAATAAAGATATGGATGTGTACAACCAACATGTGGTGATGATATTTGATGAGTGTCATCGTAGTCAGTTCGGTGAGATGCATACAGCTATTACAAAGAAGTTCAAGAAGTACTATATTTTTGGTTTTACAGGAACTCCTATCTTCTCTGATAACGCCAATACAACAGGAAAGGCCAATTTGATGACAACCAAACAGGTATTTGGTGAGCGACTGCATGTCTATACCATCATCAATGCCATCAGCGACCAGAACGTGCTACCTTTCCATCTGGAGTATATACGAACCATGCGCGAGAAAGATGGGGTAGAGGATGCTGCCGTAGAAGATATCGACAGAGAGCGAATCATGCGCGATCCAAAGTATATCAGCAACATAGTTACCTATATCATTAAGAACTTTGGAAAGAAGACCAAGCGTAATAGCACCTATCAGATGAAGGACCAGCGATTGCATGGTTTCAACTCTATCTTTGCCACAGCAAGCATCGATGCTGCCAAACTCTATTATCAGGAGTTTAAACGTCAGATGGCGTATGTACCAGAAGACCATCGGCTGAAGGTAGCGATGATATACAGTTATGGCGCTAACGAAGCTGACCCATTGGACGGAGAGTTGATGGATGAGAATCCAGAGGACACCTCAACACTTTCGCAGACATATAAGGACGCTTTGCAGGAATGTATTGACGACTACAATCTGATGTTTGGAATGAATTTTGACCTCTCGTCGAAAGGCTTCCAAGATTTCTATAAGGATGTCAGCAAGCGCATGAAGAATCGTGAACTTGATTTGCTGATAGTCGTAAATATGTTCTTGACTGGTTTTGATGCAAAAACGCTGAATACCTTGTGGATAGATAAGAACCTGAAGATGCATGGATTGTTGCAAGCATATAGCCGAACAAATCGAATACTGAATAGCGTTAAGAACTGTGGTAACATTATCTGTTTCCGCAATTTGGAACAGGCTACCAACGAAGCCATTGGGCTGTTTGGTAATTCTGAAGCTCAGGGTGTCGTACTGCTAAGAAGTTTTGAGGACTACTACAATGGATACACAGACACCGAAGACGAGTATCATGAAGGATATGAGGAATCTGTAAAGCAGTTGCGTGAGCTATATCCATTACCTGTTGGTACAGACGTAATGACTGAAGAAGCCAAGAAGGACTTTATCAAGAAGTATTCTTATGTTATGAAACTGTTCAATATCCTTAGTACATTCGATGCATTTGAGGGTAAAGAATTGCTTGGTGAGCAGGAACGCCAGCACTACGCCAGCGCTTATATCGAACTATACTACGAGTTCAAGAACATGCGAAAAGGCGAGGCTGAGGATGTCAACGAAGACATCACCTTTGAAATAGAGCTGATCAAGCAGGACGAAATCAGCATAGATCGCATCTTGTGGTTGATACAGGAATATGCCAAGGACCACATGCAGGATAAGGAGATTATTGCCAAGATTAGAAATGCTATTAATGCAAGTCCTGACCTTCGCAATAAGAAGGAACTCATAGAGCGATTCATTGAAGGCATTACGCCAGGTAGTGAAGTGGATGGAAATTGGGAAGAGTTTATCAAACAACAGAAAGCCGAAGCACTCCAACAGATTATTGAAGAAGAGAATTTGAAGCCCATTGAAACAAGAAACTTCATGGAAATAGCCTTCCGTAATGGCTTCGTATCAATGTCTGGTACTTCTTTTGCACAAATCCTTCAAGCAAAATCCCGTTTCGGCAATGAGAGCAAAAAGCGTGAAGAGATGCGCCAACGTGTTTATGAGAAACTTTGCGCCTACCTAGAAAAGTTTAAAGGTTTGGAAAATGATTCTACCACAGAAGACGAGGACGACTTTACATGGGAAATGCCAGAAGTGGAGAGTAAACAAAAGCAAGAAACTACGACTGCTGTAAAACCGATGATTGGTAAGAATGGCGGTATGAAGGCTCTTGGAATGTATCAGCCGTGGGCCTCTTTCTTGGCTTGTGGTATTTCGCAAGTTGAGAATCGCAACTGGGTGACAGAAGAACGCGGCACATTCTTGATTGCTGCTAATAACACAAAGCTTGAATGGGATTCTTTAGATCCTCAGGTAAAGGGAATCTATAAGAATTATGAAAGGCAAGGTGTCTTGCCTGCCTATGAGGATTTGCCCACGAATGCTGTTATCGGCTACGCAGATTTTACCAGTATTGTAGATCGTTGTAATCTACCTGGCTTTAATAAGAAATATGCACATCATTTTATCATCAAGAATCCTCATGTCTTTGACGAACCTATCTTGAATCATACGACAGGCAGCAAATTCTATGAGGTAGCAGAAATGAAACCAGAGAACATGCCTGCATCACATCAAGTAAAATTATAATCTACTAAATATTGTATCCTATGAGAGAACTGAATCCACACATTGATTTGCAGCATATGCTTGCGCAACAAATTTTCAATGCTTTACAAGGTGAAGTCACAGAAGACATTCGTCAGAAATGTGAAGGGAATGCTAATGATGTTTATTTCCGTAGTGCTAGAGAAGGTAACAGCTTGAAAGTCAATGAGACACTTCTCCCTCAATTCTATAACCTTTGTAAGGAAGTAAAGGAAAAACTAGAGTTTGTTGGCGATATTGATTTCTATATTACTGGCAATAGTGAGGTGAACGCTTGCGCTTTTTATTCTCCTGATGAGCAGCGTCCACATATCATTGAGGTTAACTCTGCATTATTCGAACTGATGAATGAAGAAGAGTTGAAATATATCATTGGGCATGAAATTGGTCATTTGATAAACGGAGATTCTATTATAAAGAGATTGTTCTTTTTCATATATCCTGATGAGGACGCTATTGAGGAGTGTCCAGAATTCCTAAAAAAGAGAGTGGCTTTCTTTGACCAGCTTGCAGAATTAAGTGCAGATTTCCATGGATATATGGCGAACGACAACCTAGCTGCTTGTGTGACAGCTGTATACAAAATGGCATCAGGATTGGATCTTGAAAAGATGAACGTCAGTATGGAAACCTTGATAGCTGAAAACAATCAAAGGCTGGAGTACTTCCTGAAAAATGGAGGTATTAATGATGGAACCCATCCTGTCAATCTGATAAGAGTTCGAGCATTGGAACTGTTTGCAACTGCGAAGACCCAAGCTGCTTTCAATCGTGGAATGAACGAATTGGTACATGAACTGCAAAAAATAGAATATGATGTGTTAGACAATGCAATTGCTGATTATATTGCAGCAGCTGGATTGTTTATATCTCAGATGGATGGAAAGCGGGATAAGGTAGAAGAAGACTTTATAATAAAGGAGTTGGCTGCATATAGTCTTTTCCCATATAAGGATTTGAAACGAGTTGAGAAAGGCGATGTCGTCAGTACTCTCAATAATTCTATAAAGGCTATTGTTGAGATGGCTCCTGACTTGAAGAGTGAACTTCTGAACTACTTTGTAAATATGGCCTTCGCAGATGGAATCCTTGACGAAAAAGAGTTGGCACTCATCTATGAATTTGGTGATAAGCTTGGATATGCTGAAAGCGAAATTGCAGAATTCCTAAGTAATAAGGTAAGGAAAGAATTCAAGCCCTGTGTCGCTGCGCTGAAATGAATCATGGTGACAGCTGATTGATTCATGAATCACCAGAATAGGTTCTTATTTTTCCCTTGTTTGTTTGATGGATTGGCAAATTTATTGTACCTTTGCGTTGTAATCATCTTATTTTTCATGTTATTCCTTTTGGTTTTCAAAAAAAAGATGTATTTTTGCACCAACAAAAGATAATAATATGAAGAACTTTATTGTTAGAACCATCACTGGCGTGTTTTTCGTCGCAGCTATCGTGGTCAGTTTCCTGAATCCGCTGGCTATGGTCTTTCTGTTTGCACTGGTCACAGGCCTGACGATCTGGGAGTTTTGCGGACTGGTGAACGAGCGGCCATACGTGCAGGTGAACCAGTTTATATCGACAGTAGCGGGTATGTATCTGTTTCTGGCAATGGCCGGCCACTGCAGCGGACGCACGCCTGACACCGTGTTTATTCCCTATCTGATCACCATTGTCTATCTGCTCATTGCCGAGCTTTACCTGAAGGCGAAGGATCCTATCAACAACTGGGCCTACACGATGTTGCCGCAGTTGTATATCGCCCTGCCGTTCTCGATGCTCAACGTGCTGGCATTCCCTCAGGCTGGCAGCTATTCATTTGTGTATCCGCTGTCGGTATTTGTATTCCTTTGGATGAACGATACGGGGGCTTACCTTTGTGGTTCGCTGCTGGGAAGGCATAAGCTATTTCCCAGGGTGTCGCCAGGCAAGAGTTGGGAAGGCAGCATTGGTGGCGGCGTGCTGGTGGTAGGCGTAGCGATATTGATTTGGTGGCTGTTGGGGAAAACTCAACAGCACAGTGATCTAGGGGTGATAGAATGGGCCGGACTGGGTCTGACGGTGGTGGTGTTTGGTACCTGGGGCGACCTGGTGGAAAGCCTGCTGAAGCGTACGCTGGGTATCAAGGACAGTGGAAACATTCTGCCTGGTCATGGCGGTATGCTCGATCGTTTTGACTCGTCATTGCTGGCTATTCCTGCTGCTGTGGTTTACCTGTTCACCATCTCGCTGATGTAAAAAAAGTTTGAAGAAAACTTGCATATATCGAAAAAAACTTGTTATTTTGCACAAAATTGTTAAACAAATAACCGATTAAACCAAAATTATGAAAAAGTTTTTAGTGGCTATCGTAGCCGTGCTGTTTGCAGCACCTTCGTTCGCTCAGTACAGCAGCGGCGGTTTTACTTTGAGTGAGAGCACTGTGTATTATGGTGCACGTGTAGGTTTGAACCTTTCAACCCTTACTGGCGATAATACTGGTGACGCCAAGACTAAGGCTGGTATGAACCTTGGTGGCGTTATCGGTCTGCGTGTCAGCGATGCTACTCCTATCTTCTTGGAGAGTGGTTTGTACTTCACGATGTGTGGTGCCAAGGGTGAAGGTAAGACTGAGGTCAACCTGAACTATCTGGAAATCCCCGTGCTGATCAAGTATGGCATTCAGGTAACTGATGATATCGCTGTGCTGCCTTACTTAGGTCCTACATTGCGTTTTGGCGTTGGTGGTGATACGAAATATTCTGATGGTGCAGGTGGCACTGTTACCAGAACTTCTTTCAAGAGCGATCGCTACTCTCGTCCTGATGTAGGCATGAAGCTGGGTTGCGGCGTAGAGTACACAAAGCTGTATCTGGAAATGGGTTACCAGTTTGGTGTTACCAACTGTCTTGACAGTGATGACTTGTCACAGCACAACGGTGCTTTCTTCATCAACTTCGGTGTGAACTTCTAATCATCACCCTATATCAATCAAAAAAAGCCTGCTCTGATAGAGTAGGCTTTTTTCGTGCTCTTATATCGTGGTTTATTCACAGAGGATTCTGCAGATCTTATCCTGGAAGTCTCTGGCCTCGCGTGCCCTTGGCACTCCCTGGTTGATGATGGCGAAGCAGAGGCGGTGGTCGTTGGAGGCTGTGCAGTAGCCTGCCAATGAGATGATGCCAGTCAGCGTGCCTGTCTTGGCTTGAATGTTGCCCTCGGCAGCAGTATCCTTCATGCGCTTCCTGAGCGTGCCGTCCTCGCCTGCTACGGGTAGGGCTGGCAACAGGTGGTTGTAGATATTCGGACGCTTATAGGCATAGCGCAACAGGTGGAGCAGACTCTCGGCCGATAGGTAGTTGTAGAGCGACAGTCCGCTGCCATCAGCCAGACGGTAGCGACTGCTGTTTAGTCCGGCTCGCTCCAGCAGTGCCCTTTGTTGTCGTTGGGCATAGAGGGATTTGGCAGGATGCTCTGTGCGTGCAGCAATCTGGAAATAGGTGGCCTCGGCATAGAGGTTGTCGCTGTCTTTGAGCATCCGCAGCAGTATCTGGTCGATATGTCGCTGGCGCTTGCTGATCAGGGTGGCGTCCTCAGGCAGGTCGCCCTCCAGCAACCTCGCATTCTCAAGGTTGATGTCGTTGTTGGCCAGCGCGTTGACAAACTGATTTTTGAAATCATCGTTGCGATCTACCAGAAGCGGCGTGAGCGTGGGGTTCTTGTCGTCCCAGCACCATCCCTCGCCCCATTTCAGGCTGTCCTTCATGGTATTGTCAAACACGATACAGCCATTGATGCTGGTGATGCCCAGTTGCTTGATGCTGGCAGCAAACGCCTCCATATCTTCTGATGAGAAAGCAGGGTCCATGCCTCCCACGCAATAGAGGTCGCCATTGAGAGTGTGTTTCTTGATCTCGCCTGTATAATATAAAGAGGTGGTGAACTGATAATTTGTGCCCAGATAATCCAAAGCGGTGATGGCCGTGAGCAGCTTCATCGTGGAGGCGGGGCGCAGCAATTGGCGCTGGTCTTTGCCGAAGAGCTGCTGGTCGTCGGTCAGGTCCCACACCATGATGCCCATCTGGGTGTAGTCCAATAATGGGTCAGACATCATGGAGTCAAGTTGTGACTGCATTTTCTGAGGCCAGGGCAGCTGGCTCTCAATGGTGTCGGATATGGCGGGTAGTTCACTGACTGTCAGTTCCGTCTGTGCATAGAGGGTAGCTGACAGCAAACATATTATGCCCAAAAATAATCTTTTCATCATAATTGCCGAAGTTTCCTGCAAAGTTACGAAATAATTCTTAATTCTTAATTCTTAATTCTTAATTATTTTGTACCTTTGCACCAATAAATTGATTTGTATGGTTTACAAATATGATTTTCTGATAATCGGATCCGGCGTGGCCGGTATGAGCTATGCCTTGAAAGTAGCTCGCGCCAAGAAGGGAAAGGTATGTATGATCTGTAAGACCTCGCTCGACGAGGCCAATACCTCGTTTGCGCAAGGCGGTATTGCCAGCGTGACCAATCTGGCTGTAGATAATTTCGACAAGCATATTGAGGATACGATGATTGCCGGCGACTATATCAGCGACCGTGCAGCTGTAGAGCAGGTGGTACGCAACGCGCCTGAGCAGATCAAGGAACTGGTGGAGTGGGGCGTCAACTTCGACCGCAAGAACGATGGTGCCTTCGACCTGCACCGTGAGGGCGGGCACTCAGAGTTCCGCATCCTGCATCATGCCGATGATACTGGTGCCGAGATTCAGCGTGGACTGATGGCAGCGGTAAGGAACAATCCGGATATAGACATCAAGGAGAACCACTTCGCCGTAGAGATTATCACCCAGCACCATCTGGGCGCTAAGGTGACGCGCCGTACGCCTTATATCAACTGTTATGGCGCCTACGTGCTGAATCCTGAGACGGAGAAGGTGGACACCTATCTGGCTAAGGTTACCGTGATGTGTACGGGTGGTTGCGGTGCCGTCTATCAGACCACTACCAACCCCGTCATTGCAACGGGCGATGGCGAGGCAATGGTGTATCGTGCTAAAGGAACGGTGCAGGACATGGAGTTTGTACAGTTTCATCCCACAGCTCTCTATTCTCCAGGTGAGACGCACCCTGCCTTCTTGATTACTGAGGCCATGCGTGGCTATGGTGGCATCCTGCGCTTGCCTAATGGTGAGAGCTTCATGGAGAAATACGACGATCGCCTGTCGTTGGCACCACGTGATATCGTGGCACGAGCCATAGACAAGGAGATGAAGATTCACGGACTGGACCACGTCTGTCTGGATGTGACGCATAAGGACCCTGCCGAGACGCGCAAGCATTTCCCCAATATCTATCAGAAATGTCTGTCGATGGGTATTGACATCACCACCGACTATATTCCCGTTCGTCCTGCTGCCCACTATATGTGTGGCGGTATCAAGGTTGACCTCAATGGCTGTTCGAGCATCGAGCGCCTCTATGCCTTGGGCGAATGTTCGTGTACGGGCTTGCATGGCGGCAACCGCCTGGCGTCCAACTCTTTGATTGAGGCTGTGGTCTATGCCGATGCGGCAGCCAAGCACTCGTTGGAGCATGTGGATCTCTACGACTTCAACGAGAAGGTGCCTGAATGGAACGATGAGGGTACGATGTCGAATGAGGAAAAAGTGCTGATAACCCAGAGTATTAAGGAGGTGGGCGAGATTATGTCCAACTATGTAGGCATCGTGCGCTCAGACCTGCGCTTGCATCGTGCTTGGGTGCGCTTGGATACGCTATATGAAGAAACCGAGAACCTCTTTAAACGCGTGAAGGCCACAAGGGATATCTGCGAACTGCGCAATATGATCAACGTGGGCTATCTCATTACCCGCTTCGCATTGGAAAGAAAGGAGAGTCGCGGACTGCACTACACCATTGACTATCCGGCTCACGCCTATGATAAGTGAAGAGTGAAGAGTGAAAAGTGAATAGATAAAAAAATAAGCGACACCGTTTTAAGTGTCGCTTATTTTTGTTATTATAGGTTTGCTAATTCTACAACCTTATTGACAGCAGCGCTGAGGCCATCAACATTCTTACCACCGGCACTTGCGTAGTGGGGCTGTCCGCCACCGCCGCCCTGAATCAGTTTGGCAGCTTCGCGTACCATCTGACCAGCATTCAGACCGTGCTCCTTCACGAGGTCATCGCTCATCATCACAGAGAGCAGAGGCTTGTCCTGGGCCTTTGTACCAACGACGCAGAGCAGGTTCTCGGGAATATGCTGACGAATCTTAAATACCAAGTCCTTGGCAGAAGCGGGATCCATAGGCAGCACGCAAGTAATGACTTTGACACCATTGATCTCGCGGGCTTTTTCAACCAACTGCTGGCAGCAACGCTCTACGGCCTGGGCTTGGAAGCCTTCGATTTCCTTCTTCATCGAATCGTGCTCCTCAACATACTTCATGATGACAGCCTGCAGATCCTTGGCGTTGTTGAAGAACGACTTCACCATCTTGATGCTGTCCTCGAGCATATAGAGCAACTCCTCGCACTCCTTGCCTGTCTTGGCCTCGATACGACGGATACCTGCTGCCACGCTGCTCTCAGATACAATTTTGAACATACCGATGCGACCTGTGCTGCTGGCGTGAACACCACCGCAGAACTCGCAAGAGGGGCCGAAGCGAACCACACGCACCTTGTCGCCATACTTCTCGCCGAAGAGGGCGATGGCACCAAGCTTCTTGGCTTCCTCGAAAGGCATATCGCGATGCTCGTCGATATGGATGTCCTGACGGATCATATCGTTGACCATACGCTCTACCTCACGAATCTGCTCGTCGCTGACTTTCTCGAAGTGAGAGAAGTCGAAACGCAGGGTGTCAGGGCTAACGTAAGAACCCTTCTGCTCCACATGGTCGCCCAGCACCTGCTTTAAGGCATAGTCGAGCAGGTGGGTAGCGGTGTGGTTGGCAGCAGAGGCATCGCGCTTATCGGTATCCACGCAGGCCATGAACTGGGCTGTAGGATCCTTAGGCAACTGCTTCACGATATGTACGCTCTGGTTGTTCTCACGCTTGGTATCGATGATCTCGATGGTCTCGTTCTCAGAAACGAGCACGCCCAGATCGCCTACCTGACCACCCATCTCGCCATAGAACGGGGTATAGTCGAGCACCAGCTCGTAGAACTCGTTCTTCTTCTGAGTCACCTTACGGTAGCGCAGGATATGGCATTCGTATTCAGTATAGTCGTAGCCTACGAACTGCTGCTCGGTTCCAGCGGGTAAACCGCTGGCCACGGTGACCCAGTCGCTGTTTTCTACAGCTGCGGCATTGCGGGCGCGATCCTTCTGTTTCTGCATCTCAACATTAAACTGCTCTTCGTTCACGGTAAAGCCGTTCTCGCGACAAATCAGCTCGGTAAGGTCGAGAGGGAAGCCATAGGTGTCGAACAGACGGAAAGCCTGAACACCATCCAACTCTGTCTTGCCCTCAGCCTTGAGTTGCTCCATAGCATCGTTCAGCATACCGATACCCTTTTCCAATGTGCGCAGGAAAGAGTCTTCCTCTTCTTTCATCACCTTGGCGATGAGGGCCTGCTGAGCCTTCAACTCTGGGAAGGCATCGCCCATCTCTTCAACGAGGGTAGGCAGGAGCTTATAAAGGAAGGCTTCCTTCTGACCCAGGAAGGTGTAGGCATAGCGTACGGCACGACGCAAGATACGACGGATCACGTAACCAGCCTTGGCATTTGAGGGCAGCTGGCCATCGGCAATAGAGAAGGCTACGGCACGCAGGTGGTCAGCGCAAACGCGCATAGCCACGTTGATATCGTCCTGCTCCTTGTTGATGGGATTCTCTGTCTCCTCTTCGAAGGTGGTATATTTCAGTCCTGTAATCTGCTGCTCGGCCTTGATGATGGGTTGGAACACGTCAGTATCGTAGTTAGAGTGCTTGCCCTGCATCATACGGACCAGACGCTCGAAGCCCATACCAGTATCAATCACATTCATAGAGAGTTTCTCAAGACTGCCGTCAGCCTTGCGGTTGAACTGCATGAACACGAGGTTCCAGATCTCGATCACCTGTGGATCGTCCTGGTTCACCAGCTCGCGACCACTCTTACCGCTGGCCTTGCGCTGCTCGGGAGTACGAGAGTCCACGTGAATCTCTGAACAGGGACCGCAAGGACCTGTATCGCCCATCTCCCAGAAGTTGTCGTGCTTGTTACCATTAATGATATGGTCCTCGGGCACGTGTTTTGCCCAGTATTTTGCAGCCTCGTCATCGCGAGGGATGTTTTCTTCGGGTGAACCCTCGAACACAGTAACATACAGATCCTCAGGATTCAGCTTCAGCACATCTACCAGGTATTCCCATGCCATATCGATGGCGCCCTCCTTGAAGTAGTCACCAAACGACCAGTTGCCCAGCATTTCGAACATGGTGTGGTGGTAGGTGTCGTGACCTACTTCCTCCAGGTCGTTGTGCTTACCGCTGACGCGCAGACACTTCTGAGTATCGGCACGGCGACGTGGCTCTGGGTCGCGTGTGCCCAGAATGATGTCTTTCCACTGGTTCATACCCGCGTTGGTGAACATCAGCGTGGGGTCGTCCTTGATTACCATCGGTGCAGAGGGCACGATGGCGTGCTGTTTTGACTCGAAAAACTTCTTAAACGAGTCGCGAATTTCTTTTGCAGTCATTATTAATGTTTGGTTATTTTCAATTTTGCGTGCAAAATTACAAAATATTTTTCGATAAATGCTTACGAATTAAAAATAATTTCGTATCTTTGCCATCAAATATAATGAGCAAATGGCACTGAATCTGAATAAGAACTTAAAACTCTACTATTCCATCAAGGAAGTAGCTGAGATGTTTGGCCTGAATGAGAGCACTTTGCGCTTTTGGGAAACGGAATTTCCGTACCTCAAGCCAAAGACGGCAGGACCAAGCAAGGTGCGTCAATATACCGAAAAGGATATTGAGCAAATCAAGTTGATTCACAATTTGGTGAAGGTGCGTGGATTTAAGCTCGCGGCAGCCAAGAAAATCATCAACTCCAATCGTGACGGTGCTGACCGCAAAGCTGAGGCCATTACCCGACTCATGGCGGTGCGTGACGACCTGCAGGCGCTGAAGCGTCAGCTTGACGGACTACAATAAAAAAATGGCATCCCTCAAGGATGCCATTCATCGTTTCTTTGAAACACTTTTTCTTTTGTTATCTCTTTAGCTTCTTTCTTGGTGAGCTGATGGCTCCAGGCTACGCGTTTGTCGATGGTAGCGCCATCGCCTGTATTCTCGAACTCCAGATAGCGGGCTGTCTGCTCGCGCTCTTTCTGCCAGTGGTGCCAACCTTCGGGATGTATCTGCTTGGGCAAGGTGCAATGCATGAACAGCGTGTAGCCATAGTCGCGCCAGGGGCGACCCAAATAGACTTTCGTTACATCATCAGCTGCAGTTATCGTGCACTGGTTGAAGATATAGCCGTAGGGGATATGCTTAGGCGTTGAGGCTGCGGTGATATAGCTGTTGGCCTTGCAATGGATGGCACATTGTTCGAACCATGCTGTTGAGGGACCAAAGATAAAGTCGGTGGTGCCTTCAATATAGCAGTGGTCAAAGTACAGGCGCGTACCTTCCATGCCAGTATAAACAGTATCTTGATTCCCCAAGAACCTGCAGTTGGTAAATATCAGACGGTCGCCTTGAGTATGCAGGGCAACAGCTTGTCCCAGTCGGGCAGCATTATTCTCGATGGTCAGGTTTTTAAACGTGATGTTGTTGGCATCAACTCTGACAGTAAAAGATCGGAAAGTGCCGAGTATAGGACGTTCACCCATGGCAATCAGTTGCTGACTTGTTTCTGCAGGCCAAAAGCTGGCATCCATCTGAAGGTTTGCATGGTCATCGTAGGTGATGATGGTTTCATCGCGACTCTCGCCACAGAGCTCAATGTTCTGCACCCATTGTGGAATGATGAGTTTCTCTTTGTAGGTACCTTTCTTGATGTAGATTACCTTATGGTAGTCCATGAAGGCACGACATACCTCAATGGCATCGGTGATGTTGCGAAACTGGCCAGTGCCGTCGCGTGCCACGACTATCGTGTCAGGATTGTCGTAGGGCGAAGCAGCATATGTAATGCCTGCCAATAGCGCTAAAATAATAGTTTGTAGTAGTCTGTTCATAATTAGTATTACATGATTTGTGATATTTCTTTCAGATCATCAACCTCCTTGAGCTTGTCGATAATCTCTGCCACATCGTCGCGGTCGTGAACGCGCAGGTCGATGATGCCATCGAAGATACCGTCTTCCGTAGTGAAGGTCAGTTTGCGTATATCGACGCTCAACTGGTTGGAAATGACGCGCGTCACCTCGTTGACAAGTCCACGATGGTCAATGCCGCCCAGACGAATGGTTGCATCGAAGAACAGCTTCTTGTGCATATCCCATTTCACATCCAAGATACGATTGCCGTAACTGGCTTTCAGCTTGTTGGCAACAGGACAGGTGCGCTTGTGAATCTCAATACGGTTGTGATTGTCGATATAACCCAGTGTGTCGTCACCAGGGATGGGATGGCAGCAGTCAGGGAAGATGTACTGATGGATGTTTTCTTCGTTGACGAAGATGGGCTTCTTGCGGTTGAACTTCTCAGGCACGATGAACAGGTCTTGCTGCTCATCTTTCTTCTCTTCTTCCTTTTTGGCTTTGACAAAAGGTACGTACTTACGCCAACCGCCACCTGTGCTCTCTGTCTTCTTCTTGTTCTTGCCTTTCAGTTCGTCAACGTCTTTCTCACCGAGTAGGATGGTGTTCTCGCCGATGCCCTGAAACAGTTCCTCACGACGATGTACATCATGGAAATGACACAGACGGTCGATGACTGCTGGTGTTGACTCAAAGTTGTTTTTGGTGAGCCACTCTTCCAAGCGGTCCTCGCCTTTTTTCTGTATGTCACGGCTGGCACGGCGCAGGATAGCCTGAATCTTCGCTTTTGCCTTTGCCGTTGTCACGAAATTAATCCACGATGGCTGTACATGATGCGACTTTGATGTCAGGATCTCCACCTGATCACCACTTGCCAGTCGGTGGCTCAAGGGCACAAGCTTGTGGTTGACCTTGGCACCGATACAGTGGGAACCGAGGACGGTATGGATAGAGAAGGCGAAGTCGAGCACGGTACAGTCGGCAGGCATGGTCTTGATCTCACCTTTGGGGGTGAAGACGAAGATCTCACTGGCAAAGAGGTTCAGCTTGATGGCATCGAGGAAGTCCATGGCATCAGGCTGTGGATCGTCCAGTATCTCCTTGATGGTGCGAAGCCATTCGTTGAGTTCTGTCTCGTCTTCAGTAATCAATTCATCTTCATTGCCTTCCTTGTATTTCCAGTGGGCTGCCAGGCCTTGCTCTGCTATCTCGTTCATTCGGTCAGAGCGTATCTGCACTTCAATCCAGTGACCTTGTTTTGACATTAGCGTGACGTGCAGAGCCTGATAGCCATTGGCTTTCGGCTGGTTGAGCCAGTCGCGTATGCGGTCGGGATTCTTCTTGTAGATTTTTGTCAGGGCTACGTAGATATTGAAGCACTCGTTGATTTCTTCTTCACGAACTTTTGGCGTGAAGATGATACGTACGGCCAGGATATCGTAGATTTCATCGAAGGTGACGTGCTTCTTCTGCATCTTATTCCAGATGGAGTAGGGAGTCTTTACGCGTTCCTTGATTTCATACTGGAGTCCCATCTTCTGGAGAGCGTCCTCAATAGGCTCGGTAAACTCGTCGAACGACTGGTGACGCGACACGCGTGTCTCCTCCAACTTGCGCTCAATAAAGGCATACTCCTCAGGATGCTCAAAACGGAAACTGAGGTTTTCCAGTTCCGACTTGATGGCATAGAGTCCCAAACGGTGGGCCAGGGGTGCATAGAGGTAGAGGGTCTCGCCCGCAATCTTATATTGTTTGTTGGCAGGTTGCGACTCGAGGGTGCGCATATTGTGCAGGCGGTCGGCAATCTTGATGAGGATAACTCGGATATCCTCGCTCATGGTGAGGAGCAGCTTCTTGAAGTTCTCGGCCTGTGCCGAAGCCTGTTCACCAAAGATACCACCACTGATCTTGGTCAGTCCGTCAACAATCTGTGCAATCTTCGGACCGAACATATTCGAGATGTCCTCAACGGTATAGTCGGTATCTTCCACGACGTCGTGGAGTAGGGCAGAGCAGATACTGGTTGAACCCAGTCCTATCTCTGAGCACACAATCTGTGCTACGGCGATAGGGTGCATGATATAGGGCTCGCCCGACAGACGTCTTACGCCTTTATGGGCTTGGCGGGCAAAGTTGAAAGCCTTGGTTATCAGGTCTACTTTCTTACGGTGACGCGATTTCAGATAGTCGTTAATCAACCTTTCGTAGGCCTCATTGATCATTTTGTCGTCAGCGGCTTCCTGTTCCATCAGTTTCTTCTCTTCATCAGTCATAAGCGTCCTCCTTATTCTCCTCCTTTAATATAATATATGTGGCGTTAGCGTACTCGCAAACTTTGGCCCGCACGGATATTCGTGTTGCGCATACCGTTGAGCTTCTTGAGTTTGTTGACAGTGGTGCCATATTTGCGTGCTATACTACCCAGATTGTCGCCAGAGCGTATTTTATGGTATTGTGCCCCCTTGCTTTTACGGCTCGAAGACGATTGCACTTTCTTGACCACTTGGTCATCAACCTCAACCACCAGGCGTTTCGCTGTGGTTGATGTTGTGGCATAGATAGAATCCTGACGGTCGATAAATAGTGGCACATAGTTGACTGGCAAACGAACGGGCGACAAGGCGGTAGCACCAGGCACAATGTCGCGTTTGTAGGCAGGATTCAGTGCTCTGAGCATATTGATGTCCAACCCACAGACATCAGCAATCTGACTGAAGTTCACATTGCGGTCAATCATCACGGTGTCGGTCTTTGTGGGTAACTGACTGGTCATCGGACAGATGTTGTGCTCGCAATAGTAGGTCATCACATAGTTGGCTGCGATAAAGGCAGGCACATAGCCTCGTGTCTCCTTAGGCAGGTAAGGATAAATCTTCCAATAGTCACGTTCGCCACCTGCACGGCGAATGGCCTTGTTGATATTCTCAGGACCGCAGTTATAAGCAGCAATGACCAGGTTCCAGTCGCCGAAGATGTTATAAAGATCACGTAGATAGCGGGCGGCGGCATACGATGATTTCACGGGGTCGCGACGCTCATCGACCAGACTGTTGATGGTCAGACCATAGGCTTTTCCCGTTGTCAGCATAAACTGCCAAAGTCCGCACGCTCCGGCACGTGAGGTGATGGTAGGATTAAGTGCCGACTCAATGATTGGCAGGTACTTGAGCTCTAATGGCAGCTGATACAGGTCGAGTGCCTCCTCGAAAACCGGCATATAGAAATTTGAGGCTCCCAGCATATAACTGATGGATTGGCGCAGACGTCCTGTATAGCGGTCGATACATTCCTGCACGATGTCGTTATGGGGCATTTCCATAATCGTTGGCATACGATGCAGGCGGTCGATATAGACCTGTGTGTCGAAGGTGGGGTTTACGTTTTTTGACTGGCAGTCGTTGTCGGCACTCAGATATGTCTTCGTCATATACTGGCCCAACAAACTGTCTAGGCTGTAGTCCATGGCCTCTGGGAAGTCAATATCTTCTTCTCCTCCTTCATTTTGTGCCCATGATGGAGCAAAGGTGATGCAGAGTAATGAGAATATAATCAGTTTTTTCTTCATAATCACGAGTTAAAAGTTTATACTACAGTTCACTCCTAAGGATGCTGTGTAGAGTGGGCTGACCGATGATTTGTTGCTCATGATGGTGGGGCGCACCTTCATACTCAAGTCCTTTGAAATGTCAAATGAGGACAGTTCCGCATCAACGTATGCATCAATCACTGATACGGCATAAATGCCAATCATACAGAAGAAGCTCAGGTCGCGCCAACGGCGATACTTGTCCTTTCGACTTTTGAAGATCTGCTTATAGCGATCTTCGTTGGCCGATGTGATCTGTCGTCCCAAATGGAGAAACTTATTGTAACTGGCCGTGCCAGGGTCGTCGTCCATGATGTCAAGATAAGCCTGCGAATAGTCCTTATACATCATATTGTTCCACATCATAGCATAGATACACCCCACGAAGCCTCCATAGACAATGGGCAACTTCCAGTATTTACGATTGTAAATCTGTCCGCCACCAGGGATGACCAAAGCGAGCCATAAGGCACGTTGCGGGTCAGGACGCCAGGTGCTCCAGTCGCGTTCCATTTTCAGGGGTTTCTCGTCTTTGACGAAGGTGAGTGTGCCGTGGTCAATGGAATCTCCCACCACGATGGTGTCAATGGGCATGGCTTCATACATTGAGTCGATGGCCATGATGATAGAGTCAGGCACTTCTACTTGTGCGGAGGCCGTTAAAGGTAGAAAGGTAAAGAGGCAAAGAAGTAAAAACGTCCTTACCATTGATAGCCTTCTATATACCTTTTTAATATTCATCCGAGTCCTTCCGTTATTTTTCCAGCAGGCTGATGATACGGTTCATCTCTTCCTCATTGGCAAAGGCGATACTGATTTTTCCACTTCCTTTGGGTGAACATGTAAGCTGAACTCTTGTCTGGAAAATCTCAGTGAGATGGTCCTTACGTGCGTTTAGGTCGGCCGAAAGTTGTGTCTTTGCCGCAATACGGTTGTGGGCCGTCTTAACATCCTCACCATTCTTCAGTGCCTGTACCATCTCTTCTACCTTACGTACCGAGAACTGATTCTTCTGAACCTCTTTAAAGAGTTTCAATTGCAGTGAGGGCGAGTCAAGTGCCAATAATGCACGTGCGTGTCCCATGTCAATCTCACGGTTCTTCAATGCCATCTGAATCTGTGCAGGCAATTTCAATAGTCGCATATAGTTGGTCACTGCCGTGCGGCTTTTGCCCACGCGCTCAGAGATCTTCTCCTGGGTCATTCCGCTAGCCTCTGCCAAATGCTCATAGGCTAAGGCAATTTCTATGGCGTTCAGGTCTTCGCGTTGGATGTTTTCTACCAACGCAAGTTCCATGACACTCTCATCATTTGCAGTACGGATATAGGCAGGAATCGTGGACAGACCAGCACGCTGCGATGCACGCCAGCGTCGTTCACCGGCAATAATTTGGTAGCGGTTTTCACTGACCTGGCGCAGGGTGATAGGTGCGATGATACCCATGGTCTGAATGCTGGTGGCCAGTTCCTGCATGGCCGTCTCGTCAAACTCCCGTCGCGGCTGGTCGGGATTGGGCTCTATCTGCTCTATGGGAATCTCATTCAGGTTTGACGACCCCTGTGTCTTTACCTCGCTAGTGTCAATCAGTGCGTCTAATCCGCGACCATTGCTGATATCGTCTAGGCCTCTGCCCAGTACGCTCTTGTCAAATTTCTTTCTTACAGCCATAATTTCTAAGCGTTCTTACTGATGATTTCCTTAGCCAAGGCCAAGTGATTCTTGCTTCCGGTTGAGTCTGCGTCGTAAAGAATAACAGGCAAACCGTGAGAAGGACTCTCTGACAGCTTGACGTTACGCTGAATGACGGTCTTGAACACCAACTCCTGGAAGTGGCGCTTCACTTCGTCATAGATCTGATTAGCCAAACGCAGACGTGAGTCATACATCGTCAGCAGGAAGCCTTCGATCTCAAGCTTTGGATTCAGTTTCGATTTGATAATCTTGATGGTGTTGAGCAACTTTGAGATACCCTCCAGTGCAAAATACTCACATTGTACGGGAATAATCACGGAGTCGGCTGCCGTAAGCGAGTTTACCGTAATGAGACCCAGTGATGGCGAGCAGTCAATCAGAATATAGTCATACTCATTGCGGATAGGCTCCAGCAGATTCTTGATGACACGCTCGCGGTTGTCCAGGTTCAGCATCTCTATCTCTGCACCTACCAGGTCAATATGACTTGGTATGATGTCAAGTCCTTCTATGTCGGTGGTATAAATGGCCTCGCGCACGTCGGTGTGGTTGATGATACACTCGTAGAGCGAGCAGTCTACCTCTTGAAGGTCAACGCCCAGTCCGCTTGATGCGTTGGCCTGCGGGTCGGCATCGATTACCAGCACACTCTTCTCCAGCGTTGCCAGCGAAGCTGCCAGATTAATGGTTGTCGTGGTCTTTCCAACGCCACCTTTCTGATTTGCTAATGCAATGATTTTTCCCATTTTCAATCTTTCTCCTTTAGAATTGAATTGCAAAAGTACAAATTTTCCGTGAAACAATGGTTGTTTCACTGATTTATTTTAATTATTTTAGAAAATATGGCGTGGGTTGTACATTTTCTAAAATGAATGAAACAATTTTGTGACAGTTTTTATAGAATATTCCTTACCTTTGCCGAAGATTATTACAAAACCTAAGAATATGAATAGAAAATTTTACGTTTTTGTGTTGACTTTCGTGCTGTCGTTTGTCACTGTATATGGCGCTTTTGCACAGGAGCGCCGACCGATTGACAGCAAGCACCCCCTGTGGTTTATTCATGTGGATGTGTGGTATAGGGCTGATCCTCAGAAGATTATTGACCTGATTCCCGATGAGGTAAAACCTTACGTCTGTCTGAATTTGTCGTTGTCGTGCCAGTATGACAAGGATCTGAATCTTTACAAGATGCCGCAGTATGCCTTTCAGACTTATAAGTCGTGGGGAACGGTATGTCAGAAAAACGGTATGTGGTTTTCCTGCCAGCCTGCCTCTGGCGGTCACACCCATATTCAGGATGACGATTTGGTCACTTTCGAATATTTCTTTAAACATTTCCCGAACTTCCTTGGCTGGAACTATGCCGAACAGTTCTGGGGTTTCGATGAGAGTGGCGATATGTCGTCAAGCACTCAGGCTAACCGTTGGGCATTGTTTGCCAAATTGGTGGAGATGTCGCATCAATATGGCGGCTTTCTTACTGTATCGTTCTGTGGCAATATCTGGAGTCATCCGCTGAATCCTATCGGTGAGTTGAAAAGGACAAGTAAGTTCCTCAATGCCTGCAAGAAATATCCTGAGGCTATGCTTTTCCTCTATAAATACACCACTTCCTCATGTTTCTATAACAACGAGAGTGTGTCTTTCGGTCCATTCATCTCGGGTTTGACGACCAACTATGGCGTGCGTTATGATAACTGCGGATGGAACGGGGCCATGGGCGCCGTCCTAGGTGAAAATCACGGCAAGAAGTATCCCGCTGCTGCCGGCATCGGCACGGTGATGGAGCAGACCTGCGTCAATGGTGGTGCTGTATGGGACGGACCGGAGTTGACTTGGAACCAGGAGTGCTTCCATGAGATTAGCCAAACGGAAGTCAGCGGCTACAAGCGTCGTAAGTGGGATCGCTTTCCTAATTTCAATGGTGTGTGGCTCGATATGTTCTTGAAAGTTCTTGACGGCACACTCTATATTCCTTCGCGTGAAGAGGTGGTAGGGAAGACCAAGATTGTAATTATCAATAACGTTACATCAGGCGGCGATGAGGATAAGTATGCCACATGGGGCGACCTCTACGATGGGCTTTATAAGCAAACAGATCCCTTCAATCGTGGTAGCGGACAGTGGATGGATAACGGATGCTACTTCAAGAAGACAGGACGCTATGGTGCTATACCGATGGTCACTGCCCTCTATGACAGTATAGCGAAGGCTATCCCCGTACAGCTGAAGAAGAGTGAGCGTAGCTCAAAATGGAGTTCGCTGACAACGAAGGTAAATGCTTTCAACAATCAGTATCCTGAAGTGTCTAAGGGTGATCTCTACGTCAACCGCTATCGCAACCAGCTTGTGACCTACACTCCGTACTCTTACCTGAACAGCAAGACCAGAGCATCGGCTTCTATACCACTGCAGTATAATACCTGCGACAGTTTGTTGCTCAATTATGACAAACTCTCATCAGGACTGGTTCGTGAGTATGCCGACCATATTAACTTCTATCTGAACAACTATCGTAACGATACAACTACTCAGCGTACTGATACCATTATTATCAAGGGCGTCAAGGAACAGCCTACCTATACATTTAAAAAGCGTAAGACAGGTTCAGTTACTGCTACTGGCAGTGCCTCAGCTGTCTTTGAAGATGGGGTTTATAAGCTTACCGTGAAGCATAATGGCGCTATCGACCTAACCATCAATTGTGCAGGCAATGCCGGTCGTACAACAGCTACGGATTACATTCCCCTGGAGGAACTTCCTTTGCCCCAACAGCCTGCTCTGTATCGTGGTCCTGTCATTATCGAGGCCGAGGATATGGACTTTAAGGATATCAAAGCCTGTTCTATCGACCCATATGGCGGGGGCTATCGCAGTGTGATAGGCCATTCTGCCAATGGCTTTGTAGATATGGGTACCAATACTACCGCTTCGCTGCGCCATTACCTGAAACTGAAGGAAGGTCAAGAAGGTGACTACACCATCTACATGCGTTATACCTGTGATACGAAGGCTGGTGATATCACGATAACGGCAGGTGGAAATACTCAGACGGTGCGGTGTGAGAAGACAGCTACTAACGAGTGGCGGCTTATCAGTGTCAAGGCCACTTTGAATACAGGTTCTAATCCTTTGACCATTACCAATTCTGGTGCCCTTCCGATGTATATAGACCAAGTGATCTATCAACCAGATGACGTGGAGATGATGAAATACGACATCAGCATACGTACAGCTACTCATGGAGAGGTGGTCAGCGACAAGGTCGAAGCTGCTGAGGGTGACACCATAACCCTGGTCATAAACCCTGGCGTAGGCTATAAACTGAAGGAACTGAAATTGGTTAACTCCGTATTCTATACACTTGGCAAGACTATTCCTGTGCCAGAAGGAGCCACGGAAATTAAGGTGGCCATGCCTCATGACAATATGACCATTCAGCCTAGTTTTGTGAAAGATCCCTCCTATGCATTGGGCGTTGACGCTGTAGATGTGGCATCTTTCCAGTCAGAAGGCATTTATAGCCCCTCTGGCATCCGTCGTGAGTCGTTGCAGCGCGGCCTTAACATCATAGTTACTGCCGATGGACAGAAACGCAAAGTGCTTGTAAAATAAGGCGTAATTACGAAAAACAGGGCTGCAGTCAAGTGATTGCAGCCCTGTTTTATTGTTTTAGCTGATTATTCTGCAGGAACAATCATAACGTCCTTAATTTCCCATGTGCCTGCAGTCGTAGCCGTGCCTTTATAAACGAAAGCGAACTGCATCTTTCCTCCTTTGTAGTTGCTCAGGTCGATGCTGATATTTGCTGTGGCATCGGTAAACTTGGTGTAGCCCTTAGAAGGCTTTTCTGCACGGGTGAATGACAAGACCGTCCAATCGCCGTTCTCGGTCTTGGCATAAACCATTGCCTCGTCGTTGACAGTGCCGAAGTATGAGTTGATGACCTCTGCAAACTTCAGTATGGCACTTGCTGCATTGGTTAGGTCAATAACAGGAGATATAAGCCAACTTTCGGCATCGTGATTAGTTTTTTTACTTTCTCCATCAAGTTGTAAGAATGATGTTGCCATCATGTATTTGTCATTTTGATAGCTGCCGGCAGTCCATATTCCTGAGAGCACTTTGTCCTCAACAGTAAAGTTGCCCTTGCCATCGGCAAATGATTCTGAGAAGATGGTATTTGCAGGAGTATCTGGGGTCTGAGGAGTAGCATTAGGATCAGTTCCTACTTTGTTACCGTCAATGATAGCATAGGTGACGCTCTTAATTCCTGTAGCACCGAAGTATTTCTCAATGTTACCATAAAGGGTAACCTCCTTTTTGTAGTTGCTAACATTGTCAACAAGGTTTAGAGCACTGCGTACATCGCCAGTAGGAAGTTGAACAGGCATACACTTAGTAATATCGGTTTCATCGGCAGAGGCTGCAATCATAATATTAGTGTTGACATCTGTTGTCGTTCCAGAAAGTGTTGCACCCTCATTTAAAGATTTGCCTGAAATGAAACCAACGATGAATCCCTTCACATAGACACCAGTGCCTGAGGCAACAGAGATGGCAGCCGTTACGTCATAAGGTGAATCAGCAGTGCCTTTTCCTTCACCTTCGGTAGGTGTGGGCGTATCTGTTCCTGGGTCTGTGTTGTTCCCAGCAATGCCTTCTTCCATTTTGAAGTTCTTGAGTTCCCAAGTGGTAGATCCGCTTTCGGGAGCTTTGAACCAGAAACCAATATAGACGGTTTCTTTTCCTACGAATTCAGCTGGAAGCTGTATCTCGCCAGACGAGTAAAGTGTCCAGTCGGAATAGGTCGATGCCACGGGAGTGAATTGTAGCTCTGTCCATGTAGCTGTGCTGGCATCGCTACCATCAAATGTGGTAGATGCATATACCTTGTGGTTGGCTTCCCAGCCTGTGACGTTGTTGGTATATTTGATAGTGTTATCGAACGATAGTTTCACGTTCTCGCAGCCAACGGTGCTGATGGCGGGCGAAACGAGCCATCCCTCTACGGCCTTGTTAGACTTTGCACTGGCTCCATCCCATTTCTGGTAGCCAGTGGCTTGAGCGTAATTGCTACCGGTAATCCATGGCTGATCAGAAGTGACGCTTTGAAGCGACCAATCGGTGTTGAGGGCCTCTGAGGTGTATGGCAGCGAACCAGTGCCACCACCATTGGCGTTTTTAAGCTGGTCATACGGATTGTTGTATGGCTCGGGTACATCTTCACAGGCGGTGAAGGTGAATGCTGCGATGGCAATGGCCATCATGCTTGAAAATATCTTTTTCATAGTTTTGTTGATTTTCAATTATTTGTTATTCTAATACTTCTACATCATCGATAGTGCGAATAATAAGCTCCCACTGGTCGCGATAGCGCTTGATGACACCCGTGAGGTTCATCTTGCCGGTAGGCAACTTCTTGGCAGCGAAGTCGGCATAGTTGCTGGTGTAGAGCTGTACGCCGCCAGTCTGTCCATCGGGCAACTCGTTAAAATACCATGAGGTAGAGAAGTCGGGATGAGAATATGCCGACTCACCCTTTACGAAGGTATATGGATCAACATACTGCTTGGTAGTAGTGTTGTAGTAGCCACCCTTTTTGATGCTGACATTCTTGATGGTACACAGTTTGCCGGCATCAGTGTTGATGTCCCATGATGTAGAGAATACCTCAGGGGTAATTGTCTTTGTCTGGCCTGTATAGGTGAAATGGTCCTGCCAAAGGGCACGAGGCATACGACTGACACTTGTGTCGCCATCTTTGGTATAAGGCGTACCAATAGTTGCACTCTTACGATAGTTACCGATATAGAGACCATTCAATTCAACTAGAATTTCTTGTCCTACAGCCAAATACCCGAACACACCTCCTTGTGCAATGCCAATGAAGATAGCACCTGTCTCATCCTGTACGGCAATCTCGTTGTACATGTTGCCCTGAATATCGTTGGCGGTAACAATAGCCTTGATCTGCATGGGCTCAGTGACCTGAGCGTATTTGCCTTCAGTGGAAATTTCTGTGGCGTATTTAGCCTTCAGTTGTGCAATAGTCAGCAGATTCGTCTCTTTGATAGAAGGATTTCCATAGAGGTTGGCATCTGGTGTAGCAGGTACTTTCCAATCGTCACCAAACAACCCGTCGTTGCCATTCATACAGCTGGCAAAGAGTCCGCATACAAGTACTAATAATATGTTATAATATATCTTTTTCATAATCTTCAATCTTTATTCAGTTAGAACTTGTAAGCAATATTCAGCATTCCGTTGATACCATATGCATAGTATTTGAACGGATTCTTCTGGAACTGATAAGCACGTACGTTGTCGCTGGCAGTGTAGCTAGAGCGACTCTGTTCATAACCACCAGTCACGATCTTCTGATTATTCAGCAGGTTGGTAATCATCAGGTTAATGCTCATTGAGCGTCCCTTGCTCAGATAGAGGCTCTTACCAATAGAGGCATCGAGCATAAATCCACCATGCCCCTTGGCCTGTGCCACAGCACTCTCCAATACATTTCCGTTGTTATCATACACAGGCTCAAAGTCCAGGCGGTTACGCTTGTCGAGTGTTGACTGATAGCGGTATGAGGGTGAGTAGCTGAGGTAGATGCGATCATAATAGTTGCCGTTGAGGTCGATGAACCAGCCGTTCTTGTGGTAGCTTAAGATGAGGCTCAGTGCGGTGAGTGGTGTGCCGGCCTCGCGCATGTTCTTATTATATACTATCTCAGGTTGGCCATTATTAGCATCGTTGAATGTTCCCTTGGTGCTACTCATATACCACACCCGCGCGTTGTTGGTGTTGCGCGCTTCACTGATAGTTCCCAAAGTCTTAATGTTGATTGCATCAGTGACCTTGAAGTTCAAACCCCATTCTACACCATAGTATTCCTTTGATATGCCAGTCATGGAAACGTATGAGAACGAGTTGATATCATCGAAATAGAAGTTCTGCCACTCGGTAGCATTCTCCACAATGGCACCGTAGGCCATGATGTTGGCCTTTAGCCATGAGTTCTGCATAGAATAGCCAATCTCAGCAGAGTAGTTTTTCTCGTTTTTCAGGTCAACGATAAAGTCGTTGTTCATCTCAGGTGATACAAAAGCCGATTGTGCTTGTGGGGCGCGTAACTCAATGCCGAAACCACCGTTGATAGAATGACCGTGGCCCAGATTGACAATGGCACCAGTCTTACCGCCGCCTTCAAGGAAATGAGCTTTATCTCCTTTTCCGTAAGAGTTGTTGAGGAACATACCGTTCTTCATCTTACCCTCGCGTTGCATCTCGACACCACCTACGCGTCCGCTAACGAAAGCATGGGTGTTGCCACCAATGTTGGCTGCGTAGGTCATCCAGAAGCTGGCCTTGTTGACAAAGATATTATAGTCGTAGCCAAATTTGTCGCCTTCACGTACTGCACCGTCAGGATTGTTGGCATCGTATTGAACACGGGCATCATCAGCTGCGTATGTGCCCAAAGCGTAGGTGTTGATGTTGTGGAATACGGTAGCACCCAACAAATCCTCCATCGTCTGATAGTGCATACCTTTATTGGTGGCTAACTGGATACCCAGGTTCAGACGCTGGTCTTTGTTCAGGTCAAAGTTTAGGTTTGATGCCAATGCAATATTCAGGTTGTCGTTGTGCTTAGCCTGGATAAAATACATAGCATCGGCTCCCTGTGCAGCTGCATTGCGGTTGGCCAAGTAAAGTTTGTCAAAGTCAATCTGGCGGTTGTGCTGATTGCCTGACATCAGGTTCTTGGCACGCAGCCAGTCATCGGCTCCTGCTAAAGTACGGTTGTTGACATCCGCCTCATACCATACATCAAAATAGCTACTGGGCAGGTTCTTCCAATAGTTTGGATGTGGGTTGTCGGAATTGTTGTAGTTCAGCTTAGTGCTCTTGTACATGGAATAACGGCCTGTCAATGAGGTTACCAGTTTCATCTGGTCGTTGATTTTCCAATCCCAGGTCATAATAGCCGTTGGGGCGAAGTCGTTGACAACACGTGAGTTACGCTTCTTACCGTCTTGCCATCCCCAGTAAGGATTATAGTATCGGTCATTGGCAAGCCAGTACATCTCGTCGGTGGCAGCACCCTGTGAGGCGCGTTCGGTGGGATTTCCCCATGTTACAAATGAAAGGTGGTGCTGGTCGTTGATAAATTTCTCAGCTCCGAAGAAGTAGCTGAGTGAATTATAGAATGTACCCTCTACATAAGCGGTGTTCATGTTTGCCCAACGATAGGTCACATTAGCCGAGTAGGCCCATCCGTTTTCCTTAACGCCGCTGTTATATGTATACATACCGCGTAAGGTATAGTTGCGGTTGGCACCCGACAGTGTGATGCGCTGACCAGTGGCAAAAGCTGATGGGCGGAAGTTGTAGTTGTTTGAACCTGCCATACCCGTCATGGCGAAGTTGTTGTCTTCGAATGGAAGTGAGTTTTCCATACCACGGGTCTGTTGGTTCAGACCACCAACGATGGAGTAGCGAAACTGGCCTGTCTCCATGTCGTTCATTTGGACGCCATTGATGTAGATGTCGTTGTACTTTTGGTTGAAAGCACGGTAACGGAAACGCATAGGACTGAACAAGTAGCCTACTTGTGAGGCATAGATGTTTGAATTGGAGCCGGTGATAGTGACGTTTTGCGACATATCATCGTCCTCGCCCAGCTGTGCTTCCGTAAAGGTGAAAGCCTGTTCGTCCAGCACGCCCAGCGAGTCTGCCTCGGTCTGAGCCATAGCTGCAGGAGCGACACATAATGCCATCAACGCGAATTTCAGCTTTTTATTCATAGGATTTTAAGATTAATAAAATTTGTTGCTGTGTGCAAAGATACATCAAAAAAATGTAACGACAAAGTATTTTATAAAAAACTTTTCTCGTCCATAGAATAAAATATATGTCTAAAATGTATGGTATATCAGTTTTTTTTGTATCTTTGCACTCAAGAATTATTAACTAAGCCTAAATGTAAAGATCTGAATATGAAAAAGACAATGATTTTGACGGTACTGTTGCTCGTGATAGGAGTCGGTCCCACCTTTGCTCAGGAGAAGAAATTCTCTATGTATGGTATCGGATTCTACAATCTTGAGAATCTGTTTGATACGTGTCATGACGAAGGTCATAACGACTATCAGTTCCTGCCCGATGGACAGTATAAGTGGACAGGACTGAAATATACCCACAAACTGCGTAATATGGCTCGCGTACTGTCGGAGATGGGCACGGACAAGTTACCGAATATCGGATGTGCCATCATCGGCGTGTCGGAGATTGAGAATGCCAAATGTATGGAAGATCTCTGCAATCAGGAGCCTTTGAAGAAGCGCGGTTACAAGTTCGTACATGTCGAAGGCCCCGATTACCGCGGCGTTGACTGTGCCATGATTTACAATCCTCGGTTGTTTACGGTAGAGAATGTCACGCTGATGCCCTATGTTTACACTCTGCCAGAGGATAGTGCACGTAATACCCGTGGTTTCCTCACCGTGAGTGGTAAACTGGCGGGCGAGCATGTGGCCGTCATTGTCAATCACTTGCCTTCGCGATTCTCTGGCTCTTTCTATCGTGAGGAAGGGGGACGCCAGATTCGCCTTGTGAAGGACTCGCTGTTCCGTGTAGATCCCAATTTCAAGATCTTTATCATGGGCGATATGAATGACGACCCTCAAGACCCATCAATGGCTGTGGCACTGGGAGCTAAGCGTAAGATGAAGGATGTTGAGGAGCACGGTCTGTGGAACCCTTGGTGGGATACATTGGCCAATGGAACGGGCACGCTGATGTATGATGGCAAGTGGAACCTGTTTGATCAGATTATATTGTCTCAGTCATTGCTTGACCAGAAAAAGAAGAAGGACTATAGTACAATGAAATATTTTGCCCATCAGATTTTCCATCGCGACTATCTGTTTCAGAAGGAAGGGAAATATAAAGGCGGCTCATTACGTACCCATGCCGGTGGTGTATGGTTGGATGGCTATAGCGATCATTTCCCCACAGTGGTATATGTTGTAAAAGAAGTAAAACAATAAGATATGACAATTATTGGAATAGCAGGTGGCACAGGATCGGGCAAAACCACCGTCGTGAGAAAGATTGCCCAAGCACTTCCTCCTCACTGTGTGGCAGTGGTACCTATTGATTCGTATTATAATGATACGACTGTCATGACACCTGAAGAGCGTAAAGCCATCAATTTCGACCATCCAGACGCTTTCGACTGGAAGCTTCTGACTGAACATGTGAAGAAATTGAAAAACGGAGAGGCGGTTGAACAGCCTACTTATTCCTATATCGAAAGCAACCGACAGAAGGAAACCATTCATGTGGAACCCAAGCCTGTTATCATTATCGAAGGTATTATGGCGTTGCATAACAAGAAGTTGCGTGACGCAATGGATTTGAAGATCTTTGTCGATACAGATAATGACGTGCGTCTGATAAGAAATATCCGTCGTGACGTGGTCGAACGTGGTCGTACTGTGGAAATGGTGCTTGACCGCTACGAGAAGGTACTCAAGCCTATGCACGAGCAGTTTATTGAGCCAACGAAGAAATTCGCCGATCTGATTATTCCTTGGGGGGGGGAAAACCGTACGGGTATCCATATACTGAAAACTTACATAGAAGGAATTGTCGTTCCAGGGGTATGACAAAATTATATCTGGTTCGTCATGGTGAGACGTTTGATAATGAGCGTCAGATAATGCAGGGGCAGACACAAGGCGAACTGAACGCTACAGGAATCCGTCAAGCTGAAGAATTGAGTATTCAGTTGGCGGATATCCATTTTGATGCCATCGTGGCCAGTGATTTGTGGCGAGCTGTCCATACGGCTCGTATCCTGGCGGAGCCACATCATCTGTCTGTTGTCACCACCCCTTTGCTTCGTGAGCGTGACTGGGGGAGTTTTACGGGACGCTTTATTCCTGATTTGAAGGATATAAAGCCTTGGCCAAATGATATAGAGTCGTTACCTATGATGAAGGATAGGGCAGGGCGCTTTCTTGACTTTATTCTCAATAAATATCCTGATAATCAGATACTTGCAGTTGGTCATGGAATCATTAATAAAGCTATTCAGGCAGTGTATTGGCATAAAGAGATGCATGAGATAGAGAAAATGAAAAATGCCGAGGTACGAATCCTCGACATTTAACTTCTAATTCTCAATTCAGCCTTTTTTATCGTCTTCCTCCACCGCTGTGGCTATTGCCGTGTGAAGTATGAACACCACTTCGGGTGGAAGAGTTGCGACTTCCAGAACTGCCCTGCCTGTTTCCGCCATTGCTGCGGCTTCCACCGATGTTATGGTTACTCGTTCCATGATTACGTGTTCCGCCTATATTACGGTTACTTGTTCCATGGTCATGTGTTCCACCTATGTTACGGTTGCTGGTTCCATAATCACGGCTTCCACCGATATGGCGATTGTTATCATGATGATTGCGATAGTCGCCTCGGTCCCACTGGTTGCGCATACCCACGTGATGGTCACGGTGGGTGGCAGGACGGAAGTGTGAGTGGCGTCCTTCGTACCAACTTCTGCCTCCATTGTGACGCCAGCTATGGCCACCGCGATAGGTTAAGTAAAAGTGTGGGCGTCCGAAATAGAAATAGTCGCGATGAGGGTAGCGTACATATATGCCAAAGTGCCAGTAGCCTGTGTCCCAATAGAGTGGACGGTAGAAATAAGTCGCGGCACGAAAGGCATCCCATTGCCACTGATAGAGAATATAGCTGAGGTCGAGGTTGCGGCGATCCCAATAGGTTCCGAATACATTGTGCTCGCTGGTCACAGACATCAGGTAGTCGAGATTGATCTCGTAGGCTGCCTCGTATTGTGCATCACTCAGGTTCAACTCGTAAGCCATCTTGTCGGTTAGGAAGAGTGCCTCTCTGCGGGCCTGTTCATATGGCATAGCGTTTGCCGATGCTACTATCGTCAGCATGGAAACCAGGGTAAACAACATCTTTTTCATAATCGTATTCTTTAATTGTTAGACATTCTGTTTCTTATTTCTGTTGCAAAGATAGGCTGAAATAATGAACGGAAAAAGGGATTTTCCCTAAATAGTATGAGGAAAATCCCTAAGCGTGATATGGAATTGCGTCAAGACTATTGCGTCTAATACTTATAAAACATCCATGTCTGGCCTTCTTTGCTAAGTACAAGGTCATCGGAATTGAGTTTGTCGATTCTTAGGCGTATGTTGTCGAAGGGCTTTAAACCATAATATTGTTCGATATTGACGGTGTCTGCCTTGTCTCCATAGATCGACCTACATTGTATAAACAAGCTGTCACCAAAATGTTGGAAGTTGCCATACACTTCTGCAGCATGAGTATTACGTAATGAGACAATAGCTCCAGAGAAACTTACGTACATACTGTCGGAACCTGACATACGCCACTGACCAAAAAGATCACCGGCCTCGCCTCCTTCTTGGCAAGAGCTAATGAGGCCAATACTCAACAACCAACAGCTAATGACCAATATTTTAAAGAATTTTACCATGGAATGCGATTTTTAAATCAAACGTGGAGTTGTCACCGTATATGTTTCCTTTGTCAAAGGCATATGCTGCGCTGATCTGCCAGGGACCTGTTGTGTAGGTGCCCTGTAGCATTGCATCAAAGGAATGATGCTTTGTCGGCAGAGGAGCGTGATATGTGCCCCATCCTTCTTGATAGGAACCTTTGACAAGATAGCTCAATTGTTTTGTTAGCTCTCCATTCACACCAAAATGCCATGCCTTGATGCGGTTGTCGCTATAAGCCGTATATCCACCTTTATTATAAATTGGTGATGCAATCAAAGGATTGCCTGGAGTCAATCCGAAATGTGTGTAACTATCATAAGCCGCATGATTGTAGTAATCGTCGTTGCCAGTTACGTAGTCGCCGATGACGATACCTGAAGTCGAGACTGGGTAGTCGCGACTGTCATAATGCAGGGGACCAGACTGGTTGGTGGTCTGGAGGTATTCTATCACAGCTCCCCTTACATATTGAACGTCAGACGCTTTGTTGTTGTATTGCAGCCCCCAGAGTCCGTCGAAGCCATTGCCTTTGCGTATGCCGGAGCCGTCTTCAAAAGGATTGTCTAGATAGGCCTGTAGCAGGTTGTCATTGTTGATGTTCCAGCCAATCTGTGCTGTCATCATGCCTACATGATTGCCAAAAATCCAGTCTTCCAGAGCATTGTGTTCGTAGAACTTGCTATCACCAAAGGGGAGTATTACATCAAAGAAAGCCTTCAGATCAGAGGACTTCTCTTTCTGATGGATTGTCCCATCGGAACTGTTGTATCTATAGAGTGTGCCACCAAACTGTACCATGTGTTCAATTCCCACCAAACCAAAGATACGTTTCTTTGGATTGGTACGAATATACAGGTGCTTTTGGTGCATATAGATACCTGTGGCGTACTTTGTGTTGATATTCTTTCCTTTGCCTGGATCACCACGATAGAAGGCCTCTTCCCGATAATTGCTATCCAAGAATCTGCCATAGCCGCCGTCAAAGTTTATCTGAATCCAATCTTTGGTAAACGGAACTGTCCAGAATCCGTTTGTTCCGATATGAAACTGAAGGAATGGTTTTGCGTTGGTACCTTTAACAAACGAACCAGTGGAGAGCAAATCGTCGCGTATGGCCTGCTGCTGTTCGCGAGTACCAAATTCCAGAAAGAAATCTTGATATGACAGGTTGGCATAACACTGCTGGAGGTAGGCTTTGTGGTTGGCGTGACTGGAACCGATGAAATCTACGGCTCCTGATAAAATGAGATCATTACCTAATGAATGCTCTACATTGACGGCTCCACGCATATATCCCGTGTTTGACCGTGTTGCAAGAATGTCGTGACGATTTGATGTCAATTGAAAGGCTGTGAAATCACCTGTACCTATTGCTGTTTCTGCAGCCAGATTGTATGTAATGGTCGTCTGTTGTTTGTCCTGGGCCTTTGCCAGTAACGAACACCCTAGGCCAACTACCATCAAGCAGATATGTTTGTAAATCATGATGCGGTAGTTTTAGAATTTCTTTCCAAAAACGATATTTGTAAAGGTTAGGAAGAGTATTTTCATATCCAGCCACCATGAGCGATGTTCCAAATAATAAAGGTCTAATTCCAAACGACGGAGCATCTTCTCTATGGTGTCAGTATAGCCATTGTAGAGTGTTGCGTAACTGGTTACGCCTGGACGAATTTGGTAAAGATATGTGTAGCGGGGGTCGCGTGCCATAATCTGGTCAATATAGAACTTACGCTCTGGACGTGGCCCAATGAAAGCCATATCGCCTGTCAAAACATTCCATAACTGCGGAAGTTCGTCTAAGTGATGGTCGCGCAGAAACTTACCGACTTTAGTCATACGTGTCTCTTGTTCATGCTGATATAAGGCGGGGCCATTTTTCTCTGCATCGATTTTCATGCTACGGAACTTATAGATGGTGAATGGACGCCCAAAACGGCCTATGCGCTCTTGTTTGAAAATGGCAGGACCGCCATCTTCCCGTTTTACCAATATATAACAAATCAGAAATAGAGGAGAGAATATGATAAGACAAATGAATGCGATGATGAAATCAACGAGTCTCTTGACGTTGCGTTCTATCTCATTCATCCCGTCAATAATGAACGTGGGAGCCTCTAATTCTGGTTCAGAGATGTATAAGTGCGTAGCTTCTGCCTGCATATAAATGGTCGGTTGTATAATATCGTTTACTATCTAACGTCTGATTCGTGCATTTATTGCATTTGATTTGCGAAAAAGTGTTTTTTATTATTTTTCATATGAAAGTATAGGTGAAACTCACTTTTTTTTTGTAATTTTGCAAACTGTTTGAAAAACTAGAAATAGAAAGAGTAGGCATACAAAGGCATGGTTTCGATTTGCATGGCCACTTATAATGGTCAAAAATATATAAGGCAACAAGTTGACAGTATCTGTAATCAGTTGTCAGAGAATGATGAATTAATCATTTCTGATGACTATTCTACGGATGGAACTTGGGATATATTGCAATCGTATGCGGATCCTCGTGTCAAAATCTTTCGTAACAGACTATCTAAGGGTGTTACTCATAATTTTGAGAATGCTTTGAATCAGGCTCAAGGCGACATTATCTTCTTGTCTGATCAAGACGATGTGTGGCTTCCAACAAAAATAGCGGAACTGTCACAATTTTTGATTGACGGCAGTTATGATGTAGTGACGTGTAACTGTGCTGTTACGGATGCCGACTTGAATGTTGTCAAGGAAGCTTATTACACAACAGAGTCTCCTGTAGACCGGAGTGCTTGGGGTAATTTCAGAAAGGACTTGTGGTTAGGGTGCTGCGTAGCATTCCGTCGTCAAATACTCAGCGAAATATTGCCTATTCCACGACAAATGGCTGCTCATGATTTATGGCTGTTACTCTATAGCCAGATGCATTTCAAGTGTGGATATTATCCTAAGGTGCTTCAGTATTACCGACGTCATTCCGAGACGGTGTCGTATGCTGGCGAGCAAAGCCCCAATAGTTTGTATTATAAGTTAAGCTACAGATTGTATCTGGCATGGCATTTGTTGTTAAGGAGTATAAAACGATAAGAAGTTAGAATGGATATATTTTTCATCAATCCGCCGTTTAAGGCTGAATATGGTAAGTTCTCCAGAGAGTCGAGAAGTCCAGCCATCACAAAGAGTGGTGCGCTGTATTACCCATTGTGGCTTATCTATGCAGCTCTTTATGCTCAGAAAAATGGTCATAGGATTGAGTTTCTTGATGCACCTGCTAAGCAAATGGATGAAGAATCTTCATTGGAAGTTATTCAGAAGTGCCATCACGACAAAGGTCTATTTGTCGTAAGCACTAGTACTCCATCTATTAAGAGTGATGTAGCTTTTTCTGAGAGGGTCAAACAAATGTATCCTCATACGTTCGTATTATTAGTGGGTACCCATCCTACAGCATGTGCAGAAGAAACTTTACGTTATAGTGACGCTATTGATGCTGTAGCCATTGGTGAATATGACTGCGTGGTGACAGAACTAGCCAATGCATTGGACCAGAAAACCGATATTACTGTTGTACGTGGTCTGGGTTTGATACGTGATGGAATATTTGTGCGTACAGAGCCCATGCCTGCTTTCCGTGATCTAGACAAACTTCCTTATGCTTCACAGTTCATCAAGGAACATCTCGATGTGCGGGACTATTTCTTTGCGGCTGCTACTTATCCCTCGATACAAATTTTTACTGGTCGTGGCTGTCCATTCCGATGCAACTTCTGTGTCTATCCTCAGACGATGCACGGACATGCTTTTAGGGCACGTTCGGCCGCAAATGTAGTAGGGGAGTTTGAATATATTGCTAAGCATTTTCCTGATGTCAAGGAAGTGGTCATAGAGGATGATACCTTTACAGCCAACAAGAATCGTGTGAAGGAGATTTGTCAGTTGCTAATTGAACGTGGCTTGCAGAAACGCCTCAGATGGCTGTGTAATGCCCGTGTTGATCTTGACCTTGATACGATGATGGCTATGAAGGCTGCTGGCTGTCGGTTGATTATACCAGGCATTGAAAGTGGAAGTCAGAAGATTCTCGATAATATTAAAAAAGGAACGAAAGTGGAGCAGTTCTATCAATATGTTTCTAATGCCAAGAAGGCAGGCTTGCTGATTCATGCCTGTTATATGGTGGGTAATCAGGGGGAGACAAAAGAAACGATGGAGCAGACTCTGCAATTGGCTTTGAAGTTGAATACCGACACGGCACAGTTCTTTCCCTTGATTCCTTATCCAGGAACGGAGGCTTACAATTGGGCAAGGTCGAATGGATATATTGAGACCGATTATGAAAAATACTGTATGCCAGACGGAACTCATAATACTGTGCTATCGACACCAGAGCTATCTGCGCAACAGATGGTAGATTTCTGTAATATGGCCCGTAAGAAGTATTATCTTCGTCCAAGTTATTTTATTCATCGTTTACGAGTGGGGTTGAAAAACCCAGATGATTTGAAGCGTTCGATCAAAGCTTTTGGCCGTCTGAGAAAATATTTGTTTCATTAATCCGTTATAAGAGTATCTTGAATAGTCAATTGGTATCTGTCATCATGCCGTCGCATAACGATGAACGTTATATCCATACGGCAATCCAGTCGGTGTTGGCTCAGACTTACAAAGACTGGGAGTTGATTGTTGTTGACGATAGCTCAAACGATCATACGCTGGAGATTATTGACGGATATTGCAGGAAAGATCCTCGAATTAGGACATATGCTACGGAAAGACCTTCCGGTTCACCTACCTTGCCAAGAAATATTGGTATTAAGAATGCTAAAGGCCGGTATATTGCATTCCTGGATAGCGATGATAAATGGTTGCCAACGAAGTTAGAACATCAAGTACATCTTTTTCAGGAAGTTGACGATGCGGTTATAGTTTTTTCTAACTATAAGAAGATGGATGATGCAGGGCAACCTCACAAACGTAATGTGATGGCTCCTATGTCAACAGATTATCGTCGACTCCTTAAGGGAAATGTCATGGGCTGTCTTACCATAATGTATGACACAGCGAAGGTGGGGAAATTGGAATTCCCTCATTGCGGGCATGAAGACTATTCACTATGGCTCACAATATTAAAGAGTGGAGGAAAAGCTTACAATACAAATAGTATTGAAGCTTTTTATCGCATCAAGTCGTCTTCGGTATCGTCAAACAAATTCCGCGCTATGGGATGGCAATGGTATATCTACACAAAGATAGAGAAACTTGGGTACCCTATGTCTGTCTATTACTTCGTAAACTATGCTGTAAGGGCAGTCATCAAACGCTTGAAGTGATTGCAGCTATGTGCGTTTTTTCGTCTTATCTAGTACAAATCGCCTATATCTTATTTTGGCAATGATATAATCAGCAATGGAAATTTCTCTTATTGCGTTGATTTCCTTGAAGTGGTTGATGTTTAGTCTTAACACTTCACGAAAATGCTGTAATTTGAAATAAAACGTTTGGACTTTTGCATCTTTTGCACCTAAAGTGTTCTCTCCATGCTGACGATAAAGGATATATGAGTCACAGAGGTTATGAATGGTTCCTCTTGCAGCAATTGTTGACAAAGCAATCCATGTGTCATGCATAGTCGCCCTGTTATAAGGCCGTTTGGTCACTTCTTTGGCTTTCTTGTTGAAGAGCATTGTGCATCCAGTTACATAGTGTAAGGCAGCATGATCGTCATAACTTCTAATCCATGATGGGTAGATGTTTTCGTATTCCCAGAATGACGGGGCGATGACATTTTTATTACTGTCAACAACAGTCAAATCTGTATTGATGACAACTGGAATGTCTGGTGTTTGACTTTCAATCATCCTGATGCATTCAAATGCCTTTTCTATTTTTTCCGGCAGCCATACGTCATCCTGGTCACAGAACGTATAATAGCTTGAATCTACTTGTTCCAGCATACTCAGGAAGTTCTTGCATGCTCCACCCTGTGATGGATAGTCCAAAATGGTAATCTTATCGGGATGCGTCTCAATGTATTGATTGACGATAGACATTGTGTCGTCAGACGAACCATCGTCATGTATAAATAGATGCCAGTCTTGACAAGTTTGTGCTAAGAGAGAATCTATCTGTTCCCTAAGATATTTCGCTCCATTGTATGTGGCCATCAGTATGGCTATTCGATTAGGACTTCTCGTCATTTGCCTTTTTCTGTTTTTTTATAGGATATATTTATTTCTTTTCCAAGCATATTGTACAGATATTTTTATCTGAATTTCTTGTCGATAAAGTGATGGCGATCTCTTTGTTTTTGGGACTCTTTTTCGGTAATAGCTTCGATAAATCGTTCTGATAGCTGATGTGCTCATATCCTAATCTATAGGAGTCACCTATTCTTTCATATTTTACAATCGGAATAATTCCGTAATACAGATATTCAATCAACTTTGTAGGAGCAGCTACCCGATTGAGTATGTGCTCGTCACGCAGGATATATCCGTAATGAGATATTGAATAATAGGAACTCAACTCAGAGGGTTTAACGCTTCGAATGATATACCTAAAGGACTTGTTGGGAGTCAAATCACTCATTATTTTTTCAACCCCCTTGACATCGCCTGTCAGTAGAATATGGAAATGATTTGTTGTTGTGTTCTTAATCATGGTTTGAATGGTTAGGCCTACATTCTGCCATCGTTGGGTATTTCCTGAGTATATGAAGACAATGTCACAGTCTCGAATACCTAGTTCGTTTTTGAGCGCAGAGAGTTTCTCTTGGTGAACTTCTGAAAAAGCATTCTTAGAATATATGGGCTTGATAATAAAGGCCTTATTAGCGCAGAAGGGGTATTTCTCTATATAATAGTCTTTCATTTCCTCGCTAACGCAAATCAGATTGGAAACTTCTCTGAATAATTTCTTCTCTGCAATGCCAAGAATCCAGGCAAACTTCTGGTTGCCTTCAAATGCTGTTTCTTCAGGAACTGTTCCGTGAATGTCAAGCGTAACATTGTGATGGGACAGATTAAAAGAATATAATTTAAAATAGTTAAAGACGGAATGAATGTAGATGTGAGTGTGACCCTTGATGATCTTGTATAGGAATAGGAAATGTAAGATAAGATTAATCCTAAATATGTCAATATTCCCATTTTCTAAGGTCTCATGCTGTTTTTTGAGAAATATCCTAATACCTATCTCAATATATGTACGATGCCATTCACTAAATTCCTTGTCAATGGAATATATGCGCTGCGCCATTCCTTCGGTAATTTTCTCACCAATAGGATATCTTGCAAAAATGAGTATTTTATTCATCCTATTATTGTGTAATATAATCTGCTATTCTTATCGATGCCTTACCATCGCCATAGGGGTTTACGGCTTTACTCATCTTGTCATAAGCAATGGGATCGTCAAGCAGAAGACTTGCCTCGCGGATAATTAGTTCACGATCGGTACCTACAAGATGGACGGTGCCGCTTTCAAGTGCTTCGGGACGCTCTGTTGTGTCTCGCATGACAAGCACTGGTTTCCCCAATCCAGGGGCTTCTTCCTGAATGCCACCGGAATCTGTCAGCACGAAATATGATTTCTCCATTAGGAACACAAATTCCAAGTATTGAAGAGGCTCAATGAAGAAAACGTTGCCAAGATTGTTGAGATTCTCACCAAAGACCTGATGGATAGGTTTGCGGACATTGGGATTGAGATGCATGGGATATACAAAATCCACCTGGGGGTATTTCTGGGATAGTTCTTTGATCGCTGTGACAATATTGGCAAAACCTTCACCGAAGTTCTCACGACGATGGCCCGTTATCAAAACAAGTTTCTTTCCCTTTGACCCCGAAAGCCCTGAATTGTCATTCAGTCGAGTCACATCATAGCCCGCGGCTCTAAGCACATCTTCTTGCTTCGTTGCAAGGGTAGGGGTACCCTTTAATTTATCTACGACCATGTGTAAGGCGTCGATAACCGTGTTGCCGGTGACAATGATATGTCCAGAGACGTTTTCATCTTTCAGATTTTTCTTAGAAAGTGGGGTCGGCGCAAAGTGATAGGTTGCTATTCTTCCTGTAAGCTGTCGGTTCATCTCTTCTGGCCAAGGGCTATACATATTGTGAGTACGCAGGCCTGCCTCTACATGTCCAACAGGAATCTGTTGATAGAAAGCTGCGAGTGCAGCAGCTGTGGATGTCGTTGTGTCGCCATGAACAAGAACAATATCGGGACGGCATTGAGCAAAGATGTTGCGCATACCTAGTAGAACACGCGAGGTGATATCGTATAAATCTTGTCCTTGTCGCATAATCGATAAGTCATAATCTGGTGCTATGTCGAATAATCGTAGCACTTGGTCTAGCATTTCGCGGTGCTGTCCTGTTACGCAGATAATAGTCTCAAATTCCTTGTTTCGCTTTTGGAGCTCTTTGACCAATGGTGCCATTTTAATGGCTTCTGGGCGGGTGCCGAAAACTAACATTATTTTCTTCATAGCTTCTTTATCTTTATTGATCCCAGCATGGTAACTGTTAATACTAATTCTCCAATGAGAATGGCAAACGCCGTACCATAGCATGAATATTTCTGAGTAAGGAATAGTATCAGCAGCACTGTAGCGATGCCACTAAAAGTCATTAATATGGCATACAATTTCGATTGTCCGATACAAGTAAGGTATTGTACACCGATGAAGTTGTTAGCAACACTGAAGATCATCCATGCAGACAATACGTATAACACCATTTTATAGTTGAGGAATTCTCTGGTGAAGAATATGGGTATAATAAAATCTGAGGTGAGGATAAGCATCAGAGCAATGGCGATAGCCAAAAATAATGTGTATTTTGCTGCTCTTTTAATATATCTGATTCCTGCAGCTTTCTGCTGGACCATGAGTTCACTAATATGTGGATAGATAGCGGTGGTGATAGGGGCAAAGATGAGAATACAAGCACGGATGATTCTGTCGAAGCCGGAATAGTAGCCTATAAGTTCCTCGGTAACGATTAGTCCCATGATGAATACGGAACTGCCATTAAGAATAACAGACATGGAAGATGAAATGAATATTGGAAACCCTTCTTTAAAAGCCTTTATGATATCTGTTATGTGAATGTAGCGTATGAAATGGCAGTCCTTAAAACAAATGATAGAGGCATACGTTCCTGCAATGATAAAACTGGCTGAGTATATGAGTGGGACATAAATATAATCGCTCTTATCGTTGATGACAACAAAGACAGACATTAAAAGAAGTACTTTGATGGTTATGTTGACAATGGTTATTTGCCCTAATCTTTGTATGCCTTGGAAATACCATTGTGGGAATAGACAAGCGCCAACGACAACTCCCCAAAACATGATGTAGAGTGTGATGTCAGAATTGAACCTATCTGATAGGAGAATGGTAGCGATGTATACGAATGTACAAAGTAACAACAGCAAGAACTTTGCGGCATAGACACTACCGACTATTCTCGAAACAGCCTGCGGCGACTGACTGTTTCTGGCAATATCTCTGGTTGCTGTGATATTAAAGCCATAATCAGTTATAATCGTGAAGTAAAGCAGGAATGCCTGTGCAAAGGAAATCCTTCCAAAGTAGTCAACCCCAATGGTGATGATAAGATACTTCATAGTCAGAAGGGGAAACAGGTAGTTCACCATCTGAGTAAGAAGAAGAAGTATGACATTCTTTCCTACATGATTATTCCCCTGTCTTATGGAGGCTACTTTTCCCTTTATGATATCTATGAGTTCGTGCATTAGCGGATTGTCTACTTGTAGATGTTATGTGAGGATATATTCCAGTCTGAATATACAGTACAAGCTTGCAGCAGTACTTACCATTACAATAACCATACGCCCAATCCACATAGGACGGAATAGGTAAACGAAGCTTGTGATGATAAAAGGCTCTACAATGGCGAATAACTCACTCAGTCGGTAGGCGAGTACAGCATTTGTAAATAGTAAGGTCAGCTCTATAAGTACCGATAATCCCATAATTTTTATAAACAGGGACAGATATTGGTTCATATCTTTTAAGAAGTCATAAAACCATAATGCTGTGATATATACCAATATTTTTATCCATAGGATAGGGTTGATAAGAGAAGCCTCGTCCATCTGTCCTTTTTCTGCTAGATCATTATACACCTCAAGTCTTTCACCTCCGGCAAAAGAGGGAATAAATGAAATGAGGTTGAGTTTCAAAATGCACAGGATGAGGCCGAATGGTACGATGCTATACAATAGCAGTTTCCACTTAAGTGTCAAGGGCTTGTTGCTAAAAAGAAATATCAGACACAGTAGAATAGCCGAATAATGGAACATAGTTGCGATGCCTATCATGGCAAGTGCCATTCGTTTTCTGCCATTAGAATAGTAGTATAATGCACCTATTCCAAAAGCCAATGCAGCTCCAGCGCGGATTTGTATTAAGTCATGCAAAATATACAGGTAGGATATAAATATAAATAATGTCAATATGGGAAGTGGGCTCATCCTGTATATGAATCTCCCCCTAATATTAATGGCAATTATGGCATATACTGTAAATAGTGCAGAAACGGTAAATCCGAGACTACGAAGAATGCCAGAAATGATTAAAAAAGAGGGTTCGGTAAGTAAGCCTGTTATAGCATTGGTGCCATAAAACATTTCCTCGTAGTTGATGGCATCTGGTGTATCATGTACATCCTTAAAAGCGGGGACTAAAATCATTATTCCACATATTGCGATAAAGATGATTATCTTGTCTTTTTCTTCCAGAAAATCTTCTAGAAAGACAAAAAGCATACCAATCAGGAGCAATATGATGTATGAGAATGTCATTCAGATTTCTTTTCTGTTTTCTGATAGCTTTCTTTAAGCAGTATTTTTGCAGATATGATAATGAACGCCAGTATAGTCATGAATACTGCAGTTACTACACGTTTTGGCCCTGCGGGTTTCACGGGTACAGAGGCACTCTGGATAACGGTAAAGGCCGGAGTAGCTTCTTGTAACTTAGCTGTTGCTGCCTGTAATTGGTTACTCATGGCTGTGTAGACGTTATATCTTAGTTGCATCTCGTTCTCCAACCCCTCCTCCTTAGTCTTATAGCTGGGCAGGAATGCGTCTTGGTGAGAATCTGCGAATAAAACGTATTGTTGGCGTGCCTTCTCATATGATTCCTTAGCCTCGGCAACCAGTTTCTCATAATAGTCATGATCTATATGGGCTTTGTTGGTACGATAGGCAATAATGAAATCCTGTAGTTTCTTGCAGGTTTCATTAGCCATCGTTGCGCATACCAATGGGTCCTGATCTTTGACAGTAATTGAAACTACGTCGGTCTTCTTGTCAATAGAACTGCTAATCTTGCTGCTGGCAGCATTAAAAATGTCACTTTGTGTCTTCGTCAGATAGAAAACATCCAGTATTTCCTCGCCGTTATAAGTATCTTGATCAGGAATGCTAATCATGTTCCTAATACTGCCAATAACGGTATTCCACCAAGCCTCTTTCTGCTTGTCGCGTAAATAGGTGTAGTAGTTGCATGTGGTCTCATTGTCTTTTGTCGTGATCTTCACCGTCATCAGTTGTGAGATAAAGTCGTTGGACTTGAGGATGTCTGGATAAATTTCTGAAAACAAGGCATCTTGAGAGCCAAGTTTAGAAAGTGACCCCAATCCAAAAGAGGATGCAAGAGAACCTAAAGAACCAGACATTGATGAGGCTCCGGTAGGTTCTGGTGCCAGACTCACAGTACATGAGTAGTATCTTGGGATACACACTATAATCAGATATGTAATTACCAGTGTTGCTGGCAACACTTTGAAATACGTCTTCCTATGCGGCCACAACTTCTTGGCTATGTCGACGACGTTGATGGGGGCAGACTTCTTGTCTTTCTTATCTTCCATACAATCACTTCTTATCTACTCAATATATTTGCCAATGTGGCAATCATCGTGGCAATGGAGGCAACGCCAGAACCCAGCGTAACGGTCTCTGCCGTTGTCATACGGTTGATGGCCTTCTGTGGTACCACAATCTCACAACCAGGACGAACTTTCGTGCCGCTCTTGATCTTTGCCACGTCACCATTCATATAAATAATAAAGGCTTTTCTCTTTTTCGCTTTGCTGCTATAACCACCAGCTTGGTTGATATAGAATTTTGCACGTTTGCCAGCTTCGAAAGCTACCGTGTTGGGATACATCACCTCACCGCTAATCTTCACCGTACTTGTAAAGCCTGGAACCACAAGACGGTCACCTTCTCTCAGCACGATGTCTGCATCACTGCCAGGCTCTTTAAGGGCTTTATCCAATTCTATGCCTACGAAATAGGTCTCGGGAATCTTTATCTTTTCTTCTGTCGTTGTTGGTGCCGATTTCATATCGCTGACGGAACGTCCGCTCTTGAGGGCTTGCTCCATCAAAGCCGTCTCTTTCTGCTCTTTCTGCATGTTCATAGACTCTTCATAGCGTATGCGCTCGGCTTCGTTCATCTTGCGCTCCAGCCGGGCACCTGCCACGTAGGCAATGTTTGTCACGCCGCCGGCTTTCTTAATCAAATCGCTCAGTCGCTCGTTCTGCTTGGTCAGTGAGTAGTCACCTGTAAACTGAACCTCGCCTTCTACCGTGACATTCTGCTGCACTTTGTAGCCAGGGCTCTTGCGTACGAAGACCTCGTCGAAGGGCTGTAGGTGGAATCCTGGTTCGCCGTCAATGACGAATCCGTCTTTCAAGGAGAAGTTGAACGACTCGCCAAGGATAGAGTCTGCCTCTGTTGCTGTGGGGTTGACGATACGTCTCGACACAAACACGTTGACCATTGCAGCAGTCTCTTTCAGACCTCCTGCTTGTAGCACGAAATCTTCCAGTGTCTCGTTGGCGGCGAAGCGGTAAATGCCAGGGTATCTTACCTCACCATGAATGGTAATGGTCTGTTCTTCCTGTACATCCTGTCGTGTAGGAACGAATAGTACATCTTCGTTTTGAAGCATGATGTCAGCAGTAGTGCCCTCTGCAATACCTGCAAGATCTACAGGAATCACCTCCAATGTTCTGTCTTTTTTCATACGGTGCATCACTGCATGGGCAGTAAAAGCATCCTCAGTTACTCCGTCGCAATATTCCAACAGCGTCTTCACACTATTGATTTGCTCGCCCAGTTGATACATGCCAGGACGGAATACGGCACCCTTTATTTCTACCATGTTCTGATAGCGCTTCAGCACGGAGTCTACCAATACAGAGTCGCCATCAGCCATTTTGAATGAGCCCATATCAAACTCGTTGACATTGAATACCGACAACTGTGATCCTTGTTTGCGGATGACACGCACCGATTTTCTATAAGCATCACTGGCAAAATCGCCTGAGTAAGCAATCAGTGATTTCATACTTTCATCGCGCTTCATCTCGTAGTACATGGGGCGCTTCACCTTACCACCAACATTTACCATACAGTCGTAAGTTCCTACGGTGATGACATCGTTGTCGGCCAGACGTACGTTGCCTTTTAAGTTGCCGTTCAATATGTAATCATAGACATCGACAGTGGTCACCAGTCGGTTGTTGCGATATACCTTGATATTACGTAGCGTACCGATATCATTTGGACCGCCTGCCATATAGAGAGCATGGAATACGGTGGCAAAGGCTGACAGCGTAAATGAGCCGGGTGTTTTGACTTCGCCCATCACGTTGACGGTGATAGTACGCGTCTGGCCAACAGAGAACTGAATTCCCGAACTGCTGTATCGGGTGCCCAATTTAGCCTTAACTCGTGCGTTGGCTTGATCCACAGTGAGACCACCTATTTGAATAGGACCGAAATCCTCAACTATCACATAGCCATCAGGTGAAATTGTAGCTTCAACGCTCTTTTGTGAAGCGCCGTAGATATCAATATATACTACGTCGCCAGCTCCCAGTACATAGTTTTGTGGTGTAGCGATATTCATGGCAGGCTCGAAAGTCAAATCCTCGTTTTGAAACAAATCGTGACCGAATATCTTCTTCTTGGATTTCTTCTCATATTCGTCTTTTGCTTTCAGGTAATCTTTAATAACCTTCTGATCATAGATGTCAAACGAGTCGGGCATGAATATGTCCAGTTCTTTTTTCAGCGTCTTGGCATCTTCTTCCGTTTGGGTCGTTTTTGTCTCATCGTCATCATCCAGCGAGATACGGCGCTTCTTTTTGTCTTTCAGCTTTTGGGTAGACTTGTTGTCTTCTATCTTCTTCTCGTCACCGTTGTTCTTACGCTGACGGCCTTCAGGATCCATTGACTTATCTTTGACGGTGCCTAGTCCTTGGTCTTTCTTCAGTCGTTCAACTTTTTTCTGCACACGTTTGATTTGATCGGTCGTAACACCTTTCTGCACCAGCTTTACCGCAATTTCCTGCTGGGTAGAACCGGCTTTCTGCTCTTTAGTAACGAATTTAATAATCTGCTCGTCAGTCATCGACGACTGAGCCGACGTGTAGGTACAAGTCAGTAGGAATATTCCTAATAGGAATAGGTATTTCTTCATTTTTACAAAATATTGTTAGCGTATTAATACATAATATAAACAGCCAAATGGCAAAATTATTGCAAAGGTATGAATTTTTTTTGAATTATAATTGCGAATTAAAAAATATTCTGTACCTTTGCAGCGTAATACATGCATTTCGCATAGTTTCGTTATCTGGGGTTGACTGGATTTGACGGCAAGACGAGATGGTACGTAAGCACGCGGAGCTGGGCTATGGGAGGCTCCTTAATCTCTTCTGTAGGAAAATTAATTGGCAACAATGAGTATGCTCTCGCTGCCTAATCGAAGTATAGTAGATTACTGGCTTAATTCCCTTACAAGGTGAGGGAACGGGACGTCGCTCTGAGGATCTTGTTCCGAATCCGAGGGCTCAGCGGCGCAGGTTAAATCGGAAATAGTCTGTTGGGCGCTCCGACTGGCAGATGAAGTTTCAGGAGATAAGGTTGTGATTGGTGGCTTGGGTCTTGTCACGGCTCGAAAATGAAGTCCAAGATAAGCGTGTAGAAAACGTATGGTTTCCTTGTGCGGACGAGGGTTCGACTCCCTCCAACTCCACAATTATGCCTGTTATTATGAAAACAACCAGACTTTCATTCTTTGCTATGATGATGTTGGCTCTTGTAGGGCTGACTTCTTGTGAAAAGGCTGTTCTTGACGAGGATACTCCCAAGACGAGTAAGGATGCGCAGCAGGGTACGCAGGATGAAGACAGTACTACAGCAAAAGTTACTTTGCGGCTTCGTGTCAATCTGAGTAGGGCAGGTGAGGACGCTTTGCCTTGGAAGATCCTTCAGTTTGAGATTTTCAACAAGTCAGACAAGAGCGTGGCTCATATCATTCAGAACGAAGGAGATGACGAGTATGGTACTGCCAGCGTACAGCTGACTCCTGGTACGTATAAGGTTTCTGTGCTGGCGCATAGTCTCATGGGAGAGCCTCAATTCGATAGTCCTACCAGAGTTGATATATTCTCAAAGAATGATTTCTCAGATGTGTTCTTTTCTTACAGCGTCATTACAGTGGAAAGCGCGGCTCAAGAACATGAGATAACTTTGCAAAGGGCAACAGCGTTGGTTCGCTTTCATACAAAAGACGTCGTGCCTGATGAAGTGAAGAGTTTTCGTTTCTTTTATAGTGGAGGCAGCTCGACCTTGAATCTGGGTGATGGATTGGGTATCGGTAGTGCCAACCAGACATTGACGTTCAATGTCACGGACTCTATGCGTGGCAAACCGTTAAGTGTGGATTTATATACATTCAAAGTATCAAAGAATGAAACCATTAATCTGACTGTGAATGCCTATAAGACAACACTTGAAGCAACACCTATAGTGCAATATATGCCAGCCAAGGAATACGTCATTCCTATCAAACATGGCGAGATATCAGATTGTACCACCACTTTCTTTTCCGATGCAGATGATACAGAAATAGACACCGGTGGCAGTAAGGTTGAGAAGGATGGTGCGACTTCGTTCAAGATAAAGGTTGACACCGCTTGGGCTGGTATCAACTACTACAATCTATGAAACGAAGCGTCTACCAAGGGCGTTTAAAAGATAAAATAAGGTAAAAAAGGTAAGAAGGTGTTTGACTTTCTTACTTTTTTTATTAACTTTGCGCCCAAATTGTAACAAAAACGGATGAAAAAACTTACAATTGCCCTGTTTGTGATGGTTTTTCTGATTGCAGGGCAGACAATTAGTGCGCAGGATTCCTTAAGTGAGAATGCGAATACAACAGCAGTTGTTGACAGCTCCGTTGCCGATCTCTCTGTTGAAGAGATGATAGGTAGCGAGGATATGGCCGAACTGGCCGAGATGGCTGCAAACGAGATAGGGATGCACCAGCAGTTGAAGCAGAAGTTCATAGATGGTAATCCGCGCTTTATGTCGCTTGTTGCCTTTGCTCTGATTATCGGCTTGGCATTGTGTATCGAACGTATCATCTATTTGACGCGTTCGGAGATAAATACCAAGAAACTGCTTTCTGAAATCGAGAAGAAGGTAGAGGCAGACGATATTGAGGGGGCCAAGACGGTTTGTCGTGAAACGCGGGGTCCTGTGGCAAGTGTTTGTTATCAGGGACTGATGCATGTTGGCGAACCTATGGAGGATATCGAGCGCAGTATTGTCAGCTATGGCACTGTGCTTACCTCTCGTTTGGAGCGTGGTTGCTCGTGGATTAAACTTTGCATTGCTATTGCACCTTCATTAGGATTTCTGGGTACTGTGATAGGTATGGTAATGGCTTTCGATCAGATTCAGGCCGAGGGTGATATCAGTCCTACTATCGTGGCCGAGGGTATGAAGGTGGCGCTGATTACCACAATCTTTGGTATCATAGTTGCGCTGATCCTACAGGTATTCTATAACTTCGTGAACTCTCGCATTGATCGTCTGACCACTCAGATGGAGGAGGGTGCCATCAATCTAATGGATATCTTTGCAAAGCTAAAAGTAAAAAGATGATTGACGTTCTTCTATATACTATTTATGTGATGCTGGGCATCTTGTTAGGCCTGGTCATTTGGTCTATTGTGCACCAATATACCACCCATAATGATTGACGTTTTTTGCGGTTTATAGTGATGTTTACAAGAAGGAAAAGGGAAACACCAGGTTTAGACACAACATCGACAGCTGATATCTCGTTCATGCTGTTGATATTCTTTCTCGTAACCTCATCAATGGATACCGATTGGGGACTACCTCGCCAACTGCCACCGCCTGATGATCAGACGAAGGAGGAGGAACTGGTGGTAAAACAACGTAATGCGCTCTGTCTGAAACTCGATGCTGAAAACTTGCTCACCTGCAATGGCGAGCTAATAGACGTAGAGAACCTGTCGAAGCGGGTGGAGGAGTTTGTAGCTAATTCAGCCGACGATTCCGCGATGCCCGAGAAAAGTGAGCGCGAGGTGCACCTCTTGGGGCGTTGCAAGGTAAGCGATCGTCATGTCATCATCGTTGAGGTCAGCCCAAAGGCTACCTATGATGCCTACTTCCAGATGCAGAATGCAGTAGTGGCTGGCTATAATCACCTGCGTGATGAGTTGGCACAGAATCAATTTCATCGCTCCTATGCGAAATGCAATACCGAGCAGCGTGATGCCATCGCTCTGGTCTATCCGCAACGCATCAGCGAACAGGCTCTTGATGAGCAAGGAGGTGAGAAATGAAGCGTGGCGTATTTAGCAGAAAAAAGTACGAGATGCCTGGCTTGAATACAGCAGCATTGCCTGATTTGATATTCACCGTGCTGTTCTTTTTCATGATTGTCACCCACATGAGGGAAGTCGATTTGCAGGTGCGCTATGACGTGCCAAAGGGTACGGAGGTGCAGAAACTGGCGCATAAATCATCGGTCAGCACCATTTATGTAGGACGTGTGCCTGGTCTGCCTGCCGATAGCTTCTGTATTCAGCTCAACAACAAACTGGCTACGATGGCCGACATCAAAGCTTTTGTAGAAGCGGAAAGGGCACAGATGAATTCCGATGACCAGCCTCGGATGACCGTCTCTATCAAGGCCGACCGTGATGTGCCTTTCGGCATGATAGCAGAGATAAAACAGCTGCTCCAGCAGTCGTTTGCACTGAAAATAAACTATTCAGCAGTAGAAAAAACAATTAAGAATTAGAAATATGGCAAAAGAAAAACTTGACAGACTCGACAAGCAAATACTGAAGCTTATCGCAGCCGATGCACGCATTCCTTTCTTGGAGGTGGCACGTGCGTGTGACGTGAGTGGTGCAGCCATTCATCAGCGTATCCAGAAACTGACCAATATGGGCATACTGAAGGGCTCGCAGTTCCTCATCGACCCTGAGAAGGTGGGTTATGAGACCTGCGCTTTCATTGGTTTGAACCTCAAGAATCCTGAGGACTTTGATCAGGTGTTAGGAGAACTAAAGAAAATTCCCGAGGTGACGGAATGTCATTACACCACGGGAAATTTCGATATGTTTATTAAGATTTATGCTCAGAACAATCATCACCTGCTTACTATCATCCATGATAAACTGCAGCCTTTAGGACTCAGCAGTTCACAGACGCTCATCTCGTTCCACTCTGCCTTCGAGCGCCAGTTGCCCGTGATGGATATGGTGGATATTGATGATTAGTTTATGGTTTGACATAGTCAACGAATGAGTAAGGATAGGCGTGACGATCATCCACGGGGTGGTCTTCGCGCCATTTTTCTTGCCATCCTTCTGCGTATTCTGGGAAGAACGTGTCGGCCTGTGCAGGTGTATCGTCAATCTCCGTCAGACAGAGCCGGTCGGCTTTGTCCAGTAGGTTTGTGTAAAGACTGGCACCACCTATAATATATATGTCCTCGTCAGGCTTGCAGCTCTTGATAAAACCGTCCCAGCAGGCAAAGCACTCGCAACCAGGAAGCTCCTTTGTGCTCTTTGTTAGCACGCAGTTCCTGCGATTGGGCAATGCACCCTTCGGCAGACTCTCATATGTCTTGCGTCCCATCACGATGGTATGTCCCGTTGTCAAAGCCTTAAAACGCTTCAGGTCGTTTGGCAACCAGTAAATCAGTTTGTTCTCAAAGCCTATGGCGCGATTTTTTGCCACAGCAGCAATCATTGAAATCATACGCTCACCTCCGCTTTGATATGTGGCCACGGATCATAGTTTTCTAACTGGAAGTCCTCGTACTTGAAGTCGAAGATGCTCTTTACATCAGGGTTGATCTTCATTGTTGGCAGGGGGCGGGGCTCGCGTGTCAGTTGCAGGCGGGCCTGCTCCAGGTGGTTCAGATACAGATGAGTATCACCCGTAGTATGGATAAACTCGCCAGACTTCAATCCGCATACCTGCGCCATCATCATACAGAGTAGGGCATAGGATGCAATGTTGAAGGGCACCCCCAGGAAGGTATCCGCACTACGCTGATAGAGCTGCAAAGACAGTTTCCCGTCGGCCACGTAAAACTGGAATATCGTGTGACAAGGGGGCAGCGCCATCTTGTTTACCTCAGCTACGTTCCATGCCGACACAATCATACGTCGCGAATTAGGGTTGTTCTTAATCTGATCTACCACGTACTGTATCTGGTCTATCGTGCCTCCGTCGTAATCGGGCCACGAGCGCCACTGGTGTCCATAGACAGGTCCCAGTTCGCCATTCTCATCAGCCCACTCGTTCCAGATTCTCACGCCGTTGTCCTGCAAGTACTTTACGTTTGTGTCACCATTCAGAAACCACAGCAACTCATAGATAATCGATTTCAGATGCAACTTCTTTGTGGTGAGCAAAGGAAAACCCTTACTCAGGTCATAACGACTCTGCGTGCCAAAGATACTCAGCGTGCCTGTACCTGTGCGGTCGCCTTTCTGCGCCCCCTCTTTCAGAATGCGGTCCAGTATGTCAAGATATTGTTTCATAGTCTTTATGTATTTGTGTGCAAAGTTACAAATTAGTAATCGAAATGCAAAGGGAAAATAGAGTTTTTTAACATGATGGGAGAAATACTTGGTGATGTAAGGGGAAATGGTTACCTTTGTACCCATAAACTAAAATTAAGATGATGAAGAAACCTTTTTTGATGGCAATGCTTATGCTGTCAATATGGGCAGGAAAGGCAGAGGCACGCGACTATAATATTGTGGCGTATGGGGCAAAGTCGGATACTATGTATCTCTCTACAAAAGCCGTACAGCAGGCGATAGACGATTGTTCTATGGCAGGTGGGGGTAGGGTGATAGTACCCACAGGCCAGTATAAGATTGGTTCTATCGTGCTGAAATCCGACGTGCATCTCTACTTGGAACAAGGGGCTACGCTTTATGGCAGTACGGACTTGAAGGACTATCTGCCAATGAAGTCCGACTACGTATCTCTGCGCACGCAGACCTCTACCATCCAGTTGATCTATGCCGAAAAGGTGAAAAACGTAGTGATTGATGGCTTTGGCACCATTGACGGGCAAGGACGTGACTTTAAGAAACTCACCTGGAACGACGAGGGCATCACCCGTCCGCATCTTATCCGCTTTATCCAGAGCGAAGATATCACCATCAAGGATGTCACCATGAAGAACTCTGGTTGTTGGATGCAGCACTATCTAGCCTGCGACCGCATGCGAATCGATGGCATCAAGGTGTTTAATCGCAACAACTACAACAACGATGCACTCGATATCGATGGCTGTCATGAAGTCATCATCAAGGGCATCATGGCCGATAGCGACGATGATGGTATCACGCTGAAGAGTACCTCGCCTCGTCTCTGCGAGAATATTTGTATCAGCGACTGTGTAATCTCCAGCCATTGTAACGCTGTGAAGTTGGGTACAGAGACCAATGGTGGTTTTCGTAATATCAATATCAGCGGTATCGTGGTGAAACCCAGCAACGACCAGTCCAGTCAGTTCTTTGGCGCTCCATCGAAAATAGGCACGTCGGCCCTCTCATTGGAAATTGTGGATGGTGGCGTGCTCGAGAATGTCAGCGCCTCCGACTTCACCGTTGAGGGCACCGAGTCTCCCATCTTCATCCGTCTGGGCAATCGCGGACGAGGCTATAAACTGAAGGAAACTGCCAAAGGATTAAGCGGAAAAGGCAATGAAGACACCATCACCGAACTGATTCCCATTGAGCACGTGGGTCGTATTGATGGTATCCGCTTGGATAACTTCCTGATTCGGAATGCGGGACCTGTGGGCTGTTCTATTACGGGTCTGCCTGGCTATCCTGTGCGCAACGTGTGGCTATCGAATATCTCCATCCATCATCAGGGTGGGGTGAAGGAAAGCGGCCTCAAGGTCATCAACGACTCTGTAGCCAACGAGAAAGAAAATGCCTACCCAGAGGCCACGATGTGGGGTAACCTGCCTGCCAAGGGATTCTATCTGCGCCACACTCGTAATGTACACTTCGACAATGTCGAAGTTATAACAAAAACTCCCGATGCCCGTCCTGACTTCGTGCTCAGCGATACGGAGGACTAGTTATAGTTTCACGCTTGATATGTCAACAAGGTTGTTGACGATGGCGTAGATGGTGAGACCTGCAGGAGAGTGGATCTGCAGTTTTCGGGCAATGTTGCGGCGATGGGTGATGACCGTGTTGACGGAGATGCAGAGATGGTCGGCAATCTCCTTGTTGGACATACCTTGCACCAGCGATACGATGACGTCTTTCTCACGATCGGAGAGTGCATCAGGATTCTGGCCTACACCGGATTTGAATACCATGTCTGAGATGTTGCGCGTCACATCGTTCTGCTTGATCTGCTGCTCCAGTCGTCGAATGGCTGGCACGAAGATATGGTCTTCTACCATAGCGTGTTGGCGCAGCCATACCTCGTTCTCATAGATGTCATGAAGGGTGGCGGTGAGCTGGTTGTTGTGGAGCCCGTCCTGAGGCAGGTACTTGATGATAAGGAGTTTCAGTTCGCGCAACTTGTTGTCTGTAGCTCCATGGTGCTTGGAGAAGGTATCCACATTATAGTCATTGGCGGGCTGCCCCTCGATGAGTGACTGCACGTAGGGGAAGAGTGTCTTTTGCTCATACTTCATGTGGCGGCGTATCTCGTGGGCATACTCATCGTAGAAGCGCAGGATCAGCTTTGCCAGCGATTCGCGCTCGTCAATCGACTCCTGCAGCTCGCGACGGATATAGGGTAACTGGAATTCCAGAAAATAGGCGTGACAGGCTTCCAGATAGTGAAGTAGGGTAGGAATGGACAATTGTCCGTCCGCCTCAAACTCTCCATACCCATTGATGGTGAAATTGACCACTGCAAGGAATGTATAGGTATCTACACCATTGTTCTCGCACGTCTCCTTCACGGTCTTGTCGCCAAAGCCAAGGCTGATGCCGAAGCTGCCAAGCATTTGCAAGAGGTCGTAATTATCGCGGATCAGCGAGATCATCTTGTCGTCGGCCTCATACATTTTCTGATTTTTCATAACTTTTCACTACCAACTATTGATTACTGGGTGCAAAGGTAGGCATATTTTCCGATATGCACAATAATCACAATTAGGTATTTTGGGGGTGAAAAGTCGGACGTAAAGGGTCGAAAAGGGCTGTTTCATTATTTTTAGGTATTGGCAAAACATGCTGATAGCCGTACCTTTGCAGCCGAATATTTAATGTTTTTTAGGAATGAAAACTATATTTTTAGGATTGCTGGCTATGATGAGCCTTACAGTAGTGGCACAGGAGGCTGACGTGGATGCAACCACAGGAGCCACACGGCAAGTGAGGAATACGGAGAAAACAGAAAACGCATCCTCGCACCTGAGGATCGGCGGATACGGTGAGGCCGTGATGACACGAAATTTCTATAGTCAGAGTTTTAATAAGTATAAGAAGCCTGAGAATTACAAGGATGATGCGAGCCACGGACGATTTGACTTGCCGCACGTGTGTCTGAATATCGGTTATGACTTTGGCAATGGCTGGACCATGGGCTCAGAGATTGAGTTTGAGCATGGCGGAAACGGTACTGCCGTAGAGATAGAGGCCGAGGAGGCTGGCGAATACGAGGCCGAGGTCGAGAAGGGCGGCGAGGTGAACATCGAGCAGTTCTGGATCAATAAGGAGTTTCTGAAAGGCAAGCTCAACGTTAAAGCAGGTGAAATCATCGTACCCGTGGGTTACAGCAATGCCTACCACGAACCCAATCAGTTTTTTACCGTCTATCGTCCTGAAGGTGAGACTACCATCATGCCCAACACGTGGCATCAGGTGGGAATGTCGGTATGGGGACGTCTGAAGGATTGGCGCTATGAGGTGCAGTTGTTGTCTGGTCTGAACTCCGAGAGTTTTACGGCTGAGGACTTCGTGCACTATGGCGCTACCAGTCCGTATGAGTTTAAGGTGGCTAACAACTATGCCGGAGCTGCGAGAGTGGATTATTACTTGTCGGAGAGCCGACAGACACACTGGCTGCGTGTGGGACTGAGCGGCTACTATGGCTATACCTTTCGTAACACCCTGCGCACGCCAGGCGCAAAATATGATGATGTGACGGGAGCGCTGGGTCTCATTGCAGCCGACTTTACGTTGAAGCGCTGGAACTGGATTGTGCGTGGAAATATCGACTATGCCCACTTTGCTGATGCCGATGCCATCTCAGCCTACAACCAGGCCAACTGGACCCATCACAAATATCAGGACGGCAACCCTCATCACTATAGTAATATAGGCAGTAATGCGCTGGCATACGCCATCGAGGCGGGCTACAACGTGTTCTCACGGGTTCCAAAATTGCATCAACAGAACCAGAAGCTATGGGTCTTTGGTCGTTTCGAACACTACAATACGATGGCCAGCGGGACGTATGAGTCGATGTATAAGTATACGAAGAAATACCGCTGTGTTTTTGGTGTGAACTATCAGCCCGTGAGGCAGATTACCATCAAGGGCGAATACTCCTACCACTATTTCGAGAAGCCCAACAACAACGGACTGGCTTCCGATAGTCCACTCTATAAGCAACCCTATAATAACGAACCGAGCGTCAGTCTGGGTGTGACCTATACCGGTTGGTTCCTTTAAAAAAATGACATGTTATAAATTATCAACCTCATAAATAATTGAAAAAATGAAAACGAAGAATTTCTTGAAGATTGTGATTTTAACCGCCTGGGTTTCAATTTGTTTTGTATCGTGTACTAGTGACGATGAGGCTGATGCAGCCATCGTGAGAGGTACTCAGCCTGCGCTCGATAAAGCCTGCAATGACTGGAAGACAGCCCGTGCTAACTGGGAGAATTCGGAGGCATTCCTTTTCGGTGCTGCTGATGTTTATTCTATCGACCCTCACACCGATACCTGGCCTGTAGCAGCCAATGATCTGGCTGATGTGCTGCGTGATGCTCAGGCTATGTCGAACCTTGACAATTTTATCAAAACTGCCAACTCAGGTATTTTGGGTTATCATGGCATAGAGTATGTGCTCTTCCGTCAGGGAACACCCCGTGAGATTAGTCAGATCACCAATCTGGAGTATAACTACGTCTGCGCGGTAGCCAAAGACCTCTACAATGCTACGGCCACCTTGGAAGCTGCTTGGGACTCGAAGGAGAGCAATGCTGAGCGTCAGAAGATTGCCAAAGAGTATGTGGCTACCCACCTGGCTATTGATGATGATGGCAACCAGGAAGGTGCACTTGATGGTTTCACTAAATTCGGCAAGGCATTTAAGAATCCCGGTACAGGAGAATGGGAAACGGCTCTTGATGCTACGTTGGAGATTATCGCTGGTTGCCAGGATATCATCGGCGAGGTGGGGCAGTCAAAAATCGGACTTCCCTATACGGGTGAGGATGCCTCATACATAGAGTCGCCCTATGCCTACAACTCTATCGTTGATTTCTATGACAACATCGTCTCTTGTAAGAACGCCCTCTATGGTTCGATGGGTGCTACTACACCTGGCGAGAAATCGTTGATTTATTTCTGTAAGAATGCCGGCAACGCCACCCTCGCCACACAGGCTAACACCGTTACCGCCAAACTGGAGGCTGCGCTGACCAAGATTAATGATATGAAGAAGCCCTTCGCCATCTATTATTCTGATGCTTCAGCGAAGGCCGCTATCGATGCCCTTGGTGAGTTGGATGATGCGCTGGGCGAGATGGCCGAGACGCTGAAAGGCTATGCCGGTAACGAGACGGTCGAGGCCCAGTGTAAAGTCATCAATGAGAACTATGTTGACAACGTAGTAGTGCTAACTTATCGTACATTGGCCGATAATGCCAAGAAGCTCTATGAGTCAATTGTAAACATTAAAGAATAAAAACTATGATGAACAGACTATCAATTGTTGGTAGTATGCTATTAGGTTCTTTCATCATCGCTGGTTGTTCTAGCGATGATGATGCCGTTAAACCCCTCACATGGGAAATCGGCGAACCAACAGTTACTGACTACCCTGAGGATTACTATGCAGGCGGTCTGCTCGGCACTACCGCTGAGAATTCCTCTACAGCCTTCAAACAGCCAACAAAAGCTGTGGTGAGTGAAGGTATGATGACCGCTTTCAACGAGGGCGAGTACCTCTTTGAAAAAGACTATAATACCAATACCGATGGTGCTTTCCACGGTCTTGGCCCCGTCTATGTGCGCCGCGGCTGTCTCTACTGTCATCCAGGCTATGGCCATGGTGGCCGACAGACCGACTACAAGGCAGATACCCATCGCAACGGTTACCTGCTCGTCATCTACGACAAGACCACCAATGCCTATATGCGCTCGGTGGCAGGTATGCCGCAGACGGGAGCTGTAAAACCTTTCAAGGCTCCTATTGACGAGAATCAGATTAAGATAGCATGGAACAACTATACCGATGAGTGGGGCAACCAGTTCCCTGATGGTGAGACTTACGAGCTCATATATCCAGAGGTAACCATCCCCTACAGCGCCTATTATGCCCCAGTAGTAGTGGGCCGCGGTGGTAGCGATGTGACGCTCTCAGAAACAGAATACAACAGCGATATCGATATTCGTCTGGAATCGACTATCGGCATCTATGGCACAGGCCTTACTGATGCGATCCCCGATGACTCGATCACAGCACAATGGGAACGTGAGAGCATCTTTTTCAACAGCATCGGCAAGACCGACGCTTTGAATCCCGCTATGTGGGACCAGCAGACCAATACCTGGAAGAGTTACTATAGCAACTCGCTTCAGGGCGACGGTACGAAGTATGTGCGCCGCTATACCTACGCTATGTCGCGCGGTCCTATTCTCGACGCTGCCGGTGCCAACGCCATCTGGAATATCACCAACGTGACGCGTTCCGACCGTCGTTACCACTACCTCGACCTAGCTGGCACCTACTATGCCGCCAAGTCATCAAAAGACCCGGAAGTTCAGGCTGGTTTTACGGAGTATATCAACCGTATGGATCCCGCGAAGACTCATCCTGAATGGCATACGGGCGACTTGGAGAAAGATATCTATACCTATCTGACCAGCAAGCAACTTGATGCCGAGATGACCGACGCTCAGTACAAGAATCTCATGATTTGGCACCGTGGTCTGGCTGTTCCTGCCGCCCGTAACACCACGACCGACGACTTCAAGAAAGGTAAGCAGCTCTTTTCTCAGATTGGTTGCGCCAACTGTCACCGCCCCTCGTGGCAGACGGGCGACGACCACATTCAGGATCCTGCTAAGTTCTTCAAGAGCGACAGCGACATGCCGCGCTATCCTCACCAGAAGATATGGCCTTATACCGACTTCGTACAGCACCGCCTGTGGATGAAGAACGACATCCGTACTGGCTGGTGTCGCACCACCCCGTTGTGGGGACGTGGTTTGGCAGCTAAGACTGGTAGCGGCGTGGAGCGCTTGCACGACTGTCGTGCCCGCAACGTGATGGAAGCCATCATGTGGCACGGTTGTAAAAACGAGGGCGGTACGAGCGATGCCTATCAGACCGTAGTGAAGTTCCGTAACCTCTCAAAGGCTGAGCGCGACCAGATTGTCCTCTTCCTTGAGTCTATCTAATCACTTTTAGGTATTGCGGATCTCAGATATTTTCCGTACCTTTGCATCCGTGAAACTGAACAAGATAATCATCTTCACCCTATACACGCTTGTCATCGCGTGTATAGGGTTTGCCACTGTCATAGAGAAATATCGTGGCACGGACTTCGTAGGCGAGCATATCTATGGTGCTTGGTGGTTTACCGCCCTGTGGGCCATACTCACAGTAGCCTCGCTCGCCTACATCATGCAGCAACGGCTCTACAAACGAATGGCCGTCATGCTGCTGCATTTGTCGTTCGTCGTGATATTGGCAGGAGCGCTGACCACACATATCTTCGCCCAAAGAGGCCATATCAGGCTCAGGAAAGGCATCACGGAAACCACTTTTGTTGACAAGGACTCTAAGGTTGTTCACTTGCCTTTTGCGTTGACGTTGAAGGAGTTCCGCATCGTCAACTATCCTGGTACCGATGCCCCGCTCGACTATCAGAGTGTTTTTCAGCACGAGGACGACGAGATTCTTGTATCTATGAACAATATTGGCAACATTGACGGCTATCGTTTTTTCCAGCAAAGCTACGATACCGACGGCGAAGGCGTGACGCTGGGTGTCAGCTACGATCCCTATGGTATAGTCATCACCTATCTGGGATATCTTCTGCTGCTGTTGGGCATCATCGCCACCCTCCTGTCACGCCACACTCAGATGCGGCAACTCTATAGGAAAACCATAGCGGTGGCATTACTCTTGGTGAGTTTCAGCATTAGCGGTCATGCTGAGAGTAAGTTGCCTGTCGTAGATGCAGATATCGCCCATCGTATGAGCACCATCCAGGTGCTCTACAACGACCGCATCTGCCCGCTCAATACCGTGGCCACCGACTTCACCATGAAGCTCACGGGGAGTACCTCGTATAAAGACTATTCGGCCGATCAGGTATTTCTCAGTTGGATGATTTACTATATGCCGTGGGAGGAAGAACTGCTTACCAATAATCCCAAGAAGAAGGGTGCCGACGAAAGGAAGGCCATCGTCGAGATGTTTTATCACGGCCAGTTCACGAAAATATTTCCTTATCGCATAGGCGAGGCTGTCACCTGGTATTCGCCTGGCGCTCAGGTGCTGCCGCGTGAGATTCCCGTCAAGGAGCAGTTCTTTATCAAACAGTCGATGGACTTCCTCACAGAGGCTATTGTGACGGGCCAGAAAGATCGGGCGATAGAGATTATCGAGAAGATAAAACTCTTTCAGCACGACATGGTTGGCGATGTTCTGCCCAGCGAGAACCAAACCCAGGCGGAACTCTTCTACAACAAACTGCGCAGTATCAGGTTTCCTGTACTTATTACCTTGCAACTTGGCTTACGCTGGTGGCTCAGCGGCCATATTCCCTTGAGTAATGGCTACGAGACGATGCTTTTTATGGCGTGGATACTATTGGTGCTCACCGTTGTCCTGTTTCGCAAGATACGCATCATCTTCATCCTTGGCCCTCTGGCTGCCCTCTGTTGTCTGCTGGTAGCGATGATGACAGGCGGAGGCTCTGAGATAACCCCATTGATGCCTGTCCTTCAGTCGCCGTTGCTTTCCCTCCATGTGATGACCGTCATGTGTGCCTATGCCCTCTTTGCCTTGCAAATGATGATAGGCATCTATTTCTTCTGTACTGCAAAACAAGAACGTATTACGGCTTTGTCGCAACTGTTGCTCTATCCTGCTGTCTTCCTGCTCGCTATTGGCATTTTCCTCGGAGCCGTCTGGGCGAATGTGTCTTGGGGCAACTACTGGTCGTGGGATCCCAAGGAGTCGTGGGCACTTATCACGTTCTTGGTTTATGCCGTACCGTTCCATCGGGCGTCCGTCGGCTTGTTCAATCATCCACGATTTTATCATCTCTATATGATTGTTGCATTTCTCACCGTTCTTGTCACCTATTTCGGTGTGAACTATCTGTTGGGAGGAATGCATAGTTACGCCTGACTTCGATGCTGCCCTTTTATCCGGATTTGCCTTTCTTGATAAAAAAGGAAGGCAAAAGGGAGGTAAGTGATTTTTTTTTTGTATTTTTGCAGACGTAATGAATTAAACATAGGAGAAACGATATGAAATTACTGGATTTGATTAAACAGAGATACAGTTGCAGAGACTATCAGAAGAAGAGCGTAGAACAGGAGAAACTGGACTATGTGATGGAGTGTGTTCGTCTGGCTCCCTCTGCCGTAAACAAGCAGCCATGGAAGTTCCATATGGTAACCAGCGAGGCCGATAAGGCCAAGTTGCGCGAGTGTTACAAGCGCGAGTGGTTTGCCACCGCTCCTATGTATATCATCTGCAGCATCCTGCACGATGAGGAATGGGTGCGCAAAGACGGTAAGCATCATGGCAACATCGATATTGCCATTGCCGTGGAACATCTGTGCCTGGCTGCTACTGAGCAGGGACTTGCCACCTGTTGGGTGTGCAACTTCCATGCCGACGAGTGTAAGCAGTTCTTCAATCTTCCCGACAACGAGGAGCCTGCCGTGCTGATTCCTATTGGCTATGCTGCCGATGAACTTAGGGAGAAGATACGTAAGGATATGTCGGAGATTACTTGCGTTTGACAGACGATGGCTACACCAATGTATATTATTGAAGAGAGTCGACTGCGCAGTAATCTGCAGTTGATTGCCAGCGTGGCGCGAGAGGCTGATGTTGAAATCATCCTGGCCTTTAAGGCTTTCGCCCTTTGGAAGACTTTCCCCATTTTCCGTGAGTATATCAACAGCACTACTGCCAGCAGCCTGAGTGAGGCCCGACTGGCATTTGAGGAGTTTGGTGCTAAAGCCCATACTTATTCGCCTGCCTATACTGATGAGGAGTTTGATGAGATCGTGAGATGCAGCAGCCACCTGACGTTTAATTCCCTGTCGCAGTATGAGCGCTTCCACGATAGGGTGGTGGGTAAGGCCAGTATCGGCCTGCGTGTTAATCCGGAATATTCCGAGGTGGGCACGCTGCTCTATAATCCCTGTGCGCCAGGCACCCGGTTTGGTGTGACAAATGAAAAGCTGCCTGCCACGTTGCCAGCCGATATCGAGGGCTTCCATTGCCATTGCCATTGCGAGAGCGGTCCCGATGTGCTGGAGCGTACGCTGGTGCATATCGAAGAGAAATTCTCGCGCTGGTTTCCGCAGTTGAAATGGCTGAATCTGGGCGGCGGTCATCTGATGACCCGCAAGGACTACGACACCACACACCTTATTAATATAATAAAAGGACTGCATGAGCGCTATCCCTGGCTGAAGATTATCCTGGAACCAGGCAGCGCCTTTGCCTGGCAGACGGGATCGCTGGTGAGTCATGTGGTGGATGTGGTCGAGGACAAAGGTATCCGCACGGCCATTCTCGACGTGAGCTTCACCTGTCACATGCCCGACTGCTTGGAGATGCCGTATATGCCTGAGGTGAGGGGAGCCGAGATCATTGAGGGTGATGATAATTCTCAATTTGTCTATCGCTTGGGCGGCAACAGTTGTTTGAGTGGCGATTTTATGTCCTCATGGCGTTTCGACCACGAATTGCAGGTAGGCGAGGAGGTGATTTTCGAGGATATGATTCACTATACCACGGTGAAGACCTGTACGTTTAATGGCATTACTCATCCGTCGATAGCGATGCTTCATGCGGACGGAAAACTGGAAATCTTGCGCCAATTTGGTTATGAAGACTATCTCGATAGGATGGATTAGCACTTTTTTTGAAAAAAAACGCTGAAAAGTTTTGGCGGTTCGGAAAAAAGTAGTACCTTTGCATCCGCAATCGAGAGAGATGCCTTCTGAACAAGAAGAAATAAGCGGAAATAGCTCAGTTGGTAGAGCACAACCTTGCCAAGGTTGGGGTCGCGGGTCCGAGTCCCGTTTTCCGCTCACAGATTGAACAAAAAGAGAGATTAAGGGTGGCCTTAGTCATTATTGCCCAGGTGGCGGAATTGGTAGACGCGCACGTTTCAGGTGCGTGTGCCGCGAGGCGTGCAGGTTCGAGTCCTGTTCTGGGCACTCTTTTTTTCAATGTGTAAAAAATTTGTTGGAGAGGTGGCGGAATTGGTAGACGCGCTACTTTGAGGGGGTAGTGTCAATTGCGACGTGGGAGTTCGAGTCTCCTCCTCTTCACCTCTTTTTTTGATGTAAGAAATGCGGAAATAGCTCAGTTGGTAGAGCACAACCTTGCCAAGGTTGGGGTCGCGGGTCCGAGTCCCGTTTTCCGCTCTCTTTTTTTTTATATATTGGACAACACAACCTTTTCACAATAAAATGAATTTATACTTAAGATATTTTGACAACGAGACACTTGTGTATAGTGTTGACGAGGCCATTGATTTTCTGGCTCGTATTGACGAGATAGGTATGAATCCAGATCTTGAGGATGATATCCGCGCCTATGTGGCCAGCGATATGATATATCCAAAGCGCTACAAGATTCGTCCGCGCGTTTATTTTATCATCATCAAGACCGATGCAGCTTCCATGCAGGAGTTCAAGAATAACCGTACGTTACGTGAAGAGCCTGCTCCCAAGGAACGTGGCACTTCGCCCGTTATCCTGAAGCTGAATGAAGAGCGAGAGGGTTGGTATGAGGGCTCTATTGATTTTAAGCGTGTGCAGATGGTTCCCGGAACAGGCAAGTTCCAGTATCGTGACACCCATTTTGTGGCTCAGGTGAAGGCCATCTCTGGCTTGGACTGCTACAATCGCATTGTGGACCATCTACGTCAGCGTGTTGACGACCGTAGCCAGTTCCCCTCGGCTAAAGGCAAGAATTTCCAGTTTGTTTATTTAGGCAAGGCAAAATGAACAAGGTGATGTTGATTGGCAACGTAGGCCAGGATCCTGAGGTGCGCTATGTCGATCATGGTGTTGCCGTGGCTCGTCTGCGTCTTGCCACTACGGAGAAGGGTTATACCCTACAGAATGGCACACAGGTGCCCGACCGTACCGACTGGCATAACGTGATACTGTGGCGCAAGCTGGCCGAGACCGTAGAGCGCTATGTCCATAAAGGCGATAAATTGTATATCGAGGGTCGTCTGCGCTATTCCACTTATGATAACAAGCAAGGGCAGCGGCAGTATGTCACAGAGGTGTGGGCAGACAGTATGGAGATGCTGACCCCTCGTCCGGTTCAAGCTGAGCCGTCAGCCGCTACCTCCCAGCCTGCGCCAGCAGCGAGTGAAGAGCCCACCGACGTTCCGTTCTAATACAGGGAAATGGATTATCTTCAAGATATATTCTCCGGGGTGCATCTAAACCCCATCGGCTTTGGCGAGATTTTTTCTATTGTGCTGGCATGTCTGCTGTTGTTGGCCTCGGGCTTTGCCTCAGGTTCTGAGATAGCCTTCTTCTCGCTGTCGCCTCACGACTTGAACGAGCTTGATGAAGAGAAGAACAAGTCAGACCAGTATATCCAGCGTCTTCGTCATCATTCCGAGCGTCTGTTGGCTACCATTCTGATAGCCAACAACTTGATTAATGTGACCATCATCATGCTTTGCAACTACTTCTTTGCTTCGCTCATTGACTTTGGCGGAGCCGAGTGGTTGGAGTTTATTGTTATCACGGTGCTGCTGACCTTCCTATTGCTGCTTTTTGGCGAGATTATGCCCAAGGTCTATTGCGGTCAGCACGCGCTGGCAGTCTGCAGGACCTTTGCTCCCGCCATCTCGCTGTTGAGCAAGGTGTTTTATCCCCTTTCCTCTATACTGATCCGTTCAGGTGCGCTGGCCGAGAAGGTGGTTCAGAAAGAGAATCATGTGTTGAGCGTTGACGATCTGGAGCAGGCTTTGGAACTAACCGATGAGGATGAGTTGAAGGAAGAGAAGGATATGCTCGAGGGCATTGTGCGCTTTGGCGATGAGACCGCCAAGGAGGTGATGACTAGTCGCCAGGATATTGTGGATCTGAATTTCCGTTCCACCTTCCCCGAGGTGCTCCAATGTATTGTCGAAAACAACTACTCGCGTATTCCTGTCTATCAGGACTCTATCGATAATGTGCGTGGCATTCTGTATATCAAGGACTTGCTGCCGCATCTTGGTAAGTCGGCGGCGTTCCGTTGGCAGTCGCTCATCCGTCCGCCTTATTTCGTTCCTGAGACCAAGAAGATTGATGACCTGCTGCGTGACTTCCAGGAGAACAAGGTTCATATTGCCATTGTGGTCGATGAGTTTGGCGGCACCAGCGGCCTGATCACCCTTGAAGATATCCTTGAGGAGATTGTGGGCGAGATCAATGATGAGTACGACGAAGAGGAGAAAAACTATGTGCGCGTCAACGCCAATACCTATGTGTTTGAAGGCAAGACGCTGCTCAGCGATTTCTATAAGATAGTGGATGTCGATGACGACGTGTTTGAGGAGGTTGAGGGCGATGCCGACACGCTGGCAGGTTTGCTGCTTGAATTGAAGGGCGACTTCCCCGAAGAGCACGAGCGTATCGTTTACGGACGTTTCAAGTTCGAGATTGTGGAACTCGACGGTCATCGTATCTCCAAGATCAAGGTTATTCTGCAGGCAGAAGAAAAGACTGACGAGAAGAAATGAAGAAACTGACGCTATTCCTAATATTTTGCATCTGTTGTGTGGCTGTGGCCGATATGGATGCCCGCCCCAGAAAAAAGAAGAAGTCGCGTAAGCGCGTGCGCGTCACCCGTGTGGTGAAGCCTACTATCCACGAGAATCCATACCTCTGCTGCGAGGATACCTGCGAGCATGTCCATGGACTTGACATGAGCCATTATCAGGGCGAGGTGTTTTGGGAGACGGTGGGTCAGAACTCCAAGATGGCCTATGTCTATCTGAAGGCTACCGAGGGCGGCGACCGCATCGATCCTCAGTATGAGCGCAATATCGACCTGGCTCATCGTCATGGTCTGAAGGTGGGCTCGTATCATTTCTTCCGCCCTATGTCAGACCTGCAGCTCCAGCTTGAGAATTTCAAGACCCAATGTCTGCCGGGCGAACAGGATCTGATTCCGATGCTCGATGTGGAGACAGTAGGCAAACTCTCTACCGAGGAATTCTGCGACTCGCTGTTCAAGTTTTTGGATTTGATGGAGGAAGCCTATCATCAGAAACCCCTGATCTATACGTTCCGCAATTTCTATAACAAGCACCTGTTGGGCAAGCTCGACGATTATCAGTTGATGGTGGCGATGTATGCCGACGAGCCTCCTGTGCTCGCCGATGAGCGCGACTACATCATCTGGCAGTACACCTGCAAGGGACGTATCATGGGCGTGGCAGGTCAGGTTGACAAGAGTTATATTATGGGTGACCACACGCTTCGCGAACTGCGATTCATCCATTAAAGAAGAAAAGAATAAAAGAAAGTGTCGAGCCTCACGATGTGTGGAGCCCGACACTTTTTGTTTGTATCCTTGGAAACTTGTTGTTAGATGTCTTCCTGGTTCTCAGGACGCAGCTTGCGTACGGTCTCGCCAGCGCGCCACATCTCTTGATTACGCATAGCCTCAAGCTCTTTCTCCAATCCGGCACGATAGTCGGGCTTTGAGTTAGAGTCGATGCTGATCTGAGCCTCGTTGCCAGTCTTTACTGAGTAGTAGAGCCACTCCATCACGGGCTTTACGGCATCGTGGAAACGGGGAGCCCAGTCCAATGCGCCACGCTGTGCGGTGGTCGAGCAGTTGGCATACATCCAGTCCATACCCTTCTGTCCGAAGAGCGGGCCAAGGCTCTGTGTCAGCTCCTCAACGGTCTCGTTGAAAGCCTCGGAAGGTGTGTGGCCATTCTCGCGCAGCACCTCATACTGAGCCAGCAGCAGACCCTGGATAGCACCCATCAATGAGCCGCGCTCACCGGTGAGGTCAGAGGTAGCCTCGCGCTGGAAGGTGGTCTCAAACAGGTAGCCGGCGCCGATACCGATACCGAATGCCAGGGTCTTGTCCTTGGCCTTGCCAGAAGCGTCCTGATAAACAGCGTATGAGCAGTTCAGACCACGACCCTCGCAGAACATAGTGCGAAGGGAAGTTCCGCTTCCCTTAGGAGCTACCATGATTACGTCAATATCCTTGGGAGGAACCACGCCTGTGCGGTCGCTCCAGTTGATGGCGAAGCCGTGAGAGTAGTAAAGGGTCTTACCGGGCTTCAGATATTGCTTGATGGTGGGCCAAACCTGAATCTGGCCAGCATCACTCAGCAGCATACAAAGGATTGTTCCCTTCTCGGCAGCCTCTTCGATAGAGAAGAGGGTCTTTCCGGGTACCCATCCGTCGGCCACAGCCTTGTCGTAGGTCTTGCCCTGACGCTGTCCAACGATAACGTTGAAGCCATTGTCGCGCAGGTTGCAGGCCTGTCCGGGGCCCTGGATGCCATAACCGATAACGGCGATGACCTCGTCTTTCAATACTTCACGTGCTTTGTCGAGTGAGAACTCCTTGCTGGTGACTACGGTTTCGATAACGCCACCAAAATTCATTTGTGCCATAATAATATTATGTTTTAATGTTATACTTATCTCTGTGTGCCATGCCAGCCCTACGCGAGAGCCGTCGTTTTGTTGGTTCACTCACGCCCTGCTCGAGGGTGCGACGGGAGACTTAACTTAAAAAATCGTCTGCAAAGGTAACAAATTGTAAGCAAACAGCCAAATATTCTTACCGTTTTATTTAATAATACGTCTTTATCTTGACGCTTTTGTCAAACATCGCGCTTTGAATCTCCTCGTCGGTTGAGAGGTTGAAATCGCCAGGGATGGTGTTTTTCAGAGCCGATGCCGCCAACGAGTAGTTGAGCTGCAGTTGGTTGTCGTCAGGATAGGCAAAGACGCTGTGCAGCAGTCCGCCCATGAAGGCATCGCCCACGCCCGATGGATCTACCACGCCGTTGATATCGTGGATAGGCGCTTTCAGCAGGTCGTAGTGGATGCCGTCGTTGCTGGTGAAGAGTAGGGCAGTAAGCAGGTGATGGCTCGATGCCACCATGTTGCGCATACCCATAAGCCATTTCCTGCAACGTGGGAATTCGCGATGCAGGTCGTCAAACCATTCGCGGTATTCCTTCATCTGCATCTCGAAACTCGAGTCCAGGGCCGTGAAGGGAGGCTGCTTGCGCTGGCATATCCATTCAAACTCGATGGCATCGCCAAACATCAGGTCACAATGGCTCAGCATCCGTTTCAGCGTCTCACGCGGGTCGGCGCCGTATTGCCACAGGTTCTTGCGGTAGTTGATGTCGAAGGCTATCTTCACGCCCATCTCGTCGGCAATGTCGAGGGCCTCGAAGGTGGCGTCTGCCGAACTCTGCGAGATGGCAGCCGTGATGCCCGATACGTGGAGCACGGTTGCGTCTTTCAGTATCTCGCGCCAGGGTATCATGCCGGGCTTTAGCTCCGAGCAGGCCGAGTTAGCGCGGTCGTAGATCACCTTTGCCGAGCGCATACCTGCTGCAGGCTCCATATAGTAGGTACCTATGCGCTGTCCGCCCCATTGTATGTAGCGGCAGTCCACGCCCAGCTGCATCAGGTTCTGTGCGCCTGCATGACCCACAGGCGTGTCGGGCAGTCGGGTGACATACTGCACCTTGTCGCCCAGTGTGGCCAGCGATACGGCCACATTCGCCTCGCTGCCGCCGTATTTGCTGGTGAAATAGTCACCCTGCGACAGTCGCTGGTGGTCCAGTTTTGAAAAGCGGAGTAGCAATTCTCCGAAAGTTACAATCTTGCTCATATTTTTATTGCTTAATGCTCAATTCTTAATTCTTAACTCTTAATTCTTAATCGCGAAGCGACAACTCTTAATTCTTAACTCTTAATTCTTAATTCATATCAAATTCGCTCCACCTGCTTCACGCCCTTCACCGTGCGCAGCTTCTTGATGAGCGCCTCCAGTCGGGTGTTGTCGTTGATCATGATAGTCAGCGTGCCTCGGAAGAGTCCGTCGTTCGAGTCGATGTTGATGTTGCGCAGTATCAGTTTCTCGTCTTTCGAGATGATGCTGGTCAGGTTGTTCACGATGCCCAGGTCGTCGTTGCCGATGACGCGCAGGGTGATGGCATACTGGCTCGAGCCCTTGCCGCTCCATTTCGCCCTGACGATACGGTAGCCGAAGCGTCGGCGCATCTCGGGCGCGTTGGGACAGTCGCAGCGGTGTATCTTGATGCCGCCGCTGATGGTGACGAATCCGAACACCTGATCGCCGTAGATGGGGTTGCAGCATTTCGCCAGCTGGTAGTCCACGCCTTTCAGGTCCTGCCCTATGACGAGCACGTCAGACGAGAGCTGGGAGGTGAGAGGTGAGAACGGCGAACTTTCGAACTCAAACTCCTCGGCCGAGCGGGCCAGGTTGTCGCCTGTGACGACCTTCTCGCCCTGCTGCAGTTCCAGGTATTTGTCGAATACCGTCTGCACATCCAGCGTGTCGTGGGCAATGTCGCGATAGAAGTCGCTGGCCTCCTTGTAGCCCAGCTTCTTCATGGTGCGCATCATCAGGCTCTCGTCCTGCTCTATTTTGCGGTTCTTGAACTTGCGCTCCAGCATCTCCTTCACCATCAGCGCCTCCTTCTGCTGGGTCTCTTTTAGTGCCAGTCGGATTTTGGCTTTCGCCCTTGAGGTCTTGACGATGTTGAGCCATTCCTGTTTGGGAAACTGTGTCGATGAGGTCTGTATCTCTACCTGGTCGCCCGAGTGTAGCTCCTGACGGAAGGTCACCACCTTATTATTAATACGCGCACCCGTGCAGGCCGATCCAACCTTCGAGTGGATGTGGTAGGCCATGTCGAGTACGGTGGCTCCCTTGGGGAATTTCAGTAGGTCGCCCTTGGGGGTGAAGACGTAGATCTCGTCGTCATAGAGGTCCATCTTAAACTGGTCCATCGCCTCCATATCGCTCGAATTCTCAAGCATTTGGCGTATTCCATTCAACCATTCGTCAATGCCGCCTTCCGACGATTTCACACCCTTGTAGCGCCAGTGGGCAGCGATGCCTCGCTCCGCAATTTCGTCCATGCGCTCGGTGCGAATCTGCACCTCCACCCATTTCTTTTCGGGTCCCAACACGGTGATGTGCAGACTCTCGTAGCCGTTGCTTTTTGGCACGCTGAGCCAGTCGCGCATACGCTTCGGGTTCGAGGTGTACATATCGGTAATGATGGCGAAGGTCTGCCAGCATTGCTGCTTCTCCTTCTCTATGGGGCAGTCGATGATGATGCGGATGGCGAAGAGGTCATAGACGCCCTCGAAGTCGCATTTCTGCTTCTTCATCTTCTGCCAGATGGAGTGTATCGACTTCGTGCGTCCCTTCATGTGGAACGTCAGTCCGGCAGCCTTCAGCTTCTGCTCGATTGGGCCTATAAACTGCTCTATATACTTGTCACGTGCCTGCTTCGTGGCGTTCAGCTTCTCCTTGATATGGTAGTAGGCGTCGTGCTCCAGATATTTCAGCGACAGGTCCTCCAGCTCGCTCTTCATCTTGTAAAGACCCAGTTTGTGGGCCAGGGGAGCGTAGAGGTAGGCTGCCTCTTCCGATACGCGGCGTTTCGCCTCCTCGTTATCGGTATCACGAATCTGCCTCATCAGGTTCACGCGATCGGCAATCATGATGAGTATCACACGCATATCCTCGGCAAACGACAGCAGCAGGTTGCGGAAGTTCTCGCTCTCGATGACGGGGTTCTTCTGATACAGCTCCTGTATGCGCTGCAGTCCGTGTAGGATGCGGCCCACGGCGATGCCGTAGGTGCTGCCCACCTCGTCGATGGTCAGGAAACCAGCCTCCACGCTGGGGTTCAGCAGTATGGCCAGCACGGCGTCGCGTCTCAGTCCTATCTCGTCATAGACCAGCAGGGCTGTCTGCAGACTGCTCACAATGGGGTTCAGTCCGAAGACGTCGCGCCTCACCATGTCCTGCTCTATGGCATGAAGCAGGTGGCTGCGCATACGGCTCTCGTCGTCCTCCTCCAGCGATGTTGCCATCTTCTCCTTGAGTTCGGCATAGAGCGTCAGCGCCAGGTCTCTCTCTTCTGTAGTAAATTCAAAATGCTCGGTCATATCCTAAAACATCCTATTCGTTGGCAAAATTACCAATTTTCCGCGATATTTCATCACGAACACAAAAAAATGTGGATAATATATGAAGAATTGGAAATATTTTTTTACCTTTGCACCACTAACTAATAACTAAAACGAAATCAAGACGATGAAGAAAACCACTCTGACTCTCATGATGCTGGCACTCGCCGTATGCGTGTCGGCAGCCAATCCCTACAAGCAATACACCGCCCAGCTGCCCTTTGCCATGCAGCAGATGAAGGCTCCGAAAATACCTGGCCGTCAGGTCAGCATTGCCGATTTCCAGGCCGACCCCACGGGTTCGTACCTCTGTACCGATGCCTTCGCCAAGGCCATCGCTACGCTGAGTCAGCAGGGTGGGGGCCACCTCATCGTGCCGCGCGGCGTGTGGCTCACGGGCCCCATCGTGCTCAAGTCAAATATCGACCTGCATCTGGAAAAAGGTGCCGTCATCCTCTTTGCGCCCGACGAGAACCTCTATCCGCTCATCAAGACCTCGTTCGAGGGACTTGACACCCGCCGATGCCAGTCGCCCCTTAGCGCCGACGGAGCCCAGAATATCAGCATCACCGGCGAGGGCGTTATCGACGGCAATGGCCAGTACTGGCGCCCTGTGAAGAAAAGCAAGGTCACCGAGAGCCACTGGAACCGACTGCTCAAGATTCCTGGCAGCGTCGAGATGAAGAAAGACTACTGGGTACCCTCCGAGGGTTATGCCAAGGGTGAGAAGGGTGCCAACATGAACGTGCCCAATGCGCAGACCGAGGCCGATTGGCTGGCCGTGAAGCGCTTCCTCCGTCCTGTCATGGTGAGTCTCGTGGGCTGTAAGAACGTGCTGCTCCAGGGCGTCATCTTCCAGAACTCGCCCGCATGGAACCTCCATCCGCTGATGTGCGAGAATATCATTATCGATCAGGTGCTGGTGCGCAATCCCGCCTACGCGCAGAATGGCGATGCCCTCGACCTGGAGTCGTGTAAGAACGCGCTGATCATCAACTCGCGCTTCGATGCCGGCGACGATGGCATCTGCATCAAGAGCGGCAAGGATGCCGACGGGCGTCGCCGTGGCATCCCCTGCGAGAATGTGGTGGTCGATGGCTGTACCGTCTTTGCCGGTCACGGAGGCTTCGTCGTGGGCTCCGAGATGAGCGGCGGCGTCAGGAATATCAGCGTCAAGAACTGCCAGTTTGTAGGCACCGACGTAGGCCTGCGCTTCAAATCCACCCGTGGGCGTGGCGGCATCGTGGAAAACATCTTTATCGACGGCATCTCGATGAGCGACATCTCCACCTATGCCATCACCTTCAATATGTACTACGGCGGCAAGTCGGTGGCTGAAGTGCTGGCCGACGGCGACAGCAATCAGGGCGTGCAGGCCATGCCCGTGACCGAAGAGACCCCCATTTTCCGTCATATCGACATCCGCAACGTCAACTGCTATCATGCCGGCTACGCCATGGAGTTCAATGGACTCCCCGAGATGCCCATCGACGGCATCCACCTCGAGAATGTCAACATCTCTGCCCGCCATGATGCCACCTTCCAGTACAGCCAGAATATCACCAAGCAGAACGTCAACATCACGCTGTATAAGTAGTCTCTGACTTACGTTTCAGGCTGTTTCACCTTGCGTTTTAGGCTGTTTCGCATGGCGTTTTAGCCTGTTTCGTATGCTGTTTTAGCATCAAAGCTGAAATTCTGCATCGATGATATGTGTGCCAAACGAGGGTAAAAGCATCAGAATTAGGGGTTCATATATGTCTTTTGAGGCCTTTTAGAGCATTAATTTGATACATTTTGTACCTTTTCCGAGGTTAGGCATCTTGGGTACCTTGTTGGTTGCTATATTGTATCTCATTGATTATAAGCTTTTTAGATGAATTTGATATTGACTTAGCGTGACAGTGACAGTTGTGACAGTTGTTTTTTGAGGGGTATCATATCCTCTATATACTATATATAATATATATAACTAATTATATATCAATAAGTTATAATAAGTTTTGATTGACGGAAAGGATTTGCATCCCCTCTTTTTTTAATTGTCACAATTGTCACTGTCACACATCAGCCTTTTTTCTCTATTGGCCTTTTGGTGTTGTCACCGCGTCAGCCAAATTAAGCGTTAAGAATTATCTACGAGTATAGGAAATAGACTTTTTTGAAAATTTTGGGGTAAAAATTCTGACATCTCGATTTATTTTGCTAACTTTGCAAATGCAATCTGCCCATAGTGGCTATGATGTACATTGAGATGTGCGGAGCCGCTGGGTGGAGCACTACATATTGAAAGGCGTTACTGACGCTTTGTTTTTGGTCGTTCAAAACTTCCACAATCGAACAGCAAACAAAAACATTGCAGGGGTAACTCCACGGGGTGTAGTATATACTCTCCGTAGTGTGCTGCGAGGGCTAACCATGTCCTCACTAGCACACTTTACGGTGTATCTATATACCTCAACGTGGGTGTTTCTCTGTCTGTTTTTTGCTGAGGCTGTGGAAGGCCCTGAACGACGAACAGGCAGATGCAAGCACCCACGCTTTTTCTTTTGTAGTTAATTGTAAATGTTTTTGTTCGTATGGGTGAAGGCGGACAACTATAAATGAACAAACTAACGACAAAGGAATAATATAGAGTTTTTTGACATCCTTGGTTGACTGATTAACCAGAATTACGACTTAAAGGAACACATCAGTCGGACAAGCAATTGGATGTTTACGCTCATAAGGGCGTGGACAGTTGGATTGTTGTCTGATGTGGGCCGTCGTAAGCCTTGGTTAAACACATCTTTCTTCCACGCCCCCTTTTCAAACGGAGAGAGGGCTTTTTCATGTCAAAGAAGAATTCACACAAATTACCACCGCACGAGGTTATCAGGGTTTTTGAAGGTTTTGCCGGATATGGTGGAGCTTCATTCGGATTAAAACGTTCTGGCTTAAATTATAAGGTTATAGGTATGTCAGAGTTTAATCCATTTGCCAGCAAATTACTCGAAGCAAATTTTCCTAAAATAAAGAACTGGGGAGATATAACAAAGATAGATCCAAAAGAGTTGCCTGATTTCGATATGTTTACTGGAGGTTTCCCTTGTCAACCATTCTCTTCTGCTGGAATGCAAATGGGTGAAGATGATAGATACGGCAGAGGAACGTTGTTTTATGAGATAATGAGGATTTTGAAGGAGAAACGTCCCCGATATCTCTTATTGGAAAACGTTAAGGGATTTACTGCTAAGAAATTTGAACCAACAAGAAATCGAATCAAGGAGATTCTACGTGAACTAGGTTATGGGGAACTCCAGTATGCAATCCTCAATTCGTGCGACTATGGTATACCACAAAATCGTGAAAGAATATGGATGTTTGCAATGTTAGGTGGAGTTCCTGAAGGATTCAATATTGTTCCACCTAAAGTTAAGTTGACTAAAAGATTTGGAGATCTCTTAGACAAAGAAGCTCCATCATACCTTTATCTTTCTCAGGCACAGATAGCCCATCTAAAGGAGAAGCATAATATAGATTCTTTTGTAGTTGAGGAACCTCTTTGTTTTGATGTTTACAATAAAAAAATAAAGACCAACGCCTTAAGTATAACTATCACTCAGCCCGAGCATAATAGTCTTCGAGTAGTAGAAGTACCCAAAGAAGATGGGTTGGAGATTGTTAGAAAGATGTCTGTTGATGAACAATTTAGGTTTATGGGATTTGAGGATGGTGAATTGAATTATGCAGGTCAGTCTTATTCACAGTTATCTACAAGAGCAGGTAATGGATGGGATGTGAATTTGGTAGGAATATTGTTGAATCATATATTTAGTCAGGTATTATGAATTTAGATTTAGGCTCTTTTGCATTTGGCACTTACCTTAATTCGGGTACAGGTACTCCATCATGGGGTACTGCTTTAGGACAATCAAAACCAGCATATAAGTTTACGTATCCTGGAGCAGAAGTAATTCTAATAGGTATGGTTTATTGTTCAGTGCCTTTAGATCGGGTTAGCCTTCCATTAGGGAAAGGAGGGCGAATATACCATGCTTCAGAGCTTGACGAATGCCAGATAGCCTCGCTTTTTCGGAAAGTTTATATAAATGAGACTCGAATTGATTATCCATTTGTTATGGTTCTTGTAAAAGAGGATTCGGATAGTCATTCAGGAAGAAAAAGCATCAAATACTCTGACAAGAATGCCTATCAATATAATGGAGAGCATTATTCTAATGCGGAATTTATTCGTCGTGCACGAGAAGTGTTAGGCTTAGAGAAACAAGCTTGTTGGTTTGTATACAGCATAGAAATATATAATCAAGATGAATTACATCTGTCAGCCGTTATTGTTGATGAGAAAAATTCTGTAAAATATGTTAATTCATCAGAACGACGAGATGCATGGTTGGAATTAATACCTGATACAGACGCAAAACCTAATTATAAAGGTGGCCTTGTTATAACAGATGATGAAATACAGCAAGCCTCTTCTTATTTTCGCCCTTTCATTACGGCCATCAAATCCAAGCCGTTCTTATTATTGGCAGGTATTTCAGGAACAGGTAAGAGCCGTATTGTTCGTGAGTTGGCTCGCGCCTGTTGGGATGAAGGCTCAGAGGAATACGAAGCACAAAAACCAAGGAACTTTGAAATGGTGCAGGTGAAACCAAATTGGCACGATTCGTCAGAACTGATAGGTTATGTGAGTCGTGTAAGTGGAGAGCCCGTTTATGTCGCAGGTGATTTTTTGAGGTTTGTGGCTCGTGCTTGGGAAGAGCCTGATGTGCCCTATTTCCTTTGTTTGGACGAAATGAATTTGGCTCCTGTAGAACAATACTTTGCTGAGTATCTTAGCGTCGTTGAAAGTCGTAAGGCTGATACCAACGGTAATATCACTACAGATTCCATTCTAAAGAAATGTGACGAACAATGGTATTTTGATCTAACAGCGCAACTAACGCGTGACGATGACATTAGAAAGCAGTTTAATGAAGAAGGTATAACTCTTCCTCAGAATTTGATCGTGGTCGGCACGGTTAATATGGATGAAACCACTTTCTCATTCTCTCGTAAAGTGCTTGATAGAGCAATGACTATTGAGATGAATGAAGTTGACCTTTCCGGTGGTCTTGCTAATAAATATGAGAGGATTGGCAAACTTGGCAAAGCAGAACTGATAGGAAATGCTGTGGAGGGAGTGGATATATACTCTATATACAAAGGTGTTTGTGATACGGCTATCGATTACCTGCAAAAGGTAAATGACAAGTTGGAGGGTACGCCATTCAAAATTGCATATCGTACAAGAAATGAGGTGCTACTATACGTAGTCAACAATCTTCCATATAATCAGATTGAGGGTGATGAAGAGTCAACCTACAAAGAGGAATTTGTCATTGCTCGTGCTTTGGACGAGATAACCAATATGAAGATACTTTCACGTATTGAGGGTGATGAAACAAAGGTGAGCAAGACATTTCTTGATGACTTGGGGAAAGCAATAAAAGACGGACTTGAAGAAGTATTTGATGGGCCATTTGATAAAGTGGAATCAGATGACTCCTTTAAATCTGTATCTCTTGCAAAGTTGGACGAAATGAAGAAGCGTCTTGCTTCTGGCTATACAAGTTTCTGGAGTTAATTATTGCCTATGGAATTGCTGACAATACAACACGAGGACTTCACGATGTATGTGGAATGCTCGAAGTATGAAGCCATCTGGGGAAAGGCTGTAAGGAATGTGGGCAGCGAGAACCTGCTAACTACTTACACTTGGACGGATGGTGTGAAGTCAGCTACGATTGGCGATGAGCCTTTAGAGAATGGTTGTCAAGCAAGGGCGGTGTTCTTTGACAATGCTGAGTATCCCATTTGGGTGGACTTTGGCTCACATGTCAGCAAGGCGCAGTTTGGCTCTATGCTCCAAGCGGACAACGATAGATTCAGTTTTAGGGGTCACACCTTGGCCGGATTCATCAACTATGGCAATGAGATTGGCAGGAGTGAACTTCAGCTAATATATAATATAGGTAAGGAGCAACGACACTTCAAGTTGGGCTATGAAGTGCTGAGCACGAAGCTGAACTACCATGAGCATTGGAAAAAGATTATCGAGGACATCGAGGCGGAGTATAGAATGTTGTCGCTCGACTACATGAAGCGCACGTTTCATGGATTCACACCTGACACAACAGGAGATACGCCTGAGTTGATTTGGTGGAGCATCTTTGCCAAAGAACAAGAGACCTTCATAAAGGCTTGCCGTAGCATTATAGAACGACCTCGCCGCAGACTGAGAGGCTATGAGGTGTATCTAAGGGCTGACAAGCTGAAGAGAGTACCTGCTAACATAGAGAACGAACTGGCTGAGCATAGAAAAGAGCAAGCACATCTTTATCGTATTGAGGAACACATACAATCGAATGATACTCAGGAAAATCGCTTCCTGAAATATGCACTTGGACAGATAGCAGACAAGTACGAAATGCTGAAACGTCGCATAGAGGCCATTAAAAATACTTCTGACACATTGAAGAAGGAGATGGATAGTGTGCAGAAAGACCTTACGCACTTAAAACGGCATCCGTTTTTCAGAACCGTAGGACGCTTTAAAGGTTTGACGCAGGAGAGTCTTGTACTGCAAAGGGCTACAGGATATAGTCAGGTGTATAGGACTTGGAATTTGTTACGTAGGGCTTATTCTCTAAACGATGGTATGTATCGCTTGCAATCGAAGGATATTGCTACGCTCTATGAAATATGGTGCTTCATTGAGGTGAGTCATATTGTCAGAGAGCAACTGGGCTTAGATGTTGACGTTGACCATCGTAACCGAATGGAGATGAATGGAGTGTTCACTTGGGAATTAGGTAAAGGCGAACATTCTCGTATCCTCTTCAGAAAGGATGGAGTGGAGTTGGCAGAACTCGTCTATAATCCGAAACATACAGAAAAAGAGAACGGCTCTATCAGTATGGAGCACCTTGTAGTTCCTACCGTTCCACAAAAACCTGATATCGTATTGCAGTTGACGAAGGACGATATTGAGAAAGGAATGAAGATGACTTATCTCTTCGATGCAAAATATCGTATTAACGACAGAACCAACGAGGGTGTTGATACGCCTCCTGATGATGCTATCAATCAGATGCATCGTTATCGTGATGCCATTTATTATAAGGAGAACAAAGAGGGAGAGTGTGGCTTGAAGAAGGAGGTGATAGGCGGCTATATTTTGTTCCCTGGTAATGGAGACCCTATTGAGGTTGCAAAAGCTAAGTTCCAACAATCGCTAGATGAAGTTAATATTGGCGCTTTTCCGTTGAGGCCCAACGATGTGGAAAACAGAAAGCTATTAGAGCATTTTATAGGGGAATTGATAGGTAAAGCCTCAATGGAAATACTTGATGGGAGCATACCGCAGAAGGGATTGTACTATACTTCGGTGGAACCCAAGGATACTGTTTATATGATTTTGACAATAGATGAGGATGTGAACGAAGACATTGATTCGGTTATGAATGGTCAAGTATCATCAATTGTCATGGGTAAGAAAGGCATGGAAGAGGCAAAAGACATACAATCTGTTCGTTATATAGCCCCCATCATTCCAGGTGGGCATATTAGAGGCTATTATAGAGTTACGAAGGCGAATCTGAAAAAAGTGGATGATAGCGTTTATCCAATTAGAATACGTTTTGAGGTAGATAATTGGGTGGAGTTGGAAAAGCCTGCCAAGTTCGGTATGGTAAAGCTTGCTTATCGTGGTTGCTGCAAGAACCGCGACGAATTCTTTAGTCATTGTAAAGAACATTCTGTTTGTGTATGACATTTTTTCGTTATAAAATTTGCTTTTGTCAGAAATAATTCATAATTTTGCCACCGAAATGATGGCATAGTGCTATCATAATGTAGATAAATTGAATAGAAATTATGGCACAATCGGCAGTTACAGTCAGGATGGATTCTGAAATGAAAACGCAGTTTGACGCACTCTGCGAACAGTTTGGAATGAGTGCCAACACAGCGTTTAACATCTTCGTGAAAGCGGTGATAAGAAGTCGTAGCATTCCCTTTGCTATCAAGGGTTCGCCCAGTGCGCTGGACTTGTTTATGCAGCAAAGGAGCGCTGCGGAGTTGAGCCAGGAACCTGAACTCTCGCTTGATGAAATCAACGCAGAGATTCGTGCGGCAAGGGAAGAAATGCGTAAAAGGAAGAGTGCGAAGGTATGATTTACGCTGTTATTGATACCAACGTGTTGGTATCAGCCCTTATCACTCACAATTCGCTATCGGCAACAGCAAAAGTTGTAAGGCTGTTGCTTAATGGTGAGTTTACGCCTTTGTATGAAAGCAGCATCATTGAAGAATATCAGGAAGTGCTTCATCGTGCGAAATTCAAGCTCGTGCCTGGTGTTGCTGATGCATTGATTTCGTTTATTAAGGAACATGGAATCGAAACTTCACGGACGGCCTTTTTGGATTCTATGCCTGATGAGGATGATCGCGTGTTCTACGAAGTTTCATTGAGCGTTGAGTATTCTTTTCTGGTTACTGGCAATCTGAAGCATTATCCTCAGACACCAAAGGTCATCAGCCCTACTGACTTTTTAGGTGTGATGATGAAATCGAAAGAGGAATAAGGCGCTGATGTATTATGGATAAACTCTCTGCACAACAGCGATCAGCCAATATGGCGGCAATCCACTCGAAGGATACGAAGCCAGAGATGATTGTGCGCAAGGGGTTGTGGAGTAGGGGATTTCGATATCGTTTGAACCATAAAAGGTTGCCTGGGCATCCTGACTTGGTATTAAGGAAATACAGGACGTGCATCTTTGTAAACGGGTGCTTCTGGCATGGACATAACGTGGCTCTGCCACGGATGGAAGATGTCAGAGGTAAGATGGAAGATGTGATTGAGAACTCCGAGTGCTGTAAGATACCGAAGACGAACAGGGAGTTCTGGGTAGCGAAGATTCGCAGGAACAAGGAACGGGATAAGGAGGAGCAGCGCAAATTGGCTGAGATGGGGTGGCATTGCATCACAGTGTGGGAGTGCGAGTTGAAGCCGTCGAAGCGTGAAGAGACGCTGGATTCGATAGCGTTCACCCTGAACCATATCTGGTTGCAGGATCATGGTGCCAAGAGTATACCTTACCCTCGGTTAGAGGAAGAGGACATACAGATACCGATGGCTGCAGAAGAAAGATAGTAGTATAGTTTGTGAATGTGTACATAAAAATGTACGTAAATATTTGGGCGTTTTAAATTAATATCGTATCTTTGCAGCCAAAGAACAAAAGATATTGAATTATGACAGCACTTACATTTAGCGATTTCAGAAAGAACATGGCCAGTTCGTTTGACCTTGTTGACGCTGGCGAACATGTGTTCATCAACAGGGGTAGCAAGAAAATGTATGCTATCGTGGCTGTGGATGATGATGACCTGACTATCACTCCTGCTATGGCTGCAAAGATAGAGAAAGCCAGAAAGGAATATAAGGAAGGAAAGGGTGTATCCCTGAAAACACATGAAGATATCGACAGGTACTTCGAATCATTGTAATTATGTACGAGGTCAAGATTTTAGAAGAAGCAGAAAGAGTTATCAAGAAGTGGAAGAAGTCAAACCCACAACTCTTTAAGAAATACCAGAAGATCTTTCATGAGTTGGCCGATCACCCTCGTACGGGTATTGGTCATCCAGAGGCATTGAAAGGTGGCAATGACAGAGTTTTCGTCGATTACTTGCCCATGACCGAATTATCTACGATATCTATGACGAGACGCTGGTTGTATTAGTCATCGAGACAGAGGGACATTATAACGACAAGTAGTATCATAGCAGTAATCCGATTGAAGGATAATCTTACCAGATATATGCACGCTTCTCGGGAGTCAGATATAATTCGTAAATTTGCAGGTATTATGAAACAGATAGAAGTTGTAGCAGCAATCATTCGCAAGGGAGATTCGCGAGGAGCTGTCTGCGGAGATTAGCGTAGATGAGTGCCTTTGTACGGCGGAGTATGATTATCCTGCTTTTCATTTAAAAATGCATTGCTATCTGTGCTCCCTCATAGGTGAGGCGCTGCATCTGAATGAGCACGAGGCCGCGAAATGGCTCACAAAGGATGAGCTGGACAGCGTGAAATGGTTGCCTGCGGATTTAGAGGTAATAGAAACATTGAGAAATAGGATAATGGATTTTAATGATATGGAACAGAAAAGAAAGACTCCGGAGCGTATCACATCGCTCCAGCCAAACGAGATATTCGTATTCGGTAGTAATCTTAGTGGTATGCATGGCGGTGGCGCAGCATTGTTGGCCTATCGCAAGTTTGGAGCAATTTGGGGACAGGGCGTAGGACTGCAAGGGCAGAGCTACGGCATCCCAACGATGCAGGGCGGAGTAGAGACCATCCGTCCCTATGTAGATGAGTTCATCGAGTTTGCCAAGCAGCACCCTGAACTGATATTCCTCGTCACTCGCATCGGCTGTGGCATAGCAGGATTCACAAATGAAGAGATTTCTCCACTGTTTGAGAAGGCTCATGGCGTGGAGAATATCGTGCTGCCAGAAGGATGGTGATTAGACCGTGGTGAGCCCGTATGGATCACCATCAGATAGCGATAAAAAATATGGGTGAATCCTTGGCGGTTCGCCCAATTTTTCGTACTTTTGCAGACAGAAAACTAAAAACGAAACAAATCAAAACAACGATGAGAAACAGACTATGGACGCTGATGGCAGTGGCAGCATTGGGCGTGGCTACGGCAGCAGCACAACGCAGCGAGACTACGCTAAACTTTGGCTGGCGCTTTCAGGCCGGCGATGTAGCGAACGGAGCCGAGACAGCACTCAACGACAAGGAATGGAGAAAGGTGAACGTGCCCCACGACTTCCAGATAGAACAGCCGTGGGTGGCACCCGATGCCAACGAGCGCGCCAACAACGACGATCCTGCAGCCAACATCAAGAGCCGATTGAGCAGTCGCGGATTCAAGGAGATGGGCAAGGGCTGGTACAGACTACACCTCACGCCCGCCGACTCGCTAAAGGGGCGCCGACTGCTGCTGGATTTTGGCGGCATCATGTATGTGGGCGACGTCTATGTGAACGGTAAGCGCGTGGGCGGTACGGACTATGGCTACGTGGGCTTCCAGATTGACGTGACCAATGACCTGAAGTTTGGTCAGGACAACGTGATTGCCGTCTGCGCCGATACGCGTCAACCCAACAATTCGCGTTGGTACACCGGTGGCGGACTCTTTCGCGACGTGAAACTTATCAGTACCAACCGCGAGCTCTACTTCGAGCGCCATCCGCTGCAGATTACCACGCGCGATAACAGATTTGTGACAATCTCGGCAGAGGTGGCCACCCGTGGGCGCGATAAGAAAATGCCCGTGGCGCTTCGCATCACCGACCCGCAGGGACAGACGGTCTATGAGGGCAGGGTAGAGATGCGTCGCTCTACACCTACGCGTATCGTGGAGCAGCAACTGGTGGAGGTGGAGATTCCCGAGCCACAGCTATGGGACACGGAGCGTCCTAACCTCTACACCCTGGAGGCGACACTCTATAATGAGAAGGGCGACAAGGTGGATTGCACGAAGGAGCGCTTCGGTATACGTACCGTAGAGATCACACCCGACCAGGGACTCTTGCTCAACGGTAAGAAGGTACTGCTCAAGGGCTACGCCAACCACCACTCATTAGGTGCCCTTGGTGCTGCCGCCTATCCGCGAGCCATCGAGAAGCGCATCAAGCTGATGAAGCAGTATGGCATCAATCATATCCGCACCAGCCATAACCCCTACAGCCGCGAGTTCATAGAGCTGTGCGACGAGAACGGTATCCTGGTGGTCGATGAGCTATACGACAAATGGACGCGCCAGCATACGGGCGGACGCGTACCTTTCGAGGCGCTGTGGCAGAACGATATCCCTGAGTGGATCAAACGCGACAGAAATTCTCCTTCTGTGGTGATGTGGAGCCTGGGTAACGAGTTGCAGCAAGACCCCAACCAGCCTTATAACGACTGGGGCGTGACGATGTATCGGCTGATGCGTCCGCTGGTGAGTCGCTATGACTCCACACGAATGGTCACCGTGGCCATGCATCCCCGCTATCGCAACTGGCAGACCGACTCGCTGCCCTGCGATCTGGCTATGATTACCGACGTGCAGGCGTATAACTATAGGTATATGTACTTCCCAGGCGACGGCAAGCGCTTCCCTTGGATGAAGTTCTACCAGAGTGAGGCCTCGGTTGCGGCCATGGGACAGAACTATTTCGAGATGGATCTGCAGAAGGTCATCGGACTGGCCTACTGGGGTGCCATCGACTATCTGGGCGAGAGCCAGGGATGGCCTGCGAAGGGTTGGAACCAGGGAGTCTTTGACCTGGAACTGAACACGAAGCCCAAGGCATACTATATGAAGAGCTTCTTCAAGGAGGATGAGCCTATAGTACATATCGGCGTGATAGAAAAGAAGGGCGACATGATGTGGAACGGCGTGCAGACGGGCAACGACGGCATGAGCGACCATTGGAACAGGGCAGAGGGACAGACGCTCTCGCTGGTCACCTACACCAATGCCGATGAGGTGGAACTGCTGCTCAACGGTAAGTCGCTGGGCAAACAGAAAAACGATATAAAGAATGCCAAGATGCGCAACCAGATACGCTGGAACAACGTGAAGTATGAGCCGGGAAAACTGGTGGCCATTGCGCGCACCAACGGACGTGAGGTGGCACGCCATCAGATAGAGACCACAGGCGAGGCCGTGCGCTTGAAGGCTGAGGCCGATAATGCTGTATGGCAGGCAGACGGCATGGACTTGCAGCACGTGCAGATAGTAGCTGTAGATAAGAAGGGACGCAGGGTGCAGACGGCTCAGGGCGAGGTGACCTTCAGCATTGATGGACCTGCTGATATCGTAGGCGTGATCAATGGCGACATCAACTCAAATGAGATGACCGTGGGCCATAAGCGCAGCCTTTACAACGGCACCTGCACGGCCATACTGCGTGCAAAGAAAGGAGAGAAGGGCATAGTAGTGCTCACGGCATCGGCTCCAGGCATGAACCCCGTTAAAATAAAGCTACAGACTCTATAAACTCCCCTCTCTGCTCAGAGAGGGGCAGGGGGTGAGTCCTTTTACTCGTGATGATACGGCTCGCCCTTGATAATCGTACAGGCACGATAGAGCTGCTCGGTAAACACCAGGCGCACCATCTGGTGAGAGAACGTGAGGCGTGAGAGCGACAATTGCTCGTTGGCACGCTGATAGACGGCAGCAGAGAATCCATACGGTCCGCCAATGACGAATACCAGTCGGCGGGCCGTATTGCGTTTCTGTTCGAGCCACGATGCCAGTTCCACGCTGCGAGGCTCGCGTCCGCGCTCATCGAGCAGCACCATGGTGTCCTGCGGCTGAATCTGCTTTAGGATGAGTTCGCCCTCGGCCGTCTTCTGTTGTTCTTCCGAAAGATTCTTGGTGTTTTTCAGCTCAGGAATGGTGGTAATGCTGAACGGCATATAATGACTGATGCGCTCGGCATAGTCGTTGATGCCGGCCACGAAATGCTTGTTTACCGTCTTGCCTACAAGGATGAGTTCTGTCTTCATAATGCAAAGGTAATGCTTTTTCTTTAATCTGGAAAACATGGGGTATAAAAAAAGCAAAAGCGACGGACTTCACAGTCAATCGCCTTATCTTCAATAGGTATTAGTTCCTTAAGGTAAAAAGATTGTTTTCAGGATAACGATGCAAAGGTATGTAAAAATTTTGGAGTTTACAAGTTTTTCTTAAACTTTTTTTAAAAAAAAATAGTGTGTGCCCACACAATTTCTTAACATACCTCAATTTAATCCAGAAAATGGGTTTATTCATCTATTTTTGTACGTTTTTTATCGAAACGCACAATTTGTTAAAATACCACTAAGGATGATCTTTAGATAGGACTAATTTGACGTGCTGTCAGAAATTTCTTCAGTAGAAGGCTCATGCTGAATACCCGTGCTGTCCTCGTCAAGGCTATCGATGGGTTCGTAATAGCTCACGCCCTGATACATATTACTGAGGATACTCACATCATGAGGGTCGGCAAAGCGGCCGCGATACTGCTGGAAGGCAGGGTCGCCAAGCACGGATTCGAAGAACTGGCCGCAGATGGGCAGAGCCGTACGGCTGCCTTGACCCAGTTCGCCCGTGCGGAAATGGATGGCGCGATACTCGCCGCCTACCCAGGCACCGCATACCAAATTAGGACAGACGCCCACATACCAAGCGTCGGAGTGGTTGTTGGAGGTGCCGGTCTTGCCGCCGAAGTCGGTATCGCTGAAGTTACGGACGTAGCGCCAGAGGTTCATCGACGTGCCGCCGGGCTCGCGCATACCTGCCATCAGCATCTGTTGCATGAAGAAGGCCGACTTATAACTGATGGCCTCGGTAGTCTCGGTGGGAGCCTCGTAGATCAGGTTGCCGTCGCGGTCGAGGATGCGGGTCACCAGTACGGGCTCGTGCATCTTTCCATCGTTCACGACAGTAGCGTAGGCATTGGTCAGTTCCAGCAGGTTCACATCGCTGGCACCAAGGGCCAGGGAGGGCGTCTCGTGGAGCGGACTCTTGATACCCATCTTGTGGGCGGTGGCGGCTATGCGGTCGATGCCCACCTCCTGACCTACTTTCACGGCGATGGAGTTGACACTCTGGGCAAAGGCCGACTTGAGTGTCATGTTATAATCGGTGAAGAAACCATTGGCATTGGTGGGAGCCCAGATCACCTCTTTCTGCTTCTCGTCGTCCCATACCTTCATGCTAAAGAAGGAGTCGGTGCGGCGGTCGTTGGGGGTTAGCCCCTGGTTCATGGCCTCGGTATAGACAAAGAGCTTGAAGGTGGAGCCGGGCTGGCGCATGGCCGTGACCTTATCGTATTTCCAAGTGTCGAAATCGAGGTCGCCTACCCATGCCTTTACATGGCCGGTATTAGGCTCAATGGCCATGAAACCGCAATGCATGAAATGCTCCATGTAGCGGATGGAGTCGAGGGTGCTCATCTCAGTCTCGTAGGGACCGTTGTAGCTGAACAGCGTCACGGGGTGGGGAAGGTTGAGATAGTAGTCGATGGAGTCCTGATCGCCGTTGAAGCGCTTGTCGAGATACTTGTAGCACGACTGGCGCTTGGCAATGTTCTCGATGAAGTTGGGAATCTCCTGATAGCGCTCGTCGCGCCACGGATTCATGTTGCCCCAGTGGCTGTTGAACCGCTGCTGCAACTGTTTCATGTTGTCCCACGCCGCTGCCTCGGCATAGCGCTGCATACGCATGTCGAGAGTGGTGTAGATCTTCAGACCGTCGGTGTAGAGGTCGTAGCCATTGTCGCGACACCAGTCGGCCAGATGGTCTTTCACCGCCTCGCGGAAATAGAGGGCCTCGCCGTCGTAGGCATTCTCAACGCTATAGTCCAAGTCGATGGACTTGACGGAGAGGGAGTCGTACTGCTCCTGTGTCAGGTGACCGCGATGCAGCATGTTGCTCATCACCACGTTACGACGGCTCATGCTATGGTCGGGGTGCAGACGGGGGTTGTAGTAGGTGGTGGCCTTGAGCATACCTACCAAGACGGCGGCCTGCTCAGTGGTGAGGTTCTGAGGCGTGGTGTCGAAGTAGGTCTTGCAGGCGGTCTTGATGCCGAAGGCGTTGGAACCGAAGTCCACCGTGTTGGCATACATCGTCAGGATCTCTTCCTTGCTGAAGGTGGCCTCCAGCTTGATGGCGGTGATCCATTCCTTGGTCTTCATGATGAGCATCTTGATGCCGGGAATATTTCCAAGCAGACCAGTAGAATATTCAGTACGCACGCGAAAGAGGTTCTTGGCCAACTGCTGGGTGATGGTCGAGGCACCGCGCGCATCATGGTGCACCACATAGTCTTTCAAGGCGGCGCCGAAAGCCTGGAAGTCAACGCCAAAATGATGGTAGAAACGCTCGTCCTCGGTATCGATGAGGGCATCCCAAAAGACGGGGTTCACCTCTTCGTACTTCACCGGCGTGCGGTTTTCGCTGAAGAATTTGCCTATCATCACACTATCGGCGCTGTAGATCTCGGAAGCCTGGGCAGGGCGTGTGTTGATAATCGTCGACATGCTGGGCGATTTACCGAACAGCCACAGGAAGTTGATATCGACAGCTCCCAGATACAAGATAAACGCTACGATGAGGGTACCCATTGCCGACAGGAGTTTAACATACCAGGGACGACCCTTGAAGATGCTGATATACCATTTCAACGGTTTCTTGACGTAGCGCCAAAGGGTGGCTGCGATTGTACTGATGGATTTCATAGCTGTGTGATGTGATTCAGAATCTGTTGTTTCTCATCGGGCGAAAACCATGTGACCAGCGGGTCTTTCTTGTACCAGGTGAGTTGTTTGCGGGCATAGCGGCGGGTGTTGCCTTTGATGCGCTCTACGGCTTCATCGAGTGACCATTTCCCGTCTAAATAGGTGAAGAGTTCTTTGTAGCCTACGGTATTCAGGGCGTTGAGATGGCGAAGGGGATAAACGCGGCGGGCCTCGTCAAGGAACCCCAGGTCCATCATCTGGTCCACGCGGCGGTTGATGCGGTCGTAGATAATTTCGCGCTCGCGGGTGAGACCAATCTTGACGATGCGGAAGGGGCGCTCCTTGTGCTCGTTGGTGCGGAAAGAGGAGTAGGGGCGACCGGTCATCAGACATATCTCCAAGGCATGAACCACACGGCGCGGATTTTTCTTGTCCACCATCTCGTAATGCTCAGGGTCCAGCTGTCGCAACTCTTCGCATAGACGTTCCAGTCCCTCTTCCGCCAGGCGGCGTTTCAGCGTGGTGCGTGTCTCCTCGTCAACGGTGGGGATATCATCGATGCCATTGCAGACGGCATCGATATACATCATGCTGCCACCGGAGAGAAGGGCATAGTCGGAGGACTGAAACAGCTCTTCAAGCAGCTTCATCACCTCCTGCTCGTAGATAGAGGCGCTGTAATAGTCGGTAAGCGCTTGGGTACCAACAAAATAATGCCGCACCTGCTGAAGCTGGGCTTCGGTAGGAGCGGCAGTACCGATCTTTAATTCGCGATAGATTTGCCTGGAGTCGGCATTGATGATAGGAATGCCAAAATACTTGGCAATGTCCAGACAGAGGTCCGTCTTTCCAACGGCGGTAGGTCCGGTAATGACTATCAGCGTCTTGCTCAACGAATGACTCCGCGCTTTGAGTTCTCAAAGAACGAGCAGATGTATTCCACCTCTTTGCTGGCGGGATACTTCGAACGGGCTTCGGCGATGCCGTCCTTGATGATACCCTTGGCATAAATGGTGCGATAGGTGTCGTGGATCATCTCGATGGTCTCGTTGGAGAAACCGCGACGACGCAAGCCTATCAGGTTGACACCGGCAAAGCGGATGGGCTCCTTGCCTGCGATGATGTAGGGAGGGATATCCTGACTGGTGCGACTGCCGCCCTGGATCATCACGTAGCTGCCCACGCGGATGAACTGGTGGAACAATACCTCGGCAGAGATGATAGCACAGTCGTCAACTTCCACCTCACCGGCAAATTTTGTAGAGTTGCCAATGATACAGCCATTGCCGATGACGCAGTCGTGGGCAATATGCATGTTCTCCATCAGGAGGTTGCCAGAGCCGACAACGGTCTTGCCGCGAGAAGCTGTACCACGGCTGATGGTCACATTCTCACGGATAGAGTTGTTGTCTCCAAGCTCGCAGGTGGTCTCCTCGCCCTTGAACTTCAAGTCCTGGGGCTTCGTAGAGATAGATGCGCCAGGGAAGAACTCGTTGCCGTTGCCTATGCGGGCACCGGTATGGATGGTGACATTGTTCAACAGATGGTTGTTGTCGCCCATCACTACATTCTTGTCGATAACACAGAACGGGCCAATGATGTTGTTATCGCCCAGCTTTGCCTCTGGATCAACAACTGCTAAAGGGTGTATTTGATTCATATAGAGTTATTTGTTCTTGACTATCTGGGCGGTGAAGGTGGCCTCGGACACAACATGATCGCCTACGAAGGCATAGCCGCGCATCGAGGAGATGCCATGACGAAGGGGAGCAATCAGCTCTACCTTGAAGAGCAGCGTGTCGCCTGGGACTACCTTCTGACGGAACTTCACACCGTCAATCTTCATGAAGTAGGTTGACCAGCGCTCGGGCTCCTCAACGGAGTTGAGCACCAGCAGACCGCCACACTGGGCCATCGCCTCAATCTGAAGCACACCGGGCATCACGGGCTCCTGGGGGAAGTGGCCGGTGAAGAAGGGCTCGTTGCTAGTGATATTCTTCACACCAACAATGCTGTTGGGACCAATCTCAATCACCTTGTCGACCAACTGCATGGGATAGCGGTGGGGCAACAGCTCGCGGATACGGTTGACATCCATGATGGGCTCCTCGTTGGGGTCGTAGATGGGAGCCTGGATCTCATGCTTGCGAATCTCCTTACGAATTTCGCGTGCGAACTTATTATTAATAGTATGTCCAGGACGAGTGGCGATGATGCGACCCTTGATGGGCTTGCCGATGAGGGCCATGTCGCCGATGATGTCGAGCAACTTGTGGCGTGTGCATTCGTTCTCCCATACCAGTGGTTTGTGCTGGATATAGCCCAGCTCGGTGGCATCACGATGCTCTACGTGAAGCATGTCGGCCAGCATATCGAGGCGCTCCTGAGTGGTCTGACGCTCGTAGATGACGATAGCGTTGTCCAGGTCGCCGCCCTTGATCAGGTTGGCCTGAAGCAGGGGCTCAATGTCACGAACGAAAACGAAGGTGCGGGCGGCAGCAATGTCGGTACCGTACTTCGTGATATCGTCGAGGGTGGCAAACTGGCTGTTGATGAACTTCGACTCAAACGAGCACATCGTGGTCAGCGAGAAATCTTCATCGGGTAGGATGGTAATGCAAGAACCACTCTCCTCGTCTTTCACCTCAATCTTCTTGCGGATGATGTAATAATCCTTGGGCGCATTCTGTTCCTCTGTACCAATCTCATTGATCTTCTCAACATACTGGATGGCAGAACCGTCGAGAATAGGGAACTCAGGACCATTGACCTGGATTAAACAGTTGTCAATGCCCAATGCATAAAGTGCCGACAGACCATGTTCTACGGTAGAAACACGTACGTCGCCCTTGCCCAGTACGGTGCCGCGCTGCGTGTCAACCACGTTCTCGGCAATGGCATCAATAACGGGCATACCCTCTACATCGATACGCTGGATTTTATAACCATGATTCTCTGGCGCGGGATTGAACGTCACCGTGAGGCTCAGGCCTGTGTGTAAGCCTTTTCCGCAAAGGGAAAAACTGCCTTTCAGAGTCTTTTGTTTCATATTCGTTTATTTATTTGCTTTTAATTCTTCCAATTCTTTTCTCAGGGCACTCAGCTCTTTATAAATGTCGGGCAGACGGCGTAGCATAGCCATCCCCTTGAAATAGACCTTAGGATCCATAGCAGGCGAGCCGATGAGCTGTTCACCGTTTCCCTTAGTAGCGCCAATGACACCGCACTGGGCTCCTACAAAGGTCTTGTCTGCTACATGGATATGTCCGGCAAAACCGGCCTGGCCGCCAACCATGCACCAGGAACCGATCTTGGTGCTGCCTGCCATTCCTACCTGGGCAGACATCACGGTGTTTTCGCCAATCTCACAGTTGTGGGCAACCTGAATCAGATTGTCAAGCTTTACCCCCTTGTGGATAACGGTAGCGCCCATCGTAGAACGGTCAACACAGGTGTTGGCACCAATCTCGACATTGTCTTCGATAATCACGATGCCAATCTGGGGAATCTTGTCATACCCCTCGGTATTAGGAGCAAAGCCGAAACCATCGGCACCAATCACGCTGCCTGCATGAATGGTGACATTCTCTCCCAACTGGCAACCCTGATAGATGGTCACGTTGGGATAGATCAGACTCTTTGCACCAACCTTGACTCCCTCGCCAATGACTACATGGGGGTAAATCTGTACGCCATCGCCAATCACGGCTCCGTCACCGATGCAGGCAAATGCACCTACATACACGTCCTTGCCCAGCGTGGCTTTGGGGGAAACAAAGGCCAAAGGATCAACGCCCGTCTTACGCGGCTTCATCGACTCATAGAGTTGCAGCAGCTTGGCAACAGCCTCGTAGGCATTCTTCACACGAATCAGGGTGGGGGCCACCTCCTTCTCCAACGTCACATCGTCGTTGACGAGTACAATAGTTGACTGTGTCTCGTAAAGATAGTGGGTATATTTGGGGTTTGACAGGAAAGAAATGGCTCCTGGCTTACCTTCTTCGATTTTTGCAAATGTGTGGACAGAAGCATTCTCGTTGCCCTCTATGCGTCCTCCTATGAAATCGGCAATTTGTTTGGCTGTAAACTCCATAATAGTGATTTGGTTTCCTAATGACGTTGCAAAGATAATCAATTTTATTGAAAACGTTGATAACAAAGGTAATATTTTCGTATTTTTTTTGAAAGAAGGGCGACATTCAGTATCTCAGAGGCTTCTGAGATGTCTTTTATGCTGCCATCTTTGTAAAGAATGTCGATAGAATCGTCGTCAACGGAATACATGTCTTTCTGTATCCTATTGATGCTCATCAGATAGTGGGCATCCCGCTTGTCGATACCCATTTTCTCGGCAATCATCATCTGCAGTTCATCAATACGCTCATCGCTGATAGGGGCGTCGTGGATCTCGACTTTGAAGATCTTGCGGTCGAGCATATCGGTGGCAAGAGTAGAAAGAATCTTGTCGTCAGAGTGCTTCCAGGCTTTCATGGCACTCCAAATATCGCTGTCGTCAAGTTCCTCATACATCTGCAGCGCCTCTGGATGGTTAGCAAACCATTGGGCATTGACATCGTTTTCGATGAAATAGGAGAGGGCAGGAGAAGCGAAGATTTGATTCCCTCGCTTGGCCAGATCCTTGGCTCTGGTCAGCATATTTACCAATACCTTTTCATAGGCAACAGCGGTCTTGTGAAGATAGACTTGCCAGTACATTAACCGTCTGGTAGTCAGATAGTTCTCTAATGAATAGATACCTTTTTGTTCAACGACCAAACGATCATCGACGACATTCAGCATCTTGATGATTCGAGCCGAACCGATGTTACCTTCTGTGACACCTGTGAAGAACGAATCGCGACGCAGATAGTCCAGCCTGTCCATATCCAACTGACTGGATATCAGTTGATGGAGGAAGCGTTTGGGATAGTGGTCCTTGAAGATGGATATAGCCAGATTCAACTGACCGCCTAAGTCCTTGTTGATCTGTTCCATCATCAGCAGCGAGATGTCTTCATGCGAGATACCCCTGATGAGCGTGTTTTCCAAGACATGTGAAAACGGACCATGCCCAATGTCGTGCATCAGAATGGCAGCCTGTACGGCTTCGGCCTCGGAATCGAAGATAAATTGTCCCTTCTGCTGCAACGACTGGATGGCCTCGCTCATCAGATGAAAGGCACCCAATGAGTGCTGGAAGCGCGTATGACGGGCTCCTGGATATACCACAGAAGCCAGCCCCAACTGATTGATGCGGTTGAGTCGTTGGAACAGCGGATGTCTCACAATATCGTAGAGCAGGCCACGAGGAATCTTGATGAATCCGAATACCGGGTCGTTGATGATTTTGGCGTCGTCCATAATTCAGCCTGCAAAAGTACAAAAAAAGGCTGAGATACGGAAATTTCGAACCATATTATTTTGTTATCTCGTGCTTTTTGGGTATCTTTGCCGCCAAGATGAGAAAAGAGGAACGATACAAGAGGGTTTTAGACCATTTCAGGGTGGCGATGCCCGAGGTTGACACGGAACTGGAGTTCGGCAGCGTGTTCCAACTGCTGGTGGCAGTTATACTTAGTGCCCAATGTACGGATAGGCGCGTGAATCAAGTGACGCCAGAACTCTTTCGCCATTATCCTGATGCCAGGACGATGGCGCAAGCGGAAGCAGACGACGTACTGGAATACGTGTCGAGTGTCAGTTATCCTAACTCCAAGGCGAAACATCTGGTTGAGATGGCGCGTATGCTGATGGAGCGACATGAGGGTGAGGTGCCTTCGGATATGGATCAGCTGCTACTATTGCCTGGTGTTGGGCGGAAGACAGCGAATGTGATTCAGGCTGTTGCCTTTGGCCAGGCTACGATGGCAGTTGACACTCATGTCTATCGGGTGAGTCACCGTTTGGGACTGGTGACCAAGAAAGAAAATACGCCCTATAAAGTGGAGCAGATGTTGCTGAAGTATATCCCTGAGGAGGATGTACCCCGTGCCCATCACTGGCTTCTGCTCCATGGGCGCTACGTGTGCACCTCGCGGATGCCGAAGTGTGAGAAATGCGGACTCGCGTCCATTTGTCCAAAGATTTTAGATGATTCAAAACTATGATAACATTTCCTATTGCAAAAATTAATCTCGGACTGAATGTCGTAGAACGTCGTCCTGATGGCTATCATAATTTGGAGACTGTGTTCTTTCCTGTGCAGCTGAAGGATGCACTGGAGGTGACGCTGATGGATGAGGCCTTTCCCTCGCCATTCGACTGTGACCTGAAAGTGACGAATATCGCTATCGAAGGTGACGAGCAGCGTAATCTTGTGGTGCGTGCCTATCAACTCTTGAAACAGGATTTTCCGCATATGCCTCGTGTTCACGCCCACCTATTTAAAGCGATTCCTACTCAGGCGGGCATGGGTGGCGGTTCGAGCGACTGCGCAGCAATGCTGTTGCTGCTTAATCGGATGTTTGAATTGCAACTCTCTGAGCAGCAACTTATTGACTATGCAGCACGTTTAGGTGCCGACTGTCCCATCTTTATACTTAACAGGCCTGCATACGCAGAGGGCATTGGTGAGCGTCTGCAACCTATCGAATTGAATCTGAAAGGCTATTATCTGGCGGTAGTTAGACCAGATATTCCTGTGCCGACGAAAGAGGCTTTCTCTCGTATCGTGCCTCATCGTCCGGCTCAAAACTGTCGGTTGATAGTCAGTCAGCCTGTTGAGACTTGGCGTGACACGTTGGTAAACGACTTTGAGGACAGCGTCTTTGCGCTACACCCAGAAATCGGTGAAATAAAAGAACGGCTCTACCAGATGGGAGCCGTCTATGCTGCGATGAGTGGGAGCGGTAGTGCCGTTTTTGGCATCTTCCGCAAAGAACCAGCGCTAGAGGGTGAGTTTGAGGGGATGTTCAAAGCGGTCTTACCTCTTTGATTGCTCTCTCAATCCTTACCTCTTATTCTTCGACAATTCCTGCCTCAAGCCATTTCTCTATCAACATTTGAGCATCATTTTTGGCTGTGGCTTCGTCAATCTCATATTCATCAAGGAGCAGTTTTGTCAGCTTGTCGGCGTCGAAGTCTGTTCCTTGAATGTTTTGCCATAGATACGCAGCCGACTCATTCATGCTGATGATACGGCTGAAATCAATATTCTCAACGCCTTCTGCTACGATGATGTTCTCATTGCAGACGGAACGTAGTCTGAATCCTTTTTTTGTCTTCATTTGAATCGTTGGGGTATATGTGGATAAATAATGAATAATAAGTAGCAGCGAATAGGGTAGAGACGTGTCCACCACCATGAGTAGATGCGCCATTTACGGCTTTCTGTGCTGTCAAGCTTGTTGCGGCCTTTCCTGTAAAAGCCAATGGCTTTGGCACGGATATCATCGAGCATACAATGCTCAACGTTCAGATTACCGTCACCACGCAATGTTACTTGTTGTCCGTCGATCTTGATGATGCGATGAAGCACGAAATGGCCCTTAGTAATTTCTGCCAATACAGCATCGTTTACTTGAGGGTGGTCAATGGCTTTCAGTAGCGCTTTATCGCGTCCGTCTTCAAGGAAAGGCCGCATACTGCGTCCACGCAAAGGCAGAGTGACGGTATGACCTGCCTGAAGTTGCTCGACAACAAAAGGCAGCAGCACGTCATTGCGCATCTGTATGGTCTTTATCGTGCTATCGTTTTGTGACATATTCGGGCAGCCTCTTCATCAGGCAGACAATAGAGGGTGTAAATTGGTGTTGTTTCAATAATCCTGGTGACAGCATCACATAGGTGATTGTAGATGTCTGAATCCCATTTCATGCTGCTACAGGCGGGTAATACGGATGCGAAAGCCTGTACGGGAGCCAGTTGCTCAATGCTATTCTTGGGGGCTCGTTCTATGCGGGTCACAGCACCCAGTTTGGCTTTGATATTACGGTAGCAGGGGGTCTTTCCACTCCAAGGAGAGCCGAATATATAGGGCTGTCCGTCTTCCATGATGCGAACAACGGGGTTGTCGTCGTTCATCAGCTGGCAGTTCTCTATGTGGGTCATCCAAAGAGCAGAGTGAGTGCTCTTTCCTGTGCCGCTCTGAGCGATGAACGGATAACCATAATCACCCTGCATGATGGTTGATGCGTGAATCAACATGGTGTGGTGGAATGCGCCGGCGAAGGCATAAACCAACATGATGGCATCGTTGAGTCCGAACGAGCGCATCACCCAGTCGCCATTCAATGCGCAGCGGCATTCAGAGAATGTGTTGTTGGTAATTAGGAGACAGCAGTCGCGGTTGTGGATATCACGGATGATAAACTGGTAACCGCCATCGTTAAGGCGATAGACTATGGTATCGCCATTGCCTGTGTCGAATTTTCTGATAAGCTGCCGCTCTTTTATTGGTTTGGTATCATCGTCAATCGTCAAGGAAAACAGGAGCCTGTTAGGTGCGGCGTTACAGGCAAAAGGACGGAATGACGGGAGCAAGTCCATGGAATTACGCCCGTTGCAAAAGCGCAAGCATATGCCGTGTTCTGCTATATTGAAATAGTTAGTCCTTTGCATTCACGTCATCGTAGAAATTGCGCAGATCAACGACCTTGAACTGAAAGTCCTCATTGCCCAACAGTCGGATATCATATCCTTGACGCTGCTTCTTTGAAGGCATATAGAGCTTTCGCGTTTTCAAGTATTTCTTTTCTACTTTCTTGCGATTCTTGTGGGCATAGACAATGCATGTGCGATGGGGCATCTGCTTGGCTGATGCCAGATAGTCACGCAGTTGAAGGGAGTAGAGCTGGCGAGCCTGCAGAAACTTATTCTTTTTTTCTATCCAGGCGCTGTCTATTTCCTGTACATTAGTGAAATAGACAATGGTGTCGTTAAACGATGCCGCCATACCAAACATATACATCTTTGGTACTTGCACTTTCTTCGCTTCTGCTGTTGCGGACATTCCCAATGCCACAACCAATAATGATATATATATTATATTCTTCATTTATGATTATGGAGATAATCTCCTTTTTGTTTTCTTTATCCCAAAAAGCCTTTCAGCATCTCGTTTTGGGTACTATAGCGCAAACGACGGATGGCTTTTTCCTTGATTTGCCTGACGCGTTCTCTTGTCAGCTTGTATTTCTCACCTATCTCGTCAAGGGTCATTTCTGGTTGCCCTATTCCGAAATATGCGGTTAGCACCAGACGCTCGCGTTCGTTAAGTCCCTGTAGCGCCTTCTGGATTTCCTGGCGGAGCGACTCTAGCAGTAATTGCCTGTCAGCAGAGGGCGAACTGTCGTTGACCAGAACGTCGAGCAGTGAACTGTCTTCGCCATCGAAAAGAGGTGCGTCAACTGATACGTGCTTGCCATTGATGCTCATGGCTTCGTCTATCTTCTCTGCAGGGAGGTCCACGTGTTCCGATATCTCATCTACTGACGGGCGTCGCTCATTCTCCTGTTCAAAACGATTGAGCACCTGACTGATTTTGTTGACTGAGCTGACTTGGTTCAGGGGCAGCCTGACGATACGGCTTTGGTCGGCAATAGCCTGCAGGATGCTCTGGCGAATCCACCATACGGCATAGGATATGAACTTAAAGCCGCGGGTCTCGTCAAATCGTTCGGCTGCCTTGATAAGTCCCAAGTTGCCTTCATTAATCAGGTCAGCCAATGCCAGACCTTGGTTCTGGTATTGCTTGGCTACGCTGACCACGAATCGCAGGTTAGCTTTTGTTAGGCGCTCCAGTGCTTTCTGGTCGCCTTTTTTGATTCGCATGGCTAAGTCTACTTCCTCTTCTGTCGAGAGGAGTTCTTCTTTCCCTATATCCTGTAGGTACTTGTCAAGCGACTCTCCTTCGCGGTTGGTAATTGATTTAGTTATTTTTAGTTGTCTCATCAGTTAGCGTGTCTGTTTTGCAAGACGTTCGGCAAAGGTAGTTCAAAAAAATGAAACAGCCAAATAAAAAGTGCAGATTCTTGTGATTGCCTCATAGAATCTGCACTTTTGATCCTTTATTTCAAACATTCAACTACTCTTCTTCCAGTTGGATGACGAAGTAGGCTCTCTTGCCAGTGGGGAACATTCCCTTGATAATCAGCACAGGCTCTTTTGATGTTGAGGCGCTCTTGACTATTTCCTGTAAATCCTCAATGGCCTTCATCGGCTCGTCGTTGACGCGTTGGATTATGAATCCCTTTGGTATGCCTGCCTGCTTCATCTTACCGCCGTTAACCTTGATGACCTCCAAGCCATATGATATCTCCAGCTGTTCTTTCTGTGCCTTTGTTATTTCACGGAAGTCGGCACCAAGTACGTCCAGGTCGGCATTCTTTACCACCTTGGTGTTGCCCTGCTCATTGCGCAGCGTCACGTCTTTCGTATGTTTCTTCTTGTTGTGCAGGTAGGTGAGTGAAATCTTGTCGCCAGGACGCTTCTGGGCGATGATGCCGCTCAGGTCACCAAACTTGGTCACTTTCTGACCGTCCACCTCGGTGATGATGTCGCCTTTCTCGATACCTGCCTCTGCAGCTGCGCTGTTGTCAACGACCTCGGCTACATAGATGCCCTCCATTGTGCCGTAGTCGGTGGCCTCCTTGCCCTGCTCTTTCTCTATGTCAACCTGTGTCTTGACATCACGGCCGCTGATACCGATCATGGCGCGTTGCACAGTACCATATTGCTTCAGGTCGGCCACCACCTTATTCATCATTGTAGTGGGGATGGCGAAACCGTAACCACTATAGGAACCAGTTTGAGAATAGAGCATAGCGTTGATACCTACCAGTTCACCGTTGGTGTTGACAAGGGCGCCGCCTGAGTTGCCTGCATTGATGGCTGCATCTGTCTGGATAAAACTTTCCACACCATTGGCTCCCAGCGTACGTGCCTTGGCCGAGATGATGCCAGCTGTGACAGTATTGTTTAGACCCAATGGGTTGCCGATAGCCAGTACCCATTCGCCTACCTTTACATTGTCACTGTTGGCAATGCGGATTGCAGGCAGGTTCTTGGCGTCAATTTTGATAAGAGCCAGGTCTGTCGTCTTGTCAGTACCGATGATACGGGCTGAATATTCCTTGTTGTCGTTAAGGGTGACGGTCAGCTCGTCGGCTCCGTCAACGACGTGGTTGTTGGTCACGATATAACCATCGGTCGAGATGATTACGCCCGAGCCGGTGGCTGTCTTCTTTGGAGTCTGCACCTGCTGTTTGCGCGTGCCACCTTGTCCGCGCTGTCCGCGACCGAAAAATCCGCCAAAGGGGTCGCTGAAGAAATCCTCGAAGGGGTCACTTTGCATCTCTACGGTCTGGATCTTTGAGTTCTGTACATATTTAATATGGACAACAGTAGGAAGGGCCTTTTCTGCGGCGTAGGTCAAATCTACTGGCTGTACGGCAGTTGCTACTGACAGTTCCTGCTGTTCAGGTTCTTGAGGTGCTGCCTGTGTTTCGTTGAATGCAGCTACCGAGAAAACAATCGCTGCCACGCTAAGGGTGGGAATCACGTAATTTACAATCTTTTTCATTTTCTATTTTCTTATGTTAATGATGCATGTTTGGTTTTATTCCTTTGATGCAAATATAGGCTCAAAGTTTATGAATATGCCATTTTGTCGCTGTTTTTTCTTGCATTTTAACACTTCCAGCAGCCTCTTTAAAATCCGTTTGCGACTGCTGACAAAAAATTTACATTCGTTTAATGACTTAATTTAAAATAAAATTAGTACCTTTGTCGGCTGAAAGCACTGCTCCGGCTTGCCGCTGGCGCTTCTGAAAGGAGGGGCGAGAGGAAAGTCCGGGCGGCACAGGGCGCTCCACTTCTGAAAGTAGAAGCAGCTGGCAACAGTTGGTTAGGGAAGAAGAAAATAACCGCCTCGCAAGAGGTAAGGGTGAGAAGGTGGTGTAAGAGACCACCAGTCGGCGGGTGATCGTCGGGCTGTTCCCACTGGAGGCCGCAAGTTCATGTAAACCATCGCCATGTAAGGGTAGCCCGCCCGAGTTTCTGCAAGGGATGCGATGGAGGGTAGAACGCTAGAGACGTACGGCGACGTGCGTAGTAGATAAATGGCAGGCACCAGTGGCATCACTGGCACAGAACCCGGCTTATAGGGGCAATGCTTTCTTTTTTAGTGAAGAGTGAAAACTGAAGAATTTGCTTCCGCTATATAGAGGCTTATGGGACTAAAGAAACTGATACATTTCCTTCAGATTGAAATATGGCGTATTCCAGATGAAGAATTGTCGCCAGTACGTCGAGTTGCTTACGAGGTGATCAAGATTGCCTCGCTGGCCATTCGTTTCTTTACGGCTAAGCGCGTAATGAACCAGGCTGCTGCCCTTACTTATTCCACGCTGTTGGCCATCGTGCCCATTTTGGCTGTGGTCTTTGCCATCGCCCGTGGCTTCGGCTATAATAAATATATAGAGGTGTGGTTTCGTGATGCTTTCTCATCGCAGCCACAGGTGGCTGAGGTACTCATCAGTTTTGTCAACAGTTATCTGGTCCACACCAAGAGTGGCATCTTCCTGGGCGTAGGTCTCGTATTTATGCTCTATACGGTGATGATGCTGGTCAATAATATCGAACTGACTTTCAACGAGATATGGCAGGTAAAGAAAAAACGCAGTATCTTCCGTACTATTACGGACTATATGGCCATGTTCTTTCTTTTCCCCATACTTATCGTCGTCTCATCGGGTCTTAGCCTCTTTCTGGCTACGATGGCCGACTCTATGGATGGCTTTTTGCTGCTGGGTTCCACGCTGAAATTTCTGATCGACGCAGCGCCATATTTCCTGATGTGTCTGCTCTTCATCGGACTCTACGTCTTCATGCCAAATACCCATGTGAAGGTGAAGAACGCCATAGTGCCAGGCATTCTCTCAGGTATCGCCATGCAAATTGTGCAGTTTGTCTATATTCATTCGCAGATTTGGGTCACAGGCTATAACGCAATTTACGGTTCGTTTGCAGCCCTTCCGCTGTTTATGCTATGGGTGCAAATATCGTGGACTATCTGTCTTTTTGGAGCTGAACTCACATATACTTCGCAGAATCTGGATTTCTACGATTATGATGCTCATACGGATGATATATCCCATCGCTATCAGCTTATGATATCTGCACTCCTTATGTCGCGCATCTGCCGACGTTTTGCCGATGGGAAAGCAGCTCCCTCTGCCGATGAGCTGCGTAGTGAGACCGGTATCCCCATTCGTATCGTCAACGACCTGCTTTTCAAACTCTCTGAGGCCCACTTGATTATCGAGGTCTCGTCTGATGAAAAAGGCGGCATTTCTACCTATGTGCCAGCCGAGAGTCTCAGTAATCTGAGCGTAGGTGTGATGATTGACCGCTTGGAGGCACAAGGTCGCTGGACACTCGATGTGCCCCTTGGCAACCTAATGAGTGCAGAGTGGGGGCGTGCCATCGTGATGCGCATCTCTTATCTGCGTCAGGCTAAGGACGTGAAACTAGAGAATCTGGTAGGAGAGTAAATAAAAAACGCTGCAAACAATTGTTTGCAACGTTTTTTTTGTAGTCGATAGGGGAATCGAACCCCTATGCCAAGATTGAGAATCTTGTATCCTAACCATTAGATGAATCGACCATGCAGCGAATGCTGTCAAATAATCTTGAATCTTTTTACCTAGAAGAACTGCCTTTCGTAGTCGATAGGGGAATCGAACCCCTATGCCAAGATTGAGAATCTTGTATCCTAACCATTAGATGAATCGACCATGAGTGCGGAAGCTGGGGGATTCGAACCCCCGGTACGGGAACCCGTACGGCAGTTTAGCAAACTGCTGGTTTCAGCCACTCACCCAAACTTCCTCGGCTCCCTTTCAGGACTTCCGAAAAGCATTCTCGCTCAAATGCGGGTGCAAAGGTACAAAATTATTCCGACACCCGCAAATTTTTTCTGCAATATTTTTTCGGTTTATTGCAAATAATGGGCTTACAAACAGTTAGTCCTCATATTCGGTGGTGTCCTCAATACCTGCCTCGGCCATAGCCTCGCGTCGCTCTACGCAGGTACCGCACTTGCCACAATGTTTCTCACCGCCTTTATAGCACGACCAGGTCTCGTTAAAGTTGATGCCCAGTTCATGGCCTCGCTTAGCAATCTGTCCTTTAGTAATATTGGTATAGGGCGAGATGAGGCGCACACCATTGAAAGTGCCGGCATGGGCAGCTGCGTCAAAAGCATTGACAAACTCAGGACGGCAGTCGGGGTAGATAGTGTGGTCGCCTCCGTGGTTAGCCATCATCACATACTGTAACCCACGGCTCTCAGCCATACCTACTGCTACGCTAAGCATGATGCCGTTGCGGAAGGGTACAACGGTAGATTTCATGTTTTCATCGGCATAGTGACCTTCTGGTATGGCATCGGCTCCCTGCAGGAGTGAACTTTGGAAATACTGAGCCATGAACTGCAAGGGAATGACGAGGTGCTCAATGCCCAGTCGTTGGCAATGAAGACGGGCAAAAGGGATCTCGCGGGCATTATGATTAGATCCGTAGTCGAAGGAGATGGCCAGTGCAATGCGGTCTTGATAGTCATAGAGTAGCGTCGTGCTGTCCATTCCTCCACTGAGAATCAGGATTGAATCTTTCATACGGTTATTTCACTATTCATTATTTTCTTTTCACTCTTCACTAGCGAAGCGCTACTTCTTCAGCCAGCGGTCGAGCCACTCGAAGTAGGTGCGCTGCCAGAGGATGCCGTTTTGGGGTTTCAATACCCAGTGGTTCTCGTCAGGGAAGATGAGCAACTCAGCCTCGATACCGCGCATACGGGCAGCATTGAAGGCGCTCATACCCTGTGTGGCATTAATGCGGTAGTCCTTCTCGCCGTGGATGCAGAGAATAGGCGTATCCCACTTATCGACGAAGCGGTGGGGTGAGTTATCGTAGGTCTTTTTAGCGCGAGCCGTCATATCCTTGTTCCAAGGTGCATCATCATACTCCCAGTTAGAGAACCAGTTCTCCTCAGTCTCGGTGTACATGGCTTCGAGGTTGAAGGCACCGTCGTGGGCAATGAAGCACTTGAAGCGTCCGTCATGATGACCTGCAAGATAATAGATGCTGAATCCGCCAAACGAGGCACCTACAGCACCCAGATGGTCGCGGTCAACGTATGGCAATTCGTCGCAGGCAAAGTCAATGGCAGACAGATAGTCATCCATGCACTGGCCTGTCCAGTCGCCACTGATTTCTTCGAGCCACTCCTGTCCGAAGCCAGGCAGACCGCGGCGGTTAGGTGCTACGATCACGTAACCCTGAGAGGCCATGATGAAGAAGTTCCAGCGATAGCTCCAGAACTGAGACACAGGACTCTGAGGACCGCCCTCGCAGAAGAGCAGGGTGGGGTACTTCTTCGATTTGTCGAAATGAGGGGGAAGGATTACCCAGGTGAGCATCTCCTTATTGTCGGTGGTCTTCACCCAATACTGCTCTACAGAAGGCTTTCCGAGCTGGTCGAGAATTTCCTTGTTGACATTGGTTATCTGAGTGATTTCTGTATTGTCTTCAAGATCCTTGCCAGGGGTAACGACATAGAGGTCGGCTGGTTCTGTGTAGCTGTGACGCTCCATCAGCAGTTGCTTGTCGTTGAGCATCTGCACTGAACCGAAGTCAGCCCAGTCCTCTGTGAGCATATTCACATCGCCCTCAAGATTGGTACGATAGAGGTTCTCGGTTGCGTTCCATACGCCTATAAAGAATAATGTACGCGCGTCAGGAGCCCAGCAGTAATCATCGACGTTGGAATCGAAGGATTCGGTGACGTAAGTCTTCGTGCCCTCTTTCAGGTCATAGACGCAGAGACGGTTGCGGTCAGCCTCGTAGCCGTCGCGCTCCATCGAAAGCCACGCCACGTAGCGGCCGTCGGGCGAGAACTTCGGATTAGTGTCGTAGCCCACGTTCATGTCCTTCAGGTTCGTGTTGACGAACTGGTTCTTAAGTGATTTCGTGGGATTCATCAGGTTGTCGCATTCGTAGGGAACGGTTCCGTCTGACACCACGCCCCACTCATGACCCTTACAGAGGTTCTTGGTCTTATTCATGTCGCCGCTCTCTGCGTCATAGAGGAAGATGTCCGAGTCGGTTGAGATGCTGTATGACAGTCCCACCTTGCAGCGGCAGGTGAATGCGATGTTCTTTGAATCAGGACTCCAAGCCAGCTGTTCTATACCGCCAAATGGCTCCATGGGACATTCGAAGGGCTCACCCTCGAGGATGTCCTTGCCCTCGCTGGCGATGGAGAAGCCATCGCCCACACTGAAGACGAAGGGGTGCTGGATGCTCTCCACGTAGTGGTCCCAGTGGCGATACATCAGGTCTGTAACCACACGTCCTGTGGTCTTAGGAAGGTCGGCTGGCTTTTCCTTGATGATCTCGTTGAAGGGAATGCTCTTCAGGATGATGACCTTAGAACGGTCGGGCGAGAACTGGAAGCCTTCAACCTGCCCTTCTGTCTCTGAGAGCTGTTTGCGGGCAGAGCCGTTGAGGTTCATCTTCCACACTTCGCCACCCTTGATAAAGGCCACGGTCTCGTTGTCCAGCCACTGGGCGTCCGTCTCGTTGTCAGCATCTTCTGTCAGCTGCTTCTGTTCAGAACCGTCGGCATTCATCATCCAAAGTACCTGGTGACTCTTGTTCTCCTCTACGCTATAGTAGCCCATCTGGAAAACGATATGCAGCCCGTCGGGCGAAGCCTGATAGCCGCTGATACGACTCATAGCCCAAAGAGCCTCTGGAGTCATCTGGTCGCTTTCCAGTTGGATGGTCTGCTTCTGAATATTCACTTCGTTATTCTCTTTCTGGTGTCCGCAGGCCGTGAGTAGCAAGGCTGCGGCACCAATTGCTAATGCTTTATTCATAGTATTTAAGTTGTTCTAAACCGTAAATTGTAAACGGTGATCTACTTCTTCTTCACGGGGTCGCAGGTCAGTCCGCAGCCCAGCTTCTTGAATATCTTACGATCTACTTCCGAGAGCATCACGGTAGAGTGAACCTGACAGCCACGCAATTGGGGCAACTGCTCCAACGCACGGCGACACTGCTCGTCATCCTTTGACAACACGCTGAGGGCTACCAGCACTTCGTCAGTATGCAGACGGGGGTTTTTGCCTCCCAGGTATTCTATCTTGGTCTTCTGAACTGGTTCAATAAGGCTCTGCGGAATGAGTTTTACTTCATGGTTTATTCCAGCAAGATGCTTCATCGCGTTGATGAGCAAGGCGGCAGAACAGCCCAGCAGATCTGATGACTTGGCGGTAATGATAGTACCATCTTCAAGTTCCATTGCAGCAGAGGTCTGCTCTGAGAGTTCCTGCTTAGCCTGGGCAGCCACGGTGACACGTCGATAGGCGGTGGTAATCTTTGCCTGATTGAAGAGCATCAGGATCTTGTTGACCTCGCGCTCATTGTCAAAGCCCTCGGCCATCTTGTTGGTAGCGTCATAGTAGCGACGGATAATCTCGTCACGACTGGCCTGACAGCATACCTCATCATCCGAGATGCAAAAGCCCACCATATTGACGCCCATATCCGTTGGGCTCTTATAAGGATTCTCACCATAGATGCCTTCGAACAGCGCATTGAGCACAGGGAATATCTCTATGTCGCGGTTGTAGTTGATAGCAATCTTGTCGTAGGCCTCCAGATGGAACGGGTCAATCATGTTCACGTCGTTGAGGTCGGCAGTAGCCGCCTCGTAGGCTATGTTCACAGGGTGCTTCAAGGGCAGGTTCCATACGGGGAAGGTCTCGAACTTAGCGTAACCGGCACGGATGCCGCGCTTGTTCTCGTTGTAGAGCTGACTCAGACAGACGGCCATTTTTCCAGATCCAGGACCAGGGGCGGTGATGATCACCAGTTCGCGCGAGGTCTCTACATAGTCGTTTTTGCCAAAACCTTCGTCGCTGGCAATGAGTTCTACGTTGTGGGGATAGCCGTCGATGAGGTAATGCACATACGACTTGATGCCCATACGCTCCAGGCGGTGACGGAACTGGTCGGCAGCATTCTGACCATTATAATGCGTGATGACCACTGAGCCCACCATGAAGTCGCGGTTCATAAATTCCTCGCGTAGGCGTAGCACGTCCTCATCGTATGTGATACCCAGGTCAGCACGCACCTTATTCTTTTCTATATCCTCGGCACTTACTACGATAACAATTTCCAACTGGTCGCGTAGTTGTGCAAACATACGCAACTTTGAATCGGGCTTGAAGCCAGGAAGTACGCGTGAAGCGTGGTGGTCGTCAAAGAGCTTGCCACCCAGTTCAAGGTATAGTTTGCCATCGAATTGAGCAATACGCTCCTTGATATGCTCTGACTGAATCTTGAGATATTTCTCGTTATCGAAGCCTATTTTCATTTGTATATCTATTATGGTGTTGGTATGATGGTTTTCTTATTTGCGGTTTTGCATCTGCTGCTTCTGCATCTCAGCAGCACGCTTCTGCATCTCCTCCAGTCGGGCAGCCAGTCCGCTTGCCTTCTTGGGGTTGTTCTGGTTCTCTTTGTACTTTGCCTCGAGGATAGCCAGCAGTTTGGCATCGTCGGTAGTCTTACGGAGCGTCCACATGATGGCAGCCGAGAAGAACAGCGAGATGAAGTAATAGAAATTCAGACCAGAGCCGTAGTCATTGAACATGAAGAAGAACATCACGGGCATGATATACATCATATACTGCATCATCTTCATCTGCTCGGCCTGCTGACCCACCATCTGGTCGCGCTGCTGACGCATGGTCATATAAGAATAGAGCACGTTGCTCACGCAGAACAGGATACAGGTCAGCGAGAGGTGGTCGCCGATGAGCCAGAGGTCGGTGTTCCACTGTCCGATGAAGGGGATGGGGTCGTAGGTAGAGAGGTCTTCCATCCACAGGAACGACTCGCGGCGCAGCTGGATAGCGTTAGGCACGAAGTTGAACATCGCAATCCAGATAGGCATCTGAATGAGCATAGGCAGACAGCCGCCCAGTGGTGACACACCATATTTCGCATAGAGTGCCATCATAGCCTGCTGCTTCTGCATCTGATCCTCGGGCTTGTCGTATTGCTTGGTAGCCTCTTCCAATTTTGGCTTCAAGACGCGCATCTTGGCACTCGACATATAGCTCTTCTTCACCATGGGGTAGGTGATAGCCTTCAGAAGCAGGGTGATGAGAATCAGCACGATACCCATGGGCAGACCCAGCTTTGTGAGCCAGTCAAAGACATAGAGCGTGAACCAGCGGTTGATGAAGCGGAACAGAGGCCATCCCAGATAAACCAGTTTCTCGAGTTCCAAATCCTTTCCAAACTCACTCTGCTCTTCTACATCCTGAATCAGACGGAAGTCGTTGGGACCCAGATACATCTCAAACTCTGAAGCCTGCAGACCTGTGGGGTCGAACTTTGTAACGAGGTTGGCCTCGTAGTTTTTGAGGATACGTGTGTTCTTCTCCTGAGGCGTGCTGGCGAGTTCTGCACCAGTATTGAAGGCATCCTTTGAAATCAGTACAGCTGAGAAATACTGGTTCTTGAAAGCTACCCAGTCGATAGGCTCCTCTGTGGTCTCTTTCTTGTCGGAAGTCTCGCTGAGGTAGTCGGTACCACCATCTGTGAACTTATAAGTCAGCGACGAACGGTAGTTCTCAAACGAGAAGCCGCGCTCCTGCTGGCGACAAGAGTCCTGCCACATAATGGTCACCTCTTTGCTGGTGGGGTCGAGCTGATCGCTCAGTCCGATGGCCTGCATCGAGAAGTGGAGCATATAGTCGGGGCCCAAGCGGTATTTGAATACCAGTTGTCCGTTGCCCTGCGCCTGAGCGGTCATCGTGAGCGAGCCGTCAGCCTCCTGTGTAGGTACAAAGTAAAGGTCGCGGGTGTTGATATACTGCTTCAGACCCTTGATGATGAAGTCCATATGCTGTCCGCTCTCTGTGAAGAGCTGTACGCCCATGCGGTTCAGCGTGTCCTTATGGCCTACGATACGAGCGCTGGCAATCGTGCCGCCCATCGTGTTGAATGCCAGCTCCAGCGAGTCGTTCTTCAATGTTACCAGTCGGTTGGTGCCAGCCAAAGAGTCGGCGAGCGATGGGAAGAAAAGTGCGGCGGAATCAACGGCTGCCACCTCCTCGCTCTTTTGTTCGTTCTGTACAATCTGCTGTTTCTGAGCCTCTTTGACTGCTGCAATGCTATCCTGTGCGTGTTGGTAGGCTTCTATCTCTGCCTGTGACGGTGTGTTCAGATAGCTGAAAGCAATGAGTACCACAGCAATGAGACTAAAGCCAATTAAAGTGTTTCTGTTCATATAATTATACGTACTTTTATTACTTTTTTATAAACAAGGTGCAAAGTTACGAAAAAAAATTATAACTTTGCACGCAGATATGAGAAAATTAGCATTATTTATTTTGGCAGCTGGTGTACTAAGTGCTTCTGCTGCTGAGCCGAAGAGCAAAAACAGCTCATCGTGCTATCGTCTTTTTACGCCGCTCACGTTTTTCCATAACGTGGCTAGTAATCAGTTGTCTATTACCTCTGACAATCCTGACGAGGTCAATCAGGCTATCGATCAGGCGCTGATGCATGTCTATCTGAACCGTCCTGACCTGGTGCAGGTCACTCAGAGAGAACAGGAGAATGCAGGTACGTTGCGCCAGGATATCATAGAAAGTACCGTGTCTCAGACCGTGGAGATGGTGGAGCAGGCAGCTCCCATGCCAGACGCTCCCGTGGCAGCCCCTGTGGAGCTGGTCGTTGAGAAGCCCAACTTCTGGAAATACAAGGGAGACGGTGCCCTTCAGTTCATGCAGAACCATGTGAGCGACAACTGGTACAAGGGTGGTGAGAGCAATTACTCTGCCATTGGAACATTGACCCTTGAGGCCAACTATGACAACAAGGAGAAATGGAAGTGGGACAACAAGCTGGAGATGAAGTTAGGTTTCCAGACCTCGCCTTCTGATACGGTGAATAAGTTCAAGACCAACGAGGATATTATCCGTCTGACCAGCAAAATCGGTTTGAAGGCCGTCAACCGTTGGTACTATACCCTTCAGGTGCAGGCCTACACCCAGTTCTATCACGGCTTGAAGTCGAACAAGGAGTTTGTGTTCTCCGACTTCATGTCGCCTTTCAACCTGAGTGCTGGTCTTGGTATGGATTATAAGGTGGAGTGGTTAAAGAAGAGACTTACTGGTACCATCAATATGTCGCCCCTGGCTGTGAACTATCGCTATGTGGATCGTGCTAACCTGGCTCAGAGCTTTGGTGTGAAGGTGCCTAAGCATACCCACTCGCTGACCGATTTCGGTTCGCAGCTCACGGCTCAGCTGGAATGGAAAATAACTGACAATTTCTCTTGGAAGTCGCGCGTCTATGGCTTCACCAGTTACCATCGTGCCCAGCTGGAATGGGAAAATACCTTCAACCTGAAGGTGTCGAAGTATATCTCTGCCAACCTCTTCCTCTATCCCCGTTTGGATGACTCTAACAAGAAATACAAAGATGATGGCTCACGCATGAGCTATTGGCAGTTCAAGGAGTATTCTTCGCTGGGATTCTCGTATAATTTCTAAGAGCAGAGCAACTTATAAGGACATGTTGCACATCGGTCGGTATCGGCAGTAGGCTGATAGGGTATTGACGGATTAAACATGTCATCGACGGTAGCCCTGAGCAGTTCCATGAATCTGGGAATGCTTGGGGCTACATCTGTGATGGGCTCTCGTCCGAAACAGAGTGTGGGGTCGTAGTCTTCGCCTCCTGAGTGCTGGATAAACAGCAAGGCCGGCGACACAGGGATGTTGGTATATTGCTGCTTGACCAGAGCCGCATAGAGGAATGTCTGCAGATAATAGTCACTATGTTTGTTCAGGCTCTCTTGCTTGAAGATGGCCTCCACGTCTTCCAGTGACTTTACGGCCTTGCTGCCCGTTTTATAGTCGATGACCCTGATGCGCTCCTGTCCGTCTTTGACGATTTTGTCCAGACGGTCTATAATTCCCCCGATAGTGGTGTTGAGATAGGTTGTCTGCAGCTTGCCCTTGATTTCCAATTCCAGTCCGATGATGTTGAAGGGTGCCAACTCATGGTCGATGGTCAGTAGCTGTCGCACATATTGTATCAGCACCTCGCGATTGATGAGCTGCAGGCCGTTGAGGTCTGCTTGTTTCAGGTTGGCTACCTTCAGCACTTCCCGCATCGCTTCATCTACGGCGCGCACTATCTCTACGCGCGTCTTGAGCAACTCTTCAATGTCGCTCTTCGTGATTTGATGACTCTTTGCCTGCAGCTGGTCGTATATGCGTTGGGAAGCCAAGTGGAAGATGTTGCCAAAGAGCCGGTTGTCGATGGTGTCGTCGGCATCGTCTTCTGGTTCTTTTAGCCCACACTCGTATTTGTAGTAGTAGCGCAGCGGACAGCGCATATAGGTGTTGATGGCCGTTGGCGAGAGGATGGCAGGCTGCATCTTCTTCTCCAGCTGTATCACAGGTGGCGTGGCATGATGGATGAGTGCCGGCACCTGTATGGTCTCAAACGCTATCTCCTTTTTCAGATGCTCATCGACCATCAGCTGCAGCATGAAACGCGACATTTCGCCCGTCTGCCCGTCGTTGGTACTGTTGTTATAGAGTATGGTGATGTCTGATGCGCGTTGCAGCAGTCTGTGGAAATAGTAGCTGTAGATGGCCACCTTATGGTCGATGGTCGTAAGCCCATGTGCCTTGCGGATGGTGTAGGGGATAAACGAGGTGTCGTTGACGCCTCGCGGCATGTTACCCTCGTTGCACGAAAGCAGGATGAGGTGCTCGAAGTCCAGACTGCGTGTCTCCAGCACGCCCATCACCTGGATGCCCTCAATGGGCTCGCCGTGGAAGGGTACGGTGGTTGACTGGATGAGCTGGTTGATGAGGCGCTGCATGGTGGTGTCGTTGACGATGAGGTCTCCACTCTCTACCAATGCGTTCAGCCTGTTGATGAGCGTATAGGCACGGAACACACATTCCTGAAACAGCGGGTCGCTATCCTCTGTACGATGGGCAACGCATTGTATGATGCCGGTTATCCAGGAGAGCAATGGCGTAGTTGCGTCCTTGAGCATCTCGCTGGCTTCCTCTTCGGGCAGGGTGGCGAGATAGGAATGTCGGAGTGTAGTGTCCAGATAGCGTCGGCGGAAACTGTGGCGCTTCTGGTCGTAGCCCAGGATGCGCAGGTCGGTGAGTTGCAGGATAAGTGCGGCCACAGGCGACTGCGCCAGCGGATAACCCGTGGTGATGTTCACCTTGTCTATCTCGTCGGGCAGACAATGGACCACCGTTGGCAGCAGGGCTTCGTTGCACATGACGATGGCCGTCTTGCGCCCAGCTTCATAGCGCTTGTCTTGTCGTAGCCACTGGCTGACATAGCGAGCCTGAGCATTTTCCGTCGTGGCCGAGATATAGCGTATCTCCTTCTGTTGCTCCATATTAGCATAGATGGCCTCGTCGCTGATATCCAACTCACAGGGAAACATCTCCATCTGCTGCTTGATATAATAGCCGGCATCGTCTGTATTGAGGTATGACGTGTCAAAGTCCCAATAGAAATGCGCCTTCCCTTGCTGACGTAGCGTCTTAAACAGACTATGCTCCACCTTCTGTATCAGGTTGAAGCCCACGAAGAGATAATGGTCGTAGTAGGTATCAGATGTCAGGTCTGACTCGGCCACCTCGCGATACAGGGCTCCCTCGTAGGCCAGTCCTTGCTGGGCCAGCCTGTTGTTGTAGTCGTGATAGATGGCGCTCATCTTCGACCACAGCTTCAGGAAGCGCGTCTTGAGCTCCGTGTTATGGTCGTCGGTGAAGTTGCCAAAGAATCGCTGAATGGCCTTGCGCTGCTCTTCGCTGAGATAGCTCACGTCGTCCAGCTCGTGTATGTCCCTGACGTTGGCAAACACCTTGTCGGCATCGGCCATGTTCTTGTCCAGATCGTCGAAATCGGCCAAGAGCAGCTGTCCCCATCCGTAGAAATGGTCCAGCGTCTCGTCGATGCCTGTCTGCGAGGTGAACGATTTATGCAGGTCGCAAATCAGTTTGATGGGGTCGGCCACGTTGCGCTGGCTGTAGCTGCGAAACAGGTCGCTGATGGTGATATATGCCGGACTCCAGATGGGCTTGTCGGACAGGCTTGCCAGATGCTGACTGAGAAAGAGTGAGGCACGCTTGTTGGGAAAGACCACAGCCACCTTTGACAGGTCGTTGCCGTATTTCCGCAGGATATCCTCGGCTACATATTCTAAGAATGTCTTCATACCACTTCAACGATTTTGTTACTATATACAAACCAGAGGAATCCCTTCACGTTTTGATGCCCCATCTCTGAGAGCAGGTTCATGTATTCCCTCACCTGCTCGTGGTATTCCTCGCGCTGCTTTCCGAACTTAAAGTCTATGACGATGGTCTCATGGACATCGGTCATCACGCGGTCGGGTCGTCGCTCCTCGCCATTGGGCAGCAGGATGGTACACTCGTTGTAGAGCGTCCATCGTTTTGAGAACCATTCAGCCACCCGCGGGTCGGCCAGACGCTTGGTGATCATGTCGCGAATCTTCTGGGGCGTCAGGTTGGCATCATAGAGTATGCCCTCCATCTCCATGTTCTGCAGGGCAGGAGCGATGTCGTCTGTGGTGCGTATGTGGGCAAAGAGGTTGTGCAGCACGTTGCCCATCTTGATATAGTTGGTCTGCTGCGCCATCTCGTCGTCATCCTCATGGATAAACTCCTTGCTCTGGTTGCTCTGCTTGAACGAGGTCTTCAGGTCAAAGGACTCAATCTCGACGGGTATCAGACTGCTGCTGCGCAGGAAGGGGTTGGGATCGTGGCTCCTGTCCTTGCTCTTCTCCTCGCTCAGGGGCAGTGTACCCATCGAAAATTCGATGGGCGCTTTCTCATCGTCCAAGCCGCTCAGGGTGGCATCGGGCAGTTGCAGGCCAGGCAACACCTGTTCCAACAGTAGTGAGCGACAGCCTGTGGCCTTGCGCCTTCCTGTCACATACAGACTCTTGGCGGCTCGGGTAAAGGCGACGTAGAGCAGGTTCAGGTTATCGACCACCAGTTGCTGATGCTCCTGGTCGTAGTCTTTCTCGTAGATGGTGCCCATCATGCCGCTCTGACTGTAGTCGATGGGTACCAGGGGCAGCTGGTCGAACTTCTCTTCCGTGGGCTTGCACCAAAGGATATCCGACAGCTCCAGTTTCCAGTCGCAGAAGGGTATGATGACGTGGTCGAACTCCAGTCCCTTGGATTTATGGATGGAGATGAGTCGGATGCCGTCAACATCAGGACACTGGATATTCTTGCCACAGAGGGTGGTGTCCCATTCCTTCAGGAAGCCGTAGATGTTCGAGTGCTGCTCGTTGACGAAGTTGATAATCTGGTCGTAGAGCGCACAGAGGTATCCGCTCTGGTTTTCCATCGCCTGTATATTGAATATGGTGTAGAGCCGTTCGGCGAGGTCGTAGAGGGGCATCTTCAGCAGGTGCTGTCCGAAGTCTTCAGGCAGCTCGCCCTTGATGTCGCCGCTGTAGGCTTTCGCCAGGTAGGCTTGCGTAATCTTGTCGTCGGGGTGGGTGAGCAGTCTCATCGCCTGTATGATCACCTGTACGGCAGGCGAGGCATCCAGTCTGAAGGCCTCGTCGCTCACCAGGTTGACCTCGGGCATGGTGCTCATCAGGTAGTTGGCCACCAATGGGATGTTGCCGTTAGTGCGCAGCAGTATGGCGATATGCTTGGCCTTGATGCCTTTCTCGAGCAGTTGGGCCACGTGCTCGGCCACGAGCTCCAGCGTATGCTGGTCATAGTCTTTCGCGGGCAGCAGCTGTATGTCCACCCGTCCGTCGCGCGGCTTGTTGCTGGGGTACTGCTGTTCTACGTCGCCATAGGCCGTCACCCCTTCTGTCATGGCAGCCTCTTTGAAGAAGGCGTTGTTGAAGTCGATGATATTGGTCGTTGAGCGATAGTTGGTCTTCAGCGCCTCCTCCTGTATGCGCTGGTCGCCATTGTCAAACTCGCCCTTGATGTTGGCCAGCAGTCGCCAGTCGCCGCTGCGCCATCGGTAGATGCTCTGTTTCACGTCGCCCACGATGAGGCTCGATGACTCGTGGCTCATGATCTCGTTGAGCAGCACCTTGAAGTTCTTCCACTGGACGGTCGAGGTGTCTTGGAATTCGTCTATCATGATATGCTCCAGCTGTGAGCCTATCTTCTCGAAGATAAAGGGCGTGTCGTCGTCGCTGATCAGGGCGTGGAGAAACTGCTGGGTGTCGGAGAGCATGAAGCGGTTGGCATCGGCGTTGAGCTCGCGCACCTTGGCCTCTATACTGCCCAGCAGGCGCAGCTGGCTCAGGTGGCGCAGGGTGAGCTTGGCAGACTGAAAGCGCTTATATTGTCGGGGCTGCTCGTCGAGGGCTTGACGCAGCAGCGCGTCCAGTTCTCTTTCCACCAACGCGTGAATCTGTTGGGCCTTCTTACTGCTCTTGCTGTACCATTTCGTGGGGTCGCCAGGCGCATCGGTCACCCTTTTGGTGAGCACCTTTTCACTAAATGTTCCCTGTTGCAGTTTGAAGAATATCGAGCAGACGCCCTTTTCATTATTTGAGAAGTCGTTGACGTCGAGGCCCTCGCTGTCGATAATCTCGAAAAACGTATCGCCAATCTGCTTCATGCGCTCTACCGCCTCGTCGCGCTCTTGGCGCAGCATCTGTGTGTAGTTGTCAAAGAAATTCTTCTCGCTGAAGACTTCATGCAGCTTGGGGCTCGCCTCCTTATAGTAGTCGTGGAAAATGGTGAGTCCGAATTTCTTGATCTGCTGGAAGACGTTCCACGAGCGGTCCTCGCTGATGCTGTCCATGATATACTTGAGCAGCCATTGCAGCAGCAGGTCGGTGGACTGCAGACTCTCTATGAGTTGATCTACGGCCTGCTCTTCCACCTGCTTGTCATTCAGTCCTACGTGCAGGTTGGCGGTGAGCTCGAGCTCGCGGGCCAGGTTGCGCAACACGCTCTGGAAGAACGCGTCGATGGTGCCCACGCGGAAGTAAGTATAGTGATGCAGCAGGTTTTTCAACGCCATGCCGGCGCGCTCCCTGACGATATTGGGATTGATGTCGGGGTCTTTGCATACGGCATCAAAATAGCTCCTGGAGTCGTCCAGTCCTCGCCAGATGCCGTAGAGCTGGCTCAGTATGCGCTGCTTCATTTCCGCCGTAGCCTTGTTGGTGAAGGTCACGGCCAGCGTCACCTTGTAGGCCTGCGGGTCTTTGATGAGCAGTTTGATATACTCTACTGCCAGCGTGAAAGTCTTTCCACTGCCGGCACTTGCTTTATAGACAACGAGGGGTGTTACCATCTGCGGAACAGTTCAAAGGTGAATTTACTGCCGAAGCCCTGATACTGGTAGTTGAAGAAACTCGTGAAGAGACCCAGCGAGAAGTATCGGCAACTGAAGCCGTAGCCCAGTTCGGAATAGAGGCGGGTGTGGTCGATGCTCAGCGAGCTCAGGTAGAGGCGCTCGCGCTCCACGTAGCGACCAACATAGGGCACCAGGAAGGCCACGATCAGCGGGGTCTCAAACGAGGCGTTGCCTCTGAGGTAATACGACGACTCGTTGTAGAGACGTGAGTCGAGCAGCTGGAAGTTGCCCGTCCAGTCGTCATCCCATCCGCCAGGCAGGTTGTTGTCGCGGAAGTTGGCGAAGTCCATGAAGAAGTCGCCGTCCTTGGCCGTATATAGACCGCCTCCGAACCTCAGGTTCAGCATACGTGTGCGACTGAGCTGGTGCATGTGCGACAGGTCGGCCTCCCATCGCTCGTAGTTGATGTATTTGTGGTTCAGCTTCAGTCCTCGCTCATAGTCGATGGTCAGCAGGGGCGCCTTCTGCCAGGGGCGTAGCTTCAGACTCAGGGCAGGTGCCATGGAGTAATAGCTCGACTCCTTGCCGAAACTCCTCATCGCAGCTTTGTTCAGCGAGGTGCGGTAGTGGTACACCAGACCGGCCTCCACTCTCAGCCAGTCCTTCGGCTGGATATGGTGGCTGAATTGGATATAGCTGTCGTCAAACAGGTTCAGCTTCATATCCTCCAGTCCTGGCAGGTCGCCTTGCTCCTTTTTAATCTCGTCGAGTATCACGCTGCTGCCTATGCGGTGTTCGTTGCCAAACACCAGGTCGCAGCCCGCATCCCATTTGTGGTTGTACTGCAGACTGAAGGGTGCCCTGTAGTAGAACTCCCTGAATTTCCAGTTGTAACCCACATAGGGGTTGAAGTTCAGCCAGGCATTGGGCGAGAAGCGGTATTGCGTGCGGAACTTCATCTTGTACGACAGTCCCTTGCTCTTGCTGTAGCTGATATACTGTGGGTCGAGCCATGCCGACCGCTTGAACGACCATCTTTCGGTATTGATACGCCCGCTGTTCAGCAGGTTGTCGCCAATGAGATCCCAACCAATCTCCTTCAGGTAGTTGTGATGGCGGGTGGCAGGCGGCTCGGGCTGCTCGTCCTCTTTCACCCAAGCCTCTGTGACCACCACTGTCGTGTCCTCTTCCTCCTCAGGTTCAGCGTCCACCAGCAGGCCGTGCTTGCGGTCATAGTCTTCATAGACCAGCAGCTCGTCGGCCGACAGACTGATGGGGCGTATGGAGTCCATGAGCAGGCGGTCGCCCTTCACGTTGACGGAGTCGGGTAGGGTGATAGGGCAGTCGAAGACGGCTTCAAACTGCGACGTGACGTTGTTGCCACCGAACTTGAACGAGATATTCGTCTGGCAGATCTTGGGCAGCAGGGTGCGTGCCCCCTCGTCGCCCATCATGATCAGCGTCTGAAACCTGATCATGTCAAACTCGCCTTCCATCTCCACCTGCTTGAGGCGGCCCGTGCGCTCATCGAGGATGGCCTTACCACGTACCAGCTGCGTGTTCTTCACGAGGCGCGGACGGAAATACAGGCGCACCTGGTGGTTGGCCAAGGGCACCGTGCGGTACTGGTAGTAGCGGCTGTTCTCCTTGCAGAAGGGCGACAGGATATGGTCTTTGTAGATGGTGACGTTGTAGAAGCTGGGTGTCAGGTATTTGAAGAGCACCCCCATCGTGCGGCGGTTGCGGGGTATGGTGGTGCAATATACCTGCCACCTGTTGTCATATTCGTCGATGTCCTTAAACGTAAAACGGCTGTATTCCTCGCTCACAAATGTGCGCTCGCCGTGCGAGATGGAGTACATCGACGGAATGGCCAGCAGTCCCACGTTACGCTTCTCCACCTGGTATAGGTGCTTGGAATAGACATTGGTGGTAAAGCCGTCCAGGTCGTACTGATAGGCTTCGAGGTAGCTGAACAGACGATTCATGACCAGCGTATCTACATCATTCCGTTTGGCGCCAGTCATTCCTGCCGTAAAGGCTATGGTTATCAGTATGGTTAGTAATAAGCGTTTCATGTTTGCAGGTGCAAAGATAGCATAAACAAATAGAAAAACCAAAAAATCTTTGGTTTTTCTATTCCTTACTATCTTATTTTACCTGAAAAATTATCCCAAGTATTTCATCAGGATGCGGGCATTGCCAGAGTCACGCAGCTTGGCAATACTCTTCTCGCGGATCTGGCGCACACGCTCGCGGGTCAGTCCCAGCTCGTCGCCAATCTCCTCCAGACCCTTCTCGTGGCAGCCAATGCCGAAGCACTCGCGGATGATGATGATCTCGCGATCCTTTAATACGCGCGAAAGCACCGAGTTCAGTTCCTGAGCCATCGACTCATGATCCACGTGGCGGTCGGTACGGCTGTCGTCGCCGCTCGACATCACGTCGAGCATACAGTTGTCCTCGCCGTCCTGGAAAGGCGCGTCGATAGACACGTGGTGGCTGTCGGCCTGCATACTCTGGCCAATCTTCTCCTCGTCGATATCCACCATCTCGGCCAGCTCGCTCACCGACGGGTGGCGCTGGTTCTCCTGCTCAAACCTGTTGATCTCGTGGTTGATCTTATTGAGCGAGCCCACCTGGTTCAGCGGCAGACGCACAATACGGCTCTGCTCGGCAATAGCCTGCAGTATGCTCTGGCGAATCCACCATACGGCATAGGATATGAACTTAAAGCCGCGGGTCTCGTCAAACTTCTGAGCAGCCTTGATCAGTCCGATGTTGCCCTCGTCAATCAGGTCCGTCAGGGTCAGTCCCTGATGCTGATACTGCTTGGCCACGGATACCACAAATCTCAGGTTGGCAGTCACCAGCTTGTCCTTGGCGCGCTCACCCTCCGGGCCGCCCTTGCGAATCTTCTGTGCCAGCTCTATCTCCTCGTCAATGCTGATAAGGGGAGCACGGCCAATTTCTACAAGGTACTTGTCAAGCGCTTCGCTCGAACGGTTTGTGATACTCTTCTGAATCTTTAGCTGTCTCATCTTCTATTTCTCTATTATTTTCAAACTAACTGCCTGATATTTAGGCCTATACGTATAAACACTTCGTTTTGCGGGTGCAAAGTTACGAAAAAAATCAATACGTTGTTCTCCTGACCCCTACTTTTTTTAGTTTTTTTATTCTTTTGAGCCGAAAACGATAAAAAGCGCCCGAATCACTTCGAGCGCCCTTTCTCATGACTCCATGCCTGCTGCCTTCGTAAAGGTTCCTGTATTAAAGTACACAAGATCGCGGGAATCGTTCACCAAGCGTATTCCTGGTCGTCTCCCTCGCTATCGTATTCCAATTCTACTTCGTTCTTAGCACTTATAGTTTTTTCAATGCGGCTCATGTTGAGCAGATGGCCTTGGTGCTGCAGCTTCACCACCTTCACTATAGGCTTCATATAATCTATCCTAATCATATCTTCGTCCTCCTACCGTTACTTAATTACTTTTTTGCCATTCTGGATGTAAATACCCTTTTGGGTTGCATTCTCAACCTTGTGGCCATCGAGTGAGTAAATATTCCTCTCGCCTTTCGGAGAGGGGGCGGGGGTGAGGCTGATGATTCCCGTCGCTTCATCGTCGCCGAATTCCATCGAGAAGGCGCGGGCATTGGCAATGTCATCGCCTAGGATGTGGAAGTAGGCACGGAAGCCCTTCATGCTGCTGCCTGACTTAGCCCACGTCAGCGTATTGCCGCCGCTGACGAAGAGGTAGCTCTTGTCGTTTGTGGGTAGTGCCGTCGGATTGATGGCGGGTACGAATTCCACGACGTCCGTAATGGTTGTCGCCGTCGTTTCGTCCACAATCTCCACGTCGTTGAATGTCGGGTTTGCAACAGTGGCATCCACCTTCACCAGATAGGCATGTCCTGCCACGATGCTCGTGGCATCGTCGAACTCCAGCGACAGCGTCTTTGTGTCAGAGTCGTATGAAGCGTCGGTCAGTTCCTTCACCATCATACCCTTGGCAGTCAGCTCAGAACTGCTAATGCTGAAGGGCACGGAGAACGTATTCCATCCGCCTATCTGCAGCGTGCGGGTCAGCATGATGTCGTACACGTATCCGTCGTGGTTGCTAATCCACTCAGAGTTGTCCGTGTTCTCAGCCAACGTCGCCGTGTTCTCTGTCCACTGGGCGTAAAGGGTCTGATCAGCGTTGCCAGTGTATGTCGCCCCTGCTGCGTAGGCCACTGCGCCGTCGCTTGTTGTTGCCCATCCTGCGAAGGTGTAGCCCGTGCGTGTCGGCACAGTGCTGCTCAGCGTCAGGTTGATACCGCCGTCCTTTGTCTGTGCGTCAGGTGCATCGCTGCCGCCGTTGGCATCATAGGAAATGGTATAGACAGCCGTTATTGCACTCTCGAAAGCAAAGAAGGCACGGACGAACTCAGCAGCATCCAAAGACTTTGATACGGACAAAGCTCGGCTGCCGTTTCGGCTGCTCCCTATGCCTCCGATATCGAAAGTCCACATATTCGTTGCGTCCACTTCCGTACTGCTCCAATAGACCGCCCAATTTAACAAAGAACCACCTGCAGCGGTAATCTTTGTGCTGAGATTATTATAGGTGTAAGCTGAATTGTCTGTTCCAGAAATGTCGTCTGTACTACCCGTAAGTCCTTGTGCTGCCAAGTTCCATTGTCCCATTGTAGGTACGAACTATGGGCTGGAGCCGGCAGGTCGGTTTACGTCGTAGTCATATGCGGCTGCCGCAGCTGCGTGGTCGTGGTGATGTCCGTATATGTCATCTACAACGCGTGATCCCTCTCTGCCGAACGAATTAGTACGTTCCCATCCGTTTCTTGCATCTAATGCTTGTGACAATGTACTTCCGGCAAACCATCCTGACGGATCAGTACACCAAGCAATATACGTAGCTACATCTGCCAGCGAAATAGCCAATCCTCTGTAGCTGCTACTGCTTGCCTCCACTGAACCTGGCACACCCACATAGGCAACCACACCCGAAGCTGTTGTGCCGGCATTCGTGGCGGCTGTCACGGTCTTGTACAGTTTTCCGTCAGTAGCAATAACTTTGCCTACATACTGCTCCATCTCCGCCTGCGTCACCCATTGTGCATAGAGCGTCACAAGACCCTTGTCGCTCTCGGTGGCGGTAACAGATGTAACAGACGTAACAGTGGTTTTCTGAGATTTCCTCTCGTACGTTCTCGCACGCACGTACGAGAGGAGTTTTTCTTAATATTATCTGTTACATCTGTTACTATCTGTTACCATAAAAACATCATGATTCTTGTATGACAATGCATTTGATGCTAAATCACATTGTGAAACAGGCTGAATCACACTGTGAAATAGGCTGAATCACATTGTGAAATAGGCTAAAACGCGCTGCCTTTCAGCATAAAAGACAAGTTAAAACAGGCGTTTTTAACAGACAAAGGGCTCCCATCAGGAACGCCCTTTGTTAATTTCATACAAGGAATTACGGATTTTTTTGCTTTTCCTATAATAGATATTTCTTGAATTCGCTCTCGAAGTTGGGGGTCAGAAGGTCTTTGCCCATGGCCTCGCGGATCTCCTGGATGGTCCAGAAGCGGCCACCGTCCAGTTCGTCGGCCGATGGCTGTATCTCGCCGTCATAGACGGTGCGGTTTACATATACCAGTTCCTTCTCACGCTTGCTTTCAAACACATACTTGGCGATGGGGGTAGGGACGAAGTCGGTGATGCCCAGCTCTTCACGCACTTCGCGACGCAAGGCCTCTTCAGGGGTCTCACCAAAATCAATATGTCCGCCTACGGCTGTGTCCCACTTGCCAGGCTGTATGTCTTTCCAGTCGGGTCGGCGTTGCAGATAGAGCTCGCCCTTGGAGTTGAAGACATGCAGATGAACGACGGGGTGTAGCAGTTTTGAACCGTTGTGACACTCGCCTCGGGTTGCGGAGCCGATCACGTTGCCGGCTTCATCGACAAGGGGGAACTTTTCTTCTTGATTATCCATTTCTATTCGTAATGTCAGGTGACTATGATGTTGACGACGAGGGTGGAGGGGGTGGCTGGCGTGACGCAGAAGCGGGCATCGGGACGATGGCCTGCAAGCCAGAGGATTTGCCCGTCGGCATCGCAGAGTACGAGGGTGCGGCGCTTCTCGAAGACGGAGAGGTGGAGGTCGGTGAGGTAGTCGCTGACGAGTTTGCTGCCCTTCATGCCAAACGGCGTGAAGCGGTCGCCAGGGGCTACAGGACGCAGGGTGAGGGGGAAGCGGACATGCTCTGCATCGAGACAGGCGGCGTCTTTGCTCTTGATGATATGGGAGCCGTCCTGCTTCGCGATGCGAATTTTGGCGGTTTCATCGTAGATGTAGGTGCCCGCCTCAGGGATGCGCAGGGTGGGGCGTGGCGCCTGCAGGGGCTCCACAATCAGTCGGCCACGACAGATGGTGAGCTGGTGGGTGGGCGATTGCCACTCTCGTCCGGAAATGGCCGATTCCATCGACTCACAGATATTCTCTATCGTAGCGGGTGGGAAATGGAACGTGGAGAGCCATTCGAAGAGGATGCTCTCGGGCGAGGGCTCCTGCAGCAGGGCATTGATGGCGATGGAATCGCCATCCACTAATCGGCCGAGGGCCTCCTGTGTGTAGTGGTCGTAGATGGTGGTGGCCTCGCCGATATTCTTGGCTGTTTTCAGGATACTTTCCGCTGCGGAAGGAAAGGTTGATGAAAGCAATGGTATAATATTGAGCCTTAACTTGTTACGCAATACATCATCATGCAGATTTGTGGAGTCTGTGACGTAATCTTGCTGTTGCTCCTTGAGCCATTTCTCTATGTCGGCTCGACTCACGCAGAGCAGCGGACGGAGGATGTGGCCGTTGCGCGGCTTGATGCCCGAAAGGCCATGTATGCCAGTGCCGCGAAGCAGGTTGAGGAGGATGGTCTCTACGGAGTCATCCTGATGATGGGCCACGCAGATGGCCTCTGCATCGATATCCTTCCTGAGCTGTTCGAAATACTGATAGCGCAGTTCGCGGGCTGCCATCTCGATGCTGATCTTGTGCAGACTGGCATAGGTGCGGGTGTCGAAATGGATGGCGTGGAAGGGGATGTCCTGCTGCTCGCAGAGCCGACGGGCGAAGGCTTCGTCACGATGGCTCTCGTCGCCCCGCAGCAGGAAGTTGCAATGGACGGCCTCCACCTGATAGCCCAACTGCTTTAAAACGAGAAGCAGGCACACGCTATCGGCACCGCCGCTGAGGGCTACCAGATAGCGTCTGCCTGACTCCAGCAAACGATGTTTTTCTATGTACTCCCTGACCTTATTCAACATAGAGTACGAGTCCCTTCAGGTATTCGCCCTCGGGATGATAGATGTTGATAGGGTGGTCGGCAGGCTGGTGGAGCTGGTGCAGGATGCGCACCTTGCGCTTGGCCTGGGCTGCTGCCGTGAAGACGGCATTGCGGAAATGGTCTTTCGTGACGACCTGAGAGCAGGAGAACGTGAAGAGGATGCCGCCCTTCTCAATCTTCTCGAAGGCCTTCTCGTTGAGGCGGGTGTAGCCCTTCAGCGCGTTGTGCAGGGCACCACGGTGCTTGGCGAAGGCTGGCGGGTCGAGGATGATGAGATTGTAAGTGAGTTGTGAGTTGAGAGCTGAGAGTGTAGAGTTTGCTACCGCTGCAGAGGGTTGGGCATCCAAGAACTTGAAGGCATCTTCGCAGAAAGCCTCGTGGCGAGGGTCGCCAGGGAAGTTGAGCTCCACGTTGCGACGCGTCAGTTCGATGGCCTTGGCCGAACTATCGACGGAGTGTACGAGCTGGGCACCGCCACGCATGGCGTAGAACGAAAAGCCGCCCGTGTAGCAGAACATATTCAGCACGCGCTTGCCCTTGGCGAATTTCTCGAGCAAGGCACGATTCTCACGCTGGTCAACGAAGAAGCCTGTCTTCTGGCCACGAAGCCAATCAACATAGAAGCGCAGGCCGTTTTCAACGGCGATATTATCGTCGCTGCTGCCCAGCAGGAAGCCATTCTCAGGCTCCATAAAGGGTAGGGTGGTCTCGCTCTTGTAATAGATGTTCTCTATGCGTCCCTTCATGACTTCAGCCAGCGCCTTTGCAATGGCGTGACGGGCCATGTGCATACCAATGCTGTGGGCCTGCATCACGGCAGTCTTGTCGTAAACGTCGATGATGAGTCCGGGCAGCAGGTCGCCCTCGCCATGAACCAGGCGGAAGGCATTGGTGTTGGGGCTGTCGGCAAGGCCGATGTCCTGACGCATGTTGAGTGCCGACTGGAGGCGCGAGTGCCAGAAGGGGTCGTCAATCTCTACGTCGTTGAACGTCAGCACACGCACGGAGATGGAGCCTTGCTGGTAGTGGCCCACGGCGATGAAATCGCCCTTTTCTGTGACCACACGCACCACATCACCCTCTTCAATACCGTTGTCGGCATGATGGATGGCGCCTGAGAAAACCCAGGGATGGAAGCGTAAAAGACTCTCTTCCTTACCTCTTTTCAGATATATTTGCTTCATTATTTTCTTCTTTAATGATTAATTCGTAACTGCTTGATTCCTTTAGTCTTAATATCTCGTTGTATATCATGATGCAAGCCCAGGCATCGGTGGCGGCATAGAGCTTCTGCTTGTCGCCGAGTACGTCGGCCTCCCAGTTGCTCAGCTGCTGACGCTTACTGATTTTCTGGCCAAAGAGGTTGGCGTAGATTTTTTGTAGGCTCAGGTCTTCAATACCCAAGTCGTGCACCATGTTTTGCAGGTCGATGAAACGGCCTGGTTTGAAATTGCCCAGCTTGTGAAGCGAGTTGACATCGTCGTGCCACGACAGTCCTATCTTGGTGATACTCTCGTCTTCCAGTAGCCGGATGAGCGATGGGGTCAGACCAGTGTGGTTGAGTCTGAACAGAAAACAGATGTCGGGGGTGGCTACCTGGAGTAGCGAAACCTTGTGCTGATGCCCTCTCTTGAACGACGGTCTGGTCTCTGTGTCGAAGCCGAGGATGGGCTGGTCCATCAGGTATCTGACGGCCTTCTCAGTCTCTCCGGCAGTCAGGATCACCACGATTCTTCCCTCGAACTGAGCGATGGGAAGAGATGGGATAAGCGCCTTGTCGAACTTGTTGTAAATTGTTTTAAGCTTCATATTTTCTTTTCGAGGTGCAAAAATACGAAATATTTCTTAATTATTAATTCTTAATTCTCAATTATTTTGTACCTTTGCAAAAGAATTAACAAATAACAAGATAATGTCAAAGGTTGCAGACAAGAAAAAGTCAAGGAGGGGAGACGATGCCAAGCCTTCTATGGTGGAAGCCGTCGGCTTCTCGAAAATCGTGGATTTCGTTAAGAATGAGCGCGTCCATTTTGTAGCAGGCTTCTTGCTACTGGCAGTGGCCGTATGTATGGCGTGGGCGTTTGTGTCGTACTTCACCACGGGTGCCGCCGATCAGAGCATCATTGAGAATATCAGTGAAAACGATATGGCCAATCAGGGTCGCGTGTTCCAGAATGCGATAGGCAGTCTGGGTGCGTGGATGTCGTATTTCTTCATGAACCGGTGTTTCGGCATAGCAGCCTTTGCCATTCCCCTCTTCCTCCTGCTGTTGGCCCTTCGCCTTATCCGCGCCTATCAGGTGTCCCTGCTGAAGTGGTTCCTGTGTATTGGCATCCTGATGGTATGGTCGTCGGTGCTGCTGGCTATGTTTGTCACGCCCATGGTGCCCGAGAGTCATTTCTGTCCTGGCGGTATGCACGGCCTCTTTATTGGCAATTTCATCGAGTGTTATGTGGGAACACCTGGCTTGGTGGCTATCCTGGCCTTAGTGGCCATCTGCTTCCTGGTCTATGTGAGCAACCAGACGGTGGTATGGATTCGTAAGATCCTGAATCCTACCAGATTCCTGGAGAAGGTGAAGTTTACGATTACCAATACCATACACGATGATGAGGAGGTGGCGAAAGAGGACTCGTATGAGAACCTGATCAAGACCGAGGAAGACCCTACCACCTTTGACGATCCCGTCAGGGAGGAGATAGAGTTTGCACCCATAGACACCCGCGAGCCTGAGATCATAGAAAATGACGATTTCATCGAAGGAGCGCCAGCAGCCGATAATAAGACGACGGGTGATCCGGATATGGATGTCACGGTGGCCGACGATGAAGAGAAGGCCGACGGCGACACGATGGCCGAGGGCGCTTACGAGAATATGGAGCCCTATGACCCCAAGCGCGACTTGGAGAACTATCATTATCCCACGCTCGACCTGCTGCAGGCTTATGAGAGCGACGGCAAGCCCTATATCGACATGGAGGAGCAGAATGCCAACAAGAACCGCATCATCGAGGTGCTGCGCAACTTCGGCATCGAGATTTCCTCTATCCGTGCTACTGTAGGTCCTACCATCACGCTTTACGAGATTACCCCTGCCCAGGGCGTGCGTATCGCCAAGATCCGCAACCTGGAGGATGATATCGCCCTGAGCCTGAAGGCACTGGGTATCCGTATCATTGCGCCTATACCAGGTAAGGGTACCATCGGTATTGAGGTGCCAAATGCCAAGGCTAATATCGTGTCGATGGAATCGATACTTAACTCGAAGAAATTCCAGGAGACCACGATGGAACTGCCCTGCGCCATGGGTAAGACCATCACCAACGAGGTGTTTATGTTTGACCTGGCAAAAGCCCCCCACCTGCTTGTGGCCGGTGCCACCGGTCAGGGTAAGTCGGTAGGCTTGAACGCCATCCTCACCTCTTTATTATATAAGAAACATCCTGCAGAGCTGAAGATCGTGCTGGTGGACCCGAAGATGGTGGAGTTCTCAATCTACAAGAGCATCGACAAGCACTTCCTGGCAGCCCTGCCCGACGAAGCCGATACGCCCATCATTACTGATACCTCGAAGGTGATCCGCACGCTGCAGAGCCTCTGCGTGGAGATGGATGCCCGCTACGAGCTGCTGATGGCTGCCGGCGAAAGAAATATCAAGGACTATAACAAGAAGTTTATTGCCCGCAGACTGAACCCAGAGAAGGGACATAAGTATATGCCGTATATCGTGGTGGTCATTGATGAGTTCGGCGACCTGATCATGACGGCTGGCAAGGAGATAGAGCTGCCTATCGCACGTATCGCCCAGAAGGCGCGTGCCGTGGGTATCCACATGATTATCGCCACCCAGCGTCCTACGACGAATATCATCACTGGTACCATCAAGGCCAACTTCCCTGCACGTATCGCCTTCAAGGTGAGCCAGGGCATCGACTCGAAGACCATCCTCGACCGCATGGGTGCCCAGCAGTTGATAGGTCGTGGTGATATGCTCTATCTGCAGGGCAACGACCCCGTGCGCGTACAATGTGCCTTCGTCGATACGCCAGAGGTGGACCGCATCAACCAGTACATCTCGCAGCAGCAGGGCTATATGGAGCCATACGAACTGCCTGAGCCTCCTGTGAGCGAGGGCGAGGGTATGTCTTCTGGCAGCAATGATGCCGATCTGAGTCATCTGGACCCGATGTTTGACGATGCCGCCCGGCTGATTGTGCACGAGCAGAGCGGATCTACGAGCTTGATTCAGCGTAAGTTCGCTATCGGCTACAACCGTGCCGGCCGACTGATGGACCAGTTGGAGAAGGCAGGCATCGTAGGCGCTGCCCACGGCTCGAAGCCTCGTGAAGTATTGATTCAGGATGACGTGAGTTTGGAGGATCTGTTAAACTCTTTGAAGTAAAAAGGAGTCTAATAGATAGGTTTAACGATAAAAACAAATGGAAATATGAAAAAGATTGTTTTTGCTTTATCATTGATATTCGGCCTGCTGTCAACAACAAACTTGCAGGCTCAGTCGGCTAAGGAAGTGCTAGACAAGTGTGCTGCCACGGTGAGCTCGCGCGACGGCGTGAAGGCCGACTTTACCATGACCAGCGCCCAGTATGGCAACGCCAGCGGCAAGATTGCCGTCAAGGGTAAGAAATTCCACGCCACCACGCCGATGGCTACGATGTGGTTTAACGGCAAGACCCTGTGGACCTATATGTCGAAGAACGAAGAGGTCAACGTGACCAACCCCTCGGAGTCACAGCTGCAGGTGCTTAATCCCTATAACTTCGTCAATATGTACAAGCAGGGCTACGACTACACGATGACTCAGTCGGGCTCGGCTTATACCGTTCATCTCACCGCTACCGACCAGTCGCGCCGAGTCAAGGAGATGTTTATCAGCGTTGACAAGAAAAACTATCACCCTACAGAAGTAAAAATCCTGCAGAAGCAGAAATGGACCACCTTTGTCATCAGCAATCTGGTCACCACCAAGTTGCCTGACGCAGAGTTCAGCTTCAACTCCAAGGACTTCCCCTCGGCCGAGGTGATTGACCTCAGATAAACAGCCCTACAGTCCGACTACTTAGATGAATCTGCTGAACCTTTTTCTCCTCCTGAGAAAGCAAAACCGTCTGGCTTTGCGTCGCAGCCCTGCTTTCGAACAGAGCATGGTGGCGCGTGTGATGCTGGTTTTTGGCGCAGGATTCATGATGTTCTATCTGATCTTTATAGGCACGGTGATGGGCCTGCCCGCCACGGAAATGCGTGAGTTCGGATTCCTGTTGGCCCTGATGCCCTTGTGGATGATCATAGACTTCATGATCCGCTTCATGGTGCAGCAGACCCCTGTGGTCGTAGTGAGACCCTATCTGCTTCAGCCCATCCCCTTCCGCAGGGTGATCGATACCTATCTGGTCAACATGCTGCTCACGGGCTATAACCTGGTGTGGCTGTCGCTCTTTATGCCCTATGCCTTTGTCATCTATTGCGGCGGAGCAACATTCTACGAGGCAATGGCCGTGATATTCAGCGGCATGGCGCTGCTGCTGGCCAACAGCCAGTTTTATCTCATCGTGCGCACCCTCGTCGGGCGTAGTATGCTGTGGCTGCTGTTGCCTGTAGTGGTATTCGGATCTTTCTGGCTGTCGCTGTTTATCAAGGAAGACTACTTTGATAATCAGATGGATCTCCTCTGTGATATCGCCTCTGCCTGGTGGTTCCCGTTGGCAAGCATCGGCGTGCTCTGGGTGATGTATGTCGTCAACCGTATGATACAGATGCGCTTTGTGCGCGAAGAGGTGAGACGGCAGGAGAAGCGTGAGGGCGCATTGAAGCACGTCACGAGCTTCAGTTTCCTCGAGATGTTCGGACTGAGTGGCGAGTATCTAAAACTTGAACTGAAGTCGATGATGCGCAACAAGGCTATCCGCTCGCGTGTCATCATGAGTATCTCGTTTATCTCGCTGCTCTCCCTGCTGGTGTCGTTTACAGAGATCTACGACAGCAAGATGATGCAGAGTTTCTGGTGCTTCTATTGCTTCGGCCTCTACGGCATGACCACGCTGGTCAAGGTGATGTGTCCGGAGGGCAATTATATTGACCTGCTGATGACGCAGAGAGAAAATATCCTGCAGCTGTTGCGTGCCAAGTATTATATCCATGTGGCCATCCTCTTCATACCCTTGGTGCTGATGTTGCCTGCTATCATCACAGGTAAGTTCTCAGTGGTGATGGTGGTGGCCTATCTGCTTCTCACCAGCGGACTGACCTATTTCATGTTGTTTTCTCTGGCTATCTATAACAAGCAGACGTTGCCGCTCAACGACAAGATGACGGGCAAGAACAATACGGAGAACGGGGTGCAGCTCATCATCGAGTTTTGCGCCATGCTGCTCCCCCTTGCTTTGGTGTCGGTCTTCATCCTGGTATTCAACGAGTTGATGGCCTATATAATAATAGGTGTAGTGGGAATGCTGTTCACACTCGCTCATCCGCTCTGGCTGCGCTTTATCTACAATCGTATGATGGTGCGCAAATATGAACTGATGGAGGGCTTCCATGCATCCAGATAATAAAGAAATTACTAACTATAATCTCAAAACAAATGAAAAAACTAAAATTCGTGATGATCTCTTGCCTGCTGATGATAGGATTATCGGCACAGGCTGAGAAGAAACAAATGCTGATCATCAATGGTCAGACAGTAGAGAAAGTTGCAACACGTATCACCTTTGAGGGCGATAATGTGGTGGTTACCTTTGGCGACCAGACCAATCAGACTGTTGATATGGAACAGGTGAAGTTGTCGTTCACGCCTGTCAGCACAGCCATTGGCACTATTAAGAAGCAGGTGGAGGATGTGCTTGACATCAATGGACTGGAACCTGGTACGGAGATTGACATCTTTGATGCTCAGGGAAAGAAGGTGATGACGACTCGTGCCGACGAGGCCCGCGCTATCTTGAATACCAGTAACCTCAAGGGTGGAGTATATCTGATGAAGGCTAATCGTCAGAGTGTAAAATTCATTAAACGATAAGGAGGGCTAAGGATGAAAAAGATTATATTTTCTGCCATCGTACTGATGAGCGCTGGCATGATGCACGCACAGGATGTCATTAACCATGCCGTCAATCGTGATTTCACCGTCAATCAGGCACTCATCACGCTCACCTCAGGTGGCCAGAAATGTTACAACACGTCTAATGTGTCGGCTATTGATATGGACCAGTCGACAGATAAGGTCACGGTGAGCACAACAGCTGGCGACGACGTGTTCAATGGTAGTGTCTCGGCTATCGCTTTCGCCAAGAAGATTGACCCCGCCAAAAACGTTGAGGTGACGGAAGCTCAGGGATGGCTTGAGTCGGCATATGTGAAGTTCACTCCTTTCAGTGGAGCCACATCCTATCATGTCTATGTGAAGGGTGGACAGTATAGCGATTTTACCAAGATTGACGACCAGCTCATTCGTAGTTATGGCACCTATAACCGTGCGGATGCTATGGGACTGAAAGCCGGCGACTACACCCTGAAGATTGTGCCTGTGGTGGAAGAGACGGAAGTCACCACAGCTGCTACTACGGTGGCTAATCTCGTTGTGAAGGCTTTCAATCGTGACGGCTATGCTCACTATAATGCCAGCGAGGGTATCGGTGCATACAACAACGACGGTACGTTGAAGAGTGGCGCACGCGTCATCTATGTCAGCAAGGCCAATGCAAAGACCGTTACCCTGGAAATGCAGGTTGATAATAAGGGTAAGATGGAGACGCGTACTGGTATTCAGGATATTATCCAGGCTTACGAGAAGGGGGCAGAGACCCGCCCGCTCGATATCCGTGTCATCGGCTTGCTGAAAAAGGCTGATATGCCTGAGCTGGGTAGCAGCGCCATTGGACTACAGGTCAAGGGCAAGGGACAGAACATGAACCTCACCATTGAGGGCGTGGGTTCGGATGCTACGTTCCACGGCTTCGGCGTTCTGGTGCGCGCATGTAAATATGTGGAACTGCGTAACTTCGGTGTGATGATGCACGAGGAAGACGGTATCAGTTTCGATACGGATAATGAGCATGTATGGGGACATCATCTCGATATCTTCTATGGAAAGAACAAAGGTGGCGACAAGGCTAAGGGTGATGGCTCGTTCGACGTGAAGGGCACGTTCTACTGTACTGTCAGCGATAATCACTTCTGGGATAGCGGCAAGTGTAACCTCAACTCCAATGGTGACGAGGTGGACTACGTGACCTATCGTCATAACTGGTACGACCACTCTGATTCACGTCATCCGCGCGTACGTAAATCAAAGCACTTGCATGTCTATAACAACTATTATGATGGTAATGCGAAGTATGGCGTAGGCGCTACTACGGGCTCGTGCATCTTTGTTGAGAAGAACTACTATCGTAACTGCAAATACCCAATGTTGATCTCCAAGCAAGGCTCTGATATCCATAACGGCGTGGGTTCAAGTGACGATACAAAGGGAACGTTCTCAAGTGAAGACGGTGGTATCATCAAGGCTTACGACAACTATATGACTGGTCATAAGAGCTTTGAACCCTACGTGGCAGGCGATGCTATCTATAGCAAGCACTTTGATGCCTACGTCGTGGAAAGCCGCAACGACCAGGTACCTGCAGAGGTGGTGACCCTTAAGGGAGGTACGGGCTATAACAACTTTGATACAGCCGATGATTTCTATACCTACACGCCACTTGCTGTTGCCGATGTTCCTACTACGGTGACAGGTCAATACGGCGCAGGCCGCTGCGAACATGGCGATTTCCAATACACCTTCAATAACGCTACTGAGGATGCCAATTATGAAGTAATCCTAGACCTGTCAAACAAACTGGCTAACTATACCAGTTCGCTGGTTATGATCTACGGCATGGGCGATGTCAGCGAAGAGCAGACAGGTGATGATCCGACACCTGATCCAGGCACCGATCCAACACCAGAACCTCAGGATGGAGTTATCCTGGGCTCATTTGATGCTTCACCCTCTAACACGATGTTCACGGTAGCAGGTGATTATGGTGATGGTAAAATCACGTATGAGACTGTCTATTATAAGAAAGGTGTGAAGATGAACAGCAAAGGCTCAATCAGCTTTACTCCTCAGAAGAACTATAATATGACGATTGTGCTGGCTACGGCAAAGTCGGGTCGTGACGTAAAGATCAATGGTGATGTAACTACTGTTAGCGGTACTTTGAACACAGAAGGGGCTTACTACGAAATGCAGCCTATTGCTATTACGGCTGGTACGAAGTACACGATAACGCAGGGTAGTGCTGAGGCGATTGTAATGATAGTCAAACTCGTTCCTGTTGAATAGGGCGAATTGGATAAGATAAAAGGAAATGGCATACTTGCGAACTCGTAAGTATGCCATTTGTCATTCGGAAGATATCTGTCTTAGTCTTTCTTCTCTTCCTTCTTCTCTTCTGCTTTCTCGGCTTCAGCATCCTTGAACTCTGTGATGCCGTTCTCGATAAGGATATTATACCACTGAATCAGCTTCTTGATATGGCTGTTCTGTACGCGCTCGCGGTCGTAGTTGGGCAACACCTTGGCGAAATACTCGCGCAACTCGTCACCGCTGGCTTTCTTGAAATCGATGCTGGCCTTCTTGCCTTTCTCAAGTGCCTTCACATTCTCAAACACATCCATCAGGGGAATGTCTTCCTCATCTGTATACATAGCGATATCGCCCAGTGAAGTGATGCGGTCTGTGCCAAAAGCTGGCTGACGGCGATGGGTAGCATCAAGGGCTTCAACGATAAGATTACCCTTGCCGCGTGATACGAGTTTGTAGAGTCCGGGCTTGCCGGAGATGGCTAAAATTGTTTCTTTCATTTTCTTTCTTTTTTATTGATTGCTATTAATGATTCTCTCTATCTGTTGCTCAAGATCAGTATATCCGTCGTTGACAATCTCGTAATCGGCAAGCTGACGAACCTTCTCCTGGGGCCACTGGCGATGTATCCAATCAAGCGCTTTCTCGCGGGTGATACCGTCACGCTGCATGATACGCTCAATACGGATGGCTTCTGGAGCTGTGACAACTATCACACGGTCAACCAATCTGTCGAAGCCCGATTCATAGAGTATGGCGCACTCCATCCATTGCATCTGGCTCTGCAGGAAGTCGCTGGCTACAGCGGGGTGAACGATAGCGTCAATAGCTTGGGCATTTCGGTCTGACTCCAGCAGAAACTTGGCTACGACGGCTTTGTTTAGCTTTCCTTCGTTATCGTAGGCATCGGAGCCGATAAGCGCGCAAAGCTGTTGGCGAAGTGCGACAGATGAACGCATGAGACGCTTCGCTGCACGATCGCAGTCGTAGATGCTGATGCCACGCTGATGGAGCAAGTTGCACACGTAACTCTTGCCACTGCCAATGCCGCCTGTGATAGCTATTTTCATAAGACTATTTCCTTTCTATCAGGTAATCGACCTGTTTAACCTCAAGGGTAGCCTTTGTGATGCCATCAGGAATGCGTTTCAGAACGATAGGGCATTTTGCCGAATTGCTTTGCGAGAACTGCTCGTAGTCGGCAACAACCAAGAAGTCGGATGCTGATAGTGCGCGATAGTTCTTCATGCCTGTCACAATTCTTACTGACACACGAGAAGGGAATGTGCGTAGCACCTTGCCTTCCGGCATGTTGATGCCGATAACGGGAATGCTGTCGATACTCTCTTCGGTGAGTATGTCGGTAAGGAATTGTATGCTGACTTTCTGTGGTACCACCTTGATGCCACTACCACTATGCAGGCGGCATTTTATGGAGAGGGTGTCGTGAAAGTCAGAATAGTTGAGATCTTCGGTATAGACGTAGTCAATACTGTCAAGCTGGGCATGCGACGAGTAGATCGTGACGCTGTCGGGATTGATGATGGTCTTCGACAGGAAGTAGTGAGGGTCGGGCGTGATGTGACCTCGCCATCTGACCGGCACCTTCTTCTTCTCTCCGTGATTGTAGTAGAACGAGAGCTTCTCGGTCTTTACACTGGTAATTTTTGCAGATGCGGGCAGGCGATGCTCGAAGAGTCGCTGCAGGTCAATGGCCGAAACGGAGCCAGTACCGTTGCTCCCTGCATACTTGACGAAGTCGATGTCAACAGGAATCTGATCTTCGGAGTAGATGAAACTGAAGAGGCTGAAACCCTTGTCCTTGATATTGACACGTACACTATCAATGTCGCCAGAGGTAAGCACTACATTCTGAGGTACATTGGTAATACGAACATAGAATTTTATCTCTTTCTCGTAGGTTTCGTTGAGTGCCATCATCAGCCAAAACAGACCGGCAATGACGAGAAAGAATAAAAAAAGCAGAAATTCCCTGTTCGCTTTGCTGAACAGGAAATTTCTGATAGCGCGTATGGTAGCAATGAATCCCAGTGACATAACAGAACGTCTGTTAGTGCTTCTTATTTCTGCATCCCAGTGCTGGCCATGTCTTTGAACACATAGCCCTTGTCAACGGTGATGACAACGTCGCGTGCGATCTTTACATCTACCTTGCCGCCAGCCAGATCAATAGACTCAACGGTACCATAAATGCCACCGCCAGTTACCACCTGAGTGCCTTTCTGCAGCTCGTTCTGGAATTTCTGTATCTCCTTACGCTGCTTCTGCTGCGGACGGATCATGAAAAAATACATGATGGCGAAGATTGCACCAAACATGAGAAGCATTGAGAACAAACCGTTCTGGCCTGCTCCTGCGGCCTGTAATACGATTGAGTTGAACATTGTTTATAAAATATTATTGTTGTTTCTTTTCTTCTATTGGCTTCAGCAACTGACCAGTTGCTACAAGATGGCGTGCTATGGTGTCAAGCATACCATTGATGTAGCCGGCGCTGCGAGGCGTAGAGTAGAACTTCGAGAGTTCCACAAACTCGTTGATGGTGACGCTGATAGGGATGCTTGGGAAAGTCATCATCTCGGCAATGGCTATCTGCATAATGATGACATCCATATAAGCCAGACGGGAGAAGTCCCAGTTGTGAGAAGCCTCGGTCATCATGCGCTGATAGTCGTTGGTGTTGAGTATAGTGGCACGGAAAAGACGACGCGCGTAATCCCTCTCTTCCTCAGAGTCGTATTCGGGAAGCAACTCCTGCTTGTCGCCATTTTTCTCTTCAAAGCGCTTGATGGTCTTGAGCACAAAGGTGTCGACCACCTCTTTGTCGTCGTTCCAGTAAAGGCTCTGCTCTTCAAGGAGCGAGTCAAGGTCTTCGTTCTCCTGAATAAAGGTGCGATAAAGCTTACGCCACAACTCACGGTCGGCAGCATAGCTGTCTTCCTTATCGTTTATGTAGTCCTGATAGATCTGGCTCTGCTCAATCTGTTCAAACAACAGACCAATAAACTCGGGATAATCACTCCATTGACGCTTCTGGGTCTCAAGGAATTCGCGTAACTGTTCGTTGCTCTCCAACTGAAGGGCAAAACGGTTGTTGACGAATTTTGCAGAAGGTGCAGCTGTGCCCTCACGCAAGGCCTTCCCCTGAAGCACCTCATGACGGCGTTGTGATTCTCTGGTAATAGCTACGATAAGTGCTAACAACTGGTTGTACAAGTCGTAGGCTTTCGAGAGACTAAAGAATAGTTCCTTCTCGGCTGCATCTATGTTCTTGTTACCGTTTTGATAGTACGCGTAGGTTAACTGAACAATCTTAATTCTAATGATTTCTCTATTAATCATACGTATGTCTTATTATAACGTGTGCAAATTTAGCTATTTTTCCGCTATTATACAAGAAAAACAAACTTTTTTTGAATTTTTTCAATTATCAGTTGCTAATTATCAATTTTTCTTTGTACCTTTGCACCCGCTTTTTTCGTGTGATGGCGAATTAAGTCAATAATTATTATCAAACAACTTAATTTAGAGTAACACAAACATTATGAAAGAAATCGCAATCAGTGGCCAGAAGCGTGATGTGACTGGCAAGAAGGCTTCAAAGGAAATTCGTAAGGAAGGTTTCGTTCCCTGCAACCTCTATGGTGAGAAGAAGGGCGAGAACGGTCTGCCCGAGGCAATGGCATTTACCGTTTCTTTCGCAGAACTCCGTAAGGCTGTTTACACTCCTCATGTATTCGTTGTTAACCTGAACATCGATGGTAAGGAGCACAAGGCTATTATCAAAGAGCTGCAGTTCCATCCCACAACAGATGCTCTGCTTCACGCAGACTTCTTTGAGGTAAACGAGAAGAAGGAAATTACCGTAGGTATCCCCGTGAAGCTCAATGGCTTGGCACAGGGTGTACGCGAGGGTGGTAAGCTGAACCTCTCTATCCGTAAGATTGACGTGACCGCTCCTTACAAGCAGATTCCTGAGATCCTCGAGATCGACGTTACTAACCTGGGTCTGGGTAAGGCTATCAAGGTTGGTGAACTGAACTTCGACGGTCTGAAGCTGGCTACTCCTGCACAGGTTGTCGTATGCTCAGTGAAGGAGACTCGTGCTTCTAAGGCAGCTGCAGCTGCTGCTGAGTAATCAGACGCGTAATGGAAAAGTACTTGATTGTAGGCTTGGGCAACGTAGGCTCTGAATACGAATTGACCCGCCACAATACTGGATTTATGGTATTGGACGCTTTTGCAAAGGCGTCCAATATCACCTCGCTCAAAGGGCGAAAGGTGTTCTTGCTGAAACCCTCGACCTATATGAATCTGAGTGGTAATGCCGTACGTTATTGGCTCAACAAGGAGAATATAGACCAGAAGCATCTGTTGGTGATTTCTGATGATGTGGCCCTGCCCTTGGGCGCTTTCCGTTTGAAGGCCAATGGTTCGAATGGCGGACACAACGGATTGGGACATATCCAGCAACTGATCGGTCAGGACTATGCGCGCTTGCGTATGGGTATTGGTAATGAATATCCACGCGGTGGACAGATTGACTGGGTGCTGGGGCGCTATAGCGAGGAAGAACAGAAGGAGTTGCAACCTTCGATAGATTTGGCCGTTGAGATCATCAAGAGCTTCGTGCTGGCAGGTATTGATATCACGATGAACCAATATAACAAACTGGGAAAGAAATGAGTGAGGCTCGTATAGACAAATGGCTGTGGGCAGCACGTATATTCAAGACACGCACCATTGCTTCCGATGCTTGCAAAAACGGTCGTGTGGCAGTGAACAACGTGAACGTGAAACCCTCGCGTATGGTCAAGGAAGGTGATGTTATCAGCGTGCGCAAGCCGCCTGTGACCTATTCCTTCAAGATTCTGAAGACCATAGAGCAACGTGTAGGAGCAAAGCTGTTGCCAGAGATCTACGAGAACGTGACACCTCAAGATCAATATGAACTGCTAGAGATGAACCGTATCAGCGGTTTCGTGGATCGTGCTCGTGGTACTGGTCGTCCGACAAAAAAAGACCGTCGTGCAATGGATGCTTTCGTGATGCCTTCGCTTGAAGGCTTCGGTGGCTTTGATTTCGACAGTTGGGATGATGAGGATGAGGACGATAATGAGGAGAAATAAATAACAATAAAGAAAGGAATAATGATATGAAAACGATGAAAATCTTTTTTGGCATTGTTGCCACTACTTTATTGATGGCATCATGTTTGACTAATGATGACTCATACAGAGCTGGTTTCCAGGTGGTGAAACCATCATCGGCTTACTATTATGCCAACAACACCAGTGACTCACTCGTATTCTGGAGTTACGGCAGTTGGACACTGGATGACTGTCAAGGTTACGATAACTCGTGGATAACCATTCCCACACGCAAGGGAAATGGTTATACGGACTACAGTCAGTTGATGAGATTTACCCAGAATACAACGGGCGAGGGACGTTTGGCTCTTTTCCAATTGAGCGATACCAACCATCCTAGTGACGCACATGCCTCATTGGCTTTTTGGCAGTATGCTACTCGTGGTGACGGGACATTGGGCAATGCTGCTGATGTAAAGTCAATAACGGGTACTGATGGTAGTAAGATAAATCTGACTTACGATGAAAAGCATCGCCCGTTGACGGTGGTGATGACCAAGGACGGTAATACCCTTCAGAACCTTTCGTTTGAGTATGACGATAATGGTCAACAGATGACGGTAAACAGTCGTGGCATTGTGCAGACATCATCTTATGGCAACAGCTATCAGCCCAAGAGTCTTATTGGCCCTGGTGACTCTCTCTTCCTGACTGAACAATTCTATGTCAGTTCTGTAAACTCTCCCTATGCCTTTAATTTTGTGGAGCGTTTCAGTACTGGCGACTACGAGGCCTATGGCATACTACAGATGAAACCTTGTTCCAATCCTGATAGCGTTTATGTGGCCGATAGTATTCGCTACCAATGCAAGCGTTCGGGCGTTATTGAACAGGAGTTTATGGCACTGAACTATGGCCAGGACGACAATCGTTACCAAACGGTCGATGTGAACCAACTAATTCTTGGTGTTGAACATTGTAATCCTTATTTATTGGTTTCGCTTTATCGACTTGCCCGCAGTTCTCGCATCGTTACCTCTGCCACCTTTGAGCAGACCGACAAGAACATTACTGTTGCAGCCCGTCTGAATGCCAACAAGAGTGTTCAGCAGTTGAGTGTTACTCGTCGTGGCACCACGATTAGCTATGATTTTGAATACTAAAACCAATTATTTATGAGCACAAGAGAAAACGAGGGTCTGAAGACGTTGGGTAAGAAGACTGAGTACAAGTCTGACTATGCTCCCGAGGTGTTGGAGACCTTTATGAACAAACACCCTGAGAACGACTACTGGGTGCAGTTCAACTGTCCTGAGTTCACATCGTTGTGTCCGATTACTGGTCAGCCCGACTTTGCAGAGATCAAGATACTGTATATTCCTGGCGAGCGTATGGTCGAGTCGAAGAGCCTCAAGCTTTATCTCTTCTCGTTCCGCAATCATGGTGACTTTCATGAGGACTGTGTCAATGTCATCATGAAAGACCTGATCAAGTTGATGGACCCTAAATATATAGAGGTGATAGGACTGTTTACTCCGCGTGGTGGCATCAGCATCTATCCATATGCCAATTATGGCCGTCCAGGTACGAAGTATGAAAAGATGGCTGAGCAGCGCCTTTATTCCTTTGGCACTTCCACCTTCCGGTAATAGCTGCGTATCTCGTCCTTGAATTGCAGCATCAGAGAGTCTTCTTCCAGCAGCATCACATCTGCCGTATCAGAAGCCAACGTCTGCATCTCGCCCAGCGAGTCGGCCTCGCAGCGAAGCATTACTAATCGTCCGTTGAATATTTTCCATTCGTTATAGAATTGCGCAATGGGGTATTCCACGGGCGATTCTTCGTCAGACGTCACATTCTTTGCAAAAGAGCCAAGTACATACATCAGATTGTCGTGCTTGATGTCTATACCGTATTCCTTTGGAATCTCGAGTAGTGCCTTGATGGAGTCGGGCAGTTGGGCCATACGTTGGCACTCTGTGTTTCCTTCCATGTCGGCTCTTTGGTGAAGGGTGGGGTATACCCAATGGCGCCATTGTCCCAGTAGCTGCTCGGTGACGATTACCAAATCTGCTACGGTAGAATCGCGTTCACTCCTCATAATAGCCAGTTTGTCGCCAATGTGAATCTTGCCCATAATGCGGCGTTTCTTCACGGCATTCAGAATGTGAAGCGTATCTGGGTCACTACCATCGTATGGCATACGCAGGAAAACCACAAGCGTATCATTGCATCCATCACACGCTAGGCCATAAACGGTCTGGTCATCAGTTTCGCTGATGGCTTCTTCTTGCTGAGTCAAAATGGGCTCCTGCTTCGAACTGCATCCCCAGATGATGAGGGCTGCAACGATGGAAAGAAATGTGTTCTTTTTCATTTTTGTCTGTATTTTGGGGCAAAGTTACTAATTTCTTTTGATTTTGACTCTTATATTGAGATTAATTTTGTAATTTTGCATCCACGTTTTTTGATACAAGTTTATTTTATATAGATTATGGCAACAAAGAAACAAATTAAGTTTAGTCTCGTCTACCGCGATATGTGGCAGTCGTCTGGTAAGTTCCAGCCCCGCAAGGACCAGTTGGAGCGCATTGCCCCCGTCATTATCGAAATGGGCTGTTTTGCCCGTGTAGAGACCAACGGTGGTGCCTTCGAGCAGGTGAACCTCATGGCAGGTGAGAATCCAAACGATGCTGTACGTGCATTCTGTAAGCCCTTCAATGAGGCAGGCATCCAGACCCACATGCTGGACCGTGGTCTTAACGCACTTCGTATGTACCCCGTCCCCGATGATGTTCGTGAACTGATGTACAAGGTGAAGAAGGCTCAGGGTGTGGACATCCCACGTATCTTCTGCGGATTGAACGATACACGTAATATCATTCCTTCTATCAAGTGGGCCAAGGCTGCTGGCATGATTCCTCAGGCCACCCTTTGTATCACCACCTCTCCCGTTCACACCGTTGAGTACTACTCAAACATTGCCGACGAGGTTATCGCCGCTGGTGCCGAGGAAATCTGTTTGAAGGATATGGCTGGTATTGGTCAGCCCGCTATGCTGGGTGCCCTGACCAAGGCTATCAAGACCAAGCATCCTGAAATCATCATCCAGTATCATGGTCATTCTGGTCCTGGCCTCTCTATGGCCTCTATTCTCGAGGTATGTAACAATGGTGCAGACATCATCGATACCGCTATCGAGCCTCTCAGCTGGGGTAAGGTTCATCCCGATATCATCTCTGTTCAGTCTATGCTGAAGAACGAGGGCTTCGATGTGCCTGAGATCAATATGAACGCCTATATGCAGGCTCGTACCCTCACTCAGGAGTTCATTGATGAGTGGCTGGGCTACTTCATCAATCCTGCCAACAAGCACATGTCTTCACTCCTGCTTGGATGTGGACTCCCTGGTGGCATGATGGGTTCTATGATGGCCGACCTGGGTGGTATCCAGACCATGATCAACAAGATTCGCGCTCAGAAGGGCGAGGCCGAGTTGACCATGGACGATATGCTGGTGAAGCTGTTCAACGAGGTAGAGTACGTATGGCCACGCGTGGGTTATCCCCCATTGGTTACTCCGTTCTCTCAGTACACCAAGAACATCGCCCTGATGAACCTTCTCACCATCGAGCAGGGCAAAGGTCGTTTCGTGATGATGGACGACGCTATGTGGGGTATGATTCTCGGTAAGAGCGGTAAGATTCCTGGAACAGTTGATCCTGAGCTCGTTGAGCTGGCTAAGAAGCAGAACCGCGAGTTCACCGATGTTGACCCACATACGCTTCTTGAGAACGCCCTCGACGGCTTCAAGAAAGAGATGGATGAGAACGGTTGGGACTATGGTAAGGACAACGAGGAGCTCTTCGAGTTGGCTATGCACCCCGAGCAGTATCGCGCCTTCAAGAGTGGTCAGGCTAAGAAGCAGTTCTTGGCTGATCTGCAGAAAGCCAAGGACGCTAAGCTCGGCTCAAAGATGAGCGCCGAGGAACTGGCTGCCTTCAAGCACGCTAAGGCCGATGCTCTGGTAGCTCCCTCTGCCGGTCAGATCTTCTACGAGTTCAATGGCGAGGGTGAGTGTGCTCCCTGTCTGGAGCCGTTCATCGGTCAGAAGTACCAGGAAGGTCAGACCTTCTGCTACCTCATGGAGAAATGGGGCGAGATTGTTCCCGTTCCAGCTGCCCTTGGTGGTAAGCTCGTTGAGGTAAGCGCCAAGCAGGGTGCAAAAGTCCGCAAGGGCGACGTGCTGGCTTGGATTGAGAGAGACGAGAAATAATAGAGTTAAGTCTCAATATAAAAAATAATGGCTGAGCGATTGCCCAGCCATTATTTTGTTTTTATAGCCTTTACGAATAAAGCTTTGCTTTCTGTTCCTTGATGGCCTCGTCGTAGATGTAGTCATCATAAGACATGAGCTTGTCGATAGTACCCTTTGGTGTCAGTTCAATGATGCGGTCGGCCACGGTGTTGATGAACTCATGGTCGTGAGAGGCAAAGAGGATGTTTCCCTTGAACTGAATCAGGTTGTTGTTGAAAGCCTGAATAGACTCCAGGTCGAGGTGGTTGGTAGGCGTGTCGAGAATCAGACAGTTGGCATTCTTCAACTGCATACGTGCAATCATACAACGCATCTTCTCACCTCCGGAGAGCACATTTACATGCTTCAGCACGTCCTCTTCCTTGAAGAGCATACGACCAAGGAACGACTTCATTGTCACCTCATTACCTGGTCCCCACTGGCTGAGCCAGTCTACCAGGTTCATCTCGCTCTGGAAGAAGTCGGTATTGTCGAGGGGCAGGTAGGCGGTGGTAATGGTGACACCCCACTTATAGGTACCGGCCTGAGCCTCGCGGTTGCCATTGATAATCTCGAAGAGGGCGGTCATAGCCTTGGGGTTATGAGAGAGGAACACGGTCTTCTGACCCTTCTCGATGGTGAAGTTCACATTATCGAAGAGTACGGTGCCATCGGTATCCACAGCCTTCAGACCTTCTACCTCAAGAATCTGAGTGCCCGGCTCGCGCTCCATCTGGAAGATGATGCCAGGATATTTACGGGTAGAGGGGGTGATCTCCTCAACATTCAACTTCTCCAGCATCTTCTTACGAGAGGTGGTCTGCTTTGACTTAGCCACGTTGGCCGAGAAGCGGCGGATGAATTCCTCCAACTGCTTGCGCTTCTCTTCTGCCTTCATCTTCTGGTTCTGAGCCTGACGCAACGCCAACTGACTGGACTCGTACCAGAAAGAGTAGTTACCGGAGAAGAGGGTTACTTTGCCAAAGTCGATATCAACAGTCTGTGTAGATACAGCATCGAGGAAGTGACGGTCGTGAGAAACCACGAGCACACACTGTTCCAGCGAACTGAGGTATTCCTCGAGCCACTGCACGGTGTCAAGGTCGAGGTCGTTGGTAGGCTCATCGAGCAACAGGTTGTCAGGATGACCGAACAGCGCCTTTGCCAGCATCACGCGCACCTTCTCATTATTTGAGATATCGGACATCTGAGAATAGTGCACATCCTCCTTGATACCCAGGTTCTGAAGCAACTGTGCAGCCTCGCTCTCAGCCTCCCAGCCGTTCATCTCAGCAAAGGCCATCTCCAGTTCGGCAGCACGTACGCCATCCTCCTCAGTCATCTCGTCCTTAGCATACAGAGCCTCGCGCTCCTTCATATTCTGCCACAGAGGCTGATGTCCCATCAGCACTGTGTTCATCACAGAGAATTCATCGTATTTGAAGTGGTCCTGCTCCAGCACGCTCATACGCTCGCCGGGCAGCATTTCGACGGTACCCTTGTTGGGCTCCAACTCACCGCTGATAGCACGGAGCAGGGTAGACTTACCTGCACCATTGGCACCGATAATACCATAAATGTTACCACTCGTAAACTTCAGGTTCACATCTTTGTAGAGAACCTTTTTTCCAAATTGAATCGCCAGATTCGTTACTGTAATCATCTCTTATTTTCCTTCTTTTTTCTTAGCGGGTGCAAAGGTACTCATAAAAAATGAGAAATGAGAAATGAGGAATGAGAAATTTCTTTTTATCGGATAAATTTCACGCTGCGCCGCTTGCCGCTGACGTACCATGTGGCCATATATATACCCTTAGGGCAAGTCTCCATAGAGTACTGCTCATCAGCGCGGAAGACACCCACCAGTCGGCCTGATGCGTTGAAGACGTGGACGGGGAAGGTGAGCTTTTCGGGCGTTTCAGAACCGAAATGAAGTGTCTTGGTCTGTTGGTTATAAGCCAAGGCATATTCGGTAGGTTCCTCGTAGTACTCTATGCTATTGGGTATAGTGTCAACAGGTACTATCGTGTCGTTAGGTATGGTGTCAACAGGTACTATCGTATCTATGGGTAGTGCGCTGGTAGGCTCAATATACCACAGACGGTTGGTGCTGGTGCTGTTTTTCGCATCATTGGTATAGCTTAGGATTTGCGTGTAGTTGTCAGCCTTTCCACCGTTCAGGTTTGCAATGTGCTGAGTATGGATATTGAGCAGATTGTAATATCCGCTGGTGCCTTGAGGAATGAAGTCCCACATCTGCGCATTGTTATGCTCATCTGCAGCATCTACATTCAGTTGGGTACCTGTGTTTGTCGTGGCCGTAGCGGGACCATTTGTGGGATCGTTGAGCGCTAAGCCCGTTTCGCGATTGATGAGTGTGTAGTGGTCATTGTTCTCCCTGATGATCCATTCTTGACTTTTCCGGCCATCGGTAGTTGTGTATTGCACTATATTGCCATTATCCACATCCATAGCCTTTTGCGTCTTGGCGTTCACGATTCGATAGTAGAAGTTCTTGGGCTTGAAAGGCGGTGTGGGTTCTATGGGCTTTCGCTCATTAAAAGCGTTTAAGAGATAAGCACAATGGTCGGTGATGAATGTCTTGAGATCAGATATATACTGATCGTAAGAAGAGTAGAGCACTACCTCATGATACATCCTTGTGCTGATGCCCCATTTTTCGTAGTTCAACTGTTGCGACTGGCTGAGCAGATTACTTAGACTATCGACTATTTCCTGCATGTGGCTTTCCAACCCAGCGTCAATCAATTCCTTGTAGCGTGTATAGACGGTTTTCTGAAACCACGGGTCTTCCCACATTCTATTGACCCATGCTTTAGATCCGCTGTAGGCAATGTCAGCCATCAGTTGGTTGACGCTACTCTCGTATCTCATGTCGTTCTGTACGCGGTAGTCGTTGTTGTAGGCAATGTCATAGTCCCACAGCGGTCCCCAGAACAGTCGTGGGTCGTCCTGCTCCTTGTAGAAGTAGGTGCTGTAAAACCCATCGATATTAGCGCTTACCTCTGTGCAGATATACCAGTCGATTAGTGAGGCGGTGTCAACGATAGCCCGATATCCCTTTTCCGGGTCAGTGAAGTCCTGTGATGATAGCGCAGGCTCGAAAGTTTGGTTGATATAGCTGCGTATGTAAGCATTCTGCCGGCTGTCTATCTCCTCGTCATCGGGGTAATGGATGCGTACGGGCGCCTTGTAACTGGTAGTGGTGAAACAGTTGCCTTCCTTGAATCCGTCAACCTCGAGCAGATAGCCGCCCGTAATGTTGGTCGTGTCGCTGATGGGATAGGGCTGCTCGGTGATGTTTACACGATGTGGTCTCACATCTACCTGGTCGCTAATCTGGTAATTGCCCATGTATTCACCGTTAAGCACCAGGTCAACAAACTTGTAGGCGGGGTTAAACTTCAGCGAGGTGAACGCCCCCATAGCCGAGGTGACCGCATTGCGAATCAGCGTTTTGTCGCCGCAATTGGCCATCAGCGTCCATTTCTTGGCCTTTGCGTATCCCTTGCCTAAGAATTTCTCCTTGTTCAGGAACTTGATCTTGTAGGGCTTCTTTTTCATGTTCCATGTGGAGTTGCCTCGTCCGCGAATGGATACAGAATCGTAGGACGTCACTGTGCCGGTCTCATCGACATAATGCAGCCTACAGTATTCATAAATCTCCTTGCTGTAGATGCCGTTGCCGTCGAAGGTCTCGATATAAATGGTAGGCAGGTCGGTTTTCTGCGTGTACTGTGCGCTGGCTTGCTGAGCTGTCAGCAGGCAGATGAGTAGTATTTGCAGTAGTCTTTGTTTCATTTTTGTAGTTGTTTTTTAGTGCTGCAAAGGTAATAAAAAAATGAGAAATGAGAAACGAGAAATGAGAAATTTACTTTTGGAATGCTGATTTTTTAAGAATATTGATTAATTTTGCAGCGCAAATGAAGGTTTATATCAACGACCATATCGAATCTTTGGATCTGTCTGCGGCTCTGCTGCAAATCAGCGAGCAGCGCCGTGAGCAGGCCCTGCGTTTCAAGTATGAGCAAGGACAGCGACTCTGCGTGGCAGCTTACTTGCTTTTGAAGGAGGCGCTTCGTGAACAGGAGGGTATCACCGAAAATCCGGTGTTTGAATATGGCGAGCACGGCAAGCCTTCTATTGTGGGACATCCGGAACTGCACTTCAGTTTAAGTCATTGCAAGGAGGCTGCCGTCTGTGTGCTGAGTCATCAGCCGGTTGGTATTGATGTGGAGAACATAGGGAGGTATCGTGACAGTGTGGCCCGCTATGCGATGAATGATGAGGAGTTGCTTCAGATACAACAGGCAGAGTGTCCTGAGGTAGTGTTCACTCGGTTGTGGACGATGAAGGAAAGTTTGCTGAAACTGACGGGGGAAGGAATAAATGATAACATGAAGGATACTTTGAAAGATACTGGTTCAAAGCGATTTACGATTGTGGAAAGAATAGATAGAAATTACATATATACCATTTGCGAATCATGAGAATGAACACAGGATATAACCGCGAAGGCGAGTATGATCACTTCGTGGCAAATGAACAAAAACCGCTGTTGGAATGGCTCCTTGAGAATGTGAAGGAGAGTCGTACCAAGATCAAGGCCACCCTTCAAGGACGGGGTATCAAGGTCAATGGTAAGACGGTGACTCAGTTCGATTTTATGTTGGAGCCAGGCATGAAGGTTGCCGTGAGCAAAACCAAGCGCAACCAGCAGTCGTTCAAGAGCCGCTATGTGAAGATCGTGTATGAAGACCGTTGGCTCATCGTCATAGAGAAGAATATCGGTATCCTGTCAATGGCCGCCGGTCATTCGTCGCTCAATGTGAAAGCTGTGCTCGACGATTATTTCAAGAAGAGTCGCCAAAAGTGTACGGCCCATGTGGTTCACCGTCTGGACCGCGACACCAGTGGTCTGATGGTTTATGCCAAGGACATGGAGACCGAGCAGATACTGGAGCACAACTGGCACCAGATAGTCTATGACCGTCGCTATGTGGCAGTGGTCAGCGGCGAGATGGAGCAGGACGAGGGTACTATCCAGAGCTGGCTCAAGGACAACAAGGCCTATATCACCTATTCGTCGCCTGTGGATAATGGTGGCAAACTGGCCATCACCCATTTCCACGTACTCGACCGCACTACCGAGCACTCCTTGGTGGAGTATAAGTTGGAGACGGGTCGTAAGAACCAGATTCGCGTTCATTCTGCCGATATGGGTCATCCTGTCTGTGGCGACGAGAAATACGGCAATGGCGATGATCCCATCCACCGTCTCTGCCTGCACGCCTGGCTGTTGTGCTTCAATCATCCCATTACGGGCGAGCCTATGGAGTTTGAGACCCCTGTTCCCACTGCTTTCCGCCAACTTTTCAAGTAAATGATGGACAACTGGATATATTACGTTGTAGCCCTGCTCGTCATAATTGCAGCGGCCTATATCATCAAAAAAGTAGCCAGCTGCTTGGTGAAGCTTGTTGTCTTCCTCGTGCTGCTGGCTGCTCTGTGTGCCGGTTATTACTATCTGTCTTAGTATTCCGTTTTGTCTTCTTTCTCGTCCCACATACGGAAGGCCTCCAATGCCTCGTCGCGCAGTAGTATCTCCGACGGCTTCTTGCGGTCTTCCGGCTTCAAGGCTATCTCCTCATAGATAAAATCATCGTCAAACCCTATCTTGGCAGCGTCTTTGCGGTCGTTGCCCATGTAGATTTTGTCGAGATGAGCCCAGTAGATGGCGCCGAAGCACATAGGACAGGGCTCGCAAGACGTAAAGATCTCGCAGCCACTCAGGTCGAAAGTGCCCAGTTTCTTGCAGGCCTTGCGGATTGTGGACACCTCGGCATGAGCCGTAGGGTCGCAGTCGATGGTTACACAGTTGGAGCCCTCGGCTACTATCTCGCCGTTGCGGGCTATGACGGCCCCAAAGGGTCCGCCGCCGTTGCGCACGCTCTGCTTTGAGAGTTCAATGGCGCGTCGCATCAATTCCTTGTTTGTCATACGTTCTCTTGATTAAAGTATTTTTCAAATTGCTCGCGCAGCAGGCTCGTATTAGCGATAATGTTGCGCAGTTCCTTGAGTTTCTCTTCATTAGGCGAGCCAGGTATCCAGAGGCGTATATAGCCGTTGTTGGAGTATTTCTGGTCCATGTGCTCCTTGAACCTGAGCCACTGGTGCTCCTTGTCCAGCTCAGGGTAGTTGGCCAGTCCGTATTGCACCGTACGCTGAAACACCACCTCTGGCACAATGTCCCTGTCGGCCTCGGCTACTATCTTGCCGTACATGCTGCGAGGTGCACGTGAGGCTGAGGCGCGATGGTCTTCAATCGCCTCTTTCATGATCTTGATCTGTTCGGCCGAGAACCATTTCTTCAATCTAGCATCGCTCTGCAGTATTTTCCCGCCTGTGATATGATGCACAGCCCTGGGGCCCGACATTCCCACGTCGTGGTAGGCCGCAATGGTATAAACCATGTTGATATCGGCTCCCGTTCGTTTTGCCAATTCCAAGCTTCGGCGTATCACGCGCGTCACATGTTCCAGGTTGTGTGCACGGTCGAAACTGGCATACTGAGGCAGTATCTGTGTCTCTATAAACTCCACCAAATCCAGACTTGCTGTGTTGCTCATCATAACTTTTTACAGATTTATTTTGCAAATATACGGAAAAAGAATTAATTTTGCAAGCGTTTTCCGAAAAATCAAGTAATGGAAGTACAGAAAAACTCGCTGAAAGCATGGATTTTGGCTGCAAGACCCAAGACGTTGACAGGTGCTGCTGTGCCCGTTATGATTGGTCTGGCCTTGGCTTGGAAGGATGCGTCGCAGTATGTGGGCGATGTGTTCAATTGGGTGCCTGCCGTGCTCTGCCTGCTCTTTGCTTTCATTATGCAGATTGATGCCAACTTTATCAACGACTTCATTGACTATGCCAAGGGTACCGACGACCGCGAGACCCGTTTAGGACCGGAAAGAGCTTGTACGCAAGGGTGGGTGAGTATTGAGCGTATGAAGCACGCCATAGCCCTGACCACCGTCCTGGCTTGTCTGGTGGGTTTGCCGCTGATATGGTTTGGCGGTTTGGAGATGGTGCTTGTCGGACTGCTCTGCGTGGTGTTCTGTTTCCTCTACACCACCCATCTCTCGTATCTTGGACTGGGCGATGTGCTGGTGCTGGTATTCTTCGGTCTGATTCCCGTCTGTATTACCTATTACATCCAGTTACATACTGTCACCCTTGAGGTGCTCATCGCCTCTCTGGCCTGTGGCCTTGTCATTGATGGTCTGCTGCTGGTCAATAACTTCCGCGACCGTGATACCGACCTGCAGGCAGGGAAAAACACCCTTGTGGTGCGTATTGGTGAGCGCGCAGCCATCTGGCTCTATCTCCTTGTGGGCATCATCGCTTGTTTATCGGGTGTTGTTTTTGCGCTGAACGGCCTTTGGTGGGCTTTTGGCTTGCCGTTCCTTTATCTGCTGCTTCATGTCTTTACTTTCTTGAAGATGAAGCGTATCTGGAAGGGTAGGGAACTGAACAAGTGCCTGGGCGAGACGGCCCGTAATATCTTCATCTACGGACTGCTTTTGTCGGTAGGCATTTTGCTATAGTAATACCAATTTAATATTAAATAAACACATTATTATGAGAAAATTTTTATTCTTTACTTCTGCCTTGGTGATGCTTGCCCTTACGGCAATGGCCGTTCCTGCAAAGCGCGGCCAGCAAAAGATGCTGACACTTGCCAATGGTACAGAGGTGAAAGCAACCCTTGTAGGTGATGAACACGGACATTACTGGCTTGCCGATGATGGCGCTGCCTATGTCGATGTGGACGGTATCTACCAGCAGGTTGACGCACAGCAGATTGCCGAGAAGGCAAAGGTGCGCCGTCAGACAGTCAACAGCAAGCGCGTGAAGCGTCTGCAAGCCAGTCGCAGAGTAGGCGAGGTGGGCAGTTATACTGGCAAGAAGCGTGCTATCATCATTCTTGTGAATTTCAAGAATGTCACCTTCGAGTCAACAAATGCTTATTTCAATCGTATTGCCAATGAGGAGAACTTCAAAGACGGCAGTTTTAAAGGCTCTATGGCCGACTATTTCAAGGCTCAGAGCCGTGGAAAGTTCGAACTCGACTTCGATGTTGTAGGCCCTGTTACCGTGAGTGAAAACGCCTCTTACTATGGCAAAAACGACAGTGAGGGCAATGACCTGTATCCTGGCAAGATGGTGATTGAGGCCGTCAAGTTGGCAAAGGATTCGGTCAGCAACTGGAAACAGTACGACTGGGACAACGACGGATATGTTGATCAGGTGTATGTGGTCTATGCTGGTCAGGGTGAGGCCGACGGCGGTGCCGCTTCTACTATCTGGCCTCATGCCTATACGCTGAGTTCAGCCAAGGCCTATGGCGACGGCACGGGTCCTGTCACCGTGGCTACCGGTCTGAAGGTCGATACCTATGCCTGTGGCAGCGAGCTCGACGGCTATGGCAATGTGGGCGGTATCGGCACCATGTGTCATGAGTTCAGCCACTGTCTGGGCTATCCCGACTTCTATGATATCGACTACAGCGGCGGTTGGGGTATGGATATTTGGGACCTGATGTGTAGTGGTTCCTACAATGGTGACGGCTATCTGCCTGCCGGCTATACCAGCTATGAGCGCTGGGAGGCAGGATGGGAAGAGCCCACTGTGCTCGAGGACGAGGATGTCAACGTGAGCAGTCTGCCTTCATTGCAGAGCAGCGGCCAGAGCTACATTATTTATAATAAGAAGAATCGCGACGAGTATTATATGCTCGAGAACCGTCAGCAGGACGGCTGGGATGCCGGTCTGCCAGGCGCTGGCTTGCTCATTGTCCACGTGGACTATAATGAGAGCGTATGGGCCAACAATCAGCCCAACGACGATCCTAACCATCAGCGTATGACTTGGGTCCAGGCCGACAATAAGTTGCAGACCACCCGTTACATGGGTGAAGAGTATCTTACGCTTGAAGGTCTTGAGACCGACCTCTTCCCTTATAACAGCAACAACAGCTTCAACCGCAGCACCAAACCCGCTGCCAAGCTCTTCAACAACAATGTTGACGGTACCAAGTACCTCACCTCATCTGTTGAGGATATCACCCGCAATGCCGATGGCTCTATTGCCTTTAAGTTTGTGGCCCAGTATAACAGCAGCGTAACACCTGATCCCGACCCAGATGATCCCGACCAGCCTTCTGTTGAAGGTGCCGTGTTCTATGAGTCGTTCAGCGAGTGTGCCGGCAAGGGTGGCAATGATGATGAGTGGGGTTCGTCTGTGGCCAGCGCCAAGTTCCAGCCCGATAATGACGGATGGGTGGCTACAGCCTCTTATGGTGGCTACCAGTGTGCACGTTTCGGCTCAAGCAAGAAGTCGGGCGTAGCTAAGAGTCCTCGTATCCCCCTGAATTCTAATGAGCACACCCTCACCTTCAAGGCAGCAGCCTGGGGTACCGACTCTAAGACGCTGAGCCTTTCGACCGAGGGTTCTACCGTTGTCATTGAGCCAAAGAGCTTTACGATGGGGGCAGGCGAGTGGACCACCTTTACCGCTAAGATCAAGGGTACAGGTACTGTGAGCCTGGTGTTTACGCCTGGCAAGCGCTTCTTCCTTGACGAGGTTGCTGTGATCGACGATGTGGTGGCTACTTCTATCACCACCGTTGACAGCTCAGCTCGTCGTTCTAACGCCATCTACACCCTTGATGGTCGCTTCGTAGGCACCGATGCCAGCACGCTGCGCCACGGCCTTTATATCATCAACGGCAAGAAGGTGGTGAAATAAATCATTACTTGGATTTAGACCATAAAAAAAGCAGGATCTCGATTGAGGTCCTGCCTTTTTTTGTGCTTATTGTGATTTAAAACTCGTCGTCTTCCCACAAACTGAATTCACGTGAGTAGTTCACGGGAGCCTCTGAACTACCTTGATCGGCCTGGTCGTTCTGGAGATTATCCAACGAAGCGGCAATCATGTCTAATGTCTCCATCTCAATATCGCTGATTGAGGGTGCTATATATTTTTTCATATCTTTGTCTATTTTTTTTGAAACGAATTTGAATAATTTGAATGATTCTACGCTTGAATTTATTTGATCACTACCTTGCGTCCGTTGTTGATATACAGACCCTTCCTTGGCTGAGCCACGCGGCGGCCCTGCAGGTCGAATACGGTTGCGTTAGCAGACTCATCAATCTTCACGATTCGTTTGTCACAGATACCTGTTGTCTCTTCCTCATCCAGAGCAAAGAAACCACGTGCGGGAGCCAGATCGTCTGCCACCTTCAGGTAAGCAGAACCAGCCTTACACCAGCTGCCTGCAGCGTTCACCTTATAGAAGCCCATCACGTCGCTCTTCTTCGACAGGATATAGTTGGTATAGCCTGCCTCAGTGCTCTGTGCCAGCTGTATCTTTGCGGGAATACCTACGAATGCGTTGTCGGCATTTGCATCGGCAGAAGCAATCACGGGGATGTCCTCATTAGCAGCACCACCGCTCACGCTGCGCAGCAATACGCCCTCGCCAGCCTTCACTGTGTTCACCTTGGTAAGGGTAATCACGCCACCAGTGGTTACAGAAGCCTTGCAAGCCTCAATAGCCGTTGCACTCGTGAAGTCCAGGTTGTATTCAGGGCAGAGGGTAGCGTAGCCGTCAGCGGTGACAGAGACGGGAACAGGAGCATACTTAATAAGGACGTAGTCAAAATCTTCGGATTGGTTTGTTTTTTCTGTACCGCTATTTGCACCGTTGATAAATAAACTAGAAGTTTCTTCATTTAAAGTAAAATTGGCAGACTTAACTCCTGTTGTCATGTCATCAGTGCTTGTTCCAACAGAAGCCAAGAAATCATTAGTTGATTGACGGATACCAAGAGAGCGTTTGTTTGCAGCAGTTATTTTAGCAATAATAGAATAAGTACCTGCAGGCAATGTCCCTACACTAATACCTCTGTCTCTTTTGTTTTGTGCGGCTACATATCCTGTACCTCCGTTAGAATATGTGTAGTTTGTTCCAGCTGAAGCTTCTGCTTCTTGGAAGAATACTATACTTTTGTCAATACTGTATGTTACAGATTTCTCAACCACTTGTCCATCTGTAAATACACCACTTTCACCAAATGTTGAAGTATTGTCTGCTTTATAGTAGCTTCCACCATTCAGAACATACATAGGATATGCATAGCTCCAAGTACATACTTTCGCATCAGTTTCAGTAAGAGGTGTTGAAACCAACACAGGATCGTTAGTTCCTAATGTTGTTGTAACCTTCAGAGTTGCTGTATAAGGGGCGCGAACAGGAACATTCAGTACATTACTTGCGGCGCTGGCCACCAAAGTCATAGAGGGTGCTTCTGAAGCAGTAATCAGATAATGATTGCCAACATATCCTTCTTCTGTGCCATCAATGGCCGTTTCTGCTGTTATGACCGCATTTACTTCATTTGTTGCTGATACGGTTTTAACAGTTGTTCCGCTAAGTTGATAATTTATTGTGTAACCTGCAAGGTCAGCAGTAGTAACAGTCTCATCTATCTTTATTGACTTCAGCGTACAAGCTCTGTCTGTTTTACCTTTGGGGTCTGTGGTAGTATAGTCAAAGCCCATTGTCACACCACTAAAGTCAGATGTTGACACTGTTCCGTTTCCAGACTTTTTACCGCTTGTGGCCAATGTAATGTCATAGGAGACTGCCTTTGACATTCTGTTAATTTCAAAGTGGATAGTCATGTCACAGTTACGAACATCGTTCTGGTTTGTCGAAATAGTTGTGGAGACACCACCAATTACTACAACTGTGTTCTTGTCTTGTCCATAAGCCCTTACTTCAACATCGCCAAATTTTATGTACGAATAGTCACCTGCACCACCTGTATTATTACCAGAGTTCCAAACTGCGTCAATCGTGAGTGTTGAATTGGTGGTTGTCGCTATTGCCTTGCTTGCGGTAAATGCATGATTTCTAATGTTACTTTTCACATTTAATGCATTATCAACAATGGAAACATTTACAGTAGGTGCACCTGTGTAGGTTGAAGTAGTAGTCCAACCATTAGGAGCAGTCTCTGCATGGTACTTAGCAGCATCTGAATCAGTCCAATCATTTCCAGTTGTACCTTTTTCCCAAAGTGTTGTGGTTGAATCTGCCCACGCACTACTCCCCACCATCACACATGCTGCGACGAGGAGCGATTTTAAAAAAGTAATTTTTTTCATTATAGTTAAATATTTAAAAATAGTAATTTTCGGAGTGCAAAGGTATATTAAATAGGTGAAACAGCAAAACAATTGCGTTCTAAAAAGCTGATTTTGTAGGAAAAAAGTCATATTGTGGGGTGTTGTCTTTCGCGAAGGTGTATATCCGATGCATCTGGAATACGATTGCAAAGGTACCTTGTTTTCTAACTGTCATCTGTCATCTGTAATAGAAGACGCCATTTGTTTCAGCCTGTTTCGTATTGCGTTTTAACCTGTTTCGTATTGCGTTTTAACCTGTTTCGTATTGCGTTTGATGCTGAATCGCATAGTGTTTTGTATTGAAACTCAATATGTTAGGGCTGCATTGCGATTGATCATGCCTTATTACAGATGACAGATGACAGATGACAGTTGAAAAACAATGCCATTACCCTATACAGATAAAGTTCAACTTAGCTTCAATTTTTAGTTAATATATATTAATTTATTTATATATATATAAAAATATATGAATATATATAATATAATAATGTATATATATACATATAATAATATATAAAGATAGATTATAGGAGTAGGGGGGTACCTTGTTTTGTAACTGTCATCTGTCATCTGTCATACATTGCCCAGATACACATGAGCAATGCCTTCTTCCTCAGCAATATGCTTGGCTTCCCTAAGTGTATGCAAAGGTGTGGGCTGTAGGTCCTGCAACTTGTAGCGAGGGAAGAAGCGACTGAAATGCAGGGGAGCGTTGGCCAGATTGTGCTCTTTCAACCAACGGCACATCTGGCGTATAATGTCCATATCATCGTTGATGCCAGGAATCAGGAGATTGGTGATTTCCAACCATACGCCAGCCTCGTGCATCGCCTCAATCGTATCAAGGACGGGCTGCAGATGACCGCCACTGACACGCATATAGATGTCGTCGCTGAATGATTTAAGATCTACATTGGCGGCATCGAGATAGGGCAGCAGATCCTTGAGTGGCTGCTGACAGACATATCCTGCCGTGACGAGGATATTCCAAAGGCCCGCCTCATGAGCCAAACGTGCACAATCTGTGATATATTCCAGATAGGTAAGTGGCTCCGTGTAGGTATAGGCAATGCCAGGGCAACGGTGCTTCTCGCAGAGGGCAATGAGTGCTTCAGGCGAGAGATCGTAGTGAGGCACATCCGTGGGCGATGCCTGTGAGATATCGTGATTCTGGCAGTTCAGACAACGGAAGTTACAGCCTGTGCAGGCAAGAGAAAGACACTGGGTGCCTGGATGAAAATGATAGAGTGGCTTCTTCTCAACGGGATCGATGGCCAGCGAACAGGGTAGGGCATATACCTCGCTAAGGAGTACACCACCATCATTTCGTCGACTGCGACAGCGTCCCGTCTTACCATCGGCAATATGGCAGTGGTGCGGACAGAGCTGACACTCTACTGCCCCACCTTCCAGCTTCTGATAATACCTGCACTCCATCACTTAGAATTTAGAATTTAGAGTTTAGAATTTTGAGTTATTCTCGCTTCGCTGCGATTAAGAATTTAGAGTTTAGAATTTAATTTTTAACTCTTAACTTAAAAAACTATCGCTTCGTAGACATACAGCTCCGCATCTTTCCATCCATCCCATCCAAGGCCAGCCTTGTCCTGAGAACAATGGCCTACGAACTCTTCCTTGGTCCAGTTCACCTCATCAGCCACCTGAGGCAGGAACGTACCGCTTCTATGTCCCTTCTTGATGTAGATGCCGTGACGATGCAGTTCGAACTCGTCCAGACTCTGGATGCGTCGCATGGGTGTAAGCACCGATATCTCAATGTCTATATCGTCGAGTTCGTCTTTGGTCACAGGCATAAAGCGTGGGTCTTCAAAGGCTGCAGCTCGAGCCATTTCTGCCACGATTTCGTGAATCGGATAATCCTCGCCAAAGTGACCAATGCAGCCACGAAGTCTGCCGTGCTTGTGAAGAGAGACGAAGGCACCGCATTTCTGTTTTAGTGTAGAGTTTAGAGTGTAGAGTTTAGAGTTTGCTTCCGCTATCCGTTTGCCGTCCAGCGAGTCCTTGATGCTTTGCATGGCAATCTCCTTCAGGATTTTCTTATCTGCATTCGAGAGGGAAAACTCTCCTGGCTGTTTGCGCAGGATAGCAAATGAATGATAGCCCACCACTCTGCTATGATCGTGGTCGTCGATATCACCTGAGTTCTGATACATGATGTGCTTCACGGAATAGTTGTCGTCGAGCATCATCATCAACGTGATAATGGCAAATGAGCCACAGGCACTGGTTGCCAGATTCCTTATGCCTCGCCGGGCATTCATCTCTATGGTCTTGATAAACTCCTCCACATCGCCCGTCTCAATGGCTTTGCCCGTCCGTGTATCCACTTCGCAGGCATCATCATACGCAGGATAGTGAGAGAAGTCGCTGCTGATCACAAAGAGGTTCTCGTCCGTGAAATAGGGCTTCAGCACCTCCGCCATCCGCTTCAATTTCTCGTAATCATTCGTTGAAATAACTATCGGCACAATAGGCGGAAGATTCTCCTTAAACCGCCTTTGCAAAAACGGCAGTTGCACCTCCAGACAATGTTCCCTGTCGTGCGCCTTGGGCATATAACAAAACACAGAATCCGTTTCATCCGTTTCATCCGTGTTCGTATTATTCGTATTATTCGTATGATTCGCGTTCGTTAATGAAAGAGCCGTTTCGTGGTCCACCTTCACCTGTCCCAAGGGCGTAGCATAGTAGTCGGCCTCCGTATTCACCGACGCCCCATCAAGCCACTCATGATGGCTGGGACCCAACAGGAAGATGCGTTTATACTTCTTATTGACATCCAGCGTCATATAGGCAGACGCAGCCACATTGCCAGAAAAATAATAGCCAGCATGGGGCACAATGAGTGCCGCCACATCCTGATAGGCTGTACTATGGCTGTGAAGTGCCAAGAAACTATCCACCTCTTCACTCAGTTCCAGAGAATCACCCGTATAGAAACGGTCTGCCTGAGTAGCAGGGCGCACCACAGGCTCTCGTGTCTGTCCTTTACACGAAGTCATCATAATCATTATTGCTATAAGTGTATAAATCTTACTCACCATCAAAAGGTAACTTACCTAAATACTTGTCAAAGTCGCTTTGGAACAAACGATCTTGTACGATGCGGTACTTCTATTTGTCCTGACAATTTTGCCGACAGGTGCATTTTCCCAGGTTAAAAGTTATTCTTGCCCAGCATTGAGCGTTCTGTGTGCAAATATAATCAAAAATATCGAGATTACGATAAATCGCAACATAAATTAAGAAAAAGAGTGGTCTTTTTTATATGGCAATAATCGCACAGATTTCTACTTGCAAAGAATTATCTGGAATTGCTTTGTAGTGTCATTTTTTTTTTGTAACTTTGCAGACAGAAAAGAAAAACAAATAAATACTATAAAAATGAAGAAAATCCTATTGATTGCAGCCCTGCTGCAACTCTTAACTTTTAACTGGCAACTCTCAACCGTCTCGGCCTGCACCAACTTTATCGTGGGTAAGAAGGCATCGGCCGACGGTTCGGTAATATGTTCGTATAGTGCCGATAGCTACGGTATGTTCCAAGGCTTGAAACATCAGCCTGCTGCCAAGCACGCAAAGGGCTCGATGCGCCAAGTCTATGATTGGGATACTAACAAGTACCTGGGTGAGATTGCTGAGGCCGAGGAGACCTACAACGTCATCGGCAACATCAACGAATGGCAGGTGACCATTGGTGAAACGACCTTTGGCGGACGCGAGGAGATGGTTGACACCACGGGTATCATCGACTATGGTTCGCTGATCTATATCACCCTGCAGCGCGCCAAGACGGCTCGCCAGGCTATCGATATCATGACCTCGCTGGTAGAACAGTATGGCTACTGCTCAGAGGGCGAGACTTTTACAATCTGCGACCCCAACGAGGCTTGGATCATGGAGATGATGGGTGCCTTCGTGCCCGATTCTGTCAAGAAGGGCATGAAGAAATCACAGCTCAAGCAACTGGGCCGTACGGTATGGGTGGCCCTGCGCATCCCCGATGATATGATTTGCGGACACGCTAACCAGAGCCGCATCACGAAGTTCAACATGAAAGACAAGTCGGGCGACGTGCGCTTCTCGAAGAACGTGGTCAGCTACGCCCGACTGATGGGCTGGTTCAGCGGTAAGGACGAGGACTTCAGTTATAATGCCGCTTATGCTGCACCCGACTTCTCAGGTCGCCGTATCTGTGACGCTCGTGTGTGGAGTTTCTTTAATCGCTATGCCGACGGTATGGACCGTTATATTGCCTGGGCAGACGGTCACGACAAGGATGCTGAGGTGCTGCCCCTGTGGGTGAAGCCCAACAAGAAACTCACCGTTCACGATGTAGAGACGGCTATGCGCGACCACTTTGAGGATACACCCTTTGCGCTGGATAGCGATATGGGTGGCGGCATCTGGGATATGCCTTATCGCCCTACACCTCTTTACTTCAAGGTCGATGGCAAGGACTATTTCAACGAGCGTCCCGTATCTACACAGCAGGCAGGCTTCGTGTTTGTGAGTCAGATGCGCTCATGGTTGCCCCGAGAGGTGGGTGGCTGCTTCTGGTTTGCCAATGATGATGGCAACATGGCACCCTTCACACCTGTTTATTGCTGCACTACGGAGGCTCCGCGCCCCTATAACACCCCAGGTGCCGACGAGCTGAACTTCTCGATGGACAACGCCTACTGGGTACAGAACTGGGTGAGCAACATGGTGTATCCCCGCTATTCTATGCTCTTCCCATCGCTGAAAGAGGTGCGCGACTCGCTGGATAACGCCTATTTCCATGCTCAGAAAGAGGTGGAAGATAAGGCTCTCACATTGGATGAAGCAGCCCGTACGAAATACCTCACTGCCTATACTGCCCAGAAGGCCGACCAGATGCTGGCACGCTGGAAGCAGTTGGCCACCTATCTTATCGTGAAATACAACGATATGACGGTGAAGCCCGAGGAGAACGGCAAGTTCACCCGCACGAAATACGGACTGGGCGCTACAGTAAAGCGTCCTGGCTATTCAGAGAAGTATGCGCGCGAAATCGTAAAACAGACAGGTAAAAAATTTGAGAAATGATTCTCAATTTTCAATTTTCAATAAAAAATGGCTACAGTTGACGATAAGAAAGTGATTTTCTCGATGGTTGGCGTAAGCAAGACCATTCAGCAGAATCAGAAACAAGTACTCAAGAATATATACCTCAGCTTCTTCTATGGTGCCAAGATTGGTATCATCGGTCTGAACGGTGCAGGTAAATCGACATTGATGAAAATCATTGCCGGACTGGACCAGCAATATCAGGGCAACGTGGTGTGGAGCCCAGGCTACAGCGTGGGATACCTGCCACAGGAGCCGCCCTTGAATGAGGAGAAGACCGTGAAGGAGAACGTGATGGAGGGCGTGCAGCACGTGTATGACGCGCTGGCAGAATACGACGAGATCAACGTGAAATTCGGTTTACCCGAATATTATGAAGACCCAGACAAGATGGATAAGTTGATGCAGCGTCAGGCCGAGCTGCAGGACATCATCGACGCGACGGATGCGTGGAATATGGACTCGAAGCTCGACCGTGCGATGGCTGCGCTGAACTGTCCGCCAGGCGACTGGAGCGTGAAGAACCTCTCAGGTGGTGAGCGTCGTCGCGTGGCCCTCTGCCGATTGCTGCTACAGAAGCCCGATGTGCTCTTGCTCGACGAGCCTACCAACCACTTGGATGCCGAGAGCATCGACTGGCTGGAGCAGCACCTGCAGCAGTACGAGGGTACGGTGATTGCCGTGACTCACGACCGCTACTTCCTGGACGATGTGGCTGAGTGGATTCTGGAACTGGATCGTGGCGAGGGTATTCCCTGGAAGGGAAATTACTCAAGTTGGCTGGAACAGAAGAGTCAGCGACTGGCTTTGGAGGAGAAGCAGGCCTCGAAGCGCAGGAAGACGCTGGAGCGCGAGCTGGAATGGGTGCGTATGGCGCCCAAGGCTCGTCAGGCAAAGGGAAAGGCCCGTCTGAACTCTTACGACAAGATGTTGAACGAGGAACAGAAGCAGAAGGAAGAAAAGCTGGAGATCTATATCCCCAACGGACCACGTCTGGGCAACAAGGTGATAGAGGCTTCGCACGTGGCCAAGGCATACGGCGATAAGGTGCTGTTCAGCGACCTGAACTTCAACCTGCCACCAAACGGTATCGTGGGTGTTATCGGTCCTAACGGAGCTGGTAAGACCACGCTCTTCCGACTCATCATGGGCTTGGAGCAGGCTGACGGTGGAACCTTTGAAGTGGGCGAGACCGTAAAACTCTCGTACGTAGATCAGCAGCATAAGGACATAGACCCAGAGAAAAGTGTCTATCAGGTGGTGAGTCAGGGCAACGAGACCATCCGCATGGGCGGACGCGATGTCAACGTGCGCGCGTACCTTAGTAGATTTAACTTCAGCGGTGCCGATCAAGAGAAGAAATGCGGCGTGCTGTCAGGTGGTGAGCGCAACCGCCTGCATCTGGCTATTGCCCTGAAGCAGGAAGGCAACGTGTTGTTGCTCGACGAGCCCACGAACGATATCGACGTGAACACCCTACGAGCTCTGGAGGAAGGTCTGGAGGCCTTTGCCGGATGCGCTGTCATCATCAGTCACGACCGATGGTTCCTGGATCGTATCTGTACGCATATCCTGGCCTACGAAGGCGACGGCAACGTATTCTATTTCGAGGGCAACTACAGCGAGTATGAGTCGAACAAGGCCATGCGCTTAGGACTGGAAGAGCCCAAACGTGCCCGTTATCGCAAACTGATGGACGAGTAGATGAGATATTTCGTCACCTTGAGTTACGACGGAACCCGCTTCCATGGATGGCAGGTACAGCCCAACGGCATATCGGTGCAGGGGGAACTGCAGCGTAGCCTGTCCCTATTGCTGCGTGAGGATATACAGATCACAGGGGCAGGACGTACGGACGCTGGCGTTCATGCGAAGATGATGGTGGCCCATTTCGATTCGGAGGCCGAGATAGACACCAGGCAACTGGCGTATAAGCTGAACAAGCTGCTGCCTCAGGATATTGCCGTGCAGAAGGTAGAACAGGTGAGCGACGAGATGCACGCTCGTTTCTCTGCTACCTCTCGTACTTATTATTATTATATCCATACGGAAAAGTCGCCCTTCGAACGCCATTACTCCTGCGAACTGCATTATCCCTTGGACTTCCAGAAGATGAACGAGGCGGCAAGGTTGTTGCTGGAATATGAGGACTTCGGAGCCTTCTGCAAGAGTCATGCCGACGTGAAGACCACGCTCTGCAAGGTGACATGTGCCCAGTGGCATCAGACATCGCCCACGACCTGGTATTTTGAAATCTCGGCTAACCGCTTCCTGAGGAATATGGTGAGAGCCGTGGTGGGCACACTCATTGAGGTGGGGCGCGGACGTATGACGATAGATGATTTCCGTAAGGTCGTTGAGGGCAAGCGCCGTACTGAGGCGGGTGAGTCAATGCCTGGCAATGCCCTTTTCCTGGTTAAAGTTGATTATTAAAAAATGGCTTGGCTAATTCTTGCATTTTTGTCGGCAGCCTTCTTGGGTGTGTACGACTCGCTGAAAAAGAAGGCGCTGCGCAATAATGCCGTGATTCCGGTATTGTTTCTCAACACGCTGTTCTCATCCATCATCTTCCTACCGTTTATCGTGCTCAGCGCTACGTCAACGGCACTCGACGACAGTATGTTTCATGTGGCCAGTGGCGGATGGGAGATGCATAAGTACATCGTACTGAAGGCCGTTATCGTATTGTCGAGTTGGGTGCTCGGCTATTTCGGAATGAAGCATCTGCCCCTCACGATTGTAGGACCTATCAACGCTACGCGGCCTGTGATGGTGCTTGTGGGCGCTCTGCTGCTGTTTGGCGAACGGTTGAACGTATGGCAATGGGTGGGTGTGTCGCTGGCTGTCATCTCCTTTTTGTTGCTCAGCAGGAGCGGAAAGAAGGAGGGTATCGACTTCAAGCACGATCATTGGATATACATGATAGTAGGGGCTGCGGCACTGGGAGCTGTCAGCGGATTGTACGACAAATACCTGATGGCACCTGAGAGTGAGGGCGGGGTAGGCCTCGACCGCATGATGGTGCAGTCGTGGTATAATATCTACCAGTGCTTTATGATGCTCCTGATGCTGATGCTGCTATGGTGGCCTAAGCGCCATCAGAATACACCGTTCCATTGGGACTGGGCAGTGATAGGAGTCAGCGTATTTCTCTCAACGGCCGACTTTATGTATTTCTATTCCTTGAGTCTGCCGGATGCTATGATCAGTATCGTCTCAATGGTGCGCAGGGGCAGCGTCATCGTGTCGTTCATGTGCGGAGCTATGTTCTTCCACGAGAAGAACCTGAAAGCGAAAGCCGTGGATTTGGCATTGGTGCTCCTCGGAATGATATTCCTGTATATTGGTAGTAACTAATTCTCAACGCAGATAAGGGTTCATTCGAATCTCTTCACCGATGATGGTACGAGGCCCATGGCCTGGATAGACAACGGTTTCCGCAGGCAGATGGGCAACAACGGTAGTAAGGCTCTCGATGAGCTGCGACCACGAGCCGCCAGGAAGGTCGCTACGGCCTACACTCATGCGGAAAAGCGTGTCGCCAGAGAAGGCAATATGCTCTTCTTCACAATAGAAAATGACGCTGCCAGGAGAATGACCTGGGGTGTGGAGCACCTCCAGGCTGTGATTGCCGAAGGTAATCATATCATCGTGGCTAAGGATAGTGCCAACAGGAGCGCTGGAAAGATTGGTACCTAGGTCAAAACCCATCATGCGGCATTGCTGGTCGAGGTCTTCTATCATCGTCTGATCGGCGCTATGAGCCTCAGGCTTCAGCCCAAAAGCTGAGAGAACGAAGGCTGCACCAAACACATGATCAAAGTGACCATGGGTGCAGAGATGATGTACAGGCTTCAGTTGATTATCGCGGATATAAGTCTCAATAGCCTTTTGTTCGCCCTCATAAAGGGCACCGCAGTCAATGATGACACACTCGTTGGTATCATCACTCACTACGTAGCAGTTTTCCTGAAGCGGATTTACCTCGAAAGTCTTGATTGTAAGCATAATTACAGCGGTAGGTAAATGCAGTATTTCTCCTTAAACCACTCCTCGCTGAAATAGTTGGAAAGCTCGGTGGATTGGACAATCTTCTTGAAAGGCTGCGTCTCGCCCTGCAAGTTGCCGCCCTTCAGACAGATTACACCATTGGGCAGAGCGTTTTGCTGCTCCTTGCTGATATTCTTGCGTACAATCTTCACAAGATCGGGTAGGGGCATCACAGCACGGCTCACCACAAAGTCGTACTTGCCTTTCTCGTCCTCACCACGCAGATGCTCTGGGTGGCAGTTCTTCAGGCCGATAGCGTTGCATACCTCCTGCGCCACACGGATCTTCTTGCCAGTACCGTCGATGAGTTTGAACTCGCACTCAGGAAAGAGGATGGCAAGGGGTACACCAGGAAAGCCGCCGCCTGTGCCGAAATCGAGAATCTGGGTGCCGGGCTTGAAGCCGATAAACCGGCCTATAGCCAGGGAATGGAGCACGTGGTGCTCGTAGAGATTATCGATATCCTTGCGTGAGATAACGTTAATCTTTTGATTCCATTCATGATACAGCGCATTAAGCGATTCAAATTGCACATATTGCTCGTTGGTGAGCTTAGGAAAATACTTCTCAATCAATTTCATGGCGCAAAGATACAAATAATTCTTAATTCTTAATTCTTAATTCTTAATAATTTTGTACCTTTGCACCCGATTTTAAATAAAGTAGGTAATGAGACAACTGAAAGCGGCACTTTTCGACCTCGATGGTGTGGTGTTTGACACAGAACCTCAATACACCATTTTCTGGGGAAGTCAATGCCGGTTATATCATCCGGAACACCCGGGACTGGAACACGAGATCAAGGGCTCCACGCTACAGCAGATATATGATAAATGGTGGAGTGGGGAACTGGAGAAGGAACGCCCCATCGTGACACAAAAGCTCAATGATTTCGAGGCTCAGATGGACTATGACTACATTGCCGGCTTCGAGACGTTTGTGCGCGATCTGAGAAAGAATGGCATGAAGACCGCTGTAGTGACCAGCAGCAATATGCCAAAGATGGAGAGCGTCTTTCGGGCCCGTCCAGAATTTAAATCCCTGTTTGATGCGATATTGACCAGCGAGGACTTTGCCGAGAGCAAGCCATCGCCTGACTGTTATCTGAAAGGTGCTGAACGATTTGGGGTGAGTCCCGATGAGTGTGTTGTGCTGGAAGATAGTATCAACGGACTGAAGAGCGGACGCGCCGCAGGGATGTTTGTCGTAGGACTGACTACCACTAATTCCAAGGAAAATATTCAATTACTATCAAATATACAAATACCTGATTACCAGGATATTGATTATAAAAAGTTAAAGAGATTATGGCAGGATATCTTGTAAGCGATGAGCGTAAGGTAACGACCCACCGCTTTATTGAAATGAAGCAAAAAGGTGAGAAGATTTCAATGCTCACCTCATACGATTACACCACAGCAGGAATCGTTGACCGTGCAGGTATTGACGGCATTCTGGTAGGCGATTCAGCCTCGAACGTGATGGTGGGTAATTCCACCACTTTGCCCATGACCGTAGATCAGATGATTTATCACGCTCGTTCGGTAGTGCGTGGCGTGAAACGTGCGCTGGTGGTCTGTGATATGCCTTTCGGCTCGTATCAGACAGGCGTGCATGATGGTGTGGTGAACGCTATCCGCATCATGAAAGAGAGTGGTTGCGATGCCCTGAAAATGGAGGGTGGCGTAGAGATCATGGACACGGTAAAGGCTATTCTCGATGCTGGTATTCCTGTGATGGCTCATTTAGGACTGACACCTCAGAGCATCAATAAGTTCGGCACCTATGCCGTGCGTGCCAAGGAAGAACGGGAAGCTGCCAAACTGCTATCTGATGCTAAGGCATTGGCTGAAGTGGGCTGCTTTGCTGTGACGCTGGAGAAAGTGCCGGCCAAACTGGCTGAGCAGGTGACAAAGGAAATCAGTGTGCCTACTATCGGTATCGGTGCTGGCGGTAAGTGCGACGGTCAGATCCTGGTAGTAGCAGATATGCTGGGTATGAACCAGGGCTTCTCACCACGCTTCCTGCGTCGCTATGCCGACCTGAACACGGTGATGACTGATGCTATTGGCAGCTATATTACTGATGTGAAGAATTGTGATTTTCCCAACGAGAGTGAGTCGTATTAATCAATCATATTGTGAATACACAAGGAACGAAGGTTCATATTCGTCTCTGGCATAGAGAATTTTGGTTGATGGCAATAGCAAATCTATCGCTTTCCATGGCCGTCACCATGCTTATCCCTGCATTGCCTGTGTGGTTGCAGACGATGGCTCGTCTGGACAATCACCAGACGGGATTAGCAATGGGCATCTTTGCGCTTGGCTTGTTCTTGCCTGGGGCGTTTTGCTCGTATCTGGTGCAGCGCTTTAGACGTAATGTTGTATTTATCCTGTCTGTTTTATTGCTGGCAGCCACAATGACATTACCGTTTTATCAGCTGCCCTTCCTGTATGCTTTCCCGTTGATACTGATATGGCGCATGGTACAGGGAGCTGCTTTCGGCTTGGCTCAGATGGTGCTGACGTCCACATTGATTATCGACACATGTGAGTCGCATCAGCGTACTGAGGCCAATCATTCGGCAACTTGGTTTGGACGCTTTGCCCTATCGATAGGTCCAATGGTGAGCCTGCTTTTGATGCACTTGTCGAGTCTCACCATTCCTTATAGCGATCCAAGTCTTTCATTATCGACATTGAATGTGTTTTTCGTTGCCATGATATGTTGTTTTGTGGCAGTAATACTGATTCTCAGCATCCATTTCCCCTTCAGGATTCCTGAAGATCGTATGCACATGATGAGCCTTGACCGTTTCTTCCTGATATCAGGATGGCCCTTGTTTGTCAATCTCGTACTTATTACCGCAGCAATAGGGCTGCTAATGTCGTTTCCTGTGACTGTTGATGCTTACGGTATGGTGATGTTAGGGTTTCTACTCGCTCTCTTAGCTCAGCGTTTTGTGTTCCAGGATGCGGAGTTGAAAAGTGAGGTGGTGGCAGGTCTGTTGTTGATAGGCGCATCATTGATCATCCTTTTGGCTTCGAGGTATTCTCCGTTGACAACACCCATCCTTGGACTTGGCTTAGGTCTCGTAGGAGCACGATTCCTGTTGTTCTTCATCAAACTGAGCAGGCATTGTCAGCGCGGCACCTCGCAAAGCACCTTTATGCTGGGGTGGGAGAGTGGACTCGCCATAGGAATAGGGCTGGGCTATTATGCTTTCAGAGGACATACAATGGAAATGCTGCTAACAGCATTCTCGCTGATAGTGATGGCTTTGCTGCTATATGTCTCGTTGGTTCATAAATGGTTCCTGAAACATAAGAACCGGTAGGATTTTGCTGATATTTGTTGCTTTGGAGTATGATTTATTGTTAAAAATAATAAAATCGATATTTACAACAAAAAATATTCGTAATTTCGTAGCCGCAAAACTATATCTTTGGAAGTCATTAGAATGAAAATCATCATACGTTCGATTTTAGCTGTTGCATGGTTGGCATTGATGGGACACTCATATGTCAATGCACAGGTGCTTCAGGCATCCAGACATCATTACTCAACTGACGATGGCCTGGCGAGCAATACCATTGCCCAAATGGCACAGGACAACTATGGCTATGTGTGGTTGGCTACGTGGAATGGACTCTCCCGTTTTGATGGTTATAATTTCTATAATTACAAGACGGGACCAACCAGCGGGATAAAGAACATGCACAACCGTATATCGCAGATTACTGTTGATAACCAGCAAAATGTATGGGTGCGTATGTACGACGGACGCGTCTTTGTTATGAAACGTTCGGTTGACTACTTTATCAATCCCTTTGAGAATATCAGCGGTAGCGATGAATATCGCACACAGACTCCTTTCTTCGTAACCAGCAGTGGCGATATGCTGGTATATATTGAGGATGTAGGATTATACAGACTGAGTGTAGAGAATGAAAATGTGAAAGCTCAACTCATCACTGTTGGTGACTTGAAGATAACCTCCGTAGCAGAAGGATATCAAGATGATATATGGCTTGGTACAGACCAAGGCGTTCACAGGCTGGATGCCAGCAATATGACCGTAGAGCGTAAAGGAATGTTCCTTGACGAGAACATTACCGCTATGTTCTCTAACGGATATAATGTTTTTGCCGGTACAACGAGCGGCAAGATCTTGGCTTTCTCTTATGGTCAGGAACCACAAGTTATACGGCAGGGAAATTCTGCAATCATTTTTCTTTTCGTCGACAGCCACGGGCTGGTTTGGTTTACCGACCAGAGAATGGGAGCAACAAGATTGAACCCTGAGACTGGGGATGAGAAATTATTCATCCAGAACGTGAAAATGCCCGACTATGATGGATCGGGAGGAGGCTTTGCAGAATGTAATGGCGTGGTATGGATGTCAATGAATCGTGGAGGATTCGGCTATTATGACCGTCAGCATGATGAGGTGGAATACTTCCATAACGACCCATCAAACCCATGGAACCTGTCAAATACGGTGACAGCTATGCTAGTCACTAATGAAAGTGTGGTGTTCGAGTCGACTTTAAGGCGTGGCCTAGAGAAGATGGAGGTCATCAATAAAACAATTGAGCGCAAACTTCTCGTCCCCAATGCTACTGAGTTGATGGACAATGAAGTGAGAGGAATGTTGTATGACAAAGCAAGGCATCAACTGCTTATCAGCAACAAGGCTGGAGCGCTCTTCATTATCAAAGACGACAGTACAAAATCAGTTTTTACAAAGACGGGTGACGGTGCACCACTTGGACGTATTTATGGTATCTCCAAAGATAAGAAAGGCAACTATTGGCTCGCTTCAAAAGACAACGGACTATTTCGTATGTCTGCGGATGGAAGCGGTTACAATATCGTAAACTATTGTCATCGTGAAGGTGACAACAGGTCGTTGAATGATAACCACGTCTATAATACTGTTGAAGACAATGAAGGAAATCTATGGATAGCCACCTATGGCGGAGGCGTCAATATGAAGCCCAATGGAAAGGATGAATTCCTCTATGCAAAGCATGGAATGACCAATTATCCCATTAGCTCATATCAGAAAGTACGTACTGTTGCACTAGATAAGGACGGCAATGTATGGGCAGGTTCAACAGACGGTATACTGATCATGTCGTATAAGAATGGGAAGGTTGACGTGAGGAAGCTGGAGCCATCAGAGGAATTCCCCAATGATTACCTGATGTCAAATGATATCGTCTGTATAGACCGTGATATACATGGCATGATGTGGGTTGGTACCAATGGCGGTGGATTGGCTCATACCATTGGACAAGACTCAAAGGGACGTTGGCGCTTTGAATATTTCGGATCAAAAGACGGATTGATTTCTGAGGAAATAAAGAGCCTTACATTTGATAGCCGTGGGAATGTATGGTTCGCAACTGATCACAACCTGTGTTCCTTTGATATCGGTAAGCGCATCTTTGCTACCTATTCGAGTCTGGAGGGAGTCGATGAGACCAACTGTTCAGAAGGGTCGGCTACGTTGCTCGGAAATGGGCATCTTCTCTTTGGAACGCTGAATGGTTATTACCATGTTGATCAGGAGAAACTGATTACCTCAAGCGGTTCTTTGTTGAAGTTGCGTATTACAGATTTCTGGCTGGATGATGAGTTGCAGAGTCCGCGCCTGGGAAGCATATACAACTTTTATGTGCCAGACGCTAAGAGCGTGGAATTGCCTAATCACGATTCGCGTTTCATGTTCCGCTTCGCATCGCTGAACTATCAGTTGCAGCACCGTGTTCATTATCAGTATATGCTTGAAGGCTATGATGAAGACTGGCAGAATGCAGACAAAATGCGCATCGCATCTTATGGAGATTTGCCTTCTGGTACGTATGTTTTCAAGGTGAAGGCCTTCCTGCTTGATTCGCCAGACAAATATGACTTGAAAGAAATAGAGGTCGTCGTACCTGCGTCATTCTTCCTATCGCGTGCCTCAATATGGGTATATCTCGCTGTTGGCATCATTCTGCTTATCATGCTGATGCTCTGGCTTCAGGGCCGTCGTCGTGAACGAGAAAAGAAACGTGCGAGAAATGCGTCTTCAGAAATGGACATAGAAAGGAAGGAAGACATGGAGTTTATACACACTGTGCAGGCATGGATGGAAATGAACTATAAGACCCCTGAACTGAATGTTGAACCCCTACTGGTGCAGATGTCAATCAGTCGTGCGGAGTTTGAAAGTCAACTGAAGCGCATCACTAAAAAATCAGTAAGAGAATATATCAGCGAATTCCGTCTGAACAAGGCAAAGCAAATGCTTGAGCAGACAAACGATAGCATTGCTGACATCTCTTTTGATTTAGGATTTACAAATGCTGCACAGTTTAACCGATTGTTCCAAAGCATGACTGGAATGACGCCTTCGCAGTATCGTGACAAATTCAAACGAGTAAATGTTGGCGCAGAAGAAACTGCATCGTATGAAATTATAGAGTAAATGAATTAGAAAAAATAGGGACCGTCTTGGTTAGATTGGGATACTCATCAAATAGCAATGAAAACCGGGCAGTCTTCTCTTGTCAATGGCGGGCCATTACCCAAGCGTTTTTAAATGCCGATGGATTACAAAGACGGAGAGCACCCACAACCTGTGATAAAGGAGTTTTCATCACATCACCCTGGCGGTCCCTTCCTTTTTATTAATAAAGAGAAAGTATGTTTTCTGGAATTATTGAAGAGTTTGCTACGGTAGTAGCGATTAGACATGATAGAGAGAATATTGACTTCACGCTGACCTGCTCGTTCACCAACGAACTGAGCATTGATCAGAGTGTGGCTCATAATGGCGTTTGCTTGACGGTAGTGAAGATTGACGGCAACCAATATGTAGTGACTGCCATGAAAGAGACACTCGACCGTACGAACTTGGGACTCCTGAAAGAGGGCGATAAGGTAAACGTGGAACGCTCAATGGTGATGAACGGCAGACTGGACGGACATATCGTTCAGGGACACGTAGATCAGACGGCTAAATGTGTAAAGATGGAAGATGCTAACGGCTCTACCTATTTCACTTTCGAATATCCTGAGAATAAAGAGATGGCGCGTCGTGGCTATTTCACGGTGGATAAGGGTTCTGTGACCGTTAATGGCGTTTCGCTTACGGTATGTAACCCCACGGCAAACTCGTTTCAGGTGGCTATCATCCCTTACACAATGGAGCACACCAACTTCCAGGATATCCGTGTAGGAACTGTGGTCAATCTGGAGTTTGACATCCTGGGCAAATATATTGCCCGACTGAATGAACTGAAATAAAAAGATAAAAAACAAATATAGATTATGCTTACACTTAAACTCATTACTGAGGAAACCGAGCGCGTGATTCGTGGCTTGGAAAAGAAACATTTCAAAGGTGCTAAAGAGGCTATCGACGAGGTACTGGCTGTTGACAAACGTCGTCGTGAGGCCCAGCAGGAACTCGACAAGAACCTGAGTGAGGCCAAGAAAATGGCTGCCCAGATTGGTGGTCTGATGAAGGAAGGTAAAAAAACCGAGGCTGATGCTATCAAGGCTAAGGTGTCTGAGATGAAGGAGACCAACAAGCAGTTGGAGGACACCATGAATCAGGCTCAGGAGGAGATGACTCGTCTGCTCTGTCAGATTCCTAATATCCCCTACGATGAGGTGCCTGAAGGTGCTGCCGCAGAGGATAATCATGTGGTGAAGTCAAACCTGAAGGAGTGCACAGAAAACGATACCGTTGGCAACTGGGATGTTAATCCGAAGTTGGGTATTGCTAATCCTCTGCCACACTGGGAACTGGCAAAGAAATACAACCTCATCGATTTCGATTTGGGCGTAAAGATTACTGGTGCCGGCTTCCCCGTTTATATCGGCAAAGGTGCCCGTCTGCAGCGTGCTTTGATTAACTTCTTCCTGGATGAGGCTCGCAAGAGTGGTTACACAGAGATTATGCCTCCAACCGTAGTGAATGCTGCTTCTGGTTATGGTACAGGTCAGTTGCCCGATAAGGAAGGGCAGATGTATCACTGCGAGGTTGATGATTTCTATCTCATTCCTACTGCTGAGGTGCCAGTAACGAATATCTATCGTGACGTGATTCTCGACGAGAAAGATCTGCCCGTCAAGAATTGTGCTTACACGGAGTGCTTCCGTCGTGAGGCTGGCTCATACGGAAAAGACGTTCGTGGACTGAACCGTCTGCACGAGTTCTCGAAGATTGAGATTGTTCGCATCGATAAGCCCGAGCATTCCAAAGAGAGCCATAAGGAGATGCTGGCACACGTAGAGGGACTACTGAAGAAGCTAGAACTCCCTTATCGTATCCTGCTGCTCTGTGGCGGCGATCAGTCGTTCACTTCTTCTATCTGCTACGATTTCGAGGTTTACTCAGAAGCTCAGGGTCGCTGGCTTGAGGTTTCATCTGTATCCAACTTCGATACCTATCAGGCAAACCGCTTGAAGTGCCGCTATCGTAACGCAGAGACCAAAAAGACAGAACTCTGCCACACGCTGAACGGTTCTGCGCTGGCTCTGCCTCGTATTGTGGCAGCCCTGCTGGAGAACAACCAGACAGAGAACGGCATTAAGATTCCTGCAGCACTTGTGCCCTATACAGGTTTCGAAATGATTGACTAATAGTCAAAAACAACAATAAATTGTTGTAAAGTGGAAGTTTTTTTTAAAAACTTCCACTTATTATTTGCACATATTATTTAATTTTGTATCTTTGCCATAACTAAAATTATTAACTTTTCAAACTAACCAAAAATGAAACACTTTAAATTTCTTTCATTGATGCTCATGGCAATAGTTGCTATGTTTGCATTCACTGCTTGCGGCGACGATGAAAATCCTGGCACGAATAATGGTAACAAGATTACATCCGACCAGCTGATAGGCACTTGGTATGGCGTAGATGAAAACTCTTCAAAGAAGATTAATCTCTTTGTCATGGATTTTACCACCAACGGAAAAGGACACTACGCAGAGTACAAGGCCAAGGCAGAAGAGAATTGGGTGTCACGCGATGCTCAGTCTGCCGACATGACTTGGACACTGACCAACGGCACACTTGTTGCTGACGTGAACGGTACTCCCCGTAAAGGTGATATTTTGAGTCTTAACGGTAATAAAATTACAGTTCGACGTTATTTGGAAGAAGGACGTACAGACGAAATTGTCATGACGCGTGTTAACAGTGCCAATGAGGTTATGCAGATTTTCCAGCAAATGATAGCTGAGAAAAAAGGAGGACAACAGGGTGATGATATCAATCCCAGCGATGTTATAGGTTCATGGACAGCCGTCGCTTTTACTCCCGAAGGCCAAAGCAGAATTGTGCTTGACCGCAGTAAAGAAGAGCATTGGCCATATTGCCAGAGGTACGAAATTACTGCCAACGAGATTACTCAATATGCTATCAACTACCGTGGTAGTGAAGGATATCGTGGACGAGAGGAAAAGACATTGATAGGTAAATATCGTATCGAGGGAAATACCTTTATCATCTACGACTATTATGAGGGCTACCACAATGTTAAAGACCACGAGGAGAATGGTGGAGGAACCATGTCGACAGAACCAATCCAGGCTACTATCAACCTCTCGAATTCAGTCTTCTATATTATCATCAACGGTTATGGAACCTATGAGTTGCAGAAAGGGGGAAATGTCATTGACGATGATTCAAACTATATCGAAAAGGATGCTACGCTTGTGGGTAAATGGGGCGTCACACGCATCACAGGTGCTGCCTACGACTTTAATAGCGGCACATTGGTTGAAAACTGGGACAACCATCCATCAAAAGACGATGTCAACACAGGCAAGGAAAGTCTGAAGTACGTGGAATTCACTTTTAACGATGACAAAACGTTCATACGCCAGGCCTTCAGTGAGGAGAAACGCGAATTCACTGAAATCATGCAAGGAACGTGGGAGGCCAATTTCTCAAAATATGAAGGAAAAGCCACTATCGGCGAGATGCAGATTCCCTTTGTCATACAGACGCTTACTGAGCAAAAGTTTGTCATGAAGATTGAAATGGTGGAAGAAGATTTCAGACCTCACGGCTCTGACAAGACTTTGAAGGTCAACTACAAGGAAACATTAGAGTTCGTTCGTCTCCAATAGACCACAGACCACTGATAATTGTATAAAGATGCAAGCAAAACAGATGGCTTGCATCTTTTTTTGTCAGAAAAGCATGGCTAATTGAAAACAATTCGTTACCTTTGCACTCCAAATAGAAACAGATTGAAATTTTCAAACAAATACTTATGAACAAAATTGTTAGGAAAGAACAATTCTCTGAGAAAGTTTTCCTTTTCGAAATTGAGGCTCCACTGATTGCCCAGAGTCGTAAGGCAGGTAACTTTGTGATTGTGCGCGTAGGACAGAAAGGAGAGCGTATGCCCCTCACTATTGCTGGTGCCGACAAGGACAAGGGCACTATCACGCTGGTGGTACAGCAGGTAGGTCTCTCTTCCAAGAAACTGTGTATGCTGAATGAGGGTGATTTCGTGACTGATATCGTAGGTCCTCTTGGAAATCCCACCCATATTGAGAAATTCGGCACAGTGGTTTGTGCTGGTGGTGGTCTGGGTGTTGCTCCAATGCTGCCTATTATCCAGGCGCTGAAGGCTGCTGGCAACCGTGTACTTTCTGTGATGGCAGGTCGTTCTAAGGACTTGATTATTTTGGAAGACAAGGTTCGTGAGAGTTCTGACGAGGTGATTATCATGACCGATGACGGCTCTTACGGCGAGAAAGGTGTCGTTACCGTGGGTATTGAGAAATTCATTGAACAGGAGCATGTGGACAAGGTGTTCGCTATTGGTCCTCCAATCATGATGAAATTCTCAAACCTCACCGCTCAGAAACACAATATTCCTTGTGAGGTGTCGCTCAACACTATCATGGTAGATGGTACTGGTATGTGCGGCGCTTGTCGTCTGACGATTGGTGGCAAGACCAAGTTCGTATGTATCGATGGCCCAGAGTTTGACGGCGCCCTGGTTGACTGGGACGAGATGTTCAAGCGTATGGGAACCTTCAAGAAGGCCGAGCAGGATGAGATGGAACATTTCCAAGAGCATCTGGATGGAAAGGAAGAGGTGAAGGTGAAGAGTGAGGTATCTGCTACCTCCCAAACTAAAGCCTCTGTTGATCCTATAGAAGTTCTCACCGACCGTGATGCTGAGTGGCGTAAGGAACTCCGTGCTTCAATGAAGCCCAAGGAGCGCACGCAGATTGAGCGTGTAAAGATGCCTGAGCTCGACCCCGTTTATCGTGCAACCACACGTACTGAGGAAGTCAACATCGGTCTGACCAAGGATATGGCGATGACAGAGGCTAAGCGTTGTCTGGACTGTGCCAAACCTACCTGTGTTGAGGGTTGTCCTGTGAATATCAATATTCCTTCGTTCGTGAAGAATATCGAGCGTGGTGATTTCCTGGCTGCTGCTAAGGTGCTGAAGAATACATCTGCCTTGCCTGCCGTCTGTGGTCGTGTTTGTCCGCAGGAGAAGCAATGCGAGAGCAAGTGTATTCATCTTAAAATGAACGAACCCGCTGTGGCTATCGGTTATCTGGAGCGCTTTGCTGCGGACTACGAGCGCGAGAGCGGAAACATCTCGCTGCCAGAGATCGCTCCTTCTAACGGCATCAAGATAGCTGTCGTGGGCTCTGGTCCTGCCGGACTGAGTTTCGCTGGCGATATGGTGAAGAAGGGTTATGATGTATATGTCTTCGAGGCGCTTCACGAGATTGGCGGTGTGCTGAAATATGGTATCCCTGAGTTCCGCCTGCCCAATAAGATTGTGGATGTGGAGATTGAGAACCTGTCGAAGATGGGTGTTCATTTCCAGACTGATGTGATCGTAGGTAAGACTATCAGCGTGGAGAAACTCGAGCAGCAAGGCTTCAAGGGCATCTTTGTTGGTTCAGGTGCAGGTCTGCCTAACTTTATGAATATCCCTGGCGAGAATGCTATCAACATCATGTCAAGTAACGAATACCTGACTCGTGTGAACTTGATGGATGCTGCTAATCCTACTACCGATACGCCTATTAATCTGGGTAAGAAAGTGCTTGTAGTGGGTGGCGGTAACACCGCTATGGACTCTTGTCGTACGGCTAAGCGCTTGGGCGCTGAGGTAACATTGGTTTATCGTCGTAGCGAACAGGAGATGCCTGCCCGTCTGGAGGAGGTGAAGCACGCCAAGGAAGAGGGTATCAACTTCCTCTGTCTGCATAATCCTATCGAGTATCTGGCTGACGAGGCTGGTGCTGTGAAAGCTGCCGTGCTGCAGGTGATGGAGCTTGGTGAGCCCGATGCTAGCGGACGTCGCAGTCCTGTTCCTGTTGAGGGTAAGACGGTGACACTCGATGTTGATCAGGTGGTTGTAGCTGTCGGCGTTAGTCCTAACCCATTGGTTCCAAAGAGTATCGAGGGACTGGAGCTGGGCCGTAAGAACACTATCGTGGTCAATGAGGGTATGCAGTCTAACCGTGCTGAGATCTTCGCCGGAGGTGATATCGTGCGTGGTGGCGCTACTGTTATCCTGGCTATGGGTGATGGTCGTCGTGCTGCTCAGAATATGGATGAATATCTACAGAAGAAATAGTGGGTCTTGCGGTTCTCCCGCAAGAATTAGATTATGAATGGATTTTATACCATCCTTTTGCTCATACTAAGCAACGTCTTCATGACGCTTGCTTGGTATGGGCATTTGAAACTTCAGGAATCTGGCACATCCAGCCATTGGCCCCTCATCGGCGTGATACTCTTCTCCTGGGGTATCGCTTTTTTTGAATATTGTTGTCAGGTGCCTGCCAATCGCATCGGCTTTGTTGAAAACGGAGGTCCCTTCAATCTTATTCAGCTGAAGGTCATCCAGGAGTGTATCTCGCTGGCTGTGTTCTGCATCATTGCCAACATTATGTTTCAGGACACCTACCTGCACTGGAACCATATCCTGGCCTTTTTCCTTATCATCTGTGCCGTTTATCTCGTTTTCATGAAATGAAGACAGAGACAGACTATTTGGAAAAACGTATTCGCGAACGCTTTGTAAAAGCTTTTGTCACTTACCATCTTCTTGAGGATGGTGATCATGTTCTTGTGGGCTTGTCTGGTGGAAAAGACTCACTTTGTCTGCTTGAGATGCTAGGCAAACGTGCAAAGATTGATCAACCCCAATTCCGTGTTGAGGCTATCCATGTGCGTATGGAGAATATTTCGTACGAGACATCCACTGATTATCTTGAGCATTTTTGCAAGGATCTCGGCGTACCTCTTCATATTGTTACCACCAGTTTCGAGACCTCTGACAAGAAGCCGCCTTGCTTTCTTTGTTCGTGGAATCGCCGTAAGCAGCTCTTTAACTTGGCGCAGGAGCTGGGGTGCAACAAAATTGCCTTAGGGCATCATCAGGATGACCTGTTGCATACCTGCTTGATGAACCAGTTTTATCAGGGACGTTTCGACACAATGCCAGCCTTGCTGAAAATGCGGAAGATGCCCTTGAGTATCATTCGTCCGCTATGTATGGTCGAAGAAGAGAATATCCGTCGCTATGCAGAACTGCGAGGCTATGAGAAGCAGCTGAAGCTTTGTCCTTACGAGACAGATTCTCATCGTGATGATATGCGACAGCTTTTTGAGCAGATTCAACAGATGAACCCAGAGGCTCGTCATAGTCTTTGGAATGCGATTGTTCGGGCAGGTAAACTCGTTGATATTTCTTAAATTCAGTTAATTATCAATTGTCATTTTTCAATTATCAATTATAATTCGTAACTTTGCTTTTTAAAGTTGATAATTGAAGCAATGAAAAGATACTTTTTAATTATTCTTGCCATTCTTGTCATGATACCTTCTGTTGATGCACAGACAGGTAAGAAGGGAGTTAGGGCAAAGAAATCAAAGAAACCAAAGAAAGAAGTTGTGGTCGAGGATCCTCGTATTGCGCAAATGCTGGCAGCTACACAGCAAATTATGTTTATTGACAGTATAGTGGCCAACATGCGCGATTTCATGCGTCACATACCTCTTTCATCGGATGCTGGCCTTGCTGAGCAAAATGACACCTTAGGGCAGTTTACCAATGAGTTGCGTGACCATAGACTTACCGTAAGATATGATGTGAAAGATTCGGCCTGCCATATCTATCAGAGCGACTATATTGCCAACACCTGGACACCATTGGTACGCGTACAAGGTATTTCGGATTCGTCAGCTAATTACCCTTTCTTGATGCCCGATGGTATTACGCTTTATTATGCTCAGAAAGGTGAAAACAGTATTGGTGGTTACGACCTTTTTGTCACGCGATATGATAGCGAAGTGGGGGCCTTTTTGCGTCCGGAAAATATTGGGATGCCTTTCTCCTCAACAGCCAACGATTATTTCTATGCAATTGATGAAGCCAATAATCTGGGCTATTTTGTGACTGACCGTCGTCAGCCTAATGGAAAGGTTTGTATCTATATCTTTGAACCCAATCAGACGCGCAAGATTTATCAGTCGGAGGCGTATGCCGAACCGCAGCTTCGTGCTCTTGCTGATATCAGTAAGATATCCGACACATGGTCAAATAAATCACAGCGCAAGTTGGCACTTGACCGTTTGGCAGAAGCTAAGAAGAATACTATTACTGCTGCAAAGTCGAATACGCCTAAAAACGAGTTGGAGCAGTTGCGCCATCAGGCAGAAGTGTTAGAGAAAGCCCTTCTTTTAGCACGCAATTATTACGCCCGTGCGTCAGAGAGCGAGCGTCAGTCGCTCCGTTCTGAGATACTTAATAGCGAAAAGGAGCTTGAGACGCTTCAATTGGAAATCCGTAGTGCAGAAAAAGCACAGCGTAATGCTATGTATAAAAATAACAACTAACAAATCCTTATAGTTATGACAAACAACAAGAAAATCTTTGCACCCTCTGAGTTGATTATCAATGAGGATGGTTCATGTTTCCACCTCCACCTGAAGCCAAAATATTTGGCCGACCGTGTGGTGTTGGTAGGTGACCCTGCCCGTGTGAATACTGTTGCTGCGCATTTCGATACGATAGAACATGAGGTTAGCAGTCGTGAGTTCCACACCATCACTGGTACCTATAAAGGCAAACGCATCACTTGTCAGAGTCACGGCATTGGCTGCGACAATATAGATATAGTGGTCAACGAGCTCGACACGCTGGCAAACATCGACTATAATACCCGTACTGAGAAAAAAGAGCACCGCACGCTCACAATGGTACGTATCGGTACCTGCGGCGGTTTGCAGCCCTTTACGCCTGTAGGCACCTTCATTGCTTCTGTGAAGAGCATTGGCTTCGATGGTTTGCTCAACTACTATGCCGGACGCAATGTGGTGTGTGACGTGCCCATGGAGAAGGCTTTCTGCGAGCACATGAAGTGGGCCCCCATCAAAGGAACACCTTATGTGGCTGTGGCCGATGCCGATCTGATTGAGCAGGTGGCTGGCGACGATATGGTGCGTGGTTATACCGTTGCCTGTGGTGGTTTCTATGGCCCTCAGGGACGCCAGTTGCGCGCTGATATTGCCGACCCGCAGCAGAACGAGAAGATTGAGGCATTCGAATATGAAGGCATGAAGATTTGCAACTTCGAGATGGAGTCTTCGGCCCTTGCAGGCTTGGCTTCTCTGCTCGGCCATCGTGCAATGACCTGCTGTATGGTCATTGCCAACCGCTATGCCAAGGAGATGAACACCGAATACAAGAACTCTATCGACACCCTGATTCAGAAAGTACTCGATCGCATTTAAATGAACGATACAATATGTGCATTGGCTACCGCCCCTGGTGGCGCATTAGGAATCATCAGAATCTCAGGCACTCAGTCGCTTGAGATTCTTTCTCGTATATTCACCAGAGACATCACAGTGGCTCAGCCTAACACCATCCACTACGGACACATCGTCGAGTGTGTGGCAATTTCGTCGTCACAAATCATCGACGAGGCGATGGTCAGCATTTTTCGCGCACCTCACTCCTATACAGGCGAGGACAGCGTGGAGATCTCCTGTCACGGCTCGCGCTATATATTAAATAAGGTGTTGGAACTGTTGGTTCAGCATGGCTGTAGGATGGCAGGCCCTGGCGAGTTCACCATGCGTGCCTATCTCAACGGCAAGATGGACCTCTCGCAGGCCGAGGCCGTGGCCGACCTCATAGCTTCAAGCAATAAGACCACGCATCAGATGGCTATGAGCCAGTTGCGTGGACATTTCTCTTCCGAACTGTCTCGTCTGCGTGAGAAACTCCTGAAGCTTACCTCATTATTGGAACTCGAACTCGACTTCTCTGACCACGAAGACCTGGAGTTTGCCGATCGTACCGAACTCCTTACCATAGCCACAGATATCAATACTCGCATCACCCGTCTGGCACAGTCTTTTGAGACTGGTAATGCCCTGAAAAACGGCATCCCTGTGGCCATCGTCGGTGCACCAAATGTTGGTAAGAGTACACTCCTGAATGCGTTGGTTGGCGAAGAACGTGCGATTGTTAGCGACATACAAGGTACTACGCGCGACGCTATTGAAGATACCATCCAACTGGGAGGCATCACCTTCCGCTTCATTGATACGGCAGGCATCCGTCATACCGACGACAAAATTGAGAATCTTGGCATCGAGCGCTCTAAAGCTGCTGCCCAGCGTGCTCGTATCATCCTACTGATGACCCAGCCTGGCGTACCTTATCCGGATGTGCCTATTCGTGAGGACCAAACCGTTATCCGCATAGAAAACAAATCAGAGACTTTTCAGGCTAAGTATGGTGTGGGGCTTGACCTGCTGTGTCAACAACTCATAGAAGCAGCTCCAAAGGCTGATGATAGTGATGTCATTGTAACATCGGCCCGTCAGTATGAAGCGCTCATCCAAGCCCATGAAAACTTGCAGAGAGTCATCGATGGACTCATGATGCAGCTCAGTGGCGACCTACTTGCAGAAGACCTTCGTCTCGTCCTTTCAAATCTCGCGGAAATTACAGGTCAGAGACAAATCACGCCTCAAGAGACTCTCAACAATATCTTCTCCCATTTCTGCGTGGGAAAGTAAATCCCGATTAGCATCGATTACAATCAATCACAAAATATCACGTAAGGCGTTTATTATGAGCGCCTTTTCTTTTTGCGTGCTTTTTTAGTAAAGTCCGTTATAAATCGTTTTTGCTCGACTTTTTGTACCGCTCCTGTACCGCCTCCTCAGAAAAAGCCATTATAATAACGGCGGAGGTTAGCGAGATAGTAGAAGAATTTCACGATGGTGCACGATGGTTCACGATGATACACGATAAAGTCCGTTGTCATTGTCCATTGTAATCCACATATTATTAACAAAAAAATGAGTAAAAATGTCAACAAGTAAGTTCAGAGTCCTTAGGACATGCGAATTCTGTGGTAAGGAGTTTTACGCACAGAAGGTCAGCACTCGCTACTGTAGTAAGCGGTGCAATGAGCTCGCCTACAAACAACGGAGGCGACAAAGACAAATCACAGAGGCAGAAGCAAAAGTTCTGCAAAAACCAATTGAAGAGGTAGGAAACAAGGAATTCCTATCTCTTCAAGACGCGTCTGTTTTGTTTGGCATCACCAAACGAAGTGTGTATAACCTCATATATAATGGGGTACTTCAGGCTTTCAAATTTAGCAGCAGAATGACTTTTGTTCGTAAGGCTGACATAGAAATTATGTTTGAAGGGCATCTTTACACGAAAAAGGTAAAGCCCGAGCGCAAACCCATCACCGAGTTCTACACCACAAAAGAGATCCAGGAGAAGTTTGGTGTATCAGAGGCATGGGTATTCAAACTTGCCAAGGAGAAGAAGATTCCAAAGGTTCTTCACCATGGTAAGACATACTGGAGTAAGCAGCACGTCGAAAAGCATTTTGCCAAACACATTGAGAACAACAGCATCGTTGAATGGTATTCTGTTCAGGACATGATGGAGAAGTTTAATATGACCACTTCTGCTGTCTATTGCTTTGTGTCGAAGTTCAACATCCCGAAAAAGAAGATTAAGACGTCGGTTTACTACAGCAAGCAGCATGTAGATGCAGCCAAGGGTATCAATGAACCACCGAAGGAAGAGTTCTACACGATGAAAGAAGCCGTACAGCACTTTGGCATGACAGAGGACCAAATCTACAAATATGCCAAGAAAGCCCATGGAAGGCCGCATCGTACTCATGAACAAACGGGAGCTTGACGCGGCTTTGGCCCCTCCATCGATATGATACAGGCTTTTCCTTTGGCTGAAAATCTGTTAACCACATATTAACTTTTTCACCCGAATCTCACTTGGTACTTTTGTACCGTGTTTCAACAATAATCAGTAATTCAAATATTCACCAATTTATAATCACATTTCAATTATGAGTTTTGTACATACATTAGTAAAGGTGACGCTTCGTGAGCGTCTTTACGAGAAAACTGGTCACATTGCACTTTATTTGGATTATTATCCACCTATCCGTGACCCGAAGACAATGAAACAGACACGTCGTGAGTATCTTGGCTTGTATCTCTATGCCAAACCAACATGTGATGCCCTAGTTGCCTACAACAAGGAAATCCGCGAGAAGGCTCTTGCCATCTGTTGCATGCGTCAGACGGCAATCATCAACGAGGAATTCGGTTTCTTGGATCACAACAAAAAGAAGATGGACTTCTTGCCATACTTCAAAGAGTACGCTGACAAGAAGGGTGACAAATGGACTGCTGTATATAAGCACTTCAACAAATTCTGTGGCGGCAAATGTACCTTTGGCGACTTGACCGTAGAGTTCTGTCTGAAGTTCCAGCAATACTTGCTTGATGCACCTTCTCTAATACATCCCAAACAGAAGATGTGTAAGAATACTGTAGCTGCCTTTTGGGGCACCTTCCGTGCAATCGTGAAGAAGGCATACCTTGACAAGTATTTGCGTGAGAACATCAACGACTATCTGAGTGCGCTCAAAAAGGAAGATGTTCATAAGGAGTATCTCACCCAGGAGGAGGTCATCAAGCTGGCCAACACCCCATGTGATTATCCTGTATTGAAACAGGCTTCTCTGTTTTCATGTCTTACGGGTCTGCGTATCAGCGACATCCTCAAACTGACATGGGAAGAAATCCAACTGGCACCCGATGAAGGCTATTGCTTGCGCTTTACTTCACAGAAGACAGATAGAGACGTGACTATACCTATCGGTTTCCAAGCATACGAACTGCTTGGTGAACGTGGTGTGGGCAAAGTATTCAAAGGCCTCAAACGTTGTTGGACGCAAGGCCCATTGAAAAAATGGGTGGCTGATGCTGGTATTACCAATAAGCACATCACCTTCCACTGTTTCCGACATACCTACGCTACACTCCAGATTGCAGCCGGAACCGACATCTATACCGTATCAAAGATGCTCACTCACAGGAACGTCTATACCACTCAGATTTATGCAGACCTTGTCAACGAAAAGAAGAGAGAAACCGTTGATAAGATTTCGTTGAAATAGTAGTTCTTGTTGTCCATTATTTATCGTTTTTAAGGGGCAAAGATGGCAAACACGTCATTTTTACCCTTAATTTATGTTAAATCTTCATTTTCCTTTACGTGAAAAGAATGAAAACAAGTGCCAAACAAGTCAATCATATGAAAAATAATTTTGCCCCCAAAATTCAAAGAAAACTCATTCTGCTCATTTAACGTGCAGAACGTGAATGTTTTAGAATGTTAACGCGATTTGGTAGGAAAGTGATACTGGAGTAACTTTGTACCGCAATTCAGATTAATATCAATCGCTATATATGAGAAAAATCACAGTATATGACCAAGTCGCACTCATCGCACTAGCTGGCGAGTCCATGGTTTGCTACATCGGTTTGCACAATGTTGTCCAACTCGATGTTTTCTGTCCTTTCTCTATTGTCATAGTTTTAGACGAGCCCTTACTGGCTCATTTAAGCCCAAGGATACTGTTATGCCCAAAGAAACCGACAGGCACCCTTCAGATGAAGATGACGGCCACATTATTATATATAAAGAAAGGGAAGAAAGAGAATTGAAGACCATCGATGCGGTCTTCAACTACACGATGCATTATATTGGTCAGTACCTGTCCCGGGATGAAAGGTCTCTCATCCGAGAAAACATCATCATCTTCTCCTTTGATAAGGATGAAGAGCTCCACCCTGTTATGCAGGACAAGTTTGATGATTTCAATCTCTATGACATCACGCACCTGTGTCATGCCATAGGTAATCATACCGTCACCAGAAAGAACATCTATCAGATAGCATCCTTTGCCAAGGCTTGCTTCCCTGCCTACACCAAGGGGCAGCATGTACATTCCATTGCTGCCAAACTCACCAATACCGACCGTGTCACCACCATTCCCGTTGGTGAAACGTGGTAGATTTTCACTCGCTAACTCGGGTTAACCGCAGGTTCACTTGTTCACCCGATAATCACCCCATACTTTTGCAGTCGATTTTAATAAACGACTCACAATATGGAAAATCGAACTATCAGTTTTGAGGACCTTCCTCAGGCCACTTCTGCATTACAGGGAGAGGTCCAGGCTCTACGCTCTGTTGTGGAGCAACTTGTTGTAGAAATCAAGTCTTCCAACGGGAAAGAAACCATGGAAGACATGATTGGAATCGACGAAGCATGTAGGCTTCTTGGATTGAAGAAACCTACCGTTTATCACAAGGCGCAGAAACGCGAGATTAAGTCTTACAAGCCAGAAGGCACAAAGAAACTCATGTTCAAACGCTCTGAACTTTATGAGTGGCTGGAGAGCAAAGGCATCAGTAAAGAACCGGCTCCCGATGTGGAAGCAATTCTCGCCTCTCTGCAGAAAGGTGTTCGTCACAAACCGGGTTCAATCAAATAAAAGAAGACTGGTATGGAAGACGAAATCAAATACATGCGCATAGGCACCTCTTTATACAAGGTCGTCCGAAAGCCCGGGCTCAGCGGTTCTATGACCAAGACTATCATTCAATGGTCATACGGAGCCATCCGACAGGATGAATCCAAGGAGTATATCATCAATATCCCCAAGTATGATGGCTTCTGCATTGTGCCAGATAACATCAACTACAAAAGGGTTGTCGGCAACTTCTACAACAAGTACGAGCCTATCAATCACATCCCCACCGAGGGTTCCTTCGTTCATATAGACTCACTCATCCATCATATCTTTGAGGAGCAATACGAGCTTGGGATGGACTATATCCAACTGCTCTATACCCGTCCACTCCAGAAGCTTCCGATTCTTCTGCTCGTCTCACAAGAACGCAACACGGGTAAATCCACATTTCTCAACTTCTTGAAAGCCATTTTTCAGGATAATGTCACGTTCAATACCAACGAAGACTTTGGCAGCAAGTTCAATGAGGACTGGGCTACCAAGCTACTCGTTGTCGTGGATGAGGTGATGCTGAACAAACGCGAGGACACGGAACGACTGAAGAACCTCAGTACGGCGCTCAACTACAAAGTCGAAGCCAAACAGAAGGACCGACATGAGATTGAGTTCTTCTCAAAGTTCGTCCTGTGTTCCAACAACGAGGCCTTCCCTATTATCATCGATCCAGAAGAAACTCGTTTCTGGGTTCGCAAGATTAGGCATCTTGAATCCGATGATACCGACTTCCTCAAAAAACTGAAGGTTGAGATTCCAGCTTTCTTATATTTCCTGTTGCATCGCCAGATGTACACCCGGGTGCAAAGCCGCATGTGGTTCTCCGCCAGCGACCTTCGCACGGCAGCACTCGAACGGATCATGAATTCCAGTCGTAGCCGCTTGGAACTGGACATGGCAGAACTGTTCAACGAAATCATGGATGCCCACCATACCGACAGCATTTCGTTCTGTATGGCAGACCTTATTGCTCTATTCGAATACCATCACATCAAGATGGACAAAGCACAGGTCAAGCGAATACTCAAAGACCTGTGGAAGGTGCCTCATGCTGACAATGCGCTATCTTACTCCACATATATCATAGACAGAGATAACACTACTGGCTATGCTGAAGTGCGTCGCATCGGGCGCTTCTATACCGTCAGTCATGATAATATTTCTCATCTATTATAATATATTGTTGAATTGTTGAACAAAAGAGTAAAATCCATTGGTTACAAGACACTTAACACCCCAACAAACATTCAACAATCTTTCAATAAAGAAAGAAATATGGTGAGGTAAGAACCCTGTGTCATCTGGCATTTTGATGAACACTACCATTTCAATTATGTGGCATGTTGAAGGGCATTATCGCTGAATACTCAGCACCTATGCCCAAGGTCTCAACGTTTCATCAAATTCAACGGAAATTTAGAATTCTCTTTTCTTGACCGAATACAATTTTCAAATATTTATAACATCACTAAAGTTTCAAAATTATGAATCCAGATTCTTCATTTAACAACTCAGGCGTTTCAAGTGCGCCAAGCAGACCAACGTACAATAATGGCGTTGGCTATCAGAACAACAATCAGGTGTCACAACGTCCCAATGATGCACAAAGGGATATGACAACCCATGTCAATCAAGAAGAAACCAAACCAACGACAGTATCTGTTGCAACTACCCAAGCAGACTGGGTGCGTTTCAACACAATCTGTAACAAAGAACTTGTTGACAAGGTTCGTGCCATTGCTGACCGCAACCACAGTAGCATCCGTGATGTCGTTGAACTGATGTTCCGAAGGTGCATCAACGCCTACGAACAGAAGAACGGCATTATCACTATTGAACAAAAGAAACCGCTGGAAGAATTGTTCTAAAGGCATACTTGTGCTACATCCCACAATGAATCAATGGCGTTTTCTATGCCTAAAGGGGCATTGTTATGACATACCTCATTCCTTACCGGCACATCATTGTGTCTTTTCTTAACAGAATCATCATCGTAAGCAGAGGGGCTTGCCCTTCTGCCACTTTTTTCAAGTATCGGGAAGCTCACTACCCGATACCCTTTGGGGTGTCGGTGAGACTGACCAGATAAAATCTGCAAGCAGAGGTCACGAAATCAGAAAATCGGCTTGCCGATGCCACTTTTTTCAAGGTCGGGAAGCCTAATACCCCTCCCTACTTCGTTAGGTGGGATGGCTGACCAGATAAGATAGCAAGCAGTGGTCATGATTCATCACTCGTATCAGAGTATCGATGGCAACTCCAAATGAATCATTAACACTATGCACATAATGTCAAACTTGAAAAAGTGTCACAGCTTCACATTTGTCACAATTAGCACATTATGTCTTTTAAAGCTTTCATTATCTTGTCCTTTTCTCCACTACCAGTCGTTGACAGACGAAGCAAGGGCAAACCATATACATCAAGAATATGGTTCTTCATTTCGTCACGTCGATGTTGGTCCGTTTCTTCATGATGGAAATTATACCCATCGGTCTCAATCGCCAACAAAGGCTTTTTGGTGACGTGGTTTACTATGAGAAAATCAAGATGAGTTGCATAATGAGAAATGTATTTACACTCTTCATCATTGAGTAACGACCAATCTCTTACAACGGTCCTTAGCGGAGTGTGACAGAACACACCCAAGTGAGCGTATTCTGGGTGCTCATGAATGATGTTCTCAATCAATGAGAATGTCAGATTCTCTGAATCATATTCAGAAATATTACGATGACCGGAAAGAAAAGCTATACGCTCGGCTGTATATTGACTGTAGAGATAATCGAAAATAGAGCTGATTTTACTCTCCGTCACGGAAAAATTGTTGTAGGCGATATAGTCTACCAAATCTGTGATGTTTCCCGCTCGCTCCTGTTCGTTACCTGAAACGACCAGGCAGAAGTGTTTCTTCGCTCTTGATATGGCGACATTCAACAAATTGGAATCATCAGCAAAGTCGCTTATCTCGTCATCCACGACACTCATGATGATGGTGTCCTTTTCTCGCCCCTGATACTTATGAATGGTGGCGGCCTCTATTGCGGGAATCTGATGGTTAAATTCATTCACCTGTTGGTTATATGGTGTGATGATGCCAATATCCGTTTCATCTTGCAAGTTTGGCATGATTTCCTCCTTTACCACATCTATCTCGCGCTGGTTATAGTGACCACGCGTATGATGCCCTGGAGCAGTTTTCACAGCTGTCAGTACATTGGGTTCATCATTGTCTTCTGTCATAATCAACAGATTCCCACCATAGAAACGCTGATTGCAAAAGTTGATGATTTTGGGATGACAGCGGTAGTGCTCTCTGAGCAAGGTTTGCTTGATGTTTGGCATGACTGCACAAACAGACTGAAGAAAGCTGTACTCAGCGCAGTTGTACCCTTTCAACACCTTGTATTCATTGGATATGGTGTCCAGTTTCAACTTGTCCTCATCCGTAACCACATTAGGGAGCTGGAGGGTGTCACCCACAATGACAGCATTCTTAGCACAAGTAAAAGCCAAAGCACCTGTTTCAATAGAGACCTGCGAGGCTTCATCCATAATAAGGTAGTCATAAACCATATCAGGGACAGCTGTTATTGCAGAAAAAGTTGTACTCAAAACAACAGGATATTGATTCACTAATTCTTCTGCATAAAGGCGCAACTCTTTCACGTCATTAAACATCCGGCGCTGCTCCTTGCTGTATCTGTTATTGAGAGCATTTTTTAGAACGGCCATTGAATGGTCTGTTAGTGCTGAAGACAATGTCTTTGAGTCATAAGAGGCGAGCTGACTTACATGGTCATCTATGAAATCGGTCAGTTCCTTCATCCGCACAATATAATACAATGTCTGTAACTCCAATATGACCGACTGGATATTGCTCTTGTCTAATGACGACTTTACGCCAAGAAGGTATTTTCTGGTAAAATTCATCCAAGCCCACTTGATGCGTTCCACGAATTTGCCGAAAGAACCGTATGTAATGACATCGCCTTCGGCATAAGACTGATAGCGAAGCCAAAGATTCATAATACGTTGGGATTTAGCAGTTCTTTTAGGCGAATACGCCTCTTCATCAATCTGATTGTCCTGCTTAAAATGCTCCCACTCCAGCTCTATTGCCTTCAGTTCTTGCTTCGCAGAAGCCAAACCTTCCTGCAACTCAAACACTTTCCGCAGTTGTTTCAAAGTGTCACCCGCTCTTCGTTTCTCTTGGAACGAATCTGTCTTCGACAAACTCCAAGTCTGTAATTCATCTGGAACAACAGGCTGATTATTAACAAAGGCCTCCTTGTTTTCCCTTTTTCCTAATGGAGCCACAATGAAGTCCAGTCCATACTTCTGCAATTTCTCCAACACATTGGCTGTTGCAGAGTTATTGTTAGAGACCACCATCACCGTTTTTCCCTGTACCAGGATGTTGGCAATGATATTCAGGATCGTCTGTGTCTTTCCAGTTCCTGGAGGCCCTTGAATCACGCTGATTTGGTTCTCAAAAGCACACCTTACGGCTTTCTCTTGACTGGAGTTACAGCCAAAAGGAAAAATCAGATCAGATACACGATGCCTTTTTACATGATATACATTTGGGTTAAGATACGGGGCTGCAACCAACTCCTTATCAATAAAATCTATCTTTTCATAAAGCGCAGGAAGGATGCCACCATGTTCTTCATCCTTGCCCAGTTCATTAACCTGTGCAATACGCTTTAGGAATTCAAAAGCATTATTTGCGATGTCGTCTGCCAGACACGATTCTACAACTTGAATGCTACCATAAAGGTAGTCTTGAACATAACCATTGTTGAATGTAATACGCCAATGCGTTTGTTCTCCATGTTGGAAGGAACGAATGTCTTCAACGTTATGCTGTTCTCTTCCACCGATGTAAACCTTACAATGCAGATGGTCATGCCAGACAGCATCTTTTAACCAAACAACATCATTATACCTGTAATGATATGTATGAGGTGAAGACTTGAACTTCACGTCGTACACACCATTATCGCCCATCAGGAACCGCTCTATCTGCAAAGCCTTAGGCTGACCTTTAATGATTATGAATGAGTTTGGCATTCTTATTTATGCATATATAAATCTGCATTTCTCTTTTTTGGCCTTTTCTTCTTTAATTATCACCTTTGATGTCATTGTATATAACTCCATACCCTTTGATATTCATATCGCCGAGAACGAGGGGTAGATATTATATTGGCCTTCCCCTTTTACTGCCTTCTGGGTCTGGATGAACTTCAATCTTTGTATAGGTCTCATATTCTCTCCAAGTATCCCTTATCCTATGTTTCTCTTCATAATACTCATCTAAGAGTTTATCAACCTCTTCCATACTGATCCACGGCTTGTAAGCCAATAGCCACGCGCCAAGCTTCAGCCCTCTCTTTTTTCTGAGGATCACCCTGACGGATATACTCGTCAAAGTTTAAGTATAGATCCTTGTCGTTTTTTTCGCTCATATTACGACTAACTTTATTCTTATAATGTTAAAATCTTTGCATTGTTATCGTGACAGGTCCCGGCGCGAACAAATGTTTGTAATGCCGATGGTCATCATGTCTATTAGTATACATTGTTCAATTCGTCATTCACTTTGAAATCATCTTGATAATCATCATATTATAACACTTTACGTTTATTGGGTACACTGTGACAATTTTTGAATTATCGCAAGTTCCCTTGGATCCACATATCCGTCACATTCTGCCATGCGTACAAAAAGCATATTGGCATATTTTTTTGTTTCAGGCGAAAGAATTCGATACTCCTTGCACAACTCGTCAAATGACAAATCATCCATATGATCAAATTCGTTTATTTCTAATTGAAATTTCTCAAAGACATTATCGAGAAAAGTGATT
>CACYXD010000006.1 GCA_902778255.1 uncultured Prevotellaceae bacterium
ACTTCAGGGCTCAGCTAAGAGGTGTTATTGACAAGAAATTCTTCATCTTCAGACTGGTCAAGATTTTCGGTTAATCCACGCGGTTATGCAGGTGACCCCCTTTATCTGGTGCCTGCCGACAGGGTGCACATCTGGTAAAGGGGGGGGAGCAAGTGCTTCCTGCCGACTAGATGTTGATGCCGTAGTTATTCTTTACCTCGCTCATCACGAAGGTGCTCTCAATAGAGGCGAGGCTCTCGATCTCGCCCAGCTTGTTGAGCACGAATTCCTGGTAGGCCTTCATGTCGCGGGCACGCACCTTCAGCAGGTAGTCGTAGGCGCCAGAGGTGTTGTAACATTCGGTCACCTCGGGGATGCGCTGGATGCGGCGCACGAAGGCATCGGCAATCTCGTGGTTGATCTGCTTGAGTTTCACCTTACAGAACACCTGCAGGCCTAAGTTCAGCTTGTCGGGGTCGAGGATGGCTACGTATTTCTTGATGTAGCCCTTCTTCTCCAGCCGCTTCTGTCGCTCGAAGACGGGGGTAGGGGTGAGGTGCACGGCATCGGCCAACTCCTTGGTGGTCAGTTTCGCGTTTTTCTGCAGCGTCTTCAGTATCTGCAGGTCGGTTTCGTCGAGGATATCTGCCATAGCATATAGTCTGTTTATAGGTGCAAAATTAGGGATATTTTCTGAGGTGCACAAGGGTTTTGGAAAATAAAACTTAATTTTTCGTCCGATTTATTTATAGCACGCGGTAATTTTGTAATTTTGCGGTCGCAATGAAGAGAATGACAAGTAGAATCCAGAAGGTATGCACAGCCTGTGTGCTTGCTGTCCTCTTATTACCACAAGGTGAGCTGCTGGCACAAACGGACAGTACGTCGACGATGAAAGACCGTACGCTCGACGAGGTGGTGGTGGTGAAGCGCCGCTCGGGCACCATCAAGCTGAGGAATGTGGATAATGCGTCGCTCATCACGGGACAGGAGCTGCTGAAGGCGGCCTGCTGCAACCTTGGCGAGAGCTTCACGACAAACCCTTCCGTTGACGTGAACTACAGCGATGCCGCCACGGGAGCCAAGCAGATCAAACTGCTGGGACTTTCGGGCACCTATGTGCAGATGCTCACTGAGAACCAGCCCAACTTCCGTGGTACTGCAGCACCCTATTCGCTGGGCTATATTCCAGGGCCTTGGATGAAGAGCATCATGGTGTCGAAGGGGGCCTCGTCGGTACGCAACGGCTACGAGTCGATAACAGGTCAGATTGACGTGGAGTATCTGAAGCCCGAGGATGATGAGGGCGCCACCATCAATCTCTACGGCAACACGAAGAGCAAGCTGGAAGCCAATGCCGACGGCAACATCCATCTGGGCAAGGTGAACACGGAGATACTGGGCCACTATGAGAACGACTGGGGCCACCACGACGACAATGGCGACGGATTCCTGGATCAGCCGAATGTGCGACAGGTGAACCTTCAGAACCGTTGGGACTACCTCGGACCAGTCTATATCTTCCACGGAGGCCTCGGCGTGCTCGATGAGCAGCGCGATGGCGGACAGAACCACCATACGGCACCCCACGTCCACAACCCTTACAAGATAGGACTGGAGACCCGTCGCTATGAGGCCTACATGAAGCACGCCTTCATACTGGATGCCGAGAAGGGTACGAACATCGCCCTGATGGCCAGCGGCTCGCTACACAACCTCGATGCCTTGTATGGCAAGAAGACCTACGACGTGGACGAGAAGAACGGCTACCTGCAACTGATGTTCGAGACCAACTTCACCAAGCTGCACAACCTGTCGGCAGGCCTCTCGCTGAACCACGACTACCTGAAAGAACTGTTGAATGTGAGTGGTGAGACACGGACTATCACCAGGGAGACCACACCTGGCGTCTATGCCCAGTACACGCTGAACATCAACGACGAGATCGTGGCAATGGCTGGCTTGCGTGCCGACCACAGCAGTCGTTACGGCACGTTTGTCACCCCCCGTCTGCACTTGAAATACGCGCCGTCGAACATTTTTACTTTACGTCTGTCGGCGGGTAAGGGCTATCGCACCCCCTTTGCACTGGCAGAGAACAACTATCTGCTGGCCAGCGGACGCACACTGGTTGTCGACGACCTGGAGCAGGAACAGGCGTGGAACTACGGCATCTCGACGGCGCTGAGCATCCCGCTTGCCGACAAGCTGCTGAAGGTGAATGCCGAGTACTACTACACGCATTTCCTGCAGCAGATGCTCATCGACTACGACAGCAACCCCAACCAGATACGCCTGACCAACCTCGACGGCAAGTCGTATTCGCACACCTTTCAGGTGGATGTCAGCTATCCCGTGGTCAGCGGACTGGAACTGACGGCTGCCTATCGTCTGAACGACGTGCGCGCCACCTACGGCGGAGAGCTGCGTGAGAAACCATTGCAGAGCAAATACAAAGGACTGCTCACCGCCAGCTATAAGACCCCGCTCGGCCTGTGGCAGTTTGACGCTACGTTCCAGCTCAATGGCGGAGGACGTATGCCCGACCCATACCTGAAGACCGACGGCACACCTTCGTGGGACAAGCGCTTCCCTGCCTATGGTCAGCTGAACGCACAGGTGACACGCTGGTTCCGCCATTTCTCCATCTATGTGGGAGGCGAGAACCTCACGGGCTATCGTCAGAAGACGACCATCATCAACGCCGAAGACCCCTGGAGCAAGGAGTTCGACCCGACGATGGTGTGGGGCCCCGTTCATGGCCGTATGTTCTATGCCGGCATACGCGTCAACTTAGGAAAGAAACTTTAAAATCAACACAATTATGAAAAAAGCATTCGTTTCATTCGCCCTGCTGCTCATCGCCCTGAGCACATCGGCCAAAGACATCAAGACCCTTGTTGTCACCACCAACCCGCAGATGCACTGCGCCACTTGTGAAAACAAGATCAAGAGAAACCTGCGCTTCGAGAAGGGCGTCAAGACCATCGACTGCAACATCCCCGATCAGCGCGTCACCATCACTTATGATGCTGACAAGAACAAGCCCGAAAACCTCATCAAGGCCTTCGAGAAATTCGGATATACGGCCACACCAGTGAAAAATGATGAGAAAAAAGACGAAAAGAAGCAGGACGACAATACGAAAAAGACCGCAAAATAAGGCGTTTCGCACTACCTTAAAGAATATTATTCTGTAGCAAGGGTGTGATTTAGCCAATCTTAGAATCTTATTCTTTTAAATATTAATTTTTAGGAACATCTTCTGGATTTCGAAAGAAATTTGGAGGATATTTCTTTTTGCCGTACCTTTGCATCGTCGAAAAGACAAAGTAACGATTAAAAAAAGACACATTAACACAATAACAAATAATAATATGTTAATATGTTACTGTGTCTTTAAAAAGAAGATAATATGTATAATTAAATAAAGGAAAGGAAAAAGATTATGGCACAGAACAAGAATTACCGTTTCGAGACTTTGCAACTCCATGTAGGCCAAGAACAGGCTGACCCCGCAACCGATGCACGCGCCGTGCCCATCTATCAGACCACGTCGTATGTGTTCCGTAACTCACAACATGCTGCCGACCGTTTCGGTCTGCGCGATGCAGGTAATATCTATGGTCGCTTGACAAACTCTACCCAGGGTGTGTTTGAAGACCGTGTGGCTGCCCTCGAGGGTGGTGTGGCTGGACTGGCTGTGGCCTCTGGTGCTGCTGCCATCACCTATGCTCTGCAAAATATTGTGCAGAATGGTGACCACATCGTTGCTGCCGATAACCTCTATGGCGGTTCCTACAATCTGATTACACATACTTTGGCTACCCAGGGCATCAGCAATACCATTATTAATGTTAACGATCTCGAGGCCCTCGAAGCTGCTATCCAACCCAACACAAAAGTAGTATATGCCGAGACTTTCGGCAACCCAAATTCCGATGTGCTCGACCTTGAAGGTGTGGCTGCCGTAGCTCACAAGCACGGCATCCCCTTCATCGTGGACAACACCTTCGGCACACCTTACCTCATCCGTCCTTTAGAGCACGGTGCTGACATTGTGGTTCACTCAGCAACAAAATTCCTCGGCGGGCACGGAACCTCTCTGGGTGGTGTCATCGTAGATGGTGGTAAGTTCGACTGGAAGCAGAACGACAAGTTCCCCACGCTCTCGCAGCCAGATCCTAGCTATCATGGCATCGTGTTTGCCGATGCAGTAGGTGCTGCGGCCTATGTGACCCGTATCCGTGCCGTCATCCTGCGCGACACTGGCGCCGCCATCTCTCCCTTCAACGCCTTCATCCTGTTGCAGGGAGTTGAGACCTTGAGTCTGCGCGTAGAGCGTCATGTAGAGAACGCCCTGAAGGTAGTCGACTTCCTCAGCAAGCACCCGAAGGTGGCTGCCGTTCATCATCCAGCTCTCGAGAGTCATCCCGATCATGCACTCTACAAGAAGTACTTCCCCAATGGCGGCGGCTCTATTTTTACCTTCGAGGTTAAGGGCGGTCAGGAAGAGGCCTGGCGCTTTATCGATGCCCTGCAGATATTCTCGTTGCTGGCCAACGTGGCCGACGTGAAGAGCCTGGTGATCCATCCCTACACCACTACCCACTCACAACTCTCGCCTAAGGAACTGGCCGAGCAGCACATCACACCTGCCACCGTGCGCCTCTCTATCGGCACTGAGCACATCGACGATATCATCGAAGATCTGGCTCAGGCACTCGACAAGATTTAAGACCACATAATTATTATAAACCACGAATTCCACGAATCTCACGAATAGATTACGTACTTTCCGTAGTGTTTATTCGTGAAATTCGTGTGATTCGTGTTCGTTAAGAAGAAATACTTAGTATATTTGTACTCGTAAAAACCGACATTATGAGAAATTATATCTTAGCCGACAATCAGGAACTGACGCGATTTGCGTTGGAAAGCCTGCTCCAGAAAGAAGAAGAGAATGTTATTTATCGTGCGTTCGATAAAGCGAGACTCGTAGAACTGCTCAAGGAACACGAGAGTGCAGTGGTATTGCTCGACTATACCCTATTCGACTTTACCGACGAGGACCAGCTCCTAATTATCGGAGAGCGTTTCTCATTGTCGCAATGGATACTTATCAGCGACGAACTGACGCCTCAGTTCCTGCGCCGCGTGGTGTACTCTTCGCATCAGTTCAGCGTGGTGTTCAAGGACGGCCCTTTGAGCGAGGTTCGCGAGGCTGTGAATGCCGTCAACCGACACACGCGCTACCTCAGTCAGCGAGCCCTCGAGGTTATCATCACCCATCAACAGCAGGAAGAGGATAAGACAGAGAGCGTCCTGACAGAGACGGAGACAGAGATTGTGAAGGCCATCGCCCAGGGCAAGACCACGAAGGAGATTGCTGCCGAGCGCTTCTCAAGCGTTCACACCGTGACCACCCACCGCAAAAATATCTTCCGCAAACTGGGTATCAACACAGCCCACGAAGCGGTAAAATACGCGCTCCGTGCGGGGTTGATAGATCCATCAGAATTCTATATCTAAAATAAAAGTGAAGAGTCACCTCTTCACTTTTTTTATTTCATATCTCAATTATCGTTATCACTTCACCGCCTGCTTAATATCCTCCAGCAGATCTTCACCGGCTTCGAGGCCGATACTGAGGCGGACAGTGGTGTCGGGTACGGACATCTCAGCGCATTGCTCGGGGGTAAAGAGACCGAAGATGGTGGAGGCGGGATGAATGGCCAACGACTTGCGGTCGAAGAGATTCGTGGCGCGACGGATGACCTGCAGTTTGTCGATGAACGCCCATGCGGCTTCTTTCGAGGCGAGGTCGATGGTGAAAACAGCACCCGGCAACGGGCCGAATTGTGCCTTCGATAATTCGTAGAAGGGATTATCCTCCAGGCCTGTATAGTTGACGCGCTTGATCTCGGGCAGCGCCTGACATTGCTGGGTGAGCCATAATGTGGTCTCGGCTTGGCGACGGAACCGGATGTCGAGCGTGTCGAGGCCGAGCGTCTCCATATAGGCTACCTGCGGCGTCATCAGCGAACCGAGATTCGTCACTAATTCTGTCTTTACACGCGCCGTAAATGCCAGTTTCTTTCCTACTTTCTTTGTTCGGCTCTGCAAGGCTGGGGAGGGCGACTGCGACCAGTCGAACCGTCCGTAGTCGATGAGCAGACCGCCGAGACCTGTGCCACCGCCAGAGATATACTTTGTGCTGGACACCACCTCGATATCCACACCGAAATCGCCGGCATGGAAGGCAGGGAACGGCACGATGGTCGTGTCGGCTATCAGGGGCACACCCTTGGAATGGGCTATCTCCGACAGCTGGCGGATGTCAGCCACGAACAGCTGCGGATTGGTGATGATCTCGAAGAACAGTGCGGCGGTTTTATCGTCAATCTGTGCCTCCACCTCCTCGAGCTTCGTGAAGTCTACGAATCGCGGTTCCACTCCGAAGCTACCCAGCGTGTCGCGAATCAGCGAGACACTATTGCCAAACAAGTGTTTCGAGGCCACAATGTTCAGGCCCGCACCACTCACTGCCGTCAGGGCATAGGCAATCGCCGCCATACCTGTGTTCAGTGCCGTCACGCTGGTAGCCCCAGTAATCTGTCGCACGCGCTCCTCCAAATAGGTGGTCGTGGGGTTGGCGATACGGGCATACGACGGGTCCACCGAGCGACCGCAGAAGGCATCGTTCATCGCCTTGGCCGAGGGGAACTCAAACGCCGCCGTGTAATACACCGGCATCGAGAGGGCCCCGTATGCGTCAGGTTTCTGATACTTTGTGGTTAATACTTTCGTTTCGTATTTCATCTGCTTCCAACGATCTTCCTAACAGCTATGACTAACTTATCCACATCCTCGCGGGTGTTGTAGAGGGCGAAGGTGGGACGGACGCTCATCTCGTAGCCGAGGGCTCGGAGGGCGGGCTGAGCGCAGTGGTGACCGGCACGCACGGCGATGCCTTCCTTGTCAAGCAGGGTGCCTGTCTCGGGAACGGGGATGCCGTCGAGGACGAAGCTCACCACCGACACGCGGTTCTTGGGATTGCCGATGAGCGTAAGACCCTTGATCTGAGCAAGTTGCTCGCGGGCATACTCCGTCAGTTTATGCTCATGTGCCTCGATGTTGCGGATGCCGAGATGGCTCACGTAGTCGAGGGCGGCACCCAGTCCGATGGCATCGGCCACGTTGGGCGTACCAGCCTCGAAGCGTGCAGGCGGCACATTATACTCCGTGCGCTCGATGGTCACATCCTTGATCATGTTGCCACCACCCTGCCAGGGCTGCATCTTGTCGAGCAAGTCCTTGCGACCATAGACCACACCGATGCCGTTGGGACCATAGATCTTGTGGCCTGAGAAGACGAAGAAGTCGGCACCTAACTGTTGCACATCGACAGGTGTGTGGGCGATGGACTGTGCACCGTCGATGAGCACGGGGATGTTGTGCGAGTGGGCGATGTCGATGATACGCTTCACATCGTTGATGGTACCGAAGGTGTTGTTCACATGACCCACGCTGACGAAGCGCGTGCGGGGCGTAATAAGTCGCTCGAACTCGCTCAGGATGAGGTCGCCGTTCTTGTCCGTGGGGATGGCTTTCAGCGTAGCACCTCTTTCGTGAGCTACCTGCTGCCAGGGCACGATGTTGGCGTGATGGTCGAGTTCGCTGACGATGACCTCATCGCCTGGTGTCAGGAACTGTCGTCCGTAGGTCTGCGCCACGAGGTTGATGCCCTCGGTGGTGCCGCGCACGAAGATAATCTCCTCGCTGGTAGCGGCATTGATGAAGCGCTGCACCTTCTCACGGGCCTCCTCGTAGGCATCCGTCGCACGGGCTGCCAATGTATGAGCGCCACGATGGATGTTCGAATTATAATTACGGTAATAGTCCGAAATCTTGTCGATGACCTGATTCGGCTTCTGCGTCGTGGCGCCGTTGTCGAGCCACACGAGGTCGTGGCCGTTCACCTTCTGATTGAGCACGGGGAAGTCGCGCTTGATCTGCTCGGAGTTCAGCGTGTCGGCCTCCTCGTAGTGCAGGTCGCGCAGCTTCTGCGTCTCAGGGATGCCGATGCCGAAGCCGTCGTCGCGTGGGACGGTCGGGCGGGATGATTGATGCTTTGGCAAAGCATCATACTCAACGGCCAGCCGCGACAGGTCGAGCGCCTCGTCAGGAATAACCTCCTTCCGCTCCGCCTGAAGCTCCTCCGGGCAGTACTTTTGAGCCACCTCCCTGAGCAGGGCGAAGCCGGGGTCCTCGATACCGTATCCGTTAATATTCTGAATATCTATCATAAACAATTCTATTTACTCCCCTCGCCCTTTGGAGAGGGGTTGGGGGTGAGGCTATTTCTCTACTTTATTCCTATGCTGATAGTCGTGATAATAGCCCACCTCAACGTTCTCCAATACGGCGATGGCATCGTCGGTGAGGGCGGCTAAAGAGAAGTATTTTGTGAGCAGATAAGAAGCCACACCGAACTTGTCGAGTCCCATCAGACGGGCACTCAACGATGGCGCAATCTCACCAGGGATGCCGCTCTGATGCAGACCGATCACGCCCTGGTTCTGCTCGCCGGTACGTACAAGGATAATCTTCGTGGTACCTACGCCGCGACCAGTCAGATACTGACCTTCTACCTCAACCTTGTCCGAAGGAATCAGGGGCACACCGCGCCACAGGATGACCTTCGTACCGAAGAGATCAGTGGTCACAGGAGGCACACCACGCCAAGTACACTCGCGCTCGAAGGCGGCGATGGCACGCGGATGGGCCACGAAGAAGGTGGGCTCTTTCCAGACGAGGCTCAGCAGTTCGTCGAGGTCGTCGGGTGTTGGGGCACCGTAGCGTGTCGTGATGCGATAGGCGGGGTTGGCAGCAGCCAACAAGCCGAACTGCTTGTTGTTGATGAGTTCCCACTCCTCACGCTCCTTGATGCTCTCAATCGACAGGCGCAACTGCTCTTCCAACTGATTATAGGGATTGTTATAGAGGTCGCTGACGCGGGTATGTACACGGACAACCGTCTGCAGCGTGTTCAGCGAGTACTCCGTGGGATTCTCTTCGTAGTCGATGTAGGTCTCAGGGATGATGTTATCCTCCTCATGACCGCTCACCAGGTCGATGTGCTTCTCGCCGTTGTCGTTGACAGATGCCTTCAGGCGCAGTTGTTTATCGACAGCCTTGTTGAACGTCTCGCGGAAGTCGGGCACCTCCTTGATAAACTTGATCAGTTCCTTCAGTTTCAGGCCAAGGAACACGGTAGGTGTGATGGCGCGAACGCTGACGGTCGATTCCTGTTCGTCCAGCAGATCAGCCTCGCCGAAATACTCGCCGTCGCCCAAGAGCGCAATCCGCAAGTCCTCGCCGTGAGGCCCTTTGCTGATAACCTCAGCCTGACCGCTGGCCACGATGAAGAAGCGCTGCTTGTCCTTGCCTTCCTCCACGAACAGTTTATCAACATCCACCTCCTTCGTCTCGAACGAGCTCACCAGACGGTTCAGAATCTCGTCGTCGAACTCAGAGAACAAGGGGATAGCCTTCAGGTTCTTCGCCGTAAACGAAGGTACACCATTGACATACTGGATGGGTAGGCGGTCGTTCTTGCGGAGCTCTACTTTCGTGCGGTTTACGCGGAATGTGCCGCCTGAAACCTGTACCCAGGGGAGCAACTTCAAAAGCAAACGAGGAGTGATACTGCCCATCTGAGGGGCGGTCTTGGTGGTGGTCGCCAGCCTTCTGGCGGTAGCAGTGGTCACACTGCGCTGAAGATTAGAATCTGCCATAACTTTACTTATTTTTTAATTGTTACTTTATGTGTGGTTCCTTCTACGTGTTCTACGGAGAGAACGTTATATCCCTGTTCCTTCGCATTGCGGGGAACATTGTCGAGGGGTTCGCCCTCGGCGAGGAGTACTTCCAGGATGTCGCCCTCGTTGAGCTTCGAGAGCTCAATCTTCGTTTTCACGAAAGTCATCGGGCAATGCTCTTTCGTAATGTCTAATACTTTTGTTGCCATATTGTTGTCGGTTTAAATAAATAATGTTTGTCCACCATTAGAGAGGTTCAGGAATGACGCCACGCCGAGCACATCTTTGACCTCGGGGATGAAGTCCTCTTTCTTCAGGCCGAGCACGTGCATCGCCATCTCGCAGGCATACATATTAATACCTAAGGCCTTGGCGGCCTCAACTAGTTCTTCGAGTGTGGCCACGTTGTTCTTCTTCATCAGATAGCGGAAGATCTTGGGGCCTGCACCGAGGAAGTTGAAGCGCGAGGTGGGTGTCACCTTCAGACCACCCATCATGAATCCGAAGATCTTGGTAAGCCAGTTGCCGCCTGTGAAACTTCTACCTTGTTTTTTCTTGATGGCATCGAGTCCCCAGAACGTGAAGAAGATGTTGACCTCGTAACCTACTGCTGCCGCGCCCGTACCTAATGTAAATACTGCAGTCAGCTTGTCGAAATCGCCACTGAAGGCGATGATGCTCAGTTTCTTGTTTTCTGCCATAATTTTGTCGGTTTAAATATCTGGGTGCAAAGGTACGGGGTTTTCGGCACCCCCACAATCGCCCGTTTGTGGCATTTCGCATACCCTTGATATGGTATGCCATTTACCATCCGTATGGGATTGTGGTATCCCCAGAATCGTCGTACCTTTGCACCCAGATATTTAAACCGACAAAATTATGGCAAAGATTTATGTAAATGGAGACGCGCAGGAAGTGAACCTGCCGCTCAACGTGAGTGAACTGATTCAGCAGAATAACGTAGTACAACCGGATATGGTGAGTGTGCAGGTGAACGAGGAGTTTGCTGAACGCGAGGACTGGGAAACAATCCAACTGAAAGAGGGCGACAAGGTTGATTTCTTATACTTCATGGGAGGAGGCGCGTTATGATTGACTTTACAGAAGAACAGATACAGCGATACTCGCGACATATCCTGCTTCAGGATGTGGGTGTCGAGGGACAAGAGAAGATAATGAACGCACGCGTGCTCGTGGTGGGTGCCGGCGGCCTTGGGGCTCCCGTGAGTCTCTATCTGGCGGCAGCTGGCATCGGACGTATCGGCATTGTGGATGCGGATGTGGTTGATTTGAGCAACCTACAGCGTCAGGTGATTCACTTCACCAAGGACGTGGGTGTGCCGAAGGTGAAGAGCGCCGAGGAGAAAATCAAGGCCATCAACCCAGATGTGCAGGTGGATACCTACTATGAGTTTCTCGACTCAAGCAACGCGCTAGATATCATCAAGGAATACGACTTCGTGGTGGACGGTACCGACAACTTCCCCGTGAAGTTCCTGATTAATGATGCGTGTGTGATGGCAGGTAAACCCTTCTCGCATGGTGGCATCCTGCGCTTCAATGGACAGACCTTTACGCACTTGCCTGGTACGGCCTGTTATCGTTGTTTCTTTAAGGAGCCGCCTCCAGTAGGAGCTGTGCCGACGTGTTCGCAAGCGGGTGTGCTGGGTGCCATAGCAGGTATGCTGGGTACTATTCAGGCCGCAGAGGCCCTGAAATACTTTACAGGTATCGGCGAATTGCTGACCAACCGTCTGCTGACATTTGATGCCAAGACCATGCAGTTCCGCACCATCAACGTGAAACAGCGTCCGTCGTGCGCCATCTGTGGCGACCATCCCACCATCGACCACCTGATAGATTATGAACAGGCCGCATGCGATTTGAAGAATCATTGAACATTGACGATTGACCATTGAACATTATGAAGATTCCACAGAACATCATAGAAGAACTGATAGCGCAGGCTCGGAAGGAAGCACCAGACGAGTCGTGCGGCTATCTGCTTGGGGCAGGCGACGAGGTCACCGAGAACTACTGGATGGAAAATATCGACCACTCGTCGGAGCATTTCTCTTTTGCGCCGAAGGACCAGTTTGCAGCCCTGAAATATGCGCGCAGCAAGAACTTAAAAATTCTTGCCAACTGGCACAGTCATCCGGCATCCCCCTCGCGTCCTTCGCAGGAAGACCTACGCCTAGCCAATGACCCCACCATCCGCTATGCCATCCTCTCGTTACTTGAAGGACAACCGAAACTGAATTCTTTCAAGATCCTGAACGGCGAGGTGGTGGATAAGGAGGTACACTTGTAAAAATTAGCAATTGAGAATTGACAATTGATAATAAACAAACCGGTTTACCCGCGATGCGTCCGCTCGAAACGTTTGTCGGTTTAAGGTTTCTGTGCGCGACGCATCGCTTTTTCTTTTCAGAATTGCGTCTATTTGGGGATTTTTCGTTAATTTTGCACCCCAAATAAAGTAATATGGCAATAGAACAAGCAATCTTCCGCAGGTCGGAACTCTTATTAGGCGATGAAGCGATGAGCCGCATCGGTGAGAAACGCGTGATCATCTTTGGTGTGGGTGGCGTAGGCTCATGGTGTGCTGAGAGTCTGATTCGTTCTGGCATCAGGAAGTTGACTATTGTCGATTCCGACCGTGTTTGTATCACGAATATCAACCGCCAACTAATGGCGACGACGAAGACCGTTGGTCAAGTGAAGGTAGATGCCCTCAAGGAGCGTTTGCTCAGCATTAATCCCTCGGCAGAGATTACCGCTCTACAGCAGATTTTTACGGCAGAGACTGCCGAGAGTTTCCAGCTCGACAGCTACGACTATATCATCGACGCCATCGACTCACTGAAGGACAAGGCACAGCTCATCCTCCTGGCTACGAGTCTTCCCCCCAGTCGGGGGGATAAGAGGGGGGCTTTCTTCTCGTCGATGGGTGCTGCTCTGAAACTCGATCCCACACGTATCAAAACGGCTGAGTTCTGGAAGGTACAAGGTGATCCCTTGGCACGTGCTCTCCGCAAGCGTTTCAAACGTGATGGACAGTATCCTAAGCATAAGTTCCTATGCGTCTATTCCGATGAACTTTTAGAAAATAAAGGCCATAACGCTACTTGTGGAACAGAGCAATGTATGTGTCCCAAAGCCAAGAACGGTCCTGGTGACCCCAACCTGTTGAACCACGAGTGGTGCTCATCGAAGGCCCAGATTAATGGAACCCTGTCGCATATCACTGCCATCTTCGGCTTTATGTTGGCGGGTCTCATTATTCAGGATGCCATCAACTAGATAAAAGGTAGCAAAACGCTACCTTTTTTGTTTCTCTGTGACTGAATACCTTTTATTTGGTATGTGGAATGCCACAAAATAGCGATTGTAAACGTCTGAAAACCGCCGTACCTTTGCACCCAGTAAAACATTTTTAAAGGATAAGAAGGTATGAAGAGTTTTCAGAAAGCACGATTTATTGTATTTGTTTTAGCCATTGTTTTCAGTTTTGTGGCGTCGGCTGCCCCTATTGTAGGAAAGGTAACCGACGCCGGAACGGGTGAGGCTATCATTGGCGCAACGATTTTCGATGCACGCAGTCAGGTAGGAGTGATAACGGATGCCGAGGGTAACTTCCGCATCGATGTGGCGACGTTTCCTTCGGAGCTGAAGGTGAGCTATGTGGGTTACGAAGCGAAGACTATCCGCTTGAAGGACGACGACAAGAATGTGGTTATATCGCTGAAGGAGGAAGATCATCATTTGAATGAGGTTGTAGTGGTGGGCTATGGCACGCAGAAGCGCACGCAGCTCACGGGTAGTGTGACGAAAGTAAAGGCCGACATTTTTGAGATTTCGCAGGCACCTACGCTTGATGGTGCCCTGAGTGGACAGGTGGCTGGCCTTAACGTGACGGCCAGCAGCGGTCAGCCGGGTGCCGACAGTCATATCCGCATCCGTGGCGGCAACTCGGTAAACGCCTCCAACGAACCGCTCTATGTCATCGATGGCTTTATTTATTTCAAGGATGCCAACAATAACTCTACGGGTTTGGGCGGCATCGAGGGCAGCCTCAATCCGCTGGCCACCATCAACCCCAACGATATAGAGAGTGTGGAGGTGCTGAAGGATGTCTCAGCAACTGCTATCTACGGCTCGCGCGGTGCCAACGGCGTTATTCTTATCACCACGAAGAAGGGTCAGCACGGCGACCAACAGGCACATATCAACTATACTTATAATATAGGTGCGAGCAACATCAGCAAGAAGTTGGATTTACTCAACGCCTCAGAATGGGCACAGTTTCAGAAGGACTATTGGAGCAACAAGGGCGGCTATACCGACGCAGAGATTGCTGTCCTCGGCAAGGGTACCGACTGGCAGGATGCCGTGCTGCGTACTGCCGTTCAGCAAAGCCACGAGTTGAGCATCACGGGCGGCAGCGACAAGAGCCGCTACGCCTTCTCGGCCAACTATACCGACCAAGATGGAATCCTGCTAAACTCTGGTTTCGAGCGTTATAACTTCCACACTAACGTGGAGTGGGAATTGAAGAAGGACTTGAAGTTTGGTGTCAACGCCACCTACGGCCGCTCGAAGCAGCAGGGCTTGACTACTACCGAGGAACAGGTCTTTAATTCATCGCCTTATTCGGCTGGCATCACCAACAGCTTTGTCTATGCCCTGCTGATGCCCCCCGTTGTCAGCGTCTATCATGCTGATGGCTCCTACAACTTCAACAACCCCTATGAGTACGCCTACTTTGCCATTGGTGACCAGTCGGCTAATCCTGTTTACGACCTTCAGGAGAGCGTGGCCGAGAACATCAACAACTACCTGCTCTCTAACGTCTGGGCGAGTTACCGCATTGGCGACCTGACGCTGAAGGCCACCGTCGGTTTGAACAGCGAGAAGCTGACACAGAACTACTTCTCGGGTGCCTATACCTCATTAGGTTTGGCCACGCAGGGCATCGGTGGTACGGGTAATCGTCAGACCGATGTGTGGCAGCAGGAGTACACCGCCTCTTATAGCCGTAACTTGGGTGATCAGCATTTCATCGATGCCCTCGTAGGCTACACCCGTCAGACCTCAACCTCTACGCACAGCAATATCCGTACGAATCATTTTACCAACGAGACACTGAAGCAGTATAATCTGGGCGACGGTTCAGGTATCTACACGCCACAGACGGGCATCTCGGAGTCAAAACTTAATTCTGTTATTGCCCGCGTGAACTATACGTTGCTGGATCGCTACAACGCCACCGCCACTTTCCGCGCCGACAACTCCAGTCGCTTCTCCAAGAATCACCGTTGGGGCTACTTCCCCTCGCTGGGTCTGTCGTGGAATGTTGATCAGGAGTCGTTCTTCTCCCCCCTCACCTCTCCCCTCTCCCCCCTGTCCTATCTGAAGGTGCGCCTCTCGGGCGGTCTGGTGGGCAATCAGGAGATTCCCGACTATGCTTTCTCGACCTCCTATGCTACGGGTAGCTACGGTGGTTCCAGCAGCTATGCCAAGCAGAACACGTCGAACGACAATCTGAAGTGGGAGACTACCGCGTCGTATAACCTCGGCTTCGACCTCGGTCTATTGAAGAACCGTGTGAACATCGTCTTCGATGCCTACTACAAGAAGACCAGCGACCTGCTCCTGGTGGTGCCTATGGGCTTTGCCAGCGGTGTTACCTCGCAACTGCAGAACGTGGGCAACGTGGTGAACAAGGGCGTGGAGTTATCTGTCAGCGCCAACCTGATTCAGCGCAAAAACCTCTTTTGGGGTATTAGCGCCAATGCCGCCTACAACAAGAACGAGATTACTGATATGGGCTCAACGAACGACGTCATCCAGGGTTCCGACAAACAGCAGATACTGCGCCGTGGCGAGTCTCTCGGAGCTTTCTATGGCTTGCAGTTCGTAGGTATCGTGCAGAGTAATGAAGATGTATCCAAGCTACCCACCATCAACGGACAGACACCCCAGCCGGGCGACCTGAAGTTTGCCGATACCAATAACGACAACAAGATTGACGGCAATGACCGCGTTATCCTGGGTAGCACCCAGCCCGACCTTATTTATGGTTTCTCTACGCAGTTGCGCTACGGCAACTTCGACCTCTCTGCATCGTTCGCCGGCAGCTATGGCAACAAACTCTACAATGCCCTGCAGCGTTGCTTGGAGCAGACAACCGATTCTTACAATGTGCTCGCCACCGTGAAGAACTCATGGACTCCACAGAACGGCAGTAATGCGCTTCCCCTGGCCAGCACCGTCCGCCCCTTCGACTATATCGATAGCCGTTATGTGCAGAATGCCAGCTATCTGAAGTTGCGCAACTTGACCATCGGATACAATTTAAAAATTAAAGAATTAAAAAATGTAAGAATTGAAGGCATCCGCCTCTACGCCACCGCCACGAACCTCTTCACCATCACCCCCTACAAGGGCTATGATCCTGAGGTGAGCAGCGGTACCGACACAGGCGCCTATCCGGCCTCGCGCACCTTCACCTTCGGCGTGAATGTAACGTTGTGATGTTATTAAAATACCATAATTGCTTTTGTTTATTTCTCTTTTTTTAGTATCTTTGCAAACAGATTTGTGGATTGAAAGTAATACTGAAAAGAAATATATGAGAAAAATATTGTTGCTGACCGTTGCTGCTTTGATGGCAGTCACAAGTGTTCAAGCACAGCGCAGGGGTTGTATTCATCGTAGCGCCACGACGCGGGCAAGCAGTTCGTACATACTGCCTGAGCCATACGACTTCGACGCGCAGAAGACGTACCGCGTGCCCGTGGTGCTGTTCTCGTTCAACGACCTGGACTTCTCGATGGACAATCCCGCGGCGTACTACGACCGCCTCTTTAACGAGAAGGGGTTCAACGAGGGCATGGGACAGGGCTGCGTGGCCGACTACTTCCGCGACCAGTCGGCAGGCCGCCTGAACCTGGCATTCGACATCTACGGCCCCGTGAAGATTGACATAAGAGCGCGTAGCCACGTCTATTACGACGATGGCTGGGAGGATATGGGTAAAGCCCTCGAGCTGTTGCCGGAAACCACCGATGCCGACTTCAGCGTCTACGACTGGAACGGCGATGGTAAAGCCAACGAGGTGGTATTCGTTGCCGCCGGCCTGATTGGCAACACGATGAATGGGACTAATTATCTGGTGCCGGGCTCCTACTTCCAGATTCCGAACACGACATTGCCCGGCGGCGTTGACTACTACTACTACAGTCTCGTCTGCGAGCGCATACATGGCGACTTTCTCAGCGGCATAGGGACCATCGCCCACGAGTTCAGCCACAGCCTCGGACTGCCCGACCTCTATCCCTTCGGCTCCGGCACCGCCTTCTCTACCGTCGATGAGTGGGACCTGATGGACGGCGGCAATTTTACTAACTACGGCTGGTGTCCGCCTAACTTCAGCGCGATGGAAAAGATGTACCTGGGCTGGGCGATGCCCGAGGAACTGACGGAACCCGCCACCATCGAGGGCATGAAACCCCTGAGCGAGGGCGGCAAGACCTATCTGGTGCGCAGCACTGGCAACAGCGACGAGTACTATCTTTTGGAGAACCGCCGGCAGACGGGCTGGGACTACGGTTGTCCAGGCAACGGGCTGCTCATCTTCCACGTCGATTTCGATAAGACTGCGTGGCGGGAGAATTATGTGAACACCGACATACAAGACCGCTACAGCCTGTTCCATGCCTCGGGCAAGGACTTCCGCGCCTGGTGCCCGCAGAACAATGGCAAGGACCTTACCCGATGGACCGAGGACAACTGGCTGCGCAGCAAATATCTCAGCACCTCGGCCTATCCCTACACCGACCCCGAGACGCAGGCGGTCAACAACAGCCTGACGGATGAGTCGTCGCCCGCTGCCACGCTCTTCACCGCCGCTGCCGACGGTCGCAAGTTCATGGGCAAGCCCATCACCAACATCCAGCAGGCAGCCGACGGCACCGTCTCCTTCGACTTTATGAAGGGTGATGATACGGGCATCGAAACGATGTCTGATGTTAGCAGTAAGATGTCTGATCTGTGGTACACTATTGACGGACGCCGCCTCGTGGGCAAACCAACCTCGAAAGGCTTGTATATCCATCGCTCCGCCGTGGTTGCCATGTGACTTCAATCTTTTAGCCAGCCAGTTTAATTTCCTCAAAAAAAGTGATGTGGCTTCACGTTTTGTACGTGAAGCCTCTCCTGCAGCTATTCGTTTTTGCCCTTAAAAGTGTAGAAAAACGGGCAAAGATGACGGCTATGCCAAATGTTTGGTATGCAGAATGCCATGAAAAGGCGATTGTACACCTCGCAGAATCGCCGTACCTTTGCACCGTGAAAAGTTCACAACTCGATAAACAACAACAAAACATAGTATTAATTAAAGGTAAAAGGAGATTTTCAGTATGAAAAAGAAGCAATTACTTTTTGCAGTTCTTGTGGCAGCAGCCACAGCAACGGGCTTCACAGCCTGCTCAAGTGACAGTGATGACAGCGCAAACAATAGCGGTGGTAACCAAATAGACGAGACGAACGTGGTGAACAATGACGCCTCGGCCCTCTCGCTCGTAAACGGTGTGTATAGTCATTGGCAGCCACTTTCGTCTTCGTTCTCGTTTATTATTGAGCTGAACTCTAACAAACTTATCTCGTTTGAGGGTGCCGAGAGCAAGGAAGGTCCTCTGAACAGTCGTTTCGAGCAGGAGCCTACAACATGGTATCAAGTAAAGATTTTCAACCACTTGTTGCTGGGTATCGCTCAGGATAACGAGGCTATCACTACCGTCAGCAATTCGCTGAAGTTGAACAAAGTGACGCAGAACGGTTACAACGCAGCCGTGGGTAAGGCAAAGTTCTTGCGCGCCCTGGCTTATTTGAAGTTGGCTCAGCTGTGGGGTGAGGTGCCCGTATTTACAGAGGAAGGCGGTTCAACCACTGAGCGTCAGAGCATTGATAAGGTGTTTGAACAGATTGTCAAGGACTTGACCGATGCCGAGGAACTGTTGCTCGACTATAGCGGCGACCCCCGCGTGCCCTCAAAGCAGGCTGCTCAGGCATTGTTGGCACGTACCTATCTGGTATGGGGTGACAATCCTCTGACAGCAGAGCAAGTGAAGGCTATTGCTGACACGCAGACTGATCCTGAGTTCACCACGACACCTGCCCGTTTGCAGAAGGCCATAGAGTATGCTGATAAAGTGATTAGTAGTGGTCGTCTGGCTCTTGACCCCGACTTCTCAAAACTCTTCGGACGAGAGTATGAGAGCAACAAGCGCAATACCAATGAGCACCTCTTCACCATCGCTCACGACGGTGACAAGCTGGATGCTCAGGGCAACCACCAGACACACTGCTCATGGACCTATCCTTTCCTGAACGGTGAGAATGGCAACGGCTATAAGCAGAACCATACTGAGGTGGCCGATGATGACCTGTACGACAACTGGAAGCGCGAGCAGCCTAACGACAAGCGCTTGGCAGAGACTTACTTCATCGAGGTGAAGAATCCCGAGACAGGTCTTATACACCACTATTACTCTCCCGTCTATACTCCTGTTAACGGTAAGGGCGTTGATCAGAGCTATGAAAACTCTGAGAATCTGGAAATCAAGCAAAACAGCGTGGACCGCATCGAGATTCGCTATGCTGAGGTGCTGCTCATCAAGGCTGAGGCTCTCGTACAGTTAGGTCGCAACCAAGAGGCTGCCGAGCCCTTCAACCAGCTGCGCCGTCGTGCCGGCATTGCCGAAGTTAGCGCGCCCACCTTCGACCAGATCAAGCGTGAGTGGGACTATGAGTTCACCTACGAGCAGTTCTCTGTGCTGAACTCTTACCGCTGGAAGAACCTCATCAGCAGCGTGCAGCAGGTGAAGAACTACAAGCACTTTGCCGATGACTGGAAGGAGAAGCAGACCTTCACCGCCGATCAGGAGGCTTACTTCCAGAAGGTGCACAACCACCTCGTAGCCAAGTACAATAATGTGCGCGGTAAACACTACCGTCAGCCAATCCCCAACGGCCTGCAGGGTGAGGATCTCGGCATAGCACAGAACCCAGGCTATTAATCAACTGCATATCTTATCCAAGTGAGGACTGGTAAAACCTTTTATGCCAGCCCTCATTTCTTTATGAGAAAGAATATGAGAAAAGACGTTATGCCATTCAGCATCTTTGTGATGAGTGCCATCGGCAATAAAAAAATAATGGGCACGCTCCTGAAGGGTGACGAGCCTAGGGCTCAAGGGCGACGAGGACGGAGCGGAAGGCCGACGAACCGGCAGCTCCGAGGTCACGAACTGGCAGCTTGATGATTATAAAGTGCCACTTTACGATTCTAAGTATAGGACTAATTTTTCTAAGTATACCATTTTGCACACGTAACTACCATACTTACGTATCGTAACTCCTATACTTACGCCCCATAACTGCCATAGTTGTGACGTGTAACAGAGCAGCGTGCTCGTGCAGTTTTTTGCAAGACCCACCCCAATCTTACTGAAATGCCTTTGTATAAAGGGAATGCAGAAAACAAACACTCCCCCCAACACCCACCCCAACACCCCGCCTAACACTCCCCCCGACACTAACCCCTCTCATCTTTTTCAAGTATCTCTTCGTGCATCAATTCTTAGTGTCCAACTTTTTTAATTTTGCCTTTCCTTTTATAACCGAAGGGTGGGTGTTGGGGTTACTCCTGGGGTGAGTGTTGGGGTTAGTGTTAGAATCCTGATTTCCTTTATATAAAGGCATTTCCAGAGATTTGGGGCTAGTGTTGCCGCAAAACAAAAAAAATACCATTTTGTAAAACGATAAAGATTTTTGTGCTAATCCATTCTGCAATCAAAAAGATTTTGTATCTTTACACTTGTATTTCGCTGATTTGGGTTGTCAGTTTTACGTCAAAGATGACAAACTACGACATACAACATATCAAAAAAAACAAAAAATAAAGAGGTCTCTTCAAAACTGTGAAGAGACCTCCTTACGTCAATTATCTTGTTTATTTAGTCTTCCTTGACAATAGGATAGAGTTCGATGAACTCGCCCTGATGGTTCTGGCCGTCGTTGATGAGGTCGGCGAACTTCGCGCCTACGGTCTCGATGTCGTGGAAGCCAGGCAGAGCCATGTTGCCATTCAGGTCGGTGGTGGTGGGACCTGGGTGTACGGAGAAGACCTCTACAGGCGTGTTGGCCTGCTGGAACTCGATGGCCATCACACCCATCATCGCGTTCTGAGCCGCCTTGCTGGCAACATAAGCCAGAGGATGCCAGTAGGGACTGATTTCTGAGGGAACGGTGACGTTGGCGATGCGACCCTCGTTCTTGGTGATCAGTGGCAGGAGTGCCTTAGTGAGGGCGAAGGTGCCGATGAAATTCACGTCGAGCGTCTCCTTGATGTCGCTGAGTTCGGTGTGCTCGCTGTTGACGCTCATGTCGCCAGGGATGCCTGCATTGTTGACCAGCAGAGACAGACCTGCGTATTTCTCGTTGAGTTCCTTGGATGCCTGCTCGATGCTGTTGAGGTTGCGCAACTCAACGCTCACCCATCCCAGCACATTGACACCAGCCTGTTTCAACTCGCTGATGGCCTTCTCGGCACGCTCAGCATCGCGTGCGCCAATGATCACCTGCCAGCCACTCAAGCCGAGGTGCTTGGCAATTCCGAAACCGATGCCTTTGTTGGCACCCGTCACAAAAACAATCTTTTCTTTCATATCCTTACCTAATAATTTATATATGTTCGTATTTTGGCTGCAAAAGTACAATTATTTTTTGGAAAAGAGAATACCATTTATGTGGTATTTACAAGGGAAAAAAACTGGCTATGCCAAACGTTTGGTATGCAGAATGCCACGAAGAGGCGATTGTGAGAGTGCGCAAAAGGCAGTAATTTTGCACTCGATAAACTTTTAAAACAAAGTAAGAATATGAAAAAGGTAATGAGATTGTTTATGGCAGTGGCAGTCCTGGTGGGACTGAGCGCTTGCAATTCGAATGATGATTTAGGAAGTCAGACGATTGAGATCCCTGGTGTTACGATAGATGGTGATGTGGATTGCTGCTCGGCCGAGGAGGCGCTGCAGGTATATAACTTCCTGCAGACGGTGAAGATCATTCCGGAGCTGTCGACGGTGGTGGATGGACAGTACAACGTCTTTGCGTACTCGAAGACGGGCTCGTTCCACACGGGCTACAACGAGATTTTCTTTGTGGCCACGAAGAAAAAGAACGGCAACTACATCAAGAACTACGACATTGACGGTTTGAAGCCGCTGATGCTGATGGTGAAGATGAACATGAAGCACAGCACGCCTGTGGGTGGAAAGGCGGAGTCGTTCGACAATGCTTACTTGGCCGTGAAGCGCACGTGGGTGTCGTTCGTGATGAACACCAGCGAGGCAGGCTCGTGGACGCTGGGCTATAATGCCAATATACTGGGTAGTAAGGGCGGCATTGAGGAGGCCGACATCACCGTGGGCGAACTGCCCGAGGGTCAGGCGTGGCTGAAGTCGTTCAAGGTGGAGAATGATACCTATTACCTCTCGCTGGTGAACCCCACCGACTGGCAGACGGGCAAGAACATCATCACGGCCCACGTGTCGAAGAAGAACACACCCGCCACAACACCCTACGGACTGGCTGAGGAGCAGTTTGCCATAGAGATAGATCCCCGTATGCCTGACATGGGTAACCACACTTCGCCCGACAACGTGGCACTGACCCGTCAGGCCGACGGTAGCTATCAAGGCACGGTGAACCTGACGATGACCGGTCGTTGGCGCGTCCACCTAGCCGTGAAGGACGCGAAGGGCAACGTCGTGGCTGGAGGTGATGACTTGGCAGATGGATTCAGCTCCCTCTATTGGGAAGTAACTATTTAATTGAAAGTCGAAGAACATGCTGGGAATTATATTATCAACCATATTATTGTCTGACACGGTGGCCACCGACAGGGTACAGAACCTTGATGAGGTGGTCATCGTATCTGAAGCCAGGCGAGGACGGAAGCGCTCGGTGAAAGGACAGGTGGCCAGCATTGACGAACACCTCAGTGAATTGCGTAATGTGAGCCTCGTACGTCGAGGCTCTTATGCTTGGGAGCCGGTGGTGAACAACATGCAGACGGAACGCCTTTCTACGACCATTGACGGCATGAAGATATTCTATGCTTGCACGGACAAGATGGACCCTGTGACCAGCTATGTGGAGAGCGGCAACCTGCAAAGCATCAGTCTGAATAGCGGTCTCGACGGTAATCCGCAAGCCACTGGAAACATTGGCGGCAGTCTGGATCTGAAGTTGCGCAAGGCGGGCTTCGACAACAATCCTTTTCATGCCAGCGCCTCGGCAGGTCATGAGTGGAATGGCCACGTGCAGGTGTATGGTGCCGACGCGGCGCTGAGCAGTCATAGGACGTATCTCAATGCAGGTGCTTTCTATCGTCATGCCGATAATTACAAGGTGGGCGGTGGCGACGAGCTGCAGTTCTCGCAGTTCCAGAAGGTGAACGTCTTTGCGAATGCTGGTCTGCGACTGGCCGAGAAGGATATGCTGGAGGGAACGCTGATCTTCGACCGTGCCACCGATGTGGGCTATCCCGCGCTGAATATGGACGTGGCGAAAGCCGAGGGATTGATTACGTCGCTGGCATATAAGCACCTGTTTCACAAGGCCAGTTGGGAGACGAAGGCCTACTATAACCACATCACCCACGTGATGGATGACACCACGCGTCCCGACGTTGCCATCCACATGGATATGCCGGGCGATAGTTGGACAGCGGGTGTGTATAGTTTGCTGACGACATCGCTGAAGCGGCATGATGTAGCGCTGAACTACGACCTCTATTACAACCGACTGTTTGCCGATATGACGATGTATCCGGGCGGTGCGGCTCCGATGTATATGGTGACGTGGCCCGATGTGGGCACGCTGAATACGGGGTTTGCTCTGACGGATAATATAAGCATTGCCCGCAACCAGAGGCTGCGCCTCTCGGCTAAGGTGGCGTGGCAGCAGCAATGCCTGCACAACGAGGAGGGTTATCATGCCCTGAAGGTATTCTTCCCTGGTATGACGGATGCCTATCATCAGACTACAGGCCGCATAGCCGCCAATTATGCATTAAGCATTAAGAATTATGCATTAAGCATTGGGGCCGGTTGGGGCAGTCGTGCGCCTACTGTGACGGAGGCCTACGGCTACTATCTGAACAACACATTCGATCAGTACGACTACATGGGCAATCCCTCGTTGAAGAACGAGTCGGCAGTGGAGTTGAACGGGGCAGCTAAACTCTCTGTTCTCAACTCTCAACTCTCAGTTGAAGGTAACGTGTTTCTTTTCTCGAACTACATCATCGGGCAGTTTGAGAATCGTCTGAGTGCGATGACCGTTGGCGCCGAGGGCGTGAAGGTCTATGGCAACATCTCACACGCCACCATTGCTAACCTCTCGCTAACGTGGGACTGGCAGATATCGGAGCATCTCAGTTGGAACGAAAAGGTGAGCTATAGCTCTGGCCGCGATGCCGACGGCGACCCGCTGCCGCTTATCTCACCCATCAGTTGGCAGTCGGAACTGCAATATCAAAACCAGCGCTTTCAGGCGCAGGCTACCGTAAAGGGTAACACGCGTCAGAGCAGCTATGGCGAGAAATACGGGGAGACGGCGGCGAAGGCTTGGACCATTCTGAACCTCTCGGCGCAGTATCAATTCTTGTGCCCCTTCGGTAGCAAGCAAGCAAAGCAGAGCTCTCAACTCACACTAAGACTTGGCATCGAGAACCTCTTCGACAAGCACTATGCTACCTATGCCGACTGGAACCATATCCCGCAGAAAGGACGCAATATTTACATGAATTTGACGTTTGAATTATAGTATGAAGAAGACGATTATATGGATTGGAGCACTTGTTGTTGGTGCTCTTTTAGGATTACTGGGCATCGCGTGGCTCAATGATGTGATGGATTTCGTGGCAACAGTTTACACAAGACTGTTCCAGTTGCTGGCTGTGCCCACCATCGTATTGGCAGTCATCACGACGTTTGCCACCTTCGGCTCGAAAGGGTCAGGCCGCATCTTCGGGCGTACATTAATCTATACGCTGCTGACCACCTTTGCCGCTGCTGCTATGGGCGCAATATTATATGTATCGATTGCCCCAGGTAATCTGCCAGCAGAAGCCCTCAGCAGTACTCAGCCCTCAGACATCAGCCCACAGACATCATTATATGAGCATATATTAGGCGTGATACCGAATAACATCGTGAAACCTTTTTTAGAAGGCAATGTCCTCTCGCTGTTGTTGCTCGCTTTTGCTATCGGCATCGGATTGTCAAAGTTGCCCGAGAGCGAAAACAAGTCTGTTATTGTGAAGGGGCTGTTAGGTTTGCAGGATTTGCTCTTCCTGCTTATTCGCGGACTCATCTGGACGCTGCCCCTCGGCATCGTGGCCTTTGCAGCCCAGTTGTCAGCGCAGGTCTCTGCGGGTGTCGTAGCCGACTCGATAGGAAAATACGTCCTCGTGGTGCTGGGCGGCAATGTCATTCAGTTCTTCGTTGTCCTGCCGTTGTTCCTCTTGGCGCATGGTTTGAATCCCATTCATGTCTTGGGAAAGATGATGCCTGCCGTGCTGATGGCGCTATTTACCAAGAGTAGTGCCGCCACGTTGCCTGTCACGATGCAGTCGGCAGAAGAGCGTCTTGGCATTCGCAAGGATATCGCCCGCTTTGTGTTGCCCATCTGCACTACGATCAATATGAATGGTTGCGCCGCTTTTATCCTCGTCACCTCGCTCTTCGTGATGCAGAACGGTGGTACGCCACTGACGCTGGGTACCATTCTGTTGTGGTTGTTTATCTCCGTCATATCTGCTGTAGGCAACGCCGGTGTGCCCATGGGCTGCTTCTTCCTGACGCTCTCGCTGATGTCGGGTATCGGGGCTCCCGTCGCCATCCTGGGCATCATCCTGCCCATCTATACCATCATCGACATGGTGGAAACAGCCGAGAACGTATGGTCCGATTCCTGCATTTGTGCGATGACTAACCATTTTTTTACTAAAAGTGATAATAAATAGAAGAAAAATATTACCTTTGCACGCAAAAATAAAAGATTGTTGAAATATGGAGAAAAAGATTGTTTTTGTAACAGGTGCCAATAAAGGCATCGGATTTGGAATTGCCAAGCACCTCGGAAAGAGTGACTGGCAGGTGATTATTGGTGCACGCGACGAGCAGCGTGCCGAGAAGGCCATCAGCGAACTAAAGTCGGCTGGTGTTGATGTGCTGGGGTGGGTAAGCATTGAGTTGCGTGACCTCAATAGTATCGAGCAGGCAGCCAAGGAGATTCAAGAGAAATATTCAGGTCTCTCGCTCTTGGTTAACAATGCCGGTATTCCTGGCGATATGAGCGTCAACAGCGAGCACACGGAGCTGAGCGATATCAAGGAAACGCTCGACGTGAACTTCATCGGCACCTTTGCCCTGACGAAGGCTCTGATACCCTTGCTCACGAAGAACGAGGGTCGCATTGCCAACGTCACCGTTCCCTCGGAGATTAGTCCCTACTGGCATCCCCTGGCCTACGTAGCCAGCAAGGCAGCACAGAATGCCATGATGGGTGTGATGGCTATTGAATTCCAGCAGAGTAATACCCCTGTAGAGATTTTCTCTGTTCACCCTGGACCTACCACTACCGACCTGAACGGTAACATGGCTCTTCCAGGTTTCCATGATATCGAGACCGTAGGCGAGAAGTTCGCTGAACTTATTAACGACGGTCAGAGCCATCAGGGCGAATTTATTGAACTCTATCCTATCGTCAAAGAGGATTAATAGACTTTTTTGCCAATATACCAAATGTTTGGTATATAGAATGACATACGAAGGGGATTGTGGGAATGCGGAAAACGCCGTAACTTTGCACCGTCGGAAAGACATAATAACTTGTTTTAAAGACATAATAACAGACGAACATATTTAATTTAAAAGGATAAGATTATGAGCAAGATTGCAAAGCAGCTGGCTGAGCTCGTCGGCAACACCCCACTTCTAGAGCTCAACAAGTATTCACAGGCAAAGGGTCTGGAGACTCCTGTTATTGCCAAAGTAGAGTTCTTTAATCCTGGCGGTAGCGTGAAGGATCGTATCGCACTGGCGATGATTGAGGATGCAGAGGCCAAGGGCATCTTGAAGCCCGGTGCCACCATCATCGAACCCACCAGCGGAAATACGGGCGTAGGACTGGCACTGGTTAGCGCCGTCAAGGGCTACCACCTTATCCTTACCATGCCCGAGACCATGAGCGTGGAGCGCAGAAACCTTGTAAAAGCATACGGTGCTGAGGTTCGCCTCACCTCTGGAAAGGACGGTATGCCTGGTGCCATCCGCGCTGCCGAGGAGTTGCGCGACTCGATTCCTGGTGCTGTGATCCTGCAGCAGTTTGAGAATGGTGCTAACCCCGCTAAGCACTATGCTACGACGGGTCCTGAGATTTGGCGCGACACCGACGGACAGGTGGATATCTTCATCGGCGGTGTGGGTACTGGCGGTACCATCAGCGGTACAGGTAAGTATCTGAAGGAGCAGAACCCGAACGTGAAGGTGATTGCCGTAGAGCCGAAGTCGAGCCCCGTATTGAACGGTGGCCAGAGTGGTCCTCATAAGATTCAGGGTATCGGTGCTGGCTTTATTCCTAAGACCTACAACTCTGACGTCATCGACGAGGTGTTTGATGTAGAGAACGACGATGCCATCCGTACGGGTCGTGAGATTGCGCAGCAGGAAGGTCTGCTGGTTGGTATCTCTGCCGGTGCTGCTCTCTACGCTGCTATTCAGGTGGCTAAGCGTCCAGAGAACAAAGGCAAGAAGATTGTGGTGCTGCTGCCTGACACTGGTGAGCGCTACCTCTCTACCGTGCTCTACGCTTTCGAGGACTATCCCTTGTAAGCGGATAAAATGAACAGAGGGAAGGCAAATTATTTGTAAAAATTTGGTGGTGTGGCAAATTATTGCTACCTTTGCACCCGCAAATAGCGATTGGACGATGGTGTAATGGTAACACTACAGGTTTTGGTTCTGTCATTCCCGGTTCGAATCCGAGTCGTCCAACCACAAAAAAGAATCCCGAGGTTACGTGACTTCGGGATTCTTTTTGTTGCTACTTTACAATCCATTCAAACAGACCGGACGGGAACTCATCGGGGGATGATGGCCTTCAGATCCTGAGGCAGCCACACGCGCATCTTCCCACTGCCGCGATGGCACCAGGCGTAATAGGGAATAAGGGTCAGCGTCTCGTCCTTTGTGGTAAGCTTGCCCTGCTCGTTGAAGTCAAGGGACTGGGCATCGGTCTGCAGTGTCACAACGGGTGTGCCGGCTATCTCGGCCTTGCCCAAAGTGAACTTTGGATCCTGATTGATGAGTGCAGAGAAAATATCAAAGTTGTTATCGGGATGCTCAGCACAATAGACTAGTGGACCGCGTTCTATGGCCACCATGCCACGGTCGGCCTCCACCTTATTATTGGCACGCACGATGCGGGGCTCCATGTCGAAATGCAGTTGAATCTTGTCGCCCTTTTTCCATTTGCGGGTAATGTTCAAGTATCCGTCAGGGAACTGCTCGGCATTGGCAGGCGCCATCGACTCGACAGTTTTACCATTAACGGTGACGGTGTAGTTAAGGCGTTTGCCATCAGTATAATTGTAGAGCTGTGATGGAGCCGGCACCACACTGCCCTTCAACCAGCCAGGGATGCGAATCTTCATCGTAAAGATGCCTGCATTCGATTTGTCAATATTGATGGTGATGTCGCCATCCCATGGATAGTTGGTCTGCTGAGAGAGTTCAACCTTCTTCTTGCCGACATTCAGCGTGCTCTTGTTCGAGAGGAAGAGGTTCACATATACGTTGTTGTCCTTTACCGCATAGACATAGCCAGGCAGCGAGGGAATGAAGCGACAGAGGTTGGAGGGACAACAGGCACAGCCAAACCATGCCTGGCGCTGGTGCTGACCCATCGACGCCAAGGGGTTGGGATAGAAGAAACCATTACCCTCGAGCGACATACCGCTGATGAGTCCATTGTAGAGTGTGCGCTCCAACACGTCGTAGTACTTAGAATTGCCATGCAGCAGGAAGAGGCGGTAGTTCACATAGACATTGCCGATGGCAGCGCAGGTCTCGCAGTAGGCGCTCATGTTGGGCAGTTCGTAGTTCTTGCCAAAAGCTTCACCATGGTTGGTGGCACCGATGCCGCCAGTGATATAGAGTTTCTTCTCAATGATATTCCACCAGATGTCGTCGATAGCCTTGATATAGCTCTTGTCGCCGGTCAGCGCTGCCACATCGGCCATACCGGCATACATATAGGCGGCACGCACGGCATGGCCTACGGCCTCGTTCTGCTCAACGACGGGCTTATGACTCTGAGAATACTCCTGTTTGATCTGCGTCTTTCCACGATAGTCGAGCAAGAACTTAGCCTCATCAAGGTATTTCTTCTCGCCCGTAGCCAGATAGAGACGGCACAGCGCCATCTCGGCAATCTGATGACCAGGTACCACGCAGGCCTGACCAGGATTGGGACCTACCTCCTTGCATACCACATCAGCATAGCGACGGGCAATGTCGAGGAACTTCCTACTGCCTGTAGCTTGCCAATGGGCCACGGCGCCCTCAATCATGTGCCCCAGGTTATAGAGCTCGTGCGAGAGGTTTTCCTCCTTCACCCAACGACGATCGCCAGCCCAGTGGTGCGGGTCGGCAGGATTCTGTGTGCGTGCGGTATAGAGATAGCCATCGGGCTCCTGAGCCGAAGCGATGATATCAATGACGCTGTCCACGTAATGCGCCAGCTTCTTGTCAGGATAGGTCTGCAGGATATAGGCAGCACCCTCAATGGTCTTATACGGGTCGGTGTCGTCAAACGAAAAGCCCACGCCATTCACCTTGAACACCTTTGAGGGGTCTTTCAAGTGGGCTGCTGCATTCTCGAAGTTCTTGTAACGGCCTTCGCTCTCGCATTTCGAGAAAGCAAGGGGTATGGTCACGTTACGACTGGCCTCCAGGCGCTGTCCCCAGAACGTGCCAGGTGTCACCATCACCGACGTGAATGGCACAGGGGTGATGGGATAGCCCGTCTGCGCTACTGCGTGACTACATAAAAAAGAACAAATAGTTAGTAATAAAGCAACTTGTTTCATAATTCTTAATTCTTAATTCATAATTGCCCAAGGGGCAACAACTCTTAACTCTTAATTCTTAACTCTTAATTCTTCTACGGCTCGCTGAATCATATCCTTGGTGCCGCTGCCATCGGTGACGTAGCGCACCACGCGTTCTGCACGTCGCAAGGCATCGCGGCGGACATCTGTCTGTGGGTGAGCTCGCACTTGCTGCATGAGCTGTTTCAGTTCCTCCATGTCCTCCATCTCGGCCAGATTGCCTGGACGCATGGCAGTGAGCGCAGCATTCAGTTTTGACAACGACTTCTCAGCATCCACGGGGTTGACCTTCGTGGTCAGGATGGCAGCACACTGCCGATACTGCTCCATCATACGGGCATAGCCATGAGGTGCCCACGGCGTATGTTCAGGCACCTTCACAGTCAGCGCGTTCCACGTCTGCTGGGCCTCAATACGAGTCTGTGCCATAGCCAGCGTCTGGCGCAGCACCAGCGTATCGACCTCAGTAGCAGGAGGCACGGGGGCATCCAATCGGAAGTAATGGGTGACATGACGGTTGGCATCATAGTCGGGTACAAAATGGAAGCGGTTCCAGTCGGCCTCATCGTGAATGGTAGCCTCGTCCCATGTCTTCACACTCGTAGCAGCCATCACCAGTGGTCCCTGCATCAGCGCTGCCGTCCACATAGGACTGTAGGTCTGTCCCCCTGCCACTTCCAGTTTGTCGGGGGTATAGTCGAGATGGCGGTTATAGGGCATGATAACCTCTACCACATCCTTCTCCGACCATTTACGAAGCGGAATCTCCACATAACTTGACGGCTGATAGTGGGTGGCAATGCTCTTGCCGTTAAGCTTGACATCAAAGCCCTCGGTAGCCCAGTAGGGCACACGGAGTTTCAATGAGAATTGAGAATTGAGAACTGATAGGTGAGAGGTATGATTAGTTGTTGCATCGCGGGCAAAGCGAATGGTAGATTTCTCGGCAGGCCATTGACATTCCTGCATGATGGTGACACCCTTTTGAGTCCACTGGGCAGTGGTAGGCAGGTAAAGTCCCACCCACAGGGTGTTGTCATTCACGAAATAGGCAGCCTCCTGATATTTCACGTGGTTCTCAGCCCCTGTACCACCACAACAGGTACTCTGCGGTGTCTCGTTGCCCCAAGGCTTCGAGGCATCGAGGCCCACGGCATACTGATAGAGCACTTGATAATGATTGGGGTTGACGGAGCCTACCAGCTGGTTGTAGAGCAGTCGCTCATAGTAGTCCATATAGCTGGCATCATCAGGATTGAAGCAGTTCAGGTCCTTGGTCAACTTGGCCAGGTTGTAGGCACAGCAAGTCTCGTTAAGCGTAGGCTCAGGATTGTTGGCCATCGACAGCATCTGCGTGTAGGGCAAGCGGAACATCTCGCCGTTGCCCACGCCTCCCATGGCATAGCGGTAGCGACCTTGTATAGTGTGCCAGAAATTCTGGGCGATATGATAATAATAGGTGTCGGCCCCTGCCTCGTAGCATTTCAGGGCACCCGTAATCATGGGGATATGCTGGTTGGCATGACGAGTGCGGATAGCATCAATATTACGAGCCAAGGGGTCGAAAAAGGCAGGCGAGTCGAAACAGGTGGCAGCCTCCAGCAGTCGGGCCCGCTGCTCCTTGTCGGCGACCATCATAGACAGTCGTGCCAACGACTCAGCCATGCCGCCCACCTCACCGGCAATATACATGTTCCACATCTCGTAGCGATTGCCTGGACGCTCGCGACGTTCAGCCTGCGTGCCGTCTTTCTTCACATAGGTACGATAGTGCAGGCGGTTCCACACCCAGAGTCCCATGTCGCGGGCAATGAGCAGGGCCTTCTCGCTAATGGCTTTATCGTCAATGATGCTGGCAATATCAATCAGTCCTGCCAGTTGCTTATGTACTGTATAATATGGTGCCCATACCCAGTCCTCGTTGTTATAAGGACGATACATCTCAATGAGCGCGCAGTGTTGCGGTGGGATGGCGTTCATATAGCCATAGCCGTAGTGACGATAGTCCTGCTTATAGCGGTCGAAGTCCTTCCACGAACCTTTCAGATCACGCAGTTCTGCCTCGGGCGCCACGTCGCGGGCCTCAAAATAGCGGCCAAGCGAGTCGCTCCATACAAAGGTGTGTTCCTGACAGCGTCGCATCTCGTTCAGCATCAGGGCGATACGACTCAGAAGCAATGCCTTTTTCGGTTTGTCCTGACAATTGGCGTAGGCCATAGCCATAGCCGAGAGATAATGGCCTGTGCCGTGGCCTTTCAGTTTTGTAGTAGGCGAATCCCATCCGTCGCTGACGGGGCAGTCGGTAGTTGGAATGCCGTATGTGTCATAATAGTTGTATAGTTGCTGCTGGGGATCAAGCGACAGCAGGTTGTCAATGTCCAGGTCGCGGTTATGCGTCAGACGGTTATCCCCCGTCAGCTGCACCTTGTCCAATGGCAGGGGCTGGGCAACGGGATGCAAGGAAGGCTTCTCGGCCTGCTTCACTACATTGACGTGCGCCCTGACGGGATAGCCGTTGGAAGTGGTGTTGTCGCCTACGATGAAGCCACGCACCTCATAGCTGGAACCAGCGGGATGGCGTGAGGCATCAGCCTGTTCCTGCTCTATGTCTAGCGATGTGTTCGTCCATTTTACCTGCCGATACTCCCCCTTGCCGTCGGCATAATTCACCCATAGCTGATAGGGTAGGCGAGGGGCATTGCCTGCGGGAACCTTCACACTAACGTCTTTCACGTTCACGATGCGATGGGATTGCGCCCCTGCGTGGCTAGTGAAGAGTGAAAAGAGAAGGATGAGGAGTGAGTAATGGATTCTGTTCATGTCATGACGTTTTTTCTTAACCATGCTGCAAAGTTATAAATAATATCCTTTTCTGCATAAAAGAATCATCCAAATAACTCTAAAAAAAATCCAAATAAAAGCAACTTTATCAACTTCTCGTCCAATTTTCCAATAATTTATTTTGAAAGTTCAAAAAAACTACTTAACTTTGCAGCCGTAAAATGAAGACGAACGGACTTTTAATCACTTTGATATGTGGTCTGTCGCTACTGACATCATGTAGTGACAGCGATGATAGTGTTGTTAACGTCCCCGACAATACCAATCGTGGTGAGCGTGTTGCAGTGGTATTCGATTCTCCGAGTATCAGCATGATTACGCGTGCTACTGACGTGGAGTTTGAGAATGGAAACGCTATCAATATCACGGCAGTCAACGTGGAAGAGACGGGCAGCGATGTTCTTGAGAGTACGAATTATGCCGATAATGTGCAGTACGTTAGCGATGGCACCAAGTTCATGGCTGCTGCTGATCCTATCTATCAGTATAATCTGGCTCCCCTCAATCTTGTTTATTATGCAGTCTATCCTTACCGTTCGACTTTGAGCTGCAGTCCAGAGTTTATCTTCAACGTGGTTGCCAATCAAGGCACCCATGAGAAATTCTCTTCTTGTGACCTTGCTATGCAGAAGTTGGCATCGAATGCGCAGAATGTTGAGCTCGAATTGAAGCATATGCTCTGTAATGTAGAGATTATCATCACGGGTCTTAATCTTAATCAGAAAGCGATCTCTAATCCCCGTTTTGTGAATATGTGCTATTCTTCTGTGGTTAATCAGAATACTCAGACTGTAGCGCAGAATGGCAACTACAGGTTGGCAAATATCACTCCAGAGGTGATCAGCAACACGAATTCAGAATACAGTTTCCATGCCATTGTAGTACCTCAGCAGATTGAGGCATTACAGCATTTCGTCACGGTTAATATGGGTGGTGTGGACAAGGAATTGAAGTCTGCTAACCCTGTTACGCTGGTCTCAGGACATAGATATAGATTCTTATGTAGCTTGAATGGCGATGGTGTCAGCTCCAACCTGAGCGTTGACTTTGGTGGTATCGATGAAACGGGTAATAAGGAGCCTTCAGCACGCGAGTTCCTTACTGAGTGGGAATAAGCATAAGCTTGTAAACTAAACATAAACAAACCGCGGCAGGGAGCTTTCCTTGCCGCGGTTTTGTTTTATCGTTTTATCGTTGTGTCCTTGCTTTCTTTGTAGCGTATTCGAAGAGCTTCTTAAACTGATCGGCTCTGTCAGGATCATATCTTAGCAAAAGCTTTTGATAGGGGAGACACGCCTTATAGTCTTTGTTGTTGTAGTTCTCTCTCCAAAGGATAAATGCAGCTCTTCCAATGAAAAGTGTTTCGTTGTCAGATTTGTTTGCAACAGGTTCAACTCTCCTGACCACTTCCTCTGCCATTTCCGTAGGCAGATAGGTCTCACGTTCCTCATAGTCAGGAAGCGTTCCCATCAGGTTTCTAATCTGCATCCTTTGGAAAGTATAGTAGCCCACGCGACCTTCCGTGAATGGGAAATAGTCGCTGCCAGAGTCGATAGAGTCCTGGATGTTAGCATAGAGAGAATCGACGGCTATAAAGGCGGCAAAGCGGTCCTGCTGCGTTCTTGCCGTGTCGTTACCCATTGTACGGTACAAGGTAACTAAATTCAGAACATCGTTGATGGAGATTCTTGTGCCATGTTTTGTTCTGAGTTCATTGAATTCATTTAACTGTGCAATTGCATTCTCATGCTGACTTAATGCGCTATAGCAATCAGCGATATTCTCGTAGATGGTAACGGAGTCACAGTTATGGTAAGGCGCTTTCCAAGGCAGTTTGGCTTCCAGGAAGCGAATGGGGCCCATAGCTTTCTTATAGTTGTCAATGGCCTCGTCATATTGACCTTTAAACTGATTGACGACACCAGCGAAGTAGTAGTCCTGACGTAGCAATGTATCGGTCATCGCCATCAGTTTCTCTGCTCCATGAATACCTTGTACGGCAGTCGTATCGCGCTTGGCAGTTTCCTGACTCTGTAGCTCACTGTCCTTATTTCGTTTAGCTTGGCTGGCTCTCAGGTCGTAGGTCTTTGCCAATTCAGCAGCATGCCATAGCTGAAGACGATTAAAGTTCTTTTCCTCGGGGAACTTTTCTGTACCTAATGAGGCTTGTTCTAAACCCTTTTCATGCAGCAATGCACGACCATCACGGCCCATGAACTTTGACTCTGTACTTTGGTAGTAGAAAACGGTCAACTGATACAGGTTGTCGAGTGGCAATGTATTAATATCTATCTTATCAAAATACTTTTGAGTCTCCATACGACGATATTCTTCTGCATCAACACGCAGATAATCCTGAAGTTGTCGTTCTTCGTCATATAGATTGTCAAAGTTAGACATGTTCATTTCAATCTTGGCATCACCCAGATAGTTGGCAGCCACGAAGTCTGCATTGTCGTCAGGGAAGGCCTTCCTATAGGCTTCAACCTCGTCTCGGAATGACTGTATCAAGGCATCGTTATAGGCATATCGTGTGCAACGGTCCAACCACCAGCGATAGGGAGCCTTACTGCCAGGGAGTGCCACCTTGGCACTGTCGATCTGTGCTTTGGCAAGATTCAGTTCTGCGGTATCACGTGTCAGACCACCATCAGGATTCACTTTGATACTGTGGTCGAAGAGGGTAGCTGCGTAACTGGAGTAGCTTTCAAAATCATCGGGATAGAGTCGCTTAATCTCTTGATAGCGCATAGAAGACTCTTTGATATATCCCGCATGGGTGGCGAAGCCAGAGGCGATGCCACGCATCAGTTCGGGGTCGTAGTCGAACTCCTTACATTTCATGTCGGCATAGCGCATCAGTGGATCGGGGTTGTAGCCCGAGAGCTTTAGCACCGAGTCCATGGCCTGGATGGTGGCAGTACGCTTGGTGATGTAAGCCTTGTCTGTTGGCCAGGTCTTTTTCTTCTTGGCAGCGAAAGTGCCTGTGGCAATGGCCGCAAGCAGAATGACGAGAAAATATTTGCTATACTTCATCATACCCAATTTATTTTAGAATTTGTACTGCACGCCCAGGTCAATGGTCTTGCCGAAGCGGGGATGCCCCTGCGTGACACCAGGAAGACTCATTAGGGGGAAGAAATGCATCTGAGGTGTCAGGGTGATACCTATGTGTGGGGTGATGTTAGCGGTGAGCGTGGCACCACCATTAACCACAAAGTAGGTCTTATCTTTTATCTCATTTGCCAACTCTGCCGTATGACCTCCCATCAGTGTCATGTTCTCATCCAGATCACCTGTCTCGCCAAAGACTTTAGCAATGCCAGGGCCCATGAAGCACTCCAGGTCAAACAATCGTCCCGAGCGATAGATGCCCATAACATTACTTAGGCTTAAGGCATAGTTGAGCGAGGCGACGCCCACCTTATACTGGTGGTTCCACACACCAGTTTTGGTCTGTGAGATAACGCCCAGTGTTGGGTCGTTCTTCACGTCATAATAGCGTGCGTTGCCTTGTGTGCCGTTTATCGTCATATATTCCAGTCCCAGACGCACACCATGGTAGTCATTGAAGAAATAGGTGGCGTGGAAATTGAGATTATACGCCTGTTTTGTTCCGTTGCCCTCGATGCTGACCAGCTCGGGGAGGATGTTCAGACCACCACCGATGCCCACCTTGAGGCGTCGCCAATCGTCCACATAGTTAGGATCGTTTGCCCGTGATTTTCCACTCAGATCCTTCCATCGTGTCATTGTCTGTGCTGTCAGACCCACATAGATGGCATAGTTATTGTCTGAGAATCGCTCGTTGCGGCTTGGGGCGCCTTTGGCACCATTATAGGGAATCTTATAGACGTTGTGCGAGAAGCGTGGCTCTACAAATGCCTGTATGCCTTTGCTCAACTGGTACCACAGGTGAATACCTGCCGTGTAGGCCTCGCTACGACAGTGCATATATGTACGCTTATTATCTTTCGTGGGCTGCTCGTCACGCTTGATCCATCCATACTCACCGCCTATCAGCAGGTAGCCGCCAAAGGGATTATCCCAAGAGAAGTTTCGTGACAGTCCGAAGGGGTTGATCATTCCCTCTGCACCTACGCTGTAGTATTGCAGGTTGTTATGAATGGTATAGGGGGTGTTGCTGTACTCCTTAGTCTGGTGGCTCCAAGTTGCCGTGCGTTCAGAGCCTGTGACACGGATACCAATGACGGGCGACAGCCATCTGCCTATGGCCAAACGGGCACCGCTGCCCATTGACTCCATGGGGCTCAGCCCTTTAGATGTAGTGATATTGGCACCGAAGGCATATTCAAAGAGCCAGGGTGTCTGCCATGACTGCAGGATAGAATCCCTGCCTGGTATAGCCCTTCTTTGGATAGAGTCGTAGTCGATAGTCACATCTTTGTACAGCACCCAATCGTCATTACCATTCCTTCTGGCCTCTTCTATCTGTCGGATTCTGGCCTGACGCGAGAGGTGGTTGGTGAAATAATAGACGAAGTTGATGTTGGCACCGTAGATGACGTCGAAACGGCGCCAGTTGTTTCCACGGCTCAGGTCTATCTGGTCGGAAGCCAGTCCCATATACGGCTCTACGTTCAGGTAACCGTTAGGTCCGGTATAGAAGCGCAACTGCAGTCCGGCATGTGCCTCTACTGCTGACTCCATTCTTTTTTTCGACAGTCCTGTCCAGCCATTGCTGATGCGTGCTATCTGAGCACCGGCACCTACCACCGTCTGAACGCCCAGCATACGTGATGGCTGATAACCATTGAGGAATGAAGACAGGTCGAACAGATGGTCAATCTTGCCACCCAGTCGGGCATACATACGATCATAGTTGCGCTGGTAACCCAGTCCGCCGTGTGCCACTACTCGTACTGAGTTGAACTTTCCTAACTGCAGACCTAATGCTCCGTGTGCTGTTGTCAGCGGGTCGAAGTGAAAATCCTCAGAGTAGGGGATAATCTGCTCTGCACCAGCACCCGCCTGTACAAATAGGTTGTCGTACCAGTGTTTACTGCCATCCTCGTTGATGCCGCGGTCGCGCTTATCCATGATATACTTCGCATAGTCTTCCTGTCCTTTGATCCTAGCACTATCTACCGGTTCTCTGGTTTTCTTGTCGGCATCTGTCAGGAAAGGGTTATCCTCCACCTCGGCCAGTGAGTCGGGTGGCAGTGCCTTCTCCTTCTTGTTGGCTAACGGATCAATGATCTGAGCAGTGGCTGTCATTGCCGTGCACCATATCAGTAGGGCAAGGGTTGTTATGCGAGTTATCTTTATATTCATCGTTCTAAGTCAAATATGCTATGTGACGTCCAAGGATGTTATTCCTTCTGTGCCGTCTCTTTCGTTTCGCTCTCTTCTGTCGAGTTGTTTTGTTCCTCGTAGTTGATCACGCCGTCCTTTACCATTTTCAGCAGTTCAGCCTTGCGCTTGTCATCTTCTTTCTTGCGCAGACGGAAAATCTTCTTGTAGGTAGGTATGCGGCTCACCTTATAGGCGTGGTTTCTCTTCTTACGCAGTTCTTCGTTGATGTACCCCTCGTTGAAGTAGTATTTCATCATAGTCTTGTCGGGCGACTTGTCCAAGTCGAAACTCTTCCAGAAATAGGCCATGTAGTATGGGTAGTCTTCGGTAGAAATCGTTTCATCGCCATAGCTTACCGAGTCATCGTCTTCCTGCAGGGGATAGACGAACTTTTCTTGTCCGTCGCGGGTGGCCCAGAGCAATCCCATGAGGTACCATTTCTTTGGATTGTTATCGTCCATCAGTGTGACATAGTCCCAAGCCTCGGTGTTACGCTTGTTCAATGTGGGGAACTCTGTATAGAGTACGGCACGGTTGTCGGCAGCGGCATTCTCAAGCATGGTCAGTGCATCTCTGAATTCCTTTTTCTGCTGGTTGCTTCGACGATCAGCGGGGATCTTCACCAGGTCCTTGAAGTTGATGAAGTTGACCAACTCCTGCACACCCTGCAGGTCGGGATGGTCGCGCTTCAGTTTGTTGACCAGACCCTTGGCACGGGCAGGTTCATTGAGCATATAGAACATTACCGCCTGATTGAGGATAATCTCCGGACGGTTGAAAGTGATATCACTTCCCTGCTTATGATCATTGAATGTGAAAAATCTCTTAGATTCATCAATCAGCGGCTTCAGCATCATCGTGTCGGGAGTACCCTGACGTAGTTTCAGCAGCGCCATACGGTTGATGATATAAGGTGCAAAGGCACTCTCAATGTCTCCGTTCTTGGTAATCACACGGTCATAGGCAATCTCTGTCAGACGATCCAGTTCTACGCTGTCTTTTATCTCAGTAAAGATGTTGAAGTAATCACCGTTAGAGAACATACGGTTGGGACTCTTCTTGTAGATCTCTGCAGCTTCTTTTGCTGTCAGCACCTTTTGTGCGAAGTACTCGTAGGTAAAGGTGATACGGCACTGGCGATCCACCACAGGCTTGATGACCTCTCTATAGTTAGGATGAGCAGCAATCTTACGCCATGCCACCTCGCGCTGGCCGTTAGACGATGCGATGCACTCACGAACGAAAGCTGCCTCTTCGGTCAGTCCATCCTTTTCAAGCATCTCAGCTGTATGATCCCATGTGTCGATAACTGCCGAGATGGTGACGGTCTTCATAGGCGCATTGATCTTGCTCCTTGCCACTTGGGCACGTCCCTCTGCCAGTCGGCGGTTGGTAGCTTCCGAACCGTCAGGAGAGGCGTAGGCAATCAGCGATCCTTTTGTCAATTCACCACCGCTGTTTCTGATATCGTTCATATCGGCATGAATCTGATTGACGGTAGCAATATAGGCAGAGTCCTCAATCAGTCGGGTAGAACCGTGCTCAAAGAACATACCAAGGTCTTTTGGCGGGATGCTAACACGACCTTCTTCCGGCTTCTGATAGAACAGATCCCTGTCAAGCTCAAATTCAGCCACGGTGTTGTTAGCCTCCAGGAACTTAAACGGACGCACGTGCAGGCAGGTGCCAGGGAATACAGCATCGTGGTAGGCGTGATGATAGTCCTCCATGGTGTATCTCACCATACCGCGATAAGTTTTCTTCTTATCGGGTTTGCGGAACGAGATGGTGGTGTCAACAAGGATATGTCCCCTTTCATGCTTCAGTCGCTCAATCGGTTTGATATATCCCAACACAGCCATCACGGTATCTTTCTCTACCTGTGTGATATTGGTGATGATACGCTCGTGCTTGACCTCCTGCTTATATTTAGTGTTACCATTTGCATCAACACCATCTTCAATCAATCGGCCACGGCTGTCCTTGATAGCCATGGTATAGGTGGTGTCGCGCCAGGTGGTATCGCTTCGAATAAAGATCTTGGTGCTCATCACGCGGGCCTGTCCAAGTGTATCTTTATTGGAATAGTCGAAGTCTTTACGTTTGTCTTGCAGCTCATGGTATTCGCTACCCTCATAGACGGCAGGACGCAGATAGGCGATGGTATCGTCTGTCTGACAATCAATGGCGTAGGGTAGCAGAATGATGCGTGACTTACTCTCACGAATCTCTGCAGGCAGTTGGTTCAGACTGATCTGGAAGTGCTCAAAGCCATCTTCGAAGTCGAAGTTATAGCCTGAGTCACCGCCAACTTGAGCCTCACCGAACTTGGTGGTACCCTTCTTACTTAGAATATCTACGGTGACCTTATACTTAAACTTATTACTGCCTAAGCTTTTACATTCCACGCGGAACTCCTGGTCAGGTGAATCACTGATCGTGGTGCCTTCCCATCTGCCGTTGCCGTCGCGGTGTTTGACTAAGAAGATATGGTTATCCTCATCGAGGATGATAACGCCCGTTGTTGCCAGGCCTTCAAAGGTGAATGTACCTTTTGTCGAAGTCTTACCAGCCTCTTTCTTCAGGATATCTCTCAGTTCGGCATCTGATGCATAGTCCACATCACGTGCCTTTTTCATCTTGCGCGCCAAGTCTACGGCTTTCTGTACGTTTGACCAGTGGCCGTAGGTGATACGCTTATGGATCTCCTTGACGGAGTCGCTTACTTCCGAATCCTTGAAAACAACTTCATATTCATACTCGTTCTGTGCAGAGGCGATATTGATGCCCGCGATGACGAAGGCTGCCAGTGCAATGAATCTATATAAAAAATGCTTTGTCATAGGTTTGGATTCGCGATATATCGTTTTTATTATTAGTTTCTATTTTATCATATACGATATTGACACACCGAAGCGGGTGGGGAGCAGGTAGTAGCCCATGGCGTTGGCACGGTGCATTCCGTTGGTGGTGTAGTCAGTGTCGTAATAGTCGCTCTTAAAGTGTTCTTTGTGGCGATAGGCTATGGCGCCAAAGCCCGAGTAGAACTCGAGGTTCAGACGGTGTGTCAGCGGCATCACATAGCCAAAGGTGAGTCCGGCACCTAAAGCATTTCCTTTATATACCTTTCCCGACCATGTAATATCATAGCTCATAGCCAATCCTCCAGCGCCCACGAAGAAGCTGTTCATGGGACGTCCTGAGAAGAAATAGCGGTATTCTGGCTGCAGACCCATTAACCTGACGTCCTTGCCCCATGGCTTATAGGTGCAGAAGGCATGGAGTCCCACCACCGAGCGCTCGCCCACGACGATGTCTGTCCCAAGATTGGGTATCATCATCAGGTCCATCAGCGCATTGGTGCCCACCGCCACTTTCTGTGCGTGCAGTGGCAGTTGCATGATGGTCATTGTCAGGATAAAGAGTATTTTCTTCATTTTTGTTTTTTGTAAAGGATATGCCTGCACACGTTGCCATGCCCAGGCATATCCTATTGAAAGGTTTTAACGTTTTCTGACTTAGTTAAAGATCAGAGATTCAAATCCTTGCTCATTTTCATCTTCCCATGCATTCTTCCAAGGCTCCAGGACAGCACGTAGCGTGACGAGTCTTGGTCCTGCAATGTTCAGAATAACGCGATAAGTATAACCAGACTTAAACGCAGCGTAATTCTTTAATTGCAAATCCATGGGCTGCTCAGCAGGGAATGCAATCCCATCAGTGTTGCGCAGCATTACATTTACTTGAAAACTCGTATGACCAGATGTCGTTGCCGCTTCATCGGGTACGGGCATCAGAATTGATTGGCCAACATAGACAGTGTCATTGTTGTGTACACGGCGACCTTCATAACGGTTGTATGTCGTGTTGAAAGTATTGATGGAGTCAGACGCGGAAAGTAATCCGAAATTCATGTCTTTTACATCAATAAAATCATTTGCAGTGGCATTTGTCCAATCGAAGGTGATTTTACCATCCTGTGTGTTGTCATCAAAGTCAGCGATAATCAATTCGGCTGACGTTGGTACATGTGTAATTTGGATAGTGTCCACCATCATATTGTTGGCTGATTCAAATTCTCGACCGACCATATTGGAGTCAGGCAAACCAACGATACAGAACTGCAGTCGCATCAGTTTGTGCTCCATCTGCAACGTAGGTATAGAATCAGAGAAGTTCTTTACAACGTCTCCTGTGATTTCATCTACCTTACGCTGGCGGAAATAACGCGCACTGTAGCGATACTTTTCGTATTCATCGGTCTCAATGGCCCCCTTTGATCTACCATAGATGATATCGTGCATACCGTCAAGATTGCTCCAACGGATAGTACGACGTTTGTTGGTAGAGATAAGTTGTGCACCTTTGGTCGGATGATATCCATAGAATCGATAGCTGTACCAGTTTCCGATAGGATACCAACGGTCTTGACCGTCTCTCCACCGGATTTCTGTACGAGTTCCTCCAGCATCTGTAACGGCATTAGCGTCAACATTGTCCATCCACACTGCCCATGGGTTTACCTCGGCGTTCCACACGAGAGGTTTCGCTTCTTTGTTGATTTTTGTTTCGTTGGTAGCAAGCATGAAGATGCCCATGCTATCAACATCAAACAATCCTTGGTTGTCGCTCTCGATAGCACCGAGTGAGCGTGTGAGACGATTTGGCCCTCCTGTTGACAGCTTAATCTCTACGTTGCCCTCATCAAGGATGGCGGTATTGCTGCTATAGTTTGCAATCTCCTCCTCATTGGAGCAAGCGGCTAAGAGTGCTGCCAACGCTACGGGTACTAATGTCTTGCTTATTCTCATTATAGATGATGAAAAGTTAATTTAGCTGTTTTTATTAGTCCATGTTATCGGGATCAAGCTCGATGTCGCCACCGTCTTCCCACTTAACAAGCTCGGTGTAAACCTCGATTTCCTGGATACCGTAAACAATCATCTTGACGTTGTAAGAGTAACCAGCCTTCAGTTCCTCGTTGTTAGCCAGCTTAACCTTCAGCTTCAAAGGCTCAATCTCCACGGGCATAGGAGTCAGAGGAGCGTTATAGTGGGTGTTCTTAATCTGGTGCATGTAAACCAGCAGGTCATACTCGGTCTCACCAGGAGCAACCAACAGAGCCTCGCCAACCTTCTGATAGGTGGTACCGCCCATAACTTTGAGTGAATCAAAGTCAGCACGCTGCATGGGGTCGAGATAAGACATAGAGTCTGCCTTCAGAGCCAGAGTGTCGGTAGCGGCATTCCAGTTGATACCGATAGTATCGTTGAGTTCTGCAGCAGCACCATTCTTAGCAACGATAAACAGGTCACCAGTGTTCTTAGAGATCACCTTCACATCATCAATGATGATAGAGTCAGCTGCAGTGATGTCATTGCCGGGCTTCACAGCGAAAGTCAGACGAGTCAGCAGGTGGTTGAATGGGATATGGGGCTGTACACCAGCCTTACGAACAGCCTTTGCTGAGAAGAAATCGTCATTGATACCTGTACCAGTAGTATCAACAGCAATACCAGCCTTACCACCCATGATGTCCTGAGAACCATCGATGGTGAAAGCAATCTTCAGCGTATCGTTGGCAATGGTATAGTCGGGCTTGCCTGCAACTGCGCTGGTATTGGCAGCATCATCGAGATAGTAACCCCAGAAATCGAAGTTGCCGTTGGCAGGATAGAAACGAATAACGTCGTCAGCGGGGACAGCGTAATCGTTGGTACCATCGAAACCAGCAGGTGTGTTGAAAATCTCGTTGTCGAAGAGTGGGTTAGCACCATTCATAGCCAGATCTAGCGTATCCTTCTTGAACATGAAGATGTTAACCTGCTGGCCATTCCATACGTTAGTAGCCTGAGCGGTGTCACCTACAGTACCAAAACCACGAGTGATGGCAGTGGCATTACCCATACCAATCTGAATGGCTACAGGACCATCAGGATTGTTAGCATCGATACCATTGGTAGAAATGGCGTCGTCAGACGAGCAGCTTGTCAGCATACCTGCTGCAGCAAGTGCGATAAACAAAAACTTTTTCATTTGCTTAAAATTTTAAGTTAATAAATAAAGATTAATTAAAAAAGAAAATTCTCACGTTTATAAATGTTAGACATTATATGAATTAGTAATATATTTCAGTTTCACCATCGTCGGTGTCGATGAGCACCTCGCCGCCTTGTATTCTGCTCGGTATGCGTATGGTCGTCTGAATCTCCTGCAAGCCATAGACCATCACCCTGACCGTGTATTCATTGCCGGCGAGGAAGGTTTGTGGGGCTTTCTGCAGCGATAGGGGCACCTCTGTATGGCCGGTCTTTTTGCTTCCGTCGGAGCCTGTCATCTCGAAATCCATTCTTAGGACGTAGGAGTCGGCGGGGACCACCATCAGCGATGAACCGAGTGGGGTGACGGTGCTCTCGTCCCAGGCGTCCTCGTCCAACTGCTTCCCCTGTTCTCTAAGCTTGTTGTTACGCTCGATGACAATGCTATCGTTAGAATAGTATTTGATTTCTGTGGTGGCCATAGAATCGCTTACCAGTTTGTTGTTCACCGTATCCATTTTAATATCCTGCATACACAACAAGGTATCTATGTCGTTCCACACTACACCCACCTCCTCGCGCTTGCGAGAGGCAACGGTCAGCGTGCCTTTGTAGCGCGACTTAACACCAACCCTGGTCACCTTGATGCCCTTGGCATTATGATGGGCGGGGATGCACTCGAACTTCATACGAGCTAGTTTGTGCTCAATGTCAATCGTTGGATGGATGTTATATTGACTGGCATAGCTACAATAACCGCCAATCGTTCTGATGGTATCAATAATAGCAGCTACAGTATTATCCTTGGCATTATCTTTTAGCGATTTCCAAGTCTGGTAGATGATGCTCTTCTGGGCTTCAGCCGTTTTACTTTCAGCTAGAGTAATCTGTTCACGCAGATTGTAAGACATACCACACATCAAGTCCTGTGAGCCGTCTATCTTTATTTTATAGGCCACGCGGTCTGTTTGACGTGCTGTGCTGAGGTTTTCAGTTATAATGTCGTCAAGATGGTAGGCAAAGAAGTTATAGGGCACCTTTGTGTTGATGGGACTATAATAGAAACGATTGTAGTTCTTGAGGGTGTCTTCACGATAGTCCTTACCGTCGTAGTAGGGAGCTAACTCTCCCGAGTTGACATGGGTCTGCAATCCGTAATAGTAGTCTTCGCCATCGAGCAAACAGTTGAAGTTGTTTACGGTATCGACCAACAAGCGGTTGGCGATATGGTCTTTGGCATATACCCAGTAACGGAAGTCTGGTTCAGATTTGAGTTCAGGTTTGTCAGACTCTTGATAGACGCTATCGCGGAAAGCAAAGACATAGAAGGGCGATTGGGTGACGCGCATGGCATTGATAGCATCATCCACACCCGACTTGGTGGTATCCTCGAAGGCTCCCACACCACGCGTTAAACCGAAGATGCTCTGCTCGTTGATATAGAGCACGATGGGGATACGTCCACCCCCCGTCTCCTGGTTGCTAATCTCGGGCAGACCATGGGTATAGTCGTACGATCCTATGTTAGGATAGTATTCCGAGCACGCCCCCAGTACAACTGCGGCCATCAGCGTAGCTATGAGAGTTTTAACAACCTTGATGCGTGTCATTTTATCTTGTCTATTTTTTCTTTCTTCTGTTATATGACTATGTGAGGAGTGTCTCGTTAGTTCTCTTCGAGATAAATATCTCCACCATCGCCCCAACCTATAGGTCTGGCATAAATTTCGGGTTCCTCTAAGCCTTTGATGAGCACCTTAACCTTATATTCTTTGTCAGCGCTGAAGGTCTTGGGTTCATTCTTTAGTGTCACGAGTATATTTTTGGTGGTATAAGTGAAGTTTTTTCCTTTTTCAGTCTTTTCTAAGACCATTTTAATGTAGTAGGAGTCGGCTGGCACCACCATAAGCGAAGACCCCAGCGGGGTGATGGTTTTAATTTTTTCCCATTCTTCCTGCTCGATGTAAGATTCTTCGCTTGGATCGTATTTGATTTCTGTGGTAGCCATAGGCTGGCTTACCAGTTTGTCACCTACTTTCTTAATATCCTGCATATACAAAGTGTCGATGTCGTTATCCCAAACAACACCCACTTCCTCCACATTACGAGAGGCAACGGTCAGAGTACCTTTATAGCGAGACATGATACCAAGTTTGAGCACACGAGTATCCTTTGCAGACTTGCTGGCAGGAATGCACTCAATCTTCAGACGAGCCAGTTGGTACTTAAGGTCAATCGTGGGATGGATGCCGCGGTGACCTGCAAAGGTGCAATAGCCGCCAATTCCACTAATCTTGGTGCGTTCGTTCTGCGAGAGCGATTTCCATTTCTTGTAGATGGCACTTTGCTCACGGGGTACGGTGTCTTTGCCCTCAGCTATTTTAATCTCTTTCATCAGATCCGCTTTGCCGCACATCAGATCCTGCGAACCATCAATCTCGATGTTGTAGGCCACACGGTCTGTCTGGCGGGCTGTGCTGAGGTTGGTAATCTTGATGTCGTCAATATAATAGGCAAAGAAGTTATAGGGCACCTCTGCGTTGGCAGAACTGTAATAGAATCGTTGGTAGCCAGTAAGACCGCCGAGATTCCGATAGTCCACGCCATTGTATTCGGGAACCAGCTGCCCATTGTTGAAGTGTGTCTTCAATCCATAATAGTAGTCATCGCCATCAAGCAGACAGTGGAAGTTTAAATTGTCGGACGATGAACTGCCTGTGTTGCTTTTGGCATATACCCAGCGACTGAAGTCTGGCTCTGACAGGAGTTCCTCATTGTTGGACTTTACATATTTACCGTCGCGGAAGGCAAAAACATAGAAAGGCGCCTGCCAGATGCGCAAGACGTTAGCCGTATCCTGCGGGTCGAAGGCTCCTATACCTCGAGTCTGAGACTTTACGGGGAAGTTGCCCTGCGTGTTGGTAGAGAGCACAATGGCGTCCAGAGGGTCCCGACTGACTGGATCGGTGGTGCCGGTCTGTCCCTGAGAAGAGCTCTGCTCCAAGGAATCATAGCTCAATCCCGGGTAAGAATCCGAACAGGCACCGAAAGCAGTGGCAGCCAGTACGGCAATGAGTGTTTTGACAACTTTAATATGTGTCATTATATATATTGTATTCTTTTTCTTATTCGTTTATTATAATGTTTCTTAGATATCAACGATGATACGCTCCTCTATGGCCTTCCACTGGTCTAGGCCCTCGTTGTTATCGCTGTTCTCGATGATATTGGAACCATCTAAAACAATCTTGTCGATAATCTCCAGCGTCGCTTTGGCCTTGGTTATGTAGGCGTTCTGTTTATCCAAGGTGGTGGTATACAACTTAGCTTTCTCGAGCGTGTTGTAGAGGTTGATGTTGCCTGGAAAATGTTTGACTTTGCGCTCACTGTTAGGGTCATCAGGATCAATGGGAGAGCTGCAGTATATAATCAAATGTATGATTCCTGGACCTGTGTAGATGTTCTTTTGCTGGTTTCTCACCAGTGTTGGTACATCGATGATAGCCTCGCAGTCAACTTCTTCGTTGGCATCGTTGTCGGGTGTTACATTTGCCCGCCACATCATTTTGGCAGTCTTGGTGATGTCAATATAGCGGTTGCTCAGGTTCACCTTATAGGGTATACCAGACACCTCGCCGAAGACGGAGTCGACGGTGAAGGGATGAGGATTTGTGTCCCCGTTCTCAAAAACTGTGGATAAAAGCTTTTTGATATGGAACTTGAAGGTCAAGCGCTGGGTTAAGCGCATCTTGTCATTGAACCTGAACTTCATATGGTAGTTGCGGTTCTTAAGCAGTTGTCTCACCGTCAGCGTGTCGTAATAGACGGCACGGGCTTCGGGCTGTATGTAGCCGGCATAGTCGTTAAGATCAGTCCATCCCTCCCATTTTGGAATAATTTTGACGAGGTCTGGACTGCTCTTATCATATGTTTTGAAACTGAAACTCAGGCTCTGTAGGGGGATGTTGTCGTTGTAGATATAGTTGTCGACATCGGTATAGTCAATCTCGCTGTTGGAACCATTGAAGCATACGAACTTATACTCGCCTGTCTTCACCTTGAATTGCTTGATGGTGTCGGTCTTGGTCTGTCCAGGATACGTCACTACCGGCTCCACAGCATTGCGGATATACTTGCCTGCCGAGGGTTTGTTGGCATCACCCTTGCAGGCCACTATGACCGAGCTCTTCCACATGTTGATGACACGGTAGGCCACCACATACATCGAATCGGGCTGGTTGGCTCCGGGACGTAATTCTTTATCGAGACCGCTCCAGTCGAAACCATAGCTGACAGTCGCCGTATGGGGGTGCTCGTCAACGGAATCGGGGCAGAACTCCACATCGGTGCACGATGTGAAGAAGCCCGCCATGAGGGCCATGATGACTATGATCAGCTTATGCTTCATTTGTTGGTGTCTCTTCTTGCTTCTGAGGCTGCTCGGGGGCGTCCGCGGCTCCCTTCTCCTCAGCTTTCTTGTCTTTTTTGCTCTTCTTTTCCTTCTTGGGCTTTTCTACCTTCTCTTTCTTGGGCTTCTCTGCTTTTTCGGCCTTCGGAGCCTTCTCAGCCTTTGCTGGCTTTGCCTCCTTTACAGCCTTTTTGCCCTTGTCGGCAGCCTTTTTGGCTTCGATGTTGGCGCGAGTCTCCATGTCCTGGAGTTGCTTCTCAACATTCTTCTTCACGTCAGGATCGTCCTCGTTGTAGTACTTGTTGAACATCTCCTGCAACATCTTGACTTCGTGGTTCCTTGCCATGTTGTCGGCACGCAGCTGGCGCAGACTGTCGGCAATGGCCTGTTGCTGTTCGCGGAACTCGCGGTCCACGTCGATCTGCCATCTGTATTTCTTCGTGAGCGGGTAGCTGCCGAAGCGGTAGATGAAGGCGAAACGCAGTTCGTTGATCACGGGAAACGGCACGATGCCCCAGTTCTTATGTCCTGTGACAGGGTAGCAGTCGTCCTCACGGTCATGCTCAAACTCATCGTAGGTGGTCATGCAGATACCTGCGCTGAAGCCGAGGTCGAGGTCGAGCGTATTACCATTCTTAAACTCATATAGCGGCTTGACGATACCATAAAGGAAGCCGGCCTGAATGGCCTTGCCCTGATGGCCCATCTTGCCGAAGAGCAGCGAGTACTTATTGGCAGCCACATAGGCACCGCGGTAGTACGTGGTGTTGGGATGCTTCAACTCGTAACGCCGGGTTGAGAATAAACGGCCCAAATAGTCCTTTTTGACTATCGTGGTGTCGTCTTTCTCAATGATCCGTTCGTGCGGGTTGATATTGAATGTGGTGTCAATCTTCTGTGTGTGCCAGTAGTAACGTGCCTCTGCACGCACCTCCGCAAGGTTATACACCATTGCGGGCTTAAAGTGGTGCTTTGTCTGCCAGTTATAGCGTACGCCCATGCCTACCGCCCAGTGGTTGGTGTTGGTCTTGCCCAGGTCAAACTCGGCGCTGACGTTGGGGATGAGCAGGAGCCAGTCCAATGTATTGGTACGCAAGGCTATCCGATCTGCCATGGTCAGCGTGTCGGGCTTGTCTTGCTGTTTGGTCTCCAATACTTGGGCTTTCACCTGTATTCCTAAAAGGAAAAGGCATCCAGCTATTATGATTTTCTGAACATTCGTCACGTTAGTCTGTGTTCATTTTGTCAAACAAATTGACTCATAGTTACTATGGAAAACGGCTGCAAAGTTAGGCAAAAAATCCTTATTGCTTAGCGATTTGTCTACTAAAAAATGTTAACGGGGGGGGTAATGCACCACCCGCGTCAAGGTGTTAAACTTCGCGTTGCCTTGTTCCCATACGGGCTTCCACCACGTTGACTACGTAGTCGCCCAGTTTCTCACACTCGTTGATCAGATCGATGTAGATAGTGCCTTCGGCATAGGTGTAGGCATGGTTGTTGACATCGATGATGTTTTGGGCTTTTAGCTGGTTGCGGTAGTTGTTTATCTCGTTCTCGATATTGAAGGTGCGGTTCACGTCGTAAGCCTCCTTGCGGCCACCCATCAGTTTGTTCATCTGGGAGAGGGCCTGGTCGGTGAGTCCCATCATCTGGTGCAAGTGGCTATACTGCTTCTCGATGAAGTGGTCAGCCTTAGCTGCGTATTTGCGATTGATGGTGCGTGCCATGTTGTAGCAGGCATCACCGATAGACTCCAGTTCGCTGACCTCGCGCAGCATGGCGCGGATTTTTGCCTTTGTCTCGTCAGAGAGGTGGGCATCGCTGACGCTCTCCAGGTACTTGGCAATCTCGAGTTCCATATTGTCGCTGATGCCCTCGTACTTCTCAATGCGCGTATAGAGCTTGTTGAAGTCTTGTTCGTTGTTCTTCTCCTTGCTGCGCTCGCTCGACGAGAGGTCAAGCAGTTCCTGTACCATGCCGAACATACGCTGCATACGGTTTGAGAAGGCCTGGATCTCTTTCTGTGCCTCGAGCACCGAGAGTTCTGGGGTCTTCATGAAACCAGCAGTAATGAAGTGCAGGCGGAAGTCCTCTTCCTCGTCCACCTTCTTCGGCTTGATAACCCAGCATACGAATTTCTCTATCTGCGGGATAAACCAGATGAGGATGCTGGCATTGATCACATTGAAGCCTGAGTGGAAGGCTGCCAATACGAAGGTGAGGTATTTTTCTTTGGGCATATCAGCCATGTTCTGATGGAACATCTCGCGACCCACATACTCCACAACCCACTGTACGCCCTCGACAAACCAGAAGAACACAAAGAGTATCCAAATTACGCCGAAGATGTTGAAGAACATGTGGGCCAGGGCGGCACGGCGAGCCTGCGTATTGGCTGAGAGGGCAGCCAGGTTTGAGGTGATGGTGGTACCGATATTCTCACCCAGCACCAGGGCGATACCCATCGAGATAGGCATGGCACCGCTGCCGCAGAGCAACATGGTAATAGCCATGACGGCAGCTGATGACTGCACGCAGAACGTCAGCACGCCACCCAGGAGCAGGAATGCGAAGACGGTGAGGTAAGAGTCTTTGGGGAACGAAGCAAAAAAGCTCAGCACCGCCTCATTGTGTCCCAGGTCCATCTTTTGGCCTGTGAGGCGCAGCGTGGTGAGTCCTAAGAGCAGCAAACCCAATCCGAAAAGGAAGTCGCCGATATAGCGGTGCTTCTTCATGTAGATGAGGATGATGCCCAGGAAGAAACCGATGTAGCTGACGATGCTGATATCGAACGAGGCACCCAAGGCCATGATCCAGGCGGTGAATGTCGTACCGATGTTGGCACCCATGATGACCGAGATGGCCTGTGCCAGCGTGAGCAGTCCGGCATTGACAAACGACACGGTCATCACCGTGGTGGCTGTTGACGACTGCACGGAGGCGGTGACCACCGAACCTGTCAGAAGACCCGTAAAACGATTGGATGTCATGGCTCCCAGTGCGTGACGCAGCTGCGGACCGGCCATTTTCTGTAAGGCTTCACTCATGGACTTCATACCAAACATGAGAAGTGCCAGCGAGCCGAGCATTGTAAAGATGGTGAGCATCATAATTGTATGGATGTTCGTTTTTATTTCTTAATAATCGGGGACAAAATTACTAAAAATAAATTAAAAATGAATGAATGTGCCATTTTTTTTGTACATTTGCGCAGAAATCTAAGAAGAAAGTAAAATATGTTGGAAAAAACCGTGAGAGTGACTTGTCTGAATAACGGACAGTCATACGATGTACCTATGGGGAGTTCGTTGAGAGAGGCTTATCGGCAGATGGACCTTCCGATGACCTACGACCCAATCCTCGCGCATGTAAATAATAAGGTGGAGGGAATGCACTACCGGCTCTTCAAACCTAAGAGTCTGGAGTTCCTTGATATCACCTCGTCGTCGGGCCAGCGTGCCTATACGCGCACCCTCTTTTTCATCCTCTGTAAGGCCGTGCACGACCTGTACACCCCCTGCAAGGTTTCTATCGACATTCCCGTAAGTAATGGTTATTATGTGGATCTGAACATCGGCAGACCGGTGACCTTGGAGGATGCAGGCCTTATCCGCAAGAAGATGCAGGAGATTATCGATGCCGCCCTCCCCATCCATCGTCATGAGACGACCACCGAGGAGGCCATCCATATGTTTAATATCCTGCACACCTTCTCAAAAGTCAAGCTGCTGAAGAGTACCGGTTCGCTTTATACCACCTTCTATGACATAGACGGCTATTACGACTATTTCTATGGGGCGCTGCTGACTAATACCAAGCAGATTTACCTCTTCGGGCTGGAGAAATACTACGACGGTCTGCTGCTACGTATCCCCTCGCGTGAGCATCCTGACGAGCTGGGTGAGATTATTATGCAAGACAAGATGTTCGGCATCTTCAAGGAGCACCACCGCTGGCAGAGTATCCTGGGTATGCGTACCATTGGCGACCTGAACGAGTGTATCGACCAAGGTTATAGTGCCCAGCTTATCCAGATTAGCGAGGCCCTGCAGGAGAAAAAGATAGCCCGTATTGCTGATGAAATAGCCAGCAGGAAGGGCATCAAACTGGTGCTCATTGCCGGTCCGTCGTCGAGTGGCAAGACCACGACCTGTAAGCGACTTTCCGTACAGTTGGCTGTAAACAGCATCAAGCCCGTGCCCATCTCGCTGGACGACTATTTCCTGGATCGCGACAAGACGCCGCGCGATGCCAGCGGCGACTATGACTTTGAGCACCTGCACGCCCTGAACCTGCCGTTGCTCAGAGAACAGATGAACGCCCTGTTCCGCGGCGAGGAGGTGGAATTGCCACGCTATGACTTCCCCACCGGCAAGAGCGTGAAGAGCGGGCGCAAGTTGACGCTGCACGAGGGCGAGGTGCTGGTGTTGGAGGGTATCCATGCCCTGAACCCCGAACTAATGGAGGGTGTGCCCAATGAGCAGATCTATCGTGTCTATGCCTCGGCGCTCACCACGCTGCTGCTCGACAATCACAACTACATTCCCACTACCGACAACCGCCTGTTGCGCCGCATCATCCGCGACCATAAGTACCGTGGAGTATCGGCTCAGGAGACCATCCGCCGCTGGCCTTCCGTGCGCAGAGGCGAGAACAAGTGGATTTTCCCGTTCCAGGAGAACTGTGACCAGATGTTCAACTCTGCCATGCTCTTTGAACTGGCTGTGATCAAGAGTCAGGCAGAACCATTGTTGGAACAGGTCCCTGAGAACTGTCCGGAGTATGCTGAGGCCTACCGTCTGAGGAAGTTTCTGCGCTATATCCGTCCCATCCCTGAAGATCAGATACCGCCCACCTCGCTGCTGCGTGAGTTCCTGGGTGGCTCCTCGTTTGAATATTAAAAAGAAAATATGAAGAAACTGTTTATTGAGACCTACGGATGCCAGATGAACGTGGCCGATTCGGAGGTCGTCGCCTCTGTGATGCAGATGGCTGGTTATGAGACTTGCCAGAGTGTGGAAGAGGCAGATGCCGTGTTTTTAAACACCTGTTCGGTGCGCGACAATGCCGAACAGAAAATATACCACCGCTTGGAAGCGCTGAATGCCCTTAAGCGCCAGCGTCAGAAGGTCAATACCCAACCCCCATCACCTAACACCTTGATCATCGGTGTCTTAGGCTGTATGGCCGAGCGCGTACAGCAAGATCTTTTGGAGAACCACGGTGCCGACCTGGTGGCAGGGCCTGATGCCTATATGACGCTGCCTGACCTGGTGGCGCAGGCCGAACTGGGCCATAAGGCCATGAATATCGAACTTTCCACATCCGAGACCTATAAAGACGTGGTGCCCCAGCGCATCGGTCTGGGGCATAAGATAGGCGGTTTTGTGAGCATCATGCGTGGCTGTAATAACTTCTGCCACTACTGTATTGTTCCCTATACCCGTGGTCGAGAGCGCAGTCGTGACATAGAGAGCATCCTGCGTGAGGTGCGCGACTTGCGTGACCGTGGCTTCAAGGAGGTGACGCTGTTGGGACAGAACGTGAACTCATATAGTGGTGAGAGGTTAGGGATGAATGGTGAGAGAATAGCCTTCCCTGAGCTATTGCAAAGGGTAGCCGAAGAAGCTCCTGAGCTGCGCATCCGCTTTACCACTTCGCATCCAAAGGATATGAGCGATGAGACATTGAAGGTCATTGCCGAGATGCCCAATGTGTGCAAGCATATCCACCTGCCTGTACAGAGTGGCAGCGACAGGATACTGAAACTGATGAATCGCAAATATACCCGTGAATGGTATCTGGATCGTGTTGCTGCTATTCGTAGGATTATCCCCGACTGTGGTCTCTCTACCGATATCTTTGTGGGCTATCACGATGAGACAGAGGAAGACCATCAGTTGTCATTGTCATTGATGCGTGAGGTGGGCTACGACTCTGCCTTTATGTTCAAATATTCGGAGCGTCCAGGCACTTATGCCTCGAAACACTTGCCCGACAATGTGCCAGAAGAAGAGAAGATACGTCGGTTGAACGAGCTCATCGCCCTGCAGACCGAGATGTCGGCCCTGCAGAACAAGAAAGATGAGGGTAAGGAGTTCGACGTGTTGGTAGAGGGATTTTCTAAGCGCAGCAGAGAACAGCTCTGTGGTCGTACGGAGCAGAACAAGATGGTAGTCTTCGACAAAGGCAACCACCATATCGGCGAAACGGTGCGTGTTAGGATCACAGGCAGCACCAGTGCGACGCTGTTTGGCGCAGCAATCTAAATGGGTCTGTAATACTATCTTAATGCGTTTGCAGCCTCTTTACGTTGCGTTTCAGCTTGTTTTACGTTGCGTTTCAGCCTATTTCGCATTGCGTTTCAGCCTATTTCGCATTGCGTTTCAGCCTGTTTCGCATTGCGTTTCAGCCTGTTTCGCATCGCGTTTTAGGCTTCTTTACAAAAAACACCTACCAAACCACGTTATAAGTGTTTGGCTTACACTTCAATGGCTTATCGACTTTTCGGCATCCTTTCGGGGTGACGTAAGACGTATTCCTTGATACGTTCGGCATACGCCCGGTCTTTCTTTCTGGAGAGGTCGGGCGTAAATTCCATATATTCGGGAATATTGCGGCCATAGTCTTCGATGGTGGCGCTGCCGTTGGCTTTGATGACGCGCAGCGAGTCGTAGAGTGTATGGCTATAAACTTCGTAGGCTGCCATTGTCAGTGTGTCGGCCTTGATGCTGACGGTCTGGTAGTAACGGCTGGAGATGCCGAACTTATCGAAGCGGTCGTCAAACTGGATGAAATAGTTCTTGGGTGAACAGTGGCTGACGGTATAGACGGGGGTGGTTTGTTGGAGGTTGGGTGATGGGTGTTGGGTGTTGGTCATGCGACCATAGGCATGTTCGTGGCCTTGGAGCACGAGATCTACGCCATAGTCCTCGATGAGATCGTTGAAGACCCATCGCTGAATCAGGTTGTTGTAGCCCTTGAGCGAGAAGAGTGGGTGGTGGAGGATGACAATCTTCCAGGGTGCTGTGCTCTTCTGCAGGGCGTCCTCTAACCAATGGCGCTGGGTCAGCAGATAAGGCAGTTCACGGTTGCTGTCGAGCAGGAAGAACTGTGCCGGACCATAACGGAGCGTATATACTTGATTATCATCGACTTTTGAGTCGAGGAAATACGAGAAAACCAAAGAGAAACGACGCTCAAGCGTGACGGGAACACCCTTCAGGTAGTCGTGGTTGCCAGTGACGTTGAGCAGGGGCATGGCCTGACAGACGCTGTCGATATCGCGGAAGGTCTCGGCCCAGTGGGCATCAATAGGCCGCTCGGTGAGGTCGCCACCACATACCAGGAACTCGCTCTGTGGATGACGGCACAACGCCTCGCGCAAAAAACGGTTGGCCTCGCCGCCGATGGTGTCCTGCACATCGCCCACATAGAGGAATGCCATGCTGTCGCGCTGTGTTGCGTATGTCTGGAAGTGATACCAGGCTGAGGCTTTTCCGTCTGTCACCACACGATAGGCGTACTGGGCGTCAGGCTGCAACTGGCGCAGACGAGCCACGTAGTAGGCCGCCTGTCCACTGCGTGAACGGAAGACTTCGCCTGTGGCCTCAATGCTTATGGTGTCACCATTGGGCAATAGTGCCAGTTCAAGGTGCGAAGGACGTACGATGCTGTCGGCCTGCCAACTGATATTTCGTGACGACTCCAGACTATCACCAAAGGTGAGCAGCACGCGATGAGGCTCAGATTCCGAGATGTATGCCCCCTCTTCGGGGTTATGAAACCACACATGCCATCGGCTTGATACCCAGCCGATGAGGATGCCGAGGACAACTAAAACGATGGCGAAAACCGCCTTTTTTCTTAAATTTTTCTTCATTGGGTGCAAAATTAGCACTTTTTATTGAAATAATACCATTTTAACGCTGATTTTTCGTTGTTTTTTCGTACCTTTGTCCCCTTAAAAGAACGAAAAACGGAAATGAAATCTAAAATATGGAATCACCCGGTAGTGGCACTAGTATGTAACCTGTTGGTTGCCTACCTCCTTTTCTCGCTCTGCCGACTGGTGTTTCTGATGGTCAACTGGGGTTTGTATGCCGATACGATGACGTGGGGTCATGCCGTCAGTCTCTTTGCTGCAGGTCTGATTTTTGATACCACCGCCATCCTTTATGTCAACGCCCTGGTCATTGTGATGATGCTCTTCCCTTTGCATTGGAAGGAGCGGGCAGGCTACTACAAGGTGGTCAGATGGATCTACGTGGTGTTCAACTCCGTGGCACTCTGGGCTAACCTGTGCGACTGCGTTTATTTCCCCTATACCGGAAAGCGTACCACCACGTCGGTGTTTTATGAGTTTGCCAACGAGGGTACGGGTGGCATGGCAAAGATCATGGGCGAGCAGTTCCTGGCCAACTGGTATCTGGTGTTGCTGGCATTTTTACTGTCGTGGGTGCTGTGGAAGGCGTTTCTGCCTAAGAGATTGGCGGGGGAAACCCGCCGACACACGCCACTCTGGCGCTATTATGTGGTGCAGACGGTGGTGCTGGTGGCTGCAGTGCCGTTGTGCGTGGGTGGTATGCGTGGCGGTTTTACGGCTGCTGTGCGTCCTATCACCATCAGCAATGCCAATCAGTTTGTGGACCGGCCTGCCGAGACAGGTATCGTGCTCAACACCCCCTTCAGCATCTTCCGCACACTGAGCAAGAAACCACTGGTGACACCCGACTATATGAGTGATGCTGAGGCCGAGGCCCTCTATTCACCCATTCACATGCCAGCCGACTCAGTGGCTTTCACACCGAAGAATGTGGTGGTGATCATCTTGGAGAGCTTTAGCAAACAGCATTTCGGTTACTATAACCAGACCCTTCGTAAGGAGGGCTATCGCGGTTTTACACCCTTCCTCGACTCGCTCATCGCCCATCATGCCATGACGTGGCAGTATTCATATGCCAACGGACGGAAGAGCATCGAGGGAATGCCCTCGACGCTGTCGTCGCTGCCCAACTATGTGGAACCGCTGTTCTTGACGCCGGCATCGCTGAATAGGATGTCGGGACTGGCACGTGAACTGGGCGAGCAAAAGGGTTATACGACAGCTTTCTTCCATGGAGCACAGAACAACTCCATGGGGTTCCAGGCCTTTGCCCGTGCTACGGGCTTTAAGCGCTACTTCGGTCGTACGGAATACAATGAGGATCCTCACTTTCATGGCGATGATGACTTTGACGGAACATGGGCCATCTGGGACGAGGAGTTCCTGCAGTTCTATGCCCAGCAGATGAGCAAGATGCAGCAACCGTTTATGACTGCCGTCTTTACCGCCTCGTCGCACACGCCCTTTGACCTGCCCGAACGCTATAAGGGCGTGTTTCCGAAAGGAGAGAAGGAGATACAGGAAGCCATCGCTTATACCGACTATGCTTTGCGCCGCTTCTTTGAAGAAGCCAGCAAGCAGCCGTGGTACAAAAACACCCTGTTTGTGTTGACTGCCGACCACTGCAGCACACATATCGATCCGTATTACAAGACCTCACTGGGCTATTTCAATGTGCCCATCATCTTCTTTGCCCCTGGCGACAGCACCTTACATGGTTATGATCAGGAGCGGGTGGTGGAGCAGGTGGATATCATGCCCACCGTACTGGGCTATCTGCATTATGACAAACCCTACTTGGCCTTTGGCAAGGATATGCTGCACACCATGCCGGACGATACCCACGCCCTGCATTGGGTACCTGAGAGCAGTGGATATGAGTTTGTGAAAGGGCACTATGCGTTGGAGTTTGATGGTGAGCAGGTGACTGCTGCCTACCGCTACCGCACCGATTCGCTGTTTGCAGACAATGTGCTCCAAACAATGCCTGCCGATACGCTCGCTGTGATGATCCGCGAGATGAAGTCGGTCATCCAGCAGTATATGAAACGAATGAATGAAGACCGACTGGTCATAGATAATTGAAAATTGAGAATAGATAATTAATGAAAGAATTCTTGAAAGTATTGAGGCGGTTTGTGCCTCCCTATAAAAAGTATCTGTTTCTGTCGATATTTTTCAATATATCGTCAGCAGTGCTGAACATCTTCTCGTTTGCGGCACTGATACCTATCCTGCAGATCCTGTTCCAGACGGGGGACGCAGAGGCAGCCACCAGTGTAATGGCATGGGATTGGGGTAACGTGCAGGAGGTGTTGATGAACAACCTGAACTACTTTGTCAATGGACTGATAGCCGACTACGGGCCAACTACCACGCTGCTGCTTATCGGTCTGTTTCTGGCTTGCACGACCCTGATGAAAACGGGCTTCTATTTTCTGACCTCGGCCTGCATCGTGCCTATCCGTACCGGTGTGGTACGTGATATCCGTAACCAGTTGTACCAGAAGATTACCTCGTTGCCTTTAGGCTTTTTCTCGGAAGAGCGCAAGGGCGACATTATTGCCCGTATGAGCGGTGACGTGCTGGAGGTAGAGTCGAGTATCATGTCATCACTCGACATGCTGTTTAAGAACCCCGTACTGATTATTGCCTATTTTCTGACGATGCTGTTTGTGTCGTGGAAACTGACCGTCTTTACGCTGCTGATTGTCCCCGTTATGGGTTATATCATGGGACGTATCGGTCGTAAGCTGAAGCAGGCTTCGGCCACGGCGCAGGCTTTGTGGAGCGACACGATGAGTCAGGTGGAGGAGACGCTGGGTGGTCTGCGTATCATCAAGGCCTTCTGTGCCGAAGAGAAGATGAACCGCCGCTTTGACCAGGTTAACTCCTCCTATCGCAACCACCTGATGCGTGTAAACATCCGTCAGTCATCGGCCCATCCTATGAGTGAGTTCCTGGGTACGGTACTGATCGTCATTGTGTTGTGGTTTGGTGGTATGCTGGTGCTGAACAACCAGGCCATCACAGGTCCTACGTTTATCTACTACATGGTGATCCTTTATTCGATCATCAACCCCTTGAAGGAATTCTCGAAGGCCAGTTATAACATTCCCAAAGGACTGGCTTCTATGGAACGTATCGACAAGATCCTGATGGCAGAGAATACCATTACTGAGGTGGCACACCCCCAGCACATCTCCTCTTTTGAACACCAGATAGAGTTCCGTAATGTCTCTTTCCGTTATGGTGAGCAGTGGGTGCTGAAGAATATCAATCTGGTGATTCCCAAGGGCAAGACTATTGCCCTGGTAGGACAGAGCGGTGGCGGCAAATCAACGCTCGTGGACCTGATACCCCGCTATTACGATGTGCAGGAAGGCGAAGTGCTTATTGATGGCATCAACGTGAAGGATCTGGGTATCCACGACCTGCGACAGTTGATAGGTAACGTAAATCAGGAGGCTATCCTGTTTAATGACACCTTCCGCAATAATATTTCCTTCGGTGTGGATAATGCCACCGATAAACAGATTGCCGAGGCTGCCAGAATAGCCAATGCGTATGAGTTTATCACGCAGAGCGAGCATGGCTTTGAGACGAATATTGGTGACCGCGGTGGACGTCTGTCGGGTGGTCAGCGTCAGCGTGTTAGCATTGCCCGTGCCATTCTGAAGAACCCTCCTATCCTAATCCTTGATGAGGCCACCTCGGCCCTTGATACCGAGAGTGAGCGTTTGGTGCAGGATGCACTGGAACGGCTGATGAAGACTCGTACTACCGTGGCTATCGCCCACCGCCTTTCAACCATCAAGAATGCTGACGAGATCTGTGTGCTGCATGAGGGTCAGATCGTGGAGCGTGGCACCCACGAGGAACTGCTGGCCATTGACGGCTATTACAAGAAACTGAATGATATGCAGAGTCTGTAGGAGTTAAGAATTAAGGCTTAAGAATTGAAAGAGCGGCTGACATATCTAGGTAAGTTCCTGCTGTTGACTGTGGGAATATTCATGGGGGCGAAGTGGGCTTTCATGCTCTGCAATCATACCGAGGGCACGTTTTCCGTAGGCGATATGCTGGCAGTGCTGTGGCACGGACTGGCTCTTGACCTGTCAACTGCCCTTTATGTCCTGATCCTGCCTTTCCTGATGACGATGGTCGGTATCTGGGTGAAACTGCCTGCCTGGCTGATGAAGTCCTACTATGGTGTGGTGGCTATCCTGCTGGCATTGGCTTTCGTGACAGACACCAGTATGTATCCCTTCTGGCATTTTAAACTGGATGCCTCGTGGCTGCAGTATTTGGAGTCGCCCACCGAGGCGATGGCCAGTGTGACAACAGGTTATCTGGTGGTTAGGGTGCTGTTGACGGCAGTGGTCGCAGTACTGCTTTATCTGGCCTATGTCATAGTACTTCCTGTCAAGGCATGGCAGAGAGGATCATGGAAGGAACAACTCCTCTATCTGCTTCTGATACCCTTGATGGTGATAGGCATTCGTGGGGGACTGGGGAAATCGACGACAAATATTGGTGAGGTGTACTTCTCGGAGAATCAGTTCCTGAACCATTCGGCCGTGAATCCCGTGTTCAGCTTCTTCTATTCCTGGACTCATCCGTTGGACGATCTCACGCAATATGCTTTCTATGAGGAGGAAGAATGTAGGCAGTTGACAGCAGGTGTCTATACGACAGAGAGTGACCATCGTGACAGCCTGCTCACTACCGATCGGCCCAACATCCTCGTGATACTATTGGAGAGTGCAGGAGAACAGTTCTCAGCCGTTATGCCTCACTTGCAGGAACTGAAAAAAGAGGGCATCTGTTTCAGTCGTTGTTATGCCAACTCATGGCGCACCGACCGAGGCACCCTCTGTACGTTGAGTGGTTACCCGTCGTTCCCCACCATCTCGGTGATGAAAATTCCGGAGAAGAGTAGGACGATGCCCAGCATCGCCTTATCGCTGAAGGAGCAGGGCTATCAGACCAGTTATTTGTATGGAGGTGACATCAACTTCACCAATATGCGATCGTACCTATTGTCAACGGGTTGGGGCGTCATCGTCAGCATGGAGGACTATACACTCAGGGAACAGCATACCAGTCAATGGGGGGTGCGTGATGATATCACCTTCCAGACCCTATACGACATGATTACCCACGCGCCTGATGGAGAACATTGGCTCTGGGGGTATAGCACCCTGTCGAGTCATGAGCCGTGGGATGTGCCTGCGAAAAAGTTGGATGATGAAGTTGAGAATGCTTTCTGCTACCTGGACGACTGCCTGTATGATTTCATTAATAGGCTGAAGCAGACTCCGCAATGGGACAACTTGCTCATCGTAATGCTAGCCGATCATGGCATTATCAATGGAGAAGTGGACCAGACCACACCGCTGCTGAAAAACCACATCCCGATGCTTTGGGTAGGAGGCGCGGTACGTCAGCCACGTGTCATCACCACAATCTGTAACCAGAGCGACCTGCCTGCCACACTGTTAGGACAGTTGCACCTCGGTCATGACGACTACACCTTCAGCCGTGACGTGCTCTCTGCAACTTATACGATGCCAGTGGCGGTGCATAATTATAATAATGCGCAGTGGATCTGTGACTCCACTGGTCATGTGCTCTATGACTTTGACCTGCAGCGACTAACTATCAACGAAAGCAGCGATGCCAATCGACTGGAGCGCTTGGACAAAGCGATGATTCAACTGACAACAACAGACCTGCAAAATAAATGATGAAGAAGATTACATACGGATTGGTATTTAGCGTGGCATATGGCATCTCGCTCTTGCCTTTTGGGGTGCTGTATCTGCTGTCGGACCTGTTGTATATCATAGTCTATAATATCGTAGGCTACAGACGGGACGTGGTCATGAAGAACCTGAAAATGGCTTTCCCGGAGAAGTCGGAACAGGAACGGGAGCAGATCAGGAAGCAGTTTTATCATTGGTTCTGCGACTATATCGTAGAGACCATCAAACTGCTGACCATCTCTAACGAGAAGCTGCTACAGCATATCGAGTTCCGTGGTGCGGACCAATTGGAGAAGGTCTTTGATGAGGAGCGCAACTGCGCAGCAATCCTTGGACATTATTGCAACTGGGAGTGGCTCTCGGCCTCAGGTCTTTCTTTTCAGCGGTATCCGGAAGCGGTGGCAGGACTGATTTATCATCCACTCAACAGCGATGCCTTCGACCGTCTGTTTATCGACCTGCGATCGGCTCATGGTGGTGTGTGTGTACCAAAGAAAGATATCCTGCGCTATTTGGTGAATTACAAGCGTGAAGACCGACGCTCGCTATTCGGTTATATTGCCGACCAGGCCCCCTGGTGGACGAATATCCACCTGTGGGTGGACTTTCTTGGTATTGAAACACCTGTTTTTACCGGCGGTGAGCGTATTATGCGCAAGATGAACGATGCCGTCTTTTATGTGGATATGGAGCGACCAAAGCGCGGGAAATATATCTGTACCTTCCAGTTAATCGTTCCTGAGGCTGCGAAGACGGAGGAGTTTGACATCACCAAGTTGTTTTTCCAACGACTAGAACAGTCTATCCGCCGTCAGCCGGCCTTCTATCTGTGGACTCACGACCGTTGGAAACGTACTCATGCGGAATTTGACTGGATGCTGGAAGTGGTTAACGGCAAGGCGATATGGAGAACGTAAGAGTGAAAAGAGAAGAGTGAATAGTGAGAGTTGAAGAATATGAAAGAAGCAAAAATAATTGAGATTCCGAGAATCTTTGATGAGAGGGGTAACCTCTCGGTAGTAGAAGAGACAGGGCTGGTGCCGTTTAAGATTAAGCGGAGTTACTGGATATATGACGTGCCCGGCGGCGAATGCAGGGGTGGTCATGCCTATAAGGAGAATAATGAGTTTATCATTGCCCTGTCAGGCAGTTTCGATATTGTGGTAGATAATGGTAAGGAACGGAAGACGTTTTCTATGAACCGTCCCTATTACGGACTCTACGTGCCCTGTGGCCTTTGGCGTGAGATGGAGAACTTCTCCACTAACTCCTTGGCGCTTATCCTCTCGTCAACAGACTACGATGTTAACGACTATATACGCGACTATAACGATTTCCTTGAAAATGAAAAATAGCAGAGTTTACGATTGTACCATTATAGAATTGGACAAACATCATACACCGCAAGGCAATCTCTCGGTGGTAAGTAACAACAAGGAAGTGCCTTTTGAGGTAAAGCGGGTCTATTACTCATACGATATTCCCGGAGGTAAGGCTCGTGGAGCACATGCCCACCGCCAACTGTACCAGTTGCTGATAGCTGCAAGTGGAAGTTTTACTGTGACTCTTGACGATGGCATTGTGAAACGTACGTTTATGCTTAACCATCCATATCAGGGCCTACTGATTGTACCTGGTATCTGGCGTACACTGGATGAGTTCTCGTCGGGAGCTATCTGTCTCTGTCTGGCATCAGAGAAATATGATGCCAGCGATTATATCCGCGATTACGGTGAATTTATTGCTTATAAACAACCATCATGATTCACAGATTAGCTGACTGTATGAACCCCAACGTGCCAGAGTCGACCAATGTCTGGCAGTTCTGCGTGGTGTTTCCCAAGTGTAAGATTGGTGAAAATTGTAATATCTGTGCCAATGTGCTGATAGAGAACGATGTCGTGATAGGCAATAACGTGACTATCAAATGCGGTGTGCAGGTGTGGGATGGTATCACTCTGGAGGATGATGTGCTGGTGGGTGCAAACACGAGTTTTACTAATGACATGTATCCCCGTTCACATAACAAAGATTGGAAGCTGTTGCGTACCCGGGTATGCCGTGGTGCCAGTATCGGGGCCGGTTGTGTTATCCTGCCGGGTCTGACTATTGGCGAGGGTGCCATGGTAGGAGCTGGTTCTGTGGTCACCAAGGATATTCCTGCCGGTGAACTGTGGATGGGTAATCCTGCGAGGTTCTATAAAAAAATAGAGGATGTCGATATTTCCAGATAACATACTAATCCAGCGTTATAGGATGGGCCGTGCTGCAACCGTCATAGACTATGCGGAAAGAAAAGGTAGCTTGGTCTTATTCCGTCAGGAAACAGAGATGGTGTCATCATCGGTGCGATATGTGGGTGATACCGACGAGGTTGCGGAGACACGTATTCCAAAAGATCTATATGTTTGCCAGCTTCATGATGTTGCTGTCGTCGGCTCATCGAATATGTGTATTGGTAAGCGGGGGGAGCTGTTATATGACTTGCTTATCATGTGTATCTCCAATGAGAACTACAGATTGTCTGATCGTGTGTTGAAAAAACATCATGGTAAGCCTGTCCATCTGTTAGGCAGATACGTGATGCACTATATGAATGCGGGAATGAAACTGGATGCCGCAATCAGTCTGGTATGTAATTTCTCGAGTAATTACTATCATTTCATCTATGAAGCCATCTCGAAATTCTATCTGTTGGATAAATGTCAAATCCCAGAGGATGTCCCTTTGCTTGTTGATGAGAGAATAAAAGATGTTCCACAACTCATGGAACTGCTGAGACTCTTTGCCGGCAACAGGCAAATAGTATTCCTAAAGGCGCGCCACATGTGTCGGGTAAAGGTTCTGTACTATGTATCTGGTGTCAATCAGATTATTCCTAATTATGTTGACATCAAACAGGTAAGAGCGGAGGATAACTTGTTTTGTCCTGCAGCTATCCTGTTTATACGACAGCATTTCCTTGACTATGCATCAGCGGGAAAGACCTTTCCAAAGCGATTCTATATAGCGAGAAAAAACACCAATAATCGCAGTTACAACGAAAAGGAACTAACTCAGATAGCGCGTGATTATGACTTCGAGGTGGTAAGCCCGGAAGACTATACGGTAGCAGACCAGTTTCTATTGTTTGCTAATGCAGAATGTGTGATTGCTGCTTCTGGCGCAGCCTTGTCGAATATCGTTTGCTGTAAGCCGGGGTGCCGGGTGTTGGTGTTGTTTTCTCATGTCATGGACCTGACGGTTTTCTCAAGCATCGCCAGTTGCCTGAATATTGATATGCGTTATCTGATAGGGAAGTGCGTTGAAGAATCAAGTCTGCAGACACCCTATACTGTTAATGCTGATGACTTTAAGAAAAGTATAACAGAGTGGTTAATAAAAGAATGAATATATGAACATACCTTTTTTATCTTTAAAAGACGTAACAGCGCTTCATGGTGCAGAGATTAACGAAGCGGTAGTGCGTGTGGTCAATGGCGGTTATTATTTGCAGGGCGCAGAGAATGAGCGTTTCGAGAAGAACTATGCCGACTATATAGGTAGTCGCTACTGTGTGGGTTGTGGCAACGGACTGGATGCCCTGATTTGGATATACAGAGCCTATATCGAGATGGGGGTGATGCAGCCTGGTGACGAAGTCATCGTGCCCGCCAATACCTATATCGCCTCTATCCTGGCATTGACAGAGAACGGACTGGTGCCTGTGATGGCCGAGCCGCGCTATGACACGCTGGAACTGGACGACAAAAATCTGGAGGCACTCATTACACCCAAGACACGATCTATCCTGCTGGTTCATCTTTATGGCCGTTGTGCCTATACCGACGAGATTGGCCGTCTTTGTCGGAAGTACAACCTCAAACTTGTTGAGGATAACGCTCAGGCCCATGGCTGTCGTTATACCGACGGTCGCAGGACGGGTAGTCTGGGTGATGCTGCAGGGCATAGCTTCTATCCAGGCAAGAACCTCGGTGCACTGGGCGATGGCGGTGCCGTGACAACTGATGATGAGGCATTGGCAGCTGCTGTAAGGGCGTTGGCCAACTATGGCAGTCAGCGTAAATATGTATTCAAGTACACAGGTCGCAACAGTCGTTTGGATGAGATTCAGGCTGCCGTGCTCGATGTGAAACTGAAGTATTTGGAGGCTGATAATGAGCATCGTAAACAGATTGCCGAGATATACTATGCTGGATTGAACAATCCGTTGGTGTCACTGCCTTTGCATTTGCCGAAGGAACAGAATGCATATCATCTGTTCCCTGTACTCTGTAAACGTCGCGATGAGTTGCAGGCCTATCTGAAAGAGAGTAGTGTCACTACCATTATCCATTATCCTATTGCGCCTCATAAGCAGGAATGCTATGCCAAAGAGACATGGAATGTCCCCCAGCTGAGTCTGCCTATTACCGAACGCTTGGCTGATGAGGAGCTCAGTCTGCCCATTGGACCGACCATCACCCGTGAAGAGGCGCAGGAGGTGGTGCGGTTGATCAATGCATTTAAATAATCTAGCGAGAGATGACAGCAAGTATTGTAACAAGTGTGTATAACTGGCCGCAAGCATTGGAACTGGTGCTCCTCAGTGCCTCCCGTCAGACGGTGTTGCCCAAGGAGGTTATTGTGGCCGATGACGGGTCGCGTGATGATACGCGGGAACTGGTTGACCGTATGCGTCCGCAGATGCCCTTCCCGTTGATTCATGTGTGGCAGGAGGATAAAGGCTTCCGACTGGCACGTGCTGCCAATCAGGCCTTTGCCCGCTGTACGGGTGATATTATCATTCAAATAGGTGGCGACATTATTATGGAGCGTCATTTTGTAGAGGATCATCTGCGTCATAGTGAGCGTGGTTATTACCTGAGTGGCAGTCGAAGTAAGCTCACCCAACCTTTGAACGACAAGTTCTTTGCGCGTCATGACTATGACCTGCATTTCTGGACAGCAGGTCTTACGCGTAAACTCAATGCCATGCGTCTGCCTTGGTTGACGCCCTTGTTCTACAATTACAAGCAACATGGTTTGGATCGTGGTTGCAATATGTCGTTCTGGCGTGATGACCTTTATGCCGTCAACGGTTATGACGGAGACATGGTAGGGTATGGCAGTGAGGATACTGACCTGACGGCCCGCATTCGGGCTCTTGGCGTGAAAAAGCGTTTCGTGAAGTTCTCGTGCATAGAGTACCATATCTATCATGACGAGACGGGAAGCAAGTTTGATAGTGATCTGCGTAAGCACAATATCGCCCTGCGTGAGAGCAATGCTGCCAATGGTGTGATCCGTATCAAGAACGGGATTGACCAATTCTTGTAAGATAGAAAATAGAAGAAGGATAAATGAAAATCGTTGTTAGTCCGGAATATCAGCATCTGAATGATTGGGTTCAGCAAGTGCCCCGCCTGTTTGCCGCCGGTGAGGGTGAGGTGCTATATAATGGACGCAACCAGATACGGCTGTTCGAGGTTGACGGCGAGAAACTTGTGGTGAAACGCTATAAGAAGCACGATATTATCAAGACGCTGGTTTACACCTTTTTCAGAAAAAACAAGGCCAGACGTTCTTACGAGAATGCCATGAGCCTCAGGCAGCGTGGTTTCCAGACACCGCGGGAAGTGGCCTATATGGAATGTACCAAGGCAGGCCTAATCACTCAGGTTTATTATGCCTGTGCCTATACTGACAGCGAGCCTATCCGTCCACGGCTTATTGAACAAGAACCCTTTGATGAGGCTTTAGCTACGGCCTATGCCTGCTTTGTGGCCTCATTGCATAAAGCAGGTGTGCTGCACCGTGACCTGAACCCCACGAACGTGCTCTTTACTAGCACCCACCACCCATCACCTACCACCCAGTATGTCTTTGAACTCATCGACATCAACCGTATGCAGTTCTATGACGGCCCTGTACCCAAGGCGGAATGTATGGAGAACCTAACGCTGTTCTACTGGCTCACGCCTGCCTATCGGTATATACTTGATGAGTATGCCCGTCAGCGCGGATGGACGGAAGTTGATGTGGCTAAGGCCATCCGGGTAAAGGAACGTCATGACAAACGATGGATACGCAGAAAGAAGATAACCCACTTAGGAAAATATGAAGTATTACATTGAAGTAGGAACCAACAATAAGGCCAAGCAGGATATCGATGAGATATGCCGTAGGGAAGGATTTTCAAACCTGACTCGCCATAACTTCGGTGAGGGTGGGGTAGGTCGCTTCCTGACTAAACTGGTCAGCGTGACCAGCATCCTGTGGAATTTGAAGAAAGACGATGTGCTCTTTCTGCAGTATCCGATGAAGAAGTTCTACTATATGGCTTGCTCATTGGCAAAGATGAAAGGTGCCAAGGTGGTGACGGTCATCCATGACCTGGGGGCTTTCCGTCGACATAAGCTGACACCGGAAGGCGAGAATAGCCGCCTGTCAAAGACCGACTTCCTGATAGTCCATAATCCTACAATGCGTGACTACCTAATAGCCCATGGCTTTAAAGGCGGCATCCACTGTCTGCAGATTTTTGACTATCTCTCGAAGGCTCCAGAGACTACTGTAGGCCAGGAAGATTCGACTATTCCCACCATTGTCTATGCCGGTAATCTGGGGCGGTGGCGCAATGAGTTTCTTTATAAGCTAGAGCCTGTTATGCTGGGGTGGCAGATGGATCTCTATGGCAAAGGCTTTGAGGAGCAGGCGAACGCTAACCCTCATCTTCATTACCATGGTTTCATGGCCAGCGATGAGTTTATTGCCGAGGTGAAGGCAGACTTTGGTTTGGTGTGGGATGGCGACTCTCTGAATGAGTGTACAGGAGATTGGGGTGAGTATCTGCGTATCAATGATCCGCACAAGACCTCGTTCTACCTGCGTGCAGGCATTCCTGTCATCGTATGGAAAAAGGCGGCCATGGCACCGTTTATAGAGGAACAGAAAGTTGGCATCAGCGTCAACGCCTTGTCGGAAATCAGTGATCGGATAGCTACTCTCTTACCTGCCGACTATCAGGAAATGAAACAGAATGCCATAGCTATGAGCCATAGACTGAATGAAGGCTATTATATTAAGTCTGGTTTGAAAGCAGCAGAAAAATGTATAAGATAAGATTCATGCCCTACCGCGAAGGTCTGGCCACTATTATGCATCGCCAGACTCCTGGCCACAATCTCCGTTCACAGGACGGACGTTATGAGTTCTGTCTGGACGACTCGATGGAGGAAGCAGACTTCTGGGTTGTACAGGGCAAGGGCGTGCGTGAAGTGCAGACTTGCTGTGTGGCGCCAGAGAACACGATACTGCTTACCACAGAACCCCGTTCCGTGTTGGTATATCCCCAGCGCTATATCAATCAGTTTGGCATGGTGGTAAGCTGTCAGCAGCAGATGCATCATCGCAACATCAAATACGGTCCGGCCATCCTGCCCTGGTTTGTTGGCTATAAGCCAGCACCGCCTTCGGCAGGGATTCCTTATACCTTCTCACAGGACTACGACTCTCTGAGCAAGCCTACGGCTGTAGAGAAGACAAAGCTTATCTCTGTCATTACGAGTAACAAAGCTTTTACCCGTGGCCATCTGGACCGTATCAAGTTCGTAGAGAAGTTGAAAGCGCATTTCGGAGACCAAATAGATATCTTTGGGCGAGGCTTCCGTTCGTTTGATGACAAGTGGGATGTACTTTATCCATACAAATATCATATCGCTATCGAGAATTCTTCCGAGCCCTTTTATTGGACAGAGAAAATCAGCGATTGTTATTTGACGGGAACATTCCCTATCTACCACGGTTGCACCAACCTGGCTGATTACTTTGACCGAAAGGCTTTTGAACCAATAGATATCCGCCGGCCTGGGCAGGCTATCCAGACGATAGAACAGTTGATCAAGGCACAGCGTTATGAGAAATCTGTGGCTGTGCTTGATGAGATGAAGCAGCGTGTGTTGGGAGAATACAATATGTTTGAGTACGCTGCCAAGTTGTGTGACCAGTTGGATCCCGATGCGCCCAAACAGCAGGTTAGCATTCTGCCTTGTAAGAGCGGCCTTGACTGGCGTAATATATTCAATTATACCTTCTCTCAGAACTATTATAAACTTCGTACAAAAATTCATTTCTTAAGATATGGAAACCAATTACAATCCAAATGAACAGGCGCTGGCATTACATGGCGACCGTGTGAATACTGAGACAAAAGAGGTGCAGGCTCGTCTGCTCGAAATACTGAAGGTGATAGACCATGTGTGTAAGGACCATGGATTGACTTACTATCTGTTATGCGGTACGATGCTGGGTGCCGTACGTCACAAAGGGTTTATACCTTGGGATGATGATGCAGATGTGGGTATGCCACGCGACGATTATGAAACATTTCTTGCACATGCCGATGAGTGGATGCCCGATGGCTATGAGGTGGTGAGTGGTGGACGGACTGCAGGCTATCCTTATCCCTTTGCCCGTGTGCAGGAGACAGGCTCTACCTACAGGATGCATCGCAGTTATGACTTTGTGGGTGGTTTGCCCATTGACCTCTTTCCTTTAGATGGTATGGTAGAGGATTGCAGTGCACGCCGCCGTCACTATAAGCGTTATAAGTTTTGGTGGAAGATGCTCTACTTTACACATACTGATCCCTATAAGCACGGCCGTGGACTGCGTAGTATGTTGACATTATTATTGCGTAAACTGCTTAGTCCTTCTGTGGTACACCGCAAACTGGATGAAGTACGTCGTCAGTGGCGCATTGAAAACACGCCGCTCATTGCTGATCATGACTATCGTCCAGAGAAGGGTGCTATGCCCAAGGAATGGTATGGGGAGCCCGTGCCGGTAGAGTTTGAAGGGTGTATGTTGATGGGCGTTGCCAAACCTCATGAGTACCTGACTCATCTTTATGGCAACTATATGGAAATTCCCAGTGAGATCCCCCCTCAGAACTACCGTTTCCTTGACTTGAAAAAGCCTTGGCGTCAATTTGTTATCGAAATACAATCAGAATTATAGATGTTATGATGAATTTTAAGACAGGTTTTCTTTATACTGCTTTGTCAACAGTATTTGTTGCGATACAATTTTTATTTTTCATAAAGGGTAGTACGATTCTTACGTCAATGGATTTTGGCGGATGGACGTTCTTTATAGCATCATGTATTTCTCATGCTGCTATGTTTGCTTTAATACCTTTCATCTTCGTTTACGTGCCGCTTGCATTATTACGTTTGTGGAAAATAGGCGGCAGTTTGATGGTCGGATTAATGTCTATATTGTCTGTCCTCATATTCCTTGACATGCAAGTTTACGACATCTACCGTTTCCATATCAACGGCTTTATCCTTAATATGGTGTTTAGTAGTGGTGCAACGGAAATCTTTACATTCGATACGATTCTTTACATTAAAGAGATAGGGCTCTTCTTGGTTTTTGTGATTTGCCATATTGTATTATGGATCCTGGCTTGTCGGTGGACTGATATGTTCAGTAAAAAGTTGGTATGGGTGACATTCTGTTTGATGATTGGAACCACACTCTATGCCCATTGTTTTCATATCTATGCATCATTCCGACAGCAACCTTCAGTAATGAAATGTCGACGTTTGCTACCCTATTATTTCCCAACAACAGCATATAGCTTGATGACGAAAATGGGTTTTGAAGCACCTGTTGATAATGGTACTGACAAATTGGGTGTTGTTGAAGGTGACGTTGTCTATCCACTACACTCTATAGAAGCAGATACCTCAGGATGTCATCCCAATATTGTGATGATTCTTATTGACTCATGGAATCCCCGCACACTGACAGAGAAATGTATGCCAAATACCTATCAATATGCCAAAGCAAGTAGATGGTACCAAAATCATTTCAGCTGTTCTAATGGTACACGCAGTTCTATCTTTGGATTGTTTTTTTCTGTACCGTCTTACTACTGGGATGTGTTTGAGGCTAGCCACCAGAGTCCTGTCTTTATTGATGAGATGCTGCGTCAAAACTACCAATGTCAGGTATATCCTAGTGCGACCCTTCAGAGCCCGCCTTTCCAGCGCGTGGTGTTTCATCATATAAAAGGGCTCCATGTGTCAACGGAAGGAAAGTCCATATACGACCGCGATGTAAATATTACAGAAAACTTTCTCAAAGAACTGCCACAATATGTTGCATCTGGCAGGCCGTTCTTTTCAATGTTGTTTTATGATATGGCTCATGGCATGGAGATCCCGAAGGAATTAAATAATCATTTTCAGCCAGCTTGGGATTTTGCAGACTATTCTAGACTTAGCAATACTACTGATCCGATGCCCTTTTTCAATCTCTATCAAAACTGCTGTTATCTGATTGATGTCCAAATAAACCGTGTTTTGACAGCATTGAAAGATGCTGGTATAGAGAAAAACACCATAGTACTTATCACAGGTGACCATGGTCAAGAATTTAATGAGAATAAGAAGAACTACTGGGGACACAACGGTAACTTTTCTCGTTGGCAAGTTTGTGTTCCTCTTGTCGTTCACAATCCTCAAGTTGATGAACATCCAGTTAAGTATGTTCACCGTACGACTCACTACGATATCATCCCTACCCTCATGCAGGAGGCGTTAGGCGTGACAAATAGCATCGCCGACTATAGTGTGGGCCATCTTCTCAATGATACCCAACCTCGTCGTTGGCATGTGGTGGGAAGTGAACTCAATTACGCATTTATCATAGATGGTGATACCATTCTTGAGAAGACGGCCGATGGTGGCCTTGAAGTTACAGATGCTCAGATGAATCCTATAGATAACTATAGAATTAATACTAAAGAGTTTAACGAAGCGATTATACGTCTGAATCGTTACATGAAATAGATAAGAGAGTAAGTCGGAAGTTTCCTACCTCACTCTTCCAAAAGTCTTGATGCTGACATATTTGCGCCACAGGTTGAGCTTGCGTTTCTCAGGCACACCGTGGCGCTTAATATAATCGCTGACGGCTGTTAACATCCGCTCGGCACAACATCCGTCAGTATAAGGGTCGTAGTTGTTGATGATCCACTGTCGCTTTTCTGTCAGTTCCTTGTTGCTGAATACTTCATCATAGGCTGAGATAAGCAGCGAAGGATCATTGATATTCTTCCAGTATGGATTCTGACTAACGGTGTCGAGGGTGATGACAGGTTTGTCAAGCAACAACATCTCATAGATGGTAGATGACGTATCACTAATCATCACATCGGCCATCAGCATATATTTCGTTATGGCATAGTCATCCTCGAAGATGACGTTAGAATAGTTCTCTGCCAACTGTTTGTATTCATCGACCCATACCTGCTGTGTCAGTGGGTGCAATTTGATGAGTAACAGTACATCCCTTTCTGTGATGAGTCTGATCAGGTCGTCCTTGATCTTGGGCAGTGACGAGAGTTTTGGTGAGAAGGTGGGGGCATAGAGTACGATGTTGTCGCACCCGTTAGTCCATAGCAGATTGCGCCGCTCCTCATCGAAGTCATGGCGGTGGCGGGCTGTCCAATCTTGGCGAGTCCATCCTGTTTCCACCACCTCAAAGTCACTATATTTCTGCTGCAGTTTAAGGAACTCCAGGGTGAAGTACGGTCCCTGTGTCATGTAAATGTCAAAGTAGTTGCGGATGCGGAACTGGTCACGCTTCTCGGCAGCATAACCATGAAAGATGCTGCATTTTACGCCGCTCAGGTAATAAGGCACAATATTGCCTGGTGCAAAGACGGCGTCAGGGTGGAAGTCATAGGTTTCCTGTATAGAGTTCGTCCAACGCACTTCGTTTCTTAAAGGGAACTCGGGAATCTTTTTCTTGTGTACATACCACAGAACCTCATGGTCGCCTTGATGGTTGGCCTCATCCTGCAGGGGACGTACGATATCTACGGCATACTTGTTTTCGCAAAAAAGCAGTATCTTCATAAACTTACTTTCTTTTCTTGAATTTCTTAGTAAAGCGTTTCCAAAGCGACTGGCGGTAGGCACGCTGAACCTCAGGTAGCATTTCGCGGTAGTCACGATGAGCATCAATGATTAGATGTCCATGCAATGTGTCACCCTTGATGGGGGTCATATAATTCTTGCCATACTGAATGGTTAGATACGTATCCCAACCAGCAGGTGCCGGCACTTTGATATCCTCGAAATCCAACCACACCGTTTCGTCATATATGGCTTTCGGATAGACGAGTTGGGTACCACTGAAACACAGAGCACCAACCTGTTTGTAGTCGGCCACAGGAAACTTGCGGAACCAGTCTTCTGCTTCTTTGAAAATGGTTGCCCACCCATGTTTTTTTACGGCTTGTCTCGCCTTTATCTTGCGGAAGACGAGTCCCAGTCTTCCAGAATATAAGATATTAGTGTTCTTGGCTTTCAAGAAACGTAGGATACGCTTACCTTTCTTGACAGCATCATTTGCCACCTCAAGATTTTCGGGAACCCCTTCCATTGGGAAAACATCGATAAAGATGCCTTGATGGAAAGGCTGGAAGCAGTCGCTGGGACGAATACACGTAGTTCCGTCCATGCGTAATTGTGCATGGCTACGATAGTAGTCAGTATCCGTATAGGCTGTCTGATAGAAGAACGGATGCCGGAACTCCTGAGGCGCTATTTCCAGCAAATGGTCATAATCGTCACGCATCATCGCCACATCCACATCATCATCCCAAGGAATGAATCCTTTGTGGCGTACAGCTCCAAGCAGCGAACCGCCATCTATCCAGCAACGCAGGTTATGCCGTTGACACACATCTATAAATTTCTCCAGCAAATCCAGTTGTACCTGCCAGAGTTCTTGTAGCTGTTCATCGAGTTCGTAACCTTGCTTTTCCCGTATCTTATGCATGCCAATTGTTTATTTTTCTGCAAAGTTAATCATTTTTTTATAGATATGGCTCTCCGTTCAAAAAAGTTTTGTATTTTTGCAAAGAAAAAACGAGAGATAGAATAAAAATGCTGAATTTTACTGTTGGACCTGTGATGTCAAGCGAAGCCGTGCGTGCTATTGGCAGTGAGCAGGTACCTTATTTCCGCACTCCGGAATTTTCGGAGGTGATGTTTCAGAACGAGCGTCTGATGCTCCAGTTCACCCATGCTCCCAAGGGAAGCCGTGTCTGTTTTATGACCACTTCTGGCACTGGGTCTATGGAAGCATCGGTCATGAACGTTCTTTCAACTGCTGATAAGGCCATTGTGGTGAATGGAGGCTCTTTTGGTCATCGTTTTGTGGAGTTGCTGCAGCTTCACCAGATACCTCATCACGAAATAAGCCTTGAGTACGGTCAGCCATTGACAGAAGAACATTTGGCTCCCCTTGCCAACCAAGGTTACACAGCTTTTTTGGTCAACATGGGTGAGACCTCAACTGGCGTGCTGTATGATATGCCGATGATTAGCCGTTTCTGTCGCGAGAATGGCTTGTTACTCATCGTTGATGCTATCAGTACGTTCATGGCCGACCCTTTCAATATGGAGACATTGGGGGCTGATGTGATGATTACTGGCTCGCAGAAAGCACTAGCCTGTCCTCCGGGTATCTCGCTCATTGTATTGTCGCCACGCGCTTTGGAGTGTGTGGAGAGCCACCATTCCGTGTCTATGTATCTTGACTTGAAACTGGCTTTGAAGAATGGCGAGCGCGGACAGACACCTTTCACACCAGCAGTAGGCACCCTGCTGCAAATCAATCAGCGCCTGCGCGATGTTGAGGCTGCCGGTGGCATTGAGAGTGAGCTGAAACGCATGAAGGTTCTCTCACAGGACTTCCGTCAGAAAGTGGCCGTGTTGCCCTTCGAGATGTTTACCACTTCGCCTCAGAACGGCGTCACAGCACTTCATCCGGAAGCTACTTCTGCATACGACATTTTCACCGTCTTAAAAGATGAATACCAAATCTGGATTTGCCCTAATGGTGGCGATTTGCGCGACCGTGTGTTCCGCGTGGGACATCTGGGCGCCCTGACCACTGATGACAACACCACATTGGTGAATGCGATGCTTGATATGCAAAAAAGAGGACTCATCAAATGAAGAAAGTCATTACATACGGCACCTACGACCTGTTGCACTATGGACATATCCGACTGCTTGAGCGGGCCAAGGCTTTAGGCGACTACCTGATTGTAGGCGTCACAGCCGATGGCTTCGACATGGCTCGCGGAAAGCTGAACGTAGAGCAGTCGCTGATAGAGCGTATTGAGGCTGTACGTGCCACGGGTATTGCCGATGAGATAATCGTTGAGGAATATGAAGGACAGAAGATTGACGACATCCGTCGCTGTGGTGTGGACATCTTTGCTATTGGTAGCGACTGGAAGGGAAAGTTCGACTACCTAAAAGAGTTCTGTCAGGTGGTCTATCTGGATCGCACAGAAGGCATTTCAAGTACAGACCTGCGTTCTAAGGAGCATAGTGTACGCCTAGGTTTGGTAGGCGAGTCGCCCATTCTGAACAAATTTGTCCGCGAGAGCAAGTATGTCAACGGACTCACCATCAGTGGCGTGTGTAGCGAGAATTCCCGCTTGCTCTCGGATTCCCTGAAGGCGCAATGCCTGCCAATGGACAGGTATGAGGAACTGCTCAGCAATAGTGATGCCGTCTATATTATCTCTAATCCGCGCTGCCACTACGAGCATATCCGCAAAGCGTTGGAAAAGGGCTGCCATGTGATGTGCGAGTCGCCTATCGTCATTAACCCTGAGCAACTCTCAGAATTACGTCAGTTGGCAAAAGCCCATAATTGTCAGCTCTTCGACTCTCTGAAGACAGCATACGCCATGGCTTATTCTCGTCTTGTTCTATTGGCAAAGAGTGGTGCTATCGGTCAGGTGATGTCTGTTGATGCCACATGCACCAGTATGACGAATCTGGAGATGAGCGATGATCGTGACATGAAGTATCTTTGGAATAGTATCGGTGCTTGGGGACCTACGGCCCTGCTGCCCATCTTCCAACTGTTAGGCACCAATTACAATAGCAAGATGATTACCACCCATTTAATGGAGGGTACAAGTGATTTCGATACCTTCACAAAGATTGCATTTGTTTATCCTCATGCCGTTGCCTCATTGAAAGTTGGTCAGGGCGTGAAGTCAGAAGGCGAATTGGTCATTTCTGGAACTAAAGGCTATATCTATGTTCCAGCTCCCTGGTGGAAGACCGACTATTTTGAGGTGCGCTACGAGAATCCCGCTGACAACCGCCGCTATTTTTATCAGCTTGACGGTGAGGGCATCCGCTACATGCTGGTTGTTTTCAAGCGTGCCATTCAAACGGGCACAGCAACAACCTATGTGGATGAGCAGGCCTCCGCAGCTTTCGTTGATATTATTAGCGATTTCTATAACAAAAAGGACACAATCACCATTTAGTGACTATGTCCCTTATACTTCTTTAGAAAAAATTTTGGCCATTATTTTTTGAATTTTGGCCATTATTTTTTGAATTTTGGCCAAAATTTATTTTCTCCTTAAATCTTTAGGTTCATAACATGCTCAACAATGGGTGCCATATCGTAGTATTTGTATTCCGCTAATCTACCACCGAAAATGACATTAGGGGTCTCTGTTCCCATCTTTCTGTAGCGTTCTGCCAGTTGGTTGTTGCACTCATCGTTGATGGGATAGTAAGGCTCTATGCCCGGCTTCCATTCCGTGCTGTATTCACGTGAGATAACGGTTCTGGGCACGTCATAGACCTGTTGGCCGAACATCTCGAAATGCTTGTGTTCAATGATACGGGTGTAGGGCACCTTTGCCTCAGTATAGTTCACTACTGCATTACCCTGATAGTTTGGTGTGTCGAGCGTTTCCTGTTCGAAACTGACGGTGCGATATTCCAGTTGGCCATGACAATAACCGAAATACTCGTCAATCTTTCCCGTGAATACAATCTTCTTACCCATACTTTCCCAATAAGTCCTGTCTGCAAAGAAATCGGTGTTAATACGTGTCTCTACACCATCCAGCAGACCATCAATCAGTCGGTTATATCCCCCTATAGGTATGCCCTGATAGGCATCGTTGAAGTAATTGTTGTCGAATACTAGGCGCACAGGTAGGCGCTTGATGATGAAGGCAGGTAGTTCCGTACAGGGACGCCCCCATTGTTTCTCGGTATAACCTTTAATGAGTCGCTCGTAGATGTCGCGACCTACAAGTGAGAGTGCCTGTTCCTCCAAATTCTGTGGTTCGCCATCTAATTGCGACAGCGCCTCCTTCCGCTGCTCATCTATTTTCCGTTGAGCCTCCTCAGGTGTGGTGACACCCCACATCTGATAGAAAGTGTTCATATTAAACGGCAGGTTATAGAGCCGTCCTTGGTAGTTGGCTACAGGAGAATTGGTGTAGCGATTAAATGGCACGATATGATTCACAAAATCCCACACCTCTTTATTGGATGTATGGAAGATATGTGCACCGTATTTATGTACGTTGATGCCTTCTGTCTGTTCACAATAGACATTGCCTCCAAGATGCGGGCGCTTGTCTATGACCAGACAGCGCTTCCCCTGCTGGTGAGCCTTATAGGCAAAGGTGGCTCCAAAGAGCCCGGCACCGACAATGAGATAATCGTACATCGTTATTGATTGTATTTCGCAGGAATTTGGATTCCATTTTTTTCGAAAGCCTCTCTTAGCACCTTGAAGAAAGCCTCAATATCAGGTGTGTCAATAGTACCGAGGGCACATAGGCGGAAAGTGTTGGTAGTGGAGATCTTACCAGGATAAATGGTAAAGCCATGTTCATAACAATAGTCGTGCACGCGTTCAAAGTTCCAGTTAGCATCGTCTGGATAAAGCACGCTGGCCACCAGTCCAGACTGGATGTCGCGACGAATCACCTCACGCAGTCCCATATCAGCCAGTCCTTGATGGATGGCTTCTATAACACGATGGTGACGGGCAAACTTTTCCGTCTCGCCCACTTCAAAATATTCCTTCAGGGCCTGCATCGTAGCATAGATGGTCTGCACAGGAGGCGTGAAGTGCATCTCACCGGTACGCTCAAAAAAATCGTATTGCAGATAAAGGTTGCAATAGTACGAACGCTTGGGATAGTCTTTGCTCTTACGGATCTCAGCCTCGTTGCCGATAATAAATGACAAGCCGGTCATGGCCATCAATCCCTTTTGGGCAGAAGCCATACAGAAGTCCACATTGTCCTGCACCATATCGAATGGTATCATGCCTAGCGATGAGGTGGTATCGACCACGAAGATAGCACCATGTTGATGCGCCAATGCACCAATTTCACGGATTGGGTTCAATATGCCAGTGCCTGTCTCGTGATGAGTGGTATAGACAATAGCAACATCAGGGTTTTCATCCAATGCCTTTTTCACTTGGCCAAGGTCTGGCTGGTCAAATACCGATGATTTCAAATCAATGTATGGCAGACCGTAGTACTGGCATACCTCTACAGCTCGACTGCTATAGGCACCATTGTTGACCACCAACACCTTCTTGCCTTCAGGTAGCAGTGAGTTCAGACAGATGTCAATGTTGATAGTGCCTGAACCGCAGAACAGCACTGAAGTGAATTTCTCTGCAGGGGCATGAGCCACGCGCAACAAATCGGCACGCAATTGTTTCATCATACCAGCAAACTCCTTTTCACGCGGACAAATGTCAGGCACTACTTGTGCCATTTTCACTGTATCAGTAGTAGTAGCTGGTCCTGGGTTCAACAGGACGTTTCTCTTGATCTTCATAAGTATTTGATGATGTTTTCTTCTGCAAAAGTTAAATCGTCGATATCGTCAATCTCGTACCATTTCAGCCCGTTTTCGCAGAGCACGTAGACAGGCTGAATGTGCTGCGACATATATAGCAGTTCGTATTCATATCCCAGTTTGGGCTGCTGGGCTACTTTCTGCTGATAGTCGGCACACATCTTCTGGTAGAAATCAGCTGACAGTTTATGGATGCCAACCAGTTCACCTTTATAATGCAGTTCTTCTTTATTGACCGAACAATTGGTTAAATTGCCCTTTTCATCGCTCTCTACATAGTATTGGTCCTGAAATTTGGTGACTGGGGTTATCAGCATCACATCAGGATGGGGGCATGTCTGGAGGGCCGTAATAGCACGGCGTTCAAATACCAGGTCACTCTCAAGCAACAAGAAATCCTCATTGCCAATCATCTCCCGGCAATTGTACAGTGTGTACATACTATTCGTCTCGGCATAGCGCGGACTGAAGCAGCACTCTATCTGTGGATATAGCTTAGCCAACTCCTCATAAGCCTCACGCAGATATCCCGTACCTATTATGATACGCTCAATACCGCAACTGATAAGCGTCTCAACAGAACGTACCACCATTGCCTTTCCTCCGGCTTCGATGAAACCTTTAGGACGCTCCTCTGTCATGCTGCCAAAACGGGTACCCATACCCGCTGCCATTATTACTGCTGTTTTAATCATGCACCAAGCTCCTCCATGAATGCGTCTTTATTTTCAGTAGGTGTAGTGGTAGGACGCCCAAGGTCATCGCGAGAGTCAATCTTCACGCGGAGTTCCAGAAGTACGGGGCCTTCCATATTCTCCAGTTGCTTCAGTGCTTCAATCATCTCCTGCTGAGTGGTAGCCCTAAATGCGTGCTGATAGCCACTGGCCTTTGCTATTGTAACGGCATCGAGTTCGTAACCGATGGTGGGCTGCCCCCCCACACTCTCGTGCGCATTATTATTAAAAAGGATATGGAAAAAGTTGGTGGGTTTCATACTGGCCACAATGCCCAGAGCACCAGTGTGCATGATGAAGGCACCATCGCCATCGAAACAAAAGATACGACGCTGGGGTTTCTCCAATGCTATGCCTAGTGCGATGCTGCTGCTATGGCCCATGGAACCTACAGTGAGAAAATCATGTCCATGTCCCTGATGCTTAGCCTCGCGGTATTCGAAGAGTTCGCGTGACAGTTTTCCTGTGGTAGATACGATGACATCGTCGTTTTTTAGGTGGTCGACCACCAGTTTCATGGCATCTTCGCGACTCAGTGGGTTGTCATTGCTGCGCGCATTCTTCAATTTGTAACTGCCAAAGGTGCCCTTGCGAATCACGATGGCTGTAGGAGCTTTACGCTGTAATGACAAAGCTACCTGCGTATTGATTTGGTTCACATCCTCAAGGATGACGTAGGGGATCTGCATGGCATCGAGCAGTGCCAGCGTGACCTCACCCTGCTTTACGTGCTGAGGCTCATCATGAACACCAGGCTCACCGCGCCATCCAATCATGAGAACCATAGGGATACTGTACACCTTCTCGTCGGCCAGCGACAGCAGTGGGTTCACCGTATTGCCCAAGCCTGAGTTCTGCATATATACTAGCGCAGGTTTGCCTGTGGCCAGATAGTGGCCTGCGGCAATACCAATGGCATTACCTTCATTGGCTGCGATGATATGTTTTTCGCGGGGTGCCGTGTCAGTAATGTAGGCACAGATATTCTTCAGAAGCGAGTCGGGCACGCCTGTAAACATGTCAATGCCACTTGCTATAAGTGCTTCGTAAGCGTCTTTTACGTCTATCATTTTGTTCCAGGGATAAGTTCAAGAATCTGTTTGATGGGCATACACAGGTCGTTAGCATCATAAGAGCGATGGTTCTCCAAAATGCTTGAGGCCACCTTAACCATAGCGGGATAGGCAGCACGCAGCATGTGGTTGGCATAAATGACAACCTTGATACCCCACTGTGCCAACTCTTCTTCACGCAGATGGTTATAGGTCGTTGGTACTGCCACAATGGGAATGAAGGGGTGCTTCTCGTGGAAACGCTGACAGAACTCACAAATATCCTCGCCAGTCTTTTCCTTAGAGTGAATCATAATACCATCGGCACCGCCCTGCTCTACGTATGCACAGCAGCGCTCCAATGCATCGTCAACGCTCTTGCCAGCGATGAGGCTTTCGCAACGGGCAATAATCATGAAGTCCTTGGTTATCTGAGCGTTCTTGCCTGCACGTATCTTCTCACAGAAATGCTCTATAGAGTCCTGTGTCTGGATGGCATCGGTGCCGAAGAGCGAGTTTTTTTTCAGTCCCACCTTGTCCTCAATGATAACGGCAGATATTCCGTTTCGTTCCAAGGTGCGAACAGTAAAGACAAAATGTTCCAATTTGCCACCTGTGTCACCATCGTAGATAATAGGTTTCGTGGTGCACTCCAGTATGTTAGTCAGATCTTGCATGCGGGTGGTCAGATCTACAGCCTCAATATCGGGTTTGCCTTTCGAGGTGGAGTCGGTTAGCGAACTGCTCCACATACCGTCGAAACTTTCTGTGTTCAGACCATTCTTCAATTCAAGGTTCTCACAGATAAGACCTGACAGACCATCGTGTACCTCAAGGATGCGTACCACCTTTTTGGCATCAATCAGGCGGCGGAGCGACTTCAGACGCACATCGGGAGTAGTACCGATTTTCTTGATTTCCTTGTCAAGCGAGGATGACTCGATGCCCTTGGTGTAAGGAATCTCGATGACCTCGCCCCCCCATTCCTTCATCACACTGATGGCTTCGGCACGCAGTTCCTGGTCGGGTCCTTGTTGCCAGTCATCGCCATGTATCATAAAGTTGGGTTTCAGACGGCGCAGATTTTCAGCGTAGCTCCATTCGTCCTGTGGTACAACCATACTGACACCCTTGATGTTCTCGACCACGTTTTTGCGCTGTTCGTAGGTCAGATAGGGCAAACGCTTGTGCTGCGCAATGGCCTTATCGGTAAACAAACCGATAATCAGTTTGCCATGTTTGGCCCCCTCGTTAATGATGTTGATGAGGCCAGGATGCATGATGTCAGCAATCATGCCGAGGTAAACGGTCTTGTCCATAGTATGTTTAAATATTAATTACATGCAAAGGTACATATTTTTTTTAAATCAGACGATATTTTCCTTATATTATTAATATAAGAACGTCTTATGATAAAGAAAAAGCATCGGTTCTCTGTTGAAAAACCGATGCTTTATCTTCGAAGGGGAAAAATTAGTCTTCCACTTTGATGGCGGCGCGCTTCTCCTTGATGCGGGCTGCCTTACCGGTGAGCTTGCGCAGATAGTACAGCTTAGCACGACGAACCTTACCAACTTTGTTCACCTCGATAGAGTCGATGTTGGGTGACTCGATGGGGAAGATACGCTCCACACCAACGGTGCCAGACATCTTGCGAACAGTGAAACGCTTCTTCTCACCATGGCCTACGATCTTGATCACAACACCACGATAGAGCTGAATGCGCTCCTTGGTACCCTCGATAATTTTGTAAGCGACAGTAATCGTATCACCAGCCTTGAAGGTGGGATGCTGCTTGCCGGTTGCAAATGCTTCTTCAGCAACTTTAATTAAATCCATTTTCTTTTGATAATTAAATTTGTTGTATCGTTCCAACGCAACATAACAGGCAACTCTCCTATCTTCCTGCCAGCGATTACGCGGAAAGCGGGTGCAAAGGTACTGCTAAAAAATGAAAAATGAGAGATGAGGGATGAGAAATCGTATTGCTGTTAACGATTTTTAAGAATAAAAGTTGGGGTGTAAGTTGCAGACTGTGAAGTATTTTTGCTATTTTTGCAGAAAGAAAACGAACGTGCAATGAAAAGATTTTTTCAATTATTGGCATGGCCAATGCTATTGTTACTGTTTGCTGCATGTACGTCTCACTATCAATTGAGTGATGTGAGTCGTACACGGATATTAGTGGATAAATTGTATGACGTCAATCCTGATGCTGCAGCGCTCGACTTCCTGAAGCCTTATAAGCAGAAAGTGGACTCCCTGATGGGGCCAGTTGTAGGAAAGGTGGCTCACGACATGGAGGCAAAGCGGCCTGAGAGCGACCTTTCGAATCTGTTGCCAGACATCTTCATGCACATGGCACAATATTATCATGAGACTCCCGATTTTGCTATCTATAACATGGGAGGTATCCGTGCCGCTCTGTCGAAAGGTGAGGTGACGTACGGTGATGTGCTTGATGTGGCTCCTTTCGAGAACAAGATTTGCTTTGTGTCGCTGAAGGGTAACAAGGTGATGGAACTCTTTGAACAGATTGCCAAGCGTGGAGGCGAGGGCGTGAGCCAGGGTGTTCATTTGGAGATAACCAAGGATGGCAAACTTGTCTCAGCCCGTCTATACGGAAAGACGATTGACCCCGAGGCCAATTACCGTGTGACGACAATAGACTATCTGGCTCAGGGCAATGATGGACTGACCGCCTTTAAGAACGGAACTAACCTTAACTCGCCCAAGGATGACAAGAACAATGCACGTATAGTGATTCGTGACTATTTCCAGGAGATGATGCTGAAAGGCGTGGTTGTTGATTCGAAGGTAGAGGGAAGAATTCTGATCGTTGAGAATTAAACATTGAACAGATGAAAAAGTTTGTATTTGTCATAGTATTGATATTGGCAACGGTGAGTGCCAGTGGCAAGGGACCGAAGAAAATTACCATACTGCATACCAGTGATACTCATTCTTGTATTCTGCCGTTGAACGAGAACCTGGCAGACAGAAATGTAGCAGGGCGTGGCGGATTTATCCGTCGTATCAGTATGTTGAAGCAGGAGCGACAGAAAGATCCCAGTCTGTTGCTGTTTGACTGTGGTGACTTCTCACAGGGATCCAGCTTTTATACGATGTTCCAAGGCGATGTGGAAGTAGGGTTGATGAATCAGATGCACTATGATGCTGTGACCATTGGTAATCATGAATTTGACTTCGGCTTGGAAAATATGATACGCCTCTTCAAGACAGCCAATTTCCTCGTGGTATGTTCCAACTACGACTTTGCTGATACGCAACTAAAGGACATCGTGAAACCCTATATCGTTTTGAAACGCAAGGGTGTGAAAATCGGCGTCTTTGCCCTTTGTCCACCGCTGGAGGGTCTGGTATCCACCAAAAACTACGGTCCGTTGAAGTTCCTCGATCCCGTGGAGGTGACCAACGAGATGGTTGATGTACTGAGAAATCAGAAGAAGTGCGATGTCGTCATCTGTTTGAGTCATCTTGGATGGGAGTCTTCAGAATATTCCGATAACGATGTCATCAAGCAAACGCAGGGAATAGACCTCGTATTGGGCGGACATACGCATACCTATCTCGAGACTTTAGGCTACGAGACCGACAAGATGGGCAAGCAGGTACCCGTTGACCATGAAGGCAAGCATGGCGCCTATGTAGGGAAGATAGAATTGACATTTGATAAGAAATAGGAATAGATAAGGGACCATACAAAAGCAGAGGGCACATCCATCGTGATGTGCCCTCTGTTAGTTGTTTATTAGACTAATGTGAAATTAGCCCAGACTGATTGCCTCTGAAGGACAAACGCTAGCGCAAGTGCCGCACTCGGTGCAAGCATCAGCATCGATTACATACTTATCTGCACCCTCTGAGATAGCCTCTACGGGGCACTCACCCTGACATGTACCACAAGAGATACAATCGTCACCAATTACATATGCCATAATTCTAATAATATTAAAATAGTTAATACTTAAATTTTGTGATGCAAAGATACGAAGTTTTTTAGTTACCTACCAACTTTTTGGTATTTATTTTTGCTATTTATACAAAGTCGAAATAGGTTCGTATATAATATCCAGCCGAAAATGCCGTTATTATCATAGTAGTAGATGAAAAGAATAGTTGTATCAGTAGCATTGGCCTTAGTGGCATTGGTGTCATCGGCACAGATGCGGAAGGTGCAGAACAAGCCATATATTGACTTGCGTCCTTTGCATTTTGGTATTAGTTTGGGCATGAACCTGCAGGATGCGGAGTTTCGGAACATTGGACCGCAGGTGATGGACGACGGTACCACGCGTACGATAGTCTGTGATCAGGATATATGGAATCCGGGGTTCAGTGTGGGCGTCTTAGGTGATTTGCGTCTGAGCGACAATTTCAACCTTAGGGTTTCGCCAACCTTACATTTTGGTTCGAAGCGCCTCACCTTCCTTGATTTTGACAACTTGAATGATGCCGGACAGCCAGTTCATTCCACTCAGGATTTGAAGAGTTCTTATCTAGCCGTGCCTTTCGACCTGAAGTTTTCGGCACCGCGTTTCAATAACTACCGCCCCTATGTTGTTGGCGGCTTTAGTCCGATGATCAACTTGGCAGGTAAGGACCAGGAATATGTGGCATTAAAGCGTTTTGACGGGGTAATTAACGTGGGACTAGGCTGTGACTTCTATTTGCCTTTTTTCAAGCTTATACCAGAAATCAAATTCTGTTATGGGTTGACGAATACACTGAACAAGGATCATGCTGGTGAGTTAGAGAATGCGGCAAGCATACCTTTTGCCAAGTGTATTGATGATTGCCGAACGAAAATGTTCATCTTCACCTTGTACTTTGAATAAATAATGTCCACAATCTCTTTCGAGGCTGTGGACATCTTTTTCTTTATTGATACTCGGCGTAGCCGAAACCTTATAATTCTTATTAGTTGGCAGCTTTGCCCAGAGCCTCCACCACTTTCTGGATCTCTGCATCGTTGGGCTGTAACTCCTGCAACTTCTTGGCATACTCGTAGGCAGCCTTACTGTCCTTATTCTTCACGTTATAACGCATCAGATAAGAATAGGCGGCAAACAAACGGTCCTTGTCGGTACTATCAAGCTCCTCACGAGCGGTTATCAGCGTGATAAGACGCTCGAAATGTGGCTTGGCAAGGCCCTTTGAGAGGTCGGCATCCATCTGGTCGTTCATGCGACCACGCTGGAACAGACCAAACTCTTCAGCATCAGCAAATTTCTCGATAAGGGTAGCGAAGGTTTGGTCAGCTTCAGCAAGCGCGGCGATTTTATCGTCACCTTGCAGACTGCGTGCCAAACTATTTTGCAACAGACCCAGTCCTGCCCAGTCGGTAGCGTCGGCATCAGCCTTAGCCTCAAGGAACTTTTTATAGTTCTCGATAGCATTGGGATAGGCTTTCAAGCTCTTGTATGCATCGGAGATACTCTTGTAGAGATCGGCATGCAGGCTCTTGTCCTCTGCTGGTTGTGCCAGAGCCTCGTTGAACTTAACTATAGCCTCTTCAAACTGTCCGTTTCCATGAAGCGCCTTACCATAATTTTGATAGTCAATGTCCTTGAGCTTCACACTGTCTTTATCGACCTTGGTAAACAGTACTTCTGCATATTTTACAGCTTTGTCAAACTGCTTCAGGTCATTACAGTTCATCAAGGCGAAGCGGTTTAGCGTACCATTGAGAGGTTCCTTGCCCAGTCCAGCTTCTACGACTCGCTGTGATTCATCGAACTTCTGAGCAAGCTGTAGAGCGCGTGCATAGTTGATAATGTCCATACGCTCCAGCTGGTCAAAAGGCACTTTTGAATATGCGTCGATAGCACTGCTGTAGCGTTGTACGTTATAGTTGATACGGCCCTTGAACGCATCGACGGCAATGTCTGGGCGTTCCTGACGCAGCTGCTCCAGTTTCTCGTTGGAACTTTCTGGATCGATCTTACTATAAACGATTGCGTACTTGCGGTAGGCATCAGGATTCTTGGGGTCGACATCAATGGCGAACTGATATTTGTTGGCTGCTTCACCACCATTATCCATCTTAGAATCAATATCACCCTGTAGGATGAATGCAGGCGCGAACTTGTTCTTCTTGACAAGTAATGCTTGCTCGGCGAACAGCTTTGCTTGCTCTAAATCGCCTTCTTCCAAACATACGCGGCCGATGGCAACGAGGTTGTCAGCATTTTTCTTGTTTGCCTTGATAAAGGCCTTAATCTGTTTGTCGTAATCGGCGGGCTTGTTCTTTACTAACGCTCTTACGGCATCGACATCGGCTGGTGTACCATCTTGTGCCATTGTGCCAAGGCTGCATCCAAACAGCATGGCACCCATCATAAAATATTTCATTGTCTTCATAATCATTATTTCTTTTTAGTTAGACTCCTGCTTATTTGATGTCTCTATTCTCCTTTGGTTTAATCAGTTAATCACCACATCGCGTACGGAGTAGTCGGCACGGGCGGGGAATAGGCCTGCATTCCAAAAAATGAGCTGGCCTGGGTTGGGCAGCCAACAGAAGTTGGCAAAGCCGCGTGGTACGCCTCTTGATCGCGGGTCTATGCTGATGGCATAGATGGTGCGTATCATAGGGTAATAGGCATAGGCAATATTATACTGATCGGGGGTATAGCTGTTAGAACGGGTGGCCTCACTGGCCTGACTAACGCGCATCACCTTGATGGTGCGGTTATAAATCAAGTTGGTGGTGTCGCGTTGGTCGTTGAGCCAGATGCTGCCAACGACACCAATAGCATTCTCGTGGTTCTCTACGTATTCCACCACCTCGGCGCTTGTCATGGCAGCCTGTACGTTACCATCAGTCTTAATTTCTTTGCCCTGCATGATAGAATCCACTACAAACTTGAGGGTAGCCGACTTGGGGTTGTCGAATACTACCTTGATGTTCTTCAGTTTGTTGTCGGGATTCAGCTCCTTCCAAGATGTTATCTCGCCTGCCATAATCTTGCGGAAGTTGTCGACAGTAATCATCGAATCGGGATTGGCCTTGTTGACAATCAGCGCCAAGGCATCGTAAGCCAGTGCGTAGGTAAGTGGTTTATATTGATAGGATTTAATGATTTCTTCTTCGTTAGGGGTCAGTGTGCGCGTAGTAAAGACGAGCAGCACCTCACGGTTGAGCAACTTCTCTATGGCATCCTGTTCGTTGGTATAGATGGCATAGATAGAGTCGCGCTTGTTCTTCATGTTGAAGATATCCAGTTCCTCGTCAATGACGGGACTGAGACTTTCGTCGGCAGCAAAGTAGCGGGCTTGCTGCTTGTATGCATCATCAGAAGGCTTGTTTCCCCCACATGAGGGAAACAAGCCTATTGAGAGTGCCAATCCAATAATTAAATTGTTGAATTGAGTTCTGTTCATAAAAGTAATGGTGTGCTTACTGCAAACGGAAGGTAACGGGGAGTGTGAACTTCACACGTACAGCGGCACCGTTCTGTTTACCAGGATTCCACTTCGGCATTGACTTAACAACGCGTACGGCTTCCTTGTCGAGAGAGGGGTCAACAGATTTGATAACCCTTACATCGGTGATTGAACCATCGCGCTCAACCACGAAGGTGGTAACAACGCGGCCCTGAATACCGTTTTCCTCGGCAATCACGGGGTACTTGATGTTCTTGTTCAGATAATCCATCAGGGCAGCATCACCGCCTTTGAACTGAGGCATCTGTTCTACTACATCAAATACCTTGGTTTCCTCAACCTTTGGTGGAACCTCGTCCACCACTTTCTCGTTGACTTTCAGCACGTGCTCAGCCTCGTCACTACCTTGGTCGTAGTCGATGGCACCGATAGCGATATCACTCTGTGCAACCTCATCCTGTGTCTTGGTGACCTGCTCAGGAGCATCGTCTTCCATTTCATAGGCGGTGAATTTCTCAGAGTTCATCACAGTCTCCTCGGCAACGAGCTGCTCGAGTTCTTCCTGTTCGTAAACGATCTCTTCTTCGTCTTTATCTTCCTCCATCTCTTCCTCGACAGCCTCAAGTGCCACCTCAGTCTCATGCTCTGCCTGTGCGGCAGCGATAGCATTCTGAGCGACGTTGACTACCAAGAAGGTTAGGACGATTGAAGCAAGAATACCTATCAGTACAAGTATGCCGTAAAGGTTACGTCTGTTAGTATCCTGACGAATGACATAAGCACCGTATTCCTCGTTTTTGCCTTCAAAGACGAGGTCAATCCATTTTTGGTCTAATAGATCTATCTTTGACATAGTTCTTTCGTTTTAATGGGTTATTGGAGTTTAATGCCGTTTTCTGTCAGAATAGGTATATCTTTTTCGTTGACCTTATCGATCACGTACTTACCGATACAGCAAATCTGCATTTCATCCAGGATAGTCACCAAGTTGTCATAGTTCGAATTATCCAGAGGCTTGATGTTCACGGCCAGCGTGGGCACCATGTTGGTCTCCTCGTAATTCTTCATGTCCTTGTCAACCTTCTCATACTTAGCTTTCACCAGCTCGTTGTTCTGAACAATGTCCACGTGACCTTTCTTGATCATAATCAGTGCACGGTTGTAGACAGAGTCCTGTGCTTCCTGCTGTGATTTAGGCAGGGCGTTGAACCAAGTGTCAAGTTGGGTCTTAGCATCCATAATTACCTTGGTAGGAGCATGACGGTGGTTGCGAAGAACCTCGCGAATACCTTCCTTACCCCATGTGGTCTCCTTCAGGAACTCGGGCTTACCGAAGTCTTCTTTGTGATCCACAATGTAGTAATAGAGTTTGTTGTCTGCTGCCAGATACAGCGTGATGGTATTCTCCGTCTTTGACTTATCCTTATCCTCAGCTTGCATGTTGTCATCCTTTGCAGGCATAGTCAAGTGCATGGCCTGAGGTTTTTGCAGTGAACCTACCAGCATAAAGAAGGTAATAAGAAGCATCATCATATCCACCATCGGCGTGAAGTCCACGCGGGTGGTCATCTTTTTCTGCTTGCTTTCTTTTTTCTTAGCCATATCTTATTCCTCCAATTTCTTTGCTTGTGTAACCAACTTATAACGGCTCTCGTTGATGTCCTGCAATTCAGCGATAACGAGCTTGACAGCACTATAGGGAGTATCCTTGTCGGCCTTGATGTTGATTTCGAGCTTAGTAGCTGAAATCTCAGTCTTCTCTGCGTCAGACAGGTCGTTGTACCACTCCTTATAGCCGTTCTTCATAGCTTTTACCCAGAGTTGGAACTCACTCATCTTGTCTTCACGGTTCTGCAGACTATCGGTGGGGATACCTGTCGTTTTCATCAGCTTGACCTGATCCTCATGACTCTTGCTCAGGAAATCGGGCAAGCTTCTAACGGGGATACCAATCTGATTGAAATTGACGATCTCTTTCTTCTGGTCTGCCGTGAGAGATGTCTCACGATCCTTGAGCATCTGGTCGAGTGCCTTTTCAAGCGTCACGACCTTGTCGGTGCTCATCAACACGCGGCCCTCGGGGTCGATCGTGATGTCGAGAACTGCCGATGAAGATACCTTTGCCTTGGTTGTAGAACCTGGCGTTATGACCTTCACTACCTCGTTCTTCGTGAAGTTCACTGACAACATGAAGAACGTCAGCAGCAGCACCATCACGTCCGACATGGGCGTCATGTCGATCCAGACGTCGTTTTTCTTAATTTTTATCTTACCCATAGTAGTAAATTGTTTAAAGGGTTAGACAAAATTAAGCCTCTTCTGCGTGTGTAGCGTTGTAGGTCTGAGCAATTGAATAACCAATCTCGTCCAGTGCAAACGAAATCTTATCGATGCGGTTGGTGAAGAAGTTATAAGACACAACGGCGAGCCATGATGTACCGATACCGAATGCGGTGTTGATCAGAGCCTCAGAAATACCGGTTGACAGCTCAACAGAGTCACCACCACCACCAGAAGCCAGAGCCTGGAATGACTTGATCATACCTACCACAGTACCGAGCAGACCAGTCAGAGTACCCAGAGTAACGATGGTTGCAATCAGAGGCAGGTTCATGGTCAGTGTAGGCATCTCAACTGCGATAGCCTCTTCGTGGGCCTGCTGGATGCGTGCAATCTTCACTTCCTTCTTCACACCCTGTGTAGCGTCAGCTTCTTTGTAAGCCATTACAGTAGCGCGAACAACATTAGCTACAGAACCACCCTGTGCAGCGCAGTGCTGAAGAGCAGCGTCGAAGTTCAGAGCCTTCAGGTCAGCCTTGATCTTAGCCAGGAAGGTAGCGAGCTTCTCCTTACCAATACACTTGCTTAGAGCCAACACACGCTCGATAGCCATGAAGAGCACGGTGAGCAACAGTGTGTGGATCACAGGCACGATGACACCACCCTTATAGATGGTACCCCAGATGTTCAGAGGTGCACCTGCGGGGTCGCCACCTTCGAAGTTGCCTGACTGGCCGAAGTTGAAGAAGAAGTTGCAGAATGCAATGACTACGCAAATAACGATCACCCAAATAGCGTCTTTGATACCAACGCTACCAGATTTTTTTGCTGCAGGAGCAGCTTTCTGTGTTGTTGCCATAATGTTTTTGTTTTGTTTTTAAGTTATTAAATGAATTAAAAAATTAGTATCTCGATTTAACATTAGTAGTTACCAAATGCCCATAGGCTGATAGCCTCTGGGCGTTTTTTCACTTCGCAAAGGTAGCAATAAAAAGTGTACTTCCGATAGTTTTAACTACATTTAACGCTTATTTTAAGGATTTTAGTGCCTCGCCAATGCGTCTCATGGCCTCGCGGATGTTATCGTCGCTGGTGGCGTAGCTCATGCGGAAGCAGTTGGGATCACCGAAAGCATCGCCTCCTACGGTTGCCACATGTCCCACCTCGAGCAAGAACATGGCCAGATCGGTAGAGTTGTTGATAACTTTTCCGTTGGGTGTTGTCTTGCCATAGAAACTTGAACATTTGGGGAATAGATAGAAGGCGCCCTCGGGTACGTTGACCTCGAGACCGGGAATCTGGCGGGCCAGTTCTACGATGAGGTTGCGACGACGTTCAAAGGCCAGACGCATTTCCTCCACGCACTCTTGGCTTTGGATATAGGCGAACTCTGCGGCTTTCTGACTCATGGAGCATGGTCCGCTGGTGTACTGTCCCTGCAGTTTGTTGCAGCCTTTCACAATCCATTCGGGGGCTGCGATATAGCCGATGCGCCAACCAGTCATGGCGTATGCCTTGCTCACACCATTGACGATGATTGTGCGTTCTTTCATGCCAGGGAACTGTGCTATCGACTCGTGATGACCTACATAGTTGATGTGCTCGTAGATCTCGTCTGCCAGTACATAGAGGTCCTCGTGTTTTAATATAATGTTCGCGAGCGCGCGCAATTCCTCTTTATTATATACAGAACCTGTGGGGTTGCTGGGTGAGCAGAGGATAAGCAGGCGTGTCTTTGGGGTGATGGCGGCCTCGAGCTGTTCTGGCGTCATCTTGAAGTTCTGCTCAAAGGTGGCTTCTACGAAGACGGGCGTACCGCCTGCCAGCAGTGCCATCTGTGGATAGCTCACCCAGTAGGGTGCTGGAATGATGACCTCTTCGCCAGGGTTAACCAGTGCCATCACTGTGTTGCAGACGCTCTGTTTGGCACCATTGCTGACCAATATCTCGCTGGGTTGGTAATGCAGATGATTCTCGCGTTCCAGTTTGCGTGCGATAGCCTGACGCAGTTCGGGATAGCCTGGTACAGGTGAATAGCGTGTATAGTTCTCATCGATAGCCAGTTTGGCTGCATTCTTGATGTGCTCGGGAGTGTCGAAGTCGGGTTCGCCGACACTCATGTTAATCACGTCGATTCCCTGAGCTTTCATCTCAGAACTTTTTTGCGACATGGCCAGTGTGGCCGATGGGGCAAGTCGCTGCAAACGGTTTGATAATTGTGCCATATTTGTTCAGAATGTTTCTTTCAGCCTGCAAAAGTAATCAAAAAGTTTCTTTTTACAAAGGAATTCTATCTTATTTTTGTTTTTCTTGCATTATCTCCTGCTATTTGTCAAGTTGTGGTACATACTTCACGGACTCGCCCTCTTTCTTTAGTACATCAGCGAATGTCTGTGGGCTGACGGTGACGGGACCTCGCATGAACTCAGGGATATTATAGCTCTTCATAAATTGGCGGTGATAATCAGGGTCATGGCATGGCAGCTCGAAAGGTTTTGAGCCATGGCCGTTCTTGTCGATATGTGCGATGAATGGACGAGTGTAATTACCGTCATATCGGCGGCTGCTGAAGATGATCCATCGACCGTTTGAAGACCAGGAATGGTAGCTTTCTACGTCGGGTGAGTTGATCTCTTTCATATTGTGCACTTGTCCATTGGCAAGGTCCAACAAATAAAGATCAGCATCTTTATGCCAGATGTGAAACACACCGTAGTTGCCAAGGGTGAACATTAAGTACCGACCATCTGGTGAGATGCGGGGTAGGGTAGCGCTTTTGCCTAATGTGTCGGCACAGAATACCAGTTCGCGAGGACCGAAGGTCTTTGCCTCCAAGTCAAATTCTTTTTTGTAAATATTATACTTTACCTCCTTGAAGCGTTGGATGAGCTCTACCCCAGGGTCAATGCTGTCGTTGTTAAACTCAAAATGGGCACTGCAATAGTAGAGTGTCTTACCATCTGGTGACCAGGTAGGAAAGACCTCAAACTCCATTGAATCTTTCTCGATATTCGTTACCTCATAGCGCTCCACATCGTAGGCTATCAGGTCGCTTTGTATATCGTACACCTCAATTTTGTCGGGATTGGTGATATGGAAGGTCTGTACCGTTTTGTTCGTTGAATAGACAATCAGCGGGAGCCAGGGGTGCCAGGCCGGATAGACACCAGCGGAAAGGATGGAGTCAGATGTCATGTTGACTTTTCTTATCTTTCCATCATAGGCGATGACAGTACCTCCCTGGTATTGGCGGGCATGAAACTGCATACGCTCGGGATTGTACTGCTGGTAGTTATGACAATTGATGCACTGTCCGTCGGTTGGCTTCTGGCAGAGCATGTTGTCGTAGATGACGCTCTCGTCGTAGTTCTCCAGACATCGTTGGTTGATTGTCAATTCCTCGTAGGTGATGTACGACGGTGCTATCAGGCGGTAGCTGATATAAGGATCAATGGAGTCTGGCGAGACGTAGATGTTGAAGGGTTTGAACTTCGTCCACTGGCTATCTTTCTGAATAAAGACCTCCACCTTAATAGCCTTCCCCTTGGCATGTTCTATCAACCGTTGCCAGTCATTGGCCTCTGGCTGTATTTTCTTTCCGTTACAGACAATCTCCTCGTCTCCAACAGTCAGTCGGGCTGCAATACCGTCGCTTTTCTCGCTGGCCTCAAAGGTCAGTGGGGCTATGTTGACAGGTATGGTGACATCGGTGTAGTCGGGGTAGATGGCGGGCAACGAGTCCGACTCGCTGAACGTCTCTGGTATATGGTTTCCGCAGGCTGTCAATGCTGCTGCGGCCATGATGGCAAGCAGTTTCTTCATATCAATAGTAGGTGATGTCCTTTAGGAAGAAGTATTCGAAGTAATAGGTGGTGCCATATCTTTGGCGTAGGTATTCTTTCATCTGGCTGCTGGGCTTCCCTTGGCATTGCTGCATTAACTGTATGAAACTCTGCAGATTCTCTTTTACCCCTCTGTCGATAGGCAATTCCTCTACAAAGTCCAACTGCTCCATCTTTCCGAAAAGGTAGGCTGCCTCTTGGAAGATGCGCGGAACATTGCTGTCGGGATGCAGGTCGAGATATTGTTCGAAGCGTGCCCAGAAATCATCCATGTCCCTCGTCCACAAAGCAGCCAGTACGGCTTGCTCCTGGAAGTAAGGGTCGTTGGCATCCACTTTCGACAGCATGGTCATCAGGTTTTTCTCTACGTAAGTGTCTCCCTGACTCTGAATGTCGGGATAATGGAGCATGTGGGTGATGGGGCCTGTCTCCATATCGTTGACCAAAAGATCTGAATTGACGATAAGACTTTCCATATGGTCGGCCCACTCTTCATAGTACTGTGTCTGTCGCAAGATTTCTAGGTATTTCCTTGCCACCTGTGTCTCATTGGTAAACAGGGCGGTACGTGCCATATATTGCAGCAGTTCCACGCTCCAGCCATACTCCACACCTTCCTCCATGCACATCCGGTGACACTCGTTCATCACGCCATAGTGGTAATAGATAAGTCGGCCTGCCGTGTTGTACATAAAAATAGGCAGCGTAGTGTTGGCTTTCTTTGAGCCTTTCGGAAAACTGTACATCTGGTCGCACTGCAGTCCTAGTCGGCTCAGTGCCAGGTTGTGCATCATTACGATGGATCGTGTGGGCTCCTCTTCCTGTTTGTTACCTTCTTCCAATACGCCTTGCCAGTCGGCCTGTTCTATACAGCGTTGCATCCGCAGTTCATGGTGGAAGTTATCATCTTTGTACCAGAAGTGCCAGATGCCTGCTGCCATGATTATGAGCAGGATGCTCTGAAGGACGATACTTCTCTTATTTGAGATTGAGATCTGGGGTACGATGGTCAACAAGAGGAAGTATAGTGCCAGCAGATAATAGGGGATATAGTATGCCAACAACGTTTCTGTCTCGGTAAAGACGGGTAGTGCGGTTAAGTAGATGTCATGGATGTTGGTCTGATAATAGACGTAACGGTAGTAGAGCAATGGTACTATCACAGCTGTCAGCAGGGCCACGGCAGAGATCATGATGTTTGACGCCACCTTTTTAGAGAGTCGCCATGTCCATATACCCATCAGCAGGACGGCAGCCAAGGCATAGACGCCCATCAGCGGATAGCCGATAGCGCAGACCATAAGAATGTAAACGAGAATAACAATACATTTCTCCTGTTTTATTTCTAATTTCTCATTTAAACATCGATAGCCCCCAAGCAGGGCAATGGCTACAGTAGTTCCGATAGTGGCAGAGAAAAAGTACCCATTTAGTTTCAGGACATATATCCAGTAGCCCAGATCCATGTTGGCAACCAACAGGATGGCTACCGGTATCAGTGTGATGATGATCCACCTGTTGGGAATCTGGAAGGTACTCTTGGTCAACCATATCAACAGCCCCCACCAGCCGCACAACATCAAAACGCCCATCCAGGGGTAGTAGAAGAACTGTGTAAAGAAAGTGCCCAGATAAGAGAGCATCCCTCCTGGCACTACCATCATTTGTTTGAAGAACAGCGAAGAATAGAGGAACAGGTTATATTGTTGAACCTTCCATAGGAAATCAGATTCAAAGAATAACAATGCAGCTGCAATCGCTAACAGTGCAGATCCCCATATAACAATAGACCTTATTCCCTTCATCTTTTCGATCTTCGCTTATAAGTGTAGTGTGTGTCCCATACGGTCTTGCTTGGTCTTTAGGTAGCGCAGGTTGTATTCGTTGGGTGTCACCTCGATGGGCACATTTTCTACAATCTCCAGTCCGTAGGCCTCCAATCCAACACGCTTTACAGGATTGTTGGTCATCAGGCGCATCTTATGGACACCCAAGTGACGCAACATCTGTGCACCGCAGCCATAGTCGCGCTCGTCGGCCTTGAAACCCAGACAGAGGTTGGCGTCCACGGTGTCATAGCCTTCCTCCTGCAGTTTATAGGCGGCCAGTTTGTTCATGAGCCCGATGCCACGGCCTTCCTGTTGCATATAAACGATGACGCCCTTGCCCTCCTGCTCGATTTTCTGCATAGCTTTGTGAAGCTGTTCACCGCAGTCGCAGCGACGGCTTCCCAATATGTCGCCCGTCATACAAGAAGAATGTACGCGTACGAGTATGGGCTCATCCTCTTTCCATTCGCCCTTAATCAGTGCGAAGTGCTCCTGTCCGTTGCTCTTCTGACGGAAAGGAATGATGCGGAAATGTCCGTATTCCGTTGGCATGTCGACCTCGATGCCCACCTCAATGAGCGACTCTTGCTGCAGACGGTAGGCAATGAGATCCTTGATGGTGATGATCTTCAGGTCGTGCTCCTTGGCAAAGGCCTGTAGCTCGGGCATACGGGCCATCGTGCCGTCATCGTTCATAATCTCCATGAGGGCACCGGCAGGATAGAGACCTGCCAGACGGCAGAGGTCCACTGCAGCCTCGGTGTGTCCGCTGCGGCGCAGTACACCGTTGTCCTGGGCATAGAGCGGATTGATATGTCCTGGTCGACCAAAGGTCTGTGGGGTAGAGGTGGGATCGGCCAGTGCCTGTATGGTGGCAGCGCGGTCGTGGGCTGAAACACCGGTGGTGCAACCTTCGAGTTTGTCAACGGTCACGGTAAATGGGGTTCCCAGCACGGATGTGTTCTCGCTGACCTGATGAGGCAGGTCGAGTTCTTCGCTACGGCTGATGGTGATGGGTGCACACAATACGCCACGGGCATATTTCAACATGAAGTTCACCATCTCGGGTGTAATCTTCTCTGCAGCGCAGATCAGGTCGCCCTCGTTCTCGCGGTCTTCATCATCAACCACTATAACGAACTTGCCATCGCGGAAGTCGTCAATGGCCTCACTTATCTTGTTCAGTTTGAATGTCTCCATTATCTTGTTGAATTTCAAGTTTTGTAAAATCGTTATATGTCTCGTCCATTAACGGATCTTTTTGTTTCTCGGCAAGTGCTAAGGCAATTGGTATCATCCTGTTGCTGGTGTTGCTGATGTCACGCAGATCACGATAGAGGCGCAAACGGAAGCGCAACATGCGGAAATAGAAGAAGATGCCCAGTGGCAGGAACAGTCCGGTGATGATGTTAAGCCATTTCCGTCTGAAGGGCCTTGTGTGAGCATGGGTGGCCAGGATGGGGTAGTTGTTGAGCTCGTACAACACGTGGTTGTCGCGTGTGTATCCCAGGTCTTCGAGGGCTATCTCCAATACCTCGTTGATATGTTCTATCTCGTGGTCGTCGCCAGCACGGAAGAAAACCTTGATAGGCGATGGCCAGCGCAACAACTTATGAGTCTCGGAATAGATGGCGATATCCTCGTTGATAGTCTGCAGCATCGTGGCGTCCATACGGTATTTGGGCTCCTCGATGATAACCTCTTTTTTCACGATGTTGCGTTTCATGCGCAGTCCCAACATTCGCATGATGATGAGTCGGTAGGCATCAACGTTGAATACGGTAGAGTCGCGATTGGCTTTATAAGTGAAGAAGATGGCCATGGGGGTGAGCACCATCACGGAGATGCTGCGCCCGAACCAAACTGTCCAGTTGTCATCACGTGCCATACGCATACCGGTCATGTCAAGCAGATAGAATATCAGGAATACAACCACCGATACGATGACTGGTACGCCCAGACCGCCTTTGCGGATGATGGCTCCCAGTGGAGCACCGATAAAGAAGAAGATGATACAGGAAAGGGCGAGGGTGAACTTACCGATAGCTTCCAGCGAGTGCAGTCGTTCTACGCGGTTCAGATGTTTGGCATAGTCTGCTTTCATCTCCAGGTCGTTGTAGGCATTCTGTGCCTGTCGTGCAGCTTGGCGTGTGACTTCGCGTTTTTTCTCGTCGCTCATCTTGGCATAGACGCTGTCCAGTATGGGCAGTTCGTCGGCTGTCACAGTCATAAGGCGGGTAGAGTCTTGTGGCGTCAGTTCGTCGGTGCGGAAGGTGTATGCCTGTGCCTCACGGAAGAACTGGCGTCCTACAGAGTCGTTCGACAGCTTGATGGAATCGAGGTCATGTAATATCTGTGGTACACTCTTGGCACTGGCATCGCCCGAGAAGTTGCTGGCATCAGCCAGGTTAAAGTCGCCGTCGAAATCCAGCAGAATCTGTTTCTGACCGAACGTCTCTCGGCGGTAGGGCACTTCTGCTGTGCCGCCCATGTCCTGCGAGCGCATATTCTCAAACCATTCGCCACTCCATAGTGTTAGTAGCAGGTGCTTCTTCTCAGCTGTTGATTGCAACATACCTGAGTCGGCTAGGATGATGGTCTGGTCTTCGTAAGAGCCTGTCTGACGATAGATCATAATGCCATAGAGATGACCGGTGTTCAAGTCCTTCTTCTCGACATAGAGGTTGGAGTTGGGTATGCCGTCGTAGAAGGTGCCTTCCGGAATTTCCAGTTCCGGGCTCTTCTGCTTCATGGACACCAACAGCTGTTTCAACTGCATGTTGGCGCTGGGCACCACGACATTCTGGAAGTAGAACGAGATGCCTGCTATCAGGAATACGGCGATGATGAGTGAGCGCATCGACTGCATCAGTGAGATGCCCGCGGCTTTGATGGCCGTCAGTTCGCTGCTCTCGCCCAGGTTACCGTAGGTGATCAATGATGATAGGAGAATGGCCAGTGGAAATGCCTGTGGCATCAGTCCGAGCGCCATATACCAAAAGAACTGTGCCAAGATTTCCATTGACAGTCCCTTGCCGATCAGTTCATCGACATAGCGCCAAAGGAACTGCATCATCAGCACAAAAAGGCAGATGAAAAAGGTTCCTACGAAAAGCAGTCCGAACTGCTTCGTAATGAAGATATCTAATTTCTTTATCCTGAATGGATTATTCACTGTTTGCTATAACTGGTCGCAATTAAAATCCGGATGACTGATGAAGGCGGTCCAAGTTGTCATCCCATAGTTCGTGTAGGTCGTCGATGTCCTCGGCAGGCGCATAATCTACTACGCACAGACAGAGGTCTTCTGTCACGTCGCTCTTGCCAATCCTCATCTCCCAATAGGCCTCCGGCTCTTCTTCGTCAACCCATTGTAGTCGGATGTGGCTGTTTTTCTGACGCTCTACGATGTTTGCACTCAGCGTATGGTGTTCGCCATAGATGTTGCCCCATGTCAGTCGCATGACACCGTTTTCCTCAATCACTCGATCGGCCAGCCAGCGCTCCAGTCCGTGGTCTGTGCTCAACAGCTGCCAAAGCAGGTCGGGCTTTCCTGGGGCCAGCGGATATTCTAAATTCAGTCGTTGTTTCAGCATACCTATACTGGTTAGTCTTTGTCCAGATTATAATAATGTTATTCGGGTACAAAAGTACAAAAAATAAACGAAAGTAAGGGCCTGTTGACCGAAAAAATATCCGCGCATTCATAAAAAATGTTAAGCAGCAGAAAATTCTTAATTCTTAATTCTTAATTCTTAATTTTTCGGAGTACCTTTGCACCCGCTTACGAGCAGATGGCGGGATAGCTCAGCTGGTTAGAGCGCATGATTCATAATCATGAGGTCGCCGGTTCAATCCCGGCTCCCGCTACTGAAAAGGCGAAATGCTGGATTGTGCCGAGGATACATTCTCGGCATTTTTTTTAAGGTATTAGTATTATGCAAGACATTAGGAACATTGCAATTATTGCACACGTTGACCACGGTAAGACCACGCTGGTCGACAAAATGATGCTGGCAGGCAATCTTTTCCGTGAGGGACAGAACCTGAGCAACCAGGTACTCGATGCTAACGACCTGGAGCGCGAGCGCGGCATCACCATTCTTTCCAAAAACGTCAGTATCAATTGGAAAGGCACTAAGATCAACATCATTGATACTCCGGGACACAGCGACTTCGGTGGCGAGGTAGAGCGTGTACTCAATATGGCCGATGGTTGTCTGTTGCTCGTCGATGCTTTCGAAGGCCCAATGCCCCAGACGCGCTTCGTGTTACAAAAGGCCCTGCAGATTGGTTTGAAGCCCATCGTGGTAGTCAACAAGGTGGACAAGCCCAACTGTCGTCCTGAGGAGGTTTATGAGATGGTATTCGACCTGATGTTCTCGCTTAATGCTACTGAGGATCAGCTGGATTTCCCCGTTGTCTATGGCTCTGCCAAGAACGGATGGATGGGCGAGGACTACAACAAGCCTACCACTGACATTACCTATTTATTAGATAAGATTGTAGAGGTGATTCCTGCTCCCCAGCAGATTGAGGGTACCCCTCAGATGCTCATCACCTCGCTCGACTATAGCTCTTATACTGGACGTATCGCCGTGGGTCGCGTGCATCGTGGCACCCTGAAGGACGGTATGCAGGTCACTATCGCCCATCGTGACGGTTCTATGGAGAAGACCAAGATCAAGGAGCTCCACACCTTTGATGGCATGGGCCACAGCCGTATCGACCAGGTGGAGTGTGGCGATATCTGTGCTGTTATCGGACTGGATAAGTTCGAGATTGGCGACACCATCTGCGACCTCGAGAATCCAGAGCCTCTTCCACCTATTGCAATCGACGAGCCTACGATGTCAATGCTTTTCTGCATCAACGACTCGCCCTTCTTTGGTAAGGAAGGTAAGTTCGTCACCTCGCGTCATATCAACGACCGCCTGGAGAAGGAACTTGAGAAGAACCTCGCCCTCCATGTAGAGCAGTTCGAGGACTCTACCGATAAGTGGATTGTCAGTGGACGTGGTGTGCTCCACCTCTCTGTGCTCATCGAGACCATGCGTCGCGAGGGCTATGAGCTTCAGGTGGGTCAGCCCCAGGTAATCTATAAGGAGATTGATGGTGTGAAGAACGAGCCTATTGAAGAGCTCACCATCAACGTGCCCGAGGAGTTCGCTTCTAAGATGATTGATATGGTGACCCGCCGTAAGGGTGAGATGACTTCTATGGAGTCTCAGGGCGAGCGTACCAATATCGAGTTCGATATACCCTCGCGTGGTATCATCGGTCTGCGAACCAACGTGCTCACCGCCTCTCAGGGTGAGGCTATCATGGCCCACCGCTTCAAGGAGTATCAGCCCTACAAGGGCGAGATAGAGCGTCGTGTCAACGGTTCTATGATTGCCCTTGAGACAGGCAATGCCTTTGCCTACGCTATCGACAAGCTGCAGGACCGCGGAAAGTTCTTCATCGATCCGGGTGAGGATGTCTATATGGGACAGGTGGTAGGTGAACACGTACACGACAACGACCTCGTGGTCAACGTCTGCAAGGCTAAGCAGCTCACCAACGTGCGTGCCTCAGGTACTGACGATAAGGCCCGCATCATTCCTAAGGTCATCATGAGTCTTGAGGAATGCCTCGAGTATATCAAGGAGGACGAGCTTGTCGAGGTTACGCCGAAGTCCATGCGTATCCGCAAGGCTATCCTTGATCACGATCAGCGTAAAAAAGCTAATAAGCAGTAAACGTAGAGACAAGAGATATTTTGAATAAAAAAGTGGCGGTTCCATCGGTGGAATCGCCACTTTTCGTGTTATTGATAATTTCTATTTGGCCAAGTTGAAGCTTACGGGCAACGTGTAGGTAGTCTCTACGCGCTTGCCGTTCTGACGGCCAGGCTCCCAACGAGGCATGTTTCTCACCACGTGGATAGCCTCTTCTTTCAGCGCCTCTACAGTATCGTAGAAGGCTTTCTTCTTATCTGCAACTTCTTCGTCACCTTCTTTCATTTCCTCTGGAAATTCAACATTTACAGTTCTGGTTGGGTTGCAAATATCGCTCATCTTGGCTATCGGAGAAGACGCCTTAACCTCTGCGACCTTTGGCGAACGTACGAATCCAGTCTTATCGATGATAAACGTTACGATAATCTCTCCTTCCATCTGCATCTCGCGGGCTACTGCGGGATAGCGCAGTCTGGTACTCAGGTATTTCATGAGTTCTCCTTGTCCGCCAGGGTATGAAGGCGCCTGTTCTACTAAGTTGAAAGTCTTGTCATCTCCGTTGTCGTTGTTCTCGTCTTTGTAGCGCTGATCGTTACTGTCAATACTGTCATGACGGCCCACCACCTTTATCTGACTGAACTTCATACCCTCTTCCAAGCATACGTCAAGTTTGTTGCTAGTGATGTCGAGCATCTGACTCTTGTATCCTACGTACGATACGCGGAGTTTGTGCTGAGGATCTGCTACTTTGAGTGTGAAGTTTCCGTTATTGTCGGTCATGGCGGTGGCAATGATGCGTCCATACTCATCAATTTCAGCGATGTTGGCGTACTGGAACGGTTCGCCATTCTGATTCTTCACAGTACCGCTGACCTTATCGCCAGATTTTACGGCTTCGAGGGCTTTCACCTCTTTTACCTCTTTCACAGGTGCGGGTGTTTCGGTAACTTCAGCCTCTTTCACTTCTGTAGTGAGTGCTTCTACGATAGGCTGCTCAATTATCTCCACGCTGCTGTCAATAACTTCTTTTAATGCCTCTTTGGGCTTCGAGAATGCAGTAAGCGCGATGCCTACGAGGGGTACGGTGACTGCAATCCACATCATGCGCCACCAAGTTGATTGTTCTTTTTTCATCATTACAATTCGTTTTTTAATGTTAAGATTAAACGAACAAGCAAGCGCGTAGGCCTCCGCTCCAACTGTCCGCAGGATTAATAAGCGTTGATAGTCGCGACTTTGGATGTGATAATGATTGATCACTTCATCATCAGCTTCGTATTCGTGAACTACTTTTATTTCTTTCATCACCAACCAGCATACAGGATTCACCAGTGTGCACAGCAGGATAAACACCAGGTCAAGGGGATGTAGCAGCCGGATATGCGACAGTTCGTGGTGCATACTGGCACGACGGGCGAAGCCATTTTCCTGGTTTGAGATAACGATATAGTTCATCCAGCTGAACGGACCGTATTCCTCGTTGTGTGTTACGAGACGAATCCATCGCCCCACTCGGTATGTCTTCCTTCCTCGCAAAAAGAGTAGCATCTTTACCAGCGAACGCAGCCAACCAAGGAATTGTATGGCTATGTAAATAAGATATACGAGAGCGATAGCAAGGAAAACTTTTTGGGAAGTGTTCAGTGAGAAGTCTTGCGTGTCAAGTGAGAATTGTTGCGTGTTTAGTGTTGAGACTTCAATCGGCTCGTACTGTGTGGTGTTCACTCGGCATACCTCAGCGATGGGTTCCATCTGCTCGGTAGTTGTGATGTGAATAAGAGGTAACAATGCCGATACAATCACGCTGCCCAGGAGGAACATGCGGTTGAAGCGGTGGAACGTACTCCCACTGAAGCACATCTTATATAATAACAAGAAGGCCGACAGGCATAGTGCCCATTCAATGATGTAAACTACAAAACTTCCCATATCACTCTTCCTCCACCATTTTGATGAGTTCTTTCAGTTCGTCCACGCTCACGTCGTGCTCTTTCACCAGATTCGAGATAAAACCCATGTACGATCCGCCGAAGAATTTCTTCACGTTATCCTTGTGAATGGCGTTAATGTATTGTTCGCGCGAAATAGCTGCGTCATACAGATAGAATTTCGCACTTAGTTCCTTATGATGAATCATGCCGTGCATCTCCAGACGGCGTACATAGGTAGCTATGGTGTTGAAGTGGGGGAGTGGTTCAGGCAGGTAGCCGATGAGGTCGCGTATTGACTGTTCGCCATGTTCCCAAAGCGCTTCCATAATGGCCAGTTCCTTGTCAGTTAGTTTCTTCATATTTGATTGCTTAAATTGTCGTTTTAGGTTTGACGTTGCAAATATAACTACAATTTGTAGTAACAACCAAATTCTTTAAGTCTTGTTAACGAAAAGTATGTAGTTATTCACATATTAAGAAAAGACTAATGCTTCTTTTCCTTTGCCTGATATTTTGCCGGTGTGGTGCCCGTATATTGCTGGAACACCTGGTGGAAGTACTTACGGTCGTTGAAGCCGCAGTAGTCGGCCACGCTCTCCACGCTCCATTCCGGATGCTCCGTCAATACGCGCTGTGCCTCCTTGATGCGTAGCGTGGTGACCAGTCCTGCCAGTTTCTTATATTCCGACTGCCTGAGCCATTCCTGCAGCTGCTTCTGCGGTACACCCATCTGGCGTGCCACGATGCTTAGCGTCAGGTTATGCTCGCGGTAGTGACCGCCTTCTATCCAACGGTCAAGTGTTGAGTTTAGAGTGTAAAGTGTAGAGTTTGCTTCCGCTGTCCCATCTGCACTTGACTCATATGCGGTAGCAGACTTCACACTCTCCGTTCTGCACTCTCCACTCATCTCCGCCTCTTCCACCTTCTCCACGTCCTTACTCACGCCGTACGTATAGAGGCTGATGGTAGAGTAGGAGATAGCAAAGAAGAAGCCTATGGAGAAGAGTACCAGCGGGGTGCCCTGCATGAATATGACCAGCGGCACCAGGAATACCAACAGTGCCATGGCCTTCATGCTTAGTCCCATCCATCCAAACAGGTCGCGGCGACTGCGGTCGTAGTATTCATCTACCGCCAGCTCCAGTCGTTTGTAGGCCTTATACTGCATGGTGAAGATATAAGTCTGCATTACTACGAAGAGTACCGAACTCACGTATTCCGCTATGCGTAGCGCATCCGATTCCTCCCTGAAGGGCACGCCGTCGAGCACTACCGTACCTATTAATATCATAGCCGACAGGGCAAAGATGCTGCTGCCAATCAGCCACTCCTTCCAGCTCACCTTCCCCTGTCGCTGCACATAGAGAATAGCCATGCTGCACAGTAGCGATGCTGGGGTGAAGAACAGCAGATTACAACATACCGCCTGCGTCACGCCCATCTGTCGGAATCCGAACGCATGTTGCAGCAGGAATTGCAGGGCGATGAGTGCCGTGCCTCCAGCCATCATCCAGCGAGCCTTAGCAAAACTGCTACGGCGCGTAGAGCGTCGAGGAGCAGACATAACCAGCATTACCGACAATACCGTCATTGTCAGCATACCGCTAATCTGCATTTCGCCTGTTGTGATCATATTTTAGAAGTTAGAGAAGTTAAAGAAGTTCAGGAGTTAAAGACGTTAGTCTCGAAGTGCAAAATTAAACAAATTCTTTGCAATATCAGACAAAATGCGGTAAAAATGTCAGAAAACAGCGTTCTTTAGACACCTTACCCCTGTTTTTCTGACACCAAGTGCGTGTTTTCGACACTCTTTTTCAGTTATTATTCCTATTTTTGTGCCATCATAATTAAATATGATTCAACCATCAACCATGACCAGTAGCATACAAGAATTCCTTGCCTTGCCATTATGGCTCAGCATTCCCCTCGTGGCAATCTACATCGGCCTCGTGGGGCATGTCGTGTATATCCTCTGGCAGTATCGGCGTAAAGACTAAGTAATCATCACCCTTGACAGACAAACCATAAATAATCAAATAAACAATGAAACAGTTTAAAACCATTTTCCTTAACCGAGTCCTCGCCGTGGTGCTGACGATAGTAGCACTCATGACGGGGCAAGAGGCGTGGGCCGAAAATGGCTGGGACATACAAACCAGCACCAGCGGCAACGTCACTACGTTTACCATTACCCGCACCAATACAGCAGTGGCCGAAACAGTGCGCTATCGCCTGGTGAACCTAAGTGCTTATGCCATGCAACACTACTATGTGAGCAAAATAAATGGAGAAGACGCCGATCTGACAGTACCAGTAATGAATCTGAGAGGCGAGTTCACCTTTACCGCAGGCGAAACTAAGAGCAGGACCATTACCGTCACGGAACAGACAGCCAATAACGATGCCTACCTGTATCAGACAGGCACCGAACGTAGCTATAAATTGGAGGTGACTGACATAGGTGGTTTCCTACTTACCGAAAAAACTCGCAGTTTCAAAACTGGCACCAACATTAGCGACAATATATTCAGAATTAGGGATATAACCATTCAATCTGACGAGTATAAGAACACAGACGCTGGTTATGAAAATAACGATGTCAAGTCAGTAGCAAGTTCTAGCTATTTTGACTATGTCGCTCCAAGAACCTACTTTCAACAAATTGGTGCCGAACTGCGTATGACACTAACTATGGATGTCAGGGAACAAAATGACGGCTACCAGTACATGTCTATTCTAACCTCAAAAACTTTATTCGACAATCGCTCTGGTTGTAGTAATGGGGATCCTGGCAATATCAATAATTCGCTTTACATGGCCGGCTTTGAGCACAAAACTAACGGTAAGGACACGGAGTATAAAAGTTATAGTTTTCCTGTAACTTCTGTGGGCGACAACGAAGGACATAGTAATCCCTGGGGCCACGGTACACAATATATCTTGAGTAAACAGAAATTCAATACAAATCGTCGGGCTTCTGACGGTCGTCTTATCCTACCTCTGGATTTTGATTATCTTGCTGTTCGCTGCAACGCCTCTGGCGGTGGTACTGATCACGATGAGTGGTGGGCTAAGAACGTCAAGGCCCACATCCAGGCCGTGGACGCCACTGCGCCCAGCGTGTTAGCAGGCTTCGTGGCTCCTGGCAAGCACGCTGCCGGCAATACAATGTACGTATCTTTGGCTTTCAACGAGATTGTCAAGGTGACAGGCACACCGACACTCAATACCGCAAACGGTTGGGGCACACTCAGTTATGTGGCCGGCAGCGGTTCCAACGTGCTGACTTTCAGCGGAATAATCGGCGACAACGCTCTTGGCTATCTCACCATCACAGGCTGGAGCGGCACCATCACCGATTTGGCAGGCAACGCGCCCAGCAGCATCACCTACAACAGTAAATGTGAACGCGATGCCAGCTTCGCCTATTCTATCAGCTATATCTTAAACGGTGGCCAAAACCCAGGCAACCCAAGTAAATACACATACGACACAGAAACATTCACACTGAATGCCCCCACCAAGACCGGTTACACCTTCGCAGGATGGACGGGCAGCAACGGCGACACGCCTGAGACAACCGTACAGATTTCCAAGCATTCGTATGGTAAGAAGAGTTTTACCGCCCACTGGACGGCAAACCACTACACCGTGCACTTCGATGCCAATGCTACCAACGGCATCAATGCTACCGGTTCAATGGACGACCAGACTTTTACCTACGATGAATCCCAGGCGCTTACAAAGAATACCTTCACTCGCCCGGGCTACACCTTCGCTGGTTGGAACACCAAATCCGATGGCACTGGAACGAGCTACGCCGACGGCTATAAGCTCAATAAACTCAGCGCTACCAACAACGGCACCGTGACCCTCTATGCCAAATGGAACGTCATCAATTGGACAGGTAACGGACAAGACATGAATCACGCTTACATGATCGAGTACCCCTCACAACTCATCAAACTTTCTGAGGACGTGGCAGGTGGTAATAAATATGTCTCTTTTTGTTTCAAATTGAAAAACGATATCGATATGCAAGGTGTTACTTTCAATGGAATAGGCGATAACGATCATTCATTCCAGGGAAGGTTTAATGGTAACGGCAGGGCCATCAGAAATCTCACCATCAACAGACCAAGCAGTAACTATGTTGGGCTCTTCGGCTATGTCACTAGCGAATATGCATCTGTCAAGAATCTCACCATTGACGGGGCAGACATTATTGGCAATAATTATGTTAGCGCCATTGTAGGGTATAACAGTAGTACTATTGAGAACTGTCTTGTTAAGAATAGTTCCGTTAAAGCAAAAGCCTCAGATGCTTTAGCAGGCGTCTACGTTGGACATAATAACAGTTCTAATAACACCCTTAACAAGGACTACTACATCAATTGCACGAGAAAAATAGGCAACGCCACCAATAGCAGCACCAACATAGGTACAGGCGATGGCGATATCAAAGGTATACACAGCTTGCACACCATTACGATGGATGATGACAGAATAAGCGCCAGCGGCGAGACCTTTGTCCTTGACAACGTCACTTACTACGCCAGCAACACCACTGTCATGCTGAGTTGTTCCGGTGTTCCCGAAGGCTATTCTTGCGCTTACAGCACCAACAAGGGTGCCAGCATCAACAGTTCGTTTTCCATGCCAGCTGAAAACATAAGGATTTATGTCTCCATGGCCCCAGATTTCTGGCGATGGTGGCATGCCGATGCTGATCACGATGGAACGACAGAAGATAGAGCCTACATCATCAGAACAGCCACAGGCATCAATCTGTTGGCAAATCTGGTGAGTCAGGGAAATACCTATAAGAACAAATTCTTCAAGCTAGAACATGACATCAAATACGATCCCAACAACCTTGATGAGAATGGTGAGAACTACACCCCTATTGGAAACTTCTATCACAAATTCCAAGGCATCTTCGATGGTCAAGGATATACCATCAGTGGTATCCGTCTGAAAAAGATGGGCGACGACAATACTCAAGATGGCAAACAGGGCATTTTCGGTGTGATTATGGATGCAACAATTAAGAACGTCGTTCTGAACGATGCAATCATTACAGGCTGTAACCAAGTGGGCGGTATTGTGGGTGACACCAGTAGCAAAAACACCATTGAAAACTGCCTAGTGCTCAACTCTGAGATAAACAACACATCGGGTACTCAATGCGGTGCTATCCTCGGTATGTATTCTAGCAACGTCACCCTCGCGAATAACTACTACTATCATTGCACCGTCAACGGAAAGACCATCAACGTTGGAACCTGGCTCGATGATCAGCCCACTAACAACGGTGCCCTTTGTGTCTACACCATGACACGACAAAGAAATATTCGCGCTGCGGCACAACCCATTCTCAACTATCGGGAAACAAATTATTATCTGCCCGGCACCCCTGTCACACTGAGCCACGTAGACGGTTTTAACATGACCGCCTATACAGTGAAGGATGCCAACGACAACGACATCGCTCTGACCAACGGCAAAACCTTTGAGACGCCCGCCAGCGATGTAACCATCACGGCCGATCTCACCGCCATACCATGGGATGGCGACGGCCGACGGATTAACCCATTTGTGATTGAATACCCCAGTCAGCTGGATTTGCTCGCCAAGAAAACAATCGGCCTCGATGGTTTCGAGCCCAACTACTTCGCCGGTACATACTTTATATTGAAAAACGACATTAGATACGACCCTGAAGACCTCGATGCTGAGGGCAAAAACTACACACCCATAGGAAATAGTACAAGACCTTTCGCAGGCATCTTTGAGGGTAACGGCCACACCATCAGCGGCATCCGCGTTGCCAGAAGAGATAATACTAACGATGATAGTTTTCTAGGACTTTTCGGAAATGTCATAAGCGGAGAAATACGGAATGTTATCCTGAATGATGCCCGTTTCTTCGGTTACAGTAATATTGGCAGCTTTGTTGGCCGTGCCACGGCTTCTCGTATAATGAATTGTTATACAACAGACAGCGTGTTCGTTTGGGCAGGATACAATGGAAGCCAATGTTTGGGCGGAATTGCGGGATATATATTCGATAGTAAGATAGAAGGCTGTATCAATTTTGCACAAGTCAAAGACAATGCCAACTCCAACTGTAAGTATTTCGGCGGAATTGTGGGATATGAAAGTCTATCAGCTATCAGTCATAACACGGTTATCGAATCAACTATTGCAGCAAGTAGTTACGTTGGTGCTATCAGCGGATGTACGGAAGATTTTTCTCACCTCAACAACAACTACTATTATGGAGCTAAGGTCATAAAGAATGCTAATAGTACATGGGACGGAATAGGCAACGGAGGCATAGGCTTGAGTGGTGGTTTTGCCGATGTCACCGATAATGATGGTGCAGTGAAGGCTAATGGCATACCTCTATCGGATGACCACAAGAATACCTTCATCCTACGAAAGTACTATAAAGATGAAAAAGGCTCGCGACCGTTCACCCTTACTGGTCGCAGATTCATTGTTAGTGACAAAACATGGAACACGGTTTGCCTACCGTTCTCCATCTCTGAATCTGCAATGAAGAATAACACTGCTCATCTGTTCAACGACGCCATCGTCATGGAAATGGATCCGGACGAGACGACCCTTGATAATGGTGTACTCCGTTTGGCCTTCAAACAGACTAAAAGTATTCAAGCGGGCAAACCCTACCTTATTAAGGTCGTCAACCATCTATATCAACCGAACACGTCTCCCACGTTCGATAATGGCTATATTAGTGTCGTTGAACCAGAAGCTGTAACAAGCAATGATGGGATGGTGACCTTCGTCGGACAGTTCGATCCGTTCGTCGTCAGCGACGGTCGCAATGACGATGACGATAATCCCACTCCCGACAACATTAATAATATTGTCATGCTAGGCAGTAATAACACGTTGGGATATTCCAAGAATCCGCGCACGCTACATACCTTCCGCTGCCATTTCTATGTGTCATCGGGTTCTGACAAGGCACGCGACTTTGAACTGAACTTCGACGATGGTGAAATAACATCGGTGACCGACAAAGAGATGGTCGTAAAGTTCAAGTTAGACAACTGGTACACCCTCGATGGTAAGAAACTTGATGGCGAGCCCACCGAGAAGGGTATTTATATATATAAAGGTAAAAAGGTCATAAAGAAGAAAGAAGATGAAAAATGAATATATAAATCCAGAGATACAGATCATCTTGATTCAGCAACAGGATGACTTGATGATAGGAAGCTCTATGTCTAAAAGCATTGATTTCAACAGTTTCGAAAATCAGGCCGAAGATCTTGATTTCGATTTCGATGGATTCGATGACGATGATTTTGATTTGTAGAATATCACTAGATACTCTAACTGGGACGAAGAATAAAGAATGATGGCGTGTCAAAAGGCACGCCATCATTCTTTTTATGCATCTGCAAAGACTTTTCCGTCGTCAAGGGTAATCTGGAGTTTGGTGTACTCGCAATGGAAATCGTTTTGCAGGCGATCCAGATAGCGACGGCTTTCCCAATGACACATGGGCAGGTCGTGGAGCAGATAGTTTCCGCAAGCCTCAGGGCGTGTAGCGGGCACCTCCGTCTGGGTGAGCATCCACTCCAAGCATTCTATGGTCAGTTCTCGCATATCCTCTACGGAGTAACTGCCAGTCATAATGATATACATACCCGTGAGACAGCCCATAGGCCCTACATATACCACATCCTCTTTGACGCGGCTGTTGCGAAACCAGGTGGCCATGAGGTGCTCTATGCTATGTATGGCAGCTGGGGCCACGGCAGGCTCCTTGTTGGGCTCGGTGATACGCAGGTCGAACGTAGTAAAGCCTTTGTCTTCGCGTGATACGTAGATGCCAGGCTTTAAGTGCGTGTGGTCGATAGTGAAACTTTGAATGACTTCCATGATGAGGAGAAGTTAAAGGAGTTAGAGAAGTTAAAGAAGTTAAGAAGTTAGAGGCTTTCTACGAAAGCACGGGTGGTTTGGAACGAGTTTTCGGCTACGGTGTCCCAGAAGTTGTGATACTGTGAGGCATCGGTGTCGCGCAGGGGGATATCGCTGATGACGCGGAACGAGATAAACGGCACCTTGTTGATATAGCAGGTCTGTGCAATGGCACACGACTCCATATCTACGGCCTTTGCCTCAGGGAAATGACCAATGATTTCGCGCATCTTCTCCTTTGAATCCACGAACCAGTCGCCAGTGACGATGAGGCCCTGATGAAGGCTAATGTTTGATGTCTGGTGGCTGAGGGCCTTTGCCTTCTCCAGCAGATATGGATCTGCCTGATAGCGGGCGGGCAGACCCTGCACTTGACCATAGATGGTGGTGTTGTCGATGGCTGTGCCGCAATACACGTCGTGATAGCAGAGCTCAGAGCTCACGATGATGTCCTGCACGTTGATATCGTCGCCATTACCACCTGCACATCCGCTGCTAATGATGCAGTCGGGGTGGAACTCGTTGATCATCCGCTGCGCACCCAGGGCAGCGTTCACCTTGCCGATGCCGCATTTCTGCACCAGCACGTCGCTATTCTTGAAGACCTCCTGAAGCTGCTTCAGCTCCTTGTCCATCGCTACTATGATTCCTATTCTCATATTTTCTTTTTTTATGATTTTCTTACTGTCCACCCAGGCGCGAGAAATACTCGATGATGTCTTCCCAGGTCTTGAAGGTGTCGCTGCCGTATTCCAGGACGGTGGCCATGGTGTCGCCCTCTTTCTCCTTGCTGATCAGGTAGTCGCCGTAGAGCAGGTCGCGGCGTGGCGTATAGATGGTGTGGTGCCAGGCAGGCACGTTGATATATTCCTCGAGCCACTGTCCCCAACGGTTCTCCGTTGGATAATCCTCTTCGCAGACAAAATACACCTGGTAATGCTCTATCAGTAGCCTTACGGCTTTCTGACTGCTACTGGTCGGCTTGCCATATGCATCAGCCAACGTCTCTATACCTATATATATAATAGGACGCTGACGATGCTCCTGCTGATCGTCAATCCATCGGATTACGGGCATCACCGAGTGCATATAACTCTTGTCGTCCACCCTGTGCTCGCCATGGAAATGGGTGGCTTGCGGGTAGTGCTCACAGAACATAGAAAAAGTGTCCACCAGATCGTCCTTGTCGCCAAAGAGTCCATAGACGCGGCGCTGATCCTCTGGCGTGAGACCCTCGAAACGCTGCTCCGACACCTCCCTGTAGGCCTTTACCAGTGCTTTATCGACATAAAACTCCTGCACACCGTCCTGGCGGGGATTCTGAAACTGCTGTGTGCCTGTCATCCCATGCGCCTTCATCGTCTCGGCAATCTCCAGGGCAGGGTTGATGCAGATGCGGTCAAAGCCCCGCAGCTGCTCGGCATACATACCGCCCATCGACGTGCCGATGATGAGGTCGGGCTTTTCCTGTTCGCAGATGCTGCGCAGCAGCTGCATGGCCTCGTTGGGCTCCACGGGCAGGTCGGGTGCCACGACCTTTGCCTGGGGCATCACCGTGCGCAGTCGCGTCACGGTGCCCGACTGTCCGCTACTTCCGAATCCGTGGCAGTATAAGACGGTCTTTCCTGCCATCAGGTCAGGAAATTGCTTCACGTATTGATTTGTCTGTTCCATTGCGGATGCAAAGTTACGAAAAGTCGAGAGCAGAACAAAATAAAATCATTAATTTTTTATGCCGAGACGGAGTAAGTTCGGCGAAGCCAAAGGTAGTAAAATAATTTGAAACTTAAGAAAACAATATTCACAAAAACACCTAACCACCTACCATAACACCTAAACGTGTAAAAAGAACACCTATAACGGGTTTTTATGGTAGTTTTTTGCGAAATGGCCTGTTTTGGGTTGTGAAAGAGCCTGAAATACAACGCGAAATAGGCTCAAACGCAACGTGAAATAGGCTCAAACGCAACCTAAAACAGCCTCAAACGCAACCTAAAGAAGCATCAAACGCACGCAAGTGGTGTGCAACAGCGGTGTACGCGACTTTGTTTTCTGAGCTTTTGGATTGATTTATGTCAATTAATTTACGAATCGAAAGGAAAATAAGCAAAAAAGTTTGGAACTGTAAGTAAAACACCCTATCTTTGCATCGTGTTTTTCATAGTATTAGATTTAAGGTTAACAAAGGTTGGGTCACAGCGGTGACCCTTTTTTTATTTTTCAGATTCCTGTCTTGTGATTTTAACAATTGCGGATTTTTTCGATGTATTGCCAGTTAAAATCTATTAACTACGAAATTTTGTCTATCTTTTTTTTCTAAATCGTTTTTTCTTTCTACTTTTGCAGCGTAATAACGTGATAGAAGAAAAAAATGAAGATTTTTAGATTAACGCTGTTTTTCCTTTTCATCTTTCTGTCGTCTGCCAGTGCCCAGAAGCAATGGACGCTGCAGGAATGTATTGACTATGCCATGCAGAATAATATCACTTTGCAGAAGGCAAGGCTTAGTCAGCAGTCGGCCATAGAGGAGGTGAAAGGTTCGAAAGGGGCATTGCTGCCCACGGTGAGTGCTTCGGCTAATCAGAGTCTGGGCTATCGGCCTTGGCAGGATGCCGGCATTACGACAGTGACCAACGGCACGGTGAATACCAAGGTGGAAAAGACGTATCTGAATGGCTCGTATGGATTGAATGCCCAGTGGACGGTGTGGAATGGCAATAAGAATACCAACAACGTGAAGTTGAGCAAGTTGTCGGGTCAGCAGGCGGAACTGCAGGTGGCCGAGACTGCCAACAGTATTCAGGAGCGTATTGCCCAGCTTTACGTGCAGATACTCTATCTGGACGAGAGTATCAAGGTGAGCAAGGCCAGTCTGGAGACCAGTCAGAAGAATGAAGAGCGTGGCAAGGAGATGGTCGAGGTGGGCAAGATGTCGAAAGCCGACCTGGCCCAGTTGACTGCCCAGCGTGCCACGGATGAATATAATGTGGTGGATGCCCAGGCGCAGCTGGCTAACTACAAGCTGCAGCTGAAGCAGCTGTTGGAGTTGACGGGCGACGAGGCGTTTGACGTGGTCATCCCTGAGACTACTGATGAGCAGGCTTTGGCTGAGATTCCCGCTTTGCAGAATGTGTATCAGCAGGCTCTGTTGGGCCGTCCTGAGATAGAAAGTTCAAAGCTGGCCATCGAGAGTAGCGAGCTAAACGTAAAAATTGCCAAGGCCGGCTGGCTGCCCAGTCTCAGTTTGACGGGGGGCTTCTCTACCAGCACCAACTCCCTTTCAAACAATAGCTGGGGTAATCAGATGAAGACTAATTTTAATTCGCAGGCGGGGTTGACCCTGAGCGTGCCACTGTTTGATGGTCGTCAGACCCGCACCTCGGTCAATAAGGCCAAGATTCTGCGCCAGCAGGCCCAGCTCGACCTGCAGGATCAGCAGAAGACCCTGTATCAGACCATCGAAGGCTATTGGCTGGATGCCAACACCAACCAGCAGCGCTTCCGTGCTGCACAGACCACGGTGGACAGCGAACAGCAGAGCTACGACCTGTTGGCAGAGAAGTTCAACCTGGGTCTCACCAATATCATCGAGCTGATGAATGGTAAGGACAAGCTGCTCTCGGCCCAGCAAAACAGGTTGCAGTCGAAGTATCAGACGATATTGAACCAGCAGTTGCTGCGCTTCTATAGTGAAGGGAGACCCACCCCCTCCCCCTCCCTGAATGGAGGGGAGTAGGCAGATACTTCCAATGGAAATTATTCGATGAAAAAATAATAATGTATAACAATTAAAAAAAGGAGACCCCAAACTAAACACTCCCCTCCATTACAGGGAGGGGTCGGGGGAGAGTCTTATGATGAATAACAAAAAGACTTGGGCCATCGTCATAGCCATTATCGCTATCGTGGCCGCCGCTGCCTATTTCTTCATGGGTGGCAAGAAACAGAATACGGTGTCGTTTGAAACGGCTAAGGTGGAGCGTACGAGCATCAAGAACACCATCACGGCAACGGGAACCATCGAGCCCGTCACCTCGGTTACCGTGGGTACGCAGGTCAGTGGTATCGTTGCGAAACTTTATGTAGATTATAATACGGTGGTGAAGAAAGGACAGGTCATTGCCGAACTGGATAAGACCAACCTGACCAGCGAACTGAAGACGGCACAGGCCAACCTGTCGTCGGCACAGAGCACGCTGAACTACGAGCAGACCAACTTCAACCGCTATCAGACCCTTTATAATAAAGGACTGGTGAGTGCCGATGAATACGAGACAGCCAAACTATCGTATCTGAAGGCCAAGGAGCAGGTGAACACCTCGCGTGAGAGCGTGCAGAAGGCGCAGACCAACCTGGGCTATGCCACCATTACCAGTCCTATCGATGGCGTAGTGCTGTCGAAGGCGGTGGAGGAAGGTCAGACCGTGGCTGCCTCGTTCAACACCCCAGAGCTTTTCACCATTGCCCAGGATCTGACCGATATGCGCGTGATTGCCGATATCGATGAGGCCGACATCGGTGGCGTGAAGGAAGGTCAGCGCGTGACCTTTACCGTGGACGCCTTCCCTGAAGACCATTTCGAGGGACAGGTCACACAGGTGCGTCAGCAGGCTACGACGGAGAGTAATGTGGTGACCTACGAGGTGGTGATCTCGGCTCCCAACAACGACCTGAAGCTGAAGCCCGGTCTGACGGCTAATGTCACCATCTATACGATGGAGAAGAATGATGTGCTGGCCGTGCCAGCCAAGGCCCTGCGCTTCACACCCAATGAGGCCCTGCTGACCGAACAGCAGAAGGTAGAGGATTGCGAGGGTGACCACAAGGTGTGGACCAAGGATGGTGAGACCTTCAAGGCCCATAAGGTGGAGATAGGTACCACCAACGGCTTGCTGACGGAGATTGTGAGCGGCGTGAGCGAGGGTACCGACGTGCTCGTCGACTTCACTATTGACGGTGGCGACGCGCCCGCTCAGGACCAGCAGGCTCAGAACCCCTTCATGCCAAGACCCAAAAACAATAATAAGCAACAGGGCGGACAACAGAAAAAGTAAAAGACTCTCCCCCTGCCCCTCCCTGGAGGGAGGGGAGTAGATAGAGACAACAATATGAATGAAGACAAAATAAAAACAGGGAACGGACTAACCACTCCCCTCCCTCACAGGGAGGGGCAGGGGGAGAGTCGCGTTGTCATTGAACTGCAGAACGTGAAGCGCTACTTCAAGGTGGGCAGCGAGACGGTGAAGGCTCTTCGCGGTGTCTCGTTCAAAATCTATGAAGGCGAGTTTGTCACCATCCAGGGTACGTCAGGCTCGGGCAAGTCAACACTTCTGAATCAGTTGGGCTGTCTGGACACCCCCACCAGTGGCGAGTATTTCCTCGATGGCATCTCTGTGCGCGAGATGTCGAAGACCCAGCGTGCCCATCTGCGTAACCGTAAGATAGGTTTCGTGTTCCAGAACTATAACCTGCTGGCTAAGACCACGGCAGTAGAGAATGTGGAGCTGCCACTGATGTACAACCCCGAGGTGTCGGCAGCCGAACGTCGAGAGCGTGCTATCAAGGCGCTGCAGGCCGTAGGACTGGGCGACCGTCTGGATCATAAGTCCAACCAGATGTCGGGTGGTCAGATGCAGCGCGTGGCCATTGCCCGTGCGCTGGTCAACGAACCTGCTGTGCTGCTGGCCGATGAGGCCACTGGTAACCTGGACACACGCACCTCGTTTGAGATGCTGGTGCTTTTCCAGGAACTCTATCGTCAGGGCCACACCATCATCTTCGTGACCCACAACCCTGAGATTGCCGAATACAGCAGCCGTAACATCAACCTGCGCGACGGCAAGATACGTGAGGATACCTATAATGAAAACATCAAGTCGGCAGCCGAGGCCTTGGCAGCGCTGCCAGTGATGAACGATGACTGATTATGAATTTCTATAATTTGTTTAAGATAAGCATCAGGGCCGTTGGCAACAACAAGATGCGCTCATTCCTCTCCATGCTGGGTATCATCATCGGCGTGGCAGCGGTGATTATCATGATGTCGATAGGACAGGGCTCCAAGGAGAGCATCCGTGCTGAACTCTCTACGATGGGCTCCAACCTGCTCACCATCCGCCCAGGCGCTGATATGCGTGGTGGCGTGCGTCAGGACCCGTCGGCTATGCAGACGCTGAAGATGGCCGATTATCAGCGCATCATGCGTGAGAAGAAATTCGTCACCAAGGTGTCGCCCGAGGTGACGGCCAGTGGTCAGGTGGTCTATGGCAACAACAACACGACGACCACCATCTATGGTGAGAGTCCGGAGTATCTGGATATCAAGCAATGGCCTGTGGAAGAGGGTGACTGCTTCACTGAGGAGGATATCAACAAGGCCGCCAAGAAGGTGGTGGTGGGCAAGACCATTGTCACCGAACTCTTTGGCGAAGGTGTCGATCCCATCGGAAAAACTATCCGTTTCAAGTCTATTCCCATGACCATCGTGGGTGTGCTGAAGGGCAAGGGCTACAACTCTTGGGGTATGGACCAGGATAATGTCATCATTGCCCCTTACACCACCGTAATGAAGCGTATTGCGGCACAGACCTGGTTCTCCAGCATCGTCTGTTCGGCCATTACCGAGGATCTCTCGGATGCCGCCATCGAAGAATTGACCCAGATGTTGCGTGATAACCACAAGCTGAAAGGCGAGGCAGACGATGACTTCACCATCCGTTCGCAGGCCGAGATCATGGAGACCATGTCAACGACGATGAATATGGTCACCCTGATTCTCGTTGTTGCTGCTGGCTTCTCGTTGCTGGTGGCTGGTATCGGTATCATGAATATTATGCTGGTCAGCGTGACAGAACGTACCAAGGAAATAGGCCTACGTATGGCTGTAGGTGCTACGGGGGCTGTCATCTCCATGCAGTTCCTGATCGAGTCAGTAATGATCAGTGTGACGGGCGGACTGCTAGGCATCCTCTTAGGATGTAGTGCCAGCGAATTCCTGGTACCTGCTATAGGAATGCCCAGCAGCGTGCCGGCGTGGAGTATCTACGTATCATTCCTTGTGTGTGTGTTAATAGGCGTAGGCTTTGGTTATATACCAGCCATTAAAGCCGCTCGTATGGATCCTATAGAAGCTATCCGTCATGAATAGAAAACTCGGTGGCATATGCCATATCGCCCTGTGGGCGTTTCTGTTCCTGTCGCCCCTGACCTATTGGAGGGGCACGGGCTTCAATGGGTTGCACTATCTGATGACATGTATGCAGCCCCTGTTCCTGATGATTGTGTTCTACCTCAATTATCTGGTGCTGGCACCTAAGTTTTTCGTCCACGGCAAGCATCGCTACGACTTGCTGATCAACGTGGTAATGCTCATCACGCTGGGTGTCATCCTGCACTACTGGATGGACTTTACCAACTCTATCTTCATACGCAACTATCACGAGATAGATGTGTTGGGCACCATTACCTATATCGTGCGTGATAGTGTCAACCTGGGTGTCTTTGCTGCTGGCGCTACGGCGCTGGCCGTGGCCCGTCGCTGGGTTACTGCCGACCAGAAGTTGAAAGAGACTGAGGCTGCGCGTGCACAGGCTGAGTTGACCAATCTGCGTAATCAGATCAACCCTCATTTCCTGCTCAACACGCTGAATAATATCTATGCTCTGACGGCAATCAATGCGGAAAGGGCTCAGGAAGCCATTATGGAGCTGTCGAAGATGCTGCGACATATGCTCTACGACTATCAGCAGCCCACGGTGCCATTGAGAGACGAGGTGGATTTTATCCGCAACTACGTCAGTCTGATGAAGTTGCGCTTGCCGCAGTCTGTCGATGTGCAGTTCTCTGTTAATTGTAAAACGTGCGACCTGTATATCTCGCCTATGCTGTTCATCTCGCTTGTCGAGAATGCCTTCAAGCATGGCATCAGTCCTACTGAACCCAGTTTTGTGCATATCCAGATTGATATTGATAAGGTAAACAGGATTGTGACCTTCGATATCCGCAACTCCAACTTCCCCAAGACGGCACAGGACCGTAGTGGGCATGGCATCGGCTTGCGTCAGGTGGAGCGTCGACTGGAACTCTTGTATGCCGGTAAGTACCAATGGGAAAAGGGACTGACCGATGATGACAAGACTTATTTCTCAAGAATTGTTGTAGATACAAATACTTAAAATTTAGAATTCAATGAATATAACTTGTGCTATTATTGATGATGAACCACTGGCTGCAGGCCTGTTGGAAAGCTATGTAGAGAAAACCCCTTACCTGGAACTGAAGGGCACCTATAACAGTGCCGTCACGGCGATGCGCGATATTCGCGAGAATCCCGTTCAACTGCTGTTCCTCGATATCCAGATGCCTGAGCTCAGCGGTATCGAGTTTGCCAAGATACTGCCCCGCGAGACGAAGGTTATTTTCATCACGGCCTTCTCGCAGTATGCCATTGAGGGCTTCCGTGTCAATGCGCTCGACTACCTGCTGAAGCCCATCAGTTATCAGGACTTCGTGAAGTCAACCGACAAGGCGCTTGAATGGTTCTCTTCGCAGATGAGACAGGATGCCTTCTTGCGTGACCGTTTCCTCTTCGTAAAGAGTGACTATAAGCTGCAGCGTGTCAATCTGGATGATATCCTTTATATCGAGGGCCTCAAGGACTATGTGCGGTTCTATCTTGAGTCGGGCGAGAAACTGATGTCGCTGATGTCGATGAAACGTCTGGAGGACTTCCTGCCGAGTCCTGAGTTTCTGCGTACCCATAGGAGTTATATCGTGCATATGCCCAAGGTGCGCACGATAGATCGTCTGCGCATCGTCCTGGATAATACGTATATTCCCGTCTCGGACAACTATAAGGATGATGTGATGGCGTACCTGGAACAGCATACGCTGGTGTAAGGGGGGTAAGAGTTAAAAGTTAAGAATTAAGAGTTAAGAATTTGCAGCAGCTTTGATAAGTGAGTTTGACAAAATCAGGTGTTGAACTCGTTATCATGGCAAATTATTTGAAAAAAAAGTTCGGTGGCGGCAAATTCTTCACTCTTCGCTCTTCACTCTTCACTTTTTTTTCGTAATTTTGCGCTCTGTAGAATTCGTAGATAAGAATTTATAATTTATACTTTATATTTTTATTTATACAAATTATGGTAAACTACAAGGATTTGGGTCTCGTTAATACCCGCGAGATGTTCAAGAGAGCAGTGGCTGGTGGCTATGCTATCCCCGCTTTCAACTTCAACACAATGGAGCAGATGCAGGCTATCGTAATGGCTGCTGTGGAGACAAAGTCACCTGTTATCATGCAGGTTTCTAAGGGTGCACGTAACTATGCTAACGGTACCATCCTCCGCAACCTGGCTAAGGGCGCTGTAGAGTATGCTAAGGAGCTCGGCTGCGAGCATCCTGAGATCGTTCTGCACCTTGACCACGGTGACAGCTTCGAGCTCTGTAAGGAGTGTATCGACAACGGTTTCTCTTCAGTGATGATCGACGGTTCTTCACTGCCTTACGAGGAGAACATTGCGCTGGCTAAGAAGGTTGTAGAGTATGCTCATCAGTTCGACGTAACCGTTGAGGCTGAGCTCGGTGTGCTCGCTGGTGTTGAGGATGAGGTTTCTTCTGCAGAGTCTCACTACACCAAGCCTGAGGAGGTTATCGACTTCTCTACCCGCACAGGTTGCGACTCACTGGCTATTTCTATTGGTACCTCTCACGGTGCTCACAAGTTCACTCCTGAGCAGTGCACACTCGTGAACGGCGTGCTCGTTCCACCGCCATTGGCATTCGATATCCTGCATGAGATTGAGAAGAAGCTTCCCGGATTCCCCATCGTGCTCCACGGTTCTTCTTCTGTTCCTATGGAAGAGGTTAACACCATCAACCAGTACGGTGGTCACCTCGAGGCCGCTATCGGTATCCCCGAGGAGCAGTTGCGTGAGGCTTCTAAGAGCGCTGTCTGCAAGATCAACATCGACTCAGACTCTCGTCTGGCTATGACCGCTGCTATCCGCAAGCACCTGGCTGAGCATCCTGGAGACTTCGATCCTCGTCAGTATCTGAAGCCCGCTCGTGAGAACATGAAGAAGATGTACATCCACAAGATTGTGAATGTGCTCGGTTCTGACGGTAAGCTGGCTCAGTGCTAATCCTCAGATACACAATAAAAAAGAAATCCCTGCCAAATCGGTAGGGATTTCTTTTTGTATTAACTATTTGGGTTGTTCTGCTTCTAACCGTTCTACGCCACCCGTCAGGGGATTGAGCCAGAGGTGGGTGGTGTAACGCTTGTTGAAGAGGTCGCCGCTGAGCAACTCTACGTTACCAAACTGCGGAGCCGGGAGCTCGGTGTTGAGCACGGCTTCGATGCCTTGATACAGCGTGACGCGCATACGTCCTGGCACATTCACATAGACCCCAGCCTCATAGGCCTTCTTCTTGGCCTTCGAAGCAGCCGCATCATTGACAGTGGTCGGTACGTACTGCATATCCTCCACACTAATATAATAAGGTGCACCTGAGAGGTCATCGGTATCTACCAAACCATAGACCTGTGACAGACGGAACAGCAACTGGCGCTCAAACGAGCCGTCAGGGCATACGGCCACCGAGTGTTCAGTGGTGTCACAATCGTAAGTGCCCTTAAACATGCTGGTCAGCGCTTCATCTTGTGCGTCTATCTGATGGAGCATCAGTCGCAACTGCTCGCCATCCTTGGGCATGAAGTCGGCCTGTCCCTTGATAAGCAGATTGCGGTTCTCGCGCAGGTCGTAGATTTCCTGAGCTGTCAGTTCTGCCATCTTAGCCGTGCTGCCGGCCGACAGAATCTCCTGAGTGAGAAGTTGGCGCGGGTTTAGGCGCTGCTTTTTGGGTGCCGGCTCAAAGGGGGTGGGCTCCTTGATGGCAGTAGGCTCTGCGTTGATGGCCAGCAGGCGTCCGTCATCCGACAGTGCCACGTTAGCGGCTACCGTTCTGGCATTGAATTTCAAGGCATATTTCTTGGTGGAGTCAACCACGGCAATAGGGGTCAGCTGGTAGCTGATGATGCGATACTGTGTGCTTGGTTCCTGAGACACATCCTTTAATCGCATATAGCGCTGGGCATAGGCAGTGAAATCACCTGGCTTGTAGGTGGTCTTCTCAATCTGCATGGTGATGCGGAAAGCTGCCTTCGGCAGGAAATAGACGGCACCCTCTGGTGTTACGCCTGGCTTGTATTCCGTGAGTTGGGTCTGTGCGTTTAGCGTTCCGCATAAAACGGTGCTAATGATAAAGAAAAAAAACTTTCTCATCTTCTTATTTTACTATTTATTTTTTTACCATTAAGAATGCCTTCGGCAGATAGTCGATGATGTCGCTGGCAATGAGACTCTCCTCACCCAGGTCACGCGCTGCCAGATCGCCAGCCAGTCCGTGCAGATAGACACCCAGTATGCAGGCCTCACGCTGTTGGTAACCGCGTGCCAAAAGCCCTGTCAGGATGCCAGTGAGCACATCGCCGCTACCCGCTGTGGCCATACCGGCATTGCCTGTGGTATTGAACACCACGTGGCCGTCGGGCATACAGATGGCTGTGTTATGTCCTTTCAGGATGACATAGCCTTGCAGTTTCTCTGCCAACTGGCGTGCCTTGTTCAGTCGTTCATAGCTGTCAACACACTGTCCCTCCATGCGGTCCAGTTCCTTGGGGTGGGGGGTTAGGATGATGTCTTTTGGCAGCTGCTGCATCCATGCATGACGACTGGCGAGAATGTTCAGTGCGTCGGCATCGACAACGGCAGGGCATTGTGCCCTGCGCAACTGGGCTATCATGGCAATCATGGTCTGCTCGGAAGTGCCGATACCCGGTCCGATGCCCATTGCCTGGTAGTTTTCTGTAGGCACAGCCTCTGAAAAGACCGTCTCTTCACGGTCCAGGTTTAGAATGGCTTCGGGTATAGTGGTCTGTAGAATCTGTGCGTTTCGCTTGGGGGTATGGATGGTCACCTTACCGGCGCCAGCACGCATACAGGCCTTGGTGGCCAGGACGGCAGCCCCCGCCATACCATAACTGCCAGCCACCAGGAGGGCGTGACCCATCTGTCCTTTGTGGGCAAAGGCATTGCGTGGCTTCAGAATCTGTCGTATGTCGCTGTCTTCCACGCAGGTGAAGTGGGCATCTGTCTTGTCGATACCCTCTTTGCTCAGTCGGATGTCAAGGATTCTCAGTTCGCCAATGTACTGTTGGTTCTCAGCAAAGAGGAACGAGAGCTTGGGCTGTTGCAACGTCAGCGTCAGGTCAGCGCGTATGATGTTGGCCCTGACGTTATAGGCATTGTCTTCCGTCATCAGGCCCGATGGTACGTCGATACTGACCACCATGGCTGCCGAGGCGTTGATATATTTGACCAGGGCCGCAAATCCTCCTGCCAGAGGTTTGTTGAGTCCGGCACCAAAGATGCCATCGACAACCAGCGTCCCCTTTTCCAAATGGGGCGGGTCAAACTCTACTGTCACCTCAGTAAACGGTGCATTGCTCTTCTTGTGGATCAGGCGGTCTTTATTTTCGGCACAGTCGGCCGACAGGTGGCCTGAGATATTGAACAAGTAAGTCTGAACCTTGTAGTTCAGGTCAATGAGCATACGTGCCACAGCCAAGGCATCGCCGCCATTGTTGCCTGGTCCGGCAAAGACGACCACGGGCACGTCGTTCATCCATTTTTCCGTGATGGCTTGGGTGATGGCATGTGCAGAGCGCTCCATCAGGTCTATTGATTTGATGGGCTCGTGCTCAATCGTATATTTATCGAGTTCTTGTATCTGAGAATGCGTGAAAATCTTCATAACGATGCAAAAATACGAAATAATTGGTAATCTCTGACCATTTTTCGCTTTTTTTTTGTAATTTTGCATCAAAATATAATTATATAGGTATATGAGTAGAGTGAAAATACTGGACAAGACGTTCGAAACGTCTATGCCGGAGGCACAGATCAAGGCCCGGGTAAAAGAGCTGGCTCAGCAGATTTCCAAGGATATGGAAGGTAAGAATCCTCTGTTTCTGGCTGTGCTTAATGGTGCGTTTGTCTTTGCTGCCGACCTGATGCGCGAGATGACCATTCCCTGTGAGATCTCATTTGTTAAGTTGGCTTCCTATCAGGGCACCATGTCAACGGGAAAGATCAAGGAGGTGATGGGTATCAACGAGGATATCGCCGGCCGTACGGTTATCATTCTCGAGGATATTGTGGAGAGCGGTCTGACAATCCGTCAGATGATAGACTCTCTCGGCACCCGTAATCCTGCCTCGGTGCATGTCTGCACGGCTTTCTTCAAACCTGAGAAGCTGAAGGAGAATATCAATATTGAGTATGTGGCTTTTGAAATCCCCAATGATTTTATCCTGGGCTATGGCTTGGACTACGACCAGCAGGGCCGTGGATTGAAAGACCTTTATACACTGGTGAAGGAATAAACAACAACAAAATAAAAATTAGATGAAGAATATTGTTATTTTCGGTGCACCCGGCTCAGGCAAGGGCACTCAGAGCGACAAACTGATTGAGAAGTACGGACTGGAGCATATCTCTACGGGCGATGTGCTGCGTGCAGAGATTAAGAAAGGTTCAGAGTTGGGCAAGACCGCTCAGGGCTATATTGACAATGGTCAGCTGATTCCCGATGAACTGATGGTCAGCATTTTGGCCTCGGTCTATGATTCTTTCGGACGCGAACACAAGGGCGTTATCTTCGATGGTTTCCCCCGTACTATTCCACAGGCTGAGGCTCTGAAGCAGATGCTCAACGAGCGTGGCGACAAGGTGGCAGCTATGATTGAACTGGCTGTGCCTGAGGATGAGTTGATGAAGCGCCTCATTCTGCGCGGACAGCAGAGCGGACGTGCCGATGACAATGAGGAAACGATCAAGAAGCGCCTCGTGGTCTATCACTCTCAGACTCAGCCCCTTATCGAGTGGTACAAGCAGGAAGGTCTGCACCACCATATCGATGGCTTGGGTGAGCTCGATCGTATCTTCGCAGATATCTGCAAGGTGGTGGATAATCTCTAGGAGATCCTAGGAAACCCTAGGCAATCCTAGTAAAATAAGGTATGGAAAGTAATTTCGTAGATTACGTAAAGATTATGTGCCGCTCGGGTAAGGGTGGTAAAGGTAGCATGCACCTGAAGCATGTGAAATACAATCCTAACGGCGGTCCTGATGGTGGCGATGGCGGTAAGGGTGGTAGCATCATCCTGCGTGGCAACCACAACTTCTGGACGCTGCTCCACTTGAAATACGAGCGCCATATCTTTGCGGAGCATGGTGGCAATGGTGGGCGCGACAAGTGTCATGGTACCGACGGCAAGGATATCTATATAGACGTACCTCCCGGCACGGTGGTCTATAATGCCGAGACGGGAAAGTTCGTCTGCGACGTGGCCTACGACGGTCAGGAGGTGCTGCTCCTGAAAGGCGGACGCGGCGGATTGGGCAATTTCCAGTTCCGTACGGCCACCAACCAGGCTCCACGCTATGCCCAGCCAGGCGAGCCCATGCAGGAGATGACGGTTATCTTGGAACTGAAACTCCTGGCTGATGTGGGTCTGGTAGGATTCCCCAATGCCGGTAAGTCAACGCTTGTATCTGCGCTGAGCAATGCCAAACCGAAGATTGCCAACTATCCCTTCACCACGATGGAACCTTCGCTGGGTATCGTGGGCTATCGTGACGGCAAGTCGTTTGTGATGGCCGACATCCCCGGCATCATCGAAGGTGCTGCCGAGGGAAAGGGTCTCGGACTGCGATTCCTGCGTCATATCGAGCGTAACTCGCTGTTGCTCTTCATGGTGCCTGGCGACACCGATGATATTAAGCATGAGTATGAGGTGCTGCTCAACGAGTTGCAGCAGTTTAATCCTGAGATGCTCTCGAAGCACCGCGTGCTGGCTATCACCAAGTGCGACCTGCTGGACGAGGAACTTATCGAGATGCTCAAAGAAACACTACCTCAGGATCTTCCCGTGGTGTTTATCTCAGCTGTCACAGGCTTTGGTCTTGACGAACTGAAAGATGTGTTGTGGCGTGAGCTGAATGCCGAGAGCAACAAACTGCAGGCAATCACAGCCGAAGACACACTGGTACATCGTGACAAGGATATGTCTGTCTTTGCCCAGGAGCTGGAAGACGAGGGTGAGGATGAGGACATTGAATACGTTGATGTTGAGGACATTGACGACCTCGACGATTTTGAATACGAAGACGAAAATGAAGAGGCATGAAGCCAATCAAGCGACTTGTCATAGCTATCTGCCTGTTGTTGCAGGCTGTTGTGCCGTCAGCGGCGCAGTCACCCTTGCAGCCTCCTGGCTATCGGTCGGCATTGATTGACTACAACACCTTCGAGAGTATTCCCCCATACCCCTTAAAAACCGACTTCTCGATGCAGCGGCCCATCCATATGCCCGTTGCATCGAGAAGTACGGTTTATGATCCCTTTGGCGGAGGTCAGAGTTTTACGGTTCATCTGAAAAACATTGCTGATAACGACTGGTGTTATCTGTTAGGGAAATCTCAGGTTATCAGCCCGTACGGTGGACGCGGTGGTCGTCATCATGCTGGTACCGATATCAAGAGCTTTCCCAATGACACCGTCCGTGCCGTCTTTGCCGGTGTGGTGGTGATGTCGGAACCTTTTGCAGCCTATGGAAACTGTGTGCAGATACGTCACATGAACGGTTTGACCACCCTCTATAGCCATAACGTCAAAAACCTGGTTCAGACGGGTGATTACGTGGAGGTGGGGCAGCCAGTGGCCCTTGAGGGACGTACGGGGCGTGCCACCACCGAACATGTACATTTCGAGATACGTGTAGCAGGCCAGCATTACGACTCCGAACTATTGTTCGACCATGATACGCATCAGCTTCAGCGCCACTCTTTGCAGTTTGACAGGAGTGGTCAGGTCAAGATTATCAAATGATAATCAAAAAAGTCTGAAAGAAATGCAAAAATATCAAAACTTTTTAGTATTTTTGCATCCAAATTAGCAAACAATAAATAACAAACAACTTTTATGCAGAAGAAACTATTCTTTCTGGTAGCCCTGATGCTGACTATGACGTTGTCAGTTATGGCACAGGTGACTACATCTGGAATCAGTGGTAAGATCATGGCTGACAAGGAAACAGCCATTGGTGCCACGGTGGTTGCAAAGCACGTACCTTCGGGTACAGTGTATCGTGCTATCTCGAATAGCAATGGCCGCTTCTCGATGACTGGCCTTCGTTCTGGTGGCCCTTATGAAGTGGAAGTAACTTACATCGGCTTTCAGTCGAAGAAGTTTACTGGCATTCAATTGCAACTGGGTCAGAACCTGGTGCTTGATGTTTCTTTGGCCGATGCCAGTACGCAACTGAAGGAAGTAGAGATCGTCGCTTCAGCACGCAACACCATGCGTTCCGACCGTTCGGGTGCTGTGACGAACATGAATCTTAGTCAGATTGCTGCCATACCTACCGTAAGCCGCAATATGACTGATGTGATGAAGATGACGCCACAGAGTAGCTCTGCCAGCGGACTGGCTATCGGTGGTGGTAACTTTCGTCAGTCAAGCGTCACCGTTGATGGTGCCTCATTCAACAATGCCTTTGGCTTGGGCTCTTCACCACTGCCTGGTGGCGGTACCCCCATCTCACTGGATGCCATTGAGCAGATGACCGTCAGCATCACTCCTTTTGATGTGCGTCAGAGCGGATTTACGGGTGGTGGTATCAATGCGGTGACCAAGAGCGGTACTAACGAGTATAAGGGAAGTGTGTATAGCTACCTGACCAGCACCTCTTTGAAGGGTGCTCGTGTAGGCAATACTACCTTGGCTGTTGACGATGGTCATACCAATACCTATGGTGCAACCATCGGTGGTCCGATTCTCAAGGATAAGCTGTTCTTCTTCGTCAACGGTGAGTACGAGGATAACCTGTCAGTAGGTCCTGCTGCTCGTGCTGGAAATGGCTCGGCTCCTTATTCTACGACAAATCGTCGTCCACAACTCTCAGAGCTTGAGAGCCTGTCGGACTATATGAGCAGTACCTATGGACTGACTACAGGTTCTTGGCAGGGTTATAATGTGAAGACACCTGCCTATCGTATTCTGGCTCGCTTAGACTGGAATATCAATGAGAACCATAAGTTCAATGTGCGCTTCACGAAATCTAATCGTAAGTCTTCGAGCGGGGCCTCTGCTTCGCGTACACTAGGATCCAATCAGCAGAATGCTATATACAATGGTTCTAACAGCACCTATGGCAGCAATACCAACTATGGTATGAGTTCATTGTCAAGCCGCTATTATTCAGAGTATAGGTTTACATCATTTGCCGCTGAGTTGAACAGCACCTTTGGTAAGCTACACAACACCCTGCGTGGCACTTACTCATTCCAAGATCAGCCCCGCTCTACTGAGTATAACGATGCCGCTCCTGTGGTGGAAATTGTTATGGACGATGGTCAGGGTCACTTCCCAACATGGGCATTGATGGGTGATATGTTTACATACGGTAACCTGGCGCAGACCAAGAACACTGTTATTACCGATGAGCTGAACCTCACCCTTGGCAAGCACAACCTCTTTGCTGGTGTACAATTTGAGCATAACTTCGCAGCCAACGGATACGCACAGGCAGCAGCAGGTTATTATGCCTATGAGGCTACGCAGGCTGAGGTGACCGCAGGCAACTGGGGTGCAGTGTTTGGACGTAACCCCCGTGTGTTCGGTATCACTTATGGCAACAATGCCGCTCACTCGATGTTTACTTCTGAGATGAGTACCAATCAGTGGGCGCTCTATTTCCAGGATAACATGAGTCTCACCGATAATCTTCGCGTGTCTCTGGGTGCCCGTTTCGAGTTGCCCTCTTATCCCTCTTTGAAGGATAACTATAATGACGACTACTATAAGATTAGTTTTGGTGGCAAGCAGTTCCGTACGGATAATGTGCCCGATGCCAGTGTCAGCTTCTCACCACGTGTAGGCTTTAACTGGGATATCACAGGCGATCGCAAATACATCCTCCGTGGTGGTACTGGTCTCTTCGTAGGCCGTATGCCATTCGTTTGGCTTGTATCAGCTGTAGGAAACTCTGGTATGGGTCAGACCACCTACCTGGCTACTACCGCAAATGGTAAGACCATGCCTACCTTCACGATGAGTCAGTCTGACATGTTGACGCAGATTAATGCTACCAGCTCTACCTCTATTCCTGACAATCCCACCATCCTGAGCGAGGATCTGCGTATGCCGAAGACCTGGAAGTCCTCATTGGCCATCGATGTGAAACTGCCTTTGGGCTTCGATTTCACCTTGGAGGGTATCTACAACAAGGATCTCAATCCCGTCGTGGTGTCTAACGCCAATGTCTATTGGGACGGAACTTCTACAGTAGATCTTGGTCATGGCGATGTGCGTCAGAAGATGTCAACCTACAATAGTCAGAATGCCTACGTGCTCGAGAACGCAGGCTCTAAGGCTTACTACATGTCACTGAGCGCTCAGTTGCGTAAGTCGTTCGACTTCGGTCTTGACCTGTCAGCCTCTTATACGCTGTCAAAGGCTAAGTCTTATACTGAGGGTATTGGCGATCAGGTATCGTCGGCTTATAACAACTATCGTAACTCTATCAATGCAGTCAACGACAACGAGACGGGCTATGCAACCTATGTGGCTCCCAATCGTCTGTTGGTTTCTGCCAGCTACAAGCTGAAGGAGAGCAAGAATGCTACTTCAACCTTCAGTCTGGTATATGATGGTTATCAGTATGGTTTCCTGGGAACCTATTCTTATAGCCGCTACTCTTACATCTTTGCAAAGAATGTCAACAACGATCCATCAGCTCCTGGCAACCTGATTTATGTGCCGGCATCTCGTGCAGAACTGGATAGTTGGAATTTCAAGGATAATGGAAAGGTCGATGGTGTTACCTATACTGCTGATATGCAGCGTGATGACTTCTGGGCATTCATCAACCAGGATGACTATCTGAAGGACCGTAAGGGCCAGTACGCAGAGCGTGGCGGTGCTAAGATGCCTTGGCATCATCAGCTTGACTTCAAGTATTTGCGCGATATGAACTTCATGGTTGGCAAGACCAAGCATACCATCCAGTTGGGTATGGATATTGAGAACCTGCCAAACTTCCTTTGCAAGGACTGGGGACTCTACAAGCAGATTACAGGCAATACCCTGCTGTCGTATGACGGAACCAACTATACCTATAACCTGGTGGATGGTAAACGTCACCTTAAGACTTCACAGAATTACGAGACGGCAATGTCAACCTACCGTGTGATGTTCACCCTGCGTTACATCTTCAACTAATCGCATTAAGCGAATAAAGCTGTTGAGCCGCAATCTCCGTTGAGAGGTTGCGGCTCAATTGTTGATACTACTTGACTTACATGAGTTATACTTGAAAGGCAAAGGAAGCACTTTACCTTAAATGAATTTGTGTTTTATTACGAACCTTCGCCTTATATTGCACGCAGCTATTTCAATGGTGGGTTCTAACCACTTTATATGGCGAAAGCCCATTCTTCTTATTGCAAAGTAACTTACTTTGCTCACTAATATCATTGAGCTTACACTCTAATCACAATGAGATTACAATGTGATATAGCAAAAAGACAGCCCGAAAGCTGTCTTCTATAGATAAATAAGGTGTGAATGCTTAGTTGTATTTCAGAATCTGACCAGGACGGAGGGTTACCGTCTTCTTGATGCGGTTCAGATTGCACAAGGCATTGACAGTGGTGTGGTGTTTGCGGGCAATGGCGGAGAGAGTTTCGCCTTTTTTGACCTTGTGGTAGCGCACGTCACCGTTGCTAGCCTGATAGCGACTACTCTTGGCAGGAGCCTCATAGAGACCGTCGCCACCGCGATAGACACCACCAGTGCCACGCAGACGGGTAGCCTCAGACGATTCACTATTGTAAGTAGAACGGTTGAAAGTCCACTCATCGCCTACGACATCCTGATTCTTGAAGTCGAACATCAGGGCTGGGTTCAGGGCTACGCCACAGAGACGGGTCTCGAAATGCAGATGCGAACCAGTGCTACGACCAGTGTTGCCACCAAGACCGATAGGATCACCGGCACGTACTTCCTCGTTCTCGCTGACCAGGTGCTTCGACATGTGGGCATAGATGGTCTCCAGTCCGTTGGGGTGACGAATCACCACGTAGTTGCCATAACCACGACGCTCGTAGCGTACGACACGCACCTTGCCGTCGAAAGCAGCGCGGATTGTATCACCGATATATACCTTGATATCAAGTCCCTTGTGCTGACGACGCCAGCGGGCCCCGAAGTTTGATGTCACCACGCGGTTGGTGGTAGGCATACAGAAGTTGCGAAGGTTGATACGGAACGAGTCGGGCAGTGCTGTCTGCTTGTGGGCAAACAGGTTGTCCCAGTCTTCATAAAGCTCGGCAGCTGGTGATTCCCATACCTCGTTCATCAGGAGTTGTTGCATCATCAGTGAATCTACTGCTTTTATCTTGCGGTCAATAGGTGCCTGATTGGCCAAAAGATCCTGACCAGCAGCGGGAAGAACTGCAAGTGAAGCAAAAGCGATGACGGCAAATTTCTTTATATTTTTGAATGTCATATGCATCGGTTAGTCAATAACACGTTGCAAAGGTAGTAAATATTTATGAGAAATGGGTGGAAAACCTACAATTATTTGATGTCTTTTAACATTCTGACTATGAAATAGCAGCCCAATTAACATTTGTCTTGCGAATTTCACGCAGTCGGTTCCAAAGTATCTGATATTTAGGCGATTGGCATTGTGGGTCATCATCGATGATCTTCTGTGCCTCGTCGCGTGCCATCTGAACCAGTTGTCCGTCGCGTGCAATATTGGCTATCTTCAGGTCGAAGGCCATGCCGCTCTGCTGGGTGCCTTCCAAATCGCCAGGACCACGTAATTTCAAATCCGCCTCTGCAATGCGGAAACCATCGTTACTCTCGCACATGATGTCGATGCGCTTGCGGGTCTCCTCCGACAGCTTGTAGGGAGTGACAAGAATGCAGAAGCTCTGGTCGGCACCACGCCCCACGCGTCCACGTAGCTGATGTAGCTGTGATAGTCCAAAGCGCTGGGCTTCAAGGATGACCATCACTGAGGCGTTGGGCACGTTGACACCCACTTCAATGACGGTGGTAGCTACGAGTATCTGTGTCTCGCCTGCAACGAACTTCTGCATCTCCTCCTCTTTCTCCTTGGGTTTCATCTTGCCATGTACCTTACTGAGACGGAATTCTGGAAAGGCCTCACACAAGGCTTTAAAGCCTTGCTCTAGGTTCTTCAGATCTATCTTCTCGCTCTCCTCGATGAGTGGGAAAACGATATACACCTGTCGACCCTCACGGATTTGTTGACGGATGCCGTCATAGAGCGAGGTCATGCGTGAGTCGAAGACGTGAGAGGTGCGGATGGGTTTACGGCCAGGCGGCAACTCATCGATGATGCTCACGTCTAGGTCGCCATACAGGGTCATGGCCAGTGTGCGTGGAATGGGCGTGGCTGTCATCACAAGAACGTGGGGGATAGTGTTCCCTTCAGTCTTTGCCCAAAGCTTAGCTCGCTGTGCCACGCCAAAACGGTGCTGCTCGTCAATGACCACAGCACCCAGTTGTGCGAATTGCACAGTATCTTCGATGACGGCGTGTGTGCCAACTAAAATCTGCACATCGCCTGTGAGAAGTCCGTCGAGAATCTCCTGGCGCTTCTTGCCTTTTACAATGCCCGTGAGCAGTTCCACGCGGATGGGCATCCCTTTCAGGAACTCACGAATACTCTGCAGATGTTGCTCGGCCAGGATCTCCGTAGGTGCCATGATGCAAGCCTGATAGCCGTTGTCCAAAGCGATGAGCATCGTCATCAGGGCCACAAGGGTCTTGCCGCTACCCACGTCGCCCTGCAACAGACGGTTCATCTGGCGGCCTGAGCACATATCCTTGCGGATTTCGTGCATCACCCGTTTCTGGGCACCTGTCAATGCAAAGGGCAGGTTTTGCTGGTAGAAATCATTGAACAGCGGACCGATGTGGTTGAACACGAAACCGCGGTATTTGCGGCGCTGATCGCTGGCATACCTTAGGATATTCAGTTGTACGAAGAAGAGTTCCTCGAACTTCAGACGTACGCGGGCACGTTCGAGGTCTTTTGCATTCTGGGGATAGTGGAGCGTACGCAAGGCCTGGTCGCGACTCATCAGGTGGAGCGGGCCAGCAATGAAGTCGGGAATGGTCTCTGGAAGCGTATCGGTTAGTTTCTCAATGAGTGTCTTGGTGAGTTTCTCTACGGAACGGGAGGTCAGCCCCATCTTTTTCATTTTCTCCGTCGTGTTATAATAGGGCTGCATCCCCATAGCAGAGGTGTCAACCGTAGAGGCATCGTCAATATCGGGATGAGCTATCTGTATGCGGTTGTTGAAGACAGCGGGCTTACCAAAGATGAGGTATTGCTGTCCAATCTTATATTTGGTCTTTGCAGACTTGCCATACATGAACCACACCAAATCGATAATACCGGTGCCATCAGAAAAATGAGCCACCACGCGTTCCTTCCGAGGTCCCATCTCAAAGGTCTCGAAACTTAGGATACGGCCTACGACCTGTACAAATGGCATGTCGCCAGTTAGTTCGTGCACGGTATAGACCTTCGAACGGTCCACATATTTATAGGGGTAATACTCCAGCAGGTCACCATAGGTATGGATGCCCAACTCCTGGTTGAGCATCTTCTTGCGGTTGGGGCCTACCCCAGGCAAATACATGATGTCTTGATCGAGTATATTCATTTATAGGAGTGTTTCGGCAATTTTAAGGTCGAAAGGCGTTGTTATTTTGATGTTTTCGCGGTTTCCTTCAACCATAGTCACCTCATGTCCATAAGCTTCGACAACAGATGCATCATCGGTGAAGCTTTCGGAATAAGGCTGTTTGTTGGCTAGCTTCAGCAACTGGATGTCAAAGCATTGTGGCGTTTGTACCAAGCAGTAGTCGCTACGCAGTACGTTTTTCTGCGTAGGGATGTGGCGTAAGGTCTCAACGACAGGTGTTACAGGGATAACGGCTTGTTTGGTGTGAGCTGTTTTGTAACAATCTTTAATTACCTCGATGCTAACAAATGGCCGCACACCATCATGTACACCTACCACGCCTTCGGCATCGTCGGGCACCAGTGCCAGTCCGTTTTGTACTGAATGGAAACGTGTTTCACCGCCATCTGCCAACTGGTAGTCCAGTGTGAAATTGTACTGCTTGCAGAGTTCCATCCAATAGTCCTGCTGTGCTTTAGGTAGTACAAGAATTATCTGTAAGTCCTTGGAGTATTCGTGAAAACGCTCCAAGGTTCGCATCAATACAGGCTTTCCACCTATAGGCAGAAACTGTTTGGGGATGTCGCTCCCCATTCTCAGGCCTTTGCCGCCTGCTACGATGATGATATAGTCCATTATGCTATCAAATGCTTAAAACGCATACCTTCTGCAATACGGTCGCTTACCTCCTTGCTGACGAGCTGTGAGAGCAGTTCGTAGGCAAAGGGGAAGGCAGCAGCAGGACCTTCGGCGGTGGTGATATTTCCATCAACGGTGACGAGGTCGGCAGTATATTCGGCTTTTGTCAGCTGTTTCTCGAAACCTGGATAACAGGTGGCACGCTTGCCATCGAGTATGCCCAATTGTGCTAATACCACAGCGGGTGCAGCACAGATAGCTGCAACCTTCTTACCGGCCTTGGCTTGAGCGAGTACGGTTTGACGTACACCTTCGTGCTCATAGAGGTTAGTAGCCCCAGGCATACCGCCTGGCAGGAAGAGCAGATCGGCATCACTGAAATCACACTCCTCGAACATGGCATCGGCTACAATCTGTATGTTATGGGCCGTTTCTACTATCTGTGAGTCGTCAACAATACTCACTGTTACCACCTCTACACTACCACGACGCAGCACGTCAACGGGTATCAACGCCTCCACATCCTCGAAGCCGTTGGCAAGAAAAACATAAACTTTTGCCATATTTTGAAATTAAATTTGTACTTTTGCACGCAAAGATACAAAAACTTTGCGAAAACATTTGCTCTCTTTGGCAACCTCTACCAGCGTGAGAAATCAGCTGCCATACAAGAGGTGCTGGCTTGCTTGAAAGTGCATGGCGCACGCGTCATCATTGATGAGGAGTATTATCATTTCATCAATGAGATGTGTGATGTGCATCGTATTCTGTATGCTGAGAAAGATCGCTTCACAACCTTTACGGATGGTGATTTTGAGGCAGACTTCGCTATTTCGATGGGCGGCGACGGTACCTTCCTGAAGACGGCGTGCAGGGTAGGTGGCAAGCATATTCCTATTTTGGGCGTCAATATGGGCCGTTTGGGATTTCTGGCTGATATTGCGCCTGATGATATCGAGTCTTGTCTGCAGGCTTTGCATGATGACGACTATGCCGTAGAGAGCCGTGCTGTAATCCAGGTCCAGGCTGACGGGCAGCCTTTGGGCGAGTATTCGTATGCCTTGAATGATGTGGCTATCTTGAAACGTGATACGGCAGCCATGATATCTATCCGAGCCAGTATCAATGGCGAGTATCTCACTACCTATCAGGCTGACGGACTGATTGTTTCTACACCTACTGGCTCTACGGCATATTCATTGTCTAACGGAGGCCCTGTTATTGTACCAGGTACTGGCGTACTGGTGATGACGGCTGTAGCACCGCATTCCTTGAATATCCGTCCTGTCGTTATTCCTGATACGGCTGAGATAACCCTTGATGTGGAGAGCCGCAGTCACTCCTTCTTGGTGGCTGTCGATGGACGTTCTGAGAAATGTGGCGAAGGCACGCGTATCACATTACGTCGTGCACCTTATAATATACAGGTGGTGAAGCGCAGTAGTACACGCTATTTCTCTACGCTGAGAGAGAAGTTGATGTGGGGAGCGGACGTGAGATAGTTCATAGTTAAGAGTTCATAGTAAAGGTGAACATAAAAAAATTCTTCGATATTCCTGACAATCACTATACGGCTCGACAGATATTCCGATGGTTGTGGGGGGCTCTGCAGGGAAATCGCTTGCAGGCTATCCTCAATGCGACTATTGGATTGCTTGGTGTCGTCTTAGGACTTTCGTCGGTATGGGCTATGCAGCGTGCCATTGATATCGCCTCAGGGGTGCTTGATGGTTCACTTTATTTTGCGGTAGGGTTGATGGCTGTCCTTATCCTGGGCGAGTTTGCTGTGGGCATCTCGCGTGTGTGGGTAAGGAATATCCTTGGTGTAAAAGCACAGAACCGTATGCAGCATCGTGTCTTGGCACGGTTACTTCGTTCAGAATGGCGAGGACGCGAGGCTATGCATAGTGGCGATATCATCAATCGTTTGGAACAGGACGTGAAAACGGTGGTAACCTTCCTCACAGAGACGCTCCCTTCTACTGTCAGTACGGTGGCGATGTTTGTGGGTGCTTTCGTCTATCTGCTTCAGATGGATACGTGGCTGGCTATCACTACGGTGGCTATCTTGCCAGTCTTTATCCTGGTGAGCCGCATCTACATCGCCTATATGCGCAAGTACAATCGCAAGGTACGCGATACGGACAGTCTGATACAGAGTTTGCTCACGGAGACTATGCAGCATCGAATGTTGGTAAAAACGATGGAGGCCGATGAACAGATGCTCAATCGTTTGGATGTCACCCAGCAGACGTTGCGACAGTGGGTGCGTAAACGTACGGTTTTCTCTGTGGCCAGCAACTTCTTTCTGAACTTAGGCTTTTCCATTGGGTTCTTGGTGGCATTCCTCTGGGGTGCCCTCCGTCTGTACGCAGGTACGTTGACCTTTGGTGGCATGACGGCTTTCCTTCAGTTGGTGAATCGTATTCAGGGGCCTGCTCGCGATTTGGCTAAGCTGGTACCTGCTTTTGTCAGTGTCTTTACTGCTGCCGAGCGATTGATGGAACTGGAAGGGATTCCAAAGGAACAGCAGGGTGAGCCTTGTATGGTATCGGCTCCTTGTGGTGTCCGATTCGAGCATGTCACTTTCAACTATGGCGCTCCTGGTCAGCAACCTGCAATCAAGGACTTTTCTGTTGACTTTAAACCAGGCACTTGTACTGCTGTGATGGGTGAGACGGGCACAGGCAAAACGACTCTGATCCGTTTGCTTCTGGCACTAGTGAAGCCGCAGGAAGGAGAAATAAAGATTTATAGTGGAAATGGTGAAGGGAAAGCGGTAGCAAATTCTACACTCTACACTCTACACTCTACACTTAGTCCCCTCCATCGTTGCAACTTCGTCTATGTGCCTCAGGGCAATACATTGCTTAGTGGCACATTGCGCGAGAATCTGCAATTGGGAAATCCTCAGGCTACAGACAAACAGATGCAGAATGCGTTGCAAATGGCTTGTGCCGATTTCGTTGATGAGCTTCCTGATGGCCTTGATACCCGTTTCTCTGAACAGGGTGGTGGACTCAGCGAGGGTCAGGCTCAGCGTATTGCCATTGCGCGTGCCTTGCTTCGTCCAGGCAGTATCATGCTTTTGGATGAGGCTACCAGTGCCCTTGATGCCGATACGGAGCGTAAGGTGCTGGAGAATATACTTAGCGACCACCATCGTACGGTCATTTTTGTCACACATCGTGCAGCCGTTGTAGATTATTGCGACCAAGTTATTGCCATTGGTCAGCAATAAATATAATAAGGTGGGATTGTTAAAGTTCTGTTAATCAACAAAAATAATCGACCAAATATTTGGTTGATATTATAAAAATATCTACTTTTGCAGTGTACTATTCAACTGGTACACTATTACAGGGACGTTTTTAAGTTATAAGATAATTATGATCAGCGTAAACAACATTAACTTTAAGTATGCCGGACAGAAGCGTTTGGTGTTTGAAAACTTCAGCCTTCAGCTGGAGGAGAACCGTATCTATGGCTTACTGGGTAAGAACGGCATGGGTAAGAGTACCCTGCTGTATCTGATTGCAGGATTGCTGCGTCCCAGTAAGGGTACCATAACTTGCGACTCACTCACAACATGCAAGCGAGAAGCAGAGATGCTTCAGGAGATATTCCTCGTACCAGAAGAGTATGACCTGCCCTCTATGTCGTTAGAAAAGTATATTAGTCTGATGGCGGGTTTCTATCCCCGATTCAGTCGTGAGGTATTGGAGCGTTGTTTGAAAGACTTTGAGCTTTCTACTGATTTGAACTTACGAGCTTTGTCAATGGGTCAGAAGAAAAAGGTCTTCATGAGTATTGCTCTTGCAGCTCAAACGCGCTATTTGTTGATGGACGAGCCTACAAACGGACTGGATATCCCTTCGAAGAGCCAGTTCCGCAAGGTGGTTACTGAGAATATGAATGAGGATCGCACTCTGATTATCTCGACCCATCAGGTGCACGATGTAGAGGCCTTGCTCGATCATATCATGATTCTTACAGAGCGTGAATTGTTGCTCAATGCCAGCGTGGCTGAGATTACAGAGAAGTATGCCTTCGAAATGCGCTTGCCACAGGATATGACAGATGATGTGATTTATGCAGAGCCGTCGCTTCAAGGTAACATCGCTATGGTACGTCGCACGGCCGATATGCCTGAGACACAAGTGAACCTCGAGATATTGTTTAACGCTGTAACGAAAGGATTGGTAAAATGAAAAACTTAAATATCACTCGCTTTGGCCGTGTGCTGAAACTTGATTTTGTAGAGGGATATAAACCCATGCTGTGGGGTGCGCTTTGTATGATGCTGCTCTATCTGTTCTTCTTCTGGTTTGCGCATAACATAGGAATGCATGATAGCAGATTCGATTATATACATGATCCAGATGCATTAAAGATGATGCGCGTGAATACCATCTGTGAGGCAGTGAGTGTTTTCTGTTCAATAGCGATGTTTATCTATTTCTTGATAGCTGCCAGTACGCTCTATCGTGGTGAGCAGAAGAAGCAACAGCGCATAGCGTGGCTCATGTTACCTGCTTCAAACTTGGAAAAGTTTACGTCACGCTGGATTTATCTGTTAGTATTCTCGCTGGTAGGTGGTTTGTTGTCATTCTTTGTAGCCGACCTGATTCACATGATTTATCTTTGGATGATTGACTATCCTATGGTGGCTGCTACAGATGATTTCTTGGGAATTCTAAGAATCTACTCATGGAAGAATGCTCTGGAGACCTGTTCAATATATATATGTATTCATTCCTTCTTTCTGCTTGGTGGCGTTTTCTTTAAGAAGTTCCATTTCATTGCCACTACAGCCGTTATGGTATTAGGTCTTTCAATAGTATTTTCTGTTACAAATGCTTTCCATCTATACGTATTTTTGAATCCCATAGATGTATTCATCTATATAGGTCTTATAGTTCTCTTTACTTGGCTTGCCTACTTTTTGTTCTGCCGTTGGCAGGTTATAACCCATAAATTTGCTAACGTATGATTTTTACTAACGATAAAGCGATATACATCCAGATGGCCGATCGCCTTTGTGATGAGATACTCGCAGGCAAATATAAGGACGACGACCGTATTCCTTCTGTCCGAGAGTATGCTGTACTCTTGGAGGTGAATACTAATACTGCCGTCAAAGCCTACGATGAACTGGCTCGCGCAAACATTATATATAATAAGCGAGGACTGGGCTACTTCGTCACAAAAGGAGCCAAGAAGCAAATCCTGAAAGAACGCAAGCAGGCGTTCATGAAAGAGAAACTGCCGGAGCTGTTCCGACAGATGCAGCTGTTGGACATCTCGATGGATGATGTTGTTGGAGTTTACAATAGTTTACAAGATGATAAAGGATAACCTTTTTTTCGCTCGTTCGTTGTGAAGCATATAGACTATCGGGGTGAAATTCCACTTCTAATGCCGACAATATGCCTTGTTATAGGGATAATGTTGGCATCGATGTTGTCCGAGATGTGGGTTATGTTCACGTTCTTTTGTGGCTCGGTATTACTGGCATGGTTGCTTGGACGTTGGTCAATGGCTCAAAGTCTAAGTATCCTTTCCTGTTTCTTTTGGTTGGGAATGTTGGTAGGACAATCAAATGAGAGACCTTTGTCTGATGACTATCCTGTTGAGGCTGTCGTATTTTCTGAGCCTTCCGAGAAGTCGAAGACCATCGCGGTGGAGTTGTTGTTGCCTGAGAAGAGCCGACGAGTGCGCTGCTATCTGTGGAAAGATGAGCGTAGCCGACAGTTGCAATTAGGCAGTAATCTGCTCGTTAATCATCCAGATAGTGGTTTCGTTCGTAGCAAAGACTGGGCGCTTGGTGGCGATGGATATGGGAAAATGTCGACGATACATCGCATCCAGTTGCGTTTTCTTCACTATCGCCATCGTTTGCTGAGCCGTTATAGGGCGCAGTCTTCTGATGACGAGCAGTATGCTGTGTTGGCAGCTATGACGCTGGGCGATAAGTCAGCCTTGACAAAGGAGTTGCGTGAGACCTATTCTGTAACGGGTGCCTCTCACATTCTGGCCCTCAGCGGACTGCATTTGGGTGTTATCTATCTTCTGCTTTTCCGTCTGACCTTTGGGCGTAGGCGTTTCCTGTTCTCTCAGGTTGTCATCATCCTGAGTATATGGGCCTTTGCTTTTCTCACAGGACTATCCACCAGCGTGGTACGTTCGGCTACGATGATTAGTGTATATGCCCTGTTTTCCGTAGCAGGTCGCCATCGCTCCCCCGTGAATCTGTTGTGCTTCACGGCTATCGTTATGTTACTGGTCAGTCCGTCATCGCTTTATGATATCGGTTTCCAGTTATCGTTCTCTGCCGTTCTCGCTATCCTGTTGCTGATGCCGTTGTTTGAGAGCTTCTTCCCAGAGAATTATCTAGTGAAGCATCCTATTGTGCGCTATATATATAATATGGTGGGGGTATCGGTGGCAGCACAGATAGGCGTAGCCCCACTCATCGCCTATCATTTTGGCCGATTCTCCACTTATTTCCTGCTGACGAATTTCCTCGTTATTCCTGCAGCTACTATTATTCTTTATGGTGCTCTGCTTGTGGTGCTGCTGCCGTCATGTGGTTCTGCCCTGCTTTGGATAGTAGGATTACTAAACAAGGCACTTGGGTGGATTTCCCAAATGCCTTGCTCCAGTATCAACGGTTTGCATCCGTCAGTTCTTCAAGTTTGTTTGTTGTATATCGTTTTCTTCTGCTTCTATTTTTCCCTGCGGACGTTACAGCGGGTGAAACCTATTACATAAGGTGTAGGGCTCGAAGGATATCGTTCAGATTGGCTATTATCATCAGCACGATGAGGGCGCCAAAGCCGATATACTCAGCCTTAATCAGGAAGTCCTCAGAAGGCTTCTTGCGTGTAATCATCTCATAGAGCAGGAACAATACGTGTCCACCGTCCAATGCTGGGATGGGCAGAATGTTCATGAAAGCGAGGATAATACTGAGGAACGCCGTCATCAGCCAGAACTGATGCCAGTCCCAAACTGAGGGGAACAGGCTGCCGATGGCTCCAAAACCACCCAGTTGCTTCGCACCTTCGCTTGAGAAGAGATATTTCAAGTCGCTCACATAACTGCTCAGCGTGTTCCATCCATAGGCAATGCCTGCGGGGAAACTCTCAAGGAAACTGTACTCGAATGTAGTGGGTTCGTAAAGCTGAACAGGAGCAAAGCCTAATTTCAGGTCTTTGGTTAGAGTTGTGCAGACGGTATCATTGATTCCGTCTCGTTGGTAAACGAGTGTCATCTGCAATGCCTTCAAACTGTCGGCCTCTGTCTTTGCTGATGCCAGCACATCGTTGATACGGGTCAGCTCGTCAGTAAAGCCATAGAACGAATTCACCTCTTTGTTATTAGCAGCCAGAATCTTATCGCCTTTCTGCAAGCCGATGCTCTCTGCTGGTGTGCCAGGTATGACGCTGTCAATGACGGCGGGATAGTAAGGGCGTACAAAGGCTGGCACGGTTTGAGCCATCTCCACTAGGTTGAGATCCGTTGTCTTGTAGGTAAAGAAAAGGAATTTCTTCTCCACCAGAGGGATGTTGATTGTGACAGACTTTCCGTTTCTCAGTACGTTAACTTGTTCTGCATTGCAGATCATGCGATACATATTACCATCGGCCTTTTTAAACTCCTTGTCGTTGGTAGAGATCAGGATATCGCCGTCCTGGAAGCCGATGGCTTTGGCCTGCTCGTTGAACTCCATACCCTGTGTCATGCTCTGTAGTGGGGTATAGGTCTCGCCCCAAGTGAAGAGCACCATAGAATAGATAAACAAAGCCAACAGGAAGTTGACCAATACGCCACCCACCATAATCAGCAATCGCTGCCAGACAGGCTTTGTACGGAACTCCCAAGGCTGAGCCACCTCTGCGAGTTTCTGGTTGGTCTCGTCAATCATACCGTCAATAGCGCAATAGCCACCCAGTGGCAACCAGCCTATTCCGTATTCTGTGCCTACATATTCCTTTTTGATTGTCTTGGTAACTTTTCCGTCTTTATCGGTCTCCTCTACTTCTTTAGTGGGTACTACCTCTGGCTTCAGTCCCAACAACCGACGTACCCATGTGTCATAGGTGCTGATGATGTGAAATCTCGGATTAAAGAAGAGATAGAACCTGCTGACCCTTACCTTAAACAGCTTGGCAAACACAAAGTGACCAAGTTCATGAAGCAGTACCAGCAGGCCTAAAGCCAACATCAACTGCAATGTTTTTATCAAAAATACTTCCATTATTTAATTCTTAACTCTTAATCGCCATAGGCGAAAACTCTTAATTCTTAATTCTTAACTCAGCATAGCTGTAGCTATGTGCCTTGCCTCTGCGTCACTCTGTAGATAGTCCTCGTATGTGGGCTTCTGAATGAAGGTGGCACGCTGCATGGTCTTTTCTATGATGTCGCCCATCTGCAGGAATCCGCAACGGTCCTCCAGGAAGGCACGGTTTACTATCTCGTTGGCTGCATTGACGATACAAGGCATGTTGCCACCCTGATTTAGGGCCTCATAAGCCATAGCCAGACAGCGGAACTTCTTCAGGTCGGGCTCGAAGAAGTCCAGATGTTGTGCAGCAAAGAGGTCTAAGCGGTCTCCACTAAGTGATAATCTCTTGGGGAACGAGAAGGCGTACTGGATAGGCAGACGCATATCGGGCACACCGAGTTGAGCTTTTACGCTACCATCCATAAACTGCACAGCGCTGTGCACGATGCTCTGGGGATGAACCAATACCTGAATCTGCTTAGCTTCTACACCAAAGAGCCATTTTGCTTCAATCACCTCAAAACCTTTGTTCATCATGGAAGCCGAGTCGATGGTGATCTTCGCCCCCATATCCCAAGTTGGGTGACGCAGGGCATCTGCCTTGGTGACGTGGGCAATCTCCTCCATAGATTTCAGGCGGAAAGGACCGCCTGATGCTGTGAGCAGAATTTTGTCGATGGGATTCTCGTCTTCACCTACCAATGACTGGAAGATGGCAGAGTGCTCGCTGTCTACAGGCAGGATGGAACAACGGTTCTCGAGTGCCAACTGACAGATGAGTTCACCAGCTACGACCAGCGTCTCCTTGTTAGCCAGACAGATGGTCTTATGGGCTTTGATGGCGTGGATGGTGGGACTCAGTCCTGCGAACCCGACCATAGCGGTGAGTACCATATCTATGGGACCAGCCTCTACAATCTCGTCGAGGGCGCGTGCACCAGCATACACCTTCACGTCAGGCATGTCGCTCATCAGTTGCTTCAGTTCGTCATAACGTGCCTCGTTGGCAATGACGATGGCTGCAGGCTTGAATTTATGAGCCTGTTTGGCCAGCAGTTCCACTTTATTATTAGCAGTCAGGCAATAGACCTCATAGAGGTCGCTATGCTCTTCTATCACTTCGAGGGCCTGTGTGCCGATACTTCCTGTAGAGCCAAGAATGGCTATTTGTTTTTTCATAAGTCTAAGATGCCCTCAGGCAGGGCTATTGTAATCGTTTTGTTATCTTTGTCAATATCTGTTATCAGTTCCTCACTGGCAGGTATCAGTGTGCCTTCTTCCAGTTCGAAGAGGATGTTAAGGGTGCTTTCGTCGACGCTGGCGATGGTGCCCACCTTCTTGTCTGTGCTGGCATCGATGATGTCGAAGCCTATGAGGAAAGAATAGGTGAGGACTTCCTCCTCGTCATCAACAAGGTCGCGTGGGAAATAGACGTCACAGTTGGTTAATTCGCGAGCACGATCCTGTGTCTCAATATCCTCGAACTTCACCAATGCGGTGCTGTCTGAGCGAAAGCGATATTCCTCCATGAAGAATGGCACTAGGATACCGTCAACCTCCAAGACAAGGTATTCTGCATCTACACGGTCGAACACGTCATCATCGAAATTGAACGACACTTCGCCTTTGATGCCGTGTGCCTTTCCTATGCGACCAATCTTGTAGACCTCTTCCTTTTTTATCATGGGCTTAATGGGGGATGGGGATAATGAGCCTTAGGGGATACGAGTGATTTTTGCTCCCAGGGCATTCAGTCGGCCTTCGATGTCCTCGTAGCCGCGATCAATCTGCTCGATATTGTCAATACGGCTGGTGCCTTTCGCACTCATAGCAGCAATCAACAGAGCAATACCAGCACGGATGTCTGGGCTCGACATACGTCCACCACGCAGTTGTAGTTTGCGGTCATGGCCTACTATCACAGCACGATGCGGGTCGCAGAGAATAATCTGTGCACCCATGTCAATAAGTTTGTCAACGAAGAACAGACGACTCTCGAACATCTTTTGGTGTACCAATACGGAGCCACGAGCCTGTGTGGCTACGGTGATAAGTACAGACAATAGGTCGGGAGTCAGTCCTGGCCAGGGCGCATCAGCCAACGTCATTATGGTACCATCGATAAACGATTGAATCTCGTAGTGACGCATACGGGGTATGAAAAGGTCATCGCCTTCTTCCTTGATCTTGATGCCCATACGGCGGAAGGTATTGGGAATGATGCCTAAGTCCTTGATAGCACAATTCTTGATGCGGATGCCATCGCCCACCATTGCTGCCATACCAATAAACGAGCCCACCTCAATCATATCGGGCAGGATGGTATGCTCTGTGCCGTTTAGGTGATCTACACCCTCGATGGTGAGTAGGTTCGAGGCGATGCCGCTGATGTGGGCACCCATCTTGTTCAGCATCTTACAGAGTTGCTGTAGGTATGGCTCACAGGCGGCGTTGTAAATAGTCGTTGTGCCTTTTGCCATCACAGCAGCCATTACGATATTGGCAGTACCTGTGACAGATGCCTCGTCAAGTAACATATAGCAGCCCTTGAGCTGTTGGGCATAAATCTCATAAACGTCACGCTCAGCGACATGATGGAATTGTGCGCCTAGGCGTTCGAAGCCCAGGAAATGCGTATCCAGACGACGGCGTCCAATCTTGTCGCCACCAGGTTTGGCAATCGTAGCCTTGCCCATGCGAGCCAACAGCGGACCAATCATCATGACCGATCCGCGTAACTGTGCACATTTCTGTACAAACTCATTGCTTTGCAGGTAGCCCAAATTCAGTTCGTCGGCTTGGAAAGTATAGGTGTTGCCGTCAGTGGTAACTTTCACCCCTACATCCTTGAGCAACTGGATGAGCGTCATCACATCCCTAATTTGCGGAATGTTATGGATAGTGACCTTCTCGCTGGTCAGTAGCGTTGCACAAATCACCTGCAGAGCCTCATTCTTGGCGCCCTGTGGCTGTATCTCTCCGCTTAATGGATGTCCTCCTTCAATAACAAATGCTGCCATTTATTTCTTTTTCTTTCCAGATGAACGTTTCGCTTGAGGTTCGTTTAGTTTGACACGCTCAAACGTGAAATGACTCAGGTCCAACTGTATGGCTCCATCGGTCATGCGCGCTATGTCATCGGCAACCTTCTCATCATCAATCGAACCATGCCCCCATTGTACAAGGTCGCGTTTCATCTGGTTGGCTGTCAAGCGGGTCAACTCATCGCGCTCACTGCCTTCTGGCATCTCTTTCAGTTTATTGAGCAGTTCATTGACCAGTCGTCCATAGTGACGCAGGTGAATACTCTCTTGTGGAAGTTGCATAGGCGCGGGCTTATTATGAAATTTCTCGGCTCCGCTGATGTCGTAGGGCCAGTCAATGTCCAGTTGCTTGTGACTCATGATATACAGATGATCCCAAAGCGTTTGCTCGTAACCACTGTTTTCACGTATCTGTGGCACCTTTGTCTCCATCAGTTTGACGATAGACTTCGCGCAGCGCAGTCGTTCTGCTTTGTCGGGCAACGTGATGGCATAGTCAATCATACGCTGAATCTCGCGGCCATATTCTGGCATCAACAGCGGCTCGCGTTGTGTGTTGTAGTCTAAACCTTGTATGTTCATAGTGTTAAATCAGTTTTTGGGGCATTTTTGCCACATAATCTTTCAGGTAGAAAGGTTCGAAATAAGCCACATCCTCAGTCTGTCCGTTCAGCAGGCGACGCTCTGCCAGAGGCTGCATCCATTTAGCCAGAGGCTTGATACCCTCGATAAGGTGAGCATTGGGGTGACTGATGGCCTCCATACATTTCGCAGCACCGTTGCCGAAGAAAAAAACGGGACGCTCATCCAACCACTGCTTGTAGGTATTGGTATCAACGATGTCAGCGCCTACAGGACGAACCTCATGAAGGGCACGATCGTAGATGCCGGCATAGACCTCCATGCGACGGGCGTCAATCATCGGACAGAGAAGAGCATTCTCTTCCACCATCTCGCGCAGCAGCACGGGCACACATATCAGTTCAAGTGTGGGCACGGCGATGAGCTTCAGATTACGGCCATAGCAGATGCCTTTGGCCATAGAGACACCTATACGCAATCCTGTATATGAACCTGGGCCGCAACTCACGGCTACGGCATCAAATGGGATAGCGTGATTATCGGTAAACGAAAGTGCCTCATCAACCATTGAACCGAGTCTCTCGGCATGGTTTGGTCCACTGTGGTCTTCCTGTTGGAAAATCACGTGAGAATCTTCCGACACAGCCACTGAGCACACCTCGGTGCTGGTCTCTATATGGAGTATGCACGACATGTTATTGCCTTATAATATAATATGAATTGCAAAGGTACGCATTTTTCTTTAAAATTGCCGCTGCATTTATGATAAAAAAGGTGAAATGACTACGGCAGTAATACGACACCTGTCTGCTTCTTTCCGTCCATCATCACTTTGAGGGGCTTATCGAAGCGCACATGACGCACATACTGTGTCTCTTCAATGGCAGGCATTGTATCAAGTATGTCTTTCTGCATCACCCCATCGCCTGTGTAGGTGTTAATGGTGAAATAACCAACACCGAAAGATGTGAGGTTTTGAAAGAAGTGGGTGCCCTGCGAGGGATCAACATGGTAGTTCTTCAGTCCAGCTTCCACAATGACGCGGGCAGCTGAGATATGAGGCCATTTGACGGGAATGCCCAACCAGGGATCACTGGAGCCCCATCGCCCCGGTCCTATCAGCACGTAGTTCCTGCCTTCATCTAGGAACTTACGGTTGATGCGTTCTATCTCACTGGCAATGGTGGGATTGTTGGCTGCCGTGAAATTCTCGTCGGTCTTTACATATACCACATCGACCACATCTTCTGAGATACCATGCCCCAATGAGTTGTATGAACGCAACAGGCACTGCTCGTCGGGTATCTTCTGCAAATCTTCATCAAGAACCTGCTTGGAGTCAACGATAGGACGAATCTGAAGCAGATAAAATTCACCAGTACGGTCGTTGTTTAAGTTACAGGCAAACTCTATCTCTACAGGGCGACGCATCTCCTCAGAACCATATTTCTGCGACATCTGCAGCAGTTCCGGCAAGGGGAAGATGCCCTGTTGCAACACACCACAGAAAGAGATAATTTTCCGACCACCCTCGTAGATGCCGTCGCGGATAACCTGATCCATGGGGTCGTAGGTGGAGGCAATATATGTGAGTGAGCCGTCGGCATCGGCCTGACGTACGCGCAGGCTCTTGATGTTAAATCCATCGTCCACCTTGAAATCATCGCCCACATGGCTCATATCCAGTGCATAAAAGCGCGTCTGTGTGTCGCTTAATGCTGTCTCCATCTCACTGGTCTGCAGCACCTGATTTGGATGATAAGGCGACACCCGCAGCGTCTGGCCGCCATCCACGATATATTTTCCAAGGCCTAAAGCTAACGAAGCGATACCTTCCTCGGCCGTCTCGTCGCCAATGGGATAGTAGTTCAGTGAACGCAATACCCCTGAGAATGTAGGATAGTAGAGCTCGCCATAGCGGTGCCCCACCACCTCCTGTAGGATGACGGCCATCTTCTCTTGGTCTATGACATTCTGCGTGGCTGTCATATAGGCCTTCGAGTCACGGTAATACACAGAGGCATAGACGCTCTTGATGGCACAGGCCAACATACGCAGCATCTGGTATTTGTCATCGAGCCAAGGTATCATGTAGGTACTGTAGATGCCCGCAAACGGCTGATAGTGAGAGTCTTCAAGCAATGACGATGAGCGCACGGCGATTGGTGTCTTGATGGCATCGAAGAAGATGAAGAAGTCCTCAATCAAATCATCGGGCAACTGTGCCTTGAGGAAGTGCTGGAGGATGACTTCATCTGGCGCATCGCTCAGGGCTATCGACCACAGGTTGTTATCATCCATGAAACGGTCGAAGAAGTCCGTACAGAGCACCACCGTCTTAGGAATCTGTACGGTGGCGTTGTCAAACTGGTTCAGTTCCGCATGACGCTTAATGATATTGTCAAGGAATGCCAGACCACGGCCCTTACCGCCCAGCGAACCCTCTCCAATACGGGCAAAGTGGGCGTAGCGGTCGAACTTCAGTCGGTCGAATACAGCCACCACACCGATATTTTTCATTCGTCGATACTGTACAATGGCATCGAAGATAATCTGGCGGTGGGCGTCCACATCCTGCAACTTATGCCACGTGACATGTTTCAGGAACTGGCTCACGGGGAAGATAGCACGCGCACAGAGCCAGCGACTCATGTGGTTACGGCGTATATGGTGCATCAGCGAGTCGTGAGGAATTTTGAAAATGTTGTCCTGTAGCTCCTTCAGCGTCTTTACGCGTGCCACCTCTTCATGGGTCTCTGGATCACGAAATATGAAGTCACCAAAGCCTAGGTGCTCCTCAATCATCTTGCGCAGGTCCACATTGAATTTCTTCGAGTTCTTATCCAGAAAGTCAAAACCCTCGGCCCATGCCTTCTCGCGGTTTTGTACCTCACTGCTCTCAAGGATCAATGGCACATATTCATCGTGCTGTCTGATTTCACGCAACAGTTTTAGGCCAGCCTCGGGGTCGCCCTCCTCAACATGGCTCAGGCGTCCTACGGGGGTGTTCAGCGGGAAACGGGTATCACTGATAACACCCAACGTGTTCTCGGCATATTTTTCGTATATCTGCATGGCTTCCTCGTAGTTCGTAGCTAGCACCACCTTAGGGCGTCCACGTTTACGCTGTGCGGCAGCATGTGGGTTCAAGGCCTCCGTGGAGAAATTCTTAGATTGTTGCAGGATATAATTATAGAGGTTGGGTAGCACACTGGAATAGAAACGGATATTATCCTCCACCAGCAGAATCATCTGTACGCCCGCCTCTTCTATATCGTGCTCAATATTCATCTTGTCCTCAATCAATTTGATGATTGACAAGATGAGGTTCGTGTTGCCCAACCAGCAGAACACATAGTCGAAGATGCTCATATCCTCATTTTGCATACGCTTCGTGATACCATGTGAGAAAGGCGTCAACACCACGCAGGGCACCGATGGCTTGATGGACTTCACCTCGCGAGCCACGGTAAAAGCATCATTGTCGGCCGTGCCGGGCATACAAATCACCAAGTCGATATTTGTCTCATCGAGCACATGGCGAGCCTCTTCGGTGGTACTCACCTGTGTGAAGGTAGGCGGGTAGCGCATACCTAATTCGGTATATTCATCAAAAATTTTTTCGTCCACACGCCCGTCATCCTCCAACATAAAGGCATCATAGGGGTTTGCTACGATCAACACATTGAAGATGCGGCGCGTCATCAGATTTACGAACGAGACATCCTTCAGATATAGGGTATTAAATTCCTGTGGTACGTTTGCCATTTGCTCTTTGCAATTTTAGGTTTGCGACTGCAAAGATACAACTTTAAATTAAGAATTAAGAATTAAGAATTAAGAATTTCCCCTTTTTTCTTGGAAGCTATCTTTTTTTTTTATACATTTGCCATCGTTCTAATAACCTTACAGATTAACTTTAAAACATAAGACTATGGAAGTTGAGAAAATTATGCAAGTCTTGGAACGTAAGCATCCGGGCGAGCTGGAGTACCTACAAGCAGTGCGCGAAGTGCTGGAGTCAATCAAGGATGTGTACAACCAGCATCCTGAGTTTGAGAAGGCAAAGATAGTAGAGCGTATCGTAGAACCCGAGCGTATTACCACCTTCCGTGTGCCCTGGGTTGATGACAAGGGCGAGGTACAGGTGAATATTGGCTATCGTGTGCAATTCAACAGTGCCATCGGTCCGTATAAAGGTGGATTACGTTTCCACTCATCGGTGAACCTCTCTATTTTGAAGTTCCTCGGTTTTGAGCAGACCTTTAAGAATGCGTTGACCACACTGCCAATGGGCGGTGGAAAGGGTGGTAGTGATTTCTCTCCTAGGGGAAAGAGCGAAGCTGAGATTATGCGGTTTTGTCAGGCATTCATGATGGAACTGTATAAAGTCATCGGTCCCGATGTTGATGTGCCTGCCGGAGATATTGGTGTCGGTGGCCGTGAGATTGGCTACCTGTTTGGGATGTATAAGAAATTGACATCACAGTTCCATGGCGCAACCCTTACAGGTAAGGGCCTGGAGTGGGGTGGCAGTATCCTGCGTCCAGAGGCTACGGGTTATGGTGCCCTTTACTTCGTTCATCATATGCTGGAGACCCACAACCTGGAAATCAAGGGCAAAACGGTGGCTCTATCTGGCTTTGGCAATGTGGCTTGGGGCGCTGCGAAGAAGGCAACCGAACTGGGGGCTAAGGTCATCACCATCAGTGGACCTGATGGCTATATCCTCGATGAGGCTGGACTGGATGCTGAGAAGATTGACTACCTGTTGGAACTACGTGCCAGTGGTAATGATATCTGCGCGCCATATGTTGAGGAGTTCCCTGAGGCAAGGTTCTTTGAGGGTAAGAAACCTTGGGAGGCTAAGGCTGATATCTATCTGCCATGTGCTACCCAGAACGAACTCAATGGCGAGGATGCTGACCTTATCCTGGCTAACAAACCGCTGTGCGTGGCAGAGGTGTCAAATATGGGATGTACCGCTGAGGCTGTCAATAAGTTTATTGCAGCTGGCCAGTTGTTTGCTCCTGGCAAGGCGGTCAATGCTGGTGGTGTTGCCACTTCAGGCTTGGAGATGACTCAGAACTCGATGCGTATCTCATGGACTGGCGAGGAGGTTGATCAGAAACTGCATCAGATCATGGCCGGTATCCATGAGCAGTGTGTGAAGTACGGCAAAGAAGGTAATTACGTGAACTATGTGAAAGGAGCCAATGTGGCTGGCTTCATGAAAGTAGCCAAAGCCATGCTGGCTCAGGGAATCGTATAAAGTATACCCCTACAGCAAAAAGAGTGAGAAGCGTTAATTGGCGCTTCTCACTCTTTTTGCTGTAGGTACTGTAAACTCGCGTGTCTGCGATGTCACCTCCCTTAATCCTTGGGCCACCCCTACACGCACAATGATTTCCCCGTCTTTTAGCCGGCTGTCGGCCAGAATGGTGGCAGTATAGCGTACCCCTTGGCGCGGACCAATGCTTTCTATCTTCAGGTTGGGTGAGATGTTAATGTGTTTGTTGCCCGTAGCATCTTCTACGAAAGGTCGCACATCGTAGATGGTGTTGTCGGATGTGTTCATGATCTCAAAGATGACAGAGCATTCCTCTCCACGTGTCAAGACACCGTCACGCTGGGTCTCGGTAATCATGGCATGACGAATCTCCAAAACGGGCTCCTCACGAGTCATGAATACGCGGTCATCCATGGGCTCATGGCGCTGTATGGAGGTCCGTTCCTCGTATTTGCGTTCCTCGGCATTGTCAATGGCGGAACCAATAGCAGCTCCTGCCACCATGCCGCCTACCGTGCCGATAAGGGCTCCTGTATGATGGCCGCGCCATCCGCCAGTCAGACCTCCTATGGCAGAACCGATGACATGGCCGAACTGCCCACCCATATATGCACCCCCAGCAGTATTGCTCGTGCAACTGCTCATTGTGAGCAACACACCTAAAAACAGTATGATTCCTTTTTTCATTTTTTTCCTGATTTTATAGTTTTCATGCTGCAAATATAGGCTATTTTCTGCAATTACTTGGAAGGATTTCCCCCATTTCTGCGTAGGGGAACCCCTATTAATAGCAATACCAGTAAGGTAATGATAGCCAGTGCAACATAAGCTAGCGTCTCAGTGGTATCCACTGATTTCGGGAAGAAACTGAGTATCACCTCATGGCGGCCAGCGTCAATATGTAGAGCACGTAGCACGTAGTTTACGCGTCCCAGTTCTACTTCCTTTCCATCAATGGTAGCAGTCCATTCCGGATAGAATATTTCCGAGAATACCAGCACACCGCCCTTTGCGCTCTGCACATTATAGGTCAGCTGGTTGGGCTCGTAGGAGGTCAGTTCTATCGTTGAGGTGGAATCTTGAGCGATAGCTTCACCAAGCACTTGTTGGAATTGCTTGTCGGCCACTGCTTCATGACGCAGGTTTATCTGTCCTAGTGCATCCAGTTCCTGGTTGGCATTTTCTACGTATCTCACCTTGTCCACATACCAGGCATTACCGTAGGCATATGGGTTCTGCACCTCTATGTTCTGTTGGGCCAAGAGGAAATACTTGGTGTTGAGCATATTGAGCACGTTCCAGAGACTGTCACCGTTTATCTGAGTCAGATCACCGTAGAAGTCCTGTATAGACTTCTTGACCGTGTTCGTCTGTCTGGAGATATAACGCTCTATCAGTTCTTGATAACGGCGCAGCTTGGCGGCATGATAGCCTCCCACGCTCTTATGGTAATAAGAGGTCTCGTTCTCATTGAACACGTTGCCAGCCAAATTCAGCACACGGTAATAAAGTGTCGGATCGTCCTTGATTCGACGATCGGCCTCGGTCATCTGGCGAATCTGCTGACGCTCCACCTTCTTCACAAACTGCTTAGTGTCGTTGGGGTTCAAATAGCGGCGGTTCACTTGCCAAAGATCTGCCAGACAGATCACCAACAGCAGTCCCGCCATCATTCCAGTTTTCAACTTCTTGGCTTGATAGAGCAACAGTACCAGCGTGCCAGCCACGATAAAGCCGAACGAACGCCAGCAGTCGGCAGTGAAGATGGACTGACGGGCACGGCTTAGACTCTCAAGGAATGGGTTCAGGTCTGTAGGAGGCAACATCTGACTGAAATTAGCAACTTCAGCCTCTGTGTAGAAATTGAAGAACGTGGTAGGTGTCACAGCAAACAATAGGGCGATACCACCTGTTAGAGCGAAAGCGATGAGAATCTGAGGATTGAAGTTTTGGGTTTTGATCTTTGAGTCTTGAGAATTTTTTGTGATAACCAACTCCTTCAGTGCCAGCATTGCCATCAGTGGGATGGTGAACTCGGCAATGACGAGGATGGACTCCACGGCACGGAACTTCGCATACATCGGCACATAGTCGATGAACAGATTGGTCAGTCCCATAAAGTTCTTGCCCCATGACAGCATGATGCTAAGGATAGTGGCTGCCAGCAATCCCCATGTCAGCGGGTTGCGATAGCAGATAAGTAAGCACAATACTGCCAGCATCAGTACGAAGGCGCCAACATAGACAGGTCCCATAGTACCATTTGCCCCTTCCTCCATGCTCTCTTCCCAGTATTGTGGCATCTGGTTGAACATGTAGCTGTAGGGAATCGACTGACCGTTGCCTAAGTTGAAATAGTGGGCATCACCCTCTTTCTTTACAGATTCGTTGTCACCCAAGGCATGCACCGAGGTGCCGCCCTTAGTGTTAGGTACCAAAAGGGTCCAGGTCTCACCGATGCCGTAGCTGTAGTCGGTGATATACGAGCGCTCGAGTCCGCTATTGGTCTGGTTCTCGGTGTTTGCTTTTACTAGTTCGCTCTTGCCACGCATCGTCTCTTTGGAGTATTGCCATGTGTGGTATAGATTTGATGCATTGACCATGATGCCCAGCAGTCCGCCAATGACGCAGACTCCTAATGCCTTCCCTATGTGCAGATACTCTTTCTTGAGGAAAGCGTCTACGATAAAAGCTAGCACCATCAACAAAATGACAAACAGATAATAGTAGGTCATCTGCACGTGGTTGGCATTAATCTCAAAAGCAGCAAAGATTGATGTAACCACTAGTCCCCACAGATATTTCTTCCTGAAAGCTAGCACGACACCGCCTATCATCGGCGGCAGATAGGCCAGCGCCATCACCTTCCACAGGTGTCCAGCAGCAATGATAATCAGGAAATATGTGCTGAAAGCCCATAGGATAGAGCCAAGAGCCGCCAATTGCTGACGGAAGTCAAAAGCACGCAACAGAATATAGAAGCCCAACAGGTAAACAAATAGATACCACACGTTGTCAGGTAGCCACAAGTGGTAGGCGTTCCCTATTGATGATAATATGTTAGTACTATCATACGCTGGCATTATCTGATAGGTTGGCATTCCTGAGAACAGCGAGTTAGTCCATCGTGTATATTCGCCTGTACGATGTCGATACTGTACAGCCTCCTCGCCCATACCTACACCGGCAGAGATGTCGCCTTGGTTCAATACACGGTCTTCCATGTCGGCTGGATAGAAATAGGCAAATGCTAATACTGCAAAGAATATCACTGCCAACACATCGGGCAGCCATTGTTTGATGAATTTCATAACTACTTGCAAGTTTTATTGTTTTGGCCGCAAAATTACGAATTATTTTCTTAAAGTGCAACACTATTCCATAAAAAACGCCGCTTATGGTGTGTCAGAATAAAGAAATATGTGTAACTTTGCGACTTGAAACTAAATGATGACAGAATGGAACCGATTAATGACCTCTTCTCGTTGCTCAGTTCGTGGCTGTGGGGATGGCCTATGGTGATACTCCTGCTGGGAACACATATATTCCTTACTTTCCGTTTGGGCGTGCCACAGCGTAAGCTATTCACGGGTATACGACTCTCTGTGAAGAAAGACCCTGGTGCCAAAGGAGATGTGAGTCAGTTTGGCGCCCTAGCTACGGCTTTGGCTGCAACTATTGGCACGGGAAATATCGTGGGTGTGGCCACAGCTGTCGCTCTGGGTGGTCCGGGGGCGGTGCTCTGGTGCTGGCTCACGGGTATCTTCGGTATGGCTACGAAATATGCCGAGGGGCTATTGGCGGTGAAATATCGTGTAAAAGGCAGTAATGGTCATACCTATGGCGGGCCGATGTATGCTCTTGAACGCGGACTGAATATGAAATGGCTCGCCATTCTCTTTGCTGTGTTTACGGCGCTGGCTTCTTTTGGTATCGGCTGTACGGTGCAGGCCAACTCTATTGCCTTATTGGCTAGCGAGACATTCGGTATCCCTACATGGGCAGTAGGCCTTTTCGTTTGTTTGCTTACGGCAGCCGTTATCTTAGGTGGCGTGAAGGCTATCGCCCGTGTGTGTACTATCTTTGTACCTTTTATGGCAGCCCTCTACGTCCTTGGCTGTATCGTTATCCTTATTATGAACAGCGGTTATGTGTGGCCTGCTGTGGAACTCATTGTGCAGTCGGCTTTCAACCCCTCTGCTGCAGGAGGCGGTTTTGTGGGCGCAACGGTGATGATGGCGGCACGTTATGGCATTGCCCGTGGTCTCTTCTCTAACGAGAGCGGCATGGGATCGGCTCCTATTGTAGCTGCGGCAGCTCAGACGCGCAATCCTGTGCGTCAGGCTCTGGTTTCGAGTACAGGTACATTCTGGGACACGGTGGTCATCTGTGCCCTCACTGGTCTGGTGCTTGTCAGCAGTATATTGGCTTATCCGGATATCAGCTATGCCGATGGCGCTGCGCTTACCAAGGTCGCCTTTTCAAAGATTCCCTACGTAGGAGCCCCACTATTGACTTTTGGCATTCTTACCTTTGCTTTCAGTACCATCCTGGGGTGGAGCTACTATGGCGAGTGTGCTGTCAACTATATTGAGGCCAAGCGTTCCAATCGTTTTTATCGCATTCTGTATATCGTAGCTCTCTTCTTCGGGTCGATTATCAGTCTGGACATCATCTGGAACATAGCCGACTGCATGAACGCTCTTATGACCATCCCCAATCTTGTTGCCCTATTGCTGCTCAGTGGGGTAGCTGCCCGTGAAACAAAAAAGTATCTCTGGAACAACCGATTGGATGAAGAGATGAAGGAATAGCGAGTTTTTATATTCCTCTCTCTGCCCAGTCTCCTCGGTCTAAACTGCGGTAGCCAATCGCTTCCGCAATATGCATAGACTGAATCTGCTCACTGCTGGCAAGGTCGGCAATGGTGCGAGCCACCTTGAGAATTCGGCTATAGGCACGAGCTGAGAGTTTCAGACGTTCCATCGCCATGCGAAGCATGTTGAGCGACTGGGCATCGGGCTCTGCAAACTGGTGGAGCATCTTCTCCGACATTTGAGCGTTGCAATGCACGCCTTTGAAGGGTTTGAAACGCTCTTCCTGTATCTTGCGGGCTGCAATGACGCGCTCACGTATGACGGCAGACGGTTCACCTGGCTGCATCTGCGAGAGCTGGGCAAACGGCACTGCCTGTATCTCGCAATGGATGTCTATACGGTCGAGTAAGGGGCCGCTGATTTTGTTCATGTAACGTTGAATCTGTCCAGGTGTGCAGACGCAGTGGTGTGTGGGGTCGCCATAATAGCCGCAGGGACAGGGGTTCATGCTGGCTATCATCATAAAGCTACAAGGATATTCTACACTGTACTTCGCACGCGAGATACTGATCTTGCGGTCTTCCAACGGTTGGCGTAGCACTTCCAAAACGCTACGGCTTAGTTCCGGCATCTCATCTAGGAATAGCACACCATTGTGGGCCAGTGATATTTCACCAGGTTGCGGATTATTGCCGCCACCTACGAGAGCTACCTGTGAGATGGTATGATGAGGTGCACGGAATGGACGCTGGCTGATGAGACTGGTGTCGCGGTTCAGTTTGCCCGCCACACTGTGAATCTGTGTGGTCTCAAGACTCTCGGACAATGAAAGCGGTGGCAGAATCGATGGCAGACGTTTAGCCAACATGGACTTGCCGCTACCTGGCGGACCAATCATAATGAGGTTATGACCGCCAGCAGCAGCCACCTCAAGAGCTCGCTTCACACTCTCTTGACCTTTGACGTCGGCGAAGTCAAACTCGAAATGATTCTGTTGCTCGAAGAACTCTTTGCGTGTATCAATGATGGTGGGTTGGAAAACCGTGTTGCCATTCAGAAATGATATGACATCGGCAAGCGAGTCCATGCCATAGACCTCCAGATTGTTAACGATTGCAGCTTCGCGGATATTCTGGCGGGGGACAATAAGTCCTTTGATCTTCTCGGCCTTGGCTTTAATGGCGATGGGCAGTGCACCACGTATGGGCTGTAGTGTACCGTCAAGTCCCAGTTCGCCCACCAGCATATAATCCGACAGACTGTCAGGCGTTACCTTACCTATTGCTGCAAGAATGCCGATGGCTAACGGGAGGTCGTAGCCGGAACCTTCTTTCTTAATGTCGGCTGGCGACAGGTTGACGGTGATTTCCATCGTTGGAAACTTATAACCATTGTTCAGCAGTGCAGCCTTGATTCGTTCATAACTTTCTTTGACGGCAGTATCTGCTAGTCCGGTAAGATGAAACTGTACACCGCGTGTCATACTAATCTCGCAGGATACCGTTGTTACATCCAGTCCGTTGACAGCAGCGCAATATGTTTTTACAAGCATAATATGACGTTAGAACAAAGATTCTATTTTATCTTTCAGGTTTGCGGTGCTGAGTGTTCTCCCTACGATGTTGCCTTTCTTGTCGATGACGATATTGTCGGGGATGAACGTGATACCGAGGGTAGGGATGAGAGGGGATTCCCACATCATGCCATCACAGATGTTAGGCCATTTGATACTGTCGCGCTCAATGGTCTTTTTCCCCTCATATGGCGATGCATCCATGCAGATGCTGACGATGCTGATGCTGTCATGATGCTCTTTGCGCCATTGGTTGAGCTTCTGCATCGTGTTTTGTGAGTCATAGCTCCATGACGACCATACTACGATAACATTGGCTTGTTTGCAGAGCACGCTGTCAGTCACGGTGTTACCGTTAGTATCGGTAGCGGTGAAGTGGGGCAGCTTGCCTGTAGCGCCATGCTGTTTGACACAGGACAGTCGTTGATATAATTGTAACAAGGGTATGCATGAAGGCCGTGCCTTATGCATCCTCTCGCATAGCTCAAAGGCTTTTGCATAGTCGGCATCAACCGACAGGATAAAGAAACGCCTTAGCAGGTAGAGGGAGGCAGGCGACTCTGGATGTTCAAGGATAAACGCCTCGGCCTTTTCTTTTACTGCTGGTGGCATCATCTCCTTGGTCTGCAGGCGGAATCCTGTCATCAGCTCATTATTGTCTGATCCTGTAATCTCTGTCTCTTTCAGGTGTGACACATCGCCCTCGATTGTTACCCTGCTTCCAGGCTCTGCGATGATAGGCAGTTCCGAGTAGTTAGGAAATATCAAGGTGAGGATGGTGGTATCAGCGAGATCTGTGTCAAAAGTGAACTGTCCGCTATTCAATAAGATAGTATCTTTGCGGCCTTGGTCGAGGTCACAAAGATACAGTTCTCCTTGGTTAATATTCTTAAACTTGCCTTCTAAGTGGAAGTGATTTCCCTTCTCACTGCATGATAGCAGGCATAAGAACAATATGATGAAAGGGCTGAGACGCTTCATACGTTCAGCATTCTTTTACTTGTTCATCTTGGTCAGCTCCAGGTCCTTGGCTGCATAGTCGGCCAATGAGGGATCTTTTTCAATGGCTTTCTTCAGTGCTTTGGCAGCCTCACTGTTATTACCAGTACGAGCGTTCAGAATAGCACGCAGGTAGTCGGTGGTGGCATCGGCATTCTTCACGTTCTTCAGCGTAGTGGCGGCAGCCTGGTAGTTTTTGTTCAGTATCTGAGCCAGTGCTGCTGAGTTAGACTGGATGCGCCCGAAGTCCTGTTCTGCCTGAGCATACTTGCCCTGAGCCAGATGCAGGTTACCCAGCACCTCGTTCAGACCATTGGCCTTGGCTCCCTTGGCGATATAGTTTTCTGCGCTCAGCATATCGCCCTGCTGAAGGGCCAGCATCCCCAAGTTGGCATTTGTCTCAGGTTGGTTGCGATCCAATTGCTGGGCTTTGTTAAGCCATTGCTTGGCCTCGTCGTAGTTGCCTTTAGCATATGCCAGACGAGCCAGATTGTTATAGGCGCGTGGGTCGTTCTTGTATATCTGAGTGGCTTTCTTGTAAGCAGCCTCAGCGCTGGCGGTGTCGTCATCATAAAGTGTGGCTCCATAGAGAATCTCCTCGACGCTCAGCTTGCTGGCATCATTCTTCATCTGGGCCAAGATCTGCTCATCGTCACGACCAATCAGCAGGTAGTTGATGGTCATGCGGGCACGGCGCAATTGAGGCAGGATGCCGTCGGTCAGTTCACGGAAGGCAACCGAGATATTCTTGATCTGCTGCTCGCGCTCTTCAGGATCCTGATACATTGACAGAACGCGCAGGATGACATCTTTGTCCTGAATATCGCTGGCAGCCACCAGTTCCTGAAAACCTTCCCAGTCCTCTGCGGTGTATTTCGCATCTACGGGAGCATCCATCTTGACTTTCTTCATCTCGCCCTGCAGGTAGTCGTTGGTCACGTCCTGACGCTTGTTGGCCAGTTTTTCGTTGAGCTCGTAGCCACCATCGGGTGAAGCGTAGGCAGATACCTCAATATTATCGAGTGCCATGCCTTCTTGATCAGCCATGATCTTACTGATCAGGCGTACAAACTCCTGTACTGAATTGTTTTGCAACTCACTCTTGCGCAACTGTGCCTGTCCGATAAGGAACTGGATGTTGGCTTGCTGCTTCTGCTCAGAGATGCGCTGGAAGTTGTCTTCGGCCAGTGCGGCATTGGCTGAGGCCAGTGTGCGCTTATAGAGTTCCGATGTGGCAATGATACCTGTGGCAACTTTTACCTCGGGCACCTTCACGGTCTTCTTGCCTACCTTGGCATCGAAGACGAGATACATATCGCTTTGCTGCATCTCGGATGTATAAGGGAAGTTGGTTTTCATGGTGTAGTTACCACCTACGAGGTAAGAGATGGTCTGGTCGTTGCCCAGCACCTTCTCGCCCTGGAAAGTAGCACCTTCGCCATTAACGGATTTCAGACCTTGAGGTGTTTGGTAGCGCAACTGTGGTGTCACTGTCACCACGGCCTTCTTCTTCATATATTTCTCTGGGAACATACCATTGACGGTAGCCGAAACCTGTCCGGCCTGAGTCTCCAAAGGATTAGGTGTTACCTTGAAATTGTCTTCTGAGAGTGCACCCAGCTTTCCTGAGCACGAAGTCAGTACCAGTGCGGTAGCCGACAAAAAAAGGAAATGAAATACTTTCATGATAGGATTTTTGTTTTCAAGAAGTGCCGCGAGCGGGACTCGAACCCGCACAACCATTTCTGGTCAAGGGATTTTAAGTCCCTCGTGTCTACCATTCCACCATCGCGGCAGCCGTTTTGTTGTGTGGCTTTTTCAAAAACCGATGCAAAGGTACTGCTATTTCTTGGAATATCCAAATTTCTTCAGTGTTTTTTCACGGATTCTGCACTGACAGGATGCCTCGTTCGGGATTATATGTCACACGCTTGTATTGTTCCAGTGTTTTTCCCTTGTCGCCGCTCTTCACTGTGCTATACTCGCTATAGATACTATAGACACGCTTGCATTTGTCGCATTTCAGCTCCTGGGGATTGTCGGCCCATCTCAGCTCGTAGTTGAAATCGCAGTTAGGACATTGCAGGTCGTAGGCACAGAGTACCCCGCTATAGGTGCGCCCGATGATGAGACCACGTTTCTGTCCCATAGTGTTATAGTTGATTTTCTCGTTGCCAATGGCATTCGATATAGTTAGGTCGAGGTCTGTTTGGTCGTAGGCCCCTTGATTGGGCGTCAGTTTCAAGTGATAGACACCCTTTTCAAGTACGGCCTTCACGATACAGAAGTTGCCGCCAGATCCAGCCACGGCACGTGTCAGTGCACTGGTGGGGTAAAGCGATGCCTGAAAGATGAAGTTGCAATACGTCGAACTGTATTGGTTGTCCACCTCACAGCCACAAAAGATCAGTAGGAGTAGCGGTAGCCAATTCTTCACTCTTCACTTTTTTATTTTCCCAATAGTTTTGCTTCTGCTTGATGTACATTCTCGAAGGCAAAACCTTTAAGCACACTTTGCATCAAGGCCTCGATGCGGTCGTTGCAGAGGTTGCCGATGGAGCCCTCGTGGGTATGATGGATATCCTTGTTGGGGGTGAACTTGCCAGCTTCAATGTCAAGGCCTACCTTCTTATAGGCATCGCGGAACGGCATACCTTCTGCAGCAAGGCGATTCACCTCTTCAACCGAGAACATCGGGTCGTAACGTGGATCATCCAGGATATGGTCGTTTACCTCGATGCGGTTGATGATATAGGCCGTCATGCGCAGACAGTCTAGCAACTCGTCGAAAGCGGGCAGGAATACCTCTTTGATGATTTGCAGGTCGCGGAAATAGCCCACGGGCAGGTTGTTCATCATCAACGTGATCTGTTGAGGCAGACTCTGCAACTTATTCGACTTTGAACGGATAAGCTCAAAGACATCGGGGTTCTTCTTATGTGGCATGATGCTGGAACCCGTGGTACACTCCTTGGGAAGTTTTACGAAACCGAAGTTCTGACAGTTGAACATGCAGGCATCGAAAGCCAACTTAGCCATAGTGCCCGCAATGGTGGCGATGGCGAAACCTACGTTACGCTCCATCTTGCCTCGTCCCATCTGTGCATAGACCACGTTATAGTCCATTGAGTCGAAGCCCAATAGGTCGGTGGTCATCTGGCGATTCAAGGGGAATGATGAGCCATATCCTGCTGCCGAACCTAAGGGGTTGCGGTTGGTCATCTTGTAGGCTGCCTGCAGGAAGAGCATATCGTCGGCTAGGCTCTCGGCGTATGCACCAAACCACAAACCGAAACTGGAGGGCATGGCCACCTGCAGATGTGTGTAGCCTGGCATCAGCACATCCTTATACTGGTTGCTCTTGGCAATAAGTTGGTCGAAGAGGTCTTTCACGGCCTCGGCCACCAACTGCAGTTGATGGCGGGTGAAGAGTTTCAAATCCACCAGCACCTGATCGTTGCGCGAACGGCCCGAATGAATCTTCTTTCCCATATCACCCAGTTTGCGGGTAAGCATCAGTTCCACTTGTGAGTGGACATCCTCGATGCCGTCCTCAATGACAAACTCGCCGCGCTGGGTCTGTTCGTAGATATTTCTTAACTCCTTCAGCAACACGGGCAACTCATCCTTGCCCAGCAGTCCGATGCTCTCGAGCATGGTGATGTGGGCCATAGAGCCCAGCACATCATATGGTGCCAAATAGAGGTCCATCTCACGGTCTCGCCCTACGGTGAAGCGCTCTATTTCACTGTTTATCTCAAAGTTTTTTTCCCAGAGTTTCATATAATCGTCTTATTTTTTATACCTTTCTGATTTGAGGGACATTATCTTTTTGAATTCCTATACTCAATATACTACAGAGAATATAGGGGACAATTGATGGCTATTTGAGACATACAGTTTGCCTCAACCTCTCATTTCTTTCTTTCCCATCTTTAATATTAAGAATTTCGCAAAGTTCTTTGGCACTTATACAGAGATGATTGGCAACGATAGCCTTTTCATAAAAGAAATTGAATTTTTCTTTTTCCTGATTCTTGAAACAGGGATCAAGATATGTTGTAGATCTGTGATGACTTAAATTGAAATGATCAATATCAGAAAAATGTAAAATCAGATATCCTGAAAATATTTTTTTTTGCTTTATATATTTCTCTGTTATAACTATGTTATATATTCCCTTTGAATATAACAGCCTTAAAACTACTATGCAGAGAATATAAAGACCAACCATAGGAGTGCCTATATCGATTAGGCCAAAACCATCAATTTGTAATTCTGAAAATTCTAATTGATAATCGGTTAATATGAAAAAACAACCTATACCGATAATAAGTAGACCAAGAATGGCAAAGATAAGATTCTTTATATCAAGAATAATTTTCCTTGCAGAATGGTAGATGTGTATTTCCTCCATAATTTAGTTGTTTAGTGACTGTAATATGCGTAAGGATTATACGTATGGAACTTGCGCCAATGCGTCGGCTATCTTTTCTACGCCATCTTGGATAGGGCCGCTCACCATAGCTGCCAGCATGAAGGGAATGTCGGCCTTTACGGTGACCTTCATCTTCGAGGTTGTCTCGTTGACGGGGAGTACCTGAATCCAGAGGTTGAAGGGCATAGGCGATTGCGTGGTCTCAAACTTCACGCACTTAGGCTCTTCACGCTCCACTATCTTCAAGGTGATTTGACCTACAGGATCCACGCTAATCGTTACAGAGTCCTGGTCGAACGAGAACTCCTTGAGTTTGTCCTGAGGGATGCGGTCGCGTACACGTTCCAGATTGCTCAGGTCACTGATATTGCGATAAACAGCCTCCTGTGAATAAGGAATCTGCTTGATGCTACTTTCGAATTTCTTCATCTTTTTTACATATTACCAGTTTGAGACATAGTATCTTTTTTTAGACACAGTAACATATTAACATGTTTGTTTTTTTAAAGACATAGTAACATGTTAACATATTTTGGAGGAATAGTATAATAACTATTTGTTATTATGTTAATGTGTCTTTTATTATTAATGTGTCTTTTTATCGTTACTGTGTATTCAAAACTATTACTCTGTCTTTCCCCAAACGCTGGGATCCTTTCTCCATTCAGCCAGTACGGCCTTTTCTTCTTCCTTGATATAGCCTGTCTCGGCAGCCTGCTCCACTACAGCGTTGTAGTCGCTCAAGGTGATAAGTTTTACATTTGCCTCGCGGAAAGCCTCCTCTGCTACAGGGAAACCATACGTGAACGAAGCAACCATACCGATGACCTCTACACCATATTCGCGCAGAGCAGCTACAGCTTTCAGGGAACTGCCACCAGTAGAGATCAGATCCTCTACCACGATAACTTTTGAGCCCTTCTTGATCTCACCTTCAACCTGATTGCCCATGCCGTGATCTTTCGGCTTTGGACGAACATAGCAGTAGGGGAGACCTAGCTCCTCGGCAACCAGCGCACCTTGTGCGATAGCACCTGTGGCAACACCAGCCACCGCATCAGCCTCAGGGAAGTTTTCTTGGATGACATGGCAAAGTTCCAACTTTACAAAAGAGCGCAGACTGGGGTGCCCCAGTGTCTTGCGGTTGTCGGTATAAATAGGTGATTTCCAACCGCTGGCCCATGTGAAAGGTTCGTTGGGCTGCAGTTTGATGGCCTTGATGTCCATCAGTTTCTGTGCGAATTGTTTCTTGATATCCATAACGCTATGTTGAATTTTGCGTGCAAAGGTAGTTATTTTTGAGGAGTTAATGGAGTTAAAGAAGTTAAAGAAGTTAAAGAAGGTGTGTTTTGGCTTTTAGTCTTTTGTGTAGCCGATGGAGAGGACGCTGAGCTTGACACCTTCAGCTTTGGCCAGTTCCTGTCCGCAGGCGATGATGGTGGCACCAGTAGTCACAATGTCGTCAATAATCAGCAGGTGCTTGCCTTTTATCTTGTCTGCATCAATGAGTTGGAAGGCTTCTTTGACGTTCTCGCGGCGTTCCCAGGCGTTTTCCTGATGGGTCTGACTCTGAGTGAAGTGCTGGCGCTTGACAACCTTGTCGAAGATAGGCAGATGGGTGATATGACTGATGCCTTTTGCTACCTGCATACTCTGGTTGTACCCCCTCTGCCATTGGCGTTTACGTGTGATGGGGATGGGGACGATGGCATCGATATCATCGAAGAAACCCGTAGGTTGATGTCTCAGGGCTATTTGTTCACCGATATCCTCACCCAATAGTGACTGTCCGTGGTATTTCAGGTCGTAGATCATCTTGCTCGGATCAGAGTGCGAGCGATAGTAGAACCAGGCTGATGCTTTCTCGATGGGGAACTGCCCCCAGAAGAGGCGTGCCATCATGTTGTCGTAGGGCGACTCCAGAAAGGGCGTTTTCTCCAACTCATTATCGCAAGCGGCACAGAGCAATGCCTCTTGGGAATCTAACCTACCTCCGCAGATTGCGCATCGGCGAGGTGCAATCAGGTCCAGCAGACTAGTCCAAAAACTCGTCCTCATCTTCAACCTCAATACATTGTTTGATGATGTCCATGGTGAAACCGCGTCCTATTGCATACTTGATCAGTTTCATCGTGGCCTCGTATTCGCTCTGGGCTTTAATGCTTTTGCGCTTCTGCTTGAGCATCGGTCGGAGAATCTTCAAGTATTCCTCGTCATCTACCTCATCGAGCAGGGGCTTACTGATGCTATCGTCAATACGTTTCATCCACAGCGCCTGTTCCACCTTGCGCCGTCCCCATTTGTTGTAGCGTATCTTGTCATAGATAAAAGCCCGAGCAAAGCGCTCGTCATCTACGTATCGTTCTTTTATCAGACGGTCCATCACTTCTGTCTGTTCTTCTTCGCTCACGCCCCACTGCCGCATCTTTTCCAGCACCTCTTGCTGACAATGTTCGCTGCGGGCGCAGAGGTCCGTGAGCTTCTGGTAGGCTTGTTGGCCTGTCATTTCCTTTTTTATAAGCATAGATATTTATATTAATATCTCTCTACCTTTCGTAATACAGGAGAACATTTCTCGCATATAGTCCAAGATGAAGACATTTTTTTTGGTGCCAACACTTTTTCTAATACTGTGCAAGTATGAAAAGGAGTTTTTCCAACTTCTTCTACCTTCTCTGGCAGTCTGATCCCTTGGAGTGAGATACACCTGAGAAAAGCATAGTCGTCAATCTTTTTTGTGTCATTAGGTAATATGATTGCGCACAATGAAGAACAGTCGGCAAACATATGCTTACCTATTACATTCTTTTGACAGGTATAGTTCACCCAGTATGTGTTGTCATCCTTTCTGGTATAGAAAAGGCCATCCTGTTTAGATCCAATATCTGATTTAAAATGCTTCCATTCCTTTTCTGTCATAGTCTCAAATTTGTATTCCACCGTCCTTCTGTAATTACCATCTTGCTCCCAATGAGTCCATCCTCCTGTGGCCTTTTCTGTTAGATATGTAGTCTTGTCGGATGTGATATAAGCATTGGCTAAGTTCAATTTTCTAAGTGAACCGCCATTCCAACCAGAAAAAGATGGTGCGTCAAGTGTTCCTGCCATTTTTCGTAGTAGGATAATATCACTACTATAAAGTGGTCCGTTAATTATTAATGATGTAAGATTCTCTTTTTCCTCAATGCTGAGAACTTGGTCTAGTCTGCAATCCTTGGTGAGTGTTACTTCTTTCTCGAGCATCTCTTTCTGTGGTTCTATTCCGCAGACAATCTCTTTGATGAGCAACAGGTTGTTAACCCCTTCAGGTAGTTGGTAGTTCCCCAATTTTAGACGGTAAAAGCCATTGTACGAACCACGCCATCCTAAGTTATAATGAAAGAAGCCATCTTTATAGCCATCACAGATAAATGCGTGCCCGTTACAACTAACAATGCAAGGACGGTTGTTGTCTATCTCATAATAAAGTAATGATTCGATGTTCTCTTCGTTCAGCAGAGATTCATAATAATAGGATAACTTCCCAGAATACTTAAGATTGTTGCATAGTACGGGCTTGATATTCCTTAAGTAGGCAGATGTCGCTTCGTTTTTAAACTCAGCATCAATAGCCAGTCCCAGAAATGTTATGAATTTTGCAAGGTTCACCATACCTGGTGTGCTGTCATTTCTGTTGTATTCCTTTTGGAAGCTGTCCCAAAGAATCTCTGAACTAGAAAAGTCTAGTTTGTAGATTTCTTTGTTTGAGACCTGGTAATATGTATGTGATTGTCCTTTGTTTGGCCATTTGTGGTAACTTGCAGCCATGGCAGTTGCCAAAGGTACACAGCCTGTAACTGTTTTCTTGCCATCAAGAGTGGGTGAGAATCTGTTATAAGGTTCATTTTGACCCCACATTTGTTGTCCAAGTAATGGAGCTATGGCTGTATGTTGAGGCTGGTAGGGTTTCTTTGTCTCAATAGCATTAACTCCTTTCGTTTTTAAAAGTGCTTCAATCTGCTTGTTATAAGGCTCTCTAATATATGCATAGTTTTTGCTTTTCTCGTAATTGAGTCCCATTATGGATTCTGTGCTATAGGCAAGGACAGGCAAGCCAACGACAGGCCACACATCTTTCTTAGCAACCAAACAGAATCCCTTATTATAAAGATTTTCAAACACCCAGAAGTGCTTGTTGCGCTCGGTTATGGTGAGACATAAAGAGTCGCTGTCCTTGCCTTGTTTTAATAAGAAATGGTGTGCATATGTCATTTCTTCACCATATACTTTGTTTTGTTGTATAAAAATGGTCTTCTTTGTTGATTTTACGACTTGATTACCTATGGTTACAGTCATTTCTGGCAACTCAAGATCTCCACAGAGTGATGTGACGTAAATGGCATTGGCTGTTAATTCGGAATAGGGCATGCCTTTTTTGTGTGAATAACTTACGCTTTTTAGAAAGAACCCTTTGTCCGATATGGGCCTGCTGCCCGCTTTCCATGAACTGGCTGTAAGTTTGTATGAAACAATGAATGGTTCCCCTTGTGTCACAGTATCGGGAACTTGGGCTATGAAACTTTTTACTTGGCTTGTTGGACTTGATGCGACAGAGTCGAGTATGCCGATGAACAGCATAAAAATACCCCATAAGATGATTCTTTTGTTCATGTTCATTTCCGCTGTTAGTTCTTTATCTGTGACTTTGTGAATCTTTGCTTGCCGAACTGGTCGTTTCTGACCTCGGTATGTGAAAAACCTTCGTCGCTGAGCATCTGTAGCATCTCGTTGACATACAACGGGTTGATCTCGAAATAGAGGGCACCGCTGGGATTTAGAGCCTTTGCGGCATATCGGGCAATGGCGCGATAGAATAGTAGCGGGTCGTCATCGGGTACGAAGAGTGCCAGTTCTGGCTCGTGTTCCAGTACGTTACGCTCCATCGTTTCGCGCTCCTTATTGCAGATATATGGAGGATTGCTGACGATGAGGTCAAGACCCACCCCTAGCCCCTCCCTGTAAAGGAGGGGAGTGTTTAGTATATCCACCTTCTCGAATGACACTTGGACATTGGTACGCTTGGCATTCTCGGCAGCAATGCGCAGAGCATCATCTGAGATGTCCCATGCCATCACCTCTGCGTTGGGCAGTTCTGCTGCCAGCGTGCAGGCGATACATCCACTTCCAGTGCCAATGTCGAGGATAGAGACGTTTCTTCCATTTTCCATCTTCCATCTTCCATCAACCATGATCCATCGACATAGCTCGTAGGTCTCTGGTCTTGGGATCAGCACGCCAGGCTCCACATGAAAGGTCCTGCCACCGAAGTCCGCCTCACCTAAAATGTACTGAACAGGCTCACCCGTCAGCAGGCGTTGTTGCAAAATTTGCATCTCTGCTTCATCACCTGTCTTTCCGCAAACCACGTCCGTCATGGAAAGCCCAAAGCGGACTTCCATCACCAAGCGGGCGACAGCTTTCGCCTCGCCCGCTTCGTAGATTGTTGTCAGTGGCTTCCAGAATTTTTCAAAGGTCATTTTTCTTGAAAGGATAATTATTCATCCTTTATAGGAGTCAGGCGAATCTCTGCGATACGCATGATTCTGTTATAAGTTCCTTTTCGTATTTCAACATTTGAAGTTCTCATGTCAAATATCAAGTCAGCACCAAAACCATCCATAAGATAACTATCAACTACGAATGAGGTAGCCTCTGTAGCAGGAACTATTATCTGAGATTTTTCCCCCGTCTCAGGGTTGAGTGTAAGTACATCTGCGTTTGTTCCAGAATGGCTTCCAGAACTGGCAGAGATTCTGACTTTAGTAGGTCGAAGACTCACAGAATCCGCATCTGCATCAGTCTCTGGAGCAAAGTTAAACTGTAGTTTATACCGCACACCTGGCACCGCCTCATTGCTTCTATAGGTTACCCTGTAATTCGTTGTAGCAGTAGTTGGCAAGAAACGAGTATATTTTCCCCCGGGCACGCCCCATTTTGCATCAACATCGGTTACGCTATCACAAGTGGCCAGATAAACAGAATCTCTATAGGAAGGATCCCATATCTTGTTGATATCAACCCGATTAAACGGATCGATGACAATTTCACGATTGGCCATCCATGTATAGAACTCGTCGGGAATGCGGTTCAGACGGTAGCCTGTGCCATCGTCAAACGTCTCCGAGGTGATGTCAGCTGAAAGGTCAATGCACTTCCCCTCATCGGTAGCCCGCCATTTGTTCCACAAAGGTTCCATCTGCTGCCAAGTAGGGATGGAAACACTATCAGGAAAATGGGCAGCGGCGAAGGCTTCCACGGCCTCTTTTGTTCCTTTGGGCTGAGAATAATAACCGAAATCCTCCATCACGCGCGGTACGCGGAAACTATGCTCATCGCCATAGAATACCACATCCTTCTCCTTACCACCTTCACTGACCTTGCCTTCAGCAAAGATGCGGTAATAGTAGGTCTTTCCTTTTTCTAAAGAAGTGACGATGCGGTTGGCTATGGTGTCGTTAGCCGTGATGAGCCAATTATTTTGGCCCTCCATAAAAAATAAAGACATCTTTGGGTACATAGCCGCACCAATGATTATATATAGTTTACTATACTCTGAAGGACTTGTGACGTACCCTTTCTCCTTGCAGTTATCTACCGTCAATCCCGGCTCGGTACCCAGGATGACACCGTGGTGTGGGGCAAAATTGCTTGGTATGCGGTCTTCCCAACCGATACCTACTACATATTCTCCCTTTATTTTCCAGACTTCGCCGAGATTCCAGACCGTGCGATAACCGATGTCGCTAAACGTTGAAGGAGGGGCACTTTCACTATTCTCATTGGCGACATATTCATAGAATTCTATAGAGGTCTTTTCTTTCACACCATTAGTGTAGCGCTTGGTGGTGCCATCCTTCATGTGCAGGATGGTTACGTCTTGTGCTGCAGCACCGATTCCGCAGGCCATAAAAGCCACGGCCAATAGTATATTCTTTGTTTTCATCATTTGTTTCCTCCTACATTTTTATTCTTCGGGTATCTCCTGATTATCATATACGAACTTGGGCACCAGCTCAAAATAGTCGAACTGAGCCTCGACATTGTAAGCAATGCTATCAGGCAGGTTTTCTATGCGCAAGTAGTTGTCGCTCTTGCCGTCAGAAATGATGCGCCCAAGTGGGTATCTCACACAATTATTTATATTTGCAAAATTACCACCATTCCCGATTGTACACTCACGCGGACCTCTCATACATTTAGGAAATGTGGCAAAATAGTCGTTTTTAGCCAGCTCCCTGTAATCGGTAACACGCTGACTCCAGTCTTCGGTTTCTCCGCTCGATGGGTTTGTTCCAGTAAAATTACTTATTTTGTATTTTCCCCATGCGTAATAATAGCCACGGTTCTCATAACTACTGAAGAAACTGGAATTCACTAAGAGCTGCTCTCCTGTTTTTAAATCACTCACAAGATATTTCCCGTCATCAGTTTTTACAGCAGACAACATCGTCTTGGTCATATACTCGAGAATCTTTGGCTGGAAAGGCGCATCGTAAAAAGATAAGTCTGAACCATAATACACATATCTCATGATAAGCGAATCTATTGTCACCTGGCCGTTCAAATAGATTCTGGCAGCGCCTCTACGTTCCTGTGTACAAATTCCCATTCTTACTTCCCATTCGCCTGCAGGTACGGGCGGCAATTTGATGGTCATGTCATAGTCGCCGAAGACGTTTATCTCATCGCCCTGCCATGACCAGTAATAATAATGTGCCCTGCGAGCTACTAGGCCGATGTGGTTTCTTGCTGTATCGCCCTTGATATTCTCCATGCCATCCCATTCATAGATGTAATTGCGTCCGTTCTTGGGGTTGGGGCTCTTGTCAGGCTGAGTCTCGCCGTTTCCGTCTTCCCTCAAATAATTACCACGCAGTTCATCGGCATTATTCATGATATCTGGCGAGAGGGTCTTGAAATCCACACGCCACAGTTCTGTACTTAGTACCTCTTCCTGGGTCTTCTTGCCGTAGGTCAGAAGGTCGTCAATATGGAAATAGTAGCCATTGAAACACTTATGGTCGAAGCCCTGCTCGCCATCAGTCAGAATCTTGGCGCCACGTATCTGTTTGCCGTATTTGTCCGCCCCATCTTTCAATCCTCTGCGGTTCAGGTAAAGACCTTTGTCATTGCCCATCGGATAGCTGCATTTCAATGCGGCATAGGGTATCAGCGTGCGATACCATGCCGACATATCAGCCAGGTTGGTATTTAGCCAGAAAGCACCTTGGGATGTGTTATCGTATGCTGTCAGATACCAATAGGGTATGCCGCCTTTTAAGATATGATAGGCCACGAAGCGATTCAGCGAGTTGCGCCGGTCAGTAGAATTGCTTACAGAAGCATCCTCTGGATAGGCCTCATCATAGACCTGCTTGGCGTAGGCTTTCAACTGGTCCAGATTATTGATACCTTTAGCTGCAAACACAGAATCGGTCTCGACAAACACGGTAAACTGCTTAAAACGGTTCTTTCTGTACCATCCCACCTCAGTGTGAACATTTGACTTATACTGATAATATCTACTATCTCCGTTGTAATTATCGTAAATATATGCCCGCAGACTATCTGCCAGCCCCGTCAGTTGCAGAGCCTGACTGAAGATCGTTGTCTTTGGGTCGTTGGCCAGTCGGCCTGGCAATAGTGACGCTTCAAACTGATCGTCCGCTTCATAAGTAATCTTCTCTATGTCATTGATGGATATAGGCATATCGTCATTAACGATGATATATTGTGCTGAGGCTGATGCACTGAGTGCTGCCGCAGCTATTGAGAGTAACATCTTTTTCATGGCTTCATCAGTTTAAAGGTAAAACTCTTATTCACGCTCACCATATAAACACCGCGCCTTTGCTGGCTCAGGTCAACGGTGGCTTCGCTCTCGTGACGACTAACGACGGCCTCCGCGCTCTTACCGTCAAGGCTATACACCTGAATGCGGTCAGTCGTCTGCAGGCCGCTGACGCTTACCACACCCTTGCGAGTCAGGTCAAAACGGATACGCGGCTCGTCACTCTGCACCTCTTCAATGGTGGTCAGGTCAGCCTTGTCAACCTTCAGATAGTCCACCTCGTCACGATTAAAAGACACACCATAATTACCATGAACCCACATTACGCCTTTCTCACAATAGACTATGGGCTTCTCTAAAGGCAGAATGAACTGCATCTTGCTGCCGTCTTTCAGAAAGACATACAATGAAGACATTGTCTCTTCTGCCATTGCACATGTTGCCGTCATCCATAATAGCAACACCGAAAGGATTGTCTTTGCTTTCATGTTTCTTGTTGTCAGCCGGCTCCCCCTGCGGCATTATTAAAAAGGTTAGTATTGTTTGTTCGCCCTTTGAAGGACACTTGTTTGTGTAATGGGGAAGACATTGCAAAGATATGAATTATTCTGGATTAAAACAAATTTTGGCCATTATTTTTTTAATTCTGGCCAAAATTCAAAAAATTCTGGCCAAAATTTAAAATCGTATTGCTGATATGAAATAATAATCGTATCTTTGCGGCAGTAAAAGATGACGTAAATGATGATGACAACAGACGAGAGATATATGCGCCGCTGCCTGCAACTGGCGCAGAACGGGCGACAGAATGCGAAGCCCAATCCGATGGTGGGAGCTGTGATTGTAGCATCCAACCCCCATCACCCATCACCCATCCCCCCAAGAATTATTGGCGAAGGCTATCATGTGCGTTGTGGACAGGGTCATGCCGAGGTGAATGCTTTTGCCAGTGTGCGTGCTGAGGATGAACCGCTGCTGAAGGAGGCCACGATGTATGTGTCGTTGGAGCCTTGCTCGCATTATGGCAAGACGCCGCCTTGTGCCGATTTGATCATCAAGAAAGGCGTGAAGCGTGTGGTGGTAGGCTGTATCGATGAGTTTGCCGAGGTGCAGGGCAGGGGCATCCAGAAACTGAGGGATGCCGGTATCGAGGTAACAGTAGGCGTACTTGAGAATGAGTGCAAGGCCTTGAATCGCCGTTTCTTCACCTTCCATCGTCTCTCGCGCCCGTACATTGTATTAAAGTGGGCACAGACGGCTAATGGCTTTATTGATGACAATGGAAAAACTTTAGCGATATCAACCCCCTTTACGCAGATGCTCTCGCATAAACTGCGTGCCGAGGAGGACGCCATCCTTGTGGGACGTGTGACCAATGAGCGTGAACATCCGCAGCTGACAGTACGGCAATGGGATGGTCCTAACCCTAAACGACTGGTCATAGACCGTCAGCATCCGTTGAATATGGAGGTGCTCCATGCTCATCATATCCAGTCGCTTATCGTAGAAGGTGGCAGAAAGACGCTTGATTCTTTCCTCGAACAAGGCTTGTGGGATGAGATACGGGTGGAAACGAATACCCGCTTGACGGTGAGTGGTGGAACAAGAGCGCCACAACTTCCAGCAGATGCAGAAGTCGTGGCGCAGCATGATTATGATGGTAATGTGATTATTTCCTACCGAAGTCAGCAGGCACCTCGCCCCATTTGCTGGTCTCCCACTTAACAATGGGGTTGCGGAAGTTGTGTGTGCGCAGCCAGTTTTCGGCGCGCAGGATAATCTGATAGAGCGGCTCCGTCTCGGGGGTACGCTCTAATTTTGTCTTACATTGACGTTTTGAGACCCAGAGAATGGCATTGTAAGAATCCGAATAGATGGTTTTATCATGCAAGCCCTTCTGCCAACAGAGCGCCAGGGCATGGACGATGGCCAGGAACTCACCAATATTGTTAGTGCCCTTCATAGGGCCAAAGTGGAATACCTGCGCACCTGTCTGCAAGTCGATAGCCTGATACTCCATAGGCCCAGGGTTGCCGCTGCAGGCTGCGTCCACAGCCCACGCGTCTGCCCTTACCTCCATGGGCAAGGGCAGTACGGTGTCGTGTCTATAGTCGGGAGGGTTTTGCATAGCTGTTTTGTATGTTGCGACTGCAGTCGCAACATACTTTACATGCGCTCGGGTACTTCGATGCCGAGTAGCCCCATACCGTTCTTGATAATCTTTGCCACGTTCTTAGCCAGCATCAGACGCACAGCCTTCTTCTGCTCGTCTGGCTCGTTGAGAATAGAGAAGTCGTGGTAGAACTGGTTGAACACCTTCGTCAACTCGTAGCAGTAGTTAGCGATGCCAGAGGGAGAGTAGTCCTTACCGGCCTGCTCCACGGCTGCGCCAAACTCAGACATCTTCTGGATCAACTCGATTTCCTTGTCTGCGAGACTAGTTGAACTAGCGGGATTCGTCATACAAGGCGCCTTGCGGAGGATGCTGCGGATACGGGCATAGGTGTACTGGATGAAAGGACCTGTATTACCGTTGAAGTCGATACTCTCCTCGGGGTTGAACAACATATTCTTACGAGCATCCACCTTCAGGATGAAGTACTTCAGGGCACCCATACCCACGATGCGGGCAATCTCACGGCGCTCCTCTTCCGTCATGTCGTCAAACTTACCCAGCTCCATCGAGGTCTTATAGGCATCCTCTACCATCAGTGCCATCAGGTCGTCAGCATCTACCACCGTTCCCTCACGGCTTTTCATCTTACCGTTAGGCAGTTCCACCATACCGTAAGAGAAGTGAACCAGCTCCTTGCCCCACTTGAAGCCCAGGCGATCCAGCAGGATTGAGAGCACTTGGAAGTGATAGTTCTGCTCATTGCCTACCACGTATATCATCTTGTCGATGGGGTAGTCCTGGAAACGCATCTCGGCAGTACCGATGTCCTGCGTCATATAGACAGATGTGCCGTCAGAACGAAGCAACAGCTTCTGATCCAGACCTTCGTTGGTTAGGTCGGCCCAAACCGAATTGTCCTCGTGGCGCTCAAAGAGTCCCTTGGCGAGTCCTTCCTCCACCTTGGCCTTACCCTTCAGGTAGGTCTGACTCTCGTAGTAAATCTTATCGAAGCCAACGCCCATCTTCTTGTAGGTCTCATCGAAACCGGCATACACCCAGTTGTTCATTTTCTCCCACAGGGCGCGCACCTCAGGGTCGTTGTTCTCCCATTTTACTAGCATCTCGTGAGCCTCCTTGATGAGTGGAGCCTCCTGCTTAGCCTTCTCCTCAGCCTGCTCAGCGGGTAAACCGCTGGCCACATACTGGGCTGCCAGGGTCTTTACCTCCTCGCGGTAGTGCTTGTCGAAAGCCACGTAGTAGTCACCGATGAGATGGTCGCCTTTCTTGCCAGATGATTCGGGTGTCTCGCCGTTGCCGTACTTCAGCCAAGCCAGCATTGACTTACAGATATGAATACCGCGGTCGTTGACGATGTTGGTCTTCACCACCTTGTTGCCGTTGGCCTCCATAATCTGGGCCAGCGACCAACCCAGCAGGTTGTTGCGTACATGCCCCAGATGCAAGGGTTTGTTGGTGTTGGGGGAACTATACTCGATCATGACGAGGGGTGAACCCTCGTGCACAGGCTTCATGCCGAAGCGGTCGTCCTGATCGATGGCCTGCAGCAACTGCAGCCAGGCGCCCTCGCCTATGCTCAGGTTCAGGAATCCCTTTACTACATTGAACTTCTCCACGGCCGAACAGTTATCGACCAGATACTGACCAATCTCCTGAGCCGTCTGCTCGGGTGATTTCTTGGCAGCCTTTACAAATGGGAAAACTACCAAAGTCAGGTTTCCCTCAAACTCGCTGCGTGTCTTCTGCAGCTGCAACATCTTTTCGTTTGCCTCCATGCCGTAGAGCGCCTTCACGGCCTCGCCTGCGGCTTGACTTATCAGTGTCTCGATATTCATATACCTCTTTATATACATTATTTGGGGTGCAAAGGTACGAATAAGTGAGCGAAATACAAAAGGAAAACTTGTTTTTCTTCTGATTTCCGAACGAAAGTACCTTCGAGAAAGTCAAAGGTACAAATAAAACGCGAAAAAGTATCTGTGTTTCAAAGAAACTTTGTAATTTTGCACCCCAATTGTTTAAAAAGGTAAATTTGTATGCTTATGAAGAAAATTACTCTTATGTTTTTGATGGCCTTGATGACCATTATGACTTATGCCGCAGAGACGGTGGTAACACCTCCTACTTCTATCGAAGCAGAGACCTGGTATCTCAGCTGTTTCGGTGAGTATGACTATGATGCAGAAGTGAAGGTTGTTATTGACGGCAGCGACATGTATGTCCAGGGCTTGGGTTTTGAAATACTGCCTGATGCCTGGGTGAAAGGTACCATTGCCAATGGTAAGGTGACCTTTGCCAAGGGTCAGTATATGGGTGAGGCTTCCGACTATTATGGTGACTATGACCTGTATCTTACTGGCTACGACTACAAGGCAGGAAGTATGTGTGACCTGGTGTTCGATTATGATCAGGCAAACGGACTGTTGACAACCTCTCTTCTCCTTGTGCTCAATGCTTCTCCTGACGAATTGGACTATATGGAGTATTATAGCGATTTACAGATCAGCAAGACTGCTCCAGAATTGCCTACTGCCATAGAGGCTCCTGCAGGTCTGGTTACTGAGGAATATCTGGTGACAACGACTGCGATTGAGGAAGATGATGAGACTGGAGAAGAAGTAAAAAAGGCAACCTCGTTTAATGTGTTGGTGGGCTTTGATGGCAATGATGTGTATGTCAACGGACTGGTAAACGGCTTTGACGGATGGGCAAAGGGCACGCTGAGTGCTGACGGAAAGACTATCACTTTCCCCGTCAACCAATACCTGGGGTCAGAGGAATACCTTTATTCAACATACGATTACTTCTTTACTGCCGCCAATGAGAAAGACGAGATGGTTGGGGTCGTTCTCAATTATGATGCCACAAATAAAATCATGACCACCAATCAGACGATATATGTCAATGGCAGTCGTCACGACCTGTATTATTATTATATATATGAGGGCATGACGATGACAAGGATGGTGGAGAAGGCAGCCACTCCTGCTACTCCTGCTATCACTAAATTCGCCTATCAGAGCACGCTGCAGTACGGATATATCACGCTTAACATCCCTCTTACCGATGTTGAGGGCAATCCCTTGTTGAGTAGCAAGCTGTACTACCAGATCATGGTTGAGGATAAGGAAGGCAAGGTGGCTCCGCTGACGTTCTCTAAAGACCTGTACGAGGATCTGGAAGGAGATATGACAACCATCCCTTATAATCATTATGATTATGACATTTCTAATACCTTCATCTATCTGTGCAGTACCCTTGATGAGGTCTCAAATTGGAAGCAGATAGGTGTCAAGTCCATCTATACTGGTAATGGCGAGACCCATGAGTCAGAGATAGGCTGGTGTACAGTTGTGATTAGCGATGATATGGTGTATGACGGTATTGCCGCTACCAAGGCACAGCCCGTGAGTGTCAGCTATGTTGACATGGCTGGCCGTCGCGTCAGTGGTACACAAAAAGGTCTGCTCATCCGCCAGGAGCGTATGGCCGATGGCTCTGTAAAGAATGTGAAGGTGGTTCGCAAGTAAGGCTTATCTTTACTTACGCCCGATAATCTTATCGACAATGGCGCTTGCTTCCTCTCTTGTAAATGGCGCAGAGAGGGATGCGGCGCCATTTTCGATTTCCATATTGACACGTGGCACGCTAAGGGCGTGGTTGTCGAGGACGATGGCAATATACTTGCCAATGTTCTGACGGGTCATTGTGGCCCACTGCTTGGTGTCTTTCTCGCTGAACTGCAATGAGATGACAGCGTGACCAGCAAAGGTCTCGTCGGAAACATAGAGGTCGTCAAGTGTGGGGCTCCACAATGACCGGTCCTCATTCATATTGACAAGATAGACGGCGTAAATCTCGCCCTCCTCTTCGGGCACGTCGGCCTTAAATTGATTAAGCATCACGCAGCAGTCTTCGGGCAATGCCATACGTACTGAGTCCGTGCGCATAGCTTCCATGAAGCGCGCTGTATCAGCCACGGCCACGAAGCCTACCATCGGCTGATTGGCGAAAGCCGTACGGAAACTGCTTTCGGGGGCGTGCTTGGCTATCACAGAGATGTACTCGCCTGCGTCATAGATTTCATGGATAGAGATGGCGCTCTTGGCGGGTTGCTGCAAATGCTCAATTGTGGTCTCGGCCTTTTTGGTTTGCGTGCATGCCACGAATGCGATGGATGCCAGCAGGATTGTTGTCAGTTTTTTCATATTGCTCGTTTTTGGTTTTGGTGGCAAAGATAGGGATAAATTGATAATAAAACAAGCGATGGAAAGTTAAAAGTGTTAAATAAATATAAATCAATACTTTATTTCTCATTCCTCATTCCTCATTTCTCATTTAATTAGTACCTTTGCAGTCCGATTATTGGGGGGAGGGTCTTAGACTCCCCGTGAGCGTCGTGTAAATAGTGACTATCTTTGGCCGGATGGCACGGTTTGTGAATCGGCGTTCAGCAACAACAATTATTAGGTAAAAAACTGTTTTTTAGTAAATTTAAACGAAGAAATGAACACTTTAAGTTACAAGACCGTCTCGATTAACAAGGAGACAGCCAAGAAGGAGTGGGTCGTTATCGATGCTACCGATCAGGTAGTGGGTCGTCTCGCTTCAAAGGTCGCCAAACTGATTCGCGGTAAGTATAAGCCCAGCTTCACTCCGCACGTAGATTGCGGCGACAATGTCATTATTATCAATGCAGCCAAGATTAAGTTCACCGGCAAGAAGGAAACAGACAAGGTTTACACCCGTTATACGGGCTATCCTGGTGGTCAGCGCTTCAACACTCCCGCTGAACTGCGCAAGAAGCCTTTCGGCGTAGAGCGTATTCTCCGTCACGCTGTGAAGGGTATGCTGCCAAAGGGTCCCCTCGGACGCAGCCTGCTGAACAACCTCTATGTATATGAGGGAACAGAACACAAGCACGAGGCACAGCAGCCAAAGGCTATTGATATTAACTTGTATAAATAATTGAATAGAGATGGAAGTAATTAACGCAATAGGTCGTCGTAAGAGCTCAGTGGCTCGCGTATATCTGTCAGAGGGTACTGGCAAGATCACGATCAATAAGAAGGACTTAACCGAATATTTCCCCTCAGCCATCCTGCAGTACGTGGTAAAGCAGCCTCTGAACCTGCTGGAGTGCGCCGAGAAGTACGACATCAAGGTTAACCTCGACGGTGGTGGTTTCACCGGTCAGAGCCAGGCTCTGCGTCTCGCTATCGCCCGCGCTTTGGTAAAGATTAACGAGGCCGACAAGAAGGCATTGAAGGATCAGGGCTTCCTGACACGTGATAGCCGTGAGGTTGAGCGTAAGAAGCCAGGTCGTCCCAAGGCACGTCGTCGCTTCCAGTTCAGTAAGCGTTAATCCAACTGGACTACGTTTAGTATCTAAACTGGCGGGACTCTTCCTGGGATTACCTAGGGCAGCCTAGGACCTCCTAGAATTGACTACCCTCCAGCTGATCTAACAAAGATTAAAAAGAAAGTAAACAACAAAATTAAAGAAACAAAAAAATGGCAAGAACAAATTTTGAACAGTTGCTGCAGGCTGGCTGCCACTTCGGCCACCTGAAGCGTAAGTGGAACCCCGCCATGGCTCCCTACATCTACACTGAGCGTAATGGTATTCACATCATCGACCTCCACAAGACCGTGGTTAAGATCGACGATGCAGCAGAGGCTTTGAAGAACATTGCTCGCCAGGGTAAGAAAATCCTCTTCGTAGGTACTAAGAAACAGACTAAGGAAGTGATTGCCGAGAAGGCAACAAGCGTTAATATGCCTTATGTGATCGAGCGCTGGCCCGGTGGTATGCTCACCAACTTCCCCACCATCCGCAAGGCAGTGAAGAAGATGGCTAATATCGATAAACTCATGCAGGACGGTACCTTTGGTAACCTGTCAAAGCGCGAGCTGCTGCAGATCACCCGTCAGCGTGCTAAGCTGGAGAAGAACCTCGGTTCTATCGCCGACCTGACCCGTCTGCCAAGCGCCCTGTTCGTCATCGACGTGATGAAGGAGAACATCGCCGTGAAGGAGGCTAACCGCCTGGGTATCCCCGTGTTCGGTGTTGTTGATACCAACAGCGATCCTAAGAACATCGACTACATCATCCCCGCCAACGACGATGCTAAGGACAGCGTAGAGGTAATCCTCAATGCTTGCTGCACCGCTATCGCCGAGGGTCTCGAGGAGCGTAAGGCTGAGAAGGCTGACGAGAAGGCTGCTGAGGCTCAGGCTGAGGCAGAGGTCGTAGAGGCAAAGCCCAAGCGCACCCGCAAGGCTCGCAAGGAAGAGGCTCCCGCTGAGGAGGCTGCTCCCGTAGCTGAGGAGGCTGCTCCCGCCGCTGAGTAATTAATAATTAAGCATTAAATTAAGAATTAAAGAAAATGGCAATTTCAATTGACGATATCAAAAAGCTGCGCGCTATGACTGGCGCTGGTCTGGCTGACGTAAAGAAGGCCCTGACCGAGGCAGAGGGTGATTTCGACCGTGCTAAGGAGCTGCTCCGCGAGCGTGGCCTGGCTATCGCTGCCAAGCGCTCTGACCGCGAGACCTCTAACGGTTGCGTACTGACTAAGGTGGAGAATGGCTTCGCTGCCATCATCGCCCTGAAGTGTGAGACCGACTTCGTGGCCAATGGTGCTGACTTCATCGCCCTGACCCAGAGCATCCTTGATGCTGCTGTAGCCAACAAGTGCAAGACCATCGAGGAGGTGCAGAACCTCAATATCAACGGTCAGACCGCTCAGGAGGCTGTTACACAGCGTTCAGGTATCACTGGCGAGAAGATGGAGCTCGATGGCTACCAGATTCTCGAGGGTGCCAACATCGAGGCTTACGACCACATGGGCAAGCACACCCTGTGCACCATGGTTCAGACCAACAAGGAGAATGCTGAGGTAGGTCACAAGCTGGCTATGCAGGTGGCTGCCATGAAGCCCGTGGCTCTGAATGCAGAGGCTGTAGATCAGAAGATTCTTGACGAGGAGTACAAGACCGCCGTTGAGAAGACCAAGCTCGAGCAGGTTGAGAAGTTCGTAGAGATGAAGCTCAAGAAGGCTGGCATCAACCCCAACCTCGTTGACTCTGAGGATCACATCGAGAGCAACATGGCTAAGGGCTGGCTCACTCAGGAGCAGGCTGACGAGGCTCGCAAGCTCATCGAGGCTGCTAAGGCTGAGGGTGAGGCTCAGCTGAAGATGCCTATGATCGAGAACATCGCCAAGGGTCGTGTGAACAAGTTCCTGAAGGAGAACTGTCTGGTTGACCAGGAGTTCCAGTTCGGTGACGGCGACAAGGCTACCGTAGCCCAGTGGGTGAAGGCTCAGGACAAGGAGCTCGACATCACTGCTTTCCGTCGCTTCACACTTGCTGCAGAGTAATAATAACTCACAAAACCTTTATACAAGAGATCGGCATTGCCTTACGGGCATTGCCGATCTCTTTTTGTGTGAACAGCAAACGCAACCTAAAGAAACTGCATACGGATCGAGAGCTAATGGTTCGAGGGGGAGGAGCACGTCGTTCGCGGGTGACGAGCACGCCGTTCGCGGGCCGCGAACCCCTAGCTCTTGGGTCGCGAACCGGCACTTCTCATTTTTTTACCCTTTAGTCATCTATCACCTCTGGGTCGGGTAGGTTTCGGTCCATATCGCTGTAAGCGCCTTTCAGGTCAGCGTTGGTGATGCTAAACTCACGACAGAGGGGGCGGTCTTTGTCTGTCAGGCTATGGCGGAACAGCCATTCGTAGGTGCGTTTTAGGTAGAAGGCACGAGCCAGGGCACCGTGGTTGGCACCAGGAAGCCAGTCGTAGCGCAGACGGCTGTCGTTATGGGCATCCTCAAGGGCTTTCACCACCCGCTTCGACTCCTTGATGCCTACGGCCTTGTCGGCTGTGCCATGAAGTATCCAGAGGGGCAGTTGCCCTAAGCCCTGCAGGTCTTTCAGCGTTGAGCCACCGCAGAGCGCCATCGCTGCTGCCACCTTCTCAGGATAGGTGCCGGCAAAGTCGAGCGTGCCATAGCCCCCCAGGCTCATACCCAACACATAGACGCGGGTGCTGTCGGCAGGATAGTTCTTCAGCGTCCATTCCAGCACATCGTTGATCTTCTTTGGGTTCCACGCTCCTCCAGGGTTCTGGGGCACGATGACCAATGCAGGTATCTCGCGGCCTCGTACGATGGCATCCAGCGGACCATAGCGGCGCGAGCGGTTCAGGTCGCGACTACACAGACTGGCTCCGTGTAGGAAGATGACCACGGGTGTCTGCTCCTGCGAGAAATAATAGTCCTCAGGGGTGTAGATCCAGAAGTCGTATCCCCCTGGTATCACCTTGCGGTTGGCTATCAGGAAGTCGTATTGTGCCGAGATGTTCAGGCAGCTCAGCCATACGATTAGTAATATTCCAATGCGTTTCATGCCTGCAAAAGTACGCATTTTCCCTGAAATGTTTGCTCAAATCAAGTAAAAATGTTAGTTTTGTAGGCTCAAAACGAAAAAGATATGAAGATATTTGCAGTAGGAATGAACTACGCACTGCACAATAAAGAGTTGGATGGTGCGTTATATAAACCAGAGAAACCCGTGATTTTCACGAAAGCCGACTCGGCATTGCTGAAGGACGGAAAGCCGTTTTTTATACCCGACTGGTCGCAGCGGGTGGACTATGAGGCCGAGATGGTGGTGCGTATCTGCCGATTGGGGAAGGGTATCCCCACGCGCTTTGCCCATCGTTACTACGATGCGGTGACCGTGGGCATCGACTTCACGGCACGCGACTGGCAGGAGGAGGCTCGTAAGAACGGTCAGCCGTGGGAGATCTGCAAGGGATTTGATGGCTCGGCTGTGATTGGAGAGTGGGTCGAGAAAGAAAAATTCCGTGATGTGCAGGCTCTGCATTTCCATCTGGATGTGAACGGACAGACGGTGCAGGAGGGTTGTACGAGCGATATGCTCTACAAAGTGGATGAGCTGATTAGCTATATTTCGACCTATTTCACGCTGAAAACGGGCGATCTGCTCTATACGGGAACCCCTGTGGGCGTAGGTCCTGTCCATATTGATGACCATCTGGAAGGCTGGCTGGAAGACAGGAAAGTGTTGGATTTTAACTGTAAGTGAAAAGATATCTGATAGTAAGCATAGGGCTACTGCTGAGTGTGATGCTTCACGCACAGCAGTTTGTCAACCTGACTGCAGAACAGGTCAGGATAGACTCTCTGTTGCCTTATGTAAACTATTCTTGGCCCTTGGGTGAAAACTATGCCGACTCAGTCTATGAGGTGAGCATTGCCTATCCGGAGTTTCTGGATATGGAAGAAGCTGACATAAAACGCTACCAAGGTATTACGGACGAAGCTTTGCCGGAACTGCCAGAGATACAGCAGTACGTAGGCGTTTCACGCAAAAAGGGTACGCTTTATGCCCAGTTCGTTCCCCTTGTCTTTCGTGACGGGAAATACCAGAAACTGGTTAGCTTCCAGTTAAAGGTAAAAGCATCTGCTGTGGCAGCAGCCCGTCGCGTTGCATCTTCTATGGATAATCGCTATGCTACCCATTCGGTGTTGGCTACTGGTCAGTGGGCAAAGATCCGGGTGTCGGAATCGGGTGTCTATCATCTGACGGATGCCTTGGTGCGTAAGGCGGGCTTCTCGAATTCTAAGAAGGTGAAGGTCTATGGCTATGGTGGTGCGCTGCAGCCGGAGACGTTGACGGCAGACTATCTTGCGGAGACGGATGACCTCAAGGAAATACCTACCTATACGGTCAACGGCAAACGACTGTTTTATGCTGTGGGACCTGTCAGTTGGTCGTCAAACAACACCCTTGTCCGTACTCGTAATCCTTATTCTGAATATGGTTATTATTTCCTGACCGAGAGCGATGGCGAACCGCTCACGGCCGACAGCGCCACATTCTGCAGTTCGTTCTACCCCAGTCCTGACGATTATCATGACCTCTATGAGGTAGATGACTATGCCTGGTATCATGGCGGACGCAATCTCTATGAAAGTCAGAAACTGGAACAGGGCGTCAATCGTACCATCACCCTGCCTGGCATCACCAGTAGTGGGGCGCAGTTGAATGTCAACCTGTCGTTTGATGCCACCTTTCAGGCCACGATAGCCTTTAACGGGGTGCAGATAGGTACGCTGAAGCCCACGGGCGTGGTGAACAGCAGTGGTACGCTGAGTGATGGCAATGCCGTTGCTGCACAGACAGATTGGACCTTTACCCTGCCTGACTCGCTTTGTAGTGATACTAAGAACACGCTCACCCTTCGTATGACGAGCGGCAGTGAGGTGCGCATCGACTATATCTCTTTGTGCTACACAGCGCCAAAGCCGCTGGCCAACCTTGCCACGGCATCGCTCCCCGTTCCGGAATACCTATATCGTATCACCAATCAGGATCATCATGCCGACTCGGCCGTGGATATGGTCATCATTATACCAACCTCGCAAAAAGTGCTGTCAGAGGCCCAGCGTCTGCAGACCCTCCATGAGACCTACGACAGTCTGCGTGTCAGGATAGTACCTGCCGATGAACTCTATAATGAGTTTTCCAGTGGCACACCTGATGCCAATGCCTACCGCCGCTATATGAAGATGCTTTACGACAGGGCAGAGACCGAGGCCGACCAGCCCCGCTTCCTGTTGCTCTTCGGCGATGGTGCCTGGGACAACCGTATGCTGTCCAGTGGCTGGCGCAGCTTGTCGCCCGACGACTTCCTGCTCTGTTACGAGAGCGAGAACTCGTTCAGTACTACGAAATGCTACGTCACGGATGATTATTACTGTCTGCTCGACGATGATGAAGGCAATATTTTGAAGGACAAATTTGATGCAGCAGTAGGCCGTTTGTCAGCCCGTACGGCCGATGAGGCCAAGATACTGGTTGACAAGATTTATGCCTATCGTACCAATGCCTATGCCGGTGCCTGGCAGAACACTCTTTGCTTCTTGGGTGACGATGGTGACCAGAATCGCCACATGAAAGATGCTGAGGCCGTGGTGGCGCAGGTGCAGAACAGCTACTCCGGCTATCATATCAAGAAGATATATTGGGATGCCTATACACGTGTGACCTCATCAACGGGTAATAGCTTCCCCGATGTGACACGGCTTATCAAGCAGCAGTTGCAGACGGGTGCCCTGGTGATGAACTACTCTGGTCATGGCGGTCCTGCCCTGATGTCGCACGAGGCGGTGATGCGTATCACCGATTTCGCCGAGGCATCATCATTGCGCCTGCCCTTGTGGATTACGGCCTCTTGCGACATTATGCCTTTCGATGGCTTGAGCGATAATATCGGCGAGACGGCGATGATGAACAAGAAGGGCGGCTCCATTGCCTTCTATGGTACTACCCGTACGGTCTATGCCACTTATAACCGTCCGCAGAACCAAGCGTTTATGAAATATGTGCTGGGTAGTAAGAATGGACGCAGGCTCACCATAGGTGAGGCAGGCTATCTGGCCAAGAACGATTTTACGTCGGGTTCTACCGAGATGCTGACCAATAAGCTGCAGTATGCCCTTCTGGGTGACCCTGCACTGGTGCTGGCTGCTCCCACGCAGCAGGTAGTCGTTGACAGCATCAATGGACAGGCCGTATCGGCAGGCACTCAGCAGCTGAAGGCAGGCTCATGCGTCACTGTGAGCGGTCATCTGGAGGGACATTCGGACTTCAATGGGGTGGTCACCCTGACCGTTCTTGACAAGGAAGAGACGATCGTGGGCAAACAGAACGACCCGCAGGAGACGCAGGAGGCTCTCACGTTCATTGACCGTCCCAACACCATCTACAGCGGTAGCGACAGCATCCGCAGCGGCCGCTTCTCCATCTCCTTTGCCGTGCCTAGGGATATCAGCTATTCTGATAAGACAGGTCTTTTCCTTGTCTATGCCATCAACAACGAGAAAACACTCACGGCTCATGGTGAGAACGAGAACTTTAAGCTATCTGGTACTGAGAGTCTGGTGAACGATGGGGTGGGTCCCTCTATCTATTGCTACCTGAACAGTGAGTCGTTTGTCAATGGCGGTACGGTGAATGCCACACCCTATTTCTATGCCGAGTTGACTGATAAGGACGGCATCAATGTGTCGGGGGGCGGCATCGGGCATGACCTGGAACTGATCATCGACAACGATATCAACACTACTTATACGCTGAATGACCGCTTTCAATATGACTTTGGCAACTATCGCCAAGGTTCTGTCGATTATGTGTTGCCAGAACTGACGGATGGTCCCCATACTTTGCTCTTCCGTGCATGGGATGCCCAGAACAACTCATCGGTGGCTGAACTATCGTTTGTAGTCAATGCCAAACAGCAGCCCAGCATGGGCAATGTGGTGTGTACCAAGAACCCTGCCACCACCTCCACCCGCTTTGTCATTACCCATGACCGTACAGGCAGCGAGATGGATGTGGAACTTGAGATATTCGACACTTCTGGCCGCAAATTGTGGGGAAAAACGGAGACGGGCATTCCTACCGATAATACTTATTCCATTGACTGGGATCTTACGGCTGGCAACGGCAGTAGACTGCGCACAGGCATCTATCTCTATCGGGTGCTGATTAGTAGTAATGGCAGCAGCCAGGCCTCGCAAGCCAAGAAATTGATTATCCTGGGGCAATAATAAAGCTTTTATTTCGTTATTATTTTGTCGCGATATTTCGATATGGCGATGTTTCGATATAACGACAATAAGAGAATGAAAACAAAGAAACTGCTTTTAGCACTTGGCTGCAGCCTGATGTCCCTCGCATCTTTTGCGCAGGATAAGACTACCACGTTCAATCCCGTGGAACATGCGGTCATCTCGCAGACGATAGCCCCTGATGCCCGTGCCGCTGGTATGGGTGATGTGGGTGTAGCCACAGATCCTGACGTCAACTCACAATATTGGAACTTGGCTAAGTACCCCTTTTGTATCAGTCGTGCAGGCATAGCACTCAACTATACCCCATGGTTGCGCCAGTTGGTCAACGATATCGACCTGGCCTATGTGGCAGGCTATTATCGTATTGGCGACTATGGCGCCCTTTCCGGATCACTGCGCTATTTCTCGCTGGGCGAGGTCTATACCGATGCCGAGGGTTTGGATGAGTCGATGACGGTAAAGCCCTACGAGATGGCACTCGACGTGGCTTACTCACGTATGCTGAGTGAGACCTTTTCACTGGGTGTCGGTCTGCGCTGGATTTATAGTGACCTGCGCTACGACTATTTCAGCGAGGGCTCTAAACCAGCTTCTGCCTTTGCGGCTGATATCGCCATGTATTATAACAACTATGTGATGCTGGGCAACCGTGAATGTCAGCTGGGCTTAGGTGCCACGGCTACGAATATCGGTAGTAAGATTTCGTTCTATGGCGATGACGAGAGCCAGTTTATCCCAGCCAACCTGCGTGTAGGTGCCTCGCTGATGGTGCCTGTTGACGAGTACAACCGCTTCTCTCTGGCTTTCGATGCCAACAAGCTGTTGGTGCCTACGGTGCCTACGATGCAGCAGTATATCGATGACCGTCTGGGAGGTGATGCCACTGCCTATCATGAGGGTGAGTATCAGCAGTATGTGCGCGAGGAGTACAGCGATATGTCAAGTATCAAGGGTATCTTCAAGAGCTTTAGTGATGCCCCTGGTGGCTTTAAGGAGGAAATGGAAGAGATACAGTGGAGCGTTGGTGCCGAGTATGTTTATAACGAACAGTTCTCGCTGCGTGCGGGTTATCATCATGAGAGTGAGTCGAAGGGTAATCGTAAGTACTTCACCGTGGGCGGCGGCTTCCGCATGAACGTCTTCTCGCTTGATGTGGGCTACGTCATCTCTACGGCCCAGAGCAATCCTCTTGACCAGACTCTGCGCTTCACCCTGGCGTTTGACATGGATGGTTTGAAAGATCTTTTTAAATAATCATCGAAATTTCGATACCTCGAAAAAAAAGGAATCATTATGATAAGAGTAGGAATGGGCTATGACGTCCATCAGTTAGTAGAGGGCCGCGACCTGTGGATGGGCGGCATCAAGTTGGAACATACAATGGGACTGCTTGGCCACAGCGACGCCGACGTGTTGATACATGCTATCTGTGACGCCATCTTGGGTGCCGCCAATATGCGTGACATAGGTTATCACTTCCCTGATACTTCGGCCGAGACCGATGGTATGGACAGTAAGATTATCCTCAAGAAGACCATCGAACTCATTGCCACCAAGGGCTATCATCTGGTGAATATCGATGCTACCATCTGTGCCGAGAAACCTAAGATGAATCCACATATCCCTGAGATGCAGCAGTGTATGGCTCGTGTCATCGGCTGTGATCCCGATCAGATATCTATCAAAGCCACAACGACTGAGAAACTCGGCTTCACGGGTCGCCAAGAAGGTATATCTGCTTATGCTGTAGCGCTGATAGAGAAATAAATCTTACCTAAGAAGGCTTCCCATCTCCTTCTTGATGACCTTATCATAGCCGTAAAGGTCAGATAATGACTCCATCTTACCTGTTTCCGGATTGGGAAATGTTGTGAAATAGAGTATATAGACGGGCATCTTTGGCGATACAGCCTGGTAAGATACCAAACGATAAGGGTGGGGATCGTCCTTATGCGTTTTTAGATAATCCTTGCCGCGTTTGGTCTTAGGCGGGATGTCCATAGAAATACGCATCTGCTCCAGTTTCCATTCAGTAGCTTCTGGCAAGAGGAAACAGGCTAGTTCAAAGGGCTTTTGAACTCGAACGCAACCGTGTGAGACCGTGCGTCGTTCCCTGTTGAAGGCACTACGATTGTTGGTGTCGTGAAGATAGATGGAGAAATTGTTGGGAAAACGGAATACGATGCGGCCTAAAGAGTTGCGAGGTCCGCTTTTCTGTACCACGCGGAGTTGGCCACTTTTCAGTTCTGCGCTACTCACTGACTTGACATCCAGCGTGTCGTTGGTCGAACGGTCAACGATGCTGTAGTCGTTACGGGCGAAATAGACAGAGTCACCGGCATGTGGGGCCACCTCGGCTTTGATGATATTATGCGGAATAATCCATTCCGGATTCACTTGCATATAGTTGATCTCGCTGCAGAGCAATGGCGTCTTATGTGTGAACGAACCGCAACAGATGCGCATGGGAACAACGGAATCGGGGCATGTGGCCCATAGCTGTTGTGACGGGATGTTGACGATAATACAGCGCTCATCGGCAGATGGCTGTTTGATCTGCCAACGGCAACGCTCCATATTGACAGCAGTCTTGACATGTTCGGCCACATCGATTGTATCGGTGATGTGTTGCCTGAGGGCTTGATAGATGTGACCTTTGGGCTTCGATGCTTTTAGGAATTCTATTCTGTCGTCTGACAATAGCACCTGAAGCGACTCGTCATAGTTGGGCGCTTTTATCTCATAATCAAACAGTCGGGCATACTCTCTGGGATTGGTGGAGCCGCTTTTATGGTCCATGTTGTTAAGATAGCGTGCAGGACGGGTGAAACCATAACGCTGTCCTGTTGAGAAACGTACAAAGACTTTCGAGAGGAGGTAGTCCAACTGTGGCAGCACCTCATTGATGTCACGTCCTATAGAGTCAAAGGCCAATTGGTGTACGACATCAAGATTGGCTGCAATCTGAGGAATATAGAAAGCTGTTGTGTCAAGTCCGTTCAGAGGAAGTTCGTGACGGAGGTAGCTGAGCAGGGAGTCAGCATCGGACGATACCCCCATATTGGTGTACCAGATAGGTTCATGATGTTGCCTATAATAATCCTTTACAGTTATGTCGGCCAACCACTTAGAGGTGTCACTGTTCAGTTCTTGCTGGAGATTGGCAGCACATTGCGTGGTGTCTATTGCCTCCTCATACTGTCCAAAGGCAGATAAAGCCCCTTCTGCCAGTGACTGTCCGTTATTAATACACCCCATGAAGAAGGTGAGGACAGAAAGAAAAATAACCATATGAAGCGATTGTGATGGTTTCATAATGCAAATATACGCTCTTTTGTTGTTATTACCAAGTTTCTGCTCCAAAAAGTTGGATCTGTTCCTTGTTTTTTTTATGAAATGAGCGGATAATATATAAAAAAGTCCGCTGCAACTCTCGCGAGCAACAGCGGAACAAGCCTATGTTTAACTAAAAATCCTTTTTCTAAAAGAAATTTTCAGTCCACAAGGACTAAAAATTTGAAAGTTTAAAGGGAGCTTCACAGCGACCTCCTGTTATCCTACAGTTGAAAACTTTCTTTTTTACCAATAACTAAAAACCTAAAACTATAAATATTACTACTAACCTAAAACAATCTATTAACCTTTTGACGATGCAAAGGTACGACGATCATGTCCCCACAAGTTTTTTAATCTGTTTTGGTCAAAAAAACACCATCTTCTTGATTTAGGTCAAGTAGTGTGTGCGCAAACAACGCGTTTTTTTCGTTTTTTTGAAAAATATTTTTCAATTCTCAATTCTCAATTCTCAATTATTTCGTACCTTTGTAAATGCAATGAAAGTACTGATAGTAAATACAAGTGAACAGACGGGTGGGGCAGCTGTGGCCGCCAATCGACTGATGGCTGCTCTTAACAACCATGGAGTGAAGACCAAGATGCTGGTAGGCCGCAAGGATACCGATAATATCTGTGTGGTGGAAACGAAGGGTAAATTCAGTAAACGCTGGCATTTCCTCTGGGAGCGGCTGGTCATCTTTTTCCATCTGCATTTCAAGCGTGAGCATTTGTTTGAGATTGATATAGCCAATAGTGGCACAGACATCACCATGTTGCGTGAGTTTAAGGAGGCGGATGTCATCCATCTGCATTGGATTAACCAAGGAATGCTGTCACTGAAGGGTATCCGCAAGATCCTTCGTTCTGGCAAACCTGTGGTATGGACGATGCATGACATGTGGCCTGCCACAGCCATTTGTCACTATGCCCGCAACTGCAAGTACTATTGCAGCAAATGCGACAAATGTCCGCTGTTACCGGGCAGTTCGGCTCACAATTTGGCAGCAAAGGTATGGCAGCGCAAAAAAAACTTGCTGGAACATGCCGACAACCTGTCGTTTGTTACATGCAGTCGTTGGCTTGAGGGCGAAGCAAAGAAGAGCGCCTTGCTCTGCACACAAAGCATTAGCAGCATACCCAATGCCATTGACACCCGCATCTACAGTCCACAGAACAAGACCGAGGCACGACAGAAGGCAGGCCTGCCCACCGAAGGGCGCATCATACTATTCGTGTCGCAGCGCGTGACCGACGAACGCAAAGGCATCGGCTATTTTATCGAAGCCATTGCAAAAATCGTCACGCTCTACCCCGCTCTGAAAGACAACACTACGGTGGCCATTCTGGGTGGCCATGCAGACGAGGTGGCCGGAAGACTGGCAATGCCTGCCCACGCATTGGGCTATGTGAGCAACGAGCAAGCCATTGTCAACATCTACAATGCCGCCGATGTGTTTGTTACACCGTCGCTTGAAGACAATCTGCCCAACACCATCATGGAAGCACTGGCTTGCGGTGTGCCCTGCGTGGGGTTCCGCGTGGGCGGCATACCCGAGATGATTGACCATCAGAAAAACGGCTATGTAGCGGCACTCCGCGACAGCAACGACCTGGCAAATGGCATAGGCTGGATACTCTGCGAGGCCGACGGCGAAGCGCTGCATCATCATGCCGTGCGAAAAGTGATGCAGAACTATTCACAAGCCAGTGTGGCCTTGCACTATACAGAGATTTATCAACAGGCTATCGCCAAAAAGCATTTCTGCCTATGAATCCTTTTGCACAAGCAGTCATCCTCACTGCCTCTACGCTGCGCATGATACCGCATATAGCACTCTATCTGCTACATCGCCGACAGATTGATGCCGATTTGGAAAAATATTCTAGCGACGGACGAGGTCTTGGAGCCTTCATTAAGGTGTGCACACGCCAGCGCGTGTTTCGCAATCTGTTCTACTATCGCCTGGGTGAATACCGCTCGGTGTTCATCAAATGGCTGCTACCACCAGAGTCCACACTCAACATCTGGTGCCCACAGATAGGACCTGGCTGTCATTTCGAGCACAACTATGCCACCTATCTCAATGCCGAGCGCATAGGCTCTGATTTCTACTGTCTGCAACTGGTGACGCTGGGCAACGACACCCAGATGCGCCGTCCTGTCATAGGCAATCATGTCAGCATCTACACGGGTGCCGTAGTGTTTGGTGGCATCACCATTGGTGACAATGTAACTATCGGGGCCAACTGTGTGATACGCAAGGATGTGCCAGCCAACTGTACGGTAGTTGGCAACCCTGCTGTTATCGTGTGTAAGGACGGCATGAAAACCCACATTGAATTATGATACGATTCACCATCATCACCATTACTTATAATGCAGAGGCTGTTGTAGAACGCACGCTGCAAAGCGTGATGCGTCAGACCTACGAGGGTGTGGAACACCTGATTATCGACGGAGCCTCAAAAGATGGTACGATAGATTTGGCCGAGGCCTATAAACAGCAGTCGGATATCTCTGAGAACGGGCATAAAGTCATCATCAAGTCGGAACCAGATCATGGCATCTATGATGCGATGAACAAGGGTTTGACGCAGGCTTATGGTGACTACGTGGTCTATATGAATGCCGGTGACTTCTTTCCGCAGGATGATACGCTGGAACAGATTGTACACCGCTGTAAACTGACAGAGTATCCTTCTGAAGCTTTGCCTGGCGTGCTCTATGGTAATACGGACATTGTAGATAATGAGGGTCGTTTTCTGCATCCCCGCAGACTACAACCACCAGTCCAACTCACTTGGCGCTCGTTCCGACAGGGAATGCTGGTATGTCATCAGGCCTTCTATGCCCGTACTGATATAGCCAAGAATTTGCAATACGATACTCGTTATAAGTATTCTGCCGATGTCGATTGGTGTATACGTGTGATGCGTGAGACGGAGCGCATGGGCTTACCTTTATATAATATAAATATGGTGGTGGCCAACTATACCGAGGAGGGAGCGACGACCAAGAATCACAGAACCTCGCTTAGAGAGCGCTTTGACGTGATGCGACGGCATTACGGACTGCTTTCAACGGTAGTGATGCATGTGTGGTTTGTGTTTAGGAGTAAAAGGAGTTAAGAAGTTAAAAAGTTAAGACGATAGATATATGAGACTACAGTTTAACGTGGAATACCGTACTGGATTCGGTGAACATCTGACATTGAACCTGATGGCAGAAGACGGACGGGTGGAGCGTCATAATATGCAGACGCTCGATGGTCTGCACTGGCAGTTGGAAATGACCTGTCTGAAAGGGAGTGGTACCTATATGGACTACTATTATAGCGTGATGCGTGGCGACAAGGAAATGCGTCATGAGTGGCTGGTGGAACCCCACCGACTGGAACTGGCTGCCGTGAAAGGTGCCTATTATACTGTCTGTGACCACTGGATTGACATGCCAGAGGACAGTTATATGTACTCATCGGCTTTTACCGACTGCGTGATGGCCCGTGAGCGGCACTTGAGTACCAAAACGGAATTCATACATACCATCCGTTTGAAGGTGCGTGCCCCGCAGTTACGCAATGGCGAGCGACTTGCTTTGGTAGGTTCTGTAGATTATTTAGGCTGCTGGGATTGTTCCAAGGCGTTGCCTATGGCTGAACATGAGTGTCATGAGTGGGTGGTCAGTCTGGATGCCGATCGCCTGCCGGCATATACGGAATATAAGTTCGTGATACTGCCTTCTGATGCGAATTGCGCACTGAGCGTGATCTGGGAGAACAGTCAGAACCGTGTGCTGACAAAGCCCGAAATGGTCGATGGTCAGGTGGTGGTCTATGAGCTGCAGCAGGCCTGGTTCTCTATTCCCTTGTGGAAAGGTGCCGGCACGGTGATTCCCGTCTTCTCGTTGCGCAGTGAGGGCAGTTTCGGCGTGGGCGACTTCGGTGACTTGAAGATGATGGTTGACTGGTGCGCCAAGACCCGTCAGAGCATCCTGCAAATACTACCTATCAATGATACCGTGATGGCGCGCACATGGCAGGACTCATATCCCTATAATGCCATCAGTATCTATGCCTTACATCCACAATATATGGACCTGCGCCAGCTGCCTGCCATCAAGGATGAGACCCTGCGCCTGAAATATGAAAAGCTGCGCCAGGAACTGAATGCGCTGTCTCAGATTGACTATGAGCGCATGAGTGAGGCGAAGATGGACTACTTGCAGATTATCTTCAATCAGGAGCGTGCCAGCGTGAAACGCCGTGCCGACTATAAGAAGTTCTTTGAGGATAACCGAGAGTGGCTGGAACCATACGCTCGCTTCTGTTTTTACCGCGATAAGTTCGGCACCGCCGTCTTTTCTAATTGGCCAGAGAAACTGCCAAAGCCCGAGCAAAAAGTGCTCGACTTCTGGTATTTCGTGCAGTATCATCTGGACAAGCAGATGCATGAGGTACATGCCCATGCAAGAAAAAAGCATGTCATCCTCAAGGGTGATATTCCCATCGGTATCAGTCGTGATGGTGTGGAGGCATGGGTGGAACCGCGCTTCTTCAACCTCAACGGACAGGCCGGCGCACCGCCCGATGCCTTCTGTGAGGATGGGCAGAACTGGGGATTCCCCACCTACAACTGGGATGAGATGCAGAAAGACGGTTGTCAGTGGTGGGTGCGCCGCTTCCGTAAGATGGCTGAGTATTTCGATGCCTATCGTATAGACCATGTACTGGGTTTCTTCCGTATCTGGGAAATTCCCGTGCCTGAGAAGAGCGGACTCTACGGACAGTTCCAGCCAGCGCTCCCAATGACGCGTGAGGAGGTGGAGACCTATGGCGTGCCTTTTTTGGAAGACCTCTTCCTGGAAGATCATAAGCGCAAGAATGTATGGCATCCGCGGATCAATGCCACTAAATTGGAAGCTTTTGAACAGTTCTCGGAAGATGAGAAATGGCGTTTCTGGAGTCTTTATGATGATTATTTCTATCGTCGTAATAACCAGTTCTGGTATAATGAGGCAATGAAGAAGCTACCTCGCCTGACCGAGGCTACACGTATGCTGGTGTGTGCTGAGGATCTGGGTATGGTACCCGAATGTGTGTCGTGGGTGATGAACGACCTGCGTATTCTCTCGCTCGAGATACAGACCATGCCCAAGGAGTATGGTGTACGCTTCGGACATTTGCAGCGTAATCCTTATCGTTCTGTCTGTACCTTCTCCACACACGATATGCCCACGTTGCGTCAGTGGTGGGACGAAGATGAAGAGCGCGCTCAGGACTATTACCAAAACGTGTTGCACATGGAGGGTGAAGCTCCTCATCCATTGCCAGGAAGGCTGGCCCGTGAGATCCTGTCGCGCCACCTGCTCTCACCGTCAATGCTCTGTCTGATGTCGTTCCAGGATTGGATAGCTATTGATGAAGAACTGCGCTTGCCCGATCCGAATGCCGAGCGTATCAATATCCCTGCCAATCCTCGTCATTACTGGCGATATCGTATGCATCTGGATATAGAACAACTGCTCAAGGCTGATGCCTTCAATCACGAGGTGAGGCTGTTGATACAGCAAGGAAATAGATAGTAAAGCGAAATGAGAAATGAGGGCCTCCTCATTTCTCATTTCGCTTATTTCTTATCATTTAGTCTTAGCAGTCGCTTGTATTCCTTCTTGGTAAGCCGCATGAAGGAACCATGCTGAGGAGCCGTCACGCCCTCGATATCTACGGGCTCGTGGAAATTGCGCAAGTTCTCATCAGCCTTGCAGATGCGGTAGTGCTTGGGGCGGTCACTATATTGGATATAGGCAACACGCCAGGTGTTGTCACCAATGAGTTGGAAGGCACTGGAACCCTCACATTTCTTCTTACCCTCAAACGAAACATAGTCGTCCTCAATGGGCTCGCCCCAGCCGTAGGTCAGGTGGTCGCTGGTAGCAGTATAGATACCAGGCTTGCCACCCTCCTTCTTAATGAGCATATGGTATTTGCCGTCGCTCAGCAGGTTGATGTCGGCATCGATGGTGGCATAGCCCCAGTCAAACAGCAGTTTGGGCTGGGTCAACTTAGTAAAGGTCTTGTCGGCATACGAGTAGTACATACGGTCGTATTTCTCTTCAGTGCGGTTCCACATGGAGTAGTAAATCATGTAGCCGCCCTTGTCGCCATTCTTCCATACGTAATTGGGATCCCAGAAAATCTGCGGCGCCCACACGCGGTTGATGGTGCTCCAATCCTTATAGACACTCTCTGCCTCAGGATTAGAGAAGATGCTTGCACCCTTGCGATAGTCGAAACTGACGCTCTCCCAGTGAATCAGATCCTTGCTGGTCAGTAGGTCGATGCCGTAGTTGTCCCAGTCACTTAGTTTATTCAGTGTCTTGGTCATCGCATTGTTCATGTCGGTGGTCACCATCACGTAGCCCTTGCCGTTCCATGCCCTGCAGATATAGGCATCTCTTTGGCCGCCCTCGATGCGGGCGTGCTCCTTAGGATCCATCACGGGATCGCCTCCCAGAATATCCTCATAGTGATAGCCGTCGCGGCTCACGGCGAAGGCTGTCCACTGTCCCTTGTCACTCATGTGACAGTACAAATAACCATAGTCGCCCTTCTGCGGGTTCTGGGCCGTTGCGGTGAGTACAGCTATCGTCAGTGCTGCCAATGTCATGAAAAACTTCCTCATTATATAACTTTTTGCTTGCAAAGATAGGACTTTTCTAACGATTAGCCAAAATTATTTATGATTTATAATTTATAATTCACAATTATTTTCTACCTTTGTACACAAGAAACAACATTACTAATTAAAACAATAAAATGATGACTACTGTAAAGACCCTATTGACGACCCTTCTGATGGTCGCAACAGCGTGCCCAGTAATGGCGCAGAAAAAGAAAGCCGTTGTGGAACAGCCCAAAGATCCCAACGAGATGGTGGCTTATCTCTTTACTTATTTTAATAGCAACGACCCCAAGGACGAGCAGATATGCTATGCCCTGAGTGACGATGGTTATAACTACACGCCGCTGAATATGGGTATGCCTGTCATTGAGAGCGACACTATCGCTTTTACCCAGTGTGTGCGCGACCCGCATATCCTGCGCGGTGAGGATGGCAAGACATTCTATATGGTGGTTACGGATATGCGTTCCAGTCTGGGTTGGAGCAGCAACCGCGGTATGGTATTGCTGAAGAGTACCGACCTGGTGAACTGGCAGCACTCTGCCATCAACTTCCCCACACGCTATACGAAGACATGGAAGAACGTGATCCGTGTGTGGGCACCTGAGACTATCTACGACCGCAAGGCTGGCAAATATATGGTGTTCTATTCTCTGCGCACCAGCGATGCGAAGTCGTACGACAAGATTTACTATCAGTATGCCAACAAGGACTTTACAGACTTGGAGGGTGAACCTCAGTGGATGTTTGACGCAGGCAATGCCACTATCGACGGCGACATTGTCTATAATGATGCCGATGGACTCTATCATCTGTTCTATAAACAGGAGTCGGGTAGGGGCATCTATCAGGCCGTGGCCAAGAACCTGACCGACAAGTGGCAGATGATCGATGGTAATGTGGAGCAGACCAAGGAGGCTGTAGAGGGTGTTGGTGTGTGCAAGGCCATCGATGGCAAGTCATGGATAATCATGTACGACTGCTACGGCAATGGTCATTATCAGTTCTGTAAGTCGGAAGACCTGAAAACCTTCAAGTTCGTGCAGAACACCGAGATGAAGGGTAAGTTTACCCCCCGTCACGGCACCATCATCCCTATCACCCGTGCTGAGAAAGAACGTCTGCTTAAGGCTTTCCCTAACTACAAACAGCCTATTCTCTCTGGCTTCCATGCCGACCCTGAGGTGCTCTATTCCAACAAGACGAAGAAATACTATATTTATAGCACCACCGACGGCACACCTGGCTGGGGTGGTCATGACTTCAGCGTTTTCTCATCCGAGAACCTCATTGACTGGAAAGATGAAGGAAAGATGCTCGACGTGAAGGGCGATCAGGTGAAATGGGCAACGGGTAATGCATGGGCTCCCTGTATCATAGAGAAAAAAGTGGGAAAGGCTTATAAGTATTTCTTCTATTTCTCTGCTCATAACCCTAAGAGCAACCGTAAAGAGATTGGTGTGGCTGTAAGCGATAGCCCTACAGGGCCTTTTGTGGATAGTGGTGCACCTATCATCACCGATGCCGACCGTCCCAAGGAGGCTCGTGGCGGACAGGCTATCGATGTGGATGTTTTCCAGGATCCTAAGACCGGTAAGTACTATCTCTACTGGGGTAATGGTTTTATGGCTGGTGCCGAGCTCAATGACGATATGCTCTCTGTGAAGAAAGAAACCATCACCCACATGACACCAAAGGGTGGCAACCTGCAGACATGGGCTTTCCGTGAGGGTGCTTACGTGTTCTGTCGCAAGGGCACGTACTATTTTATGTGGAGTGTTGACGATACGGGTTCACCCAACTATCATGTATGCTATGGCACGGCAAAATCGCCCCTCAGCCCCATCACTATTGATGAGCAGAACTATATGGTTATCAAGCAAAAGCCTGAGGACCATATCTACGGCACCGCTCACAACTCCGTGCTCCAGATTCCCGGCAAGGACGAATGGTACATCGTTTACCACCGCATCAACAAGAACTTCATCCGCCACGAACCAGGCATCCATCGCGAAGTCTGCATTGACCGCATGACGTTCGATAAGCAAGGGCGTATTATTCCCGTTGTGCCTACGCTCAATGGTCCTGAACCACTTGCAGCAAAGAAATAACACTTTTCTGCTAACACTTAACATTGCAAAAACGCAATGCACTTATTATAAGACACTTAAGTCTTATTTTAGCACAAAAAGCCCTAACATAACACTTAACATAGAGTTAACATAGACTTAACATTCATTCGTCAGCAAAAAAAGCGAAAGACAAAATTTGAGGTATCTCCTCATGTTAACTCTATGTTAAGTCTATGTTAAGTGTTGAAACTATGTTTTCCTTTCTAAAGTATTCAAAATGAAGACTTTACGTTCTGGCCATGTTAAGTCTTGCGTAAAGACAATACTTTTGCAGAATAAATAAGGAAATGCATTCTTGATACGTAGTTCTATTCCCACGCAGGGACTCTATTGCTCCCAGCGTGGAACTGAATAGGTCTCAACGTGGGACTATATCGTTTCCAACGTGGGAGCAAAATAGAAATCAAAATATTTCTGCCGAAAGTTTTGCGCTTTCGGCTTTTTTGTTTACCTTTGCCCTGTCGTTCGGAGAAATGGACGATGACATTGAGGAGAGCTATTAAGCTTTGACCCGTCTGAGAATCTGCAAAATTCAAAGTTGTATGGGAAAAAGTCTGAAAGGCTGCTTCTCCTGTAGTAGTATATATACTGCTCACTCAGCTATGGAGTCAGCTTACATATATACCTGCAGGTGTGAGCTGATTTTCATTCTTTATACAACGGGTATTGCAGAACCTTCAGACAAGGAATGTCGAGAAGGCTCACACCCTTTGTATATAAACGTAATTGTTTCTTTCTTTAAATATCGTTTACATGAATACAAGGAAATTATTCTCATTAATTGTTTCATTTTTTTGCATAATGAAACTAAGTGCTGCCACGTTCACCTATAATGGAATTAACTACGAATTAAATGATCAGACGTTCACGGCTAGTGTTGTACGAGGTTACTATTCGGGAGATATTGTTATACCTTCTAATATTACAAAGACATATATTTATACGGTGACTAGCATAGGCAGAAATGCATTTGAGGGCTGTACGTATTTAAAATCTGTATCAATAGCGAATACTGTGACTTCAATAGGTGATTATGCTTTTCAGAATTGCACAATGCTAAGCTCAATAATAGTACCTAATAACGTCACGAAGATTGGCTACAATTCTTTTAGGGGCTGTACAGGTTTAACGACCGTATCTTTAGGAACTAGTGTAACTACTATCGATGAATTTGCTTTTTTTGATTGTAGAGCTTTGACATCCATCACGTTTCCAAATAGCGTGACAAGTATTGGAAGATGGGCGTTTTATGGTTGTGATGCTTTAACTAATGTTGTGATTCCAAGCAGTGTCGTTAGTGTTGGAGGTGGAGCTTTTTCTCGCTGTCTCTCAATAAGTGTGGATTCTAAGAACAAGAATCTTGACTCTAGAAATCATTGCAATGCTATTATAGAAACGGGATCAAATAAGCTTTTGGTTGGTTGTGCAAATACTATCATCCCCGATGATATTTCGTCTATTGGTAATTATGCATTTGACGGATGTATTGGAATGGTCAATATTAATATACCGACCAGTGTTACAACTATCGGAATAAGCGCATTTGAAGGATGTGCAGGTTTAAAAACTATCATAATTCCAGGGAATGTAAACAAAGTAGACCAATGGGCTTTTCGAGATTGTACATCCCTTGAATCTGTTGTTATAAAAAAAGGCGTAACAAGTATTTACCAATATGCTTTTAATGGATGTTCAAGTCTATTATCAGTAACAATTGAAATCGACACACCTCCTTCCATTTCAACAGGAACTTTTTCTAATAGTTCAAACGCTACGCTATATGTCCCTGTTGGCAGCAAATCGGCATACGAAGCTGCAACCTGCTGGCAAGATTTCAAGGAGATTGTGGAGATGGCAGATGAAATTACTATTGGCGCAGCAGGAATGGGAACCTACTGCAGCACACACGCACTGGACTTTTCTGGTACTGACGACGTCAAGGCTTATATTGTTTCTTCCTTCAAACCAAGTACTGGTGAAGTGACTCTGACACGCATTACTGACGTTCCAGCCAATACAGGAATTGTAGTGAAAGGCAATGCTGATACCTATACACTTCCTTGGGGACCTGGCGAAACCATTGTGTCGAATATGTTGGTTGGCGTAACGGAGAACACAGTACTGAATAAGGTAAATGGTGACTACACTAACTATATTCTTGCTAAAAAGAGTGGAAATCTCGGTTTCTATGCTGTTAGTGATGGTTCTACGCTGAGTGCAGGAAAGGCTTATCTGCCTCTGCCAACGGTAAGTCTGCCAAGTAGCGCAGGTGCTCGTGGAATGGCACTAATCTTTGATGATGAGACAACGGAGATAGTTGATGTGCATAGTAAGATGCAGAATGCAAGTGGCATCTACAACCTGCAAGGTCAGCGCATCGAAAATCCCCAAAAGGGACTACACATCGTAAACGGGAAAAAGATTATGATTAAATAATAAGACGAACTATGAAAAAGAAAAAATATACAATGCCACAAACGGTGGTGGTAAAGGTTGACACTCAATCCCCCATAGTAACGTCACAGTTTGACGTAACCGTCAACGATCCTGAGGAAGATGTTGATGCAGGAGAAGCCCTGTCAAGACGAAATGACTTCTTTTGGGATGAATAAAATCAGGTATTAGTGGGGACTCATAGGTAATTATGTGACATTTGATTCATGTCCATATATAAAGTAAATCTTACAAGCCGCATCAGAGATGAGCAATTCTATCTGATGCGGCTTCTATAGGTGAATGGGACTGATGAGGCTGAAAAAATCCAAATAAAGTTTGGCTTTTTACTCGTTTAATCGTATCTTTGTAGGCGATATGGCAAATAAACAGGTGAGATTATGAAAAGGGTGACATTGTTATTTGTAATAGTTTTTGCTTCTGTGATGGCAAATGCACAGACGTACACGAACCTATATCCAAAGGAGATGAATCGTTTGGCACAGAAGTGGGTAAAGAAAGGCTGTTGGCGCAATGGCTTCACAAAGGCTGATCCAGCACCAACGGTGAACAAGATGGAGTTTTATATTCAGTATAACCGTAACCAGGAACAATGGCAGGCTGTCTTCAAATGGCTACAAGAGACTGACCTGCTGGCGATACCCGCTGGACGTACACCGATTCCAGGTACGTCACTAACTGTGAATGTGGAGGATGGAGAAAACTGGTGCTCACAAGATGACTTGCGGAATGGTAAGGGCAGCGAGAGTCATCGCCAAAAAATTGACTTCATGTACGTGGTTGATGGCACTGAGGGGTTCTGTCTATTGGATCACGAGACCTCACGTCCACTTGCGGATTATAAGCCTGACCGTCTGGAATACGCATTCGAGTACAATCGCCTGCAACAGTTTACGTCTGTTCCTGGCACATTCAACATTATGTTCCCTTGTGACTGGCATGTGGCAAAGGTAAAGACCACAGCCCCAAGCCAAAGACTTCGTGTGTTGGTAATTAAGATAGATTATATGCTATAATTGTTTGCACCATAGAATGATATGATTGTTGAAATAAAGGAGGCTGGTTTGCAAGTTGTGACTCCAGTCGCTCGATCTGTTGACTCCAGTCGCAATTTGCCATTGAGCGTTGATAAAGTAAGGAAGGGGTATATTTTACTACAACAATTATGGCTATGTCTTGTTCAAATCGCCACCCGCCATACTTCTACCTCGGGGTAAATCTGATGAATCTTCAGCACCTCATCCGACCATCTATGACCATAGTTATTTTGGAAATTGCAAAATGTCTTTGCATTTTTCAAGATTATTAGTACCTTTGTAGGCGAAATATGACGATTCAGTTCTTTTATAACGAAGGAGAGGCCACGCTGAGACTTAGCGGACGACTGGATACTGCAACTTCAGCAAAGACCAACAGTGACATAGAACAGCTGTTGGACTCTGCTGGTGCCATCCGACAGCTCACCGTAGATGCCGGACCGCTGGAGTATATCTCGAGTTCCGGCCTCCGCATCCTGTTGATGCTGGCAAAGCGCTATAAAGATTTCAGGATTACGGACGTGAATCCCCAGGTCTACGATGTGCTCAATATGACTGGCTTCACAAAAATGATGACTGTAGAACGGGCTCTGCGCCAACTGAGCATCGAAGGGTGTGAGTTGATAGGCGTAGGTGGCGTGGGAACCGTCTACCGACTTGATGATGACACGATTATCAAGGTGTTTCGTGAAGGAACGACGATGGGCGAGGTGAGCAAGGAGATAACGATGTCGAAGGAGGCTTTCGTGATGGGTATGCCCACTGCCATCTCGTTTGATGTGGTCAAGGTAGGCAGTCAATACGGATTGGTGTACGAGCTATTGCAAGCCCAAACCCTGAGTGCCTGTCTGAAGCAATCACCCGAACGGGTGGATGAACTTGCTCGTAAATATGCCGACCTGTTCCGCCAGATGCATCATATCCAGGTGCCAGCCAGCAGTTGTGTGCCAAATGCCTTGGAACATGAGCGCAGTCAGGTGCTGCATATTCGTCGCTATTTCCCCCAGGAGAAGATAGACTTCTTGCTGCAAATCCTTGATGCCATTCCCAGCGGCAACAGTCTGCTGCACCTGGATCTTCAAGCCAAGAACGCAATGATACAGAATGGCGAACTGATGCTTATCGATATGGGAGAGGTGGGCTATGGACATCCCATCCTCGATTTGGCACATGCTTATTCTGCCATGGTGACTTTGGTGGGCGACTACGAAAAGATTATTGGAATACCACGCGAACTGGGCACAGAACTATGGAACCACGCCATCGATTATTATTTCGAGGGACTGCCTACCGACGTGGTTGCTCTGCGCAAGGAACAGATAAAAGCGGTATCTTGTGTCAGGAACTTCAGTTGGCTGGCCCTTAGCGACTCGTTTCCTGAGGATGTCATCAACGAATGTAAGACACTCTTCGACGAACGTGTCGGCAAGCATCGCGACCAGCTCCTTGCAGTCTGCCAAACCCTGAAGGACTGGCAATAACACTATCACAAAAAAATATTTCGACCACAAAATATCTTGTGGTCGAAACTATAAAACTACGTAGCCGTATTTCAATTACTTTGTCTCTGGAGCTTCACCAATCAACTCCATGAACTCATCGAGTTTCGGAGTGATGATGATCTGGGTGCGGCGGTTACGCTGCTTGCCCACCTCAGTGTCGTTGCTCTGGAGAGGATTGTACTCACCACGGCCACCGGCTGTGAGACGCTTGGGATCAACGCCATACTTATTCTGCAAAGCCTGAACAACACTTGATGCACGCAAGCAAGAGAGGTCCCAGTTGTTGCGGATGTTGGGCTTAGAAATGGGCACATTATCAGTGTTGCCCTCAATCAGCACGTCGTAGTCCTTATAGTCGGTGATAATCTTCGCAATCTTCGACAGCGTCTCGGCGGCACGGTCGTTAATCTCGTAAGAGCCACTCTTATAAAGCATATTGTCGGCCAGTGAGATATAGACAACGCCCTTCAGTACTTGTACGTCAACCTCTTTCATCTCCTCTTTTGAGAGTGAGCGGGTCAGGTTGTTGGTCAGCACCATGTTCAGTGAGTCGCTCTTCGACTTCACCTCCACCAGGTGACGGATGTACTGGTTTGACTCGTTGATCTGGTCAACCAGTTTCTCAATAGAGATATTGTTCTGAGAAGCATTGCTCAGACTCTTGTCGAGCGACTCCTGCAGCTTTGAATACTTCTGCTCAGATGCTTTCAGCGCCTGCTGCATCCCGCGTAGCTGCTCCTCCAGTGAGGTGATACGTGCGTTCTTTCCAGCCAGGTCTTCCTTGGTGGTTAGAAGAGTTGAGGTCAGCGACTTATTCTCATCGCGACAGCCCTGAAGTTCCTTTTTGCTGGCACAGCTGCTCAGCAGTATGGCAGCCGTAGCTGCAAACAAAATTACATTCTTTTTCATAATCATTCTTTTTGAGTTAGTGAAAAATCGGGTGCAAATATACTGAGTTGACGTGTAAAACAATCAAAAGTAAGGCGGAATTATGGTATTTTAATTTTTTTTTTGTACCTTTGCCACCCAAATATAATACGTATTATGGGAAATTTAGTTGCAATCGTAGGACGGCCTAACGTGGGCAAGTCCACACTTTTTAATCGATTGACCAATAGTCGTTCGTGAGCGATGAGGCTGGCACGACGCGCGACCGTCAGTATGGAAAGTGCGAATGGACAGGGCATGAGTTCTCCGTGGTCGATACAGGCGGATGGGTGGTCAATAGTGACGACATCTTTGAGGAGGAAATCCGTAAACAGGTGATTATAGCTACGGAAGAGGCCGATCTGGTGCTCTTCCTCTGTGATATCAAGAATGGCGTAACCGACTGGGATATGGACGTGGCGCAGATTCTGCGCAAGGCGAAGTTGCCCGTGCTATTGGTAGCCAACAAGGCCGACGACAACAAGGATACCTACGGACAGTATGAGTTCTATAAACTGGGTCTGGGCGATCCCTATTGTATCAGTGCTGCTACTGGTAGTGGTACGGGCGATCTGCTGGATAAGATACTGGAGCTGTTACCCAAGAAGGAGAAGGATGATTTGGAGGAAGGTATCCCCCGCTTTGCCGTGGTGGGACGCCCTAACGCCGGTAAGTCGAGCCTTATCAATGCATTCATCGGCGAGGACCGTAATATCGTGACCGATATCGCCGGTACCACACGCGATAGTATTTATACCCGCTATGATAAGTTCGGTTTTGACTTCTATCTGGTTGATACTGCCGGTATCCGCCGTAAGAACAAGGTCTCTGAGGACTTGGAGTTCTATAGCGTGATGCGCTCTATCCGTGCCATTGAGAACAGTGATGTGTGCATTCTGATGATTGATGCTACCCGTGGTATCGAGGCCCAGGATATGAATATCTTCCAGCTGATTCAGAAGAATAATAAGTCGCTTGTGGTTGTAGTCAACAAGTGGGACCTCGTAGAAGATAAGTCGCAGATTGTCATCAAGACCTTCGAGGAAGCTATCCGCAAGCGTATGGCTCCCTTTGTGGACTTCCCCATCATCTTCGCTTCTGCGCTCACCAAGCAGCGTATCTTCAGGGTGCTTGAGACGGCTAAGGAGGTATATCTGAACCGTAAGGCCCGCATCGGAACTACGAAACTCAACGAGGTGATGCTGCCTATCATCGAGGCCACGCCGCCCCCCTCCATCAAGGGTAAGTATATCAAGATTAAGTACGTCAGTCAGGTGCCAGACACGCAGATCCCCACCTTCGTGTTCTATGCCAACCTGCCTCAGTATATTAAGGAGCCCTATCGCCGTTTCTTGGAGAACCAGATCCGCCAGCACTGGACGCTGACAGGTTCACCCATCAACGTGTTTATCCGCCAGAAGTGATGAGAAGGATAGGGTTGATGGGGCTAATAGGCCTGATGGGTCTGATTTGCCTGATGGGCTGTAAGGAGGCTTCGCGCGAGGAAAAGGCAATGGAGGCTGCCCAGGAATATTATGCTGCTCTAATCCAAGGCGACTATCAGTCTTTCCTTGACGGACGTGCTCACATGGACAGCATTCCCGACAGTTTTCGTGAGCAGCTGTTAGTGTCGTACAAGCAGTTTGTACGTCAGCAGGAGGAGACTCATCAAGGCATAGTGAGTTTTGTGCCAACGCGTGTGGAAGACGATTCCCTTCTTCAGGTGATGAAGGTCTTCATGATGGTCAACTATGCTGACAGTATGCGTGAGGAAATCGTGGTGCCGATGGTCGAGGTTAATGGGACTTGGCTGATGAAGTGACTGCCTCGCGCATCTCTTTCAGCAGGTCGCTGGCGAAGATGAAGTCGGTGAGGCGCTTGTTAGTGCTGTTCATAATCTCCGACGAGACTCCCTGCCACTCCTTTTTACCTTCATAGATAAAGATGATGTTTTCACCAATACCCATCACGGAGTTCATGTCGTGGGTGTTGATGATAGTGGTCATATTAAATTCCTGCGTGATGCTATGAAGCAGATCGTCGATGACAAGCGATGTCTTCGGGTCCAGTCCGGAGTTGGGCTCGTCGCAGAACAGGTATTTAGGATTCAGCGATATGGCACGGGCAATAGCCACGCGCTTCTGCATACCACCTGATATCTCGCCAGGGAATTTGCTTTCGGCACCAACTAGATTGACACGGTCCAGACAGTACATGGCACGCTCCTTGCGCTCACGCAGGGTCATTGATGAGAACATATCCAACGGGAACATTACGTTCTCAAGTACTGAAAGGGAGTCGAAAAGGGCTGCGCTTTGGAAAATCATCCCCATCTCACGGCGCATCATCACCTTCTCTTTCTTCGACATCCTAACGAAGTCACGACCATCGTAGAGCACTTGTCCGCTGGTAGGCTCAAAGAGTCCCACAAGATTTTTCATCAGCACAGTCTTACCGCTGCCGCTCTGTCCGATGATCAGGTTGGTTTTGCCATCCTCAAACACGGTATTGATACCTTTTAATACCTGTTTGTCTTCAAAACTCTTGTATAGGTCTTTTACTTCAATCATGACAATAACTGCGTTAGGAAAATGTCTGAGAAAAGAATCAGCATACTCGATGAGACAACGGCATCCGTTGAAGCTTTACCCACATTGACACTGCCACCTTCTACCGTATAGCCGAAAAAGGCGGGCACACTTGAAATAATGAAGGCAAAAAACTGACTTTTGATGATGCTCATCCATAGAAACCAAGGGATGAAGTTGTGTTGCAAGCCCAACGTCAGGTCGTCGGGGGGCATGATATGTCCAATATAGGCCGTACCGTAGGCACCTACGATACCCATGCCGCTTGAGAATATCACGAGGACAGGCATGATGGTGAGCATTCCCAGTATCTTTGGAAGAATCAGATAACTGGCAGAGTTGACACCCATAATCTCCAGTGCGTCAATCTGCTGGGTAACACGCATAGTGCCTATCTCTGAGGCGATGTTGGAACCCACCTTACCGGCCAGTATCAGACACATGATACTACTTGAGAACTCCAGCAGCATAATCTCGCGAGTGGTGTAGCCTGCCACCCAGCGTGGCATCCAGGGACTCTCGATGTTCACTTTCATCTGAATACAGATTACCGCACCGATGAAGAACGAAATGAGCAGTACGATACCGATAGAGTCGATGCCCAACTGTGACATCTCCTTGACATATTGCTTCCAGAACATTCTCATGCGTTCAGGCACTGAGAATGTGCGTCCCATCAAGATGATGTAACGTCCGAAAGTGTCCAGTTTCTTCTGAATAACCATGTCTTATCTCTTGTTTCCGCTACAAAGGTAGTTATTTTGAAGCATTATATGCTTAAAAAACAATCGTCTTTAACTCCCTTTAACTCCTTTAACTCCTATAACTCCTAAAAAATATGTACCTCTGACCTTCGTCTAAGGTACTTCCGTTCGACAATAAAAGTAAAAAAATATTTTTTTTCTTTGTATTGTTCTCACTTATTCGTACCTTTGTCCCCGATTATGGCAGAAGAGAGTATTGTACTGAGGTCGGAAGGCCTTATCAAACGGTATGGCAAGCGTACAGTGGTCAGCGATGTGAGCTTTCACGTACGCCAGGGTGAGATAGTAGGACTGCTGGGACCGAACGGCGCTGGTAAGACCACGTCTTTCTATATGACTACCGGATTGGTGTTGCCCAATGGTGGCCATATCTATCTGGGCGACCAGGAGGTGACCGACTTTCCCGTCTATAAGCGTGCCCGTGCCGGTATTGGCTATCTGGCTCAGGAACCAAGCGTCTTCCGTAAAATGTCTGTTGAGGACAATATCCTCTCGGTGCTTGAGATGACAGGTAAACCACGCGACTATCAGCTTGAAAAATTAGAGAGCCTGATTAGTGAGTTCCGTTTGAACAAGGTACGTAAGAACAAGGGTGACCAGCTCTCTGGTGGTGAGCGCCGTCGTTGTGAAATTGCCCGCTGTCTAGCCATTGAACCGAAGTTCATCATGCTTGACGAACCTTTTGCCGGTGTCGATCCTATTGCCGTTGAGGATATCCAGTTTATTGTGTGGAAGCTCAAGGACAGGAATATAGGAATTCTGATTACTGACCATAACGTGGAGGATACCCTCTGTATCACCGACCGCGCCTATCTGTTGTTCGAGGGCCGCATCCTGTTTCATGGCACCCCTGAAGAGCTGGCTGCCAACCAGATTGTGCGCAAGAACTACCTCACCGACTCCTTTGTGTTGCGTCAGAAAGACTTTCAGAAACTGGAAGAGGAGCGCATGAAGGAACGTGAAGAGTAGTTCGTGGCGATGTCCCGCATCTTTTCCGTGCGTTAAAAAATCGTAATTGTGTCGTTTTTACGCCAATTATGAGTAATTTTGCACGCTCAAAACTGAATAATTATATAAATAAGGTATAAAAAGAGATGAACATTAAGTTTGAAAGTGCCGATAAGATCAATGGCGTGATGACCATCAGCATTGAGCAGGCAGACTATCAGGAAGCAGTTGACAAGCAGTTGAAAAACTACCGTAAGAAGGCTCAGGTGCCCGGTTTCCGTCCTGGCATGGTGCCCATGGGACTCATCAAGAAGCAGTATGGTACTGCTGTGAAGGCCGATGAGGTGAACCGTATCCTGGGCGAGAAGCTCTACGAGTATGTACGCGAGAATAAGATTCAGATGCTGGGCGAGCCCCTTCCCAACGAGAGCCAGAAGCCTCAGGACCTGGCTGGTGACGGTCCCTTCGAATTCGTTTTCGACATCGCCGTTGCTCCCGAGTTCAAGGCTGAACTGACCAATAAGGATAAGATCGATTTCTATGCCATTAAGGTTGACGATAAGCTGATTGACGATCAGGTGAAGATGTACGCTTCTCAGGCTGGCGAGTTCGTTGAGGCCAAGGAGTGGAGCGGCAACGACACCCTGAAGGGCGACCTCCGTCAGTTGGACGAGAAGGGTAACACCCTCGAGGGTGGTATCACCGTTGAGGGCGGCATGATCATGCCTTCATACGTCAAGGGTGAGGACGAGAAGAAGAAGTTCGACGGCGCTAAGCTGGGCGACATCATCACCTTCAACCCCAAGAAGGCTTATCCCGATAACGACGCTGAGGTGGCTGCCCTGCTGAAGACCGACAAGGAGGCTATCAAAGATCTGACCTCTGACTTCAGTTTCCAGATCACCGAGATCCGTCACTTCCAGCCCGCCGCCGTTGACGCTAAGCTCTTCGAGAAGGTATTTGGCGAGGGTGTAAAGGATGAGGCCGACTTCCGTCAGCGCATCGCCGACAGCCTGAAGGCCCAGTTGGTGCTGAACAGCGACTTCAAGTTCCTGCGCGACGTGCGTGCATACGTAGAGAAGAAGGTGGGTGACCTGCAGTTCCCCGAGGCTCTGCTGAAGCGTGTGATGCTCAACAACAATAAGGAGAAGGGTGAGGAGTTCGTTGAGAAGAACTTCAAGGCTTCTATCGACGAGTTGAAGTGGCACCTCATCAAGGAGCAGCTCGTTGCCGCTACCCAGATCAAGGTTGAGGATGCCGACCTGAAGGCTGTGGCCAAGGATGCTATGCGTGCCCAGTTCGCTCAGTATGGCATGACCAACATCCCCGAGGATGTGCTCGAAAACTATGCTGAGGAGCAGTTGAAGAAGCGCGAGAATCTCGACAACTTCGTTGACCGTGCCGTTGACGTGAAGTTGACCGAGGCCCTGAAGGGTATCGTGAAGTTGAACGAGAAAGAGGTAACTCTCGACGAGTTCAACAAGATGATGCAGGAAGCATAATTATAATTCTTTAACCAAAAAATAAAGTCGGGATGCTTTGCGTCTCGACTTTTTTTTGTAATTTTGTATTTAGAAAACACGTAAGAAAGGAAATAACTATGAATGATTTCAGAAAATTTGCGACTCAGCATCTGGGTGTAAACGGCTTAGTGCTCGACGATGTGATGAAGACCCAGGCGCAGTATATGAACCCCTATATCCTAGAGGAACGCCAGTTGAACGTCACCCAGATGGATGTCTTTTCTCGTCTGATGATGGATCGCGTCATCTTCCTTGGTACTGAGGTCAACGACTATACTGCCAATGTGCTGCAGGCGCAGCTGCTCTATCTCGATGCCAATGATCCTGGTAAGGACATCAACCTCTATATCAACTCGCCTGGTGGTAGCGTCTATGCCGGACTGGGCATCTATGACACCATGCAGTTCATCTCATGCGACGTGGCTACCATCTGTACAGGTATTGCAGCTTCTATGGCTGCCGTATTGCTGGTATCAGGTCAGGAGGGTAAGCGCTCTGCTCTGCCCCATAGCCGTGTGATGATCCACCAGCCATTGGGTGGCGTGCAGGGTCAGGCCTCAGATATCGAGATTGAGGCTCGTGAGATCCAGAAGTTGAAGAAGGAACTCTATACCATTATTGCCAGTCATTCACATACCGACTATGAGAAGGTGTGGAACGACTCTGACCGCAACTACTGGATGACGGCCGAGGAGGCTCGCGAATATGGTATGATTGACCAGGTGTTGACGAGGAAATAATTAAGAGTTAAGAATTAAGAGTTAAGAGTGAAGAAAGGATGTAATTTTTGTGGCCGTTCGGAACGTGAGGTGCGTTTGCTCATCACGGGTGTCAACGGCTATATATGTGAAGACTGCGCCCGACAGGCCTACCAGATTGTGAAGGAGTCGGGCCTTGATGCTGAGAAGAACGAGGCTGAGGCTCCTACTGCCAAGAAAAAGGTGCCCAAACCCCGTGAGATTAAGGAGTATCTGGACCAGTATGTCATTGGACAGGACGATGCCAAGCGTTTCCTCTCCGTTGCCGTCTATAACCACTATAAGCGTCTGCAGCAGAAGAAGGACGACAAGGACGGTGTGGAGATTGAGAAGTCGAACATCATCATGGTGGGTTCTACGGGAACGGGAAAGACCCTTTTGGCCCGTACCATTGCTAAACTGCTCGACGTACCCTTCACCATTGTCGATGCCACCGTGTTTACCGAGGCCGGCTATGTAGGCGAAGACGTGGAGAGTATCCTCACCCGTCTGCTCCAGGTGGCCGACTATAAGGTGGATGCTGCCCAGCGCGGCATCGTGTTCATCGACGAGATTGACAAGATAGCCCGCAAAGCCGACAACCCCTCTATCACCCGCGACGTGAGCGGCGAGGGCGTGCAGCAGGGCTTGCTGAAACTGCTTGAGGGCACGGTGGTCAATGTGCCGCCACAGGGAGGACGTAAGCACCCCGACCAGGAGTATATCCATGTGGATACACGAAATATCCTGTTTATCTGCGGTGGTGCCTTCGATGGTATCGAGCGTAAGATTGCCCAGCGTCTCAACACCCATACCGTGGGTTATAACTCTGTGCAGAACGTGCGTAAGATCGATAAGGACGACCTGATGAAATATGTACAGCCGCAAGACCTGAAGTCGTTCGGTCTGATTCCCGAGATTATCGGTCGTCTGCCTGTTCTGACCTACCTGAACCCCTTGGATCGTGCCGCCTTGGAGCGTATCCTCACGGAGCCCAAGAACTCTATCGTCAAGCAGTATATCAAACTGTTTAAGATGGACGGCGTTGACCTGGAGTTTACCCCCGAGGCCATGCGCTATATCGTGGATAAGGCCGTGGAGTATAAGCTGGGTGCCCGCGGACTGCGTTCCATTGTCGAGAGCGTGATGATGGATGCGATGTTTGAGGTGCCCTCGCAGAAAGTGAAGAAATTTGAAGTTACGGAAGCATATGCCAAGGAGCAGCTCGAGAAGAGTGCTGCATTGGCGGCAATGAGCTAAATCCTGAATGACAATAGCCTATGACAAGTGATAAGAGTTATCTGCTGGAAGCGTTGAAACGCTACTTTGGCTTCGATTCTTTCAAGGGAGATCAGGAAGCCATCATACGCAATGTCCTCGATGGTAACGACACCTTCGTGCTCATGCCTACAGGTGGCGGCAAGTCGCTGTGTTATCAGCTGCCGTCGCTATTGATGGACGGGGTGGCTATTGTCATATCCCCCCTCATCGCCTTGATGAAGAACCAGGTGGACTTTATCACCCATCTCAGCGAGCATGAAGGTACGGCCCATTTTCTGAACTCTTCGCTCAACAAGACGGCTACCGATCTGGTGAAGAAAGATATCCGTGAAGGACGTACGAAGTTGCTCTATGTAGCCCCTGAGTCGCTGACGAAAGAAGAGAATGTGGAGTTTCTCAAGACGGTGAAGATCTCGTTCTATGCCATCGACGAGGCCCATTGTATCTCGGAGTGGGGACATGACTTCCGTCCTGAGTATCGCCGCATCCGTCCGATTATCAACGAGATAGGCAATGCACCTGTCATCGCCCTGACGGCCACAGCCACCGATAAGGTGCGCTCCGATATCAAGAAGAGTCTGGGCATTGTTGATGCCAAGGAGTTTAAGAGCTCGTTCAACCGTCCCAACCTCTATTACGAGGTACGTCCCAAGACCAAGGAGATTGACAAGGATATCGTGCGCTTTATCAAGCAGCATCCAGGCAAGAGCGGCATCATCTATTGCCTGTCGCGCAAGAAGGTGGAGGACTTGGCCGAGGTGCTTCGTGCTAATGATATCAAGGCAGCTGCCTATCATGCCGGTCTTGACAGCGCTACCCGCTCGAAGACGCAGGACGACTTCCTTATGGAGACTATCGATGTCATCGTTGCCACCATCGCCTTTGGTATGGGTATCGACAAGCCCGACGTGCGTTTCGTGATCCATTACGACATACCTAAGTCGCTCGAAGGCTATTATCAGGAGACCGGTCGTGCCGGTCGTGATGGTGGTGAGGGCATCTGTCTGGCTTTCTATAGTCATAAGGATCTTGCGAAACTGGATAAGTTTATGGAGGGGAAGCCTGTGGCTGAGCAGGACATTGGCCGCCAGCTCCTGCAGGAGACGGCAGCCTATGCTGAGACCTCCGTCTGTCGTCGTAAGATGCTGCTTCATTATTTTGGTGAGGCATACGACAAGGACAACTGTGGCAACTGCGACAACTGTCTGCATCCTGGCACAAGGATTGATGCCCAGAAACAGTTGGTCATCGTGCTTCAGGCCATCCTGGCTATCAAGGAGAACTTCCGTTCCGACTATGTTATCGACTTCATTATGGGTCGCGACACCAACGAGATAGTGGCTCATAAGCATCAGAACCTCGACGAGTTCGGTGCTGGCGAGGATGAGGACGAGAAGATATGGAATCCCGTCATCCGTCAGGCGCTCATCGCGGGCTATCTGAAGAAGGAGGTCGAGAACTACGGACTGCTCAAGGTGACCAGTGCCGGAAAGAAGTTTATCAAGCATCCCACCACTTTCATGGTGGTTGAAGACCATGAGTTCAGCGATGACGAGGAACCGACTGTTCCTGAAGGAGGCACCAGCGCCTTGGATCCCACACTCTCGGCTATGCTCCACGACCTGCGCAAGAAATGGTCGCGCAAGCTGGAGCGTCCGCCTTACGTCATCTTCCAAGATGTGTCGCTCGAGCAGATGGCCACCGACTATCCTATCACCCTTGAGGAGTTGAAGAATATCCAGGGCGTGGGCGACGGCAAGACCCGTCAGCCGTATGCGAAGGAGTTTGTGGAACTCATCAAGCGCTACTGCGAGGAGAACGAGATAGAGCGGCAGTCGGACTTCCGCGTGCGTACCAAGCCCAAGGACTCCATGCGCAAGCTGAAGATCCTGCAGAATATAGACCGTCGCATCGCCCTTGACGATATTGCCAATGCCCTTGGCATCGATTTCGAGGAAATGCTCGATGAACTGGAGGGTATCGTGCTCTATAGCGGCAACAAGATTAATATCGACTATTTCCTCGAAGAGATCATGGATCCCGACGACGTGAGCGATATCTGCGACTATTTCGCCAGTAAGGAAACCGACGATATCCAGGCAGCCTTCGAGGAGTTTTCTCCCGATTTCTCTGAGGACGAGATACGCCTTGTTCGTATCAAGTTCATCAGCGATATGGCCAACTAAACCTACTTAATTGCCCTGCAAGCTAATGTGTTTGCGGGGCAATCTCATTTACTTTAAAATCACTTAACGGATAAGAATCTTGCAGGAAGCAATTTATTCCTAACGTGGGAATAATTTTTTTGCCGGTGGCTTCGTCACGTCAATTGTCGAGCTGTCAGATAAAGAAAAATGGAAAAATATTTGGTTAATTCGGGAGAACTTTTTATCTTTGCACTGCCGTATGGTGTAAACTGTGCGGCAGACATGTTGGAAAATGGAGCGTTGTGCTTCGATCTTGTACTCTGAAACCTGAGAAATTTCAAGAACAAACAAGACGAAAGTGGCAACGGTTCACGCTGTATGGCGTGGACTGATTGTACCTATATCTTTTTGTTCAGGTTATTCTCAGGACCTCAGAGTGGAGATGTGGAGAACATCAGTCCACTCCTTTCGTGTGTGAGTTTAAAACATATAATTGCCACGAATTCCCCACGAATTTGTCATGAATATAATTTGAATCCAAAAGAACATATAGGAACAATAACAAAAATCATAATAGACATGAAACAGAAACTATTACTTTTACTGACATTGCTGGTCTGTGTGGTTAGTGGGGCGTGGGCAGATACGGTACTGAAGACCATTGATTTCTCGGATTCCTCATGGTCTGGTGTAACCTTTTCGCAAGGAGCATCTGATGACCCAGAAACAATAAATGGTGTAACTTTTAATGCGAAGAGTGGTACTTATCATTTTTCAATAGCAGATGGTAAGCTGACATTTCCAAACCAAAATATGACTTCGGGAAATTATGCTTTAGGTTTCCCTGTTACTGGAATTGTGGGAGGAACAGTTATTATAAAAGTATTTAATGGTACTGACGCTGAACAGGTCAAATATACTATTAAGGAGGGAGGTACCGAGTATAGTACATCTGATGCTGGTAGCGGAACAACTGCTCAAACTTATGGAATTCCATGTACGATAATTAGTACAGGTTTGTCGAACACAAAAGCCTATATTTATATTGGTCGTACTAGTTCTTCTTATAAAAAAATTACTAAAATAGAAGTACATACCGTAGAATTCACAAACCTTGATAAAAGTTCATTCTATAAATTCTATGCAAATTCGTATACAAGTCCTGCAAATTTGATTTCTAATGCATCTCTCCCATCATATGTGTTTACAGATATTGGTAGCAACGAAAATACTAATTCTAATACTTCAGAAGTGTCGTCACCTCACGATTTCACCGGCCTATCTTCATCATATTATTATCGCCTAAAGGCAACAAACGCCAATACGATAGCTATTGGTGGTCTTTCACATGTAAAAACTATTCGCTTCTACGGAAATGGAAGTGGAGCAGACGGAACCATCAATGTAACTGCAACAAGACTATCAGGCTCTGGCGAATCAATAAGTGTAGAAGGAGGTGTTGATTATGAAAACTCCAAACAAACTGTAGTTGAATATTCTACAGGAGATCTATCAGCTATAGAAGGCTACGATATTGATACTTATTATTTATACACCATTACATTTGCTAAAAAGTCAGGCAGTTCTACTAATTTCAGCCTTTGGGGACTATATATTGAATACATCCCTTCCTGTACCTCTGTCGATGCACCTACTAGCCTCAGCTGCACGGCCCATACCAAGAACTCGTTGACATTTGGATGGACAGCAGCAGCGAATGCTTCGAAGTATACTGCTACGCTTTATTCCGACTCCGGCTGCACTTCAGAAGTAACCACAACCTCTAACATTGATGGCACCTCAGTTATGTTCTCCGGTCTCTCTGGTAACACCACATACTACTGCAAGGTGCAGTCAAACGGTGATGGAACTACCTATTGTACAGAAGGTAATGTGACAACAGCGGCCAGCGGAACAACTGATAGTAAAGATTATACGCTTACCGTCGTTTCTAATAATGATAGCTATGGAACGGCAACGGCTGATACCTATTCTCTGGATGAAGATGAGGAGGCCGAGATTACTGCTGCGGCTGAGACTGGCTATAAGTTCCGCAGTTGGGCAGTATCGGGTACAGGCGCATTGCTAAGTTCCACAACTACCAATCCCACCACGCTGACCATGGGAACGGCCAACGCTACTGTGACGGCTACGTTCAGCGCGCTGGAGACTTACACCATTACTTATAATAAAGGTGCAAACGGAACTGGAGAGGATATTGATGATGGCGAGAAGACTGAGGACGTTGACTTTACCCTGTCGTCGTCTACATATACTTATGATGGACATGTACAGACAGGTTGGTCGACTACCGATGGTGGTGACAAGGCCTATGACCTTGGAGGCACCTATACTGGAAATGCTGACTTAGACCTCTATCCATTTTGGACGGAAACTTATACCATTTCTTATGACAATAACGGAGGAATGGGCACCATGATAGCAACAACAGGTGCGGGTGAAGTTACACTTAAAGCCACAAGCTTCGTTAAATCTGGTCATACTTTCCTTGGCTGGGCAACATCTGATGATAATGCAGATGCAGGGATTGTGGAATATGCAGATCAGGATACATATACGCTTAGCGCTGATGTTACGCTCTATGCTGTTTGGGGGGAGAACTATTGTGTGATGAAAGTAGCTACGTCTGGCGATGCTATTACGTCTGGTGATGTTGTGTCTGTGCAGTCGGACACCTTCGGTGGAACTATGACTGTAGAATCTACCGGAGCTAATTTAACCTATGGGACAAATGGTATTACCTCACCAGCTGGTTACAATACAACGCTGACAGTTACACTAAATGATTATATGAAACCGGGATCGGTTATCTTACTGACATTATACAATTTCTATGCTGCCGGAAATGAGCGAGGATATAAGCTTGTTTCTTCAAATGGTACAGAAATCTCCACAATGTCATATACAACAGCTACTGCTTCACAATTCCTTTATACAGTTACGGCAGAAGATGCGCTGAATGGAACAAATAGCTTCAAATTGGTGAAGGTTAATACTAACGGAATTACAATCAAATCCCTCACCGTCACCGATTGTCAGCCTGGTGGTGTGATAACAGCCTCTGGATGGAGCACCTATTCGAGCAATAAAAAGCTGGATTTGTCGACCATCAGCGGTGGTACGGCTTACGTGGCTGTGGCTGATGAAGGCACCAGAGTGAGAATGAAACCCTGCACGGATATCGTAGCAGCTGAGACTGGTCTGATGATTAAGGGAACGGCAGACGCTACATTTACGATTAACACCACGACAAGCGATGCTACGCTAAGCATGAGTAATCTGATGGAGGGACTGCCCAACGGTGGCACGGTGGCTTATGGCGATTACAACTACGTCTTCGGATGGCCGACTGCCAGCAAGACCCCTGCTAACGATTGCGGTTTCTACTATGTGGATAGTTCAGCTGCTAAGCTCGGAATCGGCAAGGCCTATCTGCATGTAGAAAGTGCCCCGTCTGCTCGTCTGAGCCTCTTCATCGATGACGATGACATGACGACAGGCATTGACGATACGCTGAATGGACAAACGGCAAATGGTAAACTTGTCTACGACCTGCAGGGTCGGAAGGTGGCGAAGCCCACGAAGGGCATGTATATCGTTGACGGCAAGAAGGTCGTGATAAAGTAAGTGTTGGAGTAAATCATTTCAAAAAAGACAAAGATATGAAAAAGATATATGTAAATCCGAAAATTGTTGTCGTTAGGGTGCAGCCGATGCGGATGTTTGCTACTAGCGAGGTGATAAACCAGAAAGGTAACTATGATACTGGATCAGGTATCACGCTTGGTGCCCGCGAAGATTTCTTCGATGATTACGATGATGAATATGAAGACTAAGACAATATTTGAAATGCAATAGTAATAAAGAAATATATTTCGCTGGGCATGGAGCCTGTGAAGGTCGCGCCCTGCGTCATTTAGTTAGAAGATGGAGCCAATTGGCTCCTGCGAAAAATTAGGTTTTTCGTTAGCGTCTCGGCTCGTGAGAGTCGGGACGTGTATTTTTCAGCAGCGGACTACGCGGACTTTACTCGTGTTTTTTCTAAGAAAATGGCTTTTAGGCTGTTTCGCGTTGCGTTTCAGCCTGTTTTAGGTTGCGTTTTAGCCTGTTTCGCATTGCGTTTAAGCCTATTTCACGTCGCGTTTTAGCCTGTTTCGGAGTGTGTTTCAGCATCAAACGGCAGTCTTACTCTGAAATCCGTTGTTTTTGATTCATCGCTTTTCAGGTAAGACATCTATAATTTATCGGTTAAAACGTATTAATAATGCAAGAAAAAGGTTGCAAGATAATCGCTATGTCCGAAAAAATGAGTATCTTTGCACGCAATAAAAAATTAAGGTACCAAAATTATGTCATCATTTATTGCAGATAAGATTGTGATGGACGGCCTCACTTTCGACGACGTCCTGTTGATTCCCGCTTATTCAGAAGTGTTGCCAAAGACGGTGGAGCTGCAGACGCGCTTCTCGCGTAACATCGTGTTGAACGTGCCCTTTGTGACGGCTGCTATGGACACCGTGACAGAGAGCCAGATGGCCATCGCCATTGCCCGTGAAGGCGGTATCGGCGTGATTCATAAGAATATGTCGATAGAGAATCAGGCCCGTGAGGTGGCTATCGTGAAACGTGCCGAGAACGGTATGATCTACGACCCTGTGACGATTCGTCGTGGCAGTACCGTGGGACATGCGCTGGATATCATGGCCGAGTATCATATCGGCGGTATCCCCGTGGTCGATGAGGAGAACCACCTGGTAGGTATTGTGACCAACCGTGACCTGCGCTTTGAGCGCCGTCTGGACCGTCCTGTGGACGAGGTGATGTCGAAGGATAATCTGGTGACCACCCATCAGCAGACCGACCTGGCTGCTGCCGCACAGATCCTGCAGGAGAACAAGATCGAAAAGCTGCCCGTGGTGGATAAGGATAACCGCTTGGTGGGCCTGATCACCTATAAGGATATTACCAAGGCGAAGGATAAGCCCATGGCTTGTAAGGACGAGAAAGGTCGTCTGCGTGTGGCTGCCGGCGTAGGTGTAACCGTAGATACCCTCGACCGTATGCAGGCTTTGGTGAATGCTGGTGCCGACGCTATCGTCATCGATACGGCTCACGGCCACTCGAAGGGCGTGATTGACAAGCTGAAAGAGGCAAAGAATGCTTTTAAGAATATTGATATCGTAGTAGGTAATATTGCCACTGGCGCTGCTGCCCGTATGCTCGTAGAGAACGGTGCCGACGCAGTGAAGGTGGGTATCGGTCCTGGTTCTATCTGCACCACACGTGTGGTGGCTGGCGTGGGCGTGCCTCAGTTGAGTGCTGTCTATGATGTCTATTCTGCCCTGCAGGGTACGGGCGTGCCCCTGATTGCCGATGGCGGTCTGCGTTATTCTGGCGATATCGTGAAGGCCTTGGCTGCCGGTGGTTCATGTGTGATGATCGGTTCGCTGGTGGCAGGTACCGAGGAGAGCCCTGGTGAGACGATTATCTTCAACGGCCGTAAGTTCAAGAGCTATCGCGGCATGGGTTCACTCGAGGCCATGGAGCACGGTTCTAAAGACCGCTACTTCCAGGCTGACACGAAGGATGTGAAGAAACTGGTGCCCGAGGGTATCGCCGGTCGTGTGCCTTACAAAGGCACGGTGCAGGAGGTGATCTACCAGCTCACTGGTGGTCTGCGCTCTGGCATGGGCTACTGCGGTGCCGCCAGCATCGAGAAGCTGCATGATGCCAAGTTCACCCGCATCACCAATGCCGGTGTGATGGAGAGTCATCCGCATGATATTACTATCACCAGCGAGGCTCCCAACTACTCAAGACCAAACGATTAAAACCTAGTATAACTAGTAAAACTAGTGCAACTAGTGTGACTAGTATCGCTAGCATAAAAAGAAAAAAGAAAATGAAACTGAAAATGCTTTTTGCCGGACTGCTGGCCTGTGCCTCTGTGAGCGCACAGACTGCTGATCCAGTCATCATGATTGTGAACGGAGAGCCTGTGCTCCGTTCGGAATTCGAATATTCGTTTAACAAGAACAACTCCGAGGGTGTCATCGACAAGAAAAGCGTGGATGAGTATGTAGATCTCTTCATCAACTATAAGCTGAAGGTTTGTGCCGCCATCGATGCGAAATATGATACGCTGCAGTCGTTCAAGGACGAGTTTGCACAGTATCGTGACCAGCAGGTGCGCCCCGCAATGGTCACCGATGCCGACCTGGAAAAGGAGGCTCGTAAGATCTATGACCAGACCGTGGAGCAGATAGGTCCTGACGGACTGATACAGTGTGCCCATATCTTGCTGCGTGCCAACCAACAGGCGCCGCAGGCAGAGTGGGATGCTGCCAAGGTTCGCATTGACTCTGTGTATAAGGCTCTGAAGGAAGGGGCTGACTTTGCAGAACTGGCCAAGAAGGTGTCGCAGGATCCGGGCTCTGCTCGTCAGGGCGGACTGTTGCCCTTTGTTCAGCATGGACAGTTTGTAAAGGAGTTTGAGGATGCTGCCTTTGCCCTGCAGCCAGGCGAGATGTCGGGCATCGTACAGTCGCCCTTTGGCTATCATATCATCCTGATGAAGGAGCGTAAGATGCTGGAGCCCTTTGAGTTCCATCATGATGCCATCATGAAGTTCATCGAGCAGCGCAACCTGCGCGACCAGATAGCTACGCAGAAGGTGGCTGAGATGGTGAAGGAAACCAACAAAAGCGAGGCCGAGATCATGAACGAGAAGGCTGCAGAGCTGTCGGCCAACGATATGGAGATGAAGTACTTGATCCAGGAATATCACGACGGACTGCTGCTCTATGAGATCAGCAACCAGCTGGTGTGGGACAAGGCCTCGAAGGATGAGGCCGGACTGGCTCAGTATTTCAAGAAGCATAAGAAGAACTACGCATGGGATCAGCCCCGTTTTAAGGGTATGGTCTATCATGTAAAGGTGCAGGAAGACGTGAAGGCTGTGAAGGACTGCGTGAAGAAGCTCGACTTCGACAAGTGGGCAGAGGCACTGCGCACCACCTTCAATGCCGACTCGGTAATCCGTATCCGTGTGGAGAAGGGTATCTTCAGAAAGGGTGACAACGCACTGGTTGACAGCATCATATTCAAGAAGGACACCACAGCGGCAAAGGTAAAGGACTATCCTTTCGATGCCGTCTATGGTAAGGTTCTGAAGAAAGGTCCTGAGGACTATACCGACGTGCGCGGACTCGTCGTTGCCGACTACCAGGAGGCTCTGGAGAAAGAGTGGGTGGCCCAGTTGCGCAAGAGATATACTTGGGAGGTCAAGGAAGAAGTGTTGAAAACAGTAAATAAACACTAATGAAGCACTGGTCTTTATTATTTATTCTCTTTTCTCTGTTCGTTAGCCACGCAGGGGCGCAAAGCGTCGTTGACGAGGTGATATGGGTCGTGGGCGATGAAGCCATCCTGAAGAGTGAGGTGGAGGTGACACGTATCCAGGCGGCTATGGAAGGCGTGCACTGGAAGGGCGACCCCGACTGTGCCATACCTGAACAGCTGGCCGTACAGAAGCTGTTCCTTCATCAGGCTGCCATCGACAGTATCGAGGTGACTGAGAACGAGGTGGCACAGGCCATCGAACAGCGTATCGAGTATATGATACAGCAGACCGGCTCACGCGAGAAACTGGAGGAATATAAAAAGCAGAGCTTGAGTCAGATACGACAGTCGATGCACGACGATCTGCGCGACCAGATGCTGATACAACGCATGAAAGAGAAGCTGGTGAAGGAAATCAACGTCACACCTGCCGAGGTGCGCCGCTATTTCCGTGACCTACCCGAGGACAGCATCCCCTTTGTGCCTACGGAGGTGGAGGTGCAGATTCTTACCCAGACGCCAAAGATTTCTGTTGAGGAGATCAACCGTGTAAAGGATGAACTGCGCGAATATACCGAGCGTGTGAATAGTGGCGAGACCTCGTTCCAGACCTTGGCACGTCTGTATTCAGAAGATCCGGGCTCACGTCGTTCGGGCGGAGAACTAGACTATACGGGTCGTGGTATGCTCGACCCTGCCTTTGCTGCCGTGGCTTTCAACCTGACCGATCCGAAGAAGATCTCGAAGATTGTGGAGTCGGAATTCGGCTTCCATATCATCCAGCTGGTAGATAAGCGGGGCGATAAGATAAAGGTGCGTCATATCCTGCGTAAGCCGGTGGTCTCTGACTCGGCTGTCAATAAGTCCTTGGCTTTCCTCGACACCATTGCCGACAATATCCGCAATGCGGTGACACCAAAGTCTCTGGAAGGACTCTATACAGGAACCTTCAATTTCGAGGATGCTGCAACGATCATATCCGATGACAAGGATACACGCAACAACCGCGGACTGATGTCGAACCGTTCGGAAAAGGGACAGACATCGCGCTTCCAGCTGCAGGATCTGCCGGCTGAGGTGGCTCGTGTGGTGGACAATATGGAGGTGGGCCAGGTCTCTGATGCCTTTACGATGGTGAACGGTCAGGGAAAGACGGTCTGCGTGATCGCCAAACTGAAGAGTAGGACGGAGGGTCATAAGGCTACCATCACAGAAGATTTCCAGGTACTGAAGGATATTGTGCTGGAGAAACGCCGTGAACAGAAATTGCACGACTGGGTGGTGAAGAAGATTATGAACACCTATGTCCACGTCAACGATAACTACCGCAACTGCCAGTTTGAATACGAGGGGTGGGTGAAGTAGTCTATAGTTTTCGGTTTACAGTTGAGTGTTTATGAGAAAGCCCTTTTTCTTGTTGGTATTGACGTTCTTAGGCTTCTGTGTGCTTATGCAGGCTGTGGCCGGTAATACCCAATCCTCAAAGGCCAAATCTCAAACCTCAAATCAGAAAAGTAGGGTATATCTTGTCCATGCCGATGAGCTCTTTTTCGATGCATGGAAAAATAATAATGCACAGGTTTTGCGCGGTAATGTGGAGTTTGAGCATGACGGCGCACACCTGTACTGTGACAGCGCCAACTATTTTGAACAGAGCAACTCGTTTGAGGCATGGGGAAATGTACGTATGGTGCAAGGCGACACCCTCTCGCTGACCAGTGACTATGCCTATTACGACGGTAACGCGAAGATGCTGAATGCCAAGGTCTTTGAAGGTGGAAAACAGGTGGTGCTACGCAACCGTCAGACAACGCTCTATACCGATACGCTCTATTTTGACCGTAACGATAACATGGGCTATTATAATGACGGGGGAAAGATTGTGGACAAGACCTCCACGCTGACCTCCCTGCATGGTGAGTACCATACCGACTCGAAAGATGCCTTCTTTACCGATAATGTGCGACTGGTCGATGGTACATCAACGCTGACCACCGATACGCTGACGTATAACACGGCAAGCAAACTGGCGAATATCGTGGGACCATCGGATGTCATCTCGGGAAGTAGTCATATCTATTCAGAACTGGGTTTTTACAATACCGAGAAGAAGCAGGCGGAGCTGCTGAACCGCTCAAAAGTGATGAACGAGGGAAGCACGATAGTGGCCGACAGTATTTGGTATGATGGCATCACAGGTGTGAGCGAGGCTTTCCGGTGTGTGGTCTATGATGATCTGACCAACAAGAACGGAATGCGCTGTAACTATGGCTATTATGATGAACAGAACGGTTACGCACTCTCTACCGATAGTGCCGTGGCGCTGGAATACTCGGAGCGGGATACGCTCTACTTACATGCCGACACGTTCAAGGTGTTCACATATAACATCAATACCGATTCAGTCTATCGCGTAATGCACGCGTATAATAAGGTACGCGCGTACCGTATTGATATACAGGCGGTGTGCGACTCGCTGGTATATAACTCGCAGGACTCGTGTATGACGATGTACACCGACCCTATCCTCTGGAATGTCAACCAGCAACTGCTGGGTGAGGAGGTGCAGGTGTTTATGAAAGACTCGGTCGTAGATTATGCCCATGTCATCAACCAGGCCTTCTCAATAGAGAAACTGCCGGAGGATGGTCTCTACAATCAGGTGTCGTCGAATGATATGTATGCTTTCTTCAAGGATGGTGAGATGCGTGAGGGACAGGCTGTCGATAATGTGCTGGTGGCCTATTACCCCGTCAATGAGTCGGACAGTACCTACGAGGGACTCGTCAGATTAGAGACATCGAAGATGCGTATGCTCCTGGAGAAGAAAAAACTGGTGAGTATCTGGACACCTAAGGCCAACGGCATGATGTACCCGATGACGCAGATACCGCCTGAGAAGAAATTCCTGGAGGGCTTCTATTGGTTTGACTATGTGCGTCCGCTGTCGAAGGACGATATCTTTGACTGGCGTCCTAAGAAACCGGGAACGGAACTCAAGACTTCGAGACGTTCGCACAGCGACAGAAAAAAGGAGGCATTGAAAGATGAGTGATGTCATACAACTACTACCAGACTCGGTAGCCAACCAGATTGCGGCTGGCGAGGTGATTCAGCGACCGGCCTCCGTCATCAAGGAGTTGGTCGAGAATGCCGTGGATGCCGGAGCCAAGATGATCCGTGTGTTGGTGGTCGATGCGGGACGTACGTCCATCCAGGTGATTGATGATGGCTGCGGTATGTCTGAGACGGATGCTCGTCTGGCCTTCGAGCGTCATGCCACCTCGAAGATCCGACAGGCCGATGACCTCTTTGCACTCCATACGATGGGCTTCCGCGGAGAGGCGCTTCCGTCGATAGCAGCTGTGTCGGTGGTGGAACTGACCACGCGTATGGCCTCGGAAGAAATCGGCACCCGTCTCACGCTACAGGGCTCACGCGTGGTTGGTCAGGAACCGGCTGCCTGTCCGGTAGGTTCTAACTTCAAGGTTGAGAACCTCTTCTTTAATGTGCCGGCACGCAGGAAGTTCCTGAAGACCAATGCCACGGAACTGAATAATATCCTCACGGCTTTTGAGCGTATCGTACTTGTCTATCCGGAAATTGGTTTTGTGCTCTATAGCAACGGACAGGAACAGATGAACCTGAAGGCAGGTCCACTGCGTCAGCGTATCGCTGACGTGTTCGGGAAGAAGACCAGTCAGGAACTCTTGCCTGTAGAGGTAGATACAGCCATCTGTCGTATCACGGGCTTCGTGGGGAAACCGGAGTCGGCCAGGAAGAAGGGCGGACACGATTATTTCTTCGTCAATGGCCGTTATATGCGACAGCCCTATTTTCATAAGGCTGTCTGCAGTGCTTACGAACGACTGGTGCCTGAGGGAATGCAGGTTCCCTATTTCCTCTACTTCAATGTGGATCCTGCAGATATCGATGTCAATATCCATCCAACAAAGACGGAGATTAAGTTTGAGAACGAACAGAGCATCTGGCAGATATTACTGGCAGCCGTCAAGGATGCTATCGGGAAATTCTGTGAGGTTCCTGCCATCGATTTCGATACGGAAGGAAGGCCAGACATCCCAGTCTTTGACCCTCAGCGCGATGTTCTGGAACAGCCTCGCGTCAAGTATAATCCTGAATATAATCCCTTTGCTGGAGGCGGGCAGACCGCACGGCCAAAGGTAACGCCCGACTGGCAGCAGCTCTACGAGGCGGCAACCACAGTTCCCTCATATACGGAGGACTATCTGTTCAAGGCAGAGCAGGAAAGCCCCGAGACGCATACACTGATTTCGGAGAAGTCGCCCGTACATTATCAATATAAGGGTTGTTATATCATGACGGCCGTCAAGTCGGGACTGATGATCATTGACCAGCATCGTGCTGATATACGTATCCGCTACGAACGGTATATGGAACAGTTCAAGCAGAAGACGGCCAATATGCAGCGCATCCTGTTTCCCGTCATGATGGAGTACCCCTTGTCTGACAGCGTGATGGTCGATAAGTTCATACCTGATTTGCAGAAGATGGGCTTCGACATCAGTTCGCTTGGTGGTGGCAGCTATGTGGTCAATGGCATCCCAGCCGGTTTGGAGGGTATAGACCCGGAACGACTGATCCGACAGGTGCTGGCCGATGCCCTTGAGAAGGGTGGGGGTAATACGGAGGATATCCATGCAGCCTTGGCACTGAGTATGGCCCGTCATGCGGCCATCCCACAGGGGCAGGTGCTGACGAATGAGGAGATGGAACAGGTGGTCAACGAACTCTTCTCGTGTACCAATGTTAACTATACGCCAGATGGGAAATTGATTCAGCGAATCCTTCCACAACAAGAAATAGAACAATTATTAGGGAATTGAGGCTCAAAGTGTAGAGAAAATAGGCAAAAACAGCAATATTTAACAAAAATTTACACATAATTTTAATTTTGTTATATGTTTTTGTTGGTGGTTAAGAAAAAAATACCTACTTTTGCACAAAATTTGATATTGAATAATTATATATAAACAAAGAAAACGTATGAAAAAGTTTTTGATGGTGCTGGCTATTGCTAGCGTTTCTGTAGCCGGAATGGCACAGAGTGAGACACCTGAAATGAAGTACAGTGTTGCTACCAACTCTTTCTGGAGCAATTGGTTCATTCAGGCTAATGTAGCAGGAACCGCTTTTTATAACAGCGGTGAGACTCCTCTGCACTTGGACAAGAGTCCTCTGAAAGGTTTCCGTAACAATCTCGGTTTGTCTGTAGCTGTCGGTAAGTGGTTTACTCCTGGCCTCGGACTCCGTACAAAGGTGAATGGTATCTGGGGACGCACTGTTCTCAGCGACGATAAGGAGTTCAATGCTAGTAAGTACTGGCAGGCTAATGAGCAGGCACTGTTCAATCTAAGCAATATGCTCTGCGGTTACAACCCCAACCGTGTTTGGAACTTCATTCCTTATATTGGTGCAGGTATCGCACGTAATATGTCTTACGACACTTATTCAATGGGTCTGCAGGCTGGTTTGTTGAATGAGTTCCGTCTGAGCCGCAAGTTTGCTCTGAACCTCGATTTCTCTTTCGGTGTGCATGAGCCCGACTTCGATGGTGATCCCAGTGCTGCAGGAACCGATGCAGACCGCATGTCTTTGAAGAGCAAGGATCGTGACTTCAACCTCGAGATTGGTTTGACCTACAACCTGGGTAAGGCTACTTGGAACAAGACTCCCGATGTGGATGCTCTCAATGCTCTGCACCAGAGCCAGCTCGATGCTCTCAACGCACAGCTTGCTGATGCTAATGCTGAGAACGAGCGTCTGAACGACCTGATCAAGAACCACAAGTGTCCTGAGGCTAAGACTCCTGTTACTGTGAAGGAAGTTGCTGCTGCTCCTGTATCAGTATTCTTCAACATCAACAAGTCTAAGATTGCTTCTCGTAAGGATCTGCAGAACGTGAAGGCTCTGACCGAGGCTTCTAAGGACAGCAAGTTCGTTGTAACTGGTTATGCTGATAGCAAGACTGGTAGTGCTTCTTACAACCAGGCTCTGAGCCAGAAGCGTGCTGAGACTGTTGCTGACGAGCTGGTTAAGATGGGCGTTAGCCGCGACAAGATTGAGATTGTTGCTAAGGGTGGCGTTGCTGACCTGACTCCTATCTCTTACAACCGTCGTGCTACTGTTGAGATTAAGTAAGATCTTTTTAGAAGATAATATAAAGACCGGTGAACAGTCGCTCGCCGGTCTTTTTTTGTGTTTTGGTGAAAAAAGTTTGGAAAATATTTGGCGGTTTCAAAAAAAGTACGTACCTTTGCACCCGCTTACAAGAAATACTTGCTACAAGTAATCTGAAAGTAAGGGCGTTTAGCTCAGTTGGTTTAGAGCATCTGCCTTACAAGCAGAGGGTCGGCGGTTCGAATCCGTCAACGCCCACAACAGAAGAGTCTCAATAGAGGCTCTTTTTTGTTAAATATCAAGAAAAACGCTGATCACCCTCAAATAATTAAGAATTAAGATTTAAGAATTGAGAATTATTTCTTATCTTTGCAGTCTCAATTGAAGAGTATATTATCTAGATAATAAAATGGAACTAAACTTGTTGACGGCCATCTCGCCTATTGATGGCCGCTATCGCGGGAAGACAGAGCCGCTGAGTGAGTATTTTTCTGAGTATGCGTTGGTGAGATACCGTGTACGCGTTGAGATTGAGTATTTCATTGCACTCTGCGAGTTGCCTTTGCCCCAGCTTCAGGATTTCAACCATGACCGTTTTGAAGCCATGCGTGATATCTATCGCCAGTTTACGCCTGCCGATGCGCAGCGTGTAAAGGATATTGAGGCGATAACTAATCATGACGTGAAGGCAGTGGAGTATTTCATCAAAGAATGCCTGGATAAGATGGGCGGCTTTGAGAAATACAAGGAGTTTATCCACTTTGGCTTAACCTCTCAGGATATCAATAACACCAGTGTGCCCCTTTCTGTTAAGGAAGCCATCGAACAGGTATATGTCCCCCTGTTGGAAGAGCTTATTGAACAGCTTCACGACTATGCTGAGGAGTGGAAGAACGTGGCAATGTTGGCAAAGACACACGGACAGCCTGCTTCTCCCACCCGTCTAGGCAAGGAGATAATGGTTTATGTCTATCGCCTGGAGGAACAGCTTCGTGCTTTGAAGGAAGTGCCTGTAACGGCTAAGTTCGGTGGTGCCACCGGTAACTACAACGCCCATCACGTAGCTTATCCTCAGTACGACTGGTGTGAGTTTGGCAACCGCTTTGTGAGCGAGAAGCTGGGATTGGAGCGTGAGCAGTTCACAACCCAGATATCCAACTATGACTGGTTGGCAGCCATCTTTGATGCCATGCGTCGCATCAATACCATCATTATCGACTTGGATCGCGACTTTTGGATGTATATCTCGATGGAGTACTTCAAGCAGAAAATCAAGGCCGGCGAGGTTGGCTCCAGTGCGATGCCTCATAAGGTGAACCCCATCGACTATGAGAATTCTGAGGGTAACTTGGGCATGGCTAATGCCGTGCTGAGTTTCTTGGCACAGAAATTGCCTGTAAGTCGTTTGCAGCGTGACCTCACCGACTCAACCGTACTACGTAATGTCGGTGTGCCCATGGGACATTCGCTCATCGCATTCCAGAGCACCCTGAAAGGCCTGCGTAAGCTGATCCTCAACGAAGATAAACTGCATGAGGACTTGGAGAATACTTGGGCGGTGGTGGCAGAAGCTATTCAGACCATCCTACGCCGTGAGGCTTATCCTAATCCTTATGAGACCCTGAAGGCGTTGACCCGTACCAACAAGAAGATGGATGAACAGACCATACATGAGTTTATCCAGACCTTGGAGGTGAGTGATGAAGTAAAACAGGAACTGATGGCTATTACGCCTTGGAACTATACAGGAATTTAAGAATTTCGAATTTTGAATTGAGAATTTTGATTTGTCGCTTTTGGCGAATACGAGTTAATAATTAAGAATTAAGTATTAAAAGACCATGGATTTCGAGAACGAAAAGAAAGATGAACAGCAGTTTACAGAAAATGCTGCTAGCCGTGACGGTTACCAGAAGGAATATCGTCCAGTAGGACGTTCACCACGTCCGCGTATTCACACCGCATCGCGTCCCGTAAGCAATAGCTACGAGCGCCCCAGTTTTAACAAGAGCAACCAGGATGATGAGGGCGGCTTCCGTCCCGAAGGCTTTGGTGCCGGCTTGCAGAGCTCAGCACCTCAGCGTAGCTATCGTCCACGTACCAATACATATAATAATGGTGGCTACCAGCCCCGTCAGCAGGGTGGTTACCAGCAGCGCCCCCAGCAGGGCGGCTATCGCCCCCGCTATAATCAGAATGGTGACGAGCAGCAGGGCTACCAGCCTCGTCAGGGTGGTTATGGCCAGCGTCCTCAGGGTGGTTACGGTCAGCGTCCTCAGCAGGGTGGCTATCAGCAGCGTGGTGGTTATGGCCAGCGTCCTCAGCAGGGTGGCTATCAGCAGCGTGGCGGTTATGGCCAGCGTCCTCAGCAGGGCGGTTATCAGCAGCGTGGTGGCTACGGCCAGCGCCCTCAGGGTGGTTTCCGTCAGCGTACCGCCGACTATGATCCCAATGCTAAGTATTCGATGAAGAAACGCATTGAGTATAAGGAGCAAAACTACGATCCCACAGAGCCCATCCGTCTGAATAAGTTCTTGGCAAATGCTGGCGTTTGCAGCCGTCGTGAGGCCGATGAGTTCATCCAGGCAGGTGTGGTCACCGTCAATGGAGAAGTCGTCACCGAACTGGGCACCAAGGTACTGCGTACCGATGTGGTGAAGTTCCACGATGATCCCGTTTTGCTTGAGAAGAAAGTTTATGTACTACTCAACAAACCCAAGGACTATGTGACGACCAGCGATGATCCTCAGCAGCGTAAGACTGTAATGGATCTGGTGAAGAACGCATGTCCTGAGCGTATCTACCCCGTGGGCCGTCTTGACCGCAATACCACTGGTGTGCTGTTGCTCACCAACGATGGCGACCTGGCTTCTAAGCTGACCCATCCTAAGTTCCTGAAGAAGAAGATCTACCATGTCTATCTGGATCGTAATGTGACTGCTCACGACATGCAGGAGATTGCCGAGGGTATCACGCTCGATGACGGTGAGATCAAGGCTGATGCTATCGAATATGCTGATCCCGTAGATAAGAAGCAGGTTGGCATCGAGATCCACTCTGGTAAGAACCGTATCGTACGTCGTATCTTTGAGAGTTTCGGCTATAAGGTGCTGAAGCTGGACCGTGTACAGTTTGCTGGTCTGACCAAGAAGAACCTGCGTCGTGGTGACTGGCGTTACCTCACCGAGGAAGAGGTTGACCGTCTGCGCATGGGATCGTACGAATAAAGTGCAGTATGTCGCTATGGCATAGCGACAAACAAAAAAGAAGAATAATGAAAAGAATAAAGGTAATTGATGTGCTGAAAAGCACAGAATATGGAAAAGAGGTTTGTGTGAAGGGCTGGGTGCGTACCCATCGCTCTTCAAAAGCTGTCGACTTTATTGCGCTGAACGATGGCTCTACTATCAACAACGTGCAGATTGTAGTGGACCCCACAAAGTTTGATGAGCAGCTGTTGAAGGATATCACTACAGGTGCTTGTATCTGTGCTGAGGGTACATTGGTGGAGAGCCAGGGCGCTGGCCAGAGCAGTGAGATTCAGGCCACCAATCTGGTTGTCTATGGTCTCTGCGGCAACGACTATCCCATGCAGAAGAAGGGGCAAAGTTTCGAGGCTATGCGTAAGAACGCCCATATGCGTCTGCGTACCAATACCTTTGGTGCCGTGATGCGTATCCGCCACAACATGGCCATGGCTATCCATACCTATTTCCATGAGCATGGTTTCTATTATTTCCATACACCGCTGATTACGGCTTCCGACTGTGAGGGTGCAGGAAACATGTTCCAGGTGACCACCAAGAACCTCTATGACCTGAAGAAGGACGAGCAGGGAAAGATTATCTATGATGATGACTTCTTTGGTGAGCAGACTTCTCTGACGGTGTCTGGTCAGCTGGAGGGCGAACTGGGTGCTACTGCACTTGGCGCTATCTACACCTTCGGTCCTACGTTCCGTGCAGAAAACTCAAACACCCCTCGCCATTTGGCTGAGTTCTGGATGGTGGAACCTGAGGTGGCATTCCTCGACCAGGAAGAGCTGATGGATCTCGAAGAGGACTTTATCAAATACTGCGTGAAGTGGGCGCTGGATAATTGTAAGGATGACTTGGAGTTCTTGAACAAGATGATCGACAAGACCCTGATTGAGCGTCTGCAGGGCGTACTGAAGGAGACTTTCGTTCGTCTGCCTTACACAGAAGGAATAAATATCCTGCAGGAGGCCATCAAGAACGGAAAGAAGTTCGAGTTCCCCTGCAACTGGGGTGACGACCTCGCATCAGAGCACGAGCGCTACCTCGTTGAGGAACACTTCAAGAAGCCTGTTATCATGACTGACTACCCACGCGCCTTCAAGTCGTTCTATATGAAGCAGAACGAAGAGCAGGGCGAGGGTAGTGTAGGCTATAAGGGTGCCGTTGCTCCTGGTCCTACCATGCAGGGTACCGATGTACTGTTCCCACAGATTGGTGAGATTATCGGTGGCTCTGTTCGTGAAGAGAGCTACGACAAGCTGATGGGCGAGATTGAGCGTCGTCAGATGGATAAGACCCACCTCTGGTGGTATATCGACACCCGCAAGTGGGGTTCATGCCCTCACGCCGGTTTCGGCCTTGGTTTCGAGCGTCTCATCCTGTTCGTTACTGGTATGCAGAATATCCGCGACGTCATCCCGTTCCCGCGCACACCAAAGAGTGCAGAGTTCTAAAATTGCAATTTTTCCGCAATTCTTATAATGTGTTCCAAATTTCAATGTAAAAAATTTGGAACATATTTTTTTTTTACTTATCTTTGCACTTAGATATTTATATTAATCGTTAAAACAGTCAATTTTATGAAGAAATTTTTTATTATTTCTGCATTGGCAACGCTGAGTTTTACGCAGTCTTTTGCACAGGGCTTGGACTCAGAAGACTTCCAACTCTTCAATCATGTTAGTGCAGGTGTCTCGGCAGGTACCGATGGTATCGGTTTTGAGGTGGCAGCCCCAATAACCTATCACTTCGCTGTACGTGCAGGCTATACATTTATGCCGAAGCTTAAGTACAAGACTTCTATTGACCTGAAGAGTGATAACGGTACGAGACCTGGCGCTTTCTCTGCTGATGAGGTCGAGTTGGAGGCTAAACTGAATATGGGCGATTTCAAGCTCTTGTTCGACTACTATCCCTTCAAGGGCAGTTCGTTCCGCGCCACTGCCGGTTTCTATGTTGGTAAGAGCTCTTTTGTAGAGGTGGGCAATACTGCTCCATTTATGAATACTGGTTATGAAGGTAAAGCCGGTATTGAACTGGGTGATCCTATCAAAGGTGCAGAGTCTCGCTATACGATGTTTACCGACATGAATGGTGACGTGAAGGCAGAATTGAAGGTTAACAGTTTCAAGCCTTATTTGGGTATTGGCTTCGGACGTGCCGTTCCTAAGGGACGTGTTGGCGTGCAGTTTGATATGGGCGTACAGTTCTGGGGCACTCCTGAGGTATGGGCAAACATGAACTATGTGGACCGTACGACAGGTAATGTTGTAACCCGTTATGAGAAGGTTAAGAAGAATCGTATCATTAACCAGAAGAAAGACTATAAGGATTTGAAGGACGCTATCAAAACCATTGAGAAAGTGGGCGTTTATCCTGTGCTGACATTGCGCATCAATGGTCGTATTTTCTAATTTTTCCCTAATTCTATAATAGTATATATTATTAATTTAAAACCTAAGTAATATGAAAAAGAATTTCTTTTATTTCGCAATGGCTGCAACAGTAGCTCTTTGCAACATCTCTTGTGGCTCAGACGATGAAGATGAGCCCATCTCTTCGCAAAAAGTAGAGATTGCTGTGCCGGAAACAGCCGATAAGGCAGTAGCTTTTGAAATCCCCGCTGACAAAGCCGTGAAAACAACATCCGGTGAGAGTTTGAATGCTGTAAACATTACCGAGAGTGGTAAAGCCATCTTGACGGTTAAGACCAATAGCGGTTCTGAGTATCTTACCTATGATGCCTCTTATGAGCAGAAGGACAACAAGCACGTTTATACTTTGATGGATGGTAATAAGAAGGTTGGTACTATTACCTCTTCTAAGATTGCTACTCGTGCTACTGATATTGCTGATATAAAAATTCAATTGGCAGTTGAACTTCCTGGCATTGGTACCGTCAGCTTTGATGGTACTGTTCAGGGTGCAAAGATGTTGTGGGACACCATTAAGCAGGGTCAGAATCTGAATAATATTGCCCGTACATGGAAAGTTAAGGAAATAACTATGTCACTGAGTGGCGACGTTGACTGTACTATTACCGAACCGAGTGGCGACTTGAAGGTATTGGCAAACAAGGCTCAGGAAAACGATGCTCAGTTGACAGAAGACGAGTTCCTTGAACTCTGCAAGACCATTGAAGGCATCACGCTTGACAAGACAGGTATGTTCTCTATCGAGTACAAGAATGCTACTGGCAAGATTAAGTATTACGCAACCAAGGCCGATATGGACAATGGTAAGTTTAAGTATCTTGATGGCGACGGCAAATCAAATAGTGAGGTTTGCTCATGGAATTGGACAAATGAAAACATGGAAAGCGTGTCACTGAAGTACAGGGATTCTGAATTTGGTAACAAGTTCCTGAATGACAAGAGTAATATTGCTGTGAAGTTCTATGCTTCTGGTATCGCACACTTCTCCGTTACCACTGAGATTACTGGTAGCAAGAACTACAAAGCTTCTTTGGACCTCACTATGGAGTAAAATACGTTGAAATAAGTATAAAAAAGGGATTCGCTAAGCCAAGCGAATCCCTTTTTTATTCATAATGTAGAATCCCTTTTTCTTTTAGCGAATAAAGAAAAATATTTATTTCTTTGCTCGTTTGATTTTTATTGCCTATATTTGCAGGGACAATACTAACTAAAAGCATATTTAAAGATGAAAAGACTAATTCTGTTAGCATTGCTTGTAGTCTCTGGAATGGGGGCTCAGGCGCAAATTGTTTCATCAAAGAGTAATTTGGTGTATGTTGAGAAGAAAACTCATTCCTCTTTGACCTTTTATGTTAAGGCAGGAATTGGAGTTGATGCTTTTCGTAGAGAAAATTATCATAACACGGGATACGTCGTGGATGATTCTGGTTTTGGCTATGAACTTGATTTCGGCCTTAGAGGCTTTATTGGAAACCAAGGGGCATTCTGGGGTGCAGAAATTGGTGGTATGTCCGCTATAGAAGCAAAATATAATTACAATGGCAATCCCACGGGAGAGGGCGATATTGCAGGTCAGGTAAATCCTTATTTCGGTTGGGATTTCTCTCTTGGTGGCAATGTGAGCCTGGCTCCTTTTGTTGGCCCATATGCGAGCTACTGTTTTAAGGCAAGTGAAGGATATATTGGCGTCTCAACTGGTATTAATTTCTGGTTCTCTGGGAAGTATGCTGTAGGTGTCAATTACAGACGGTCTATAGTAGATTTGGAAGATGACGATACAGCCTTTCAAAAAATTTTATTGACAGGTATAATTGGGTTCTAAGATTATGAAAAAGGTTATTGCTTTTGCACTTTGTGCAATGATGTCAACAGGCTTCTGTCAGGCTCAGAAGCAGGTTCAGTATCAGGAGACGCAGGCACGTCTGCTTGATGTAAGTTCAAATGCCTATGTAAAGCCCTTGACAGTAGAACTGAAGGTTAAGGGGAGTCAGCGCATTCGCGAAATCGTAAGAATCCCTCGGGTAAATGCTCTTGTCGCTATGAAGGCCGATCCTGCTAACTGGCGTAGTTATGCCGTCTATGAAGTTTCAAAGCGCTTGGCTTGCGACGTGATAGTGGCTGCTACGTTTAATATCAGATATGATGAGGTGGCTGGCGACCAGGATGTACAAGTTGAGGTAGTAGGCTATCCTGCTGACTTCGTCAACTGGCAGACTGCTACGAATCAAGATATGGAATGGATTCGTACTGAGAAGTTTATCACTACCAGTGAGCGCGAGAAAATTGCTGCTGCGGTGAAGCCGTAGCCTATGCAAGGTCTATGCCATCCTCTGAGATGGTAATCAGCCGTCGGCGATACAGGTCGCCGATGGCTTTTTTGTATGCTTTCTTCGAAACCTTAAAGCGGTCGTAGATAAGCGTGGCATCACTCTTGTCACCTAAGTCGCAATGGCCGTTGTTCTCGTAGAGATAGCGCAGGAGCACCTCGGCGAAGTCAAGGGTGTGCTGGCGGCCGGTAGGCTGCAAGGTGATATCTATCTTGCCGTCCTGACGCACATGGTCGATATAGGCTGTGAGGCGGTCGCCTGTGTGCAGGGGCTGGAAGATCTGGTTATCGTAGATCTGACCTTGATAGCGGTTGTTGATGATGGTCTTGAAACCCAGGTCGGTCTTCTGCCAGATAAGGCAGTCGCAGGTATCACCATGCTTTAAGGAAGCCTCCGCGACGGTATCATCAGACTCTAAATAGCGATCTACCTTGGCTGTGGCCATCAGGCGATGGCTTTCTTCATCTTCTTTGATAAAGACGATGTAATGCTTGCCTACCTCCATGCGCTTCTTTTGTTCACGGAAGGGACAGAAGAGGTCTTTCATCAGTCCCCATTTCAGGAAGGCGCCATATTGGTTGATCCATGCCACTTCCAGGCAGGCAAACTCGCCCACCTTGGCGGCAGGGTGTTCAGTGGTGGCAATGAGACGCTCGTCCTGGTCCAGATAGACGAATACTTCAATCTCTTTCCCAATAACTAAATCATGGGGTACGTAACGGTTGGGCAACAGAATATCGCCGCTACGCTCGTCGCCTTCCAGATAAAAGCCCTGGTCGGCACGACGGATAGCTGTCAGGGTGTTGTAGTCGCCGAGTTTAATCATAGGGCTAATGAGTTTAATGGGGTAGAAGGGGTTTCGGTGTCAGCGAGGAAAGTGCTGATCACAGGGGTGTCCAGAAGGCCGTCACGCATATGAATGGTGCGGTCGGTAATCGAGGCGAGGCCCTCATCATGGGTCACGATGACGAAGGTCTGGCCGTATTTGTCGCGCAGATCGAAGAAGAGTTGATGCAGCTCTTCCTTGTTTTTTGTATCAAGCGAACCGCTGGGCTCGTCGGCCAGGATGACGGCAGGGCTGTTGACGAGGGCACGGGCTACGGCAATGCGTTGCTTTTCGCCGCCCGACAGCTCATTGGGCTTGTGGTTGGCACGGTCGGTGAGTCCCATGAACTGCAGCAGTTCTTTGGCGCGCTCCTTGGCAGCCTTGTTAGAGGTACCTGCTATATAGGCGGGAATCATGATGTTCTCGATGGCCGTGAACTCAGGCAGCAGTTGGTGGAACTGGAACACGAAGCCCAGATGGCGGTTGCGAAAATCGGCAAGGGTCTTTCGGCTGAGGGTGAAGGTGTAGATACTATCGACACATACGCTGCCAGTGTCGGGCTTATCCAGTGTGCCGATGATTTGCAGCAGCGTGGTCTTGCCGGCTCCGCTGGGACCAACAATGCTCACTACCTCGCCTTTGTCGATATGGAGGTCGATGCCTTTCAATACTTGTAATGAGCCGAAGCTCTTGGTAATATTTTTGATGTCTATCATTTTGTGATATCTTATGGGTCAAATGGGGTTAGTGGGTTTGGTGGGATTTATGTATCCAGCGCAGCAGCGTGTCATAGATACTGTTCTCCTCGTGGTGCTGGGCCTCGGTGAAGCTCATCTTCTCTTCCTTCGTGTTACCATACTGGTCAGGGAAGATAATCATGAGGTTCGTGCCCGAGAAATATTTGGTCAACTCATCAGGCAGACGGTCGAGGGCATTCTTATAACTGATGGTTCCCTTACGGGCGGTGACCACTACCAGCAGGTTGTCTGGCCCGATATGGCTAGCCAGTTTGGGCAGTTCGTTCCAATGGGCCATCTGCGTATATTCTGCTCTGACATTAGAATGACGGCTGTTGATATATTCATTGATAAGGTCGAGGGATTCCTGGCGACCATGGAACTGTACACGACAATCCAACTGTCCGGCAAAGCGGCAGACACGCTCCAGCCAGCGGCGGAAACCTGGCTCATATTCAGCCCTGCTGGGCACGGCCACCTGAATACGGCGCAGGGTGCTGAGGGGCTGTGTGAATCGCATCAGCAGAATCTGACGGTTCAGTCCGTTGTAGAGACTTTGTATGAACTCGCCCCAGAACTTCGTGCTCACCTCCGTATGGACGTGCATACCCATGACCACCTCCGAACAGCCGCTCTCGCGGAAGGCATGCTTGATGCCGTTAGCGATATTGGTAGCCAGTCGTACCTGTGGCTGTACCTGCACCTCTGATGCGCTGGCCTGTTGTTGTAGTTTCTCCAGTAGTTGGATGCCCTTCTGACGCTCCTCGATGCTGTTCTCACCATCATACACCACATTGAGTGCCACCAGTTCGCGCTTCAGCTTCTGGTTTCTGATAAGCAGTGCCAGTTCCAGCAGTTGTGGGGCAATCTCTGGATACTTCACGCAGACCATGATACGCTCGTCATCATTCTTCTGGGTGTTGGACGATGGGTGATGGGTGTTGGCAATGACAATCTGCTGTGCAGCGCGCTCCGTGGTTATGGTAGAGACGATACAGGTAACCAGTATCATGATGACCACACCGTTGAGCATATTATTGTCGGCCAGTGCCGTACCATCGTCCATCAACAGTCTGCGGCCTACCATCACCATGGCAATGGCACCTGCTGCATGAGCCGATGTCAATCCGAACATCATGTGTCCTTCGGATTTCGTCAGTTTGAACAGCAATGCCGAGATATAGGCAGCCAGGGCTTTGCCGAATGTGCCGAAGAAGGCGATGAGGAACATGATGCCCCAGACCTCCCAGCCGTCTGAAAGCGATTGCAGGTTGATCAGCATTCCCACGCCAATCAGGAAATAAGGGATAAAAATGGCGTTGCCTATGAACTCGATGCGGTTCATCAGGGGCGACACGTGAGGTATATACCTATTGATGATAAGTCCTGAGAAGAAAGCACCAAAGATGCCCTCCAGTCCGATAAGGGCCGACAGGGCGGCGCTGAGGAACATCACGGCAATGACAAAGATAAACTGCATCACCGCATCACTATAGCGGCGCAGGAAATAGCGTGTCAGACGGGGGATAATCAGGATGCTACCCGCACAGAAAGCAGCGAACTTCAGTACAAACAGTAGCCAGAACAGCCAGCCGCTGTCCTCGTTGAAGGTACCTACCAGTCCGGCCAGCATCACCAGAGCCATGAAAAGCGACAGCATTGACGAGCCCACGCTGAGCATCACGCTGGAGTTTTTCTGCAGACCGTAGCGCCCGATGATAGGGTAGGCCACCAGCGTGTTGGAAGCCATGATACAACCCAATAGGAACGATGCCTTCGGACTGTAGTCCAGTATGGTGACAGACATCACCAATGTCAGGATGAGCGGTACGAAACAGGTCAGCAGACCGAAGATGACCAGTCGTTTGGAGTTCTTCTTGACGCTCTCAAGGTCCATCTCCAGTCCTGCGAGGAACATGATATAATAGAGTCCTACCTGTCCGAATACCTCGAACGACGTGTCGCGTGACAGGATATTGAAGCCAAACTCGCCTATCAGCACACCTGCCAGTACCATACCTATGATGTGCGGAATACGCAACTTACTCATCACGATAGGTGCAAAAAGGATGATGAGCAACACCACGAAAAAGATCATCGTGGGGTCTTGTATAAGTGACTCTATCTTGATTTGTGCTTCCATTTTGTTGGCAAAGGTACAAATTTTTCTGTCAATTTGATACATATTTGGTGGAAAAGTTGTAATTTTGCACCCAATTTAAAAATTCTATGGTATGAAAGTAGCAATTGTTGGCGCTTCAGGCGCAGTAGGGCAGGAGTTCCTGCGCCTGCTTGATGAGAGAAATTTCCCGATGGATGAACTGGTATTGTTTGGCTCCGAGCGTTCTGCCGGCACCAAATACACCTTCCGTGGCAAGGAACTGACCGTGAAACTCCTTCAGCATAACGATGACTTTAAGGACATTGATATAGCTTTTACCTCAGCAGGTGCTGGCACCAGCAAGGAGTTTGCCGAGGATATCACCAAGTATGGCTGCGTGATGATCGACAACTCCAGCGCTTTCCGTATGGACGACGATGTGCCCTTGGTAGTGCCCGAGTGTAATGCTGAGGATGCTTTGAAGCGTCCCCGTGGCATCATTGCCAATCCTAACTGCACCACTATCATGATGGTAGTCGTGCTGCAGCCTCTGGAGAACATCAGCCACATCAAGCGCATCCACGTCTCTTCTTATCAGAGCGCTTCTGGTGCAGGTGCCGCTGCTATGGCAGAACTGCAGCAGCAGTACAAGGAGATCGTTGAGACTGGCGAGGTGAAGACCATTAAAAAATTCCCCCATCAGTTGGCTTACAACGTGATTCCTCAGATTGACGTGTTCCAGCCCAATGGCTATACCAAGGAAGAAATGAAGATGTACAACGAGACACAGAAGATTATGCATACCGATGCCAAGTGCTCGGCTACCTGTGTCCGCGTATCTTCATTGCGCTCTCACTCAGAGTCAGTATGGATTGAGACCGAGCGTCCCCTCAGCGTAGAGGAAGCACAGAAGGCTATCGCTGCTGCTCCTGGCTGTACGCTAGTTGACGATCCCGCCAACCTTGTGTATCCCATGCCTCTCGAGACCGCTGGCAAGGATGATGTCTATGTAGGTCGTGTACGCAAGGATATCTCTGACGAGAACGGACTGACCTTCTGGCTTTCAGGCGACCAGATTCGCAAGGGTGCTGCCCTGAACGCCGTGCAGATTGGAGAATATTTGATAAAAGTGGGGAATGTGAAGTAAACATTCCCTTTTAGACTCTGCCTTCTAGCTCGTTTTTATTGCCGAGCGCAAGTACGGAAGTGGCGGTTCGAAGGGCAGGAAGTGGCAGTTCGAAGGGCGCGAACCCCTAGCTCGTGACCCGCGAACCCCTACATCCTCCGCCGCGAACCGCCACTTCCGAAATACTTATTGTTGGGTATTGTGAAATAGAAAAATACTTTGTAATTTTGCACCCGAAATAATTCATATTAACTATAATCATTTATTATATGAAGACTACTACATTTATGAAGACGCTTTTTCTGATGGCCTTTCTGATATTGACCAGCAGTAGCTTGATGGCGCAGACTGACTCTATCACCGTGCGTATCAAAGGGATGCGCTGCGAGGAGTGTGCCCATAAGGTGAAGAATGTGGTAAAGAAATTGCCAGGTATCGAGGGTATTTCTTTCAATATCGAGCGTCGTACCGCCAGCATAGCATACGATGCGAAAAAGGTGTGTGTCGACAGCATTGAGGCCCGCCTGGCTGCAACGGGGCGTTATAAGGCTTCGGCCTATAGTCCCACTGATACCATTATTCGTGGTATGGGGCTGCGTATTGAGGATATGCATTGTCAGAACTGCTACAACCGTATCAGTCAGCGCCTGCAGAATGAGGTGGGGATCGATAGTATGGCTCCGCATCTGGATAAGCAGTATATCTTTGTACGCTATGATGCCAACCGTACCTGCAAGGCCTATATCCGTCGTATTCTGGGTGGACTGGGCTTTACGCCAGTGAACTATTACTCTGGCGCAAAGGTAGCCTATGCCTACTATAACATCCCTGAGGACAAAACGACGCAGGAGACTATTGATGAGGTCTTGATAATAGATGGTGTGGAAGATGCCAATGTCAATGCCCGTCAGAAGTCGCTCGCTGTGACCTATTTCACTGATGAGACAACTGCCGAAAAACTCCTTGCCGATATCAAGGTAGCAGGCATTGAGGCCGTGGTGCCTCCTGCCCATGAGTGTGATGAGAAGTAATTAATACGAAATCAATTATATTAAAAATATTTGCGTATGAAGAAATTTTTATCTCTTTATTTTGTGTTTATAGCACTGATGGCACTTCCTTTGTCTGTTGAGGCTGGCGAACAGCCTACCAGTGTGACCTTTGACTTCACGCTGGAGAGTGAACAGAGTCTACGTGGCTATGTAGGGACTGCCATGACCGATGTCAAGGGCTATATCTACAACGAGACCTTCAAAGTGGAAAACACCACTTTGCAGATTACTGGCGGTTCGGCTCCTTCCCGTATTTACAAGGATGATAACCGTGGTGTAAATCTTGTTGTTTATAACAACTATGGTACCTTGCAATTTGTTGCTCCAGAGGGTTATGCTATTAAGCAAATTGATTTCACTCCTGCCGGCAACAGCAATATCGACAAGTTGACAGCTTCTTCTGGTACTATCCAAGGTATGAAGTGGACGGGAAATGCTGATGGCGTTCGTTTCGTACAAGGTGGCACATCCTATTTTGCCAATGCCATTGTGACGTTGGCTGTCAGGGACGAAACTACTGCGGCCCTGTCTGCCATTGAGTACAAAGAGTGTGCTAATATTGCAGCCTTTAATGCCTTAGAAGATGGCGCATATGCCAAGGTGATGCTGACGGATGCAGAGATCACTGGAATCTCTGCCGACGGCTATAGCACGATGTGGATTCAGGATGCTACAGGCGGTTGCTGGATTCAGTATACTTCGCTGATTGTCAAGTATTTGGAAGCCAATAATAAGGTTAACGGCTTCTTCTACGTCGTGAAGCGTTCGACCAGCGGCAATTCCCAGATGAAGGAAGCCCTTGAAACTCCTAAAAGCGATTTCACCCAGACACCTATTGGAGAACCTGCGATGATAGAAGGAACATTGGCCGAGGTGAACATTGCTGCCAACAAGAACAAGGTGGTGAAGATTACGGGGGCTACTCTGAAAACAACCGTCACCACCAATTCGAGTGGTGTTGTCACCGCCAATGGTGGTACGTTGACTCAGGGTGTAGCAACCATTGCTGTGAATAATGGTACAGCAACAGCTAACCAGCAAATGCACAAGATTACTGAGTGGGAAAATGACCAAACGCTGGAGAACATCACCATGGTGGCAATCCTTGTAGGTAAGTCTAGCACGGAGAACCAGCTGCTGCCCATATCTATCTCTACCTCAACAGGGGTAAATGACGGAACGGAGGAGCATCCTTATAACGTCAGCGAACTGCTCGCTCAGAAAGAAGCCTTGGCCACCAGTGGTAAGGCTGTATGGGTGAAGGCCGACTTGAAGGGACTTGGCATGGACGGACAGAGCCAGAGCAATGCCGACACAGAGGATGGGGGAAAGACCGTGAAGAATATGGCAGCCCTCTTCGGTGATGCCACTGGCGAGTTCGTGGCTTACAGCTGGCAGATTCTGGGCCTGTTGGATATGGCTGACCTGACGAATACCAAGGACTTGCTGATCAGTCTAACCTATGGAACGACGGGTCATCCTTATGGAAATAGTGCCAACCCGCAATATGCTAGCAAAGAGGAACCTACCGATGCACATTTCTCGCTGGAGGAGGTTCATGGTGCTCTCTCATTGGAAATCAAGAACGGCTATCGTGGCTATCATATTCCCAGCTGCTATGTGGTGCCCAATGGCGTTGTTGCTGCCAGGGTGAGCTCGAACTACACTGCTGCCAAGGGTGCTACCATTGCTTATGGCTACTATAGTGGCGATGAAGAGGGCAAGACCTACGTCATCAACAAGAACAATGCTTTGGTGCTGATGGCTGCTGAAGGAACCTACGACTTCGTATTGTCTGCTGGCTATTATGAGCAGATCAGCAGTAATGGTCTGAGTGGTGGTGAAAAGGCTGGAGTGAACACTATTCCTATGAAGAACAACGCCTTGCGCTACCATTACCGCTTCGTGGCCAATGGCGAGAAGGTGGGCTTCGAGCGCAACTGCATAGAGTCAACCGAGGTGAACCTGGAGTCGAAAGATGAGGTCTATCTCACTATCAATGGTGCCGACACCCACTTCTATGGTAACTGGACATGGGAGACGGATGACAAGAATTGGATCACATGGGCTGGCAGAAACTACAAACTTGAGACTGGTGTACAGTCAATTGCCGCAAAGGCAAATAATAATGCCACTATCTATAGTCTCCAGGGCGTTCGCCAGAATCAGCTAAAGCGTGGATTGAATATTGTAGGCACAAAGAAAGTGCTGGTGAAGTAATCTTCTAAAAGAGGGTACGACTAAAACTCGCAACCGATGGCCAATGTGGCCTGGGTGTGGTTGCGGCCGTTACTATAGGAATAGGTCTCGTTTGCCTTTTGGTGAGCGAGACTTATTTTTGTGTAGGTCTTCAAGTGGGTCTGAGGAAAGATGAAAGCATATTTCACGTTACCGCCTATTGAGAATTGTGAGGCTGTCAGGTATTGATACTCACGATAGAGATAGGCATCCATCGAAGGAGGTGCAGCCTGCTTGTCGCTGGGTGTCTGGAAAGCAAAGTCCTCGTAAGGCTTTCCTTTACCTTGTAGGAATGAACCGTTGAGAGTGACTGACCACACACCTTTGGGCGCAACAATGTTGCGGCATATGGAAACAGAGGGCGCATAGTTGCTGATGTCCTGGCGGCGGTAGTAAGGATAAATATAGGCAGTCTGCTTACGTTTCATCCATGCAATGGCAGTCTGTAGAGTCCATGTGGGCAGTGATTCGCGGATGCCTAAATGAAGGGTATAACTGAGGCTGAAGTCGCGCAACAGACGGTCAGCATTCTTGACGGGCGTATAGTAGTCATAATAGGTGGCACCCGAGGCGTTCTTCATCTCGCGATGCGTAGTGGCATCGTTTTGCTGGGTTTCGAAATCGGCTGTGAAATCGAGGCAATGCCTTGATGTGCTGGACGGGGTGTAGGTGGCATAAAGACGCAGCTGATGCTGGTCGCTGTTGTGCTCGCTATAAGTAATGGTATAAGGCGACTTGTTGCCATAGTAGCCCCAGCCATGTGTATAGGCATATGAAGCGAAAAATGAGAAATGAGGAATGAGAAATGAGGATTGGATGCCTATGCCGTTGTTGTTGGTGACGAGGGGCATCTCGCGACTCTTGTCGGTATAGCCCTCTTGTCCGAACAGCTCCAGGTGACCAGTGAAGTTGGCGTAGGATACGAGTGTCTTATAGACCTTGTCGCTGGTGCCGTAAGTGCCGAAGGTGATGCTCTCGGTGTTGCGATGATGCAGATAATAAGCGCCCAGGTTGAGCCATGAGGTGACATCGGCATAGATACCTGCCGAGAGTTGCAGGTCCATCAGTTTGTTCTGATGGCGCAGGTCTTTATATTTCGCCATGTTAGCGGCGGTGTAGGCTATTCTGCCGCCGATGGCGAAACCATCGGCCACACTACAGCCGAAGCCGCCCGTAAGTTGATAGGTGTCGCGGTGCTTAGTGCCTTCGTTGGTGAGCGAGTCTTCTACGAGGTCGAAGGGCTTCCGTTCGGGGTTGATGAAAGCCGAACCTGCCATGTGACGGCCCGAGAAGTTTTCGTAGCTCATGCTGCCGAAGAAGACGGTGTGCTGGCTATATCGATAGAACGACTCCACGTTGGCATTGAGCAGCGTAGCATCATCCGAACCAGAGTAGTTGGTAAAGCCTCCCTTCTTACCCGTTAGTGACAAATCTGCCTGTGCTATGTTCTGATGGGCAAGCCTTGTCAGCGCGGCCGCATTAGGACTGGTGAGCCATGGATCACTCTGCTTTATGAACGTATAGTCACGCAGCAGCAGCGAATCTTGTGCCCAAACAGAAGTTGCAAATAGCACAGAAAGCAGAATATGGAAAAGTCTAATCATACCTCTCAGTTCTCAATTCTCAGTGAGCATTTCTCCCTTTCGTGGAAATCGTTGGATGAATTGTTGGTGTCCATATAGATGATGTGGGCTCCGTTCTTTATGCTGGCCTCCGCATCGATACCACTGGGGTCGGCATCATAACCGTATATGAGTTTCCCTTCATTTTCAGGCAGGTTTTCTGTACTTTCCTTATCTACATTACGATAGAGCGTATGACCGTGCTGGTTGGTCAATAAGACGTAGCCGGCATCTACGGTGGGGGTCAGTCGCTTTTGGTTACTTGTAGTATGGGCGGCCGAGAAAACCTCGATACCATCGAGAATCCAGTCTGTCGGTACCTTGGCGGCCTTGAATATATCCGTCTGTGCGGCACCTGGCGTATAGACCATGTTGCTCACATTGGTGGCAAACGCACGGGGCGATTCGCCTTGTGGCTGGAACAGGAATATGGCAGGCGAGCTGGTGCTCAATGCCCATGCATTGGAGATGCCTATCTTGATGGCTTTCAGATAGTGGGAGGTGGGAATCAAATCCGACGGGGTAGGATAATAGCTAGTGTTGTTGTAGCCAGTCTCTGGGTCGTACATACAGTAGTAGTCGGCATGGGCATAATTCACTGACTGCGGATAGGTCAGCGTGTTGTCGATAGCACCATGTACGCAGACTACAATCTGTTGAAAGGGCTCTATGGAGAGCGTCTGTGGGAAAAACCAGATGCCGTCGAGGGCGGGGATGTAGTTTTTGCTCTCATATACCAGCTTACCGTCATCCCCGTACCAGCTATTGTTGGATTGACTATTATAAGGAGACGCAATGCCTACACAGAGATTGTCAAGCCTTACAGTGGAATTGGCGTTGTTGTACAGGATAAAACTCTTGTCTAAAGCGAAACTCTTACCATCGTCTTTCAGAATACCACCATTGTAGATTTCCTTGATAATCACTTGACTGGTCTTTGAAACATGTAGGTTGATGATAGCACTCTGTTGGGGCTGATTCTCGACAATAATCTGTCCTGAGTTGCCATTCAGTATGATGACGCTGTTGGTTCCCTCTTTGCGCGTAGCCGATGAACTGGCTTCGTAGATGCCAGGAATTATTAGGAAATGAGCCTTGCCTTCCGCATCAGTGGAATCCACGAAGAGGGCATCGTGGCCGATGCTTTTCAGTTCCACGCGGATGCCATCCTTTCCTCCCTCTGATCCTTCTGGGAAGGCGAGGGTGACAGTCAGGGTATAGGTCTCTACTGCCTCATTGTAGTCGGAGCAGGCGGTGAGAACTGCGGCAATGCCGCAGTATGCGAGACAGATGGATAGGAGGCGTTTGTACATGTTCTATATCTTTAGACGGAGCGAGAGTCCGTAATAATAACTGGGCACGTAGTTACTACCGAAGAGTGAGGTCTCCAAGTCGGTCTGGGAGGAGTGTATCTTCCTCATGGTGTTGAAGAAGTTGTTCGCATAAAACGACAGGGATATATGGTCGCCAATCTCCTTGGTGATATTGATATTGGCAGAGTAGAAAGCCGACAGACGGTTGGGATTCATCGTGTAGGCATAGTTGGAACGTACTACCAGTTTTGTCAAGTCATTGTAGAGGACGGGGTCATTGGCCTTTGCCCAAAGGAATTTCTCCCTGAAGGGAATCAAATCTGAAGGATTGTCCCATGTGGCATAGTATTCGGGATAGACCACAATGTGTTTATCGGTTGTGCCATCATAGGGCAGTCCTTCGTAGTCGTTGCTATTGTCGAGCATATAGCCGCGCAGACCGTCACTAAACTCACAGAGTGAACGGCGGTAGTTGTAGAGCGTGCCTTCCAGACGCAGGGCTACGATCATGCGGATCTTGGGTATATGGGTCGTGATGGTGATGTTCTGGTTCAATTGTCTGGACTGTGCACCATTGGCCACTGCAGCATCGGCAGTGATATTTGTCCCTGTCACGTTGGAGCCCTTGTAATAACCCACGTATTGGTACAGACTGCCGTCGCTCTGATAGGAGTTCACCCCCAGGGGGATATCGGCAAAGAGTACCTCGTCAATACCTTTATAATAATAGTAGTTACCGTCCAGACGTATCTTGGTACGCAGGGGTTTTATCTGTGCGAAGTCGATAATCCACTCTAGTCCGTAGCGATGCAAGGGAGAGTTAGCATTGACGTAGGTGGTCGTGGTGGCGAAGGTGTGACGCTTCACGGCAGTAAGTGTCTGCGGCGCAACAACACCCGATGCATCGGTCAGCGTGACAAGGCCCGTCAGAGGATTGATGGAAAACTGGCGGTTCTCAGTACTGATGGCATCGTAGTTGGCCGTTGGGGTGTAGTTATATTCGAATGGAGTATAAGATGTCTTGCCCATATACGAACAGTTGGTACGATGGTAGAATCCGGAAATGGAAATATTAGTACCTTTGATATCCATCTCGACACCTAGATCCATCTGGTTGGTATATTGCCAGCGCAGGTTAGGGTTATAAGCCGCCTTCACAGGAGTCGTGTGATAGGCGCGGAAGGTACGGTTTTGGGCATCGCTGGTAGAGGCAAATACCTCACGGTCTATATACGAGGGAGCAGGATAGAGCACTTGGAACGATGGCAGTTTGACGCTCTTACCCCATCCGGTATGTACTTCCAGTCGGTTAACGTGTTGTTGGTATTTGTTACGCCAGAACACATAACGGCCGTTAAAACGGGGCGAGAGACTGTTTACTGTGCCGTATTCAGAACCATTGATCATCGTGATATCATCACGCAGGCCGGCTGTCAGTTCCAGTGTGGAGGCCTTTGTGGTGGAGAGAATCATTTTCTCTTCGGCATAGAGAGCTAGGTTATGCATGGCTGGCAGACGGTCGTAGCGGTATTCGCGCCAGGTTGGGGCTGTCGCTATATCCTTATAGTAGGTGCCGCGGCCTTGGTTCTTGCTGCCGGTATATTGGGATCCAACCACAAAACGGCTCGATACACTGGACCAGTGGCGGTTCCAGTCAGCCTTGGCCTTCAGACTCCAGGTCGTGGGCTTCGAGTCATTGTAGCGGGTGGCGTACCAATAGCCGGTAGGACCGAGGAGGATGGAGCCCGATGTTCCCGATGGAGATGCATCGGGAACATCGGTAGTGGCCATATAGTAGCCTTCCGCAGTGGTGTGGAGGAAAGACTGGGTGGTGGCGCTACTGTTGTAGGTGTAATCCTCGCTTTTGCGGTCAGAAAATGAAAACGAGCCAGATAGTTTCAGGTTTGTGATCCAAGACTTGTTGAGTAGCCACTGCAGGTCGAAATTGGTGCGCAGTGCATTGTCGCGTGCCTTGCTGTATTCGTTGTTGGTCTCATCGGGGTCGGCCTTGGAGCTGTAGCCACCGATATTGCCTGTTACACCGATGTTTAGTGTCAGTGGTGTGGTCTCCTGCAGAAAAGTATTCATATACTGCAGTGAGAGAATATTGCGCTGATAGGCGGTATAGGGTGAAGCAGCATTGGTAAAGGAACGGGCATGTTCCAGCGAGGCATTCAGCAGTCCGGCATGATGTCCCAAGTCAAAGCCCTTGTTGATGGCGGTCTGTTGGGTATGCTGTGTCAGGCTTCCTTCGATGATAAAGGGTGATTTGCCCTTTCGGGTATTTACCTTGACAATACCGTTTGACAGGTCACCGTATTCCACGGACGGTATACCGGTGACAATCTCCACGCTCTCGATGTTCGAGACGCTGACAGTACGGGTTGAGGCTCCCAGTGTCTCACCGCTCAGTGCATTGTTGTCCAGTCGTATTCCGTCTATCTCAATGGCAGTGCCAAACGAGGCATTGCCCTTCTCCTGACTGCCACTGCGCAATGCCAGACGGTTGTCGGACATCAATGTGGGATTAACTGTCTTGCCACCAGGCAATAGGGTGCTGACATCACCCATATTTAGAATCTGTTGATTGTCCAATGCCTGACGGTCTATGCTGTATGAAGTGGTAGCCTCGTCTTCTTTACGTTTGGCAACGACCATCACACCGTCGAGTTTCAGATTTTCTGCCTTTAACTTCAGTACGATGTCGGTGACGTTGCGGTTGAGGTCGATATGCAAGGTACGCTTCTGATAGCCCAAGCATTGCACGGTCAGTGATGTCTTTCCGGTAGTGACCTCCTTGATGGCGAATGCCCCTTTCTCATTGCTGATGGCCCATAGACCTTTCTCCGACAACAGGATAGAGGCATACTCTATGGGCTTGTCAGATTCGGCATCAACCACTTTTCCTGCCAGTAGTACCTTCTGGGCATCAATGGCTTGGCATAGGAAAAGCAGAAATGTAACGAGTATAAAAGAAACTCTTTTCATTCTCGCTGCAAAATTACATAAAATATTGCAATTGGACAATAATTATTTATGAGTATTCTTCGATAAAATGATTGGAGATATGAATTCTTTTTCGTAATTTTGCCGCGAAATACTGAAAAAGATACGCCAAATATGAAAAAACAGTTGTTGTTGATTGTATTGCTGCTGGTAACTATTTGCATATCAGCACAAGAAACTCTTCCCATAGATCCTGAGGTGCGTATGGGGAAACTGAAGAACGGGATGACCTACTATATCCGTCATAATGCAAAAGAACCAGGACTGGCCGACTTCTATATTGCCCAGCGTGTAGGTTCTATCTTGGAGGAACCCCGTCAGCGTGGACTGGCTCATTTCCTGGAGCATATGGCCTTCAATGGAACTAAGAACTTCCCCGGCAAGGGTAAACGACTGGGTATCGTGCCTTGGTGCGAGACCATTGGCGTGAAGTTCGGAGCCAACCTAAATGCTTATACCAGCGTTGATCAGACGGTCTATCATATTGGCTCTGCTCCCCTGAAGCGTGAGGGTACCATCGACTCCTGTCTGCTGGTGCTGCACGATTGGAGCCACTACCTCCTGCTCGAGGATGCTGAGATAGACAAGGAACGTGGTGTAATCCATGAGGAATGGCGTACACGTCGTGCCGGCAAAGCTGTTCAGCGACTTATGGAGCAGGCCATGCCTAAGATATACCAGGGCACAAAGTACGAGGACTGTATGCCTATCGGCTCGATGGATATCGTGGACAACTTCCCCTATCAGGACTTGCGCGACTATTATAATAAATGGTATAGGCCAGACCTGCAGGCCATCATCGTGGTGGGCGATGTCGATGTGAATAAGATAGAGAAGAAAATCAAGAAAACTTTTTCTTCTATACCTATGCCGAAGAATCCGGCTGAGCGTATCTACTATCCTGTTAGCGACAACGACCGAATGATAGTAGATATCGAGAAAGATGCCGAGCAGCCTATCGTACTGTGTCATCTCTACATGAAGCATGATGCGACACCAGATGATCAGAAAAACCGCGAGGACTATCTGCGTGGCAATTATATTGATGAATTGATAGATTATATGCTAAATGGGCGGTTGTCGGAGATTCGTCAACAGGCTAATCCGCCTTTCCAGAGTGCTTCGGGGCATAGCTCCAACTTCTTCCTCAGCCGCACGAAGGAGTCGTTTACGCTTTCTGTCAGTTGTAAGCAGGAGAATATCCTGGGTGGACTTATCAGTGCTGTAGCTGCTTGTGAGCAGGTGCGTCAGCAAGGCTTTTCGCAGAGCGAGTTGGAACGTGCCAAGCGCTTCCGCTTGAATCATAACGAACGAAAATACAATGAGCGTCACGACCGCATCAACTCAAAACTGGTGGCACTCTGTGTGAACCATTTCCTCGCGGGAGAGCCTCTTGTCTCTATTGAAAAACAGTGGGAGCTGACGCAGAAGTTTGATCGTGAGGTGACACTGGATGAGGTCAACAAGGCCGTTCGTGAACTGATCACGGATCAGAATCAGGTAGCTATCATGTATGCACCCGACAAAGAGAGTGTGCATCTGCCTACCGAACAACAGATAGAGGATATTATCCTCGCTGCGCAACGCCAGCACTATGCACCATACGAGGAGGAACATGTCGACGACCAGTTGCTGACACACCAACCTAAGACAGGTACTATCCTTAGCGAGAAACCTTGGAAGCACGGCTTTACAGAACTGATCCTCAGCAATGGTATGAAGGTCTATGTGCGTCAGACAGAATACAGCAAGAATACCATTCAGATGACACTGAAGGCCGAAGGCGGTACCAGTGTGTATGGCGATGAGGATATTCCCAATTTCTCACTTATCTCGAGCGCAGTAACTGAGGCTGGCGTAGGTTCTTGGGACGCTACGACATTGCGTAAGAAACTGGCCGACAAGAGTGTACGTGTTCAGGTCTCTGTAGGCTCGCAGTCGCAGAGCATTAGCGGTGGCGCATCCATCAAGGATGTGGAGACGATGATGCAGGTGGCCTATCTGTATTTTACCCAGCCACGTCGTGACACGACAGCTTTTGAGGGTCTCTATAACCGCAGTTATTCGTTCTTGAATAACCGTAATGCCTCACCACGTGTAGATTATAATGATTCTATCACGGCTATCCTCTATGGACATCATCCGCGTCTGGAACCGATGACGCAGGAGCGTTTGGCAAAGGCCAACTATGACCGAATTTTGGAGATCTACAAGGACCGCTTCTGTAACGCGGCCGACTTTCAGACTGTGATTATCGGTAATATGTCGCTTGACGAATTACGCCCGATGATATGTAAGTATCTGGCCTGTCTGCCTTCGATAGGTCAGAAGCATTCTGCAGTGAACAAAGCAAATGTGCCTCAGTTGCAGAAAGGTGATTTTACCCGTGTCTTTAAGAAGAAGATGGCCACACCGTTGGCTAATGTCAGCATCTATTATATGGCAGATTTGCCCTTTACGTCGAAGAATGACCTGACGCTCGACTTCCTGAAGCGCATCCTCTCAATTGCCTATACAGACTCGGTGCGTGAGGAGAAGGGTGGTACCTACGGAGTCGGTGTGGATTTCAGTCTAGTGAGTGATGAGACACCCAATGCCATTCTGAAAATCTCCTATAATGCCGATCCGTCACGTTATGAAGAACTGAATCCTGTGGTCTATCAGCAGTTGCAGATCATTGCCGATAAAGGGCCGCAAGCAGAGTCTCTTGAAAAGGTACGCCAGTACCTGTTGAAGCAATACGACCAGATGGCTATCACCAATGGCTATTGGGATTATGTCGTCTGGCATCAGTTAGATGACAACGAGGACTTTGACACAGGCTATTGCGATATGGCTCGCCAGATGACAGCCAAGGATATCCAGCAGATGGCCCGCATCCTCTTGCAACAGAAGAACCGCATAGAAATAACGATGTTATCAGAATAATAATGTATCAATTAAGCATTAAGAATTAAGCATTGATATTATGGGAAGAGTAAAAGAATCAATTATCCTAGCCATCGGCGTGATGGTGATGGGATGGTGTGTGAAGGCCGGCATTGACAACTTCACCAACAAAGACCGTAAGGTCACTGTAAAAGGATTGGCTGAGCGCGAGGTGCCTGCCGACAAGGTGACATGGAGCATTAGCACCAAGGAGACGGGTAATGACCTGCCCACCCTTTATGAGCGTATCAACGTACAGGCAGATAAGATTAAGAGCTTCTTGAAACAGAATGGATTGGAAGAGTCTGAGATAACCGTCAATCCGCCAAGCGTGTCCGACTTGGAGGCGCGTGAATGGGGCGACAATCAGAAGTCATTCCGCTATATCGTCAATACCACCATTACTGTGGCTACGACGAAGGTAGAGGAAGTGAACAAGGCCATCTTCAAGCAGGCAGAACTTCTGAAGCAGGGTGTGGCACTCGACAGCAGCTATCCTAACTATGAATATGCTTCTTTCCAGCAGATGAAACCCGAGATGATGGCTGAGGCTATCAAGAATGCACAGAAGACGGCTGAACAGTTTGCTGAGGCCAGCGAATCAAATCTTGGAAAGATCCAGACCGCTGGTCAGGGACAGTTTGAAATCGAGAACCGTGACGAGAATACACCATATATCAAAAAGATACGTGTGGTCACTACTGTCACTTATTCTCTCAACGACTAAATAATACAAAGAATAATGATACAATCAATGACAGGCTACGGCAAGGTAGTCGTAGCTTATAAGGACAAGAAGATTAGCGCAGAAATCAAATCACTCAATTCTAAGCAGTTGGATCTGCAGACGCGTATTGCTCCCCTCTATCGTGAGAAGGAGATGGAGATTCGTCAGATGATTGCTGCCTCACTGGAGCGCGGTAAGGTGGACTTCTCTCTCTGGATTGAGAAGGAGGCAGGTGTGGATGCAACGCCTGTCAATGCCGCACTTGTAGAGAACTACTACCATCAGTTGAAGGAAGTGGCTCAAAAGGTGGGTATCCCTGAGCCCGAGGACTGGATGTACACCTTGACCCGTATGCCTGATGTGCTGTCGAAGACAGAGCAGGAAGAACTCACCGATGATGAGTGGACTGCTGCTCGCAAGGCCGTTGAGGGTGCCATTGCTGCTTTGGTAGATTTTCGTAAGCAGGAGGGTGCAGCGCTGGAGAAGAAATTTGCTGAGAAGATTGATAATATCGAGCGTCTGCTGGCAGAGATAGAGCCCTTCGAGAAGAGTCGTGTAGAGAAAATCCGTCAGCGTATCGTGGACGGCCTGCAGCAGATTCCTGGTGTGGAATATGACAAGAACCGGCTTGAACAGGAACTGATTTATTATATAGAAAAACTGGATATCAGTGAGGAAAAGCAGCGTCTAACCAACCATCTGAAGTATTTCCGTGAGACAATGCGTGATGGTCATGGACAGGGTAAGAAACTGGGCTTCATCGCTCAGGAGATGGGGCGCGAGATCAACACCACTGGTTCCAAGTCCAATCAGGCCGAGATGCAGAATATCGTGGTGCAGATGAAGGACGAACTGGAGCAGATTAAGGAACAGGTTTTGAATGCGCTTTAGTTCATAGTTTACAGTTCATAGTTATGAAAGGCAAGATGTTAATCGTTTCTGCTCCCAGTGGCAGTGGAAAGAGTACCATCGTACAGTGGCTGATGAAGGAGCATCCAGAGTTGAAACTCTACTTCTCTATATCCTGTACCAGTCGTGCACCACGTGGCTCTGAGCAGAATGGTGTGGAATATTTCTTCCTGACACCAGAGGAATTTCGCGACAGAATCGCGAACCACGAGTTCTTGGAATACGAGGAGGTCTATCAGGATCGTTTCTACGGAACCCTGAAAGCACAGGTAGAACGTCAGCGCGAAGCAGGACAGAATGTGGTGTTTGATGTCGATGTGAAAGGTGGCATCAATATCAAGAAATATTATGACGATGAAGCTCTCAGTCTCTTTATCCAGCCTCCTTCTGTTGATGAGTTGCGTCATCGTTTGGAAGGTCGTGCCACTGATACTCCAGAAGCCATTGCCGAGCGTTTGGCAAAGGCAGAATATGAGATGACCTTTGCTTCTCAGTTTGACCATATCATCGTGAATGATGATTTGGAAACGGCTAAGCAGGAGACATTGAAACTTGTGAAAGATTTCCTGGGATGAGGCGCATCGGTATCTTTGGTGGCAGTTTTAACCCTATCCATAACGGACACATTGCCTTGGCACAGGCCGTGCTGAGGCAATGTGCGTTAAATGAGGTATGGCTGATGGTGTCACCCCAGAATCCGTTGAAACAAGATGCTACTGATTTGCTGGATGACCATCTGCGATTGGAGATGGCACAGAAAGCCCTTGAGGGTGTGGAGGGTGTGAAGGCTAGCGATTATGAGTTCCACCTGCCCAAGCCCTCTTATACCTGGAATACCTTGCAACATCTGAGCAAGGACTATCCTGATTGTCAGTTCTCGTTGCTGATAGGAGGAGACAACTGGGCGCATTTCCAGCAGTGGCGCAACTGGCAGGATATACAGGCTCATTATGATATTATTGTCTATCCACGTGACTCATATCCAGGCACCATCGATGTGCCCTTATTGGATGTGAGCAGTACAGAAATACGCAGGAAGGTTAGGGCAGGGGATAATATAGAGAGACTGGTGCCAGATAGTATCATAAACGACATAAAGGAAAACTATAGATGATGGAAACGAAAGACAGGAAGTTCTCTATTATTGTTGTCACATTCAACAATGCCGACGGGCTGCTACGTACGTTGAAGAGTATCCGTCGGTTAGACTATGCACAAAAGGAGGTCATAGTGATGGACGGGGGCAGCAAGGATGGCTCGTTGGATATTATTGAGCAGAATAAGGATATCATTACCACTGCTGTATCAGAGAAGGATTCTGGCATCTATAACGCCATGAACAAAGGTATAACGCACGTGATGGGCGATTATGTGGTGTTTATGAATGCTGGCGATGAGTTTGCCGATAAAAACACACTTTCGCTCGTCAATGAATACGATGGTGACATCATCTTAGGAGAAGATATATATGGAGGACAACGCAGGACGCTTAAGGAGCGGATGACACTGTACGACCTGCTTTCTAGAGGCATGTACCATCAAGCCGTTTATTATCGCAGGGAGGTGTTGCAGAAGTATGGTTTTGATGAGTCATACAAACTTATTGCAGACTTGAAGTCTGTTGTCGAGCCTTTTGTCAAGGACAGGATAACCATTACTAGTATTTTGCAGCCTTTGGCTATATGTGAAATTGGTGGCATCAGTAAGCAACGATGGAGAGACACACTGATAGAGAATAGACGATTGATTGACGAAGTTGTGGATCCGTTCTATAAAGCTGACTATCAGAAATTTGCACGCATCAACAACAGCCTGTTGCACGATTTCATGGTGTTGTCACATTTCCAAAGTATTTTCCCACTCATCAAGTGGCTCTCAAAACTGATGTCGTTCCTAAACGATAAGTTCAAGCATATTCCTATCGAGTAAGACGGTTAGCCCATTTGTTTCGACTTGGCTCTTAACCACCATTTGTAGCCGTGCACGAGGTAATAAGCCAAACGGGGCGGCAGCACGAATACCAGTCGGTCTGTAAAGGTAATATGATTGTTGAGACGCCCTTTCAGCGTGTGGTAATAATGGTCGTAAACGTCGAATTGGCGGTCGTCAATGAATTTCTCATAAACCTTTAGTTGGCGCAGTCGGAAGAAAGGCTCTATCTCTTCCCATACTGGTTGTAAAGCCGATTGCATCAGCTGGTCGTAGCGGCTCTCGTAGTCGAGATTGATGCGCGGATAGTTGGTGATGCCCTCGCTGTAGACATAGCAACTCTGGCTGATGCAGAATACCCGAGAGACTTTGGTCAGATAGCGGACGTGGAACAGAATGTCTTCACCAAGATAGATATCTCGTGGTATGTCCAGACAGCCATCGAGGATGACGTCTCTGCGCAACAGCATACCCCAGATGGGCGGAAAGTGGTTGCGCAGGGCCATATAGTCCTTGATGACATCGGTGGGGGTGATGAGTCCCCTGCGGCCAGAATCGTAGGTGATGCCATATTGATTCTGATATGGTGCTATTACTTCGTCGGCACCGTTGGCCTTCATAGCCTCAATGCAATGGCGGAGGGCATGGGGCATTAGAAGATCATCGCTGTCACAAAACATGATGTACTGGCCGCGAGCCTCTTCCACACCCGTTCGCCTGGCTGCTGTCACACCGCCATTCTCCTTATGAATCACTCGCAGACGGGGATTCTTGCTGGCTATTTCGTCGCATATCTCACCCGATTGGTCTTTGGAGCCATCGTCCACGGCAATCACTTCATAGTCATCATAGTCTTGTGACAACGCCCTCAAAAGGCATTGCCTAACAAAAGATTCCTTGTTGTAGACAGGTATGACTATGGATATATCCATCATGGCTTCTTTGTGATATTAAAATGCAAAAATACAACATTTCGTTTGAAGTTCAAAAAAAATTAAGTAATTTTGCACACATGAATGAGATACCCCAAATAAAAAAGCCCCGTTTAGAGTGGCTGGATGCCCTTCGTGGCTTTACAATGATTCTCGTTGTTGCAAACCATGTGGCAGGTATTGGTTACGGCGAAGAGTGGAAACATTCGTCGGCCATTCCCTTTTTGGTGTTGTTCCGTATGCCGTTGTTCTTTTTTGTCAGTGGTTTCTTAGCCTATAAGGCCTCACAGATTTGGGACTTGAAGAATTTCGGATTGTCGATTTGGAAGAAGGTCAAGGTCCAGACCATTCCTACGGTGGCGTTCTTCTTTTTAGCGATGGCCATCTTGAATAAGAAATTTTGGCCAGCAGTAGAGACGGCCTTCCATTCTCCCTTGAAAGGCGGCTATTGGTTTACCATTGTGCTGCTTTACATGTTTATTATCTACTATGTGTTCTCGTATCTTGAAAGCAAGATAAAATGGAAGTCATGGATTCCTATCACGTTGTTGTTCCTGATATCCATATGTTTCTATGAGACGAACTATCAGCCTAAGTATTTCTCGTGGGCAGCAGGCTATAGGGGCGCTAAGACGGATTTGTTCTATTTCCTGCAAGACTCGAGTTTTGTTCAGATATTCCTTTATTTCCCCTTCTTCCTTTATGGCAATATCGTGCACCGCTATTGGGATAAGTTCCAGCGCATCATGGATAGCAAGTGGTTCTTCCCGATTGTCGTCATTGTGGTCGTCTTGGCAACGCTCGATGCCTTGAAATGGCATACGTTGCGCATGACGTGGGCTGTCATTCCGCTTACGATTTCAAGATTCGGTCTGTTGACGATAACCTTCATGTACTTCCGTAACTATCACCAGTACTTCACTAAGATGACAGTGATGGGCTCGTCATTACAGTATATCGGTCGTCGCACGCTTGATATCTATCTCATCCATTTCCTCTTTATGCCCGACCTGCCTCATGTTGGTGAGTTCTTTAAGAGCTATCCCCATAACTTTGTGTTGGATATTATCCTTTCTGTATTGCTGGGATTGGTCATCATTGGTTTCAGCATCATTATGTCAAACATTCTCCGCATCAGCCCGTTTTTCAAGAAATGGCTGTTCGGACGCGGATAATACGTCAGCGTGTGGCTTGTGCTATAGGCTAACCCATTGGTCAGGGAAGATGTCGCGCTTCCCATCGCCAGCATACCACTTCTTGGGATATACCACTAAAGGATTGCTCTGATTGAGACGTGCCGCCCAGAAACTGAAAGAACTGTTGGCGATGATATTGGCTGAGGCCTGGCTCATCAGGTACATGTCGTATACGCTATCGTGCCCCTTGTTCCAGTCTATATATTCTGCGTTATCCACCTGGATATTCTCCTTCACCCACTCAATATCGTCCGAGAAGAAAAAGAATCTGAGTGTATCAGTCGTGTGTTGGCGAATATAGTCTATAGCCTGAAGATAGTAGTCGGCTGTCAGGGTGTTGAAAATTTTCCTGTTCTGTGGCAGCAGATAATCGCCGCGCCTGACGTGAATGGCCACGCTGCCAGCCTGTCTGATCAGCGATGCGATGCGCTCGTTGGCAGGCGAGAGGGGAAGCTGCTTGAACGACAAGTCGAAACCACTATGAGTGAAGTATTTCTTGTTAGCCCAATAACCATTGACAAACAACGTGTGGCGAGGATTCCCAGACTCATTCTCCATCTGTATGAACTGCCTGTAGATGTGGTATTTATGCAGACGCCAAGCAAACTCATATAGCCACTTGTAAAAGGGGGATGCTTCTTGTAATGTGGTGTTGAAGTACTTGTCCAGCTCAAAGCCGTTATGATCGGACTCACGATAGTAATATCTGACGTTCTGATGAAGCACACTGCGCAGGTAAGTGTACATGCCGTATTGGTAAATCTGGTTGCCCAGTCCACCCTTGAAGATGACTATCTGTTTCATTTGCTGACTTTCTTTTTAAAGAGAAATTGAAGCGTTTCTTCCATGACCTTTGCCTGCAGGAGTTTCATGGCTCCAACATAGAGTACGGCAGCAATCAAGATGCGCAAGGCAAGTAGCAGGGCCAGGTTCTCGATACGCATGGTGATAACATAGGTAGCAGCCATCACCGCCAAGGCTACGAACAGGAAAGGCAGCGTGTCCATCAACAGGTGAGTGAAGCGCAGGCCTATCAGCTGGTAGCCTACCAGATGCCACGCTACCAGCCATAGCACGATAAAGGCTGACGAGGCACAGACAATGGCAACGATGCCCAGTTTATAAAGCAGCAGGACAATGGCAAGTTGAATGACGATTTGTCCGATGTTATACCACATGTAAATATCAGAACGCCCGTGGGAGATGGCAAGGTTCTGGTAAAGCGTATAGAACGGCAGGAAAGCTCCTCCGATGCACAATATCTGAAGCAATAGGATGCTGTCCATCCATTTCTCGCCGATGGTCAATATGATAAATTCGCGGCTAACAAGGGCCAAGCCGAGCAGAGCGGGAAATGACAGGAATGCCGTAAAACGCATCAGCTTACGGAACACGCGAATATCACGGTCTCTTTCGTCGGAAACAGACACCATGACGGTCTGTGCCACCTGTCCGATAGCGTCTGAAATCGTCGTTTTTGCCATATTGTTCCATTTGTTGGCCTGTGCATAGTAGCCTACAGCCTGAATGGGCAAGAATCTTCCGAAGACGAAAGTAAGAACATGGAAGTTTAAGGCGTTGACAATGCTGGTAATCATCAGTTTCACACTAAAGCCCAGCATCTGTTTCACTGGTGTCAAGTCAATGTGAAGTGAAGGCATCCAAGGTACATAGTAGAAGCGTCCCAAGGTGATGCACGTCACGTTGATCAACTGTTGTGCCACCAAGCTCCAATACGAGAACCCCTGATAAGCCATTAGAATGCCTACGGCTCCAGAAAGTGCCAGAGAAACGATGCCGATAATAGCGATTTCGCGGTTCATCATGTTTTTCATCAAATATGCCCCACTGGCAATGCTGAGTGCCTGAATGGGCAGCCCAAGGAACATGTAGCGTGAGACGCTAACCAGACAGGGCTGATGAAAGAATGCTGCTATAAGCGGAGCGCTGAGAAACAGGATGACATAGAGTCCCATGCTGATGCTGAGATTCATCCAGAATACAGCATTATAGTCTTTATGAGTAGGTGTCTTGATATTGATGAGCGCAGGTGCCAGTCCGCAATTCTGAAGACTGGAGGCGATGGCTCCGAAAATGGCCAGCACACCTACAATACCATAGTCTGTGGCGTCAAGTTTACGTGCCAGAAAGATGCCAATCACCAGATTCAGCACCTGTGCCGTACCATTGTTGATAGTTCCCCAGAGGAGCCCTTTTGCTGTCCGTTCTTTTAAATTGTCTGCCATCAGCCTGCAAAAGTACGTCTTTTTTTTGGAAGTTCAAAATAAAAGAAGTACTTTTGCAAGAGTAACGACATACTTCGGTCTATATGATATCCGTAAAAGATAAGGAGAAATGTTGTGGATGTGAAGCATGCGTGCAGATATGTCCTCAGAGATGCATCACGTTTGATGAAGATAGTGAAGGCTTTCGCTATCCGCGTGTCGATACAGCCAAATGTGTACAATGTGGATTGTGCACACAGGTCTGTCCTATGCTGAATTCCCCCAAGGAGATGTCGTCCCTCCAAGCCTTTTCCTATCAGTCTGCTGCCCCCAAAATTCTTTCAAAAAGTTCATCTGGAGGCTTGTTTTCAGCTTTGGCATCCCATATGCTTAGTCAAGGTGGTGTTGTGGCAGGTGCCCGTTTCAATGAGCGATGGGAGGTGGAGCATACATGTGTTGACACCTTGGACGAGTTGGAGGATTTACGCACTTCGAAATATGTGCAGAGTAGGGTAGGTCATACCTTCAAAGAAGTTGCAGAAACCCTGTCTAAGGGAAGGCCGGTGTTGTTTTGCGGAACTCCCTGTCAGGTAGCGGCTTTACGAAGATTTGTGCGTCGAAATCAGGAACTGCTTACTTGCGCCGATTTCATATGTCATGGGGTGCCGTCACCATTGGTATGGCGTCAATGGTTGTCATCAACTTTCAAGGACAGTAAGATAACAGAGATTAATTTCCGTTCTAAGTCTAAGGGGTGGAGAAATTATCATCTGGAGGTCAGACTGGCGAGCGGTGAAGTGTTTTCTTTTGCTATACCCGATTCTGCTTATACCCGTGCTTTCTCTGCAAATATAACGCTTCGTCCTTCTTGCTATCGCTGTCCTATGCGTGGTGATCATCGCAGTTCGGATTTGACAATGGCCGACTTTTGGGGACTTGACCACCTAATGGATTCTATGCAAAATGACCAAGGTGTATCTCTCGCCTTTGCCCGTACGGAAAAAGTCATGAAACTATTGGAAGACTTAGGAGCCGTGCCACTGAATTATCCGATGACGGAACTCTTGCGCAAGAATTCCTCTTATGCTCATCAGACACCAACTACAGCCTTGCGACACGAGCTCTTTTCTTATGCAGTAAAGCATCCTGACACCATCATCGAAAGACTGGAGCAGCTTACTCATTTGTCGCCCATGCAGCGTCGATATTACAAGATTTGTACGTTCGTCAGAAAGATATTTGGAATGATATGAGAATAGCGATTATCACTTTGCCCTTGCACACCAACTATGGTGGACTGTTGCAGGCTTATGCCCTGCAGACAGTATTGGAGCGAATGGGCCATCAGGCAACAGTCGTAGATAAGAAAGAATTCTCGTTGGGACTGAATATCCCGTTAAGACGCATCGTTGAACGTCTGGAAAAGCGCCTCTTACGACATGATGACTGCTACGTGTTCTATGAGCGTAAGATAAAACAGTGGGCTCCCATTATTCGGCAGCATACCAATCGTTTTATTCAGTCCTATATCCATACTGTCAAGGTCAGGTCGCTGAAGAATCTGAAGGACGGGCAGTTTGATGCCTTTGTCGTTGGCAGCGATCAGATATGGCGGCCAGTGTTTACCCCACAGATTGATCTTGCTTACCTTTCCTTCACCAAGGGATGGGATGTGCTGCGCCTGTCGTATGCAGCTTCTTTTGGTGTGGACACTATAGAATATACGCCCTCGCAGATTAGAAAATGCAAGGAAGCTATTGCTCATTTCCGTGCTGTCTCAGTACGTGAGTCATCGGGTGTGGACTTGTGTCGGCAGCTATTTGGTGTGGAAGCCGAATGGATGATTGACCCAACTCTTTTGCTAAGCAAAAACGACTATGTTGCCCTTGTTGAGAAGGCTGGTATATCTCAGAGTGCAGGTTCCCTGTTTTGCTATGTTCTCGACAAATCTGCGGAAATCCAGAAGGTTATAGATACTATTGGCAGCCAGCGACAACTGACACCTTTCTTCTTGAATGCCTTCTCAGAAAATAAAAAGGTGGAGATAGAGAAACGAGTGCAGCCGCCTGTGGAAGCCTGGCTCAGGGCATTTATGGATGCAGAGTTTGTTGTTACGGATTCTTTCCATGCCTGTGTGTTCTCCATCCTTTTCCATAAGCCTTTCGTGGTTTGTGCAAATCATGGTCGCGGCGTGTCCCGTCTTCAGTCCCTGTTGGGAGCATTTGGACTTGCCGACCGGTTTGTCTTTGACGCAGAGTTGCCGTCAGCGATTTTCTCGCCCATAGACTGGGAAGATGTGGACAGACGCTTGGATGGCTACAGACTTAACTCGCAGGCGTTCCTTTCCAAATACCTTGGAAAGAATTAGAGACTAGAAGCGCTTACGAACTTTTCTCTCCCCGTTTTCATCAGTATATTGCTCTATCACGAGGCCGCGGTGCTTGCTGCCTTTTGAGAGATGGCGCCCGCTGAGGTCAAAGAACTTTTTCTCCGTCATCTTGACCTCTGGCTCGAGTGTTACGATGCCATTGGGGGTGTTTTCTGTAAACTGCCATGAGTCAAACTGCACATTGGTGGATTCAGTAACGACAAAGAACACGTTCTTGACACCTTTGAATGTGGTGGGATCTACGTCAATGGTGAAGTCTTGAAATGAGGTCGATGAGAACTCGACAATGGCTGCTGCGGCCTTCGACTTGCTGTCAAGCCGAATCTCCAGTTTGCCAGTACCCCTGGCTCTCAGTGTGAACGTATTGGCGCCGTTGGTGCCAAAGTTGACCTTGCGCACCTGTGTCCATGCGCCGGCAGCCATTTTGATGTACAGATCCTTCGAGGCATCATTGCCAAGACTGCTGACCGACGATGCTGACTTCACATTCTTGAAGTCCTCATAGCTCACACCGCCTGAAGTGGCCATTGTCTCAGCCTGCTGTAGCGTGTAGGGGTTCATATTCTTGATGGCACTCACGCCATTCTTGTTCATGCTGACCTTGTTGAGCTTCTGCGTCTCTTCGACAACGGTCAGTTTGTTCACACAGAGTGAGCGGTAGCCTGAAGCCCCACTGTCCATTGCTCCTTTGCTCTTCATCGTCTTCTCAAGCACGTTGCCGTGATAGAAGAGGTAGTATTCGCCATTGAACTTATGCAGATGGGTGTGGTTATTCCCGTAGTCGGCGCCTAAGCTGCTGAAGCTGCCTTCGTTGGGCACATATTCTCCACGATATTCCCATGAGTCAGGTTCCAGTGGGGTGTCTGTCACCATATAGCACATGCTGCAGGCCGATGGAGCAGGCTGGTCGTTGCGTTTCTCGTAAGTGTTCCAATTGGGACGGTCGCCCCACGAGGTATTATAAGTATATACAAATCGTCCGCCAATGATATTCAGTTCGCTGGCTTCAAAGAGATAGGGCGCAGGCATATTCACGGCAGCGCCGTCGAGGGCTGTCATCGATGACTTCAACTTCGCAATACGTGAGTTGCCAGGCCATAGCTTGGAACCTGACGACTGTGGGTTACCGCCTCCAAAAGCAATCCATCCTGTGCCTGTAGAGTCAATCACCACGCCTGGGTCAAACAGCCAGTTGCAGGGATCTATACCTGCCATACCGTGTCGTATCATTGCCTGACTGAGAGGTGACGAGAATGGACCAAGGGGCGATTTCGTACTTCTCATCACGCCCACGCTACCGCCTCCATTGGCGAAATAGATGTAGAACTCATTTGTCTTCGTACCATTGCTATTCTCTTTCTCACGCCATACGGCTGAGGGAGCCCATGACTGACCAGCCCAGGTGCATACTTTTCCCACGTCGATAGTGCCGTGGAAGGTCCAGTTCACCATATCATCTGTAGAGAAGACAACCAGCGACTTGATATTACCATAGCCATTGCTGCCCGTCTTCCCATTCTTGATATACTGTTGATGGTCGTTGGTGCCATAGACATAGAGGCGACCATCGTACTCAAGGGCGGTGGGGTCGGCACAGAACACGATTCCGCTGATGGGGTTGCCGCTACTAGTGCTTTTATACTCTGTGGCCAGCGTCTGTGCCTTTGTCTGTAGGAATGTCGTCAGTAGGACAGTTGCCAAGAGAATTGTTTTCTTCATTTGAGGTTTCAGGTTTTTAGGTTTGGTTGTTTTTTACTTTTTCGTGATCCTCATCCAGTCGGCATCCACCCATCCGCGATCGGCCTTGGCATTGGTCTCGACGCTGAGGAAGCCAAACTTCGCGCCAATCCATTTGCCTTGACGCATCTTAAAGAGGTCGCCGCAGTTTTGGAATTTCTTGCCATTCAAGCTATACGAGAACTGCACCATAGGTTTGCCACCATGGGCAGCACCAGCCTCGGCATTGGTCACCTGCAGACGCAGGTATATATCTTCATGGATACCAGGCTTGTAGTCTATCTTATCTTCTGCCGTGGGCTTCAGCGTGGTCAGCACGGTCTCTGTCTGCTGCTTGCCTTTATCGGCATCCTTGCAGATGAGCTGTACCAGTTGAAATTCCTTCCCTACGCGCTTCACGACGAGAGCAGAATAGTCGAGCCCCATCATGATAAGTCCCCCCATCTGTCCGTCAGCTTTTGAGGTGAAGCGTATCTTTGTTGTTGCTGTAAACTCGTCAGCAGGTGTCTTCTGCAGCAGCATGTTGGGCACCCCCCAGAGGTTGGGTGAAACCTCTTCCTTCTGACCTCTTACATCCGACATCTTGTATGTGTAGATACGATAGGTGCCAAAGGCGGTGGCAGTACCAAATTTCTCATCGTAGTTGCCGTGCCATTGCCACTGAAGCCCCAGTTTCGTATCATTAAACTCATCGCTCTCAACGGGATTGTAGATTTGAGGTTTGAGATTTGAGGTTTGAGGTTTTTTGTAAGTGGTTACGGGCTCTCCAGTGTATCTACTCCCCTCTCTGCCCAGAGAGGGGCTGGGGGTGAGTCTTCCCATCACAGGCCAACCTGTGCTCCAATCCACGGGGTTCAGATGCACCACACGTCCGTAGGCTTCCTTGTCCTGGAAATGCAGGAACCAGTCCTCGCCATATTTCGTGTGCACCCATCCGCCCTGATGGGGGCCGTTAATGTTGGTCTTGCCTTGTGCCAACACAATCTTGTGCTCGTAGGGACCGTAGGGCGACTTAGACCGCATGGCCAATTGAAAGCCCTCTGGCACGCCACCAGCAGGGCACATGATCCAGTACCAGCCATCACGCTTGTAGAACTTAGGTCCTTCGCAGGTGCGGTTCTCTGTGCCGTTACCGTCAAATACGATGACAGGCTGTCCGATTGGTTTCATGCCATCAGCACTCATCTCGCGAACGGTCAGCACGGAGGCATACTTCGAACGACTGTTTGCCCATCCGTTTACCAGATAGCAACGTCCGTCCCCGTCCCATAGCGGACAGGTGTCAATATACCCCTCGCCCTTGATAATGCAAACGGGCTTCTCCCATTTTCCTGCAGGGTCTTGGGTCTTCACCATCATCACGCCAAAGTCGGGGTCGCCCCAGTAGATATAGTACCAGCCATCGTGGTAGCGGATGCTGGGTGCCCATACACCATTGCCATGCTGTGGCTTGCTGCTGAAATGGGCAAGGAGCTCGTCATTGCCCTCGTAGAGATTGCCTAACGCATAGTTGATGATTTCCCAGTTGACCAAATCCTTGGAATGTAGGATAGGCAACCCAGGCGTACAATGAAACGACGAGGCCGTCATGTAGTAGTCCTCACCACTGGCTCCCACGCAGACATCAGGGTCTGAGTAGTCGGCATTAATCACTGGGTTGTTATAGGTGCCGTCGCCATTGTCAGGACACCACACCTGTGATTTGTACTGTGCCATTGCCAGCAAGGGCAACCACATGACCAAAATAATTAGCCTCTTCATTTCATGTTATTTGTTATTATGTTATTGTGTCTTTAAAAACTTGTTACTGTGTCTTTAAAAACCACTTACTCTGTCTTAGCCGACCTGTGAACCAGGCTTCACGTCCTTCGTTGTAGTCACCACGCTCAGGCTCTCGTCAGCATCCACGGCACTCAGAATCATGCCCTGACTCTCGATGCCCATCATGTTACGGGGAGCAAAGTTGGCCACGAAGAGGATGCGCTTGCCGATCAATTCCTCAGGATTCTCGTAGAAGGCAGCAATACCTGAGCAGATAGTGCGGTCTGTGCCAGAACCATCGTCGATGGTGAACTGCAGCAGCTTCTTGCTCTTCTTCACCTTCTGACAGTCTTTTACGAGACCCACACGGATGTCGAGCTTCTCGAACTCCTCGAAGCTGACGGTATCCTTGATAGGAGCAGCCTTGTAGTTAGCCGCCTCGTTAGCTTTCTTGGTAGCCTCCAGCTTGTCCAGCTGCTTCTGGACAACCTCATCCTCAATCTTCTCGAACAGCAGAGCAGGCTCACCCAGCTGATGACCAGCCTTCAGAAGGTCTGTGCTTCCCAGCTGCTCCCATTCGAAGCTGTCGATATTGAGCATCTCGCGCAATTTCTTCGAAGAGAATGGCAGGAATGGCTCAAAAGCGATAGCGAGGTTAGCTGTCAACTGCAAGCAGATATTCAAGATAGTCTCACAACGCTTGGGGTCAGTCTTCCATACCTTCCAAGGCTCACACTCTGTGATATAACGGTTACCAATACGAGCCAGGTTCATAGCCTCGAACTGAGCATCGCGGAACTTGAACTGTTCTAGCAGAGTCTCTACCTTCTCCTTAACGTCCTTGAACTCCTCAAGGGCCTGCTTATCTACATCCTGCAACTCGCCGCAAGCGGGAACCACACCGTTCCAGTACTTTTTGGTGAGTTGGAGCGCACGATTCACGAAGTTGCCATACACAGCAACAAGCTCGTTGTTATTGCGATCCTGGAAATCCTTCCATGTGAAGTTATTATCCTTAGTCTCAGGCGCATTGGCAGTCAACACATAGCGCAATACATCCTGCTTGCCAGGCATATCAACCAGATACTCGTGGAGCCATACAGCCCAGTTGCGTGAGGTAGAGATCTTGTCGTTCTCCAGGTTCAGGAACTCGTTGGCAGGCACGTTATCAGGCATGATATACTTGCCGTGAGCCTTCATCATCACAGGGAAGATGATGCAGTGGAACACGATGTTGTCCTTGCCGATGAAGTGCACCAGACGCGTATCCTCATCCTGCCACCACTGCTCCCAGTTGCCCCACTTCTCAGGCTCCTTCTCACAAAGCTCCTTGGTGTTGGATACATAGCCGATAGGCGCATCAAACCATACATAGAGCACCTTTCCGTCAGCACCCTCTACAGGCACAGGGATACCCCAGTCCAAGTCGCGCGTCATAGCACGAGGCTGCAGATCCATGTCGAGCCAACTCTTGCACTGGCCATAGACGTTTGAGCGCCACTCCTTGTGACCCTCCAGAATCCACTGCTTCAGCCACTCCTGGTATTCGTTCAGGGGCAGATACCAGTTCTTCGTCTCTTTCATCACAGGCGTAGAACCACTGATGGTTGACTTCGGGTTGATCAACTCCGTGGGCGAAAGGTCGCGTCCGCACTTCTCACACTGGTCGCCATAGGCACCCTCGTTGTGGCAGTAGGGACATTCGCCTACGACATAACGGTCGGCCAGGAACTGCTTGGCCTCCTCGTCGTAGAGCTGAGCGGTGGTCTTCTCCACCAGCTTGCCCTCGTCGTAGAGTTTCTTAAACCACTCGGCAGCAAACTTATGATGAGTCTCGCTGGTGGTGCGGCTATAAATATCGAACGAGATACCAAACTCCTCGAACGAATCCTTGATCATCTTATGATAACGGTCAACCACATCCTGAGGGGTGATACCCTCCTTGCGGGCACGAACGGTGATGGGCACACCGTGCTCGTCACTTCCTCCGATGAACATCACGTCGCGCTTCTTCAGACGCAGGTAACGCACGTAGATATCGGCTGGTACATACACGCCAGCCAGGTGGCCAATATGCACGCCGCCATTGGCATAGGGCAGGGCAGAGGTCACAGTTATTCGCTTATATTTTTTCTGTTCCATTTTATAATAATGTATATTTGGGCTGCAAAGTTACAACTTTTTCTCTAAATATATTTGAGAATATCGCTGATTTTATCAACTTTTATCAGTCGCTCGTGGTCTATATCCTCAAAATGCTCTAACTGCCAAGTCACGTGGAAGGGGATATGGATGGCCCAGGCACCGATGGCGAGGGCTGGCGCGCAGTCGCTTTTCAGCGAATTGCCAACCATCAGTAGCTGTGAGGGATGAATGCCTTGATGCTCACACAGGGCCAGGAACTCGCGCTGGGTCTTGTCGGAGGTGATCTCTACATCATCAAAGAATTTCAGCAGACCTGAGCGCTTCAGCTTGTTCTCCTGGTCCTGCAGCTCGCCCTTGGTGAAGCAGACAATCTTATACTCCGTTTCCCTCAGCTCTTTCAGCGTTTCCTCTACGCCTGGCAGCGGGGTGGCGGGCAGGTGGAGCAGTCGCTTGCAGTCCTGCAGCAGCTCGTCCAGCTGTGTCACGCTGAGGTCGTTGCCGGCTATGCGCATCGCTGTCTCTAAGATGCTGATGGTGAAGGCCTTGCAACCATAGCCAAGGTCGGCCATATTGCCCGATTCCGTCTTGAAGAGCTCCTGTTTGGGATTCTCGCAGTAGGGGGCTATCAGTCTATACAGGTGATTCTCTACCTCCTCGAAAAATCCCTGACAGTCCCATAGGGTGTCGTCGGCATCAAAGGCAATGACTTTAATCTTTTCTGAGTTCATCATAAAAATTTTGCTGCAAAGTTACTAAATAATTAGGAATAATTGATTAACTTTGCGCTTAAATTCCAGATAACAACTATGAATAGACTACGACAGGCATTCGTTTGGCTTAGGCGCATCGGCCATTGCAGGGGGTTCGGCATCCAGTCGCCCACTGACTACCGCTTTGTGCGCTATGTCATCAACGAGCATTGGCCGTACTATGCATACGAACAGCTGGGACAGAATGCCAACTGGTATTCTCGTAAAATGGGACAGCTCTATTTCCGCCTGGCTAATGAGCGACAGCCCAAGACGATTGTCGATCGTGTGGGCTTCCGCGACTACCTGCAGGCTGGATGCCACAAGGCGCAGATCGTGGATAGAGCCCAGGAGATAGACATGGCTATCGTGCCAGTCTATACTGATTATGATTATCTGTTCAGGAAATGCAACGACAAGTCGATGGTGGTGATCCATAATATCTGTGCTGCCCCTAACTACTGGCACTGTATAGAGCACGACCCAAGGGCCACGGTCACCTACGACCTCTACTACTGCGGCATCGTGTTCTTTGACCCTCAACGTGCGAAACAAAACTATATCATCAACTTCTAACCCCTAACCCCTAACATCTATGAAAATGACAAAAATCTATACCCGCACAGGCGACAAGGGCATGACCAGCCTTGTGGGCGGCGTGCGTATCAAGAAAAGTGACATCCGACTGGAGGCCTATGGCACCATCGATGAACTCTGTTCGCATATCGGACTCCTCGTGGCCCAACTCCCTGCCACCGACGATGAGCGTGAACGCCTCGTCCGTATTCAGAGCAACCTCTTCATCGTGGGCTCCCATCTGGCCACCGATCAGAGCAAGACGCCTCTCTATCCCTCGGCCATCCTGCCCGAGGGCGAGACGGAGCTGCTGGAACAGCGTATCGACGAAATCCTGAAACTGCTGCCCGAGGCTCAGGGCTTCGTGCTGCCTGGCGGCACGCTGGCTGCTGCCCAGTGCCATGTCTGCCGTACCGTCTGTCGTCGTGCCGAGCGTCGCATTGATGCCCTTGCCGAGGTGGCCGAGGTGGGCACGGATATTATCAAATATGTCAATCGTTTGAGCGATTATCTGTTTGTTTTGGCAAAAAAAATAAATTTTAACGCTCATCAGCAAGAAATTATATGGCAAAAACCTTGCAGATAGAAAAATATTTACTACTTTTGCGTCCAATTTAAGAACCAACTCTTATAAATAGTTAAAAATCGACTAACATAAAAATAATAAGAATATGTATTGGACACTAGAATTAGCATCAAAACTGGAGGATGCTCCCTGGCCCGCAACCAAGGATGAGTTAATCGACTATGCCATTCGCTCGGGTGCTCCCCTCGAAGTGCTCGAGAACCTGCAAGAGATAGAGGATGAGGGCGACATATACGAGAGTATCGAGGACATCTGGCCCGACTATCCTACCAAGGAAGACTTCTTGTTCAACGAGGATGAGTATTAAGAAACAAGAGACTGGCAATCCACATGGATGTCAGTCTTTTTTTAGATCAGAAAACCTTGAAGAAATGAGAAATAAGTTAATCCTATCATTTTTAGGGGTCTGTCTTGCCCTGACGTTGAACGCCCAGACCTTGCGTCCAAAGGTCGAGCAGAAGAAGGTGTATAACGAGGACATCAACCCCATCGAGCAGATAGACCAGGCTATAGTGAAGTCTAAGTCTGAGGGAAAGTTCGTCATCTGTCAGGTCGGCGGAAATTGGTGCCCCTGGTGTTTACGCTTTGCTGACTTCATCACAAATGATACGACCATCAGTAAAGTTATTGACGAGAACTTCGTCTATATCCATGTGAACTATAACCCACGCAAGTCTGAGGGAGAGGAAAAGATGCTGTTAGCGAAGAAGATGCTGGAGCGTCTGAACAACCCTGCGCGTTTCGGCTTCCCAGTGTTTGTTGTGTTGGACGATGAAGGTAAAGTCATCCATATTCAAGATTCGAGTTTCTTGGAAGAAGGCCAAGGCTATGACCAGAAGAAAGTGCTGCGTTTCTTCAAGAACTGGACTCCTAAAGCCGTAAAACAAAGTGTAATCGCTAAAAAAGTCTAAGACTT